>NZ_JBNAFI010000004.1:0-292240 GCF_049707515.1 Microbacterium arborescens | reverse complement strand
CAGGACGCGATCGACAGGCTCTACGACCGGTATCAGAACGTTTACGGACAGACCACCGACGACCGCCGGTAGCCCCGCACCGGGGCGCGGTCACCATTTCCCGCAAGACAGTGAAGTCACTGGAAAGGACACACAGTGAACAAGAAGTTCCTGTACGCAGCAACGACGCTCGCCGTCGGCGCCTTGGCGCTCTCGGCATGCTCGAGCACCGGCGGCGGCGCCGGCGGCGGTGAGGGCGGCGGCGACGGCGGCCTCATCGGCGTCGCGATGCCCACCAAGAGCTCGGAGCGCTGGATCCAGGACGGCAACGCCGTCAAGAAGGCTCTCGAGGACCAGGGCTACCAGGTCGACCTCCAGTACGCCGAGGACGACATCCCCACCCAGGTCAACCAGATCGAGAACATGATCACCAAGGGCGCCGAGGCGCTCATCGTCGCCTCGATCGACGGCACGACGCTCACCGAGGCGCTGCAGAACGCCGCGGACGCCGACATCCCCGTCATCGCGTACGACCGCCTGATCGTCGGCACCGAGAACGTCGACTACTACGCGACGTTCGACAACTTCCTCGTCGGCCAGCAGCAGGCCTGGACGCTCCTGAATGGGCTCGGCCTGACCGACCTCGAGGGCAACCCGACCGACGGCGCGCCCGCCGGACCGTTCAACATCGAGCTCTTCGCCGGCTCGCTCGACGACAACAACGCGTTCTTCTTCTTCGACGGCGCGATGGACGTCCTCAAGCCCTTCGTCGACGACGGCACCCTCGTCGTCAAGTCGGGCCAGACCGACATCGAGCAGGCCGCCACGCTGCGCTGGGACGGCGAGACCGCCCAGAGCCGCATGGAGGACATCCTCACGGCGAACTACTCCGACGGCACCCAGGTCGACGCCGTGCTGTCGCCCTACGACGGCATCTCGCGCGGCATCATCTCGGCGCTCGAGGGCGCCGGCTACGCCGTCGGCGACGAGTGGCCCGTCATCTCGGGTCAGGACGCCGAGGTCGACTCCGTCAAGGCGATCCTCGCGGACGAGCAGTACGCGACGATCTTCAAGGACACGCGTGAGCTCGCGAAGGTCGCGGCCGACATGGCCGTCGCAGCGCTCAACGGCGAGGAGCCGGAGATCAACGACACCGAGACGTACGACAACGATGTGAAGGTCGTCCCGTCGTTCCTGCTCTCGCCCGTGCCCGTCGTCAAGGACAACGTGCAGTCGGCTCTCGTCGACACCGGCTACTGGACCGCCGAAGAGCTCGGTCTCTGAGCCGCGGCATCCGCCCATCCTCGGGTCCGGGGGGGGGGGGGGGCCCCCCCCCCCCCCCCCCCCCCCCCCCCCCACCCCCCCCCCCCCCCCCCCCCCCCCCCCCGCGGGCTGCCAAAACAGGGGGTCGCGCGGGGCCCGCCCCCCGCCCCCCCCCCCCCCCGGGGGGGGGGGGGGCGCCCCCCCCCCCCCCCCCCCCCCGGACCCGAGACCACCATCCACCCCACAAGGAAGTCGGAGACGTGAGCGAAACCATCCTCGAGATGCGCGGGATCACCAAGACCTTCCCCGGCGTCAAGGCGCTCTCGAATGTGAACCTCGCCGTCGAACGCGGCGAGATCCATGCGATCTGCGGCGAGAACGGCGCGGGGAAGTCGACCCTCATGAAGGTGCTGTCGGGGGTCTACCCCCACGGCACCTACGACGGCGAGATCGTCTACGCGGGCGACACCGTCGAGTTCAAGAACCTGCGCGACAGCGAAGCGCGCGGCATCGTCATCATCCACCAGGAGCTGGCGCTCAGCCCGTACCTCTCGATCGCCGAGAACATCTTCTTGAACAACGAGCGCACCGGCGTCGGCGGCCTCATCGACTGGAACAAGACCAACTTCGCAGCGGCAGACCTGCTGCGCCGCGTCGGGCTCAAGGAGAACCCGACGACGAAGGTCAATCAGATCGGTGTCGGCAAGCAGCAGCTCGTCGAGATCGCCAAGGCGCTGTCGAAGGAGGTCAAGCTCCTCATCCTCGACGAGCCGACCGCAGCCCTGAACGACGAGGACTCCGACCACCTGCTCGACCTGATCCTGAGCCTGCGCGAGCAGGGGATCACGTCGATCATCATCAGCCACAAGCTGAACGAGATCAAGAAGGTCGCCGACAGCGTCACGGTCATCCGCGACGGCAAGACGATCGAGACGATCTCGAAGAAGGACGTCACCGAGGACCGCATCATCAAGGACATGGTGGGTCGCGACCTCGAGCACCGCTATCCCGACCACGAGCCGCAGATCGGCGACGAGCTGCTGCGGGTCGAGAACTGGACGGCGCACCACCCGCAGGACCCGACCCGCGTGGTCGTGGACGACGTGTCGGTGACCGTGCGCGCGGGCGAGATCGTCGGCATCGCCGGGCTCATGGGCGCCGGGCGCACCGAGTTCGCGATGAGCCTGTTCGGACACAGCTACGGCACCCGCATCTCGGGCAAGGTCTTCATGCGCGGCAAGGAGATCCGCACGCGCACCGTCTCGGAGGCCATCGCCAACGGGCTCGCCTACGCCACCGAAGACCGCAAGACCTACGGGCTGAACCTCATCGAGGACATCAAGCGCAACATCTCGATGGCCTCGCTGAAGAAGCTCGAGAAGGCCGGTCTGGTCGACGACAACGAGGAGTTCGCGGTCGCGAACCAGTACCGCAAGAGCATGAACATCAAGGCGCCGACCGTGCTCGCCAAGACGGGGAAGCTCTCGGGCGGCAACCAGCAGAAGGTCGTGCTGTCGAAGTGGATCTACTCCGACCCCGACGTGCTCATCCTCGACGAGCCCACCCGCGGCATCGACGTCGGAGCGAAGTACGAGATCTACACGATCATCAACAAGCTCGCCGCAGCGGGGAAGGGGATCATCGTGATCTCGTCCGAGCTGCCGGAGCTCCTCGGCATCTCCGACCGCGTGTACGCCCTCTCGGAGGGGCGCATCACCGGTGAGCTGCCCATCGCCGACGCGACCCCCGAGTCGGTCCTCAAACTCATGACCATGGAGAAGCCCCGCTGAGCGGGGCCGCAGGAGATCCTCGAATGTCTCAGAACACGCTCGCTCCCGAAACCGCCGCCGGCGGCGGGATCAACCCGAACGAGAACCGGTTCACCCGGTGGCTCGGCCACATCCTCGCCGACCTCGGCAAGAACGGCATCTTCATCGCGCTGATCGCGGTGGTCGCTCTCTTCGCCATCCTCACCAACGGCATCCTGCTGCGCCCGCAGAACCTGTCGAACCTGGTGGTCCAGAACGGCTACATCCTGGTCCTGGCCATCGGCATGGTCATGATCATCATCGCCGGTCACATCGACCTGTCCGTCGGCTCGGTGGCCGCCTTCATCGGCGCCGTCTCGGGCGTCTTCGCGGTGAAGATGGGGATGCCGTGGTGGCTCGCCATCGTCCTGTCGCTGCTGATCGGCGCCGCGGTGGGTGCCTGGCAGGGCTTCTGGGTCGCGTACGTCGGCATACCCGCGTTCATCGTGACATTGGCGGGCATGCTGATCTTCCGCGGGCTCGCCCTCGTCGTGCTCGGCAACGCGAACATCGGTTCGTTCCCGACCGAGTACCGCGCGCTCGGCAACGGATTCTTGTCCGGGATCTTCGGCGAATCCGATCCCGACCTGTTCACCCTGGCGATCGGCGCCCTCGGCATCGTCGCGCTCGTCGTGCAGCAGTGGCGCACCCGTGCCGGCCGCCAGAAGTACTCGCAGGACGTCGAGCCGCTGGTCTGGTTCGTCGCGAAGCTCGCTCTCATCGCTCTCGTCATCGGCTGGTTCACCTGGGCGCTGGCGTCGTACAAGGGCATCCCGGTGACCCTGATCGTGCTGGCCGTGCTGGTGCTGGTGTACGGCATCGTGATGAACCGCACGGTCTTCGGGCGCCACATCTACGCGATCGGCGGCAACCGGCACGCCGCCGAGCTCTCGGGCATCAAGACGCGTCGCGCCGACTTCTGGCTGTTCGTGAACATGGGCGTGCTCGCAGCCCTTGCCGGCCTCATCTTCACCGCTCGACTGAACCTCGCCGGCCCCAAGGCGGGCGACGGATTCGAGCTCGAGGCCATCTCGGCAGCCTTCATCGGCGGCGCGGCGGTGCAGGGCGGTGTCGGCACCATCGGCGGCGCGATCATCGGTGGCCTCATCATCGGTGTGCTGAACAACGGCATGTCGATCATGGGCATCGGCATCGAGTGGCAGCAGGCCGTGAAGGGGCTCGTGCTGCTGCTGGCCGTCGCCTTCGACGTCTACAACAAGCGCCGCTCGGGCAACTGACGCACCGAGCTGACGAAAACGGCGCTCGCGTCGGCATCCTCTCGGGGATGGCCGGCGCGAGCGCCGTTCTCGTGCGCCCTCAGGGGAGCAGGGTGATCTTGCCCGGGGTGTGCGCGGCGACCAGGCGGTGAGCCTCCGCGGCGTCGGCCAGCGGCAGCTCGGGCCCGAGCTCGACACGGAAGGCGCCGGCGGCGAGCAGCGCGGCCACGACGGGGATCGCTTCGGCGCGCCAGGCGACCTGCTGCGGTGTCAGCGGATCGGGGCTGCCGCCGGAGAAGGCCTGGATGCCGAGGCGCGGGGCATCCGCCCCGCGCACGATCGTCGCGATACGGCTGCGATCCTCGACGAGTTCGAGCGATGTCGTCAGCGCCTCGTCGGTGCCCGCGCCGTCGAGCACGACCGAGACGCCCTGCGGAGCCGCCGCGCGGACGCGCTCGACGAGACCGTCGCCGTAGGCCACGGGAATCGCGCCGAGCTCGCGCACGCGGTCGGCGCGCGCCTCGCTCGCGGTCGCGATGACGGCCGCTCCCCGCAGCCGGGCGAACTGGATGGCGGCTTGCCCGACGGAGCCGCTGCCACCGTGCACCAGCAGGGTGTCGGCGGGGCCGACATCGAGCGAGCGCAGCGCCTGGTAGGCGGTCGCCACGGGGATGCCGAGCGCCGCCCCGACGGCCGGTGACACACCGGCGGGCAGCGGCGTGAGCTTGTCGGGGGTCACGACGATCTCGGTCGCGTAGACGCCGCTCGCCCCGAAGACCACGACCTCGTCGCCGACGCGGAAACCCTCGACGTCCGCACCGACCTCGACGACGACGCTGGCGCCGTCGTTGCCGACACGGCGCGGCTTCGAGATGGTCGCCGAGGGGCGGATCCCGGCCCGGAGCTTGTGGTCGATCGGGTTCACACCGGCCGCGATGACACGGACGCGAACCTGGCCCGCGCCGGGCGCGGGCACCTCGATCTCGCTGAGGGTGAGGACCTCGGGTCCGCCGAATCGGGAGTACGTCACTGCGTGGGCCATGGGGCCACGCTACCGACAGATCAGTCCTTGCCGGCCAGGGCCTTCGTGATCCGCTGGATCGACACGGGCTCGGCGGTTCCGAGGCGCTGCGCGAACAGGCTCACGCGGTACTCCTCGAGCAGCCAGCGAGCACGGCTCAGGCTCGGCGGCGCGTCGTCCGGCAGCGGGATGGTTCCCCCGGCCTCGGCGAACAGCACCGCGGCGCGTTCGTACTCGGTGAGCCGTTGCCGGTCGCGGCCGGGGTTGTCGCTCAGCGTCGTGACGCGATCGAGCGCGCCCTGGAGGTAGCGGGGGAGGTGTGCGAGCCGCGTGGTCGCCGTGCGGGAGATGAAGCCGGGGAACACCAGGCCCGTCAGCTGCTGCTTCACGTCGCCGAGCGCCGCGAGCAGGACCATGGAGTTCTCCTTGCGGATCGCCCGCTCGACGTCGCGCTGCAGGGTGAGGATCCGTGCGCTCAGCGACACCGCCTGGAACAGCTCGTCGACGACCGCCGCCGAGAACGCGTCGCGCACCGTCCGGAACTGGTCCGGAGTGCGCACAGCTGTGGCGGTCCGGTCGATGACGGCATCGGCGACGGCGACGCGCGCATCCTCGATGAGGGCCTTCGCCGACGGATACGGGGATGCGGCGAGGGCGAGCTTCTCGGGCGCCGTGAGATGGTCGAGGACGTACGTCGCCGGGGACGGCACCGCGAGCAGAACGAGTCGCCGAACACCCGCCCGGGTGAGGCGAGCCGCTCGCTCGGGCGTCGCCTCGATGCGCAGCGAGACCGTCGCGCCCTCGTCGACCAGCGCGGGGTACCCGCGGACGACACCACCGGCGACGCGTGTGTCGACGAGCTCGGGGAGGTCGCCGAAGGTCCAGTCGGTCAGGCCGGTCTGCTCCGCGATCCCGGTCGCCCGGTCGCCGCCGGTCGCACGGTCGCCGCTCGCGGCAGCGGCGGCCGCGAGCGCGGTGGCAGGCTGCGCTCCCGGTCGCGGCGCAGCCTTCGCGAGGGAACGCGCGACCGAAGCGCGGCTGCGATGGGCGAGCCGCTCCTGCAGCTCGGCGAGATCGCGCGACGACCCGAGGGCGCGCCCGCGCTCGTCCACGGCGCGGAAAGACATCGACAGGTGCGAGGGAACGCGCTCGAGATCGAAGTCGGCGGCCGTGACGGGCTGGTTCGCGACGCGCTGGATGCGGGCGGCCAGCGCGTCGCGCAGCGTGCGCGCGGGGAGGCCGTCGCGCGACTCGGGTCCGTCTCCGGCCAGCTCCTCGGCGAAGCGCGAGGCCCAGTCGGCGGCGGGGACGACGTGGCGGCGGATGGCCTTGGGAAGCGCCCGCAGCAGCCCCGCGATGAGCTCGTCGCGCAGGCCCGGCACCTGCCAGTCGAAGCCGTCGGG
Organism: Microbacterium arborescens; assembly: GCF_049707515.1. Lineage (GTDB taxonomy): Bacteria > Actinomycetota > Actinomycetes > Actinomycetales > Microbacteriaceae > Microbacterium > Microbacterium arborescens_B. Next base: position 285,549 of record NZ_JBNAFI010000004.1, on the reverse strand, counting down.
CCGGAGCGACGCCAGCAGTGCCAGCGGCACCACCACGCTCACACCGTCATCGGGGGCGCCCGGTTCGAAGCGGTAGGCGAGCGAGAGCACCTGGTCGCCCTGACGCCACCGGGCGGGGAAGGCGCGCTCGTCGCTTCCCGCGGCATCCCCGGCCAGATCGCTCTCGGTCATGTCGAGCAGACGGGGGGTGCGCGACGCGGCGTCGCGCCACCAGGCCTCGAACGACCGCACGTCGAACACGTCACGCGGGATGCGGGCGTCGTAGACGGCGAACACGGCCTCATCGCCCACGAGGATGTCGCGACGCCGTTCGCGCTCCTCGATCTTCTCGAGACGTCGCCGCAGCTCGAGGTTGCGACGCTCGAACGCGGTGAGTCGCTTGTCGAGGTGCGTCGAGTTCCAGTCGCCCTCGACGAGCGCGTGGCGGAGGAACAGCTCGCGCGCGAGCTCGCGGTCGCGCCCGGCGAGCTGCACGCGCCGGCGCGGCACGATCTCGACGCCGAAGAGCGTGACCTTCTCGGCGGCGACGGCGGCGCCGGCATCCTTCGACCAGTGCGGGTCGCTCATCGAGCGGTGAGCGAGGTCGCCGGCGAGCTCCTCCGCCCACGCGGGATCGATGGCCGCGGCGGTGCGCGCGTACAGGCGCGAGGTCTCGACGAGCTCAGCGGCCATGACCGCGTCGGGTGATGCCTTGCGCAGGCCCGAGCCGGGGAAGATCGCGAACTTCGCGCCACGGGCGCCGCGGTACTCGGCTCGGGGCCGTTGCGGCTTGCCGCCTCCGGCGCGAGCCGTGCCGGAGCGCGGGGCGGACGTGGTGCGGGTGTCGAGGATGCCGATCTGCGAAAGCAGGCCCGCGAGGATCGCGCGGTGGACCCGATCGGGATGTGCGGCTCCGGTGGCGCTTGTCGACGCGGCGTCCGTTTCGCCGGACCGGCCGGACGGCTTCTCATCACGATGCCGATCGTGGTCCCGGTCCTGGCGCCGCTCGCCGCGCGCGAGGGCGGTGAGCTGACGGTGCACGTCGAACCACTCCCGCACCCGGACGTAATTCAGGTGCTCCGCGCGACAGGTGCGCCGGAACGCGCTGGATCCGAGGTCCCGCTGCTGGTCCTGCAGATGGTTCCACAGGTTCAGCAGCGTCAGGAAGTCGCTCGTGGGGTCGGTGAACCGAGCGTGCAGCCGGTCGGCTTCCTCGCGTCGCTCCTCGGGTCGTTCGCGCACGTCCTGGATCGACATCCCGGCCACGATGGCGAGGACGTCGCGCGAGACGCCGAGAGTGCGAGCCTCGACGAGCATGCGGGCGAAGCGGGGGTCGATCGGCAGTCGCGAGATCTCACGACCGGTGTCGGTGAGACGCCAGGAGCCCGTGTCGTCGCGACGCACCGCGCGCAGCTCGACGAGCAGGTCGAACGCCGCCTTGACGCCGCGCGAGTCCGGCGGGGTCAAGAACGGGAAATCGGCGATGTCGCCGAAACCGAGCGCGAGCATCTGCAGCACGACGGACGCGAGGGACGTGCGCAGGATCTCGGGCTCGGTGAACTCCGGCCGCGAGGTGAAATCGTCTTCGGCGTAGAGGCGGATCGCGATGCCCGCCGAGGTCCGGCCGGCGCGACCGGCGCGCTGCTGAGCGGACGCCTGCGACACCGCCTCGATCGGCAGGCGCTGGATCTTCGACCGGTTGCTGTAGCGCGAGATGCGCGCCGTCCCGGCGTCGACGACGTAGCGGATGCCGGGGACGGTGAGGCTCGTCTCGGCGACGTTGGTGGCGAGGATGACGCGGCGCCGGACGCCGGCCACGCGCGAGGGCTCGAAGACGCGGTGCTGCTCGGCGGCCGAGAGCCGGCCATACAGGGGGAGCACCTCGGTCGGGCGCGCATCCCGGGCGTAGGCCGAGCGCACGGCATCCATCGCGTCGCGGATCTCGGCCTCGCCGGGCAGGAAGACGAGCACGTCACCGTCGGCCTCGCGGTCGAGCTCGCGCAGCGCAGCGACGAGTCCGTCGACGTCGTCGGCAGCCGTGTCGTCGCCGCCGGTGTCGTCGTGCGGGCGGTAGCGCACCTCGACGGGATAGGTGCGTCCGGAGACCTCGATGATCGGGGCCGGCTCGCCGTGGGCATCGGCGAAGTGCGCGGCGAAGCTCTGGGGATCGATCGTCGCGGAGGTGACGATGACCTTCAGATCGGGCCGGCGGGGCAGGATTCGGCGGAGGAAGCCCAGCAGGAAGTCGATGTTGAGCGAGCGCTCGTGGGCCTCATCGATGATGATCGTGTCGTACCGGCGCAGCATCCGGTCGCGGTGGATCTCGTTGAGCAGGATGCCGTCCGTCACCAGGGCCACCTGCGTGTCGGCGGAGACCTGATCGGTGAAGCGCACCTTGTAGCCGACCGCGCCGCCGAGCGGAACCTCCATCTCGGCGGCGATGCGCTCGGCGACCGTGCGCGCGGCGATGCGGCGCGGCTGCGTGTGCGCGATGCTCGTGCGCCCGAGCTCGAGGCAGATCTTCGGCAGCTGGGTGGTCTTGCCCGACCCGGTGGCGCCGGCGACGATGACCACCTGGTGATCGCGGATGGCGCGCGCGATCTCATCCCGTGCCGCACTGACCGGCAGCTCGGGCGGGAAGGAGATCACGGGGGCGGGCGTAGACACAGCCCTCCATCGTACGACGCCGCGGCGCCGGTTCAGGCCTGTTCTCTGCGGATCTCGTCGAGGAGCGGCAGATCGGCAGCGGTCACGAGCCGCGAGAGCACCGCGTGCTCCACGAGACGGGCGCGGCGATTGGTGGCGAGCTTGCCCACGCCGCCCCGGAGACCGCGAACGCCCTCACGGTCGAGCTTGTCGCAGACGTTGTCGAGCTTGCGGTTGAACGTCGTCAACGGCCAGCCCAGTCGCTCGGCCGCCGCGGCCGAGGTGGGCACCTGGCTCGACCCCACCATGCCGCCGCGGAGGATGGGCTCGCACATGGCCACCAGCAGCAGGCGCTGGCTCGCGGTGAGCGCCACGGCGCCGACCGTCGTCGTGCCCACATGCTCGTCCGCCGTGCGGGGGAAGCTGTCGCGAACGGTGAAGCGCGAGCCGTCGGTGTGCACGGTCAGTTCGTAGGTGTACGCCCCGGCCGTGAACATCACCACGAGAGCGGGGAAGACCAGGGGGACGCGGGCGCCCGGACCGAGCACCGCCTGATAAGCCCCATCGGGAGTGGCGAGGCTGACCGAGATGGATTGGCCCGTGTTGGAGAGCCACCACAGTCCGTGCTCGGCGTCGACGGCGAGGAGCCGGCGGTGCAGGTAGGGGTTGGTGTCGATGATCAGGTCGGCGTCACGGCCGATCGCGTAGGTCGTGCCCGCGACGGGTCGGAACCACTCGCCGCAGAACTCGATGGCGACGCTCTCCGCGGTCTCCTTCGGGGCGGGCTCCACCTCCTCGCGGTCGTGCTCGTCGGTGTCGTGCTCGATGGCTGTCATGCTCCTCCTCCGATGATCATCACCAGGGCAGTGGCGGCGGCGCCGAGGACGAGTACCCCGGCCCCGATGACCGCGACGACCGTCCCGTTCCTGCGCCGGCGGGTCGTGCCCGCCGGGTTCGGCTGCCGTACCGGCGCGTCCACCCGCACCCGGGTGACCGCAGCGGGCTCGTGCGAGACCCGCACCCGGTAGCGCTCGCCGCCGTCGTCGGGCTCGGACGCGAGACGGGCGGTGTCGACGCGACCGCGCACGACCTCATCGCGTCGGGAACGCCGTACCAGCGCCGTCGGTTCCGCCTCGGCGGCCTCGGCGGTGGCGCGCCGGCTCGCGAGGACGGTGTGGTCTTCGTCGGGGTCGGCGGGGGTGCGGCGGCTCGCGAGGACGGTGTGGTCTTCGTCGCGATCGGAGGTGGTGCGCCGGCTCGCGAGGACGGTGTGGTCCGCGTCGGGGTCGGCGGTCACGTGCCGGTCGACGACGGTGGTGCGATCGTCCGGCCCCGGCGTGTGACGGTGCGAGATCGTCGTCCGGTCGTCGGGGTCGACGTCGTGGTCCGGGTCCGTCCGACGGCGGCTCGCGAGCACCGTGTGGTCGTCGGGGGCGGCGCGCCGCGTCGACAGGACCGTGTGGTCGATCGTGTCGTGCGGCCCGCTGTCGGCGGCGCGGATGTCGAGGTGCGTGATGGGGAGGTGCAGATCCGCCTCGACGCCCTGGAGCTCCCGCCCGAACTCCGCCGCGGAGGGTCCGCCGCCGGTCGCGGTGGCCTCGAGCGTCGCGATCACGAGGGCCTCCAACGCGGCGGGCACCGAGTCGGCGCCCGCCCGGGATGCTCCGGCCTCGGCGATGGGTCTCCCCGTCAGCAGCTCCGTCGCGGCGACCGCGAGGCCGTGGACGTCGGCTGCCCGTGCGCTGGACGACCCGGTGCGCTCGCCCCGGCGAAGCAGTGCGTCGCTGTCGAATCCGATCAGCGCCGGCCAGCCGTAGTCGGTCATCAGCACGTTCTCGATGCGGAGCCGGCCGTGGGCGATGCCGGCGAGGTGCGCGGTCTCCACCGCGCCGCACAGACGGACGAGCAGGCTCAGCGCCTCAGGGACGCTCGCCGGCCGGCGAGCCGTCGTCTCGGCGAGGTCGGCGCGTGAGCAGTACTCCATGACGAGGTACATGCGCCCGTCCTCCGTCGTCCCCGCTGTATGAATCGACGCGACGCTCGGATGCGACGACAGGTCGATCAGATGCGGCCACGCGGTCGCGAACGCAGCCTGCTCGTCGTCGGCGAGAGCATCTCGCAGGATTTTCACCGCGACGGGATCGCGGCCCGCGGCATCCCGGTACAGGTACACGTCGGCGCGGTCGCCCGAGGCGAGCAGCCGGTCGACGGTGCGGCCGGCGATCTCGCTGGGGGCGTGCGCCTCGGGCCGGGGGCGGCGGCGCAGCTCAGCCATGATCCGCGCGGCGCCGTCGAGACCGTGCCGTCGCCACCTCGACCGTCGCGGTGACCGACTCGCTGTTCATGATGCCGCCCGTCGTGTCCTCCAGGCGAGGGCTGATGCCGCCGGCGACGACATCCAGGACGATCGTGCTGATGTTGTCGCGGCCCCCGTGCGAGAGAGCCTGGGTCACGAGCGACTCGGCCGTCTGCGCCGGCGAGCCGCCCATCATTAGCCCCGCGCGAAGCGCCTCGTCGGAAAGTTCGCCGGTCAGCCCGTCCGAGCACACGACGATGCGTTCGCCCGTCACGATCGGGATCAGCCAGAAGTCGGCACGGCTGCGCTCGCCGCCGATGGCGCGGGTGATGACGTTCCGCCCCTCGTAGGTCGCCATCTGGTCGCGCGTCAGCTGCCCGGCATCCACCAGTTCCTGCGCCACCGAATGGTCGATCGTGAGCTGTTCGAGGCGCTCGGCGAGCAGGCGGTAGACGCGCGAGTCGCCGACGTTCACGATCAACCAGCGCCGCACCCCGCCCTGCTGGACGGCGACGACCCCCGAGAGCGTGGAGCCGGCTCCGCGGGTCGTCCCGGCGGCGACGGCGGCGACGGCGGAGTGAGCGCGATCGACCGCGTCGGCCACCTCCTCCGGCCGCAGGTCGTCGCGGCCCACGAGCGGGCGGAACACCTCGACGACCGCCGCCGACGCCCGGTCTCCCGCGTCGTGCCCGCCCATGCCGTCCGCCACCACGAAGACGGGATACTGCGCGAGCAGGGCGTCTTCGTTCACGGCCCGGCGCAGCCCGGTGTCGGTGCGGCTGCCGCTGGTGACGTGGACGTCGATCGGGGGTGTCGCGGTGGTCATCAGGCCTCGGAGAGGTGCAGCTCGGCGTCGCCGAGATGGAAGACGCCCGAAACCGTCGTGGGTCCGGTCGCCTCGACCTCGTCCGGGCCCACGAACACGCCGTTCGTGGATGCGAGGTCGGTGATCGTCCAACCCGCTGCGGAGTGCTGCAGCAGCGCGTGGGTCTTCGAGATCGTGCGGGTCACATCGTCGACGGGGACGATCTGCGCGTCCGGGATGTCGTCGGGGGCGAGCGGGTTGCGTCCGAGCACGGCGGCCGACGATGACAGGACGACCGACGACCCGTCAGGAAGCAGCAGCGTCGCCTGCGGAGCGCGACGAGCGGCCAGGACGGTGTGCTCGTCGAGCTCGCTCTCGTCGGACTGCGGCGACGGCGAGGCCGGGGCGGGGATCGGGCTCGGGATCGGACTCGGGGAGGGTACTGCTACCGGGGCCGGGACGGCGGAAGCGGCGGGAGCGGACCAGGACTGCGGTGCCGGGTCGAGGTTCTCGGATGCGGCAGGCGGGGGCGGCGGGGCCCAGGGGCTCGCACTGATCGGCTCGGGCGCGGCGGGAGCGGCCGAGCCGGCGGGAGCGGAGGATGCGTCGGCGGCGGGGGTCGACGGTGCGAACAGCACGGGAGCGGGCACCGCCGCGGACGCGGGGGCGGTGGTGGCGGAGGCCGGGCCTGTGAGGGGCGCCGATGGGCCGACCTCGGCGCCGCCGCCGGATCGGAACGGAGCGGGCTCGACGGGAGCGTCGCGGCCGAGCCAGCGTGCGGAGCCCCACCCGACGATGCTCGCCCAGACCGGGAACAGCAGGGCCCCCAGCACGACGTATCCGGTGCCCAGACCGAACCCGCGACACAGCGCGCGCAGCATCCGGATGTGGATGACGAGTGCGAAGGCGAGGAAGCCGAGCCACAGCAGCGACGGGACAATCGCGGCTGCGGCGAGCGCGCCGGCGGCGCTTCCCGCGTCGCCGCCGAAGCCGGCGTTGAGCGCGACGCCGGCGAACAGGCCGCCGACGATGGCGGCCACGATGGTGACGAGCACGGCCCCACCCGCGAGGACCGCCGCCCACCAGCCGCGCATCCCGGCGAGGACGAACAGCTCCCAGATGTTGAGAACCGGGACCCAGGCTCGCCACGGCTCGATGCCGACCTTACGGAACACCGCCGTCAGCGCCAGCGCCGTCCAGACGTAGACGGCGATGCCGAGCACGACCTGGACGACGCCCAGCGCCGCGAACGCACCCGCGGGGGAGGCGTTCCCCCCGCCGAGCGCGATCATCGCCGTTGCGTTCTCGATCGTGAAGCCGTGTGCCCTCACTTGTTCTCCTGCCCTCGAGCGCGGTGCATCCTGCGCGTGCCGCGTGCCACCTTATCGATCCCGCCGTCCGCGCGGCAGCCGTTGCGCAGCGCGCGCCCGACGCTCCCGGCTCAGCAGGGAACGGAGCGACACCCGGGTGCGCAGTCGAGCCCAGAAGCCGAGGCCCTCGTCCAGCCGGGAGCGTTCGGACTCGACGATGTCCCAGAAGCGTTCGCCCTCGGCCTCGTCGGGGGGAGCGACGTCGAAGACGGAGCGGTCGGCGAGGGTCGCCAGCTCGGTCGCGCCCGTCGATCCGCCGTATGCGGCCGCCAGCTCGTGCCTTGTCCGCGATCCCGGGCCGGGAAGGCCGTGGTCGACGGCGGCGTCGACGAACTCCTGCCAGCCACCGGTGAACTTCTCCACGGGATCGGTGGCGGCGCGGCGGGCGCGCCGCCGCACGACCTTCACCAGGACGATGAGGGCGAACGGTCCGAACAGCAGCAGCACCACGAGAAGGGACACGCCCCCGATCCGCAGCGCCGTCCACAGTGCCGTGAGGTCCTGCGACGTCGCGGTGTCGTCGCTGGGGCTCCGGCCTCCGTCGCTCGGGTTGGCGTCGGCCGGCTGCACCGTGTCGGCCTGCTCCTGGCGCACCTCGGTCGGGATCTTCGGGTCCTGACGCTGCTGGGTGTCGGGTGAGGGGAAGACGGCGTGCTGCGGCGTGACGTCGACGGGCACCCACGCGGCATCGACCCCGCGGACCTCGAGCCATGCCGCCACATCGCCGGCGGTGCACACGCCGTCGTCGCAGGTCGCCAGCGTCTCGTCCGCCGAGGTCAACCGCGTTCCCACGACGATGCGGGCGTCGAAGCCGAGACGGTCGGCGATCATCATCGCGGCCACGGCGAACTGCTCGTCGTCGCCGACGGCAGCCACGAGCGCGGCGTCGTCGGCGTCGCCGACCTCGTCCTCGCGGGCGAGGAGATCGGCGAAGAGCTGGTCGATGCGGTCGGTGGAGTGCCCGGCGCGGCTCGGCTGGAAGGCGTAGTCGCCCAGAGCCCGCGCCCACAGCGGCGGCGCGGCGGGGTCGATCGTGAGGGCATGGCTGAGGAATCCCCGCGCGCGCAGGAGCTCGATGAGCTCCTCGAGGCTCGCGCCGCCGCTGCCGCTCGCATGTTCGTCCACCCAGCGGATGAGACTCTCCGGCACGAGATCCTCACTGAGCGTCGGACCCGACCGCGCCGGCTCGAGCGACCCCAGTGTCGGGATCTCCTCCGCGAACGCCGTGCCCTGCCGGTACTCGCTGCCCGCGGCCAGGCCCGGCTCGGCCAGTTGCACGCCCGCAGCGGTCTCGGCGTTGTAGTAGAAGCCGTCGGCGAGGGCGGCACCGTCGTCACCCTCGAAGGCCATCGAGGTGACGTCGCCGACCGTCGGCATCCAGACCTCGTTCCAGCCGTCGATCGCGACAGTGGCCGACCCGGTCGACGACCCGGTCGCGGCGGGAAGAGCAGAGGGCACGCGGGTGAAGGAGGACCGCGGGTCATCGGGCGCGGCGGCTGGGTCGACGACGCGGGCCGCGCGACCGTCGTAGAACGGCAGGGTCGCCAGACGCACCCGATCGATTCCCGCCGGCGCCTCGACGCGGAACATCGGCTGCTCGAACTGCTCGTCCGAGAACGACGCACGGTACTGCCCCAGGGGGCTGAGCTCGGCGGCGAGCTCGAGCCGCGGGTCGATGTCGGCGCGAAGCACCTCGCGCGGCGAGCCCGCGAGCGCCCACGGCGCCACGACGGTCGCGCCGACGACGGCGACAGCCACCATCCCCGCCGCCGTGGCCGCCCGACCGGCGAGCCCGCGCACGGGGCGGCCACCGATGCGGACGCCCGACGCGGCCGTCGCGGTGGCGATCGCGCGCCGCCGGTCGGCCGTCGTTCGCCACACGATGGCCACGAGCCCGGCCACGAGGGCCGCCATGCCCACGAGCGCCTCACGGGCGAGCGTCACCGGTCCGATCCCCACCGCGGGCATGGGGGCTGTGGAGCCGAAGGCGACGCCGAACACGGTCGGCACGAGCGCGACGACGACGGCGAGCGCCCACCATCGTCCGCCGCGCCATGCGACGGAGAGCGCGAGCACCGGGACGGCGAGGAACACCAGCAGCGCCGGAGCGAGTGTGGCCTGATAGCTGCCGAGGGGCAGCTCGAGGGTGAGAAGGTCCTTCCAGCCCGTCACGGGTGCCGTCAGGATGCCGCGCAGACCCTGCAGCGCCTGGGCCGGCGATCCGAGCGAACCGGGCGCAGCCAGCGGCAGGCCGAGCCCGATGTAGGCGACGATCGTCGCCAGCGTGAGCCACCAGCCGTTCCATCGCCACCGCAGCCCGGCGGTCGCGATGGCTCCGCCGGCGACGACGGCGACCACGACCAGCACGACGAAGGAGACGCTGCGGTAGATGGGCCACGCGGCGAGCGCGCCGACCGCCACGACGAGCGCGAGCACCGCCGCCTGCGTGAGGAGGAAGCGGAGGGGCGTACGGGACGCGCGGCGGGCGCGCAGGTCGCGGCGAGCCGGCGCGCTCACGACTGCGCCGCCCGGGACAGGAGGTGGCGGAGGTCGTCGAGCAGGCCGATCGAGAGCACGGACATCGCGCCGAGCGCGCGGAACCCCGGCTCGGCCTCGAGCGAACATGTCACGGCGATGACCCCGACGTCTGCGGGGAACGCCAGAGCGGCGGACTGCAGCTGGGCTGGGGTGAGCGGCGACCCGCACACCAGGAACGCGATCGAGACGTCCGGGTGGCTCTCGGCCGCGAGCGAGGCGGCATCGCGCAGGGGGCTGACGTGTTCCCGGCGGTCGAGCCCGGCGAGGTCGTCGAGCAGGGTGCGGGTGGTGATCGTCGTGAGCTCGCGGATGGTGCGGATGCGTCGCCGGGCGAACTCGGGCACCTCGCCGCCGACGACGACATCGACGTCGCGGCCGTCGCGGATCCCCCGGATGCCCAGCGACGCCGCGGCGCTCACGGCGAGCTCGAACTCGTCGTCGGAGGCGTATTCGTCGTCGCCGGCCGCGAGCGCGATCACCATGCGGCTGCGCCGGGTCTCCTCGTACTGCCGGACCATCAGCGTGCCGGTCTTCGCGGTCGACTTCCAGTGGATCTGCCGCTGCGAATCGCCGGCGACATAGGGGCGGATGGCGTGGAAGGAGAAGTCCGCGTCGACGACGGTGCGCGATGCGCTGCCCTCGAGGTCGCGGATGTAGCCGGTCGTGGTGCTGCGCAGCGTCGTGGTGACCGGGTGGATGTAGAGCGTGTGCACGTCGTCCCACGTGCCCTCGCGCTTGAGGATGCCGAGGGGGTCGCCCCGGACGGTGCGTGCGGGACCGACCGTGACGATGCCGCGCCGGTGGGTCGGCACCACGACCTGCTCGGTGTGCGTGTGGCCGTGGCGGAGCAGCGGAACGTGAACGTCGACGATGCCGTCGCCGACGGGCACGTCGATGCGGCCCGGGAGAGCCGGGGCCGCCCCGACATTGGTGACGACGAGCGTTCCCTCGACCTGCGTGCCGGCGACCACGCGATCGTGTTCCAGCCGGAGGTCGACCTGGTAGGCGCGGGCACTGAAGAGGAAGGGAACCGAGAGCACGAGGAGGACGAGCGCCACCACGCCGGCGGCGACGAACTCCATGAGCCCGAGGCTGAGGCCGATGCCGAGTCCCGCAACCGCCGTGACGACCATCAGCCAGCCGGCGACGGTGACGGTCTCGGCGACCCACCGCGCACTCGCCGTCGCCGCGCGCCGCAGCCGGCGCCACGACTGCACGCCGCGCACCGCGAGCACGGTCGTGCGGCCGGTCGTTCCGAACCGCGTGCGCGCGAACCCCGTGCCATCCGCGATGGAGGTCCGGGTCAGACGGGACTCGGTGTCGAAGCTCACACGGTCTCTCTCTGGCTCGGGGGCACCGTGTCGAGGAGCACCTGCCCGATCACGGCGCCGGCGGTGACGCCGTCGAACTCCGCCTCCGGGTCGAGGATCAGCCGGTGGGCGAGCACGGGCTCCGCGAGAGCCTTGACGTCGTCGGGGGTGACGTAGCTGCGGCCGTGCGCGACGGCCCAGGTCTTCGCCGCCTTCGTCAAGCCGATGGCGCCGCGCACGCTGACGCCGAGTCGCACCTCCGTCGCCAGCCGGGTGGCCTCGACCATCCGGGCGATGTAATCGAGGACGAGAGCGTCGAGGTACACGCCGCGGGCGATGTCGGCCATGCTCACGACACCCTGGGGGGTGATGACGGGGGAGACCTCGCGCCGCGCGTCGGCTGCCCCCTCGAGGATGCGGACGGTCGCGGCGTGATCGGGGTAGCCGAGCGTCGTCTTCATGAGGAAGCGGTCGAGCTGAGCCTCGGGCAGCCGGTAGGTGCCGGCCTGCTCGACGGGGTTCTGCGTGGCCACGACGAGGAAGGGCACGCCCACCCGGCGGCTGACGCCGTCGACGGTGACCTGTCCCTCTTCCATGACCTCGAGCAGTGCCGACTGGGTCTTGGGAGATGCGCGGTTGATCTCGTCGGCGAGGACGATGTTGGCGAAGATCGGCCCCTGGTGGAACTCGAACTCGCCCCGGCTCTGGTCGTACACCGTGATGCCGGTGACGTCACCGGGCAGCAGGTCGGGGGTGAACTGGATGCGGCTGCTCGTGCCCTGCACGGTCTGACCCATCGCTCGTGCGAGCGAGGTCTTGCCGGTGCCGGGGTAGTCCTCGAGCAGCAGGTGTCCCTCCGAGACCATCGCGGTGAAGGCGAGCTCGATGACGTGCCGCTTGCCGAGGACGACCTTCTCGACGTTGTCGACGAGCGTCGCGAACGTCTCCTGGAACCAGCTCGTCTGCTCCGGGGTGATGCTCATGGTGTCCTCTCGCTTCGCCGTGCGGCGGGGTCAGGGGGTGTCGCCCGTGGGTGTGGGCGTCGGCGTCGGTTCAGGGGTGGGCGGCGGGGCGATCAGGCGACACTCGATGCGCACCGTCAGCGGATCGAGCCCCGCGAGGGCGCCACGCCAGGTGAGGCGCCACTGCACGCTGCGCGGTCCGCCGAGCGGTCCCTCGTCGACGGTGCGCTCGACGTCGACGACGTTCGAGCCGAAGCCCGCCGGAGACCAGTCCGGCGCCGCCTGGTCCGACCGGCAGGTCGGCAGGTTGTCGGTCGCGACGGACACCGGGTAATCAGCGCTGCGGGACGCGGCCGAGATCGGGCTGGCATCCGAGCACGCCCCGTCGACGCCCAGGAGGGAGTCGCACCACCTCGCGGTCCAGCGGTCGTCGGGGGCGTTGTGGCGAGGTGCGAACGAGTCGCGGGGCTCGCCGTTGAGGTACAGGCGCAGGACCGCGTCGTCGAACGGCTTCTCACCCGGCTCGGACAGGCCGCTGGCGTCGTAGCGGAAGCCGGACGCCTGCGACCCGGAGGGGCGGGAAGCGACGTTGAACGTCATGGGTGCGGGGGCTCCGATGCGGCCGACCGGGCGCGCCGAGACCTCGGCCGTCGTGGTTCCGAAGCCCCGCTCGCCGTCGAAGGTGTGCTCCGCGCACGCCCACACGGTCTTGCGGCGGAACGCCTGAGCCTCGAACTGCTGGCTGGTCGCCGAGCTGGTCGGTCGGCACGCCTCGGCCGACTGGTCGCTGAAACCGATGAGTGTCTGCGTCCCGTCGCCGTTGCGCGCGATGGATGCCGTCACGGTCATCGAGTCCGACGTGTTCGTCTCGGCGAGCGTGAGCCCGGGGGCGCCGACACCATGCGCCGTGACCGCGCGCGCCTGGCCCTCGGAGGAGCCCGCGGCGATGGGCGGCAGGTCGAAGGTCGTCAGGGGGGTCGCCGTCAGGGTCGTCGCCGAGTTCGAGCCGACGTCGTAGTTCGTGAAGGTGGCCGTGCCGCCGACGACCGGACGCGTGTCGGAGCCCTGCCTGCCACCCGTGAGGCGGACGCTGCCGGTCGTGGCATCCAGCCCGGTCACGGTGATGGTCGCGCGGCCGCCGTCGCGCCCGTTGGGCACGGGCTCGAACGACGAGCCGCTGGGCTGTGCCGGCGGGCGGTAGGCCCAGGCCTGTGCACGCACCGTCGAGCGCGATTCGCCGACGGAGCTGTAGGCGCGGGCTTCGTACGTGATCTTCTCGCCGACGGGGGCTGAGATCGGCGAGCACGAGCCGGAGGAGGGGCAGGAGGCGACCTCGCGTCCGTCCGCCAGGATCCGGTAGCCCTGGACGGCGGGGTACGAGCCGCCGTCGGAGGTGACCCGCAGGGTCACCGAGTCTCCGGTGTACGCGGTCCACTCCATGCGGGCGGGGTTGGCAGGCAGGCCCTGCAGGTCGAGGATGACCTGGCCGTTTCGCGCTCCGCTGGACTGCCGGCCCTGAGCGTCTTCGACGGTGAAGCTGCCGGTGCACTCCGCCGCGCCCGGGGCGTCGCCCTGCCAGGTGGCGCGGACCGCGGTGTCGCTCGCGCGCGAGAACGAGACACCGGTGCAGTTGCCGGGGCCGCTCGCCGCCACGAGGCGCAGCGGCGTCCCCGGAAGCGGGTTGACCTCGCCGGCACCGCCGATGACCTCGATCGTGCACGAGGTCGCGCCGCCCGACTGCGAGCATGTCTGCACAGCCGACCCGCCCTTCGGGAGCGTCGATGGCGCCGGGCCGACGGTCAACAGCAGATTCGCCGGACCGGTGTCGGCGTGGCTGGGAAGCGTGATGGCGACGGGTTCCTGGCGACCCGGGCGCGCGGCATCCGCCGCCGTCACGGTCGCCGTGCCGCCCTCGATCGTCACGGCGAACTGATCGCCGCCGTAGGCGCCGGCGTAACGGACCGATTCCCAGTCGGCGCGGCCGGCCCACTGCACCATCTGCGCGAGGTCGTAGGTCTGGGTCGACCCGGGGCTCACCGTGAGCGACGCGCTCCGCAGGCTCGGCTGCGGGATCTCCGCCTCGATGATCACGCGCAGGGTGAGGAAGGTCGGCTCATCCTGCGTGTCGAGTCGTGCCGGCACGATGCAGCTGTCGGTCCAGGGAGCGCCGGCGCCGGCGGAATAGCGGATGGTGGTTCCCGACACGACGCTGCAGACCGCCTCGGAGCGCGCGCCTCCCGGGCGGAGGCCCTCGTCGATCACGAGCGTCGCACCGCGCGGGATCCGCACCGCGTCGGCGAGATCGACCTCGACGCTCTCCTTCTCTCGCACCTGCAGCGGCGGGAAGCCCTCGCGCAGGGCGAGCCGGACGTCGGCTTCGCCCGGGACGCGCAGGAAGCCGTACGAGGTCACCTCCGTGCCGTCGAACGCGGTGCCCGCGACCTCGAAGGGGATGAGCCGCGAACGTTCGGGCAGTTCGCCCGAGATCTCCCAGCCGTCGACGGTCAGGTCGTCGGCCTCGCCCCACAGCGAGAGGCGGAGGCCGGAGACGTCGCCGGTGTTCCACGACACCTGGCCGTCGAGGACATCGATGCCCTGCGGGAAGTCCTCGCGGTTCTCGAGCGTCAGCACGGTGTCGCGCACGACGGGGTAATCCGGTACCGGCTCGCGCACGGTCTTGACCACGATGAGGCCGATGGCGGTGTCGCCTCGTTCGTTGCGCACCGAATAGGTGTACGAGAACGTGCCGAGCACCTCGCCCGCGCGCAGCGTCACCGCGCCGTTCTCGACCGTTCCGATCAGGGCGCTCAGCGCGTCGTACTCGCTCGACCCCTCCTGCGCGTTCGGCGCGACGCTGAGAAGCTCGAGGTCGCTGCCGGCGGGGTCGATGTCGTTGTCGGTGGGGCGCACGACGGCCGTGCTGTCGGCACCCACCTGCACCTGCAGGTAGTCGCTGTACGTGACCGGGCTCGGGTCGGTCTGGGTGTCGATCACGCCGATGCGGACGTCGGCGGTGCCGGTCGCGCCGCTGGGGTCGCGCACGGCGTAGCGGAACCTGACCTGTCCGCTGAAGCCGTCGGGGCTGGTGTAGACGATCGCCGACCCGTCGGCGGAGATCGTCGCCGAGCCCTGCTCGGGCTGCGCGGCGATGCGATCGAGCACCACCGGGTCGCCGTCGGGATCCACGGCGTATCCGTCGAGCGGGATGCTGACGGACTGGCCGCTCAGCACCCGACCGACGAGCGTGCGGGGGAGCGGCGCCTGGTTCGACTCGTCTCCCACGACGGTCACGGTCACGCGGGCGGTGTCGGTGACCTCGGGGAACCCCAGGCGGAAGACGGTGTAGGTGAGCGCGTAGGTGCCGGCCTGCTCGGGAGCGAGGTAACGCAGCAGACGGGTCGTCGCGAACGCGAGCCCGCCGCCGGTCTCGTTGACGATCGATGACGGATCGATCGCGATCAGGGCACCCGACGGGGCGGTGTCGTTGTCGAGCACGGGGATGTCGATCTGGGTGCCGGCGCGCACCGTCACCGCGTCGTCGACCGCGATCGGCGGTTCTGCGCTCGCGGTCGGCAGCAGCACGACGGTCAGCTCGCCCTGCGCGGTCGCCGCAGCGCTGCCGCTGCCGTCGGAGACGGTGTAGCGCACCACCCCGAGTCGGCCGGGCTCGCCCGAGTCGGTCGTGCCGCTCACTCGGAGGAGGCTCTGGCCGACGACATCGACGCCCAGCGAGGCGAAGGGGTCGCTCTCGGGACGGATGTCGCTGAGGAGCAGCACCGAGCCGGCGGGGTTCGACACGGCCGACGCGACGTCGATGGTCGCGTCCTCGTTCGGCCGCACGAAGGCCGTGAGGGGCGGTGTGCTGATCCCGGCTGCCTCGGGGGCGAGCATCGTCACGCGCACGGTCGCGGTGACCTCGGTGAGCGCGTCGCGGACGCTGTACTGCACGAGGTAGGAGCCGGGCGCCGAGGCGCCGACCACCATGCTGAGGGCGGCGGGGTTGGCCGCTGCCGTGGACTGCGCCTCGTCGAGGGCGACCACGCCGCTGAGGGCGACCGGCCCGGCCGCGCCCGTGACGTACGGGGCGACGGAGACGTCGAGCGGTTCGCCCACGACGCCGGTGACGGCGAACGATTCGGCGGTGAGCTCGGGCGTCGGCGTCACCGTGATGGTGAGCGGCTGGGTGACGGTCGCACCGCGCGCATCCGAGACCGTCACGGTGACGGTGACGGCGAGCGCCTCGGTCGCGTTCGGGTCGGGATGCTGGTAGGTCAGCGTGCCCTCGGGAGAGGTCGTCACGGTTCCGACGCCGGTGTCATTGGCGGCGCCGGCGAGGAAGACGGGGTCGCCCTCGGGGTCCACCCAGCCCTCGAGCAACTCCGCCGACACCGTTCCGCCGGGGGCGACGTTCAGCGAGGGCCACGTGGCGAGGCACCCCTCGAGACCGCACCACACCGGCGCGGTGTTCTGGTCGTCACCGACGACGGTGAGCGTCACCGTCGCGGCATCGGAGAGGAGCCCGTCGGCGGCGGTGCCGTCGGTCACGCGGTAGCGGAGCGTCGCGGTCCCCGAGGCATCCGGCGACACCGCGACCGTCAGCTGCTGCTGCTCTCCCGTGATCGACGCCGTGCCGAACGCGGGATCGAGGTTCTCGAGCGACGCGGGGTCGATGCTGAGCACGTCCTCATTGGGGTCGTGGTCGTTCAGCAGCACAGGCAGAAGCGTCACCGTGCCGGCCCGGACGCCGAAGCCGTCGTCGACGGCGACCGGGGGCTTCGGGTCGACGACCCGCTCCGACGTCGCGTCGTCCTGCTGCTCGGTGTCGATCTGGCGGTCGAGGTCCCACTGCTGAGACGACGCGATGAGCTCTCCGTCCGGGACGTTCCAGACCCATCCCGAGCGGCGATCGTTCAGGGCGAGCCGCGTGCCGTTGCCGATGAAGTCGGGGTCGACGTCGTCGCCGATGTCCGCACCGCGGTAATCGAGCGCGGTCACCGCCTCCGGGTCGGCGCTCGACCACAGCGAGCCGCCCGACTCGCCGTCGGCGAGCCACGCGGCGTACACGGTCGAGCCCAGCACGGCCGGTCTCGCCGCGGTGCCCGAGCCGGGGCGGTCGAGCGAGCGGGCGGCGGTTCCCTCGACGAGGTCCACCGAGACGATGCCCTCGGTGTCGGCGACGTACGCCCGGTCGCCCTCGGTCGCGGCATCCTGCAGTCGCGCGCCCGGGGCGAGGTCGGTCGTGATCGGCTCGTCGCGCCCGCGCACCCAGATTTCGCCGGTGGCTTCGTCGAGGAGCACCCACCGGGTGCCGACCACGCTCAGCTGTGCGGTCTCCGCCTCGGCGGGCGCATCATCCTCGCCGAGGACGCTGCCGGTGCGCGACTCGGCCCGCACGACGCGGCTCTCCGCGGCCGAGTAGGCGTAGACGGTGCCGGCCGCGTCGACGGCGACGGATGTCGCCACGAAGCGCGGGCGCTCCTGACCCTCGGGGACGTCGGCATCGGCGTACGGGTCGATCGGGATCGCCTCGCCGCCTCCGGACAGACTCGAGCCGTACACGCCTCCCGCCTCCGTGCGATAGGCGATCGCGTCACCGGAAACCGCGATGTCGGCGGTCCCGGGCGGAGTCGGCGTGAACACGTCTTCCGCCTCGTCGGTGAGGTCGGCGGGCCGGCCCATGTCGACGTCGGAGAACTGCGAGGAGCCGTCGCTGTAGACGAACAGTCGGTCGGTCGTCTGGACGAGCTCGCTGCCGTTGTCGACACGCTTGACGGTGTCGATCTCGCCGAGCTCGAGGTTCACCCGTGCATAGCCGCTGCCGGTGCCGTTCTGGAGTGCCCACACCGTGGGATCGTCCGGCGGTGTGGTCTGCGCGTCGTACCCGGGCCACACCACGGCGAGGGTCGCGGCGACGGCGAGGATCGCGGTGACGGCGCCGGCCGAGATCCACGTGGATCGGCGCACGCGAGGGCGCGTGCTGTCGCGTCGTGACACGTCAGAAGCCTCCGCCGACGAGGAGGAGGGTCGTCAGGGCGCCCGCGCCGGCCACGACCAGCGCGGCTCCCGCGATCAGCGCCACGCGTGCGGCCGTGCCGAGGCGGTGGGCCGGTTCCGCTCCGGCGAGGATGGTGCCTTCGTCGGGACGTCGGTCGACCGCCCGCGGGGTGCGCGCGGGCCGGCGCGACTCGTAGGCGACCGAGGGGCGCACGGGTCCGCGTGCCCGGTCGTCCGCGAAGTCGACGGTCGCCCCGGCCGCCGCCCACTCGTCGACCGCGACCTCCATGGGAGTGTGGGCGAGCCCGAGCTCGTGCTGGACGAGCTGGAGGTCGTGCGCGAGCTCGGCAGCCGTCGCGTGACGCGCGGAGGGGTCGCGGCTCATCGCCCGCGCCAGCACCTGCTCCAGGCGCTCGGGCACATCGGCGCGTCCGATCGGGGTGTACGCGGCCTTGCGGATGCGCGACTTCAGCTGCTCGCGACTGTTCTGCCCGCTGCCGGCGCGCTCGAACGGACTGCGTCCGGCCAGGAGCGAGTACAGGGTGGCCCCGAGCCCCCAGACCTCGGCGGCGACGGACCCGGACACGCGTTCCTCGATGATCTCGGGCGCGCTCCACGGCACCGACATCGCGAACACCTCGTCGCCGTCGGCGCGTCCCGTGATGGCGGCCGCGATGCCGAAGTCCGACAGGACGGGGGTCCCGAAGGTGGTGATGAGGATGTTGGAGGGCTTGATGTCGCGATGCAGCAGGCCCGACCGGTGCGCGGTCTCCAACGCCGAGCCGATCTTCACGCCGAGCTGCAGCACCTCGGCCACGGGGATCACCTCGCGGCGATAGCGGTTCGTGAGAGAGGTGGGGCAGTACTCCATCACGATGTAGGGCCGGCCGTCGGACGAGATCGAGGCTTCGTAGATCGTGAGGATGGAGGGGTGCGAGCTCAGCCGCGCCATGACGTCGGCTTCGGCGTTGAACATCCGCAGCAGGCTCTCATCGACGATGTCCTCCAGCAGCACCTTGACCGCCACGGGGCGGCGGGGAAGGTTCTGCTCGAAGAGGAAGACGTCGGCGAAGCCGCCGGTACCGAGCGGGCGGACGTACGTGAAGCCGGCAAGGCCGGGCGGTGCGGAGGGCAGTCTCGACGCCACGAGTCATGCACCCCCTGTCGACGGGGGCACTGTCTCAGGGTCCCCCGGAATCCGAATCCCGTGAGATTTTTCTAACACACGGGGGTCGGGCCGGGAAATCGCGGGACGCCGATTCACGGAGACGGTTCGAAGGCGGCCAGGATGCCGTCGCCGAGATCGAGGACGGCGCCCGGCGAGACGCGTGCGCTCGCCCCGCCCCGCAGCAGCGCCACCTCGCCCGTCGCGTCCCGCACGATCGTGCCGTTGGTGGAGCCGAGGTCGCTCACGACGAGCAGATCACCGTCCAGGCGGACCTCGACGTGCGTGCTCGACACCTCCTTGCGCGGTGAGGTGACGTTGACGATGCGTGCCCCGGGGTGCTCGGCGGCACGGGGCGCCCGTCCAAGGACGACGGGATGGTCGAGGGGCAGCTCACCGCCGGGCTCGAGACGGAGCACATACCGGCGCGCGGCGGGCGCGGCTGCGACGGCGGGGCCGGGGCGGCGCGAGCCGAGCACCGTGCTGTCGTCGACGTCCAGCGTCGGCGGCGCGGGCGGCGCTGCCGCATCGGCTGCGACGGCATCCCGGTGGTCCGCCTCCGCGCGTGAGCGACGCCGGGGGCCGAGGGCCTCGGACAGCGTGCGACGGTCGACCGCGAACGTTTCGAGCGGGTCGAGGTCGGCGTGCGCGGGGGCGCTCGGTGCGGCGGCCGGTGCCGGGGCGGCCGGTGCGGGGGCGGACGCGCCCCAGGCGAGTGCGTCGGAGCGGACGACGCCGCGACCGATGGGGAGGAGGGCGTGCCCGGGCGCTGCGCCGAGTCCGAGAGAGATGCCGGCGACGTGCTGTGCCGAGCCCTCGACCCAGGTGCCGACACCGCTGCCGGTGTAGCTGCTGCGCTGGGGCCCGTGGAGATCGATCGTGGCGGCGCCGCGGACGGCGACCGAGACGGCGCTCGAGCCCGCGTCGACGAGCTCGACGAGGGCGAAGTCCGGCAACGAGCCGATACCGACCGCAGCGATCACCGACAGCACGTCCTCGAAGGCGGCATCCCGTGCCGTCATCGTCTCCCAGACCGCGGCGGCGAGGCCGTCTCCCGCGCCCGCGCCGAGGAGAAGAGCGAAGCGGTCGGTGACCATCGCGTATCCCGCGCCGGGGGCGTCGTCGGGCGTCGGGTAGCGGAACACGCGCCCAGCCTACGGCGCGGCGACCATCGCGCGTCAGACCCAGCCGGGCAGCCA
The DNA here is from genome assembly GCF_049707515.1 of Microbacterium arborescens. Lineage (GTDB taxonomy): Bacteria > Actinomycetota > Actinomycetes > Actinomycetales > Microbacteriaceae > Microbacterium > Microbacterium arborescens_B. The sequence continues at coordinate 265,285 of NZ_JBNAFI010000004.1, read as the reverse complement.
GTTGTGCAGCCGGTAGAACTCGTAGGGGACGGAGATCGCCGACCAGAGGGGGAACCAGAAGGCCGCCAGCACGATGACGAGCACCAGGAAGGCGAGCACGACCCGTTCGACGGCTCGCGGTCGGGCGGCATCCCTCCGCGACGCCCGCACGGCGGAGCGGATCGCGAAGACGAGCGCGAGCAGCAGGAACGGCTGGATCAGCACCGTGTAGAACTGGAAGATCGTCCGCTCGGGGAAGAGCAGCCACGGCACGTATGTCGCCACGATCCCCGTCAGCACGATCCCGTACACCTCGTCGCGCGTGCGGGCGAAGAGGTAGACGAGGTACAGGACGCTCGCGACGCCCGCCCACCACACGATCGGGTTCGGCATGCTGTAGAGGATCTCCCAGCATCCGTTGGGGTCGGCGCACGAATCCGTGCCCCCCGGGGTGCTCCCGGCGTACATCGAGGTCGGGCGCAGCAACAGGGGCCACTGCCAGGCGGGGCTCGCGTAGGCGTGGGGCGTCGACATGCCCGCCGTCGAGCCGTACATCGACTCGTGGTAGCGCCACAGGCTCTGCAGGGGCAACGGCACCACCGACCACAGGCCGGTCGCGGGCCGCGCGTCGGCGGCGTGACGGTCGTAGCCGCCGTCGGTCGCGAACCACCCGGCCCACGAGGCGAGGTAGACCGCGAGCGCGACGGGGACGAGGAGGACGAACGACACGAGGCCCTGCCGGACCGTCGCGTCGGCCGGCCAGAACAGGATGCCGCCGCGGCGCCGGGCGAGCGCGTCGCTGACGACGAGGTAGATGCCGATCGCCGCGAGCACCCACACGCCCGACCACTTCACCGCCGTCGCCGCGCCCGCGGCCGCTCCTGCCGCGATGACCCACGGGCGGTTCCACAGCACCGGTCCCCATGCGGGCGCGCCCACGTCGTCCCACCGTGCTGCGGTGCGCTCGGCCAGAACGACCCGGTGCCGGCGACGATCGAGCACGACGAACCAGAACGCCAGCAGCGTGAAGAGGGTGAGGAAGATGTCGAGCAGTGCGACGCGGCTCATCACGATGCCGAGGCCGTCGATCGCGAGCAGTCCCGACGTCAACGAGGCGAAGACGACCGAGCCCGACATGCTGCGTGCGAGGAGGTAGAGGACGAGGACGCACGCGGTCCCGGCGAGGGCCGCCCCCAAGCGCCACGCGAACGTCGAGTCGGCCCCGAACAGCGCCATCGGCAGCCCGATGAGGTATTTGCCGAGCGGGGGGTGCACCACGAAGCTGCCGGTCGTCGTGAAGATGTCGGTCTCGCCCGCGAGGAAGCGTTCGTCGGCGCCCTCGGGCCACGTCGCCGCGTAGCCGAGCACCCATTGGCTCCAGGCATCCTTGACGTAGTAGGTCTCGTCGAAGACCACCGCGTGGGGGTGCGCGAGGTTCCACATGCGCAGCACCGCCGCCAGCGCCGTGATGACCAGGGGCGCGATCCAGGCGACGCGTCGGGCGAACACGGGGTCGCCGTTCATGCGCCCGTGCCACCGGTCGAGGAGCGTCGCCGGGCGCGTCTTCGGCAGCAGCGGCTCAGCGGTCGTCGTCACGCCGCCAGCCTATGCTGGGGCGGTGATCATCCTCGCCGCGACGCCCATCGGGAACCTCGGCGACGCCACGGTCCGGCTCGTCGACGCCCTCGAGCGCGCCACCACGATCGCCGCGGAAGACACCCGCACCACGCAGCGGCTGCTGCAGGGGCTCGGGGTGGGCAACCGTCCCCGCCTGATCGCCCTCCACGACCACAACGAGAAGCAGCGTGCCGACGAGCTCGTCGAACGCGCACGCACGGAGGACGTGCTGGTCCTCAGCGACGCGGGCATGCCCACCGTGAGCGACCCCGGGTTCGGCCTGGTCGCCGCGGCGGCCGCGGCCGGGGTCACCGTGACAGTGCTGCCCGGACCGAGCGCCGTGCTCGCCGCGCTCGCCGTCTCGGGCCTGCCGACCGACCGGTTCGCCTTCGAGGGCTTCGCGCCGCGCAAGCCGGGGGAGCGGCGGCGACTGTTCGACCAGCTGGCCGGCGAGCAGCGCACGCTCATCTTCTTCGAGGCGCCCTCACGGATCGCCGACGTTCTCGAGGCGATGGCCGCCTCGTTCGGGGCGGATCGTCGCGCCGCGGTCTGTCGCGAGCTGACGAAGCTGCACGAGGAGGTCGCCCGGGGAACGCTCGCCGAGCTCGCCGCCTGGGCAGCCGACGGCGTGCGCGGTGAGATCGTGATCGTCGTCGACGGCGCCGGTGCGAGCGAGACCGATCCTGCCGATGCGCTCGTGCAGGTGCAGCGCCTCGTCGCCGACGGCATCCGACTCAAGGACGCCGCCGCCGAGGTCTCCGCCGCGACGGGTCTGTCATCGCGCGACCTGTACCAGGCCGCGCTCGCCGCTCGCGGTCAGAAGTAACGCGAGAACGCACCGCCGCCGCGAGAACGCACCGCCGAGGGTACGTTCTCGCGAGGACGGTGCGTTCCCGCAGGTCAGGCGTGCCGGGACCGGTCGAGTGGGGGTCAGGTGCGGGTCAGCCCTTGACGGAGCCCGCGGTCAGCCCGCCGATGATGTAGCGCTGGAGGCCGAGGAACAGCGCCAGCACCGGGATCGACGCCAGCACTGCGCCCGCGGCGAACAGGCCCCAGTTGCTCGCGAGCTGATTCGACACCCACTGGAACATGCCGACTGCGAGGGTCCAGTTGTCCTGGGAGACCAGCACGATCTTGGAGATGATGTAGTCGCCGAACGAGGCGATGAACGCCAGCAGCGCCACGACCGCGAGGATCGGGGTGACCAGCGGCATGATGATGCGCCAGAACACCTGTGCGTGGGTCGCGCCGTCGATCTTCGCCGACTCGTCGAGCTCCATCGGGATCGTGTTGAAGAACCCGTACATGAGGAAGGTGTTCACGCCCAGTGCGCCGCCGAGGTAGACGCAGATGAGGGCGATCTTCGAGTTCAGGCCGAGGGCGGGGAACACCTCGCCGAGGGCCAGGAGCATCAGGAAGATCGCGACGAAGGCGAGGGCCTGCGGGAACATCTGGATGATGAGCAGTGCCGTCAGGCCCGGCCGGCGGCCGCGGAAGCGGAACCGCGAGAACGCATAGGCCGCGGCGGCTCCCATCAGCACGGCGCCGAGGGCCGACGCGCCGCTGACGATGAGCGTGTTGCCGTACCAGGTCCAGTAGGCCGTGCCGCCCAGCGAGGAGAAGTTGGCGAGGTCGAACACGCCGAACAGCTGGTTGCTCGCAGCGAGGCTGCCGCGCGGGTTGAGCGCCGCAGAGAGCACGTACAGCAGCGGGAACATCGCGTAGAAGAGGATGACCAGCGCGACGAGGTACTTCCAGCCGACCTCGAGCAGCCACCGGCGACGGCGGGCGCCGGCGCGGCTTGACGTGGGGCGAGCGGTGGTGGTGGACATCACTGGTACTCCTCCAGCTTGCGGGTCTGACGGAACGCCAGGGCGGAGATCGCGCCGACCACGATGAAGACGAGGATCGACAGGGCGCTCGCGAGGCCGTAGTCGGCGGCGCCGCCCGAGACGCCCGAGATGTCCCAGATCGCGGAGATCAGGATGTCGGTGGACCCGAGCGCGTAGGGCGCGCCGGGGATCGCCGGCCCGCCGCTGTTGAACATGTAGATGACGGTGAAGTTGTTGAAGCTGAAGGCGAATGACGAGATCAGCAGCGGAGCGGTGGCCACCAGGACGAGCGGCAGCACGATCGCCCGGAACTGGCGGACGCGGCCGGCCCCGTCGATCGACGCGGCCTCGAGCGTGTCGGACGGCAGCGCCTGCAGGGCGCCCGTGCACACCAGGAAGTAGTACGGGTACGTCAGCCACACGTTGACGAACAGCACGGCGATGCGGGCGAGCCAGGGATCGCCGAGCCAGTCGATGTTCGCCCCGCCGAAGAAGAACTCGTTGATGACGCCGAACTCGGCGTTGAACATGCCGCGGAACAGCAGCGCGGACATGAACGCGGGGAATGCGTACGGGAGGATGAACAGGGTCCGCAGGATCTTCCGGCCCTTCACCCTCGGATCGTTGAAGATCAGGGCCACCACGAGACCCATGGCGAACGGGATCAGCACCGAGAGGGTGGCCCAGACGAAGGTCCAGAGGGTGACGAGGGCGATCGGTTCGAGGAGGCCGGGATCGGTTGCGAGGCGCAGGAAGTTGTCGAATCCGACGTTGACGACCCATCCGGTCGGCAGCGCTGCGCCGTCGGCCGTGACGAACCTGCCGTCGTCGGAAGCGGTGTAGACGGCGCCGGATGCCGTGTCCGTGATGGTCTGCGCCTCGGCATCCCACGTCAGGGTCGAGAGGTAGACGGCTCCGGTCGAGCCGTCGCGCGTGCGGATGGAGCCGTCGTTGGGGTCGTCCGAGACGGGAACGCGCAGTTCGACGATCTGCTCCTGCAGTGCGGGGTCGCTCAGGAACGTGCCGCGGGAGACGACGTTCCAGCCCGGGACCTCGGTCGGCGCTCCGGTCGCGGACGTGTCGCCCACGACCTCGAGCGGCTGGTCGGCCGATCCGGCCTTGACCTCGCCGTCGTCGACGATGGCGAAGCCGTACTCGCCACCCCGCTCGACCACCGAGAGCGGGTACGTGGGCGAGGTGTCGACGCGGCGCTCACCCTGGGCGAGCGCGGCGGCGACCGCCTGCTCCTGCGATCCGACGTGGCCGGCGCCGTAGTTGGTGAACGCGATGTACGCGGTGTAGCCGAAGATGAAGACCTGGAAGATCAGCAGGAACGCCAGTCCCGGCAGCAGGTACTTCAGCGGCAGTGCTCGCTTGGTGAAGTAGACGATGTCGGCGGCGATGAGCAGCACCGCGGCGGCGGTCGCGATGATCCACGACTCGGCCTGGACGGCGGCGAAGATCCCCATGAGACCGAACGCGTTGACGACGGCCATCAGCACGAGCTTCACGACGAAGCCCCAGCCGAGGCCCGACCAGCGACGGCCGTGGGGTTCGGCCTGCTGCGGCCGATCGGGGGTGCGGGGCGGCGGCGCGCTCTCGCTCACGGTTCCCTGGGGGACCGACATGTGCATCTCCTTCACGAGAGGGGTCCGGGGGCGAAGCGGTGTGCCTCGCCCCCGGAGCGGGTCAGCCGATGGCTGCCTGGACGTCGGTCACCATGGTGTTCCAGGTGCTGACGGGGTCGCCGCCCTTGATGATCTGCACCTGTGCGGCGTTCCACAGGTCCCAGACCGAGCCCATCTCGGGGATGGAGGGCTGGGGCACGCCGTTGGCGGCGGAGGCGAGGAAGCCGGCGACGACCGGGTCGGACGAGACCTCGGCAGCGAGGGTCTTCCAGGCCGGCAGACGGGGGTCGGCCTCGTACAGCGCGCGCTGGGCGTCGTCGGTGGCGAGGTAGGTGGTCAGGAACTCCTGAGCGAGGAGCTTGTTGGTGCTCTCCGAGCTGACGTAGAAGCCCTGCACGCCCACGAACGGCGCAGCGGTCTCGCCGCCGGCCGAGGGGATGGGGTTGACCTTGACGTTCACGCCGTTCGCGGTGAGCGCCTCGATGGCCCAGGGTCCCTGCACGGTGTACGCGGCGGTGCCGGCGGCGAAGAGTTCGTTGTTGGTGTCGTAGTCGATCGTCGTGGAGATCTCACCCGAACCGGCCTCGCCGTGGGCGCCGAGCCACGTGGCGAAGGACTCGCCGCCGGCGCCGCCCATGCCGACCTCGGTCGTGTACGAGCCCGAGGCGTCCTGGACGAACACCGGGGCGCCGAACGAGGTCTGGAACCCGTACATCGTGTACGCGTCGCCCTTCTGTCCCGCCGTGTTGATCACGAACGGACGCTCGGCGCCGGCGGCCTGGGCGCGGGCGATCATGTCGTCGAAGGACGACGGCGCCTCCTCGCCGACGAGAGCGGTGTTCTGCACGAGAGCGATGGTCTCGAGAGCGTAGGGGAAGCCGTAGACCTGGCCGTCGTAGGTGAACGCGTCGATGGCCACCTGCTCGAGCTGCTCGGCCTTGTCGCCGAGGTCGACCGTGTCGACGACACCCGCCGAGACGAACGAGCCGAGGAAGTCGTGGGCGCCGACGGTGATGTCGGGGCCCTCGCCGGTGGGCACCTGGTTGATGAAGTCGTTGCGGATGTCTTCGAAGTTCTTCTGGACCAGCTCGATCTTCGTGCCGGTCTCCTGCTCGAAGGCCTCGGCGGCCGCCTCGATCGCCGGCGCGCGGTTCGCGTCGGTCCAGACGACCAGCGAGGCGCCCGAGCCGCCTTCGGCGTCGCCGCTCTCGCTGGGGGTGCTGCCGCCGGAGCAACCGGCGAGCAGGACGGTGGTCGCCGCGATGGCGACGATTCCGGTCCCGATCTTGCGCATGGATCTTCCTTCCGAAGTGGTCGATCGGAAAACCTCGAGGGAGGTCGCTCCGTCACGACCGGTGTGGATGCCGCTGCCGGATGGCGTCGGCGTTCTTCTCAGTGCGTGCCGGGAGACGTCGGCTGTCTCCCGGCGTTGGGGTCGGTCAGCGACCACCCCCGGGTGCTGTGCGCGGTGCACGGACGACGGCGACGTCGCCCGCACTCACCTCCAGCGTGCCCTGGGTGGCGCGTCCTGTCACCAGGTCGACGCCCTCCAGAGCGAGTTCCGCGTCCGTCGCCGCGTGGTTGATCACGATGACGTACTCGTCGGTGTCCCCGGTGCGGCGCACGATCTCCAGGCCCGCCGGCGCGTCGAGGGGAGCGAGCCCCGCGTCGGCGTAGACCTCGGTCATGATCGCCGCGAGGCCGGCGGCATCCGGTCGGGTGCTGATGTACCAGCCGGTGCCGGCACCGTGGCGGTTGCGGGTCACGGCGGGCATGCCGGCGCCGGGGCCGTCGACGTAGGTGGCCCGCGTCTCCGCGGCCGAGACCACCAGGTGCTCGTGCCAGATGTCGGCTGCGTGCTGCGCGCCGCCGAGATCGATCGACGTCGTGTCACCGGCTCGCAGCGGCAGATGCTCTTCGACCCGGATCCCGAGTGCGGGCTCGAGGGGAGCGGCGAAGCCGCCCGGGTGCACGGCGTCGTTCTCGTCGACGACAGCGGAGAAGAACGACACCACGAGCGTGCCGCCGTTTCCGACGTAACGGTTGAGGTTGTCGGCGTCGGCCTGACGCAGCAGGTACTGGGCGGGCGCGACGACGAGCTTGTAGCCCGACAGGTCGTGGCCGGGCAGCGCGAAGTCGACGGTGATGTTGTCACGCCACAGTCGCTCGTAGAAGGCGCGTATGCGCTCGTCGTGCGAGACGTCTTCGGACGGACGCCACTCGAGGTCCTGCGCCCAGAACGACTCGAAGTCCCACAGGACGGCGACGTCGGCGTGCACGCGGGAGCCCCGCAGCTCGGACAGGCGGTTCAGCTTCGCGCCCAGGTCGACGACTTCGCGGAAGACGCGCGAATCGGTGCCGGCGTGCGGCAGCATCGCCGAGTGGAACTTCTCGGCGCCCGAGCGTCCGGCCCGCCATTGGAAGAAGAGGATGCCGTCGGCGCCTCGGCCGAGGTGCGCGAGGGAGTTCCGCGCCATCTCGCCGGGGCGCTTCGCGATGTTGCGCGGCTGCCAGTTCACCGCCGACGTCGAGTGCTCCATCAGGATCCAGGGCTTGCCGCCCCCAACCGAGCGCGAGAGGTCGGCGGCGATGGACAGGCCGATCTCGCCCTCGACGTCGGCGGCCCACAGATAGTGGTCGTCCGACACGATGTCGACTTCGCGAGCCCAGGCCCAGAGGTCGCAGCCGTGGTGCTGGTTCGCCATGAAGTTCGTCGTGACCGGGAGGGAGGAGAACCGGCGGATGGCATCGCGCTCGGCGACGAAGCACGCTCGCAGCTGCGCATCGGTGAACCGCGCGAAGTCGAGCCGCTGGGCGGGATTGATCACCGAGGGAGCGGCGGCGGGGACGCCGACGTGCTCCCATGCGCCGTAATGCTGGCCCCAGAACGCGGTGCCCCACGCTGCGTTGAGGGCGTCGAGCGAGCCGTACTTCTGCTGCAGCCAGATCCGCCAGGCGCCGAGGGCGTGGTCGGAGTAGTCCTCACCGACGGGGACGCCGAACTCGTTGTGGACGTGCCACATGACCACGGCAGGGTGTTCGGCGTAGCGCTCGGCGAGCGTGGAGGCGATGCGGACGGCAGCTTCGCGGTACGCCGGCGCCGAGTGCGACGCCATGCCGCGCGAGCCGAAGCCCATGACGACACCGTCGCGGTTCACCGCGCGTGCGTCGGGGTGCTGGGCGAAGAACCAGGCCGGCGGGGATGCGGTCGGTGTGCCCAGATCGACGGCGATGCCGTTGTCGTGGAGGAGCCCGATGATCTCGTCGAGCCACTCGAAGTCGAACACGCCCTCGCTCGTCTCGATGAGCGCCCACGAGAAGATCCCGACGCTGACGAGGTTGACCCCTGCCGCGCGCATCAGCCGGACGTCTTCACGCCACACCTCGCGGGGCCACTGCTCGGGGTTGTAGTCGCCGCCGTAGGCGATTCCGTCGATGGCGGGCCAAACGCTCGCGGGCATGAAACGCGTCCTCGTGTCTCGTCAGCGTGACGGTCGGGCTGTGACCGGTCACAGGTGGTGTGTGACAACTGTAAGCGGGCGAGCGATCCGGCGACGGTGCCGTTATCGAACTGTGATCGGTCCCAGTGCAGCTGCCAGCCGCGGCGCGTCCCGATCCGTCCCGGCATGCGGGGGGAGTGCCGCGGAGTAGGCTCGCCGACGTGAACGGCACCACCGGCGCGGCGCGCAAACCGACCATCCGCGATGTCGCGGCTGCCGCCGGAGTATCGCACGGCACCGTCTCGCGGGTCATCAACGGTGGGCACTGGGTCTCTCCCGAGGCTCGCGAGGCCGTCGACCGTGCCATCCGCGAGACCGGCTACACCGCCAACCACGCCGCGCGCAGTCTCGCGACCGGACGGTCGAACTCGCTCGCCTTCCTTCTCACCGAGCCCCAGCACCTGCTGTTCGCCGACCCGACCTTCGCGCTGCTCCTGCGCGGCGCCACCGAGGCGCTCGCGCAGCGGTCGATGACGCTCGTCCTCATGATCGCCGACACCGCCGCCGAGCGCGCCAACGTCGAGCGGTACGTGCGGGCCGGGCACGTCGACGGCGTCCTGCTGATCTCGTCGCACGAGTCCAATCCGCTCCTCGCGTCGCTCATCGCCGCGGGAGTGCCCACCGTCTGCACCGGCGTGCCCCTGGGTGATCGCGCCCATGTGCCCACGGTCTCCGTCGACGAGCAGGAATCCGCCCGCACGATGACGCGGCACCTCCTCTCGCGCGGCCATCGCCGCATCGCGGTGATCACGGGACCGGACGACACCCCGGGTGGCCGTTACCGGCTCGAGGGCTTCCGCGACGAGATGGGCGACCTGTTCGACCCGGCCCTCGTCGAGCAGGACGTCTACTCCAGCGACGCGGGCGCTGCGGCGATGACGCGACTGCTGGAGCGGGCTCCCGACATCGACGCCGTCTTCGCCGCCTCCGATGTCATGGCGGTCGGCGCGATCGCCACGATCCGGCGCAGCGGCCGCCGCGTGCCCGATGACATCGCCGTCGCCGGTTTCGACGATTCGGGCCTCGCGGCGACCCATGATCCGCCGCTGACGACGATGCGTCAGCCGTGGAGCGACATCAGTTCGGCGATGGTCGACATGGTGCTGCAGGTGATCGCGGGAGGCGACCCCGATCCGCTCGTGCTGCCGACATCCCTCATCGTCCGCGACACGGCGTGAGCCTCCGCGGCGGCGTCATGCGGCTCCGGCGACCTGCGGGGTCGAACTAGAATCTCGGGGTGAGCAACGGGCGCAGTTTCTACATCACCACGCCGATCTACTATCCCAGCGACCTGCCCCACATCGGGCACGGGTACACGACGGTGGCGGTCGACACGCTCGCGCGCTGGCACCGCCAGGCGGGCGATGACACGTGGATGCTGACGGGCACCGACGAGCACGGTCAGAAGATGCTCCGCGCCGCTGCGGCGAACAACGTCACGCCGCAGGAGTGGGTCGACAAGCTCGTCGAGGAGTCGTGGTTCCCGCTCCTGCGGACGCTCGACGTGGCCAACGACGACTTCATCCGCACGACGCAGGAGCGCCACGAGGAGCGCGTGAAGGTCTTCGTGCAGACCCTCTTCGACCGCGGCTACATCTATGCCGGCGAGTACGCCGCGCTCTACTGCGTCGGGTGCGAGGAGTTCAAGCCCGAGGCCGAGATCGTGAACGGCACGGGTGCGTTCGAGGGCCTCAAGGTGTGCGCGATCCACTCGAAGCCGCTCGAGCTGCTGCAGGAGAAGAACTACTTCTTCAAGCTCAGCGAGTTCCAGGACCGACTGCTCGAGCTCTACAAGACCGTGCCCGACTTCGTGCGCCCGGAATCCGCGCGCAACGAGGTCGTGTCGTTCGTGAAGTCGGGGCTCAAGGACCTCTCGATCTCGCGCTCGGCGTTCGACTGGGGCATCACCGTGCCGTGGGACCCGTCGCACGTCATCTACGTCTGGGTCGACGCGCTGTTGAACTACGCCACCGCCATCGGCTACGGAACCGACCCCGACGAGTTCGACCGGCGCTGGCCGGCGTATCACGTCGTCGGAAAAGACATCCTCCGCTTCCACGCAGTCATCTGGCCCGCGATGCTCATGGCGGCGGGTCTCGACGTGCCGCGGGGCGTCTTCGCGCACGGCTGGCTGCTCGTCGGTGGCGAGAAGATGTCGAAGTCGAAGCTGACCGGCATCGCTCCCACCGAGATCACCGACGTCTTCGGTTCCGACGCCTATCGCTTCTACTTCCTCTCGGCGATCGCGTTCGGTCAGGACGGTTCGTTCTCGTGGGAGGACCTCTCGGCTCGGTACCAGGCCGAGCTGGCCAACGGCTTCGGCAACCTCGCCTCGCGCTCGATCGCGATGATCGAGCGCTACTACGAGGGCATCGTTCCGGCGCCGGCGGAGTACTCCGAGGGCGACCGTGCGATCCAGCGGGTCGTGGCCGATGCCGTCGATGCGGCCGATGCGGCGATGGAGCGTTTCCGTCCCGACGAGGCGATCGGAGCGATCTGGACGATCGTCGACGCCCTGAACGGCTACATCACCGAGAACGAGCCGTGGGCGCTCGCCAAGGACGAGGCGCAGCGCGCGCGCTTGGGAACCGTGCTGTACACGGCCGCCGAAGGCCTGCGGGCGCTCGCGGTGCTGCTCTCACCGGTGATGCCCGAGTCGACGCGCAAGCTGTGGCTGGCGCTCGGCATCGACGCCCGCCTCGAGGATCAGCTGCTCCGAGACGCCGGGAACTGGGGTGTGCTCCCCGCCGGCACGACGGTGAACGGCCTCGCGCCCCTCTTCCCGCGCGTCGAACAGACCGCCTGAGCATGGTCGACTCGCCGACGGATGACGTGTCGCAGTACGTTCGGCAGCGGTCTCAGGCGGCGCGCGACGTGCGCTGGCCGGATGCACCGGAGCCGCTGAGCGTCCCCGTCTACGACAACCACACCCACCTCGAGATCGAGGACGGTGACGAGCCGCGCTCACTCGAGGAGCAGCTCGAGCTCGCGGCATCCGTCGGCGTCATCGGGGTGGTCCAGGCCGGGGGCGACATCGAGTCGTCGCGGTGGTCGGCGTGGGCTGCGGCATCCCACCCCCGGGTACTCGCCGCGGTCGCCATCCACCCGAACGAGGCGCCGGTCTACGCCGAAGCCGGCCGCCTCGACGAGGCCATCGCCGTCATCCACGAGCTCGCCGCGCAGCCGCGGGTGCGGGCGATCGGCGAGACGGGCCTGGACTTCTTCCGCACGGGCGAGGAGGGGCTGCCCGCCCAGTTCGCGAGCTTCGAGGCGCACATCGAGCTCGCCAAGAAGCACGGCATCGCGATGCAGATCCACGATCGCGACGCCCACGACGCGGTTCTCGAGACGCTGCAGCGCGTCGGCGCCCCCGAGCGGACGGTGTTCCACTGCTTCTCGGGCGACGCCGACATGGCCCGCGTCGCGGCCGACCGCGGCTACTGGCTGAGCTTCGCCGGCAACGTGACGTTCAAGAACGCGCAGAACCTGCGCGATGCCCTCGCGGTGACGCCGCTGGAGCGGATCCTCGTCGAGACGGATGCGCCGTTCCTCACGCCGACCCCGCACCGCGGGCGGCCGAATGCGCCGTACCTGATCCCGGTGACGCTGCGGTTCCTGGCCGCGGAACTCGGCCTCGGCGTCGATGAGCTCGCGGCTCGGGTGACGGCGAACACGCTCGAGGTCTACGGCGAGTTCTGAGCTCGGCGAGTTCTGAGGTCCGGGTTCGACGGGACGGCGCCTCAGCGGGTCGACGAGCCGCGGACGATCTCCCACGGGAGGTCGACGACGTCGGGCGCGGCGGCGTCGCGGATGCTGCTGAGCGCCTGGAACATCGCCGCCGGTGCGAGCTCCGGGTGCACGCACACGTGCGTCACCCCGAGGCGGGTGTTGACGGCGCAGTCGCTCGTGCACAGTGCGACGAACTGCATGTCACGCGGGATGACGAAGTCCATCTCCTCGAGCTGCAGGTAGATCGCCGGACCCTCCTCGGCGAACGAGAAGATCGCATCGGCACCGGCGTCGCGCAGCTCGCCGACCCGGCGGGGGAGCGCGCCGTGCTCGGCGTCCAGGTAGGCCACGAGGGGTTCGCGGCCGCGCACGGTGCTCCAGGCGCGATAGGCGGTCTCGCCGATCTCGTCACGGGGTGAGCCGGCGTCGTCGACGAGGAAGCCGATGCGGCGCGCGCCGCCGGCTTCGAGCAGGCCGAGAGCGGCGCGCACGGCTTCGTCGTAGCCGGTGCGCACGGTCATCGACAGCTCGGTGTCGACGTAGAGGTCGTTGGTGGCGACGGGGATGCCGCGGGCGACGGCCTCGCGCAGCAGCAGGTCGTCTGCGGCCACCTCGGCGAAGTAGACGACGTCGATCTGCGCGCCGCGCAGCAGGTCGGGTCGCGCGGCGGGGAGCATCGTGACGGTGAAGCCCTGCTCGGCGGCGGCGCTCACGAGCGCTCCGATGTGCCGGCTCCGGTGCAGCGCGCCGCGCTTGGACAGGTCGAGCTCGGCGTCCTGGGGCACCACGAAGCCGACCGACATCGTGCGGCCGCTGCGGAGGGCGGCGGCGTACTTGTTGGGCTGGTATCCGAGCTCGGTGGCGATCGCCTTGATGCGTTCGCGCGTCTCGGGACGCAGGCTTCCGCGATCGTTCAGGGCCTGGCTGATGGCGGCCGTGGAGACACCCGCGCGCACCGCGATGTCCTTCAGGGTCACCTGCCGGGTCATGACCGGTCGGCTCCTGCCTCGGCCTCGCCGGGTGCGCTCTCGGTCGGGACCGTGCCGGGACGGGCGGGCGATGCGCTCGCGGTGGGGAACACCGTGCTCACGGCGTCTGCCCACGCCGCTCCCGACCCGGAGGAGGCGAGGGTGTGTCCCTGGGCGATGAGGCGATGCAGCAGCACGCCGGAGAAGTGACGCAGCGCCGCCTCGACCTGGGGTGACTCACCGCGCAGCCGGGCGCGATCGAGCTCGTCGTCGAGGATGCCGGTGATGTACCCGCGCATCGCCACGACCGAGGGCGCGACCTCGTGCACCCGCCGGGCGGCGGCGTGCCGCGCCGCGGCGCCGGCGACGATCTCGCGGGCCTCGTCGAGGGTGGCGAACTCGTCGATCGGCGCGTGGATGCGGATGGTCTCGAGGTCGAGCAGCTCGACGTCGGGCACGTCGCGCAGTGCGGGCTCGACGTTCCGCGGCAGACCGAGATCGATGATCAGCTGCGTGCGATCGGCGCCACTGCGGCGCGCGGCGTGCTCGGCGGCCGTCAGCGCGTAGGTGTCGGTCGTCGTGGTGCACGTGATGATGACGTCGGCCGCCGCCGCTTCCTCGGCGTAGTACGCGGCGTCGACGGCGACGAGGTGCTCGCGCTGCGCGAAGCGGCTGCGGCCCGACCTCGAGTGGACGCGGACATCGACGGCGCCCTTGTCGCGCAGGGCGGCGAGGGATGCCGCGGCGTACCGCCCCGTGCCGACGAGCAGGACCCGCGCCGCCGACCAGTCGGCGACACGCGAGGAGGCCAGTTCGAGGGCCAGCCGCACGAGCGAGCGTCCGGACTCGCCGATGCGCGTGCTGTTCTTCACGGCGCGCGAGGTCTCGGTGGCCCGCTGGAAGAGGTGCTCGAGGGGCGCGGTGGTCAGGCCGCCCCGGCGGGCGTCGTCGAGGGCGCGCCGCACCTGGCCGGCGATCTCGTCCTCACCGACCGCGACGGAGTCGAGTCCCGACGCCACCGAGAACAGGTGGTGGGCCACCTTGTTGCCGTGGGCGAAGTCGACGGTTTCTCGAACGGTGCGGAAGGGCAGGTCGCTCAGCTTCGCGATCTCTTCCATCGCGGCATCCATGGCCGGGATGGTCGAGGGGAAGTCGGCGTCGTCCTGCAGGTCGAAATACGCCTCGAAGCGGTTGCAGGTCGCCAGGACCACAGCACCCTGGATGGCCTCGTGGGCCTCTGTCAACCGGGTGCCGACTTCGTCTCCGATGACGGAGAGTCGCTCGAGTGAAGCGAGTGGCGTGGAGCGCTGATGCGCGGTGAGAGCGACGAGCACGTGCGGAAGAACCCCCTGGAATCGTGACTAGTATATCGATTAACTCATTCGAGGAGATCATCATTCCGGCATCCGCCCACCCTCTCGTCGCGCACGCCACCGGCTCGAGCCGGCTCGTGCGCACCCTGCTCGGCGAACGCGTCGAGAAGACCCCCGTCTGGTTCATGCGGCAGGCCGGCAGGTCCCTGCCGGAATACCGCGCGCTGCGGTCGCAGGGGACCATGCTCGAGGCCTGCCTGACGCCCGAGCTGGCGAGCGAGATCACGCTGCAGCCGGTGCGCCGCCACGGCGTCGACGCGGCCATCTTCTTCAGCGACATCATCGTGCCGCTCGCGATCCTCGGCATCGAGGTCGAGATCGCGGCCGGCCGCGGCCCCGTCTTCGCGCAGCCGCTGCGCACGGCCGCCGACATCGCCCGCGCCGTCGAGATCGATCCGGCGCTCGTCCGCGAGCGCGGTGAGGCGATCGCCCGTGCCGTGCAGCTGACGACCGACATGCTCGCCGAGGAGTCCGAATCGCGGGGCGAGCCGCTGCCGCTCATCGGCTTCGCCGGCGCGCCGTTCACCCTCGCGGCCTACCTCGTCGAGGGCGGCCCGTCGAAGGATCACCTCGCCGCCCGGCGTCTGATCCACGAGGATCCGGCCGCCTGGCGGGCGCTCACCGAGTGGCTCTCGCGGGTGACGGGGGAGTTCCTCGCGCTGCAGGTCGCGTCGGGCGCGAGCGCGGCTCAGCTGTTCGACTCGTGGGCCGGCGGCCTTCCCCCCGAGGACTACCGCGCCGCGGCCCTCCCGGCGTCGGCGTCGTCGTTCGACGCCGTCCGCGCCCTGGCCGTTCCGGAGGGCGCGGGGATCGACCACATCCCCCTGGTCCACTTCGGCGTCGGCACGGGGGAGATCCTCCGCGACATGGCCTCGATCGGCATCGACGCGCTCGGGGTCGACTACCGCGTGCCTCTCGATGAGGCCGCGCGTCGCGTGGGGTCCGACCTGACGCTGCAGGGCAACCTCGACCCCGCCCTGCTGTTCGCCCCCGCCCCGGTGCGGGATGCGGCGATCGTGCGCATCCTCGAGGCCGGACGTGCCGCGCGTGCCCACGTGTTCAACCTCGGTCACGGCGTGCCCATGGAAGCCGACCCCGACGCCATCAGCTCGGTGGTGCGCACGGTGCACGACTGGCGGCCGGCGTGACCGCCGACACCGATCTCGTCGTGGTCGGCGCCGGCATCGCCGGACTCGTCGTGGCCCTCGAGGCCGCGACCGCCGGCGCGCGCGTGACGGTCGTCGAGTCGGACGACCAGATCGGCGGGATGCTGCGCCGCGGTCGCATCGCCGGACTCGACATCGACCTCGGTGCCGAATCGTTCGCCAAGCGCACCGACGCGGTGCCGCGGCTCATCGCCGACTTCGCGCTGCCGCTCGAGGTGGTCGCACCGCGCTCGGGTCCGGCGCACCTCGTCTCACAGCGGGGGCCGGGTCTCGGCGGTGGACGCTGGAGCCGCCTGCCGCTGCCGCGCCGCACGGTGATCGGCATCCCGGCCGATCCGCTCGCACCCGACGTCGTCGCGATCATCGGCGACCGCGCCGCCGAGCGCGCGTCGGCCGAAGTGCTCGATGCGCCGATCGACCCGACCGCCTCACTCGCCGACCTCGTCGAAGAGCGCCTGGGAGCGGGGCTGGTCCACGACCTCGTCGACCCCCTGTGCCGCAGCATCTACTCGCAGCCCGCCGCGGCCGTTCCCCTTCCGCGCCTGCACCCGAAGATGTGGGCGGCGTTCGAGCGCACCGGCTCGCTGCTCGCCGCCGCCGCCGAGGTCGCCCCGAACGCGCCCGGCGGAACCGCCGTCGGCGGGATCGCCGGCGGCATGTGGCGCCTGGCCGATGCCGTCGCGACGCTGGCCCGCGAACGTGGCGCCGTCATCCGGACCGGCATCGCGGTGGCGGGCCTCGACGCGGGCTCCGGTACCGGGGTGGGGGTGGCCCTCGCGGGCGGCGAGCGCGTTCGAGCCGGCCGCGTCGTCATCGCGACCGGCCCGCGCGGAGCCGCGGCCCTTCTCGGCGAGGACGGCGGGACGATCGATGCGGCCGCCTCTGCGCCCATTCAGCCGGCGGTCCGCCTGCTGACGGCAGCCGTCACCTCGTCCGACCTCGCCGCCGAACCCGTCGGATCGGGCGTCATCGTCGCCCCCACGGCCCGCACGGCGGCCAAAGCCCTCACCCACATCGACGCGAAGTGGGCCTGGGCTCGCGCTGCCCTGCCGGAGGGAACGCACCTCGTCCGCCTCTCGGCACGCGCCGACGACACCGTCGGACTCGACTCCGCCGCAGCAGTCGCGCGCGAGATCTCGCATCTCACCGGCGCACGCGTGGATCGGGGCGACATCGGCGAGATCATCACCACGCGCTGGCGCGACGCGGTCGTGCCGGCCGAGTCCGACGCGTGGACGATGACGGTGACGGATGCCGCCGCCCGCGGCATCCACGTCACCGGCGCGGTCGCCGCCGGAACCGGCCTCGCGTCGGTCATCCCGCACGCGCGCGCACTCGCCCACGAACTTCTCGCCGTTCCCTCCGCACGAAAGGAGTCCTGATGACCGAACAGATCCCGCTCGGTTACACCCTCTTCGCGATCCTCGCCGGTCCCCGCCCGCGGCCGCAGGCGCCGACCGACGCCGACCTCTCCGAGCTCGAGCGCGTCGTCTCCGGCCTGCCCGAGGCCGGAGTCACGGTGCGCGGGCTCTACGACGTCACGGGGATGCGCGCAGGCGCCGACCTCATGGTCTGGCTGCACACGTCGCCGGGGTCGGCCGACGACCCCGCGGCACTGCAGCGTGGTCTGCGGGAGCTGCGCCGCACCGCGGCCCTCGCCGCCTTCGAGCTCGAGTGGAGCGCGATGGGCGTGCACCGCGAGGCGGAGTTCAACAAGCGTCACGTGCCCGGCTATCTCCGGGGCGAGCACGCCCGCGAGTGGCTGTGCCTGTATCCGTTCGTGCGCAGCTACGAGTGGTACCTGCTGCCCGAGGACGAGCGCTCGGCGATGCTCGCGCAGCACGGCCGTCGCGGGGCGAAGTTCTCGGACGTCATCGCGAACACCGTGTCGACCTTCGCACTGAGCGACTACGAGTGGCTGCTGCCGCTCGAGAGCGACGAGCTGATCAGCCTCGTCGACCTGATGCGCGATCTCCGCGCGACCGACGCGCGCCGGCACGTGCGCGAGGAGGTGCCGTTCTACACGGGACGGCGCGTCGAGGTTTCCGAGCTGTCCGAGGTCCTGTCCTGATGAGCGCTGCCGAGTTCCGTCCCAAGCCCCCGCGCGCGCAGAGCGCGCCGGCGTGCGCCCCCGGCTGCGCGGTCCCCGCCGCCGGCCCCGCCTCGTGCGGCGGCGCGCCCCACGTCAGCGAGCCGACCTCGTACGACGCCCTGCTGCTGCTCGGCTTCGGCGGACCCGAGGGACAGGACGACGTCCTGCCGTTCCTCCGCAACGTCACCGCCGGTCGCGGCATCCCCGACGAGCGCCTCGAAGAGGTCGCGCACCACTACCGCCACTTCGGCGGCGTCTCGCCGATCAATCAGCACAACCGCGAGCTGAAGGCCGCGCTCGAGGCGGAGATCGCGGCTCGCGGGCTCGACCTCCCGGTGTACTGGGGCAACCGCAACTGGATGCCGTACGTCGACGACGCGCTCCGCGACCTGCACGCCGACGGTCATCGCCGGGTCATCGCGGTCGCCACGAGCGCCTACAGCTCGTACTCGTCGTGCCGCCAGTACCGCGAGGACCTGGCCGACGCGATGGAGGCCACCGCTCTCGCCGGCGAGGTCGAGATCGACAAGGTCCGGCAGTTCTTCGATCACCCGGGCTTCGTCGCGCCGTTCGTCGACGGCATCCGTGACGGGTTCGCGAAGATGCGCGAGCGCGGAATCGCGGAGGAGGACGTGGAGATCCTGTTCTCGACGCACTCGATCCCCAATTCCGACGCCGACCGCTCCGGCCCGCCCGAGCGCGGGTTCGGTCCCGGCGGCGCCTATGTCGCGCAGCACACCGCCGTCGCCGAGGCGATCGTCGCCGAGCTCGGCACCACGAGCCCCTGGCAGCTGGTGTTCCAGAGCCGTTCCGGCCCGCCCTCGGTGCCGTGGCTCGAGCCCGACATCAACGACGCGATCGCGGAGCTTCCCGCGGCCGGCCGCAAGGCCGTGCTCATCGTGCCGCTCGGGTTCGTCAGCGACCACATGGAGGTGCTCTGGGACCTCGACACCGAGGCGATGGAGACCGCCGAGGAGCACGGGCTGTTCGCGGTGCGCACCGCATCGCCGAGTACGCATCCCGCCTACGTCGCCGGTCTCGTCGATCTCGTCGAGGAGCGCCTGAAGGGTACGCCCGTCGAGGAACGGCCCGCCGTGACCCCGCTCGGGCCGTGGTACGACGTGTGCCGTCCGGGATGCTGCGAGAACAAGCGTCTGGGCTTCCAGCCGGCGCTCGCGGGAGTGGCACCGTGACAGCCGAGACGACATCGGGCGGATTCGCACCACCGGTCCTGCGACTCGGAACGCGCGCGAGCCTGCTCGCCACGACGCAGTCGCGCCACGTCGCCGATGCGATCACGGCCGCGACCGGCATCGCCGTCGAGCTCGTCGAGATCACGACCGACGGCGACGTGCTGACAGGGTCGCTCGCGCAGATGGGCGGCACGGGAGTCTTCGCCACCGCGCTTCGCGAGGCGCTCCTGCGCGGCGACTGCGACCTCGTCGTGCACTCGATGAAGGACCTGCCGACGGCGCCCTACCCCGGACTGACGATCGCGGCCGTCCCGCCGCGCGCCCCGCAGCGCGACGTGCTGTGCGGCCCGGCGGGAGACGCGACCCTCGACGCCCTGCCCCACGGGGCGGTCATCGGCACGGGTTCGCCGCGACGCGTCGCGCAGGTGCTGCGGCGCCGGCCCGACCTGCTCGTCCGCGACATCCGCGGGAACATCGACACCCGCCTGCGCAAGATGCGCGACGGCCAGTACGACGCGATCGTCCTGGCTGAGGCGGGGCTTCGCCGCATCGAGCGAGACGCCGCGATCGGCGAGGTGTTCGCCCTCGATCAGTGGCCGACCTCGGCTGGCCAGGGCGCTCTGGCCGTCGAGATCCGCGCGGTGGACGCCGACGGCCCGATCGGTCGTGCCGTCGCCCTCATCGACGACCCCGCATCCTCCTCGCGCGCCCTTCTCGAGCGCGCCGTGCTGCGCCGGCTCGAGGCCGGGTGCGCCGCACCCGTCGGCATCTCCGTCAGCGGGGTAGGCGCCGACTCGGTCTTCGTCGCAGAGGTGTATGCGCCCGACGGTGCGCGCACCGTCCGGTCGCAGCGTGCCGTGATCGACGACCTGGCATCGGCCGAGGCGCGCGAGACGGTCGCCGCGGACGTCGTCGCCGAACTGCTGGACGGCGGTGCCGCCGACATCGCCGATCTGCCGGGGACGAGCCGGTGACGGGGGGCCTCCACGGGCGCCGCATCCTGATCCCCCGAGGCGGCGCGTGGGGCGAGCGCGTGCGCGCCGAGGTCGAACGGCGCGGAGCGACGGGCGTCGTCGCCCCCCTCATCGAGTCGCGGCCGCCGCGCGACCTCGCAGCCCGCGACGCAGCCTTCGCGCGTCTGGCGGCAGGCGACTACGCCTGGGTCTTCATCACGAGCGCCGCCACCGTCGAGCAGCTCGTGGCACAGCGGGTGAGCATCCCGATCGGCACGCGCATCGCGGCCGTGGGGCGACCGACGGCCCGGGCCGTGGCGGATGCGGGATTCGAGGTCGAGTTCGTGCCGGTGGGCACCTCGTCGGCGACCAACATGATCGCCCAGTGGTGCGCGGGACGTTCGCCGCGGTCGACGGGACGATGCCTGGTCCTGCGCTCCGACCTCGCGATGGCCGTCATCAGCGACGAGCTCGAGCTGCAGGGCTACGAGGTCGACGTCTGCATCGCGTACCGCACCGTCGGCGTCGACCTCGCCCCCGAGGTCGCCCGCGACGTGCGGTCGGGGGCGATCGACACCGTCCTCCTCACGTCCCTGAGCGTCGGCCGCGAGCTCCGTCGCCAGGTCGGCATCCCGGGGCCCGAGGTGCTCATCGCCTCGATCGGACCCGGCACCACGCGCGACGCCGAGAAGCTCGGCTACACCGTGCACCACACCGCACACTCGCAGAGCGTCGACGCCCTGATCGCAGAGCTCGACGCGCGACCCGCAGAGGATTCCCCATGAGCACCTTCCCCGAGCGGCGCCTGCGTCGCACCCGCCGCACGCCCGCGATGCGGCGCCTGTCGACCGAGCACCACCTCGTCGCCGCCCAGCTCGTCCTTCCCGTCTTCGTGAAGGAGGGCATCGACGCGCCGCAGCCCATCGCGAGCATGCCGGGGGTGATGCAGCATCCGATCGAGGCCATCGCGAGCGTCGTGACGGATGCCGCGGACGCGGGCGTCGGGGGCATCATGCTCTTCGGCGTGCCGGCTGTCCGTGACGCCGAGGGTTCGGGCGCCGTCGCTCCGGACGGCATCCTCAACCGCGCGATCCGCGTGGCGCGCGATGCTGCGGCGGGGCGCATCACGGTGCAGGCCGATCTCTGCCTCGACGAGTTCACCGACCACGGTCACTGCGGGCTGCTCGCCGCCGACGGCTCGGTCGACAACGACGCGACGCTCGAGGTGTACGCCGAGATGGCGCTCGCGCAGGCGGAGGCCGGGGCGGAGGTGCTGGGGCTCTCGGGGATGATGGACGGCCAGGTCGCCGTCATCCGTGCCGCGCTCGACACCGCCGGACGCAGCGATGTCGCGCTGCTCGCCTACTCCGCCAAGTACGCCTCGGCCTACTACGGTCCGTTCCGCGATGCCGTCGAGTCGACCCTCCAGGGCGACCGCCGTACCTACCAGCTCGATCCCGCGAACGGCCGCGAGGGTGTCGCGGAGGCCATGCAGGACATCGCCGAGGGCGCGGACTACGTCATGGTCAAGCCCGCCGGCCCGTACCTCGACGTGCTCGCCCGCGTCGCCGAGGCCGCCACCGTGCCGGTCTGGGCCTACCAGGTGTCGGGGGAGTACGCGATGATCGAGCTCGCCGCCCGCGCCGGGGCCATCGACCGTGAGCGCACCATCGCGGAGTCGCTCGTCGGCATCCGCCGCGCCGGCGCCGACGTCATCCTCACCTACTGGGCGCGAGAGGTGGCGGACTGGATCCGCGCCGGTAAGGACTTCGCATGAGCCGCAACGACGACCTCTTCGACCGCGCTCGCGCCGTCATCCCCGGCGGGGTGAACTCTCCGGTCCGCGCCTTCGGTTCGGTCGGCGGCACCCCCCGTTTCTACGTGTCGGCCAGCGGTGCCCACGTCACCGACGCGGAGGGGCGCGACTACGTCGACCTCGTCGCGAGCTGGGGACCGGCGCTCGTCGGGCACGCGCATCCCGAGGTCATCGAGGCCGTCGTGGGTGCCGCACGTCGCGGCCTGTCCTTCGGGGCCTCGACCCCGGCTGAGACGGAGCTGGCCGAGGAGATCCGCCGGCGCGTTCCGATCGCCGAGAAGGTCCGTCTGGTCTCGACGGGCACGGAGGCCACGATGACGGCGATCCGTCTCGCGCGCGGCGCGACCGGTCGGGATCTGCTCGTGAAGTTCTCGGGCCACTACCACGGCCACTCCGACGGTCTGCTCGCTCAGGCCGGCTCGGGGCTCGCGACCCTCGCGCTGCCCGGATCCGCGGGCGTGCCGGCGGCGATCGCCGCTCAGACGCTCGTCGTGCCCTACAACGACGAGGCCGCGCTCGAGGCCGTCTTCGCCGAGCACGGACCCAGCATCGCAGCCGTCATCACCGAGGCGGCCGGCGCGAACATGGGCGTCGTCCCGCCGGCGCCGGGTTTCACGACGTTCCTCCGCGAGCTGACGACGCGCCACGGCGCGCTGCTCATCAGCGACGAGGTGCTGACCGGCTTCCGCTCCGGCCCCGCGGGCTATTGGGGCGTGCTGCGCGACGCGGGGGAGGACGTCACCCCCGACCTGCTGACCTTCGGCAAGGTCGTCGGTGGTGGGCTCCCCGTCGCCGCGCTCGCGGGACGTGCTGAGATCATGGACCTGCTCGCCCCGCTCGGCCCGGTGTACCAGGCGGGCACGCTCTCGGGGAATCCCGTCGCGGTGGCCGCCGGCCTCGCGACCCTGCGCCTGGCGGACGCCGAGGTCTACGCCCGCATCGGGCGTGCAGCCGACACCGTGTCGGGCGCGGCGTCGGCTGCTCTCGACGCGGCGGGCATGCCGCATGTCGTGCAGCGCGCGGGAACCCTCTTCAGCGTCTTCTTCGGCGCCGAGGTCGCCGCCGGAGTGCCCGATTACGAGACCGCGACCCGACAGGATGCCGGCGCCTACGCGGCCTTCTTCCACGCGATGCTCGACGCGGGAGTGGCGCTGCCGCCCTCCGCGTTCGAGGCCTGGTTCCTCACCGCGGCGCACGACGACGCCGCTCTCGGCCGCATCCTCGAGGCGCTGCCTGCCGCGGCCCGGGCAGCGGCGGCGGCCGCCGCATGACGCCCGCGCCGCGTCGTCCACCGGGCGACGCGGCGCGTCGCAACTAGGCTGGTCCTCATGCCTGTGACCCTGCTCGGTGCCGCCGAGATCCGCGCCCTCGCGGCCGACCTCGACGTGACTCCGACGAAGAAGCTCGGGCAGAACTTCGTCGTCGACGCCAACACCGTCCGCAAGATCGTGGTCGCCGCCCGCGTGCAGCCGGGGGAACGGGTCGTCGAGATCGGCCCCGGCCTCGGATCCCTCACCCTCGCGATCCTCGAGACCGGCGCGAGCGTCACCGCGGTGGAGATCGATCATCGACTCGCGGCACACCTCCCGGTCACCGCCGCCCGCCACGGCGTCGCCGAGGGGGCGCTCACGGTCGTCGACGCCGACGCGATGCGCGTGACGGAGCTTCCGGGCGTGCCGACCGTGCTCGTGGCGAATCTGCCGTACAACGTCAGTGTGCCGGTGCTGCTGCACTTCCTCGAGACCTTCCCCTACCTCCAGCGCGGCGTCGTGATGGTGCAGGCCGAGGTCGCCGAGCGTCTCGCGGCCGCACCGGGCTCGAAGATCTACGGATCCCCGAGCGTGAAGGCCGCCTGGTACGGTTCCTGGCGCCTCGCGGGAACCGTCTCACGTCAGGTGTTCTGGCCCGTGCCCAACGTCGACAGCCTCCTGGTGGGCTTCGAGCGCGACGCGGTGTCACGGGGTGACGAGGCCCTTCGCCGCCGCACCTTCCAGATCGTCGACGCCGCGTTCGGGCAGCGACGCAAGATGCTCCGACAGGCGGTCGCGCCGCTGTTCGGCGGCACCGCCGCCACCGCGTCGGCTGCGCTCGAGGCCGCGGGCATCGACCCGACGCTGCGCGGCGAACAGCTCGGCATCGACGATTTCGTGCGGCTCGCGGCATCCGTTCACTGAATGCTCATCAGCGCGTCATCGGGTTCTCCCGAAACACGTCTGTAACATCTCCAGGGAGCCGCGAGCGTCGCGGCGAGCATCACCCGACCTGGAAGAGACGATGCGAACCGCCGAGTACCCGGCACCTGAGAGGGTGCTGCTGCACCTGAGCGACACCCACCTGCGAGCGGCCGGCTCGCAGCTCTTCGACCGCGTCGACGCGGCCGCACACTTGCGTCGGGCCCTCGACGCCATCGAGGCGGCGGCCCTCCGCCCCGACGGAATCGTCTTCACCGGCGATCTCGTCGACCTCGGGGAGCGCGGTGCCTACGCCGAGCTGCGCGATCTCGTCGAGCCGTTCGCCGAGCGCCTCGACACGCGCGTGTTCTGGGTCATGGGCAATCACGACGACCGCGCGGGCTTCCGCGAGACCCTGTGGCGTGAGCCGGGTACGGCGCAGACCGCCGACCGGGTCGACGAGATCGACGGTCTGCGACTCATCACGCTCGACACGAGCGTGCCCGGCGCCCACCACGGCGAGGTGCGCCCGGAGCAGCTCGCCTGGCTGCGGGAGGTCCTGTCGACCCCCGCGCCGCTCGGGTCGATCCTCGCGATGCACCACCCGCCCGTCCCCAGCGTGCTGCCGCTGGCCGCGAGCGTCGAGCTTCGCGATCAGCGAGCGCTGGCCGCCGTTCTCGCCGGTTCTGACGTCCGCGCCATCATCGCGGGGCACCTGCACTATTCGACCTTCGCGACCTTCGCCGGCATCCCCGTCTCGGTGGCCTCGTCGACGTGCTACGCGCAGGACCTCACCGTGCCCGTCGGCGGCACACGGCCGCAGGACGGCGCGCAGTCGTTCAACTTCGTGCACGTCTACGACGACACGATCGTCCACTCGGTCGTGCCGCTCGATGTCACGTCCACCCTCGAGTACACCGACGCGGGCGAGGCCCAGCGCCGGCTCGCCGAGGCTGGCATCGCGCCGGTCAGCGCTTCGCGCCGGAGCGCGCCGCCGACGCGCCCCGTGCCCGTCCTTCGCTGACGGCCGGGATCTCCCACGGCGCGCGGATGGGGAACATCCGCTCGAGGACGTCGCGCAGAGACGCCACCCGGATCTCCTCCGGTACCTCGGTCTCGCCGCCGTCGTTCAGGCAGAACATGTCGATGTCGCGGCGCTTGGCGAGACGCTCCATGCCCGCGAGCGAGCGGGCCAGCGTCGTCTGGACATAGCGGGTGCGCGGCACCGCCGTGGGAAGCGCACGACCGGTGAACATCGCGTAGTAGTGGTACAGCGAGTTCGTCACCGAGATGTCGGTGGCAGCGCGGAACCGGGATGCCGCCGTGCGGCGGAAGTCGTCGGGGAAGGTCTCTTCGAGCTCCCGCATCACGCTGCGACGAAGCGGCGCGGCGCAGTGCTCGAGGTCGCGCACGATGACGCGTCCGAACCGCTCCTCGAGGAGCGCCCGGTTCACGCGCAGGCCGTTGTCGTGTCCCGAGCGATCGAGACGGGGATCGCCCGCGCCGATGCGCACGTCGCACTCGACGAACGATGAGATGCCCCCGGGCGAGAAGAAGAGCTCGGGGTGCACCGGACGGCCGAAGAACATGTCGTCGTTGGAGTAGAGGAAGTGCTCGGCGAGCCCCTCGATGCGGTGCAGCTGAGACTCGACGGCGTGGGAGTTGTGCGTCGGGAGCGTCGTGGGGTCGGCGAAGAACTCCTCGCTGCGGACGATCGTCACCTTCGGGTGGTCGGCGAGCCAGGCCGGGGCGGGGGAGTCGGTGGCGATGAAGATGCGACGAACCCAGGGCGCGTACATGTGAACGCTCCGCAGCGCGTACCGCAGCTCGTCGACGTGACGGTAGCGGGCCGGGCCGTCGTCGCCCTCGCCGACGACGTACTCCGACAGCTGCGCGGCGCGCTGCCGCTGGAACTCGCTTGTGGAGCCGTCGACCCACGAGAACACCATGTCGATGTCGTGGGTGACCTCGCGGGGGTGCGAATCGAGCATGCCCGCCACGGTGCGCCATTCGCGTCCGTAGCGCGCCGCAGTGACGATCGTCACGTCCTGCGACGGGGTGATGCGCCGCATGAGCGCGTTGGCCTGCGGTGCTTCGACGGAGGTCTCGCCGAAGCGCCAGAACTCGACCCGAACGCCGTATTCGTGGTCGTAGCGGCGCCCACCGGCGGCGCTGACCCGCGGCCGGTACGCCCGCACCGCGTGCGGCACGGAATCGGGGATGACCGCGTCGACGGCGAAGACGGGAGCCGCACCCTTCGCCTTGAGGTACAGCGGCTCGCGCTGACCGAGGGCGCGCAGCGCCACCGCCGCTCGCTCGGCATCCGCGAGATCGATCGCGAGTGCGGGCGTATGGAGATCGTGCCGGATGAGCAGCGTGCGCACACCGGCTTCGTCGAACGCATCGGCGATCAGCAGAAGGTCGGCGGTGCGCGCGGCGTCGGGTGTCGTGTCGTCATGGACGAGGCGCAGAACGCCCTCGTCGAAGACGACGTCGTCGCGTCGTGCGGGCAGATCGATCCAGGGGTTCTCGCGGCGGGGCAGAGCAGAAAGGGCCAGGGTTTCCTCCTTGGGAAATGGGTGCTTCAGTATGCAGACTAGACATTCTCCGTTACATCGGTGTTTCCCCGCACGTCGAGCGACTCTGCTCCGAGTGCGGACATGGGTCACCGCGAGGCGTCATCCGTCTCTCGAGGTACAACGCGTGCCGGGCCAGGTTCTTCCCGCGCGCCGGTCGCGGGCTGTCGATAGGCTCGGACCGTGACCGCCTCGCCCCGCTTCCCCGCTTCGCGCGGCGGAGACCTCCACCGTCCCTATGCCGCCGCGCCCGACCGCTACGAGAGCACCGGATACCGGCAGGTCGGCTCGTCCGGCCTCTTCCTGCCGCCCATCTCGCTCGGGCTCTGGTGGAACTTCGGCGACAACATCCCCTTCGACCGCCAGCGCGAGGTGCTGCGCCACGCCTTCGATCGCGGCATCACCCACTTCGACCTCGCGAACAACTACGGGCCGCCCTACGGTTCGGCCGAGACGAACTTCGGCCGGATGATGCGCCAGGACTTCGCTCGTTACCGCGACGAGCTGATCATCTCGTCGAAGGCCGGTTACGACATGTGGGACGGCCCCTACGGCAACCACGGGTCGCGCAAATACCTCATCGCGAGCGCCGAGCAGTCGCTCACCCGGATGAGCCTCGACTACGTCGACATCTTCTACTCCCACCGCGAGGACGACACGACCCCCGTCGAAGAGACCGTCGGCGCACTCGACACGCTCGTCCGCCAGGGCAAGGCCCTCTACGTCGGCATCTCGTCGTACTCCGCGGAGAACTCCGCACGGGCCGCCGCGGTCGCCCGCGAGCTCGGCACGCCGCTGGTCATCCACCAGCCGTCGTACTCGATCCTCAACCGATGGATCGAGGACGGCCTCACCGACCAGCTCCGCACCGACGGCATGGGCGCCATCGGCTTCATGCCGCTGCAGCAGGGCCTGCTCACGGGACGCTACCTCGACGACGGCACGTCCGACCGCTCGATGCAGCGCTTCTCGCTGCCCGAGGACGGCCGGCTGTCCGAATCGGCGCTCGCGGGCCTTCGCGAGCTCGGCGATCTCGCTCGCGAGCGCGGCCAGACCCTCGCGCAGCTCGCGATCCGGTGGACGCTGCGCGACCCGGTGGTCGCATCCGCGCTCATCGGCGCCTCGCGCACCGCTCAGCTCGACGAGAACCTCGCCGCCCTGGACGGGCCCGACCTGAGCGACGAGGAGCTTCGGCGCATCGACGACATCGCCGCCCGCATCGGTCAGATCTGGGACGGGCCGGACGGCGCATGAGCCTCACCGCCGTCCCGGACCGCGTGCGGGTGCGGGCCCCCGGCAAGATCAACCTCTTCCTCGAGGTCGGAGCCGAGCAGGACGACGGGTATCACGATGTCGCGTCGGTCTACCAGGCAGTCTCGCTCTACGAGGACCTCGTCGCGACACCGGCCGACGACTTCAGCGTTCGCGTCGTCGACGAGGCGGGCCGGCCGGTCGCCGGCGTGCCGGTCGACGACCGCAACCTCGCACTGCGAGCGGCCCGTCTGGTCGCGCGCGAAGTCGGATACCTCGGCGGCGTGCACCTCGACATCCGCAAGGCCGTGCCGGTCGCCGGCGGCATGGGCGGGGGATCGGCGGATGCCGCCGCCGCGCTCGTCGCGTGCGACGCGCTGTGGGGGGCGGGCCTGACATCACCTGCGCTGCAGGAGATGGCGACGCGCCTCGGAGCCGACGTCCCGTTCTCGCTGATGGGCGGCAGCGCGGTCGGCACCGGGCGAGGCGACCGGCTGAGCCCTGCGCTCGGGCGCGCGCGCTTCGACTGGGTCGTCGTGCCCGACGACGGCGGGCTCGCGACACCCGAGGTGTACGGCGAGCTCGATCGGCTGCGCGCGCAGCGGCGTCCCGACATCGCCCCCGAGCCGGTCGCGCCGGAGGTCGATCCCGTCGTGCTGCAGGCGCTGAGGTCGGGGTCGCCCGACCTGCTCGCGGGCGCGCTGCGCAACGACCTCCAGGAGGCCGCGTGCGCGCTCCGTCCGGACCTCCGCGACCTCCTCGACCGTGCGACCGAGCTCGGGGCGCTCGCGGGTCTGGTCTCCGGATCGGGCCCGACGGTCGCCTTCCTGGCTGCTGACACCGATGCCGCTCGCGCGATCGAACATGTCCTGTCCGCGTCGGGCCACCGCGCCCGCCACGTCTCCGGCCCGGTGACGGGCGCGAAAGTGATGACCCGATGACCGATACACAGAACTCGCTGCTTCTCCGCCCCGTCGACGAGCGCTCCCGCCGGACGCTCGAGCAGCGCGGACTCGACTACCGCACGGTGCCGGCCGCAGAGCCGGCGTTCGACGGGTGGATCCAGGCGGTCTCACGTGGCTTCCAAGACGGCGAGCGATCGGCCGAGCAGGTCGGCGCCGCGCGCGGTCGCAACTCCGCGCGCCGGCTGACCGGCGTGTTCGATGACACCGGACCGATGCCCGGTGTCGCCGTCGGCACGATCGCTTCGTGGCCTTCCGAGCTCACGGTGCCCGGCGGGACGGTCCCCGCCGGTGCCATCAGCGCCGTGACCGTCGCGCAGACCCACCGGCGTCGCGGAATCGCGCGGGCCCTGCTCGAGGGCGAGGTGCGCACGATGGCGGCCGCGGGCCTGCCCCTGGCGATGCTCACCGTGACCGAGTCGACGCTGTACGGGCGCTACGGCTTCGCTTCCGCGGCTTCGGCGGCCACGCTCGACATCGACACGCGTCGCGTCCACTGGACGGGGCCGACCCCGGACGGGCGACTCGACTTCGTCGAGCGGGAGGCCGCACGCGATGCCGTCGCGATGCTCCACGAGCGCACGCGTCGGCGCACCCCCGGCGACATCGCGCTGCCTCCGGGGCACGGCAACCGGTTCACCGGCACGGATCCGGATGCGAAGGACGGGGGAGACATCCGCTGCGTCCAGTACCGCGACGCGGCGGGGGAGGTCCGCGGCATCCTCACCTACACGCTCGCGAGCCACGAGCGCGACATCGTGAAGGGCACGGCGAAGGTGACGTTCCTCGTGGCCGAGACCGACGACGCCTACGCCGCACTGTGGCGCTTCCTGCTCGAGCTCGACCTCGTGGCCCACGTCCACGCCGAGCTCCGCTCGGTCGACGAGCCGGTTCTCTGGATGATCGGCGACCGCCGCGCCGCTGCGGTCTCGGTCGTGGACCACCAGTACCTGCGGATCCTCGACGTGCCGGCGGCGCTCGGTGCGCGCACGTACGGCGCCGCGGGGCGCGTGCTGCTGCGGGTCAGCGATCCGCTCGATCTCGCCGCGGGGGAGTATCTGCTCACCGTGGACGAGAGCGGATCGCCGACCGTGTCGAGCGCGTCGCGTGCCGACGAGGATGCCGCCCTGCTCGAGCTCTCCGTCGTGGAGCTCGCCGCGATCTATCTCGGCGGGGTGTCTCCCGAGACTCTGGCGCGCGCCGGCCGCCTCACCGCCACGGACCCCGCCGCCTGCTCGCGGATGTTCGCCTCGACGACCGTCCCGCGGCTCGGCCTCTGGTACTGAGCGTGCGATCGGGTCGGGATGCGCGGTTTTAGTCCATTTCGCGACATGACGCAACACGGCCCCGGTGTCGGCTCCGAACGCTAGCGTGATAGTCCACAACGGAGGGCGGCGCCATGCGTGCACGACTGGGCGACACGATCATCGCCGAAGCCGAGGAGAGCGATCTCGTTCGGATCGAGGGCAACTGGTACTTCCCGCCGCGGAGCATCGCTCCCGGTGTCCTGACCGAGAGCGACACCGCGTATCGGTGCCCGTGGAAGGGTGACGCGCAGTACTTCGACGTCGCCGGCTCGTCGGACAAGGCCTGGTCGTACCCGACCCCCTATCCGACGGCGATCGAGCGCGTGGGCACCGACTTCTCGGGCTACGTCGCGTTCGACCGCTCGGTCGTGATCGAGAGCTGAGAGGGTGATCGAGTTCCGCGACGTCGTCAAGGAGTTCCCGGACGGCACCCGCGCGGTCCAGGACTTCTCGCTCGTCATCCCGTCGCATCAGACGACCGTCTTCGTCGGATCGTCCGGATGCGGCAAGACCACGCTCCTGCGCATGATCAATCGCATGGTCGAGCCGAGCTCCGGCACGATCGAGATCGACGGCGAGAGCGTGGCCGACGGTTCGCCGGTGCAGCTCCGCCGCCGTATCGGGTACGTCATGCAGAACTCCGGACTGCTGCCGCACTTCACCGTCGCGGACAACATCGCCACCGTGCCGGTGCTCACGGGCACGAGTCGGCGCGATGCTCGGCGACGGGCGCTCGAGCTGATGGAGACGGTCGGCCTCGACACCCGCATGGCCGACCGCTACCCGAGTCAGCTCTCGGGCGGTCAGCAGCAGCGCGTCGGTGTCGCCCGCGGGCTCGCGGCCGACCCGAACATCCTCCTCATGGACGAGCCGTTCGGCGCCGTCGACCCGATCGTCCGCGACGAGCTGCAGCAGGAGCTGCTGCGCCTGCAGCGCGAGCTCGGCAAGACCGTCGTCTTCGTCACGCACGACATCGACGAGGCCTTCCTCCTCGGCGACCAGGTCGTGATCCTCGCGGCCGGTGCGAAGAAGCTGCAGGTCGGCTCTCCCAGCGAGATCATCCGCGACCCCGCCGACGAGTTCGTCGCGAGCTTCATCGGCGTCGACCGCGGCAAGCGCGCGCTGCGCGTGGAGCGGACGGCCCGCGGCGCGGTACTAGTCGACTCGGAGGGGCGTACGCAGGGCACGCTGGTGGAGGGCGATGCGAGCGGTGCGAGCGGCGCCCAGCACCGGGGCGAAGGCGGCGTCTGACGTGTCGTGGATCTGGTCGAACCTCGACCTCATCTTTTCGCTCTCGCTGGACCACGTCCGTCAGAGCGTCATCGCGATCGTCCTCGGTCTCGTGCTGTCCGTTCCGCTCGGGTGGGTGGCCTGGCGCTACCGACTGCTGCGCGGCTGGGTCATCACCCTGACGGGTCTGCTCTACACGATCCCTTCGCTCGCTCTGCTGGTGCTGCTCCCGAGCGCCCTCGGCTACGGCATCCGCACCGAGACGAACCTCATCGTCGGGTTGACGATCTACGCGATCGCGATTCAGACGCGTTCGGTCGCCGACGGCTTCGACTCCGTCGACCCCGGCGTCCGGCAGGCGGCGACCGCGATGGGCTACGGCGGGTTCCGGCGGTTCTGGGCGGTCGACCTGCCCCTGTCGGGACCGGTCGTGCTGGCGGGTCTGCGCGTCATGGCCGTCTCGACCGTCTCGCTCGCGACCGTCGGCATCCTCGTGGGGGTGACGAACCTCGGCTACCTGTTCACCAACGGCATCCAGCGCCGGCTCCTCGAGGAGGTGTTCGCCGGCATCGTGGCCGTCGCCGTGATCGCGCTGGTCATCGACGCGCTCCTGGTCCTCATCGGGCGCCTCGTGATGCCGTGGGCCCACACCGGCTCGCGCCGCCGACGACGCCGCGCGCGCCGCCGAGTGGAGGCGACGGCATGAACGTCTTCGTCGACGCGCTGGCGTGGCTGCTCGATCCGGCGCAGTACACCGGCAGCAACTCGGTGCCCTTCCTCATCGGACAGCAGCTGTTCTACACGTTCGTCTCCGTGCTCATCGCCGCGCTGATCGCCGTGCCGATCGGGTGGGCGATCGGGCACACCGGCAAGGGCCGCGAGTTCGCTGTCGCGGTGTCGGGCGCGGCCCGCGCCATCCCGTCCTTCGGCCTGCTCATCCTGCTGATCCTCCTGCTCGGTGTCACGCAGAAGACCGAGGCGGCCTTCGTCACGTTCGTCGTCCTGGCGATCCCGGCACTGCTCGCGGGCGCATACAGCGGCCTGCAGGCGATCGACCGCCGCACCATCGACGCTGCGCGCGCGGTCGGGATGACGGAGTGGCAGATCCTCTGGCGTGTCGAGGTTCCGCTGGGATTGCCGCTGCTGATCGGCGGATTGCGCTCGGCGGTGCTCCAGGTCGTCGCGACCGTGACGATCGCGGGCTACACCGATCTCGGGGGTCTCGGCTTCCGCATCATCCAGGGCATCGATCTGCGCGCGATCGATCAGGTGCTCGGCGCCGCCCTCGTGCTCGCGCTGCTCGCCCTGATCCTCGACGCCGTGTTCGCCCTCCTGCAGCGGCTCAGCGTGCCCCGCGGCATCCGCGCCGCCGAGGCCGCGCCGCAGCGGCGCCGCCGTCCGCTGGCGGCCACAGCCTGACCGACCGTCCCACCCGCAGCACAGACCCACAGCTCAGACCCTTCGCACCATCAGAAAGAGGAAACCCATGTCCCGCTTCACCACCCGCCGTCTGCTGACGGCCGGTGTCGGCGTGATCGCCGCCACCACCCTGTTCGCCGGATGCGCCAGCTCCGACCCGCTCTCGGAGGGCGGCGGCGAGTCGGCAGCCCCCGCCGACGGCACCATCGTCATCGGCTCGCAGGACTACTACTCGAACGAGATCATCGCGGAGATCTACGCGCAGGCTCTCGAGGGCGCCGGCAAGACCGTCGACCGTCAGTTCACGACCGGCCAGCGCGAGGCGTACCTGCCCGAGCTCGAGAGCGGGGCCCTCACGCTCTTCCCCGAGTACACCGGCAACCTGCTGCAGTACTTCGACGAGAGCACCACCGCCCGCACGTCCGAGGACGTCTACGCGGCCCTCGGCGATGCCCTGCCCGAGAACCTGACGGTGCTCGACCAGGCGACCGCGAGCGACCAGGACTCGTACACGGTCACCGCCGCGTTCGCCGAGCAGTGGAACCTCACCACGATCGCCGACCTCGCGAGCGTCACCGAACCGCTCACCCTCGGCGGTCCCGCCGAGCTCGAGCAGCGGCCGTACGGCCCGACGGGCCTCGCCGACACCTACGGCATCGAGGTGGGCTTCCAGGCCACCGGCGAGACGACGGTCGACGATCTCGTCGCCGGCACCGTGAACGTCGCGAACGTCTTCACCGCCGACCCGCGCATCCAGACCGACGACCTCGTCGTGCTCGAAGACCCCGAGGGCCTGTTCCTCGCCTCGAACGTCGTCCCCGTCGTGAACAAGGACCTCGCGGGCGAGGTGGAGGAGACCATCAACGCGGTCAGCGCCAAGCTCACTCCCGAAGCCCTGGTCGCCCTCAACGTCCAGAGCACCGTCGACAAGCTCGAGCCGGCCGAGATCGCCCAGCAGTGGCTCGAGGAGAACGGTCTCGTCTGACCCCGTCCTCGAACCGCGAGACATCACGTACGCACCGAGACCGAGGCATCACGCCACGGTCTCGGCGCGTACGTGCGCTCTCGGCGAGATGACGCGGGCGACGGCGGTCAGTCGAGCGCCTCGCCGAGCTCGAGCCAACGCTCCTCGAGGGCCGTGGTCTCGGCGACGAGCTCGTCGCGGCGGCGCTGGAGGGTGAGCAGTCGGTCGTAGTCGTCGTGGGCCTCGGCGAGCTGCGCATCCATCCCGGCGATCTCCTTCTGGAGCTTCTCGAGCCGTCGGTCGATCGCCGAGACCTCCTTCTGGGCGGCGCGCCGTTCGGCGCCGCTCAGGACGGGCTCGACGGAGCCCGCCGGAGGACTCGCCGCCTTCGTGCCGCCGCCCGCCGCGGATGCCGTGGCGCTCGAGCCGGTGCGTGCCGGCTGCTCACGCCGCAGTCGCAGGTATTCGTCGACGCCGCCCGGCAGGTGCCGAAGGCGTCCGCCGAGGATGGCGTACTGCTGGTCGGTGACGCGCTCGAGGAAGTAGCGATCGTGCGAGACGACGATGAGGGTTCCCGCCCAGGAGTCGAGCAGGTCCTCGATGGCGGCGAGCATGTCGGTGTCGAGGTCGTTGGTGGGCTCGTCGAGGATCAGCACGTTCGGCTGATCGAGCAGGATGAGCAGCAGTTGCAGGCGCCGCTTCTGCCCTCCGGAGAGGTCCTTCACGGGAGTAGACAGCTGCGCGGAGGTGAAGCCCATCCGTTCGAGGAGCTGACCCGGGGTCAGTTCCTGCGCCTTCGAGCCCGCTCCGATCGTGTAGCTGGTGCGCAGGCTCGAGATCACGACGCGGACCGGCTGGTCGAGGTGCTCGTCGAGTTCGCCCATACGCTGCGAGAGCGTCGCGACCTTGACGGTCTTGCCGTGCTTCACGCGTCCCGACGTCGGCGCGATCGTGCCGGACACCAGTCCGAGCAGCGTCGACTTCCCCGCACCGTTGACGCCGAGGATGCCGGTGCGTTCACCCGGCGCGATGCGCCACTCGACCTTCTCCAGCACCACGCGGTCGCCGTATGCGACTCCGGCGTCGAGCACGTCGACGACATCCTTGCCGAGCCGCGAAACCGCGAGCGACTGCAGCGCCACCGGGTCCCGGATCTCGGGGACATCGGCGATCAGCTCGTTGGCTGCGTCGATGCGGAACTTCGGCTTCGCGGTGCGGGCGGGGGCGCCGCGGCGGAGCCAGGCGAGCTCCTTGCGGGCGAGGTTCTGCCGCCGGGCCTCGATCGCGGCGGACTGCCGGTCGCGCTCGACGCGCTGGAGGATGTAGGCGGCGTAGCCGCCCTCGAACGGCTCGACGATCCGGTCGTGCACTTCCCACGTGGCCGTGCAGATCTCGTCGAGGAACCACCGGTCGTGCGTCACGACCAGCAGCGCGCCCGACCCCGCCGACCAGCGGCGCTTGAGGTGCTCCGCAAGCCAGGAGATGCCCTCGACGTCGAGGTGGTTCGTCGGCTCGTCGAGGAAGAGCACATCGTGGTCGCCGGCGAGGAGGGCCGCGAGTGAGACGCGACGCCGCTGACCGCCGGAGAGGCCGCGGATGGGGCCCTCCCAGTCGAGGTCGCCGAGGAGTCCGGCGATGACGTCGCGAACACGGGCATCTCCCGCCCACTCGTGATCGGCGAGGTCGCCGACGACGGCGTCGCGGATGCGCAGGTCGTCGTCGAGGTCGTCAGCCTGCGAGAGCACGCCGACCCGGATGCCGCCGCGAACGGTGACCCGGCCCGAGTCGGGCTCGACGAGGCCCGCCAGCATCCGCATGAGGCTCGATTTGCCGTCGCCGTTGCGACCCACGATGCCGATGCGGTCGCCCTCGTCGACACCGAGGGATACCCCGTCGAACACCACTTTGGTCGGATACTCGAGGCGAAGGCCCTCGGCTCCCAGAAGATGCGCCATATTGCCTCCAGGCTAGGCCACCCCTGCTCCGCACGAGCTGCGGGGCGTGGTCGGCGGGTCAGCCCGTCGCGGGAGCGAGGGATCCGTCGAACCCCAACGAGAGTTTGCGCAGAAGCGACGCGAGGCGGTCGCGGTCGCCCTTGGACAGCCCCCCGAGAAGCACGGCCTCCGCGTCGACGAGTCGCGTGATGGCGGCGTCGACGCGCACGCGTCCGTCGTCGGTGAGGGTCACCAGGATGCTGCGGCCGTCACCGGGGTCGGACTCGCGCCGCACGAGCCGGCGCGCGACGAGCCGGTCGATGCGGTTGGTCATCGTGCCGCTGGAGACGAGGGTCTGTTGCAGGAGCTGCTTGGGGCTCAGCTGGTACGGCTCGCCGGCGCGACGGAGCGCCGAGAGGACGTCCCATTCCCACGGCTCGAGGTCGCTGCGGCGGAATGCCTCGCGTCGAGCCCGGTCGAGATGACGCGACAAGCGGTCGACACGCGAGAGCACTTCGAGCGGCGAGAAGTCGAGATCGGGTCGCTGCAGCGACCACGCGCCGACGATGCGATCCACCTCGTCGCTCTCGTGCGCCATGGCACCATTATCGCTCCCGCCCCGCGGAGGCCCGACACGGCACCGCGCAGACGTGGCCCGTGCGCTCTGGCAGACTTGACGGGCCGCACCTTCGTGCGGCGTTCCGCCGTGGTGTAATGGCAGCACGACAGCCTTTGGAGCTGTTAGGTCCAGGTTCGAGTCCTGGCGGCGGAGCATGAGCGACACATCACTCGACTCCGGCCTCGCCGTCGTCATCCTCGCCGCGGGTCAGGGCACGCGGATGAAGTCGTCCCTGCCGAAGGTGCTGCACCGCATCGGCGGCCGTCCCCTCGTCGGTCACGTTCTCGACACGGCCCGCGATCTCGCGCCGGCGCACGTCCTGGTCGTGGTGCGCCACGAGCGCGACCGCGTCGCCGACGCCGTGCTCGGCGTCTCGCCCGAGGTCGTCGTCGTCGACCAGGACGAGGTCCCCGGAACCGGCCGCGCCGTCGAGGTCGCCCTCGAGCAGCTGACGGGCTTCGACGGTGACGTGCTCGTTCTGAGCGCCGACGTGCCGCTCCTCGATCATGTGACCCTCGGCGATCTGCTCCGGACCCACCGCGCTTCGGGTGCGGCCGCGACGATGCTGAGCGCCCGACTCGACGACCCGACCGGCTACGGCCGCGTCATCCGCGACACCGCCGGGGGCGTCGACCGCGTCGTCGAGCACAAGGACGCGACGGATTCCGAGCGCGCGGTCGACGAGGTCAACGCCGGCGTCTACGCGTTCCAGGCGGCGCCGCTGCGCGACCGGCTCGGTCGCATCAGCACGGCCAATGTCCAGGCCGAGAAGTACCTCACCGACGTGATCGGGATGCTGCGGGCCGACGCCCTCGCCGTCGCTGCGCAGCCCGTCGCCGACGCGACGCTCATCGTCGGCGTCAACGACCGCGTGCAGCTGGCGGAGGCCGGGCGACTGCTCAACGCCCGCACGGTGCGCCGGTGGCAGCTCGAGGGCGTGACGGTGCAGGATCCCGCCACGACGTGGATCGATGTCACGGCGACCCTCGCCCCGGATGTCACGGTGCTGCCCAACACCCACATCCTCCGCACCACCGCGATCGCCGAGGGCGCCACGATCGGCCCCGACACGACGCTGACCGACTGCGAGGTGGGGCCCGGAGCGACCATCACCCGCAGCGACGCGACCCTCGCCGTCTTCGGAGCGGGCGCCACCGTGGGGCCGTTCTCGTACGTGCGACCCGGCACTCGGCTCGGGGAGCGAGGCAAGATCGGCACGTTCGTCGAGACCAAGAACGCCGTCATCGGCGACGGCAGCAAGGTTCCGCACCTCTCGTACGTCGGCGACGCCGAGATCGGTCGCGGAGTGAATCTCGGCGCGGGCGCGATCACCGCGAACTACGACGACCTCGCGAAGCACCGCACCGTCATCGGCGACGAGGTCCACGCCGGCTCGCACAACGTGTTCGTCGCGCCCGTTAAGATCGGTGAGGGCGCGAAGACGGGTGCCGGAGCGGTCATCCGCAAGGACGTGCCGGCCGGTGCTCTCGCGCTCAGCGTCGCCCCCCAACGAAACGTCGAGGGGTGGGTCGAGAAGAACAGACCCGGTACTGGCGCCGCCGCAGCAGCGGCGCGCGTGCGGTCTTCACAGGAAGCGGACGATGGCTCGCAAGAAGAACACGGTTGACCTCGACGTCGCGCGAGGCATCGCCCCGGGACTGGTCGCCAAGACCAAGAAGCGCCTCGTCGTGGCATCCGGCCGCTCCCACACCGCCCTCTCGAAGGATGTCGCGAGCGCTCTCGGCACCGAGCTGGTCCCCACCGAGCACCGCACGTTCGCCTCGGGTGAGATCCTCACCCGCTTCGAGGTGTCGATCCGCGGTTGCGACTTCTTCCTCGTGCAGTCGTTCGGCCCTCCGGTCAACGAGTGGCTCATGGAGACGCTGATCATGCTGGATGCCGCCAAGCGCGCATCCGCCAAGCGCATCACCGTCGTCGCGCCCTACTACCCGTACTCGCGGCAGGACAAGAAGGGCCGTGGACGCGAGCCGATCAGCGCCCGTCTCGTCGCCGATCTGTTCAGGACGGCGGGCGCCGACCGGGTGATGAGCGTCGACCTGCACGCGGCGCAGATCCAGGGCTTCTTCGACGGACCCGTCGACCACCTGTTCGCCAAGCCGGTGCTGCTCGAGCACTTCGAGCGCACCCTCAGCCCCGAAGACCGCGAGAAGCTCACGGTCGTCTCGCCCGACACCGGACGGGTGCGGGTCGCCGACACCTGGTCCGACAGCCTCGGCGCCCCGCTCGCGATCATCCACAAGCGCCGCGACCCCAACGTCGCCAACCAGGTGACGGTCAACGAGATCGTCGGCGACGTGCGCGGCCGGGTCTGTCTCCTCGTCGACGACATGATCGACACCGGCGGGACGATCGTCAAGGCAGCTCAGGCCCTGAAGAACAGCGGCGCGGAGCGGGTCATCGTCGCCGCCACCCACGCGGTCTTCAGCCACCCGGCCGTCGAGCGCCTGCAGGACGCGGCCATCGACGAGGTCGTGGTCACCGACACGATCCCGCTCGGCGACGACAAGCGCTTCCCGGGGCTCACGATCCTGCCGATCGCGCCGCTCCTGGCGCGCGCGATCAAGGAAGTCTTCGAGGACGGCTCGGTCACGAGCATGTTCGACGGCGCCGCCTGAGCGCTGCTCGCACGCCGAGGCCGCACGACCCCGGCACGATCCTGGCACGATCCGTGCGCCGCGTATTCTCCGGCGGGCTCCCGTGTCGCGCTGCGCCGTACGTCGTAGGATCGCGGCATGGCTGCCCCTGTCTCCGCGGCGGACCTCGAGTCGCCTCGCCCCTACGCTCGCCCCGCGGCCGAGGTCGCATCGGCTCTCGACACCGACCCCGACGGTCTCGCCTCCGACGAGGCGGCGCGTCGCCTCGAGGCGGTGGGGCCCAACGTCCTGCCCGAGGCGAAGCGGACGCCGGCTTGGCTCCGATTCCTGTCGCACTTCAACGACACGCTGATCTACATCCTGCTGGGCGCCGCCGCGATCAAAGCGGTCATGGCCGACTGGCTCGACGTGTGGGTCATCCTCGCTGTCGCGATCATCAACGCGGTGATCGGGTTCGCCCAGGAGGGACGGGCCGAGAAGGCTCTGGCGGGGATCCGAGGGATGCTGTCATCGGATGCCAGCGTCCGCCGGGACGGCGCGTGGCGGAGCATCCCCGCGGCGGAGCTCGTGCCCGGCGACGTGGTGCGCCTCTCGCCGGGGGACAAGGTGCCCGCCGATGTCCGTCTCATCCAGGCGAGTCAGCTGCGCATCGATGAGGCGGCGCTGACGGGCGAGTCGGTGCCCTCGTCCAAGCGGACGGACCCGGTCGACCCCGATGCCGGAGTGGGGGATCGCGCGTCGATGGCGTTCTCGGGCACGATCGTATCGGCCGGTCAGGGGCGCGGCATCGTCACCGGGACCGGAGCCCGCACCGAGATCGGCAAGATCCAGCAGCTCGTCGGCGGCGCGGGCGCTCTGACGACGCCCCTCACGAAGCAGCTCGACGCGTTTGGCAAGGTGCTCACGCTCGTCATCCTCGGCATGGCCGCCGCGATGATGCTCATCGGGCGCTTCGTACACGGGATGCCGTTCGGCGAGCTCGTCTCGGCCACGATCGGCTTCGCGGTCGCAGCGATCCCCGAGGGGCTTCCCGCCCTCGTGACGATCACGCTGGCGATCGGCGTCCAGCAGATGGCGCGGCGCCGCGCGATCACGCGCAAGCTGCCCGCCGTCGAGACCCTGGGGTCGGTGACGACGGTGTGCTCGGACAAGACGGGGACGCTGACGAAGAATGAGATGACCGTGCGGCGGATGATCACCCCGCTGGCCAGCTACGACGTCTCTGGGCTCGGCTATCAGCCGGAGGGCGAGATCGAGCGGGCGCACGGCGACGGCTCGGCCGGGGGAGACCTGGCGGCTCTGCTCGCCGTCGCCGACCTGTGCAACGACGCGCACGTCGTGCCCGGCGAGGATGGCTGGAAGCTCGTCGGGGAACCGACCGAGGGAGCACTGCGAGTCGTGGCGATGAAGGGCGGACACGACGGCGAGGCGCACGGCATAGAGCGCGTCGATGTCCTCCCGTTCGACTCCGAGAACAAGTTCATGGCGACTCTGAACGAGGGTGCCGACGGCTCCCGCGCGCTGCTCGTGAAGGGCGCGCCCGACCGCCTGCTCGACCGCTCGTCGCGTCAGCGCGGCGCGCAGGGCTCGAACGATCTCGACCGCGACTTCTGGGAGGCAGCCGTCGCGGAGCTGAGCGGTGCCGGTCTTCGCGTGCTCGCCGCGGCTCGCAAGCCATCGCGTCTCGATGCCATCGAGATCGATGATGTCGACGATCTCGAGTTCCTCGGGCTCTGGGGCATCCTCGACCCGCCGCGGCCCGAGGCGATCGAGGCGATCGCCGACTGCCACCGCGCCGGCATCCGGGTGAAGATGATCACCGGCGACCATGCCGGCACCGCCGTGGCGATCAGCCGTGAGATGGGACTCGTCTCCGACGACGCGCCTCGCGTGCTCACGGGAGCGGAGCTCGAGGCGCTCAGCCAGGAGAAGCTGAAGGAGGTCGTCCGCGACGTCGACGTCTACGCGCGGACGAGTCCCGAGCACAAGATCCGCATCGTCCGCGCCCTGCAGTCGCACGGTGAAGTCGTCGCAATGACCGGTGACGGCGTGAACGACGCGCCCGCCCTCACACGCGCCGACGTGGGCGTCGCGATGGGCATCAAGGGCACCGAGGCGACGAAAGAGGCGGCCGAGATCGTGCTCGCCGACGACAACTTCGCGACGATCCGCTCGGCCATCCATGAGGGGCGCCGAATCTACGACAACCTGCGCAAGTCGGTCGTCTTCCTCCTGCCGACCAACGGTGCTCAATCGCTCGTGATCCTCGTCGCGGTGGTCTTCGGTCTCGCGCTGCCTCTCTCGCCGGTGCAGGTGCTGTGGGTGAACATGGTGACGGCCGTCACGCTGTCGCTCGCGCTGGCCTACGAGCCGGCCGAGCCCGGCATCATGTCGCGAGCGCCGAGATCGAGCGGCGGATCCATCATCTCGATGCGGGAGCTCGGGTTCGTGCTGATCGTCTCGGTGCTGATCGGCGGCGCGACGCTCGCCGCCTTCGCGATCGCGCGAGGGGCCGGTACCGACCTCGACGGCTCGCGTACCGTCGCGGTGGCGGTGCTCGCGCTCGGGCAGTTGGCGTTCCTGCTGAACTGCCGGTTCCTCACGCGTTCGAGCCTCACCCTCGATGTCCTGCGCGGCAACCGCGTCATCTGGTGGTCGGCCGGGGCGCTGCTCGCGCTGCAGCTGATCTACACGTACGTTCCGTTCATGAATGCGCTGTTCGAGTCGCGTCCCCTCGCCCTTCAGGCGTGGCTGCTTCCGATCGGCTTCGCGGTCGCGATCTTCCTGGCGGTGGAGGGGTTGAAGGCACTGCGCCGGTCATCCGACCGACTCGATGCAAACGCATAGGAAGCACAGGGGAGAGCCATAACGCCCGGCCGCTACCGTGAAACCAGCCCATCTCCCCCCGGAGGGGCACGACACAGGAGGACCCGCCATGATCCGCACCACTGCCGTACCCCGTTCT
This sequence comes from Microbacterium arborescens, assembly GCF_049707515.1. GTDB lineage: Bacteria > Actinomycetota > Actinomycetes > Actinomycetales > Microbacteriaceae > Microbacterium > Microbacterium arborescens_B. The sequence goes on along the minus strand of NZ_JBNAFI010000004.1, from coordinate 223,426 downwards.
CTTCGCGTGACCGCCGCTGCGGCATCCGTCGCCGGACTCGCTCTGCTGGCCGGGTGCTCCGGTCAGGCCGAGGCCGAGCAGCCCGCGTCCGACCCGACGACGCCGTCCTCGGGCGGCGCGTCCTCGACCGAGTCGACCGGCGGCGGCGCGTACGCCGACGGGTCGTACACCGCAGAGGGCACCTACCAGACGCCGGAGGGGCCCGAGACGATCACCGTGACGCTCACCCTCGCAGCCGACACGGTGACCGCGGTCGAGGTGACCGGTGAGCCCACGCGCCGCGAGAGCAAGCAGTACCAGTCGCAGTTCATCGGCGGGATCGAGGAGGCCGTGGTCGGCAAGAGCCTCGACGACGTCGAGGTCGACCGCGTCGCGGGCTCGTCGCTCACGAGCGGCGGCTTCAACGCCGCCGTCGAGGAGATCCGTACCGACGCGGCGGCATGACCTCCGCGGCTGTCGCCCCCGGCCGGTGGCACTTCGACGCCATCGGGACGTCGTGGCGCATCGACAGCGAGGCGCCGCTGCGGGAACCCGAGCGCGCGGCGGTGTCGGAGGTCGTCGAGGCGTTCGACCAAGACTGGTCGCGGTTCCGCCCGGACTCGACCGTCAGTCGGATCGCGGCAGGCGGGACGGCCGCCGCGCTTCCCGACGCCGCGGCGATGCTGGCGCTCTACGACGAGCTCGCCGAGGCTACGGGCGGCTCGGTCAACCCGCTCGTCGGCGACGCGCTCGCGCGGCGCGGCTACGACGCGTCGTACACGATGCGTGATCGCGGAGCGGCGGTGACGCCCGCGGATTGGCGCGAGATCCTCGAGCTGTCGGAGAACCGACTGACCCTGCGCTCGGCCGCGACGATCGATGTCGGGGCCGTGGGCAAAGGGCGGCTCGTGGACCTGGTCATGGGCGCGCTGCGGCAGCGGGTGACCGGGTGGCTCGTCGTCGATGCGAGCGGCGACCTCGCACTGGACGGGGTGCAGCAGCGCATCGCTCTCGAGCATCCGTACGATCCGTCTCGCGCCGTCGGCGTCTGGACCCTCGATAGCGGGGCGCTGTGCGCGTCGGCGACGAACCGGCGCGTGTGGGGTGATGGGCTCCATCATGTGCTGGATGCGCGTACCGGCCAGCCCGTGCGGGAGTACGCGGCGACCTGGGCGGTCGCAGCCGACGCGATGACGGCGGATGCCGTCGCCACCGCCCTCTTTTTCGACGGCGGGCCGCGGTTCGCGGATGCCCGCGGGGCGTCGTGGGTGCGGATGCGCACCGACGGTTCCGTCGAATGGTCACCTCACTGCGAAGCGGAGCTGTTCGTATGACATCCCTCACCGCACTTCGGAACCGGACGGTCGGCGCCCTCGGGCGGGTCTCGATGTACCGGCTGGTCCTCGTGGCGCTCTCAGCGCTCGCCCTGATCGCGTTCGTGCTGACGCTCGTGGGGCAGATCGGGGGCGACCCCCTCGCTCTGCCCGTCTCACTGATGGTGCTGGCCGCGGCGATCATCGCGGTGGATGCCGTCGCGCAGCGTGCCCTCGGTCGGACGTGGCGCATCGAGTCGGCCGTGATCACCGCGCTGATCCTCCTGTTCGTCCTGCGTCCGACGCTCGAGCCGATCGGACTGCTGGGGCTGGCCGTCGCGGGCGCCGTCGCTTCCGCGTCGAAGTATGTGCTCGCGTGGCGCGGCCGCCACATCTTCAACCCGGCGGCGGCGGGCGCGACGGCGCTGACGCTGCTGAGCATCCCGTTCCCCGACCTGGGGGCGTCGGCGTGGTGGGTCGGTTCGCCCGTGCTCGCGGTGCCGGTGATCGTGCTCGGCGGGCTGGTGCTGGTGCGCACCGAGAAGGTGCGGGTCGTCGCCGTCTTCCTCGCCGTGGCGGTCGTCGTCGCGCTGGTGCGCACCGTGGTGCAGTACGCGCAGGTGTCGATCCCCGTCGACGCTACGGTGATCGGCCAGGTGCTGTGGTCGTCGCCGTTCCTGTTCCTGGGCGCGTTCATGCTGTCGGAGCCGTTGACCCTCCCGCCGCGTCGTCGCCAGCAGTACGCCGTTGCCGCGGTCGTCGGGGTGCTCGCGGGCTGGCCGATCCTCATCGGCGAGGTCAGCCTCGGCCAGGAGCGCGCGCTGCTGATCGGCAATCTGCTGGCCTTCGTCTTCGCTTACCGCGCAGCCGTGCGGTTGACGTTCGTCGAGCGGCAGGCGCTGACCCCGTCGGTTCGCGAGCTGACGTTCCGCGCGGACCGCGGCTTCCGTTTCCGTCCGGGACAGTATCTGGAGCTCGAGGTGCCGCACCGTCGACCGGATGCGCGGGGGACACGGCGCGAGTTCTCGATCGTGTCGGCTCCCGCGGAGTTGCCAAAGGTGCGGATCGCGATTCGTGAGGGCTCGCAGTCGAGCTACAAGCAGGCGCTCGCCGGCATCGAGCCGGGCCGTGACCTTCCCGTCACGGGGGTTTGGGGTGATTTCGTGCTGCCGGCGCGCACGGACGCGAAGGTGCTGCTGGTGGCGGCCGGAATCGGCGTGACGCCGTTCGTGTCGCAGTTGCGCGAGATGCGCCTGGCCGGAGAACAGCGGGATGTCGTGATGGTCTATGCGGCGTCGGGGGCCGAGGAGCTGGCGTTCCGGGAGGACATCGTCGCCGCGCGCATCCCGGTGATGGTCGTGACGCGCGATGAGCCGCGGGATCTGCCGCCGCACTGGACGTGGGCGGGAGGAGAGCGCCTGACTGCGGCTGCTCTGGCCGGGCTCGTGCCCGACCTCGCCGAGCGTCATGCGTTCATCTCGGGACCGCCGCGGCTCATCGCCGATCTCGCCCCGGCACTGAGTAAGGCGCGCTCGCTGACGACGGATGCCTTCGCCGGGTACTGAGCATCGTGGCACACCAGTACGGGGATGTCAGAAGGGTGGCGGGGCGTCGGGCGGCCCGCCCGTTCCCGCGCCCGGTGGTGGTGGGTTCGCGGTGTCGATGGTGAAGCACACCGCGGGTATCGGGACGTCTTCGCGGTAGATCCTGCCCAGGGGTGAGGTCCATTCGAGGACTCCGCCGCCGGCCTGCCGGACTTCCCATTTGGTGAACTGTTTCATGGAGTGGTGTCGTTGGCAGAGGTGGGCGAGGTTGAAGATGTGGGTGTGGCCGCCTGTGGCGTAGTCGATGGTGTGGTCGAGTTCGCAGCGGATCGCGGCACGCCGGCATCCGGGGAATCGGCAGTGCTGGTCTCGGGCGGTGAGGAGTTTCTTCATCGACGCGGTGGGCCGGTATGTGTCGATCTCGACGGGGGTGCGGGTGACGGGGTCGATGAAGAGCCGGTCCCACTCGGACACCTGTCCGGCGAGCTGCCGCGCCGTGTCGGCGTCGATCAGCGCGGCCCCCACCGCCTCGGCGGGGTGCTCGTCTTTGCCCATCAGTGTCTCGGCGGTGACGGCGACTTGCACGCGTCCGCGGATCGCGCCGAGCCCGCCGGCCCGATCAGTCCCGTACGTGGGGTCCACGACCGGCGCCCCGCCGAGCACGAGGTCGCTGAGGATGTCGGCGCGCAGCTGATCCATCGTCCGCACGTCGGGTGCCTCGGCAGCGCCCGCAGCATCCGCGCCACCCGCGCCCGCAGCATCCGCGCCACCCGCGCCAGCAGCGCCCGCACCGTCGCCCACCACGCCACCCGCCCCGGCTGGCACTCGTGCGTCCTTGACCGCCTGGCCCATCTGCGTGAGTCGGTCGAGCATCCCCACCGCGATCACCGTGGGGACGGTCGCGATCACATCCGACATCCCGTCGGGACCGTGCAGCATCCGCACGCACCGTCCCGCGGCAGCTTCTCGGTGCCGCTGTGTGAACGACCGCTCATGCAGCTTCTCCGTCAAAGCCCGCAACGGCTCTCGGACTCGGGTGGCGATGTCGCGCTCGCATACCGCGATCGCCGCGACCTCGAACTCCGCGCGCACTTCGGCGGGCACGCCGGCGCCGGTTTTCACGACGACGTCGACGTGGTCGCGGGTGATCCGGCGCGACTCCCACGCCGCGAACACGGCGGGGTAGTCATCCACGATCGTCAACGCGTGATCGATATCCGCCTGCAGTCGGCGGTCGCTGCGCCGCGCCAACCCTGCTGCCTCGGCCGCGACCGACCGCAGTTCCATGTCCGATGCCATCCCACGCACCCCATCACGGCGCGCCTCACGCAGCGCCGACCGACCCAGATCAGCCAGTGCCCGCGTTGTGAGGATGTCAGCGGCGTGCGACGCGTTCAGTGCCTCAGCGAACGTCGAGAACGCGTGGGCGTGTGGCGACGGACCGAGGTCCCCGCCCTGATCGCGCTCAACACGACTCGCTTGCATGTACCCATGATGACAGGGGGTACGACATTCCTGTCGTAATTATGTACGCCTGGGGGTAAGTGGCAGAAGAGCCCGAAGAGGGAGGAGCGGATGCCGCACACCGCCGCCGGAGCGACGACTCACGCGTCCCCCCCGGCGCCGCTGCAGGGCGGATCGCACCTCCTCGACCGCACTCTCGATTTCATCGATCTCGGACACGACGTCGTCGAATCCCTCCGTCGCGTCGCGTCCGGTCAGGCGCGCCCTGAGCACTCTCTTCGCCGCAGCGCGATCGACACCTTCGGGAAGCGCGAAGGCGAGCACGTCGAAGTCGCGCTCGGCGTAGCGATGCACCGTCGCCCGCACCCCGCCGAGGCGCGGCTCCTCGCTCTCGAGATGGAGGTGGGCGCGTAGCTCGGGGTCGTACCCGGTCGCGCCGACGTAAGCGACCTCACCCGAGTCGATGTCGATCCAGACGTACAGCCACGAGCCGCTCGGCTGCACTCGGCCCTCGCGAACGGCAATGATCCGCGTCTCCTGCTCCCTCATTCGGCATCCGCCGCATCGTCGTCTTCCGCTCGCGACGCAGCGGCATCGGGGTCGGCGGGCCGGGCCGTCAGGCGCAGCTCGAAGGTCGTCGAGCCGGGCTCGCTCTCGACGGTGAGAGATCCGCCATGCGCGGCGACGATGGCCCGGGCGATGGAGAGGCCGAGTCCGGTGCCGCCTGTCTGCCGCGCACGCGACTGGTCACCGCGCGAGAAACGCTCGAAGATCTCGTCGGCGATGGCCGGATCGATACCGGGGCCATCATCGTGGACCCACAGGATCGCCGTGCCGCCCTCGACGCGTACGCCCGTGGTGACGGTCGTCCCGGCGGGCGTGTGGACGCGCGCGTTGGCCAGCAGATTGGCGATGACCTGGGTGATGCGGGTGGCGTCCGCAGCGACGACGGCCGGCTCGTCTCCGACCTCGAGGCGCCACTCGTGGTCTTGACCAGCGGCGCGCGCATCGGCGACCGCGTCGACCGCGAGCGCCGTGAGGTCGACGGACCCGTAGACGAGCTCGTGACCCTCGTCGAGTCGCGCGAGAAGCAGCAGGTCTTCGACCAGGCTCGTCATCCGGAGAGACTGCGCCTGGATCCGCTCCAGCGCCGACGTCGTCGTCTCCTCGACGCCGGGTACGCCCTGGCGCATCGCGCGCAGTGAGAGCTCGGAGTATCCCCGGATCGAGGCCAGGGGAGTGCGCAGTTCGTGACTGGCGTCGGCGACGAAGGACCGCATCCGCTCCTCGTTGCGCTGGCGGGCGACGAGAGAGGAGTCGACGTGATCGAGGAGCGTGTTCAGCGCGGCGCCGACGCGGCCGATCTCGTCGTGGTCGTCGGTCTCCTCCTCGGGCACGCGCTCGGTAATCGAAACGGCGCCTTGGGCGAGGGGGAGGGATGCCACCCTCGTTGCGGTATCGGCGACGACACGCAACGGTCGCAGCGACCGTTGAATGACGACGGCGATCGCGGCGCTCAGCAGCAGCAGGCCGCCGATCGTGACGATGGTGATCGTGGTGACGACTGTCGCGACCGTCCTGTCGACCTGCGCCAGCGGGAGCGCGCCGAGACCCGTCACGTCGCCGGCCTTGTAGGTGACCACTCGGTAGGCGCCGAGGTCGCCGATCTCGATCGTGGCGGCGCCGGAGCCGAGGTCGGCTGACGCGAGGTCGTTCAACTCCGCAGCCGTGAGGCTTCGCACCCCGTCCTCGCCGTCGAAGGTCGCGCCGGTGACCGGGCCCCTCGGGTCCTGCACGAGCAGCGTGTAGCCGTAAGGCAGTCCCTGCGTGTTCGCGATGGTCTCCTCCGCCGAGCGCAGGCGCACGACGTAGCTGTTGCTGTCGAAGAGCTTCAGTCCTCGGGTCAGTGACTGCGCGTTCGTGTCGACGGTCCCGACGAGGACGGTCCCGATGGTCGTGGCGAGTCCGACCGCACTCGAGATCAGCGTCAGCGCGACGATGCTGACGACGGTGAGCATGAGGCGGGTCTGCAGCGTCCAGCGCTTGCGGGGGCGTGAGCCCGCGCGTGAACGCCCCGGATCGCGGTCGGACGAAGTCGTCACTGCGGCGCTTTGATCATGTAGCCCACACCGCGGACGGTGTGGATGAGCGGTTCCCGTCCGGCGTCGATCTTCTTGCGCAGGTACGAGATGTAGAGCTCGACCACCGAGGACCGGCCGCCGAAGTCGTAGTTCCAAACGCGATCGAGGATCTGCGCCTTCGACACGACGCGTCGCTGGTTGCGCATGAGGTAGCGCAGCAGCTCGAACTCGGTGGCGGTGAGTTCGATGCTCGTGCCACCACGCTCGATCTCGTGCGAGTCCTCGTTGAGGGAGAGGTCGCCGACGCGGAGGACGGGGTCGGCGCCGCCGGCGGTCGCGGTTCCTGCGCGGCGCATGAGGCCCCGCAAGCGTGCCACGACCTCCTCCAGGCTGAAGGGCTTGGTCACATAGTCGTCGCCTCCCGCCGTCAAACCGGCGACGCGGTCGCCGACGGAGTCTTTCGCGGTGAGGAAGAGCACCGGGACGTCGTCGCCCGATTGACGCAGTCGCTGCAGCACCGACATCCCGTCGAGGTCGGGCATCATGATGTCGAGCACCATCGCGTCCGGCTCGAATTCACGGGCGAGCGAGAGGGCTTCGAAACCGGATGCCGCAGCGCGGACCTCCCAGCCCTCCATCTTCAGCGCCATCGAGAGCAGATCGGTGAGCATCTGCTCGTCGTCGACGACGAGCACGCGCAGCGGGGAGCCGTCGGGACGCTTGAGAGGGGCGGGCGCTGGAGTGGTCATGGTGACATTCTGCGGTGTTCGCTATGGAGAAGCTATGGACGACGCTATGCCTGCGCTGTGAGCGACGGTGGTGGCATACGGTGACGTCATGACGAACGTCGAGACAGCGGTCTACGTCGATGGAGCGCCGGTGCCCGGCGACTTCTCGCCCCGGGCCGCGCTAGCGCTCGCGCGGGAGCGTCAGGGCTTCGCGTGGATCGCCGTCGTCGATGCCGACGCCTCCGAGATCGAGGCGCACGCCGCCGATCTCGGCCTGCATCCGATCGCCGTGAAAGAGAGCCTGCGACCACACCAGCGCTCGATCTTCGAGCGGTTCGACGACAACGCCTTCGTGGTGCTGCAGCCGGCGCACTACGACGACGCCTCCGAGACGGTGCGCTGCGATGAGATCGACGTGTTCCTCGCGCCGCAGCTGATCGTCACGGTCACGAGATCCGATCGGATCGACCTCGCCGAGCTGCACACCCGTATCGAGACGCACCCCGGGCTGCTCCGCCGGGGCTCGGCGTCGGTGATGTGGGTGCTCGCCGAACTCGTCACGAGCGGGTATCGCGCCGTGCTGGACGGCGTCGAGAACGACATCGACGAGATCGAGGACCAGCTCTTCGGCGACGACCCCGGGGTCTCGCGGCGCATCTTCGACCTGCAGCGCGAAGTGATCGACTTGGCCCACGCGACGACACCGTTGCCCGATGTGCTGACGCGTCTCGGGGCGATGCTCACGGCGGCCTCACCCGACGCCGAGCCGGCCGGATGGGACGATGTCCGTGCCCGCGCCCAGTACGTGTCCGAGCGCGTGCTGTCGATGCGGCACACGCTCGATGATGCCCTCACGATCCATGCGACCCTCGTCAATCAGCGACTCGACGAGAAGATGGCGGACATGACCGTGGTGCAGGTGCGTCAGAACGAGCAGGTGAAGAAGATCTCCTCGTGGGCGGCGATCGGGTTCGCCCCGACGTTCGTCGCCAGCCTCTACGGCATGAACTTCCGGTTCATGCCGGAGCTCGACCAGCCCTGGGGCTATCCGATGGCGATCGGCCTGATGGTGCTGCTGAGTGCGGGCCTGTACGGGATCTTCAAGCGCAACGACTGGCTCTGACTCCGACGGCGGAGGCCTCGACGGCGAAGGCCCCGACGAGCGGAGATGCTCGCCGGGGCCTTCGTCAGACGCGGTGGGTCAGTGGGTGTCCTCGGCCTCGACCTCGGACCGGTCGCCCGACCACAGCGTGTGGAACGTGCCGTCCTTGTCGATCCGCTTGTAGGTGTGCGCGCCGAAGAAGTCCCGCTGTCCCTGGATGAGCGCCGCAGGCAGACGCTCCGCGCGCAGGCCGTCGTAGTACGACAGTGAGGAGCTGAACGCCGGAGCCGGGATGCCTGCACCCGCGGCCGCCTGAACCACGTGGCGCCACGCGCCCTGTGCACGGCCGAGCGCCTCGACGAAGTAGGGCGCGGTCAGCAGGACGGGAAGCTCCTCGCCGGTCGCGTACGCGTCGGCGATGCGGTTGAGGAACTGCGCACGGATGATGCAGCCGCCGCGCCAGATCTTCGACACCGCTCCGAGGTCGATGTTCCAGCCGTACTGAGCGGCGCCGGCACGGATCTCGTCGAAGCCCTGCGAGTACGCCACGATCTTCGAGGCGTAGAGCGCGAGGCGCACCTGCTCGATGAACGCGTCGGTGTCCTCGACCGTGAACGCCGAGTCGTCGGGTCCGGGCAGCGCGCCCGACACGTCGCGCTGCTCGCGGTGGCTCGACAGCGACCGGGCGAAGACGGCCTCTGCGATGCCCGACACCGGGACGCCGAGGTCGAGGGCGGTCTGCACGGTCCACGCGCCGGTGCCCTTGGCCCCGGCCTGGTCGACGATGACGTCCACGAGCGGCCGGCCGGTGGCGGCATCCGTCTGACGCAGCACCTCCGCCGTGATCTCGATGAGGTACGACTCGAGCTCGCCACGGTTCCACTCGGCGAAGATGTCCGCGATCTCCGCGGGCGACTTGCCCGTGCCGCGGCGGATGAGGTCGTACGCTTCGGCGATCAGCTGCATGTCGGCGTACTCGATGCCGTTGTGCACCATCTTGACGAAGTGACCGGCACCGTCGTGGCCGACGTGCGTGACGCAGGGCTCGCCCTCGGCGACGGCTGCGATCGACTTGAGGATGGGGCCGAGGGTCACCCACGACTCGTCCGGCCCGCCGGGCATGAGCGAGGGGCCGAGCAGGGCGCCCTCCTCACCGCCCGAGACACCCATGCCGACGAAGTTGAAGCCGGCCTCGCGGACCGCCTTCTCGCGGCGGATGGTGTCGGTGAACAGCGAGTTGCCGCCGTCGACGATGATGTCTCCCGGCTCGAACACGCGCATGAGCTCGTCGATGACGGCATCCGTGGGACGACCGGCCTTGACCATGATGATCGCGGTACGCGGCTTCTGAAGGCTGGCGGCGAACTCCTCGTACGAGAAGGCCGGGATGAAGCCCGCTTCGGGGTGGGTCTCGACGAGCTCGTCGGTCTTCGAGCGCGACCGGTTGAACACGGCGACTGTGTTGCCCTCGCGGCTGGCGAGGTTGCGGGCCAGGTTCGAGCCCATCACGGCAAGACCTACGACGCCGATGTTCGCGGCACCCGACCCGGCCGTCGCGGGCGCGCCGCTCTCGGCGGGCGTCGGACGGTCGACGTCCTCCGGACGCGGTGCGCCCTCGTGGACCGTGGCCGCTTCGTGCGGTGCCTGATCCTGATCGGTCGAGGGTCCTGTCGGTGAGGGGGTCGACGCCATGCGTAGCTCCAGGTTCGCGTGCGGGGTGGGGTGTGCGGGGAGGAACCGGGGCTCCTGCCCACGGCAACTTTATCGGCTGGGGGTCGGCTCAGGCCGACGGTTGCAGACCGAGGCGATCGATGACCTCGGCGACCTGCTGCTGCGGGCTCTGGTCGAGGGTGACCGCGATCGCGTTCTCATCGGCATCGGGCACCTCGAGGGTGGCGAACTGCGAGTCGAGGAGGGCGGGCGGCATGAAATGCCCCTGCCTGCGCATGAGGCGCTCGCGAACCGTGGCGGCCTCTCCGTCGAGGAGGACGAAGGTGACGTTCTCGCGTCGGAGGATGTCGCGGTAGCGGCGGCGCAGCGCCGAACACGTGATGACCCCGGGTCGGCCGGCCGCGATGCTGTCGTCGATCCACGCGGCGATGGTCTCGAGCCACGGGCGCCTGTCGTCGTCGTTCAACGCGTGCCCGGCCGCCATCTTCGCGACGTTCGCGGCGGGATGCAGGTCGTCACCCTCCTGGAACGCCCAGCCGAGGCGACCCGCGAGCATCGCGGCCACCGTCGACTTGCCCGTGCCGGAGGGGCCCATGAAGACCAGGACAGGGGGAGCGGATGCGGTCATGACGAACCTTTCTGTTCCGGTCAGACGAACGCGCTGATGACGAGGACGCCGGCGAGTCCGGTGATGGAGATCGCGCACTCGAGCACGGTCCACGTCTTCAGGGTCTGCGGGATGTCGAGGCCGAAGTACTCCTTGATGAGCCAGAAGCCCGCGTCGTTGACGTGGCTGAGGAAGACCGATCCCGCCCCGATCGCGAGCACGAGGAGGGCCGTCATCGGCCCGTCGAGCGTTTCGGTCAACGGCTGCAGGATGCCGGCGGCGGTGATGGTGGCGACCGTCGCCGAGCCCGTCGCCACGCGGATGACGACCGCGACCACCCAGGCCAGGATGAGGACCGAGATCGACGACCCGGCGACCAGATCGGCGATGACCCCGCCGATGCCGGTGTCGACGAGCACCTGCTTGAAGCCGCCGCCGGCACCGACGATCAGGAGGATCCCGGCGATGGGGCCGAGGGACGAACCGACGACGGCGGTGAGGCGGTCGCGGTCGAACCCGGCGCCGCGTCCGAGCACGATGAAGCCGACGATCACCGCGAGGAGCAGGGCGATGACAGGCATGCCGAGGAAGTCGATGACGACCTTCCAGGCGGCCGTCGAGCCCGGAGCGGCGATGTCGGCCACGGCCTTGAGCAGCATGAGTGCGACAGGAAGCAGGATGCTGCTGAGCGTCGCGGCGAACGAGGGACGACGGACCGGTTCATCGCCCTTCTCCTCGGCGGAGACGAAGAGGTCGGGCACCGGCACGGGAGCCCAGCGCGCGGCGATGGGCGCGAAGAGCGGACCGGCGATGATCACCGCGGGGATGGCGACGATGACGCCGAACGCTAGCGTGATGCCGAGGTTCGCGCCGAGCGCGTCGATGGCGGCGAGCGGACCCGGGTGCGGGGGCACCAGGCCGTGCATCGCCGACAGGCCGGCGAGAGTGGGGATCGCGATCTTCATGAGGGCGACGCCCGAGCGGCGGGCCACGAGGATGATGACGGGGACCAGCAGGACGAGCCCGACCTCGAAGAACATCGGAAGACCGATGATCGCGCCGATCAGTCCCATGACCCACGGCAGGCTGCGCGGCGTCGCGCGCGCCACGAGCGTGTCGACGATGCGGTCAGCGCCTCCGGAATCCGCGAGCAGCTTGCCGTAGATCGCGCCGAGGGCGACGAGGATGCCCACCCCGCCCATGGTCGAACCGAAGCCGCCCGTGAAGCTGCCGACTGTGTCCGAGATCGCCATGCCGGCGATGACGCCAGTGGTCAGGGCTCCGATGGTGAGGGCGAGGAAGGGATGCAGCTTCCCCCAGGTGATGAGTACGACGATCAGGGCGACGCCGATGAGGGCCGCTCCGATCAGCTGGCCGGCGGGCGCGGGAGAACTCGCCTCTGCGGCGGCGAGGAGCACGGGGGGAGAGGGCAACAGGGCCATGAGCGTCCTTGATCTGGCGAGCGGCGACGAGGCCGCGGATCGATTTGTCGTACATATAAACACATGACGCGCGGGAATGCACGACATCCCTTTCGCATCGCTCCCATGTGCCGGGCATAATCGGAGGATGACGCAACGATCGGCGCCGCCGTCGCTTCACGACTCGCTCGTGGAGCGCGTCGGCGCGGCGATCGTGCACGGCGACGTCGCCGCCGGATCCCGCCTCGTCACGGCCGACCTGACCGAGGGGTCGTCACGCGGCGCGGGCCGTGAGGCGGTGCGCGTGCTCGAATCGCTCGGGCTCGTCCGCGTCCGGCGCAGAACGGGCGTCGAGGTGCAGCCGGCCGCGGCGTGGAACGTCTATGCGCCGGAGGTCATCCGCTGGCGGCTGGCAGGTCCCGAACGCGATCGTCAGCTGCATGAGCTGAGCCAGTTGCGCGGGGCGATCGAGCCGCTTGCGGCCAGACTGGCGGCTCACCATGCGAGCGACGAGCAGCGGCGGGAGCTCGTCGACGCGGTCATGGAGATGGCCCGAACGGAGCGGGATGCCGACGGGGCCGTGTACCTCGCCGCCGATGTGCGCTTCCATCGCGTACTGCTCGCCGCCTCGGGGAATCCGATGTTCGCGGCGCTCGGGTCGGTCGTCGAAGCGGTGCTGACCGGACGCACGCAGCACGAGCTGATGCCGCACGAGGCGAACCCGCTCGCGGTCCGCTGGCATCAGGACGTCGCGTTCGCCGTCGCCGGGGGGCGGGCGGAGGAGGCCGCGGACGCGATGGGTCTCATCGTCGCCGAGGCGGACGACGCGATGCGCGAAGCGGCGATCGGCTGACGGCCGACCGGGGGGAGCCGAAGCCCGAGGCGCGGATCAGCCCTTGCGGTAGCCCTGTCGTCCCATCGAGAACAGCGCCAGGGTGACGGAGACGATCGAACCGAGCGTCATCGCTCCGATGATCCAGAAGAGCACGTGTGAGAACCAGCCGTATTCCATTATTCCTCCGGGCGTAGACGATGTCTCGTCCACCTTACCCAGCGCTGGTAGAGTGAAGGAGCACTTCGGCGAGGGATGCCGCGTGCCCGCTCCGCGGGAACCGGGATCCGTGATCGACGAGGGTGTGTGCAGGTCGTTTCCTCTCCACGCGCTCGCGTTCGCGTCGAACCCGCATACCGCTAGCAGGGCCGCGAAGGCCCACAAGGAGAAACGCATGTCCACCGAGACCGACACCCAGGTCGTCGCCGAGACGCGCACCAACTTCGGCAAGGGCTTCGCCCGCCGTCTGCGTGCCGCCGGCAAGATCCCCGCCGTCATCTACGGCCACGGCACCGACCCCGTGCACGTCGCCCTGCCGGGCCACCAGATGCTGCTGCTCGTCCGCCGCGCCAACGCGGTCATCGAGCTGTCCGTTGACGGTGCGCAGCAGCTGGTCCTGGTGAAGGACGTCCAGCGCGACCCCGTGCGCCAGATCATCGAGCACATCGACCTCCTCGTCGTGAAGAAGGGCGAGAAGGTCCAGGTCGACGTTCCCGTCGTCGTCACCGGCGAGCCGTTCTCGGGCACCATCGCGACGCAGGATGCGTCGTCGGTCAGCCTCGAGGTCGAGGCGACCCACATCCCGCAGACCGTCGAGGTCGACGTCGAGGGCCTCGAGGACGGTGCCCGCATCACGGCGGCCGACCTGACGCTGCCCCGCGGTGCCGCGCTGGTGACCGACCCCGAGACGCTCGTCGTCGCCGTATCGGTTCCCGCTTCGACGATCGCCGCCGCCGACGAGATCGAGGCCGCCGACGAGGCGACCGCGACCGAGCAGTCGGACGAGGCCGAGGGCGACGCGAAGTCCGAGTAAGACTCATCCGTGCGGAGCCCGTTCTCACCTGGTGAGGGCGGGCTCCGTCGTTCGAAAGGCGTGCCATGGCCGACACCTGGCTCATCATCGGTCTCGGCAATCCGGGACCCCGCTACGAGGCGACGCGCCACAACGTCGGGCAGATGGTCATCGACGAACTGGCGAGCCGGCGCGGCGAGACCCTCCGCTCGCACAAGGCCAACGCGTGGGTCGCGGAGTCGTGGCTGCGTCCCGGCGCCGCCAAGATGGTGCTCGCCAAGCCCAAGACCTTCATGAACGTCTCCGGCGGCCCCGCCGCTGGCCTCGCGTCGTTCTACGGTGTGGCGCCGGAGAGGATCGTCGTCGTCCACGACGAACTCGACATCCCCTTCGACACCGTCAAGCTCAAAACGGGCGGCGGCCACGGCGGACACAACGGCGTCCGCGACATCGCCAAAGCACTCGCGACGCCGGATTTCGCGCGCGTGCGGGTCGGCATCGGCCGGCCGACGGGCGCGCAGGATCCCGCCGACTGGGTCCTCGACCCGTTCTCGGCCACGGAACGCAAGACGCTCGGCATCCTCGTCTCGGATGCCGCCGACGCGGTCGAGACAGTCGTGGGCGACGGGCTGCTCGCCGCCCAGCAGCGCTTCCACGCGCCCCGCTGAGCGGCGCCGACGCGGGCGTCGACGCCGCCATGTCAGTGGCCGGCGGTAGGCTTCTGTGGTGACAGTTCCCGGGATCGTGCGCGCCCTTTCGCAGGCTGACTCCTTCCGGGAGGCGGTGACCTCCGGCGCCATCGGCAGCGTCGACTTCTCTCTCGCAGACGGCCTCGACGCACCGCTCGTCGCTGCACTGCTCGAGCAGCGCCGGAGTGACGCTCGACCGGCGGTCGTGCTCGCAGTGGCTCCGACGGGCCGCCGTGCCGAGACCCTCGGTGCGGCGCTGCAGTGCCTCATGCCCGAGGCGGAGGTCGTGCACTTCCCGGCGTGGGAGACGCTCCCGCACGAGCGGCTCAGCCCGAGCCCCGAGACCGTGGGCCGGCGCCTCGCGGTCCTCCGGCGCGCAGCGGCGCACGACGGAAGCACGCCACTGGTGATCACGTCCTCCGTACGCGCGGCGCTCCAGCCGCTGGCCGCCGGCCTGACCGACGCCGAACCCGTCTCCCTCACGGTCGGTAAGCGGGGGAGCGACCTCGAGAAGGTCGTCCGGCGCCTCGTCGAGCTGGCCTACCACCGGGTCGACATGGTCTCGCGGCGCGGCGAGTTCGCCGTGCGCGGCGGCATCCTCGACGTCTTCCCGGCTGCAGCCGATCATCCGCTGCGCATCGACTTCTTCGGCGACGAGGTCGATCAGATCCGCGCGTTCTCGATCGCTGACCAGCGATCGCTGCCCGGCGAGGTCGGCGAGGCGGTGCTGCTGCCCGCGCGAGAGCTGCTGCTCACCCCCGCGGTCCGCGAGCGCGCCGGGGCGATGGCCCCCGCGTTCCCGAGCTTGACGGGGATGCTCGAGAAGATGTCCCAGGGCATCCCCGTCGAGGGGATGGAGTCGCTCCTGCCCGCGCTTGCCGAGGGCGTCGTCCCGCTCGTCGACTACCTTCCGCGCGGCTCGGCGGTCGCACTGATCGACCCGGAGCGCTCGCGCACCCGCGCCCGAACACTCGGCGAGACGAACCGCGAGTTCCTCGAGGCGGCGTGGAGCGCGGCGACGGCGGGAGCCGACAGCCCGGTGGATCTCGGTGCCGGAGACTTCCTGACTCTGCCCGCGCTCCGCGAGGCGACGCGCGAGCGGTCGGGCGTGTGGTGGGCGCTGAGCGCCTTCGACTCGGGCGCCGCGGATGCCGCTGACGAAGGGCTCATCGAGACCGGCGACGACCTGCGCATCGAGGGCAGCACCGTGCCGTCGTTCCAGGGCACCGTCGACGGCGCGACGGCGCACATCGGCGACCTGCTGACGCGCGGATGGCGCGTGGTCGTGTGCGCCTCAGGCCCGGGGCTCGTCGACCGTGCGCGCGACGTGCTCGCCGAGCGCGGGATCGCCGCCCGGACGAGCGAGAGCATCGAGCAGATCGGCGATGAGGCCGTCGCGGTCTGCGTCGTGGCATCCCTCGAGCGCGGGTTCGAGTCGGCCGAGGCGAAGCTCGCCGTCCTCACCGAGAGCGAGTTCTACGGCCGGACGATCGGCACCGACGGCCGCGTCGTGAAGAAGCTCGCGACGCGGCGCCGCAACGTCGTGGATCCGCTCCAGCTCAAGCCCGGCGACGTCGTCGTGCACGCGACCCACGGCATCGGTAAATTCGTCGAGCTCGTTCAGCGCGAGGTCTCCAGCGGCGGACGCAACGCGGTCAAGACGCAGCGCGAGTACCTCGTGCTCGAGTACGCTCCCGCCAAGCGCGGCTATCCCGGCGACAAGCTCTTCGTCCCCACCGACCAGCTCGACCAGCTCTCGCGCTACGTGGGCGGCGAGGCCCCGGTGCTCTCGAAGATGGGCGGCAGCGACTGGGCCGCGGCGAAGGGCAAGGCGCGCAAGGCCGTGCGCGACATCGCCGTCGAGCTCGTCAAGCTCTACTCGGCGCGCATGGCCTCGAAGGGGCACGCGTTCGGGCCCGACACGCCCTGGCAGCGCGAACTCGAAGAGGCGTTCCCGTTCGCGGAGACGCCCGACCAGTTGCAGACGATCGATGAGATCAAGGCCGACATGGAGAAGCCGATCCCCATGGACCGCCTGCTCTCCGGCGACGTCGGCTTCGGCAAGACCGAGGTCGCCGTCCGGGCAGCGTTCAAGGCGATCCAGGAGGGCAAGCAGGTCGCGATGCTCGTGCCGACCACCCTTCTCGCCAAGCAGCACCTCGAGACGTTCACCGAGCGCTTCGCAGGATTCCCGGTGAAGGTGCGACCTCTCTCGCGTTTCCAGAGCGCCAAGCAGGCGCGGGAGACGGTCGACGGCCTCGCAGACGGGACCGTCGACATGGTCATCGGAACGCACCGGATCCTGACCGAGAAGGTCGCCTTCAAGGATCTCGGGCTCCTCATCATCGACGAGGAGCAGCGATTCGGCGTCGAGCACAAGGACGCGCTGAAGAAGCTCAAGACCGGCGTCGACATCCTCGCGATGAGCGCGACGCCGATTCCGCGCACGCTCGAGATGGCCGTCACCGGCATCCGCGAGATGTCGACGCTGGCGACACCGCCGGAGGAGCGGCATCCGATCCTCACCTATGTCGGGCCGCGCAGCGACAAGCAGATCGCCGCGGCCATCCGGCGCGAACTGCTGCGCGAAGGTCAGGTGTTCTTCGTGCACAACCGCGTCCAGTCGATCCAGCGGGTCGCGGCGCAGTTGGGGGAGCTCGTGCCCGAGGCCCGGATCGCCGTCGCGCACGGCCAGATGGGCGAGCATCAGCTCGAGCAGGTGGTCGACGACTTCTGGGAACGACGCGCCGACGTCCTCGTCTCGACCACGATCGTCGAGACAGGTCTCGACATCGCCAACGCGAACACGATCATCATCGACCGCGCCGACAAGTACGGGCTGAGCCAGCTGCACCAGCTCCGCGGCCGGGTGGGGCGCGCACGTGAGCGCGCGTACGCGTATTTCCTCTACGACGAGAACAAGCCGCTCAGCGAGACCGCCGCCGACCGGCTCGAGACGATCGCCGTGAACAACGACCTCGGCTCGGGGATGCAGGTCGCGCTGAAAGACCTCGAGCTGCGCGGCGCAGGCAACCTCCTGGGCGCCGAGCAGGCCGGGCACATCGCCGGCGTCGGATTCGACCTCTACCTCCGGATGATCGGCGAGGCCGTCTCGACGTTCCGTGGCGAGGAGGTCGACGGTCCGGCCGAACTGCGCCTCGAGCTGCCGGTGGCTGCCCGGATCCCCGAGGATTACATCGATAGCGAACGGTTGCGTCTCGAGGCCTACCAGAAGCTCTCGGCCGCGGCGGCCGTCAGTGCCAAGGACGACGCGATCGATCTCGTGATCGACGAGCTCACCGACCGCTACGGACGTCCGCCCGGCGAGGTCGAGGGGCTGCTGGCCATCGCGCGCCTGCGTCGCCGTGCGGCTCAGTCGGGCCTCACCGATGTCGTCGCGATGGGGCCGAACCTGCGCGTGGCGCCGGCGCGACTGCCCGAGTCGATGCGGATCCGGCTGCAGCGGCTGTATCCCAAGGCGAAGCTGCTCGCCGGGGGCGAGGCCCTCGTGGTGCCGCTTCCCTCGGCGGGCGGATCGGCCCTCGGCGACGCCGACCTCATCGCCTGGACGGGGCAGCTGCTCGACCAGCTCTTCCCGGTGCCGGCGGCGACCACGGCGCCGACGACCTCGCCGGCCGCGTCCTGAGACGCGGTCTGCGACGCGGTCTGCGCGTCAGAGGCTGATGCGCCCCGTCGCGAGCAGGACGACGGCGCTCACCGCGCCCAGCACCGCGACGGCGAACACGACCCATTCGGTCGGCGTGAACACTCGCGCCCCCGCGCGGCGACGAGCCGCGGCGAAGAGCACCGTGCCGGGCACGATGATGAGCAGCGACAGCAGGAGGTAGTGGGCGCCGGCTGCGATCAGGAGGAAGGTCGTGTAGGCGGTCGCGATGACGGCGATGATGAGGTCGCGCACGCGTGCGCGGTCGCCGGTCCGGTACGTCTCCCCGGTGACGGTGAGCTTCAGCGCGTACGCGGCCGACAGGACGAATGGGATCAGCACGAGCACGCTGGTGAGATCGAGCGCCACCGAGAACGCGTTCTCGGCGAAGAGGACCACGATCAGCAGCACCTGGACCAGCGTGGTGGAGAGCAGAAGTGCACCGACCGGGGTGTCGTCGGCGTTGGTGCGCGAGAGGAATGTCGGCAGGTCACCGGATCGCGAAGCTTCGAGGAGCACCTCGGCGGCCATGAGCGTCCACGACAGGTAGGCGCCGAGGACGGCGACGATGAGGGACGCGCCGATGAAGATCGCTCCAGCCGGGCCGACGATCGTCTCCAGGACGCCGCCCAGCGAGGGCTCGGGAAGAGCGGCGATCTCGTCGCGCGGCAGCACCCCGAAGGAGACGATGGTCACCGAGGCGAAGACCGCGAGCACGCTGAGGAAGCCCAGCAGCGTCGCCCGGCCCACGTCTCGGCGTGAGCGGGCATGGCGCGAGTTGACGCTCGCTCCTTCGAGTCCGATAAAGACGAAGACCGTCACGAGCATCGTCGCTCGGATCTGATCCCACAGCGGTGCACCGGAGGGTCCCGCCCAGTTGGCGGCGAACACCGACGGGTCGAAGACCGTCGCGCACAGCACGACGAACACCACGATCGGCAGGGTCTTGGCGATGCTGACGACGCGGTTCACCGCGGCCGCCGCCCGGACGCCCCGCCGGATCAGGATGAAGAACAGCCAGAGCCCGGCCGACGAGACGGCGACCGCCGCGATGGTGTCGCCGGCTCCGAGGGCTGGGAACACGGCGCCGAGCGTGGAGGTGATGAACACCCAGTAGAAGACGTTGCCCGCGCACGCGCTCGCCCAGTAGCCGAAGGCCGAGAAGTACCCGAGGTACCGGCCGAAGCCGGCCCGCGCGTAGCTGTAGACGCCCGCGTCGAGGTCGGGTCTGCGGTTGGCGAGCAGCTGGAACGCGAAGGCGAGTGTGAGCATGCCGCCGCCGGCGACAGCCCACGCGATGAGCGTGCCCGCGACCCCGGTCTCGGCGGCGAAGCCGGCGGGCAACGAGAACACGCCCGCGCCGACCATCGAGCCGATGACGAAGGTCGACAGCGTGAGCATCGACACCGTGGCCGGACGGCCGCCGGCAGGCGCGAGGACAGGACCCGAGGGGGAGGGGGGATCGGAGGGCACGGGGAGAAAGCCTAACCCCGCTCGCGCACGCCGCCGTCCCCGGTCGTCCCCTCGGCATCACCCCGTGTTCTGGAGTCCCGCCGCCACGCCGTTCACCGTCAGCAGCAGCAACCGCTGCCATTCCGGCGGGGTCGGCGCGTCGTGCTCCGTCGCGCGCAGCACCCGGAGCGCACGCAGCTGCAGCAGCGAGAGAGCGTCGACGTACGGGCTGCGCATCTTCACCGCCCGCTGCAGCACCGGCTTGTTGGCGAGCAGTCCGTCACCGCCGGCGATCCGCACGACCCAGTCGCGCGTGAGCAGCATCTCGTCGACGACGAGCTGCGCGAGGTCGTCGCGGTCGGCGAGGGCGAGGTGGCGCTGCGCCATCCGGGGGTCCGCCTTGGCGAGGCTCATCGCGACGTTGTCGATGACGGTGCGCAGCAGCGGCCACTGCTCGTAGGCCTCGCGCAGCAGCGCCTCGTCGCCGACCGCCTCGAGGGCGGTGCCCAGGCCGAACCAGCCGGCGAGGTTGATGCGGGCCTGGGTCCAGGCGAAGACCCAGGGGATCGCGCGCAGGTCCTCGAGCGACTCGACCGAGAGGCCGCGGCGGGCCGGGCGCGAGCCGAGTGCGAGCAGGCCGATCTCCTCCATCGGGGTGACCGCTGCGAACCAGGGCGCGAAGCCCGGAGCCTTCACGAGCGAGAAGAAGCGCTCGCGCGAGGCGGCATCCATCGTCGCCGCGACATCGGCGTAGCGCTCTGCGGCACGGCTGTTGCGCTGCTCGATCGACGGAGCGGATGCCAGGAGGATCGCGGCGGCGACCTGGTCGATGTGCCGAAGGGCGATGTCGGGGTCGCCGTAGCGGGCGAAGATGACCTCGCCCTGTTCGGTGAGCTTGAACCGGCCGTCGACCGAGTGCGGGGGCTGCGCGAGGATCGCGGAGTTGGCCGGGCCGCCGCCACGACCGAGCGCGCCGCCGCGGCCGTGGAAGAGCGTCAGCTCGATGCGCTGCTCCTGCGCCCATGCCGCGATGCGCGCCTGCGCCTCGTAGAGAGCGAGATTGGCGGCGACCGGTCCGACGTCCTTCGACGAGTCGGAGTAGCCGAGCATGACCTCGAGGCGCCGGCCCGTGGCATCCAGTCGCGCGGCGAACGCCGGGTGGTCGACGATCTCGGCGAGGATGCCGGGAGCCGCCTGGAGGTCGGCGAAGGTCTCGAACAGCGGGATGACGTCGAGCACCGGGGGAGTCCCCTCGGGACCGACGGCGTGGCGGGCCAGCGCGTGGACGCCTGCGAGGTCGTCGGCGGACTGGGTGAACGACACGATGTAGCGGCCCGCGGCGCGGGGACCGAACCGCTTCTGCACCTGCGAGATCGTGCGGAAGACCTCGAGCACCTCGGTCGCGAGCTCGCTGAGCTCGCCGCCCGCCTCGCACTCGGCGAGGACCTTGGCGTGCACCGCCGAGTGCTGGCGAACCTCGAGCTCGGCGAGGTGGAAGCCGAACGTCTCCACGGCCCAGATGAGCTGCTGCAGCGCGCCGAAGGCCTGGCGCGTGGCGCCGGCCTCCTCGAGCGAGCTCTGCACGACACGGAGGTCGGCGAGGAACTCCTCGGGGTCGCGGTAGGCCAGGTCGGCGTTGCGGCCACGGGTCGCGCGGATGCGACGGGTCAGCAGCATCATGACGCGCTTGTGGTGCTCGCCCGGGGCGCGCTTCACGGCATCCGCGGCGCCCTCGTCGTCCGAGGCTGCGAGCCGGTCCCAGAGCGCGCGCAGGGCGGCGTTCGGGGGCGTCGTGTCTCCCGACATGGTCAACCCGCGCCCGACCCGATCGGTGCTGCGCTCGAGCCCCAGCAGCACGTGCTCGGCCGCGATCGCCGCGGCCTTCTTGGTCACGGATGCGGTGACGAACGGATTGCCGTCACGGTCGCCGCCCACCCAGGTGCCCAACCGCACGAAGGGCGACACGACCGGGGGCCGGCTGCCGGCCGCCTCGCCCTGAAGCGCGTCGTCGAGACGCCGATACACGAGCGGGATGGTCGTGTAGAGGGTGTCGTCGAACACGGCCATCACGGCGCGGACCTCGTCCGTCGGCGTCGGCTTCTCCGCGCGCAGCGGCGATGTGCGCCAGAGCGTGTCGATCTCCTCGAGCATGCGCCGGCGGGCACGGCGGTGCTCCGCACCGCCGGCGGCGGCGTTCTCGAGCGTCTCGAGGAGCGTGACCAGGCGGCGGATGCTCTGCGACACCGCGCGTCGCCGGGCCTCGGTCGGGTGCGCGGTGAAGACGGGATGGAACCTCAGCTCGCGCAGGCGGGTTGCGGCCTCGTCCTCGCCGACCTCGGAGGCGAGCTGCGCGTATGCCGCGGGAATCGAATCGCTCGCGCTGTCCTGGTCGGAGATGCCCGCGCGCTCGCGCAGGAGCCGCACGCGCTGGTGCTCCTCGGCGAGGTTCACGAGATGGAAGTAGACCGTGAACGCGCGAGCGACCTCGTCCGCGCGCGAGACGCTGAACGACTCGGCGATCGCCGCGGCCCGCTCGAACGCCTCGGGGGAATCGTCGGTGTAGGCCTGGATCGTCGCACCGCGCAGGCGCTCGACGTCGTCGAAGAGCCCGGGCGAGCCGCTCTCGCGCAGCACCTGCCCCAGCATCGAGCCGAGCATCCGGACATCGGCGCGCATCGCCTCGGGAATCTCCTGCTCGGCCTCGTATCGTCCGACGATATCGATGGCTTCTGTTCGGGTCAGCTCGCGCATGCCTCCAAAGTACTGGCACCGGCGAGTCCCATTTGACACGGCCGTCATACAGCGCTCGCGAACCGCCCGCGTGTCGGCGGACTAGCCTGAGACGGCCCGTACGAAGGAGCCTCATGTCCGATCCGCTGCGCGCCGCCGCCGACACGATGCGCACCGTGCGTGACCGCTGCGTGTGGACCGCGCGGGTCTCGCATCGCGATCTCGTGCCCTACCTCGTCGAGGAGTCTGCGGAGGTGATCGACGCCGTCGAGGCGGGGTCGCCCGCCGACCTGCGGGAGGAGCTCGGCGATCTGCTCTGGCAGGTGCTTTTCCACGCCGAGATCGCCTCGCGCTCGGCATCCGATCCGTTCGACATCGACGACGTCGCCCGCGGGCTGACCGAGAAGATGGTGCGGCGCCACCCGCATGTCTTCGGCGGCGAGACGGCCGAGACGCCGGAACAGGTGCTCGTGCTGTGGAATGCGGCGAAGGCCGCCGAGAAGCGGTCGCGCACGAGCGTGCTCGACGGCGTCTCGCCGCACATGCCGTCGCTCGCGCTCGCGCAGAAGATGCTCGGCAAGGCCGACGCCGTGCTGCCCGCGCCCACCGCCCGACCCGCCGCCCGACCCGCTGCCCGGCCCGCGAAACCTCAGGCGGGCCCCGAGAGCCCGGCATCGCCCCACCCTCTCGGGGCGCACGTGGGTTCTCGCGGGTCGGAGATCACGGGCGAGGCGGCGCTCGGGGACGCGCTGCTGGAACTCGTGGCCCTCGCGCGGGAGAACGGCTGGGACGCCGAGCGCGCCCTCCGGGAGCGGCTGCGAACGCTCGAGAGCCGGATCCGGGCGGTGGAAGCCGGAATCAAGCAGCGGAGCGCGGATGCCGCCGAGGGGGATGCCGACCAGGGGGATGCCGCCGAGGCGGATGCCGTCGACCTGAAAGGATAGGGCGGTGCCCACCGTGAACCCGCCGCGCGGCATGCGCGACTTCCTCCCTGCTGACAAGGCGCGCCGCGAGCGCGTCCTCGCCGTCGTCCGTGAGCGCTACCGGGCGCACGGATTCGATGAGATCGAGACCCCGGTGATGGAGGAGTACGGTCGTCTGCACGCCGGTATCGGCGGCGACAACGAGAAGCTCGCGTACAACGTGCTGGCACGCGGTCTCGACGCCGACGGCATCCGCGCCGTCGCCGACGACCCGTCCGCCCTCACCGACCTCGGGCTCCGCTACGACCTCACCGTTCCCCTCGCGCGCTTCTACGCCTCGCATCGGGCCGAGCTGCCCACGGTCTTCCGTGCCATCCAGATCGCCCCGGTCTGGCGTGCCGAGCGGCCCCAGAAGGGTCGGTACCGTCAGTTCGTCCAGTGCGACATCGACATCATCGGCGACCCCACTCCGCGCGCGGAGGCCGAGCTGATGGCCGCGAGCCTCGACGCGCTGGATGCGCTCGGCCTGACGGGGGCCTCGGTCCGGATCAACGACCGCCGGGTGCTGGACGCGATGCTCGCGACGTTCGGGTTCGCCGAGTCCGAGCGGCCGGGCGTCCTCATCACGATCGACAAACTCGACAAGCTCGGCGTCGACGGGGTCGTCGCCGAACTGCGAGAGCGCGGTGCCGCGGCCGCGGCCGTCGATGCCTTCGAGGCGTTCCTCCGCCGCCCGCAGTCGGAAGCCGCCGGCTTCGACGCCGACGGCATCCGCCGGAGCCTGCCGGACGGAATCGCCGAGGAGGTCATCGCGCACCTCGTCGGCATCGGCGATGCCGTGCGCGCCGCGCGCGGCGGCTCGGCCGAGGTGCCGCTCGTCTTCGACCCCTTCCTGGTTCGCGGTATGGGCTACTACACCGGCACGATCTTCGAACTGGCGCACCCGTCGGTCTCGTATTCGCTCGGCGGCGGGGGCCGCTACGACGGGATGATCGGCCGGTTCCTGGGATCGGACGTGCCCGCCGTGGGCTTCTCGTTGGGCTTCGAGCGCCTCGTCGATCTCCTGTCGGACGCGGCCGGCGACGAGCGCCCCGGGGTGGTGCTCGTGCACGATCGCGATGTGTCCCTCGTGGAGCTTCTGGCGGCCAAGTCCCACCTCGTCGCTGCCGGCTCCCGGGTGCGGGTCGAACAGCGTCCGAAGAACCTCAAGGCTCTGCTCGAGCGCGCGGCATCCGACGGCTACGGCGCCTTCGTCACCCTCCGGACCGGCGACGACGTCCGTTCGGCCGAGCTGCGCCCGATCGGCTGACGCCCCGACGTCCGCTGTCGGAGCTCCCGTCGCCCGACAGCCCCGGGCGTCGGTCGTGCGGGCTGTTCGCACGCCCGACGGCTGGACGTCGGCGCCCGTTCACCCGGCGGTGTTGTGCTGGAGGCATGAGCGCACCCGCCGTCCGCATGGCCACGGCGTTCGGCGGCGCGGTGCTGTCGGCCGGCGCCGTCGCCGTGGCCGCCCGCGCCGTGCTCGCCCACCAGGCGGCGCTCGCGCGCGAGCGCATCGGCAAGCCGCTCGGCGAGCTCGCCGTCGACGCCGACCGGCTCTGGCGCCGGTCGTACGCGGGAGAGCCGGTCCGTCTCGTCATGCTCGGCGACTCCCTCGCCGCGGGTCTGGGCGCCGACCGCCGCAAAGACACCCTCGGCGGGCGGCTCGCCCGCGGCCTCGCGCATCGAGCGCATCGCCCCGTGCGGCTGCGGACCGGTGCCGTGGTCGGCGCGGAGTCGTCGACCCTGCTCGACCAGATCGCCTCATTGGGCGATGACGCCGTCGCCGACGTCGCGGTCATCGTGGTGGGAGGCAACGACGTCACCCACCGCATTCCTCCTGCTGACGCCGCGCGCAGCCTCGCTGCCGCCGTCGAGCTCCTGCGCGCGCGGGGATGCGCTGTCGTCGTGGGGACCTGTCCCGACCTCGGGGCCCTCCGGCCGGTGCCGCAGCCGCTACGGAGTTTCGCCTCGCGCGCCTCACGTGCGCTCGCGGCCGCGCAGGATGCGGCGGCGCGTGCGGCGGGGGCGCGGGTCGTCTCGCTCCGCCGCACCGTGGGCCCGGTGTTCGTCGAGCACCCCGACGAGATGTTCAGTCTCGACCGCTTCCATCCCAGCGCCCTGGGGTACCGGCGGACCGCCGACGCACTCCTTCCCGCCGTCGCCGCCGCGCTCGACGAGGCGATGGCGACGCGGATGCTGGCGCGCGCCGACGTCGTGCGGTTGGCTGAGGGGATGACCGATCCCACCCCCGACGCCTGGAGGCGCACCGACGCGTACCTGACCGACACCCTCGTCGAGCCCGACGCCGCCCTGGCCGCAGCGCTTGCGGATCAACGGGCAGCCGGGCTTCCCGCGATCGAGGTCTCACCGCTGAGCGCGAAGCTGCTCCAGCTCCTCATCCGCATCGGCGGCGTGCGCCGCGTCCTCGAGATCGGCACGCTCGGCGGGTACTCGACCATCGCGATGGCCCGGGCGCTCCCCGGCGACGGACGCCTGCTCACGATCGAGGCGGAGCCCCGCAACGCCGGCGTGGCTCGTCGCAGCATCGCCCGGGCTGGTGTCGACGACCGCGTCGAGGTGCGGGTCGGTCGCGCCGCCGACGTGCTGCCGGGCGTCGACGAGGAGTTCGACCTCGTCTTCATCGACGCCGACAAGGAGTCGAACACCGTTTACCTCGACCACGCCGCGCGGCTGACCCGTCCGGGCGGGATCATCGTCGTCGATAACGTCGTGCGCGCGGGCCGCGTCTGCGATCCCGCCACCGAGGACGAGCAGGTCGCCGGCACGAAGCGGGGACTCGAGATGCTCGCCCGCGACCCGAGGTTCGACGCCACGGCCCTCCAGACACTGGATCTCAAGGGCTGGGACGGGCTGGCTCTGGCGGTGCGGGTCGATCCCGACGCATAGTCCCGGCACGCCCGGTGGCGGCGGCCCTCGTCATCACTAGACTCAGAGTGGACCGACGACGCTCCACGACTCACCCTCCACAAGCAAGGAGTACCCCTGTGGCACTGATCGAGGCTGTAGGCGCACGCGAGATTCTGGATTCGCGTGGCAACCCGACTGTCGAAGTGGAGGTGCTCCTCGACGACGGTATCGTCCAGCGCGCGGCCGTCCCCTCCGGCGCATCCACCGGCGCGTTCGAAGCGTACGAGCTCCGCGACGGCGACAAGAGCCGCTACAGCGGCAAGGGCGTGCTCAAGGCCGTCGCCGCCGTCATCGACGAGCTCGGCCCCGCCATCGAGGGCGTCGATGCGAGCGAGCAGCGCATCATCGACGAGATCCTCATCGAGACCGACGGCACCGAGAACAAGTCGCGCACCGGCGCGAACGCCATCCTCGGCGTCTCGCTCGCTGTCGCGAAGGCTGCCGCCGACTCGGCCGACCTGCCGCTGTTCCGCTACCTCGGCGGCCCGAACGCGCATGTCCTGCCCGTCCCGCTGTTCAACGTCATCAACGGCGGCGAGCACGCCGACAACGGCATCGACATGCAGGAGTTCTTCCTCGCGCCGATCGGCGCCGAGAGCTTCAGCGAGTCGCTGCGCTGGGGCACCGAGGTCTACCACGTCCTCAAGGGCGAGCTGAAGGCCGCCGGTTACGCGACCGGCCTCGGCGACGAGGGCGGATTCGCCCCCGACCTGCCCAGCAACCGCGAAGGCCTGGAGTTCCTCGTCAAGGCGATCGAGAAGGCCGGCTTCAAGCCCGGCTCCGAGATCGCTCTCGGCCTCGACGTCGCAGCCACCGAGTTCTTCAACGACGGCGTCTACCGCCTCGACAACAAGGACTGGTCGGCGGAGGAGCTGACGGAATACTACGTCCAGCTCGTCAACGACTTCCCGATCGTCACGATCGAGGACGCCCTCGCCGAGGACGACTGGGACAACTGGACCGCGCTCACCGAGAAGCTCGGCCACCGTGTGCAGCTCGTCGGCGACGACCTGTTCGTGACCAACCCGGCGCGTCTGGCCGACGGCATCCGCCGCAAGGCCGCCAACTCGCTCCTGGTGAAGGTCAACCAGATCGGTACCCTGTCCGAGACGCTCGACGCGATCTCGGTCGCGCACCGTGCCGGCTACACGACGATGCTCTCGCACCGCTCGGGCGAGACCGAGGACACGACGATCGCCGACCTGTCGGTGGCCGTCAACGCCGGTCAGATCAAGAGCGGCGCGCCCGCACGTTCGGAGCGCGTGGCCAAGTACAATCAGCTTCTGCGCATCGAGGAGGAGCTGGGTGACGCCGCGGAGTTCATCGGCCGTGCCGCGTTCCCGCGATTCCAGGGCTGATCTGCGCTGAAACGTACTGAGAGGGGGAGCCGTGGTCAAGACGACGGCTCCCTCTCCCCGTTCCCGCCGTCGGGTCGACGTCCGCGAATGGATGGGTGGCATCCGCGTGTCGGCCTTCGCTCTCATCATGCTCGGGCTCGTCGTTCTGGCAGCCTGCGTCCTGGTTCCGTCGGTGAGCACCTACCTCGATCAGCGCGCTCAGATCGCCGCGCTCGAGGAGTCGGTGCGCGTCGGTCAGGAGGAGGTCGACGCCCTCTCCGCCGAGCGCGACCAGTGGCGTGATCCGGCGTTCATCATGACTCAGGCGCGCGAGCGGCTGTATTACGTCCGTCCCGGCGAGGTCGTCTACCTCATCGACGACGACCTCCCGGCATCCTCCCTGCCCGACGACCCCGCAGCGGTGTCGAGCGACGTCGAGCGGACGCGGACGGACTGGATGTCGCAGTTCGTCCGCTCGGTCGTGACGAGCGGGTCGGCCCGCACGGCCTCTTCCGTTCCCTGACGTTGTGCGTGCACGACCGCGCGCGCAGGTGGTGACCCAGGAGTCCGCCAGCGGCGGGCGGTAACCTGTCAGCGTGACCGATACCGCGCTGACACCCGCGACCGACGCCGACCTCGAGGTCATGCGTGAGCAGCTCGGGCGTCCGATGCGCGGTGTCGTGGGCATCGCCGCCCGCTGCGCGTGCGGCAACCCAACGGTCGTCGCGACGGAACCCCGTCTGCCCGACGGCACACCGTTTCCGACCTTCTACTACCTGACCCATCCCGGTGCGACCGCGGCGATGTCGGCCCTCGAGGCGACTCACGTCATGCGCGAGCTCTCGGATCTCCTCGCTGAGGATGCCGAGATCGCCGCGAGCTACCGGCTCGCCCACGAGCAGTACCTGGCCGACCGCGCCGCCTACGGCGAGGTGGACGAGATCGCGGGGATTTCGGCGGGAGGCATGCCCACGCGTGTGAAGTGCCTGCACGCCGTCGCCGCGCACGCCCTCGCCGCCGGCCCGGGCGTGAACCCGATCGGCGACCTGTCGCTCGAGCGCGCGGACTGGTCACCTGAGCGCTGCACCTGCGCGACCCCTCGGGTGGCCGCGTGACGAGGCGCGCCGTCCGGTTCCTGCGCGCAGCCGTCGTCGGCGCGCTCGTCGTGACCGCAGCGACGGCCGGAGCGGTCGCGCCGCCCGCCGCGCCCACCGAGCCCGCCGACCCCGCGCGTCAGGCCGAGTACTGGCTCGACGACTACGGCATCCGCACCGCGTGGCAGACGACGCGCGGCGCCGGAACGACCATCGCCGTCATCGACACCGGCATCGGACGCGGTCCAGCCGAGTTCGACGGGGTGGTCAGCGCCGGCGCGGACTTCTCCGGCTCGGGGAGTGCCGACGGGCGGACCCCCGTCGGCGGGGATGACCGCGACCACGGCAGTTGGGTCGCGTCCCTCGCGGCGTCGCGTGGAACGGGACCCGACACCGGGATGATCGGCGTCGCTCCCGAGGCGAAGCTGCTGTCGCTGTCGATCGGGTTCGGCGGCAGTTCCGACATCCCCTTCGCAACCCAGGTCGCGGACGCCATGGTGTGGGCCGTCGACCAGGGCGCCGACGTGATCAACCTGTCCTTCACGACGAACCTGCTCGAGTGGGACCCGTCGTGGGACACGGCATTCCAGTACGCGTACGACCACGATGTCGTGGTGGTCGTCGCCGCGGGCAACCGCGGGACCGGCACCGACCGCGTCGGGGCGCCGGCGACGATCCCCGGTGTCCTCACCGTCGGCGGCGTCGACCGCACCGGCGTCGCGAGCCAGGAGGCCTCGACGCAGGGCATCACGATCGGCATCTCGGCCCCGAGCGAGGGTCTTCTCGGCGTCTCGGCCGACGGCCGCATCGTCGTCTGGGACGGCACGAGCGGTGCGGCGCCCATCGTCGCCGGCGTCGCGGCCCTGGTGCGATCCGCACACCCGGGTCTGGATGCCAACAACGTCATCAACCGCATCATCAAGACCGCCCGGGGGGTGCCGGGTGTGTCGGCCAAGCCCGATCCCCTTTACGGCTACGGACTGCTGGATGCCGCTGCTGCCGTCAGCTCGGACGTTCCGGCGGTCTCGGAGAATCCGATGGGCGATCTGGCGGAGTGGGTGCGTATCTACCGACGCGCGGAACAGGCGCCCGCCCCGCAGCCCACGACCACCCCCGTCGCGCTTCCCTCGCTTCCCGCGGCCGATCCGCCCTCTGCGCCCGCCTCGCCGCTGCTGCCGAGCGTGGACACGCTCCTGTACGGGACCGTCCCGCTCCTGGGCGTGAGCATGGCCGCTATACTGGTGGCGCTCGGCGTCACTGCTGCTGTCCGGCGCATCCGATCGGCCCGCGCGTCGCGCTAGCCGAGCCCCCGATCAAGGAGTTCTTCCGAACGTGTCCACATCTGTGCCCCAGATTCTCGTCGTCGGCGGCGGCTACGCCGGCTTCTACACCGCTTGGAAGCTCGAGAAGCACCTTCGCAAGGGTGAGGCCGAGGTCACCATCGTCGACCCGCTGCCGTACATGACCTACCAGCCGTTCCTCCCCGAGGTCGCGGCCGGCGAGATCGAGGGTCGTCACGTCGTCGTGGGTCTGCGCCGCCACCTCAAGCGCACCAACGTCGTCAACGCGAAGGTCACCAAGATCGACCACGCGAACAAGGTCGCCACCATTACGCCCGCCCAGGGCGAGCCGTGGGAGCACCGCTACGACCAGATCGTGGTGACCGCCGGTGCCGTCTCGCGCACGTTCCCGATCCCGGGCATCGCCGACAACGCGATCGGCCTGAAGACGGTCGAAGAGGCGATGGCGATCCGCGACCGCATCCTCATTAACTTCGACCGCGCCGCGAACCTGCCCGCCGGTCCCGAGCGCGACCGCCTGCTCACCGTCGTCGTCGTCGGCGGCGGATTCGCGGGCATCGAGGTGTTCGCCGAGCTGCGCGCGATGGCATCGTCGCTCCTGAAGAGCTACCCGCAGCTGCGCTTCGAGGACACGCACTTCCACCTCATCGAGGCGATGGGGCGCATCATGCCCGAGGTGTCGCTCGAGACCAGCCAGTGGGTGCTCAAGGACCTCGCGAAGAAGGGTGCGAACGTGCACCTCGACACGCAGGTGCAGGGCGCCGAGGGCGGCAACGTCGCGCTGTCGACCGGTGAGGTCATCCCCACCGACGTCATCATCTGGACCGCCGGTGTCATGGCGAACCCGACCGTCGTCCGGGGCAGCGACCTGCCCGTCGAGGAGCGCGGCCGCATTCGCACCCGCGCCGACCTCCGCGTGGGCACGCCGGAGGAGATCGTCGAGGGTGCCTGGGCCGCGGGTGACATCTCGGCCGTCCCCGACCTGACCGGCGGCGGCGTCGGCGGGTACTGCGTTCCGAACGCTCAGCACGCGGTCCGCCAGGCCAAGCTCCTCGCGAAGAACCTCGTCGCGGTGCTTCGCGGCGAGACCCCGCGCGAGTACTTCCACAAGAACCTCGGCGCGGTGGCCGGTCTCGGCCTCGGCAACGGCGTGTTCCAGTCCGGGAAGATCGCGATCAAGGGCTTCTTCGCCTGGGTCGCGCACCGCGGCTACCACGGCCTCGCGATGCCCTCGTGGGAGCGCAAGTGGCGCGTCGTGGGCGACTGGTGGATGAACCTCTGGCTCGGCCGTGACAACGTCGCGCTGCAGGCGTCGCTCACCCCGCGCGCCGCCTTCGAGGAGTTCGCCGCGCGTCCGCGCCCGGCGCAGCCCGAGCAGGCCAACCCGCAGCCCCCGATCGACCCGAAGAGCGTCGCGAAGGACGAGGGCCCCGAGACCGTCGCTCCCGCCGAGAAGGACAACAGGGTCGCCGCGAACTGACGTTCCTGCATCCTCGAGGCCCCCGCACCTTCCGGTGTCGGGGGCCTCGTCGTCTCCGAACCCGGAGGCGGACCCCGTCGGCGGCGGACGGGTAACGTGGAAGCGGGCCCCCGTAGCCCAATGGCAGAGGCAGGCGACTTAAAATCGCTTCAGTCTGGGTTCGACCCCCAGCGGGGGCACCGCTTAAATGCTGGTCAGAGGCAAAAACGGCCGCCACGAACTTCGGTTCGCGGCGGCCGTTCGCTATTTACTCGCTGTTTTGGCCGAACGCCTCGAGCGCTGAAGTCGCGTCGGGACCGATCGCGAGAGGTTGTGCGTAGTGCTTCCGTGTCGTGTTGTCGCTCGTGTGGCCGAGTTGATCTCGCGCGACGACGATGCCGAGTTCGTCCCGGAGACGGGTGGCGACCGCCTTCCGAAGCGACCGGGGCGTCACATCGGCGTACGGCGTGCCGGCGAGGGCATCTCGCCAGCTGCGCCGCAGGTTGTGGGGCCAGCGCAGAGTGCCGACAGCTGAGGGGAAGACCCAGTCGCAGTATGAGTCGATGCGTCGCCGAGTGAGTACGTCGGCCGCATATCCCGGGAGCTTCAGCACCCGACGCGAAGCGTCCGTCTTCGGGTGCTCCTGCCAGAACACCTTCCCATCGGTCCCGAGCACGACGATGCCATTGATTGCGATCGTCGCGTGCGGGAGCGCATCGAGATCGACGTCCTGCCATCGCAGGCCGAGCACCTCGGTCGTGCGCGCACCGGTGCCGGTGTAGAGGTCGAAGAGGTCACCGAGATCTGCGGTCCTCCGGTTGCCGCGCTTGTCCGGGGTGGCATCCCACGCCCTCATGAGCGCGCGCATCTCCCTGATCGAGTGCTCGTCGGGAGCGACGACCGGCTTGCGTGGCTGGACTATCCGACCGACGTCGCGAACCGGGTTGCTCGGGATGGCACCGTGCCGCACAGCTAGCGCGAAGACGTGTTGCAGCAGCGTGCGAGTCGTCTTGGCCGTAGACGCCCCGTTCGACTCGGTAACGCTCTTCAGGAAGCGGTCGACACGCGGGACCGTGGCTTCCCCGAGACGCACATTCCCGAACCCGACCCGAACGATCGTCGACAGGATGTCGGTGTATCGCCGGATGGTCGCGATCGCGAGCTCCGATCGCTCCGGCTCGGCGAGCCATTTCTCCGCGGCCTGCTTGACGGTCGTCGTGGGGCCGAGATCCTCGTCGGCGGGGGCGAGGTGCGCCTTCATCGCGCGTATGAGCGTCCGCTCGGCGTCGGCCGGCGTCTTGCCCTGGCGCTGCATCTTGCGCGTCTTCCCGTCAGATCCGCGGAGGTAGGCGACCGCGGTCGGTTTGCCGTCGACGACGGTCCGGCGGATCTTCCCCCACGTCTCGAGCTCTAGTGGTGGCCGTGCCATCGGCGCGCCTCGCTTCTAGTGGTGGTCGGCTGTCTCACGGTGGTGCCACATTCCGGCGCCCAATTTCGCGCCGAGGTAGACGGTGTCGCCAAAGCGGGTGAGGATGCGCTGGAACGCCTCGACGATGTCGGTGGTCACATCCAGCTCGAGCGCGATCGCGTCGACGTGGCCGGCGTGGATGATCTCCGCGAGCTTGTACTCGTCGATATCGATCAGCCGGAGTGCCGCCCATTCGTCCGCGCGTCGCTCCTGTTTGGCGTTGCGCGGGCCGAAGCGACTCGGGACGTCGGCGAACACCGCGTGCGCGCACTCGTGGGCCGCGACGGACCGGTGCAGGCGACGACGCATTCCGGGACGCAGTCGGATCAAGCTCAGGTGGTGGATGTACTCGCCGTCGCGGTCCTCGGGTAGCTCGGCGTAGATGACATCGACACCGAGCGCGTCGATCGTCTCGCGTATATGGTCGTCGATCACTCGTCTCCCTCGTCGCCGCCGCGGTCGCGCCCCTTGCGCTTGGCGACCGCGCCGAGGCTATCCGCGGCTTCCGACACCGAGCCGAAGCGGCCGGCGATTACGTTCGCCGGCGCCTCGCGCTCCTCGAGGTCGAAGCGCTCTTGCGCGCGCTGCACGATCACCTGCGCATCCAGGCCGACGATCTCGCCGATCTGGTAGGCGACGGGGACGGGGATCGATCGCTTGCCGGTCACGTAGTTGTCGAGTGCGCTGCGAGCGATATCCAATTCACGGGCGACCGACGAGATACTCATTCCCGCCGCTGCGATCTCGGCACGGATCTGCTTACCAAGAGCCGCGTTGAAGCGGTCGGCACGTGACTTCATATGGGCGACTCTAGCACCGCTGCGACTACGATGTGTAGTCAAATCGGGACACTCTTGCGTTGCATGTACCCATTTGACGATGTACTGTCCTCGTATGGCTACAGACACCCGACGCACCGTCGCCGCAGCGGTGGCATTCGAGATCGGTCAGGCCGACCGCTCGAAGCGGTGGCTCTCCGACCGCACTGGCATCCCGTACTCCACCCTCGACCGCAAGCTCAAGGCTCAGGTCGACTTCAACTTCAGCGAGCTGTTCCTCATCGCCGAGGCGCTTCGCATCGAGCCTTCCCGGTTGACGCCGCCGGCGTTCGTTCCCGCTCACGAGGCGGTCGCGTCGTGAGCGCCGCGTCGCAAGCGACGGAGCGTAGCGGGCCGGTCCTGACGACCGCGCGAGCCGCAGCGTATTGCGGGATTGCGAAGCAGACCCTCTACAACCTCATCTCCGAGGGCAAGCGACCGGGTGTCGACTTCCCTCGCTACTTCAAGCAGGGGCGGCTGAACGTCTTCTACGCAGCGGATCTCGACGAGTTCCTCTCGAACCGCATCACTCCGGCGTGCGCAGCATGAACGGCATCAACCCCGACGAGCTTCCGCTGTGGTTCGCGATCCCGGCTGGCCTGGTGCTGTGGGGCACGTGGATCGCCATCTGCGTCGGCGAGGCGCGCGAGAGGCTCCGCCGGATGAGTCAGCAGTGACACCGACCGCCACGCGCTGACTCACCACCGATCACCCGGGGCGCCGTCCCCGATGTTTCGTCGCGCCCCGGTGCGGCACTCGACCACCCGAAGGAAACAGGCATGACCATCGATCTCGCGGAAGCCGTCGAGCTTCCGACCCCCGTTCCGGCCCGCGTCGGCCAAGGCGTCGAGCTCCGCGTGAGCCGTGACCGCGACCTGCTGGCGCGTGCGGCCATTCTCGCGACGGGTGGTTTCGCTGCGGCGGTCGCCCTGCTCCTGATCCTCGGAGCGGCGGTGATCGCGTGACCCTCGCCGACGCCGCGCTGGTGACCATCCCGACGCGCCTCAAGGTCGACGACCCTCTGCAGGTGGGCGACATCGTCACCGTCGACGACGTGCGCTGGAAGATCCGCGCGCTGAGCCGCACGGGCGCTGCCCGGCTGCAGTCCATGAACACCAGCAACGTCGACATCTGGTGGACGACCACCGTCGACACCCTCCCGAAGCGAGAGAACCGATGAAGCAGCCCACCGCCCGAATCGTCGTCCCCGCAGGCGCTGACCGCGAGCTCTGGCTCGCCGAGCGCGGCGAGGGCGTCACCGCGTCCAACGCGTGGCGCATCGCCCGCGCCGGCCTGAAGGCCCGCCGCACGATCGTCGAGGAGAAGATGAACGGCGCCCGCTTCCGCGGCAACGCCGCGACCCGCGCCGGGTCCGCCCGCGAGGCCGCGCTGCTCGATGAGGCCGCCGAGCGCCTGCAGAGCGTCGTCGCGAACGACGCGCTCTGGGCGGCCGCCGACAACGATCTCCACCGCGCGACCCCCGACGGCTTCGGCTGGGACGGCGACGGCCGCCTCGCCGTCATCGAGGTGAAGTCGCACGAGCACGGCTGGGAGCACGACGGCATCCCGATCGAGCACTACGCACAGCTGCAGTTCCAGATCCGCGTCATGGGCGCCGACTTCGGCCTCTACGGCTTCGAGGTCCGCGACGAGGACGACCAGCCGCCCGTGGACGGCGCGACCTGGATCGTCGTTGAGCGCGACGAAGAGATGATCGCCTGGCTCACTGAGCGCGCCGACGACTTCATCGCCTGGCGCGACGCGGGATGCCCCGACGTCGACGACCTCCCCGACGACGTCGCCGCCGCCCTCGAGGCGTGGGTTCCGCTCAAGCTCGCGCTGACCAAGGCTGCCGAGGCGGAGAAGGCTGCGAACGCCGCGCTCAAGAAGGCGATCGCGAAGCTCCCGCACGCCGCCCGGTTCGGTGCCGTCGGTATGGGCAAGAGCGGCGGGTTCCAGCTCTCCGTCAGCGAGACCGTCGCGATCGACGAGACCGCATGGGCGGCCGCCGACCCCGACGCGCACGAGCGTGCCGAGCGCATCCGCGTCGAGCTGGCCTACGCCGAAGCCGACGCCAAACACCGATACCCGAAGACCTCGCGTCGCACGACGCTCAATTTCCAGGAGGCGTGAGCCATGCCCGAACCCCGCACCATCCCCGTCGAGGCCGCCCGCGCCGCCGTGCTCGCCTCCGGCCAGCTCGCCGCGATCGACGGCCCGCACTTTCTCGCCGACCCGGAGGCCGAGTGGCTCCGGTATCACGTCAAGCCCGAGCCGCCCCTGCTCGCCCGCGTCATCATCACCCGCACCGGCCAGCAGCCCCGCGAGATCGTCGTCAGCTGGGCCGAGTACGAGAAGCAGGAGCAGAACACCCCCGACTGGAACGCGACCCGCGCCGAGAAGCCGATGACGATCTTCGGCTCCGAGGTCGAGCGCCACGCGTACCGCGTCGTCTTCGCCGACATCCTCGCTCCGCTGCTCGAGGCAGGCACCGACCGGATCGACACGAGCACATACTCCGATGACCCAGGCGCGCCCAGCGAACCGACCGGCCGCGACTGGGCCGCCGAGATCGAGGCCGCGCAGACGATCCTCGACATCGACACGATCGACCGCGAGGCGCGCGCCGTCCGCGCCTTCCGCGCCGACGCCGAGGGCACCGCGCTGCACCGTCAGCTGAAGGCCAAGCGCAAGGCGCTCGCCGAGGCGCCGGCCGCCGACGACTGGGCACCCGCACCGGGGCCGAGCGCCGACGCGCAGGGACCGGCCGGACCCGAGCGCGCAGCCACGGTGCAGGCCGGCATCCGCCGCCCGCAGGATCACCTGCCTGGCAACCGCGCGACCCGCCGTGCCTCGAAGCGCAAGGGCGGCCGGCGATGAGCGACGAACCGAACCACGTCGACCCCGCCTCGGGAGTGCTCGTCACCATCCCGGCCGGGTTCGACATCGTCCCCCTGAACGTCGCGATGCTCGACGAGGATCTCCTCGCGCAGTGGTCGCCGACCCCGGCGCAGGTCGTCGGCGCGCTGTCGATCGCTCGGGCGAAGAACATCGCCGCGCCCGGTGCGCTCGCCGACTACCGGGAGAAGCTTAAGGACGCCGAGCGGGAGCGGAAGATCGCTCTCGGCTTGGCCGTCAAGAAGCTACGCGACGAGTACGGCCGCGGCGCGACGATGACCGAGCTGCGCGAGCTGGCGTACGGCGTCGACGAGCGCCTCATGCGCGCGGTCGACGCGTACGACGACGCGTGGCTGCTGTTCGAGTACGCGAAGGACTTCGCCGACGCCGTCGAGCGCGACGTGACCCTGCTGCAGTCGATCGCGAAGTCAATGCGGGGCGAGAAGTGACCGGCGCCACCGTCGACCCGATGGCCGACTCCCGCCCCATCGTGAAGGGCCGTTCCGGCGGCATGTGCGAGCGCTGCGGCCGCGAGCGCGCGACCGACATGCACCACCGGCAGCTGCGCCGCCACGGCGACCACCTGCCCGCGAACCTCGTGCACGTGTGCCGCACCTGCCACAACGCCGTGCACGCCGACCCCGCGAAGGCCGAGCTCGCCGGGTTCATCGTCCCCTCGTGGGCGAACCCGCGCCAGTGCCCGATCAAACACTCCGTCTGGGGGCGCGTGCGCCTCGACGACGACGGCGGATGGACCCCCGCCCCGACATCCCAGGAAGTGACCGCATGACCATCGGACCCGGAGCCCTCGAGCTCGCAGCGCTCGACCTCTTCGCCGGTACGGGTTGGGGCGTCGCCCTGCAGCAGCGCGGCATCCGCGAAGGCGGCGTCGAGATCATGGACGAAGCCGTCGCCTCCCGCGCCGCGGCCGGAATGGAAACGCCATTCCGCGACGTCTGGGACGTGCTGCTGAGCGCGCCGACCGACTCGCCGTGGTTCAAGGCGGCGCTGTCGATCGCCTCCCCGCCGTGCCAGTCATTCAGCGTCGCAGGCAAGGGAGCCGGACGAGCCGCGCTCGGCGACGTGCTCCGGGCCATCGACGAGCACGCCTACCGGACGCCCGAGAAGCTGCGAGCGCTGGGAGCGCAGACCGACGAGCGGACTGCGCTCGTGCTGACGCCGCTCGCGCAGGTCTATCGCGACCGGCCGACCTACGTCGCATGGGAGCAGGTCGTGCCGGTGCTTCCCGTCTGGCAGGCGTGCGCCGCGGTGCTCGAAACGCTCGGCTACTCCGTGTGGACCGGCATCATGCGCGCCGAGCAGTACGGAGTCCCGCAGGCGCGTCGCCGTGCCGTGCTGATTGCCCGCGCCGACGGCGTCGAGGCGGCCATGCCGACCCCGACGCACTCGCGGTTCTACGAGCGGCAGCCCGACCGCCTCGACCCGGGCGTCCTGCCCTGGGTCAGCATGGCGGCCGCACTCGGGTGGGGGCTCTCGCAGCGCCCGAGCCCGACGATCACCGGCGGCGGAACCGAGACCGGCGGCGCGGAGCCGATCGCCAAGCTCGCGCGCTACACCTCACGCCCCGACTGGGTCTTCCGTCGCCCCGCGACCACGGTCGTCGCGGACCCGCGCCTCGGCGGCCCCGGCCGGTCGGAGTTCGTGCGCGGGGGAGTCTCACGCCAGAACCGCCCCGGCTCGCTCCGTCTCGAGGCGCACGAAGCCGCGACGCTGCAGACCTACCCGAAGGGCTTCCACTTCGGCGGCGGCAGCGGCAAGCAGTTCCTGCAGATCGGCAACGCGGTCCCGCCCCTCATGGGAGGCGCCATCGTCGACGAGATCCTCGCCCCGGCGGCCGCGAGGAGCGCCGCGGCATGAGCATCATCGGGTCGGCCTTCGCTGATTGGCGGGAGGTGCGGGAGGAGTACGAGGAGGTGCGCCTCGCGGCGTACATGCTCGCCGAGGAGGCGACGAACGGCGCGCTGCTGAACGCGCGCGGCCGCGCGGCGGGGATCGACCCGGGCTCGCTGTTCATGGGCAACGAGCGCCGCGCCCGCGCGTACGCGTCGCCCGAGCTGCTCGAGCACTGGGAGAAGCACCCGCGCGTGACGTACGCCGACTACGAGCGGCAGTGGGTCCGCGAGCGTGAGGCCGAGATGGGGCTCGCGTCATGAGCGCCGCATGCAAGTTCGGCTGCTGCACCCCGGACGTCGCGGCCCTGCCCGACGGCGGATGGTCGTCGACCGAGAAGGGGTGGGTGCTCGACATCCGCCGTCAGGAGCACGTGCGCCGCGAGCGGGAAGCGGAGTTCGCGCGCATCGACCAGATGCACGCCGCGATCTACCCCGTGTGCGCTCTCTGCGGTCAGCGCACGATCCGGCTCGACACGTTCGGGCTCTGCAGCAAGACCACCGACGCACACAAGGCCCGCCGCGGCGGGCTCACATTCGCACCAGCAGGGAGAAGACGATGACCGATCAGTGGCTCGAGCGCGTGAACCGCGCTCTGCGGCAGTACGACATGGGGCTGCTCGACGTCCGCGGTGTGGCGGAGGTACTGATCCCCGAGCCGCCCACCGACGACGAGGGGGAAGCGCTGGTCGTTCGGCCTGGTGATGGGCAATGTCCGCGCTGTGGCACGCTTCCTCTTCTCGATGTGCACGTGTGCGCCTTTCCTTCGCCCAACCGTGGGCGCGGACCGATCACCGACGAGCTGATCAAGGTAGCTGCACGCGCCTACGCCGACGATGAGTTCTCGGACGGCGAGTGGGAATGGTTGCAGACCCAGCCCGAAGTCCTGGGGCCCTACCTCGACGGCATGCGCGCCGCGCTCGAAGCGTACGAAGCCGCTCGCAATGCGGAGGCCGGCCGATGAGTACCATGCCGCGCTTCGCGATGACGTACGTCGTCTACTGGCCCGCGTCCCGTGTCCTGAAGGTGGGGCGCGCGTGGAAGTGGAGCCGCGTCGAGAAGCTCATGCGCGCCGGCGCGCACGTGATCGTCTGCGCCCGGGGCACGGATGCCTCGTGGGAGCGCGAGGCGCTGCGTGTGCTGGCGCGCTGGTTCCCCCGGGCTTTCACCGGGTGGGACGACGCCGAGGCGGTGCTCGGCCGCGGCGGGAAGGGATGGACCGAGTGCTTCACGGTCCACGAGCACGACGTGCAGTTCGCCCTCGACAAGTGCATCGAGGGCTTCGCGAGAGGGAACGACCAGGGTGTCAACGAAGCAACGAATGATCAGCGCGGCCGACCTGGCGCACCTCGACGAGGTGCCGCACGAGGCGAAGCCGCTCGCGCTGTGGCTGTGGCTGAATCTCGACCCGCTGGGTCGGGGTCCGATGGACACGGGGCGGATCGCGCGGGAGATGTACCCGGCGGACGCGTTCCCGGGCCTCGATTG
Source organism: Microbacterium arborescens (assembly GCF_049707515.1). Taxonomy (GTDB): domain Bacteria; phylum Actinomycetota; class Actinomycetes; order Actinomycetales; family Microbacteriaceae; genus Microbacterium; species Microbacterium arborescens_B. Next base: position 183,471 of record NZ_JBNAFI010000004.1, on the reverse strand, counting down.
GTACGCGGCGCAGGACACGGTCCTCGAGCACCTCGTCGAGCTGATGGACGCCGGGTTCCTGACGACGTATGTCGCGGGCGGCGCCGAGTGGCTGTTGCTGCTGCACCCGCTGCGGGTGGACATGCGAGGCGTGCGGATCTCGACCCCGGAACCGCCGGCGCGGGATCGTCCATGGACGTCCGTGGCTGTGGGGCGGGGGAGCGCGGGCGGGCGCGAGCGAGCGCGGGAGCGCGCGAGGGCGCAGGTGCGGGCGGAGGACGCCGCGCGGGCCGATGCGTGGGACGCGGTGACGCAGGACCGCGAGGAGGAGCCCGTGCTGCCGGAGCGTCCGCTGATCCTGGATGCCCCGCCGATGTTCTGCGACGACCACATGCCGCACGGTGCCGGGAAGACGAAGTGTGGCCCCTGCCGGGATGCTCGCCTCAAGCGCGACGAGTGGCTCACCAGACGGGTCTACGAGGAGAAGCTCACCGTTCACTTCGAGCGGGCCGGGACGCCCGACGAGGAACCGTGGTGATCCCGTGCGCGTGACCGTCGACCTCGACCCCCGTGACGTGTGGCGCATCGAGGAGACCGCGCAGCGCCGCGGCATCACACCCGGCGAGGTGCTCCGGGCGGAGCTCTCCACCCGGCGATCCCATCTCGAGCGCAACGACCGCATCCGAGCCCGCGTACTCGCCGGCATGACCGACAAGCAGATCGCGGACGAACTGGGCGTCGGCGTCACATCGATCCGCGACATCCGGCAGAAGCAGCTTCGGCTGCCCGCCAACCGAACCCGATCCGAGAGGAAGACAGCATGAGCAAGAACACCGAGATCGCGGCCGCCGAGTGGCTGGCCGTTCGTGAGCGCGTCGTCGAGCGACTCCGCGAGACCTCGCCGCGTTCCGAGAAGGACACCCGTGTGCGGATGGCCGAGGGTCTCATCCTCGCCGGGTACGTCGACGTCGAGTACATCGCCGCCGAGATGGCCGAGGAAGAGGCTGAGCGGCAGCGCCGTGTGGAGAGTGCACGCGCCGCTCGGGAGGCCGCGGCCGCCGAGCCGGAGCAGGGCGACGAGGTGGCTATCTGATGCCCGGCGAGACCGTCCTGGCCGTCGTCGGCAACCTGACCGCTGACCCCGAGCTGCGCTACACGCAGGGCGGCCTCCCGGTCGTGAACTTCACGATCGCGAGCACCCCGCGCACCTTCGACCGTCAGGCGAACGAGTGGAAGGACGGCGAAGCGCTGTTCCTGCGCGCGTCGGCCTGGCGCGACTTCGCTGAGCACATCGCCGGGACTCTCTCGAAGGGCATGCGCGTCGTCGCGACCGGTCGCCTGCGGCAGCGGAACTACCAGGACCGCGAGGGCCAGACCCGCACCGCGATCGAGCTCGAGATCGACGAGATCGGCCCGAGCCTCCGCTATGCGACCGCGCAGGTCACTCGCGCAGCGGCAGGAGGGACCGCGGCGCAGTCGGCGGCATCCCAACGCTCGCAGGAGCCCTATGCCGCGCCCGTGTCCGAAGAAGGCTCGTGGACCGTCCCGAGCGACGACACCCCGTTCTGAGAGGAGATCCCATGTCCGAAAGAGGATGCGAGCTCGGATGCACCGTGCCCGACCTGCACTACGCGTCGTGCGCCTGGTGGGGTTTGGAGGAGGGCCTCGTGCCCGCGGTCGCGGAGCTGCCGAACGCGCCCGAGGCCTGCAAGGGGTGCGCCCCCGCACCCGCACGCGACGGCGTGATGATCTGTGATCGCTGCTATCGCCGGATGCGCGGGCACATCGACAACGCCGCGGATCTCGTCGGCCGTCTGCGGTCGCTCGCGGACCCGCGCAAGGCGATGGTCTACGACGCGATGCGCTCGTCGTCGGGGAAGGGGACCGAGGCGCCCGCGCCGACGCCGGCGGACCTCATCGACGCGTCGGAGGACGTGATGCGGTCGCTGCGGTCGTGGGCCGTGTTCGTCGACCCACGGTCCGGCGTCATCGGTGGCATGCCCGCCGGTGCCGGCTCCCTCGCTGCGTACGATTACGCTCGTCGTTGCGCGAACGTGATCCTCGGCGATCTCGACCGCATCGCGAGCGACGCCGACAACGTGAGGCAGCTGGCGGAGGCCGTCCTCGTGCGACATCCGGTGGGCGGCGATGGGGCGCGTTCGTTCTGGTCGATTCGTGACGCGGTCGTACGCTACAAGCTCGAGCGGCCCGGCTCGGACTCTGAGTTCTCCGACGAGTCGGATGCAGAGCAAAAGGTCTCCGCGGTCGCTGAATGGCATGACCGGCTGATAACGAGGGCCGAGGCGGTCAAGATCGCGGGATCCGAATCGACTCTCCGGAGGTGGCGGAAAGACGCAGGGCTGCAGCCGACTGCGGTCACCAACGGCGCGCTCGGGCGAGTCACGTGGTTTCGCGCGTCCCACGTCTTTGCGGTCCGCGATCGGATGAGGCAAAGTCGCGGAGGGAGGCCGAGGGTGCGCTAGCCAGCGTCGGACGGCGCGGTCGAAGCTTCGAGCTGTAGCTTTGCCTCCACGAGCCGCACTATCGCTTTTCTAGTAAGCGCTTCCGCGACGAAGGCGGTCGAAGTGATCCACTCGATGCTGCCCGAGACCTCGCCTCGGTTCCCTCCTTCGTCCTCTGGGTCGAACACGTGCGCGATCAACCCTCTCAGCGCAGAGGGATGGGTGAGCCCGCTGGTGAAACGCCATGCGCCCACAAGCGAGCCTCGCTGCTTCCCGTAGAGAATGTCTGACGCGTCCGAGACGATCGATTCCCACCCCGGCATGGCCTGCTCGTACTCTTCTGCCTCGATGCGGTGCGCCTTGGCGATCTCTCGCATGGTCGCACGGACAACCTTGGTTCCTCGAGCGTTGGCACGCCTTGCCGCAGCCTGGTGGCTCGTCGCGCCTTGGCCGGTCGCCGACTTGATGAAGGCTCGCTCGTACTTGAGTTCTGAGGAAGCTGCCTGCAGGCGCCGGACCACTCTGTCTCTTCGATCCGCCGGCTTCATCATCCACACGGCCAGGCTCGCGGACTCAATCGCGGCACGAGCAAGCGGATAGGAGGCCGCCAGCGGGATGCGCAGGCCATCCTCGTCCGCAAGCAAGGTGCGGATCCCCTCGCACATGTCGACGGCCTGGACGAGGCAGTACTCAGCGTGAATTCCGATGGTCAGACCGTGGGTCGCGACGTCATCCTGAGCCCGTACACTGCCGCTCAGGATCGGCGTTTCGTACGCACGGTTGTAGCCCGCGGAGAGCCGCGATACGCGCTCCAGCACTGCTCCTAGGTCGCGTTCCCAGTCGCCATCCGTGTCTGACATGCCTCCATGCTGTCGTAGCTGGACGAAACGAGCGAGCGGACGCGGCGCGGCGTGAGCTGGGATGCGGGTCGCTCGCTCTGACCAGCGCGCTACCGATTAGCATGATCGACGTGGGAAACAGTCCGGAGATAGCCGCGGTCGACCTCTTCTGTGGCGCAGGCGGTCTCTCGATCGGTCTACAAGACGCCGGTGTGCGTGTCGTCGCCGGGATCGATATTGAACCGGCTTGTAAGTATCCCTACGAGGCCAACATCGACGCTCCGTTCATCGAGCTCGATGTCCGAGAGGTCACCGCGGCCCACCTCGAGGGCTTGTGGCCCGAGGGCGCGACGAAGCTTCTCGCTGGATGCGCCCCCTGCCAACCTTTTTCGCCGTACCGGCGCGGTGTCGATACCTCTCACGAGGAGCAGTGGCCGCTCCTGAGAGAGTTCGCGCGCTTGGTGAGGGAAGTTGATCCCGAGCTGGTCACGATGGAGAACGTGCCCAGGGTAGGGACGTCCGCCGTCTTCGAGGAGTTCGTGGAGGCTCTCCGTTCGATGGGGTACAGCGTGGACTACCGGTCGGTCTATGCGCCGAGCTACGGCCTGCCTCAGCACCGACGACGCATGGTGCTAATCGGGTCTCGGCTCGGCCCCATCGCTGTTCCAAGTGGTGACTTCGAGCCCGGGAACTACCGGACCGTGCGAGACGCCATCGGGGGGCTACCAGCAGTCGAATCCGGTGAGACACATGCCGATGATCCATTGCACGTAGCGCGTTCACTTTCCGACTTGAACCTCCGCCGGATCCGCGCATCGCGGCCCGGCGGTACATGGGCGGACTGGCCGGAAGAACTCCTGGCCGCCTGCCACCGACGAGCCTCTGGCGCATCGTTCAAGAACGTGTATGCGCGGATGGAATGGGATAAGCCTTCACCCACCATCACGACCCTCGCTCACAATTTCGGAGCTGGTCGGTTTGGGCACCCGCAGCAGGACCGTCCCATCACTCTGCGGGAAGCGGCGCTTCTTCAGGGATTCCCGAACGGCTACCGCTTGATCAGACCGGGTGCGAAGGTCAACGTCTCAGCTCTCGGTCGCCTTATTGGGAATGCTGTGCCACCCCCCATCGCGGAGGCGGTGGGCCGTCAAGCGATGCGCCACGTCTTGGAGCATGAGGCATCCACTACGCTAAGCGCGTGACTGAGACCAATGAGGTAATACAGGGGGAGTCCTCGGACCCAGGCCACAAGTACACAATGACTGTGGACTTGTCGGTGCTGGAATCTCTGGGGATCAACCTCTATAGCAACGCCGCAGCAGTGCTGTCTGAGCTAGTCGCGAACGCATACGACGCAGATGCTGGCGCGATCGACATCACGTGGCGAGATCGGGCCGGCGCGGGCGACCCGACGCCCGAAGCGGAGTCGGACAGCGCGGACGATGCCGATGACGTGGCTGAACAACCCCCAGCCGTGGCGCAGGCTGAGCCCGCCGAGCTGACCGAGATTGTGGTGAGTGACGACGGCTCAGGGATGACCGTCGAGCAGCTGAACGAGCGTTTCCTTACCGCGGGGTATAAGAAGCGTGACAAGGAGGGGCACAGCTCGCCGAAGTGGCATCGCCCGTTCATGGGGCGGAAGGGCATCGGCAAGCTTTCGGTGTTCTCGCTGGCGCGGACGATTGAGGTCTACAGCCGAGTCCCGGGCGGCGAAGCGAACGGTCTCCGTATCGACGTCACAGACCTCGAGGAAGCCATTCGCGACGGTAAGGCCTACCATCCCGAGTCGATCGCCGTTCCTCACGAGTTCGATCGCGATGGCACGACGATTGTTCTGAGCGATCTCAAAAGGAAGCGCACAGCGATCACCGCGGCAGCGCTCCGTAAGCGTCTCGCACGTCGGTTCGATGTGATGGACACCACGAGCCCCTCAGAAGGCGGGTTCCACATCAAGGTCAACGGGACACGGGTGACCTGGGCGGACCGGCAGGAGCTGAAGCGCTTGCAGCTGATCTGGGAGTTCAATGGTCCAGTGTTGCCGGACACCGCGCTGCCCCGAGACATCAAGAGATTCAGTCTCCCTCGAAGTGTGGTCAACGCCGAGAAGGGTTGGCATGTCTCGGGCTGGTTCGGCACGACTGGCAAGCCGACGGACCTAGTCGCCGACGAGGAGGCGGGGTCGCTCAAGAACATCATCGTGCTGGCACGGAAGCGGCCTATTCAGGAAGGCATCATCGAAAAGCTTGACTTTTCACGTATCTTCGGGAACTACGTCACCGGACAGATCGAGGCGGATTTCCTCGATCTAGACGAAGCGGGTTACGACGATATTGCAACAAGCGACCGGCAGCGGCTGATCGAAGATGATGAGCGTGTCGTCGCCCTCCAAAGCTTCCTGCGAGAGATGTTCGTGGTGGCAGCTGATCAGTGGAGTGCGGAACGCCCGAAGCAGGCGGCGAAGGATGCGGTCGCCGCAACGCCGAAGCTGCAGGAGTGGCTCGATTCGCTCGAGGCCTGGCAGAGACCCAGCGCGGAGCGCATGATCGGAACAATCTCCTCGCTAGACTTTGAGAAGACGAACGAGAAAGAAAATCGATCGACGCTTTACAGGTCGGGGATACTCGCTTTCGCGCGTGTCGGATTGCGGAAGAATGCCGAGGAGTTGGACAAGCTCGCCGACGTCACTGCGGACCGGCTACTGCCCCTTCTTGGCCAGCAGGACGCATACGAAGCGGCGCTGTGGGCGGATATCCTTCGGTCCAGGGTTGAAGCCATCACCCAGTTCCGTGGATTGACGGACGCGAACGAGAAGGAGCGAGTGCTTCAGACGCACCTTTTCGACCACATGTGGTTGCTGGACCCATCCTGGGACCGACCAACGGCGAACACGACGATGGAAGAGAATCTGCGTCGTTTCCACCCGGACGTGATTCCGGAGGATCCCGAAGGAACGCCGATCGATGGTCGAGTAGACATCCGCTACCGGGCAGCCAGCGGCAAGCACATCATCGTCGAGCTGAAGAGGTACGGACGACGCACCACTGTTGAGGAGCTCGCCCAGCAAGGCACGAAGTACTACACCGCTCTTGCTGATGTGCTGAATCGCACGGACCGCGCCCACGAGGTCCCGATGATCGAGGTCGTTTTCGTCGTCGGATCGGAGCCAACAACGACCCTGAACGGCCGGTTGTCGCTAGATACGTACCGTGAGGGGCAGTTTGCCCCGAGCAACGGTCGACGCGTCCTGTACGACGCACTCATCCATAACGCGCAAGTTCAGTACGAGGAGTACCTCGACGCTAGCGAAGCCGTTCGCAAACTAGACGACATCGTCAAGGAGCTCTGAACAGCGACACGCCGCCGAGCAATAGAAAACCGTGGAGGGGACGCGTGATAGGCTGTGCCTTGCACAAGAACTATGACCGAAAGCCTCACCCCGAGCGGGTGGGGCTTTCGGCGTTCTCGGGGTCGCGTTCGCCTCTCGCGCATCGGGCGCGGCCCCGCCTGATCTTCCGGTCCGACTGGCCGGGATCTCGCCTCACCGTTCACGCGACGCTCGCACTTCCAGCCCGACGGCGCCCGGCCACCTTCCCAAGCGGTGGAGTCGAGGAGCGCTGATCGTCTTGCATCGGGGGCGATCGCGGCCGCGTGAGGCGCAGACGTTAACCGGCGAGCGCCCGAGTGTGGATGACCTCGGGCGTTCGCCGACAATCCTGCATCGGGGGATCGCATGGCTGCCGGCGTCCCGGGGCGCACGACCGCGGCCCATCGGAAGAACCGAGCCGACCTGAAGGCGCTCACCGCCGAGCACGGTCTGCCCTGTGCTCTCTGCGGGCAGCCGATCGACACGACGCTGAAGCACACCGACAAGTGGGCATTCGCGTACGACCACATCAAGTCGATCAAGGTCTATCCCGAGCTGGCCGACGACCCGTCGAACGGGCAGCCGTCGCACAAGATCTGTAACGAGAACAAGGGCGAGGGAGACCCGAAGCCCGGGCTCGGCGATCCGTCTGAGGTTTGGTGAAGAGGGGAGCACTCGTGTCGATCGCGCTTGCCAGTCCCGACGACGAGCCGCTGCGGATGATCGGCGACGACCGCGCCGAGGCGTACATCCCGCTGCGTCCTGACCCTGACCGCACCGTGCGCAACCTGCGCATCCTGAGTGAAGTGAGAGAGAAGATGGCGAACACCCAGAGCACGAAGCAGACCGCGACCGCGAACCGGCCGCCCTCTCCCGAGGACCGGGGCGCCGACCACGGCAACGAGACGCACGAGGTCAAGGAGGGGGAGACCCTCGACGACATCGCGAGCGCGCACAAGGTCGAGCCCCGCACTGTCCAGCGCCTGAACGGCATCAAGCGTCCCGACCTCATCTGGCCCGGCATGGTGATCCGCATCCCGCGCCGAGAGCCGCACGAACCGAAGGGCTGAGCATGGACCGCTTCACCGCTGCTGGCCTGGTCCTGCAGGCTGCGCTCCACGGGCACCGCGTGCACGTCGTCGTGGCATCCGGCGTCCGCGTGTTCGAAGCGATCGACGCGCTCACTCGGGCAGCTGACGAGATCGCCCTCCCGGCCGAGGTGTCACGCCGCAACGGGGATGCGTTCGTCCGCCTGCTCACTGGGGGACGCGTCACGGTCGAGAACGCCCACGCATCTGTCCGTGGTCGTTCGTTCGACTGGGTGTACCTGACCGAGGGTCTCGCCCGTTCCCTCTCCGATCGTCAGCTCGACGACCTGCGCGCCAGCGTCGCCGCCGGCGCGGGCGACCTCGTCAGCGCCTGACCCGCACAGGGGTAGGGGGGTTCGATCCCTACCCCTGGGGGCTCCGCACACCGCCGGGGGTGATCTGTCCCCCTCCGCACGGTCGTGTCCCGTGTCCCGCCCCGTTGGAGGTGGTCGTGATGGCCATGACGCCCGAGGAGCGACGGCAGAAAGAGCGGGAGCGGAAGGCCCGTCAGCGCGCGGAAAAACGCAAGGCCGCCGAGCTCGAGGCGCTCCCTCGGATCGGCCCCGGCGGGCGGGACACACCCGGGACAGAAAACGGGACAGACGGCGGGACAGATGAGCACCCGCTGATCTCGAACGAGCTCGCGGCGCGCGCGTTCGTCGAGGCGCTGCAGGTGCCACCGTCGGCGATGCCTCGAGTCGCGCTGCTCTACACCCTGGCCCGCGACCTCGACTCGGGCGCCGTGGCGCAGCGGTCCGCGATCGCGCAGCGCTACGACGAGACGATGGAGAAGCTCATCGCGGCCGCGAAGCCGCGCGAGCGGGACGAGCTCGACGAGATGCGCCTCAAGTTCTACACGGGGGGCGTGGATGGCATCGACGACGACCCGGAAGCGCCCCAGCGGCGCTCAGTCCGCAAGAAGGCGTAGTGCGCGGCCGCGGCGGGTGTACGGGCACACCGTCCCGCGTGTGTTCACCCCGCCGCGCCGCAAGCTGACGCCCGAGACCAGCGCCGGATACGCCGCGATCCACTTCGCGACGTGGCTGCACCTGCAGCTCGCCGGCACCCGGTTCGCCGAGCTGGCACCGAAGCTCAACCCGTGGCAGCGCTGGTTCCTGATCCACGCGCTCGAGCTGAACCCCGACGGGTCGTACCGGTTCAAGACGGTGCTGCTGTGGGTTGCTCGCCAGAACGGCAAGACGTTCATCGCGGCGCTGCTGATCCTGTTCCGCATGTTCGTCGACGGCGACGCGCAGATCATCGGCGTTGCCCAGAAGCTCGCCACCGCCAAGAAGACGTGGGAGCACGCGCAGAACATCATCGACGCGATCCCGCGGCTGCAGCAGGAGCGCGGCGGGTTCTCGAACACGAACGGCGAACTCTGGTTCGAGCTCACCGGCGGCCAGCGGTACTGGGTCGACTCGGCCGACAACGGCGGCCGCGGTCTGACGTTCGACCTCGTGTTCGTCGACGAGATCCTCAAGCACAAGACGTTCAAGGCGTGGTCGGCGCTGTCGAAGACCACCGCCGCCCGCCGCCGCTCGCAGCTGATCGCCGCGTCGAACGCCGGCGACATGGAAGCGATCGTCCAGCGCCACCTGCACAAGATGGCGATGGATGCGATCGAGTCCGGTGACACCGAGACGACGATCGGGCTGTTCTGGTGGTCGCCGCCGCCGGGGATGCCGCTGGACAGCCCCGAGGCGTGGGCGTACTCGAACCCGTCGATGAACCACAACCTCCCGCAGGAGAACCTCGCGGCGTACTGGGTGTCAGACCCGGCGCCCGTGTTCGCCTCCGAGGTCGGAAACGTGTTCGTCGACTCCGCTACCGGCGGCCCGTTCCAGCCCGGCAAGTGGGCGGCCGGGTTCGACCGCCTCTCCAAGCGCGCCGACGGCGCCCCGGTGTACATCTGCATCGAGGTCTCCCACAACCGTGAGATGGCCTACATCGGCTTCGCCGCCGAGCGCGCCGACGGTGCAGCGCACGTCGGCATCATGGCCAAGGCGCCCGGCACGGACTGGATCATCCCGTGGCTGACTTCGCCTGACCGCACCTTCACGCCGGCCGCGATCACGTTCCAGACCAACGGCGCCCCGGTGTCGTCACTCGTCGCCGACTTCAAGGCCGCCGAGCTCGAGGTCACCGAGTGGGGCGGCCCGGACCTCGGGCGCGCTACCGGCATGATCCTCGACGGCGTGAACCTCGGCCGCGTGTTCCACCGCGCGCAGCCCGTGCTCGACGTGCCCGCCGGCGCCGCCGTGATGAAGGCGCTCGGCAACGCGTACGTGATCGACCGCATCAAGTCGCCCGGCGACGCCGCGCCGCTGTCCGCCGTCACCGGCGCGCATTGGCTGCTGAAGAACCCGCCGGAGGCTCCCGAGCCCCGCATCCGCACACTCAAGAGGAGGTCACGTGGCTAACTTCACCCAGCGAGTCACCTCTGCGTGGCGCGCCCTCGTGCGTCGCGCGAACAGCCGGCTCCCGTCGCTGCGGGGCACCCGCACTTCGGCGGGCGTGAACGTCACGCCCGAGCAGTCGCTGCAGGTCATGGCCGTGCTCACCTCGGTGCGCCTGGTCGCCGAGGCGATCGCGACCCTGCCCGTCTCGGTCGTGGTCCGCCGCGGCCGAGACCGGGTCGCCCCGAGCCCGAAGTACCGCAAGCTCGTGAAGCTGCTCACGGTGCAGGCCAACCCGGTGCAGGACGCCGCCGAGTTCTGGCGGGTCGTCGTGACCTGGCTCCTCATCCGCGGCAACGCGTACGTGTTTGTGCAGCGCAACGGCGCCGGCGAGGTCGAGGCTCTGTGGCCGGTCCCGCCGACCGATGTGACCGTGCTGCGCACCCCGACCGGGCAGCTGGCCTACAAGCTCAACCACGACGGCAAGGAGACGTGGCTGCCGGTCGAGAAGGGGTACATCGCAACCGACCTCGAGATCCTGCACTACCGCTGGTTCGGCACCGGCCCCGAGGCGCTCTCGCCGATCGGGGTCGCCCGCCAGCAGGTCGGGATCTCCGTCGCTGCGACGTCCTACATCGGCGGGTTCTTCGAGCGCGATGCGACACCGGAGACGGTGCTGACCACGGCGAACAACCTCAGCGACAAGCAGTGGGAGCGCCTCGTCGCGCAGATGGAGGACCGGCACCAGGGGTTCGAGAACTCGCACCAGATCGCCGTGTTCGAGGGCGGCGCGAAGCTCGAGCGGGTGTCGCTGTCGCCGGCGGACGCGCAGTTCCTCGCGATCTACAAGCTCACCGAGGGCAAGATCGCGTCGATGTACGGCGTCCCGCCGCACAAGATCGGCGACCTCGAGCGCGCCACGTTCTCCAACATCGAGCACCTGAGCATCGAGTTCGTCCAGGACGCGCTGCTGCCCCCGATCACTCGCCTCGAGAAGGTCACGCAGCGGCTGTTCGACGACGAGGAGATGCGGCTGAAGTTCGACCCGAAGGGCCGGATGCGCGGCGACACCGCAGCGCAGACAGCGGCGTACGCCGCGGGCCGGCAGTGGGGGTTCTACTCCGCGAACGACATCCGCGCGATGGAGGACGAGCCGCCGATCGAGAACGGCGACATCTACCTCGAGCCGGTCAACATGATCCCCGCCGGATCGTCGCCGGTGCAGCGCGACGGGCTCCCGCCCGTCAGCATCCCGCAGCTGCAGCCCACGCAGTACCGCGCGCTCGAGCAGATCCGCCGGAGCGCCGTCGACGACGCGCCCGCGTGGGTCACCCGCGTCGAGCGCACCCTCGCCGACTTCCTCGGCGACCAACGCGAACAGGTCGACGCGGCACCCTCCGACGACGAGCGGGCTGTGTGGGACGAGCTGCTCGCCGAGCAGCTGGCCCCGGTGCTCGCTGGCGTCGTCGGGGAGTTCGGGTCGCGGCAGGCTGAGACCCGCGGTGACGTGTTCATCGCCGCGCAGACGGCCAACTGGGTCGACGCCGTCGCGGCATCCGAGGCGCGCGCGTTCAACACCGCCGCCATCCGCCTGCTCGACAAGGTCGGCGACGCGACAGCGTTCGAAGTGATGCTCGAGTCGGTCGCCGTCTGGGCGAGCCGCATCGTCACCCGCGGCGGCGCGTTCGGGCGTCACGAGGGCGCGGTGCAGACCGGCGCGACCGGCAAGCGGTGGCGTTCGGGCGACGACGGGATGCACGACTCGATGCACGGCGAGACCGTCGCGATCGACGCGCCGTTCTCCAACGGTGCGCAGTGGCCGGGCGACCTCGCCGCCGGCGCCGACAACGCTGCAGGGTGCACCTGCGGCGAGGACTTCGACTACTAGGAGCAGACATGGAACGCACCTTCGAGCGCCGCGTCTTCCCGCTCACGGATATCCAAGTCCGCGCGGCGAACGACGACGAGCGGCGCCTGCACTTCACCGGCCGGGCGGTCGTCTACGACCAGCTGTCCGAGGATCTCGGCGGGTGGCAGGAAGTCATCCGCCCGGGCGCCGCGACCCGCACCCTCGCCGGGACGCCGGATGTCCGGTTCCTGATCAACCACGACGCGAACCTGCTGCTCGCCCGCACCCGGTCGGGGACGCTGACGCTGTCCGAGGACAGCGACGGCGTGCTCGTCGACGCGGACATGGCCGACGTGTCCTACGCCCGAGACGCCGCGGTGTCGCTCGAGCGCGGCGACCTGTCGCAGATGTCGTTCGGGTTCTGGGTCGTCTCCGACAGCTGGTCGGGGAACCTCCACGAGGTCCGGGAATTCGACTTCGACGGCGGCGACGTCTCCGTCGTCACCTACCCGGCATACACGCAGACCTCCGCCGAGCTGCGCGCGATGGCGAAGCGGCACCTCGCCGCCGAGACCGGCTACCCGCTGCAGCGCGCGCAGCACCGACTCCACGAACTCGAGCTGCTCTCGCAGCTCTGACCCACACGTGCCCGTCCGAACGGTGCGGGACACCACCCAGAAAAACGAAAGGGGAGCGGCTATGGCCACTTCTGTTCAGCTCCGCCAGGAGCGAGCTCGCACCGTCGAGGCGATGCGAGAGATCACCGAGCGCGCCGAGGGCGAGAACCGCAACCTCAACGCGGACGAGCGCACCGCGTACGACCGCGGCGAGACCGAGTTCCGCGACCTCTCCGAGCGCATCGAGCGCCAGGAGGCGCAGGAACGTCGCAACGCCGAGCAGGGCCAGACCATCGGCGCCGGTGGCGACGAGCTGGGCGGCAGCGGCACCGAGGCTGAGCGCCGGTCGGCGTCGCAGCGCTCGGCGTTCCTGCGGTTCGTTCGCGGTGCCAGCATGGCACCCGAGCAGCGCGCGCTCGTCGAGAACGCCGCCGGCGAGATCCTCGTGCCCGAAGATCTCGAGGCCGAGATCATCCGAGCGGTCCCGCGCCTGAGCGCGATCCGCCCGATCGCCGGCCAGCGCAACACGACCTCCAACCGCGTGCGTCGCCGCTCGCTCGACGAGGTCCGCGTCGGCTGGGGCAAGCTCGAGACCAACGAGCAGGATCTCGAAGACTCGATGCCCGACACCCCCGAGGAGGAGTGGACGTACATCGAGGATCTCTACGGTCTGGCCAAGATCGGCGAGGACGAGCTCGACGACTCCGACGTCAACCTCGAGGCATTCGTGCGCGACAGCTTCGCCCAGGCCGCGGCCGAGGCCGAAGATGTCGCGTTCACCATCGGCGCCGGCCACACCGCCCACCAGCCCGTCGGCATCTTCTCGACCGCTGGCGGCGTCTCGAGCATCGTCTCGGGCGCGACCGACTACTCGGGCGCGAGCGGCGCGAACGCACGGAACCAGATCCTCGACGACCTCAAGGCTCTGATCTACGGCGTGCCGGCGCAGTACCGCGCGAACGGCAGCTTCCTGCTGCCCTCGCTCACCGAGCTGCACATCTCGACGCTGAAGGACGGAAACGGCCAGTACCTCTGGCAGGCATCCGTCCAGGCGGGCCGCCCGAACACGTTCCTCGGTTACGCGATGCACAACCAGGACAACATCGACGGCATCGCCGCAGGCAAGGCGATCGCCGCGTTCGGTGACTTCGCCCGCGGCTACCGGGTGTACGACCGTCAGGGCGTCACCGTGAAGCGCCTCGAGGAGCTCTACGCCGAAGAGGGCATGATCGGCTTCAAGTTCAAGAAGCGGGTCGGCGGCGACGTCGTTCGCCCGCAGGCGCTGAAGCTGCTGAAGACCAAGGCATCCGCGTAAGCGACGCCGAACGTCAGGCGGCCGGGAGTGACGCACCCGGCCGCCACCACCCTCCGGTGGTGCGACCCGACATGGGAGGAACCAGCATGCCCGAGCAGCCCACCGAAGAGCAGACGGACCTGCTGCTCTCGGCCGCCGAGATCCAAGCCGTTACCAACCGCGATATGCCAGACGAGCTCGCGCAGGCGATCGCCGGTCTGGCGACCGACGCCGTACGCGACTACTGCGGATGGCGCGTCGCGAAGACCGCGACCGAGACGATCACGCTCGCCTCCCGCGGCACCCGAACCATCTTCCTGCCGTCTCTGCACATCGTGCGGGTCGACGCCATCACGGAGAACGGCGTCACCGTCGCGCCCGTCGATGGATACGACTGGGACGAGGCCGGCATCCTCCACCGCGTCGGTCGCCGCCGCTGGCACGCCGGACGCCGCACGGTCGAGGTCACCCTCACCCACGGGCACCCCCGATGCCCCGGTGGCATCGCCACCGCGATCGCGTCCGCCGTCGCACGAGGCGCGTTCACGCCCGCCGGCGGCCTCGTCTCCGAGGGCGCGCTCGGGCAGACCAACCAGTACGGCCGCACCGCGAGCGGGGCCGCTATCGACATGGCTTTCACGCCCGAGGAGCTGCTGCGCCTGGATGCCCACCGGATCGGTGCGAGCCGATGACCCTGCCCGACCGGTTCACCCGACACAGCGCGGTGGTCCGCGCCAAGCGCCGAGGTGGCGGCATGGGCGGAGGCGGCTACGCCGATCCCCGCACCATCCCCGCCTGGGTCGTCGACGAGCAACAGACCGTCGTCGGGGTCGACGCGACAGAGGTCATCTCAAGCACGCAGGTGTCCGTAGCTCTGGACGAGAACATTCCGCAGGGCTCTCTCGTGACCGTCTGGCACGGGCAACCGAATGAGCGCGAGGCGGTCGTCCTCGCAATCAGCGTGTTCCGACACGAGCGGCTGCCGACATTCCAGACCCTTCACCTCAAGTAGGAGGCACGCCCGTGGCGAAGTTCAATCCCGTCATGACCAAGCTCGAGAAGTCGATCCAGGCGGGCATGCGAGGGGCAGGACGAGCCGTCCTCAAGCGCTCGCGGGAGCTGGCCCCGAAAGACTCAGGTGACCTCCACAAGGGCGGCTCCGTCGCCGTAGATGACCTGACGATGCAGGTGTCGTACCGCGGCGACTACGCGGTGATCCAGCACGAGAACCTCGACTTCGAGCACGACAACGGGCAGGCGAAGTTCCTCGAGACGGCGGCCGATCAGGTCAACATCGGCCCGATCCTCGCCGAACGAAACCGGAAGGACCTCGGCGGTGGATGACCGGGCTCTGACGATATGGGTCTGCGAGCAACTCGGCGAGATCGACGGGTGGTCGTGGGACACCGACAGTTACCCGGCCGACGTCTTCGGCGTGCATTACGGCAGCATCTCCGCGACCACCGCTCAGGGAGTCGGCGTCCGCGTCTACGGCGGGACCGACGACCGAGTCACCACGACCAAGACCCGCCGGGTGCAGCTGCGTTTCCGTGGCGCCGAGGGCGAAGTAGACGGCGCCGACGTCCGCGCGGACCAAGCGTTCCAGCACCTCGACGATCTCCAACGGGAGGGCGTCATCAGCGAGGTGCTCCGACAGTCGTTCTCCCCGGCGGGGAGCGACGCAAATCAGCGTGAAGAGCGCACTGATAACTACCTGATCATCTTCGACAATCCGGAGGCCTAACCACCATGAGCAAGAAGGTTCCCCTGCCCGAGGGCTTCGTCCAGGGCAAGTCCTACGAGTACGGCATCGACGTGAACCTCGCACCCCGGGGAGCGGAGCCGATCTGGCAGCCGCTGCGCCGGATGTTCGGCTACCAGCCGAGCGAGACCCCCACGACCAGCGACTCCCGCACCTACGACGACCTTGGTTCGTCGAACAACAGCGTCGACGCGTGGTCGTTCGGCGCGACCGTCTCGACGCACGTCAACCGCTCCCGCACCACGGGCGAGTACCTGCCCGAGATCGAGGCGCTGCGCGACCGCATCCGACCGAGCGCGATCGGGGAGGACGCGGAGATCGAGATCCGCGAGTACCACAAGCCCGCGAAGGGCGCCCCGAACCTGCACGACGCGCGCCAGGGCTTCGTCACCGTCTCCCGCCAGCGAGGCCAGACGGGCGCCGACGGTCAGACCGAGACGTGGAACTGGACCTTCACCGGTGTGGGCTCCGCGACCGAGATCGAGAACCCGTGGGGCGGCTGGGACGGCGACGCGCCGCTGCTCACCGGCGCGACCCCGGCCAACGCAGCCGCCGGCACGCAGATCGAGATCCGAGGGACCGGGTTCCGAAACGCGGACGGCGAGGACCTCGTCACCGGCGCCGCGGCCGTGAAGATCGGTGGCACGAACGCGACGACCTACCTGGTGGTCAGCCCGACGAAGATCGTCGCGGTCGTCCCCGCAGGCGCCGCCGGTTCCGCCGCGATCGTCGTCACCTCGACCGAGGGCGCGTCGAACCAGCTCGCCTACGTGCGCGGCGCCTGACCGTGTCCACCGCGGTCGACTTCGCGGAGTGGGCCGCACCGGATCTCGTCCTCACGCTGGGGGAGCGCGTCTACAACGTCGCGCCCCCCAGCGTCGACCGGGCGAAGAAGATCCTCGCGCTCGCGGTCCGCGCCGAGCTGAACCTCAAGATCGTCCGAGGCGACATGCCCCAGACGGTCGCCGATGTCATCGCGACGATCGGCCCCCTCGAGCGTCCCGCGCTCGGAGACGTCGCGGCGCAGATGACAGCCGACGACGTACCGGTCGAGACGATCGACCGAATGGACTACTACGCGGTCTTCTACTGGGCACGCGGCAAGGAGTACGCCGACGCTCTCGCGGTCGTCCTCTGGGCGCCGCGAGCCGACGCCCCAGGTGGTGATGCGCCGGCCCCAAAAGCGCGTCTGCGCTCACCTCGGAAGAGTGGGCGCAGTACGGCGTAGGCAAGCCGATCGACGAGGACGAGAACGGGGTCCCGATCTTCGCGGACTACCGGCTCCCGCCCGAGGTTCAGGCCGCCGCGCCCACAACCGTCGGCGCCGCCGTCGACGGCTCGTGGTTCGCCCTCGTCACGCACTGGCGCCTCGTCATCGCCGACCTCCGGAAGGAGGAAGGCATCGACCTCTACGACCCCGATGTCCTCGCCGGTTCGTGGCTGCCCGTGCGTTCCGCGATCTTCTCCCTCCTCGACTCGCCCACACGGCTGAGGAAGGCACTCACCCGGAGGTGACCCATGCCGCTGCGCGCAGCCGAGCTCGAAGTCCTCTACACGGCGAACACCGTCGACGTCGAGAAGGCCGAGAAGAAGGTCAAGGACTCCGCCGACCGAATCGAGAAAAAGCCGGTCACCCAGAAGGTCGGCGCCGACACGAGCGACGCCGAGCAGGGCATGGACCGTGTCGAAGCGGAGGCGAAGAAGCTCGTCTCCGAGCGCGCGATGCTGCAGATCGATGCAGACATCACCCGCACCGAGAAGAGCCTGCAGCGCGCTCGCGACAAGGTCGAGGACCTGCAGATCCGCGGCGAGGCGGGCTTCGAGGTCACCGCGGAGACCAAGCGCGCCGAGGCCGCCGTCACGCGCCTCGAGCAGCAGGCCGAACGGCTCGGCACGCTCCGCGAGTCGATCACCGTCGACGCCGAGACGGAGAAGGCCGAGACCGGCCTCAAGCGCTTCCTCTCCCTCTTCAAGCGGGAATCCGAAGAGGCCGGCGAGGAGAGCGGCCGGTCCCTGTCGCGGGGGCTCGACAGCGCGACCCGCGGCGCCGGCGAGAAGGTCGGCCAGGTGGTCGGTGGCGACATCGAGGGGTCCCTCATCGCCGCTCTCACCGCGATCCCCATCGCTGGCGGCATCATCCTCGGCGGCGTCGCGATCGGGAAGGCGATCATCTCCGGCGTGCAGGACGGGCTGCAGCAGGAGGTCAACTTCGACCGCCTCGAAGCCCTCACCGGCATCAGCCCCACCGACGCGATGCGCATCGGCCGGGCAGCGGGGGAGGCCTACACGAACGTCTTCGGCGAGTCTGTCGAAGCGAACATGGACACCGCGCGGCTCGCGCTGCAGTTCCGCATCATCGACCCCGACGCATCCAACCGTGACGCGCAGAAGGTCGTCGAGGGGCTCTCTGGCATTGCGGACGTGCTCGGCGAAGACGTCCGGCCGGTCGCGACCGCTGTCACCCAGTTGCTCCGGACCGGGCTCGCCCGCACCTCGCAAGAGGCGTTCGACATCCTCGCCACCGGCGCCCGGAACGGTGTCAACGCCAGCGAGGACCTCCTCGACACCTTCACCGAGTACCCGGCTCTCTTCCAGCGTCTCGGCCTCACCGGGCCGGAAGCGCTCGGCCTGATCAACCAGGGCCTCGCCGCCGGCGCCCGGAACAGCGACCTCGCGGCCGACGCCCTCAAGGAGTTCCAGATCCGGGCCACCGATGGCACCGCCGGGCCGGCTGAGGCGTTCCGATCGCTGGGCCTGGACGCCGAGGAGATGACGGCGAAAATCGCCCGCGGCGGGACCGAGGCTCGCGATGGACTCGACCTCGTCCTCGACAAGCTCCGCGACACGGAGGACCCGGTGCTCCGCAACGCGGCCGCCGTCGGACTGTTCGGCACACAGGCTGAGGATCTCGGCGAGGCGCTATTCGCCCTCGACCCCTCAAGCGCGGTCGCCTCGCTCGGCCAGGTGGAGGGCGCCGCGCAGCGGATGTTCGACACGCTCGCCGACAACGACGCGACCAAGATGGAGCAGGCTTCGCGGAACATCGAGGTCGCGGCGGATGGCATCAAGGGCGCCCTCGCCGCAGCGTTCTCGGACCCGCTCGAGGACTTCGCCGACTTCGTGTCTCAGAACCGCGGTCCCGTGCTGCAGTTCTTCCTCGACATGGCGAACGGTGCCCTCGACTTCGCCGAGACCGCCTCGGACGGGTTCGGCGACTTCGTCTCCGGGCCGCTGCGGGAGACTCTGCAGGGGCTCCGAGACTTCATCGAGTGGCTGCCGGGCGACGCTGACCTCGACGGTCTCGACGCGGTCATCGCGGGCATGGAAGACGTCGACAAGACCACGGATGCCATGTCCGACAAGATCGCGGAAGCCCGTGATCGCCTCAACACGTTCGGGGAGCCCGCAGTCCAGCTCGGCTACCTGAACGACGCTCAACTGCGGCTCGCCGAGGCGATCGACATGGTCGGGGAGTCCGCCACCGAAGGGCGGTCGATCCTCGACGACCTGACCGAGTCGCAGGACGGCAGCACCCGCGCAACGGGAGAGCTCGACGCGCAGATCCGTTCCGCTGTCGATGCGCTGATCGCGCAGCAGACGGCGGCCGCAGCGACCGGTGAGGAGCAAGACGTCCTCAGCGGGCGGTGGCGTGACGGTGCCGGCGCGATCGCCGAGCAACTGCAGCAGATGGGCCTCACCGAGGTACAGGCGTGGCGGCTAATCGCGGCGTACGCCGGCATCCCAGAGTCCGAGATCACCGAGATCATCTCGAACGCGCCCGACGAGCAGTCGAAGGTGCAGGCGCTCGTCGACCGGGTCAACACGATCCCGGACGGGGAGACGACCATCTACGCCGACACCTCGCCCGCCGAGGCCGCGATCCGTGCGCTCCGCGCGGGGATCTCTGCGGGCGCAACCCTCGGTGTCACGGTCGCGACCTCGGGCGGCGCGCGCGATCGACCCGGCGGCGGCCAGTTCGCCAAGGGAGCGATCGTGGAGTTCATGGCCGAGGGCGGCCTGCGCGGGCTCAGCCCGATGGAGCCGCTCGCGCAGATGGTCCCGGCGAGCTCCTGGCGCGTCGTGGGAGACCGAACCGACGTCGCCGAGGCGTACATCCCCCTCGACGGGTCTGCACGGTCCCTGGCGCTGTTGGCGGAGACGATCCGTCGGATGCCCGGTTTCGACGACGACGGGATGGCGGGAGCCGGCGCCCCCAGCGGGCCGCGTCCGCCGTCGCTCCCGCCGCTGCAGGTCATCGATCAGAGCACGTACTACTCGTACGACCCGACTGACGTCGCCCGGCAGCGGGACGTGCGTCTCGCGCAGGCCATCACCCGCCTGCCGCGCCGATAGGAGGCCCGTGCCATGACGATCGTGCTGTCATCTCCGCTCACGTCCGAGGAAACCGTTCCCGTCGCTGGGAACCGGCCGATGACGTGGACGGGGTTCGACGGTACGGTGTGGCGCCTGACACGCCCCGGGAGCCCGAACCCTCGGATGCTCCCGGGCGTGCAGGGCCTCCACATGCCCCGCATGGACGTGCACACCTCAACCAGCCCCGGCGTCCCTGGGGCGATCATCACCGGGTACGAGCTGCCCCCGCGCGCGGTCTATTGGCCGCTCAGGTTCGCGAACCGCTCGATCCCCGAGTGGGAGGACGAGCACGCCGGGTTCTTCGATTCGTTCCACCCCGCGCTCGAGGGCGTGTGGACCGTGGGCGAGGGGGGCGATGCCCGCACCCTCCCGCTGACCGGGTCGTTCGACGGCACGCACTCGTTCGAGCGTGACCCGTTCGTCACCGGGAAAGCGGTGATCGGTGTGCAGCTGCTCGCGCCCCGTCCGCTGTGGCGCGGCCGTCCGATCCGACGACAGTTCAAAGCGCCCGAGCCGTCCCCGTTCTACCCGGGACCTCCGTTCATGATCAGCTCGGGCGCGTCCTACGGGAACGCGACAATCCCGAACCCCGGCCAGGAGCCGAGCTACGTCACGTGGGAGATCGACGGTCCGCACCCCGCGGGCGTGAAGGTCGGAGTCGGCGACGCGCTCGTCGAGGTCCCATTCGAGATCCCTGCGGGCCGGCGTCTCGTGATCAACACCGACCCGTCCGAGCAGTACGCCCGCGTCGGTGACCTCGTCGACGACGGGGCGGGAGTGCTCGTCCTGGCTGATCCTGTCGACGCTGCGCGCGACCTCGGGTTTCAGATCTTCGCCCCGATCCCGGCACGCGGGGATGTCTCCCTCACCCTCGTCACCGCGGGGACCGGAGTCATCGCTGCCTCCCACACCCCGCTGTATTGGAGGGCGTTCTGATGCGGCAGCTCATCGCCGAGTTCATGGACGCCGAGAACCGGTTCGTCGGCCAGGCGGTCGCGCAGCGCACCACCGCCGCGCTGCTGTGGAACGCGGCATCAACCGCGACGCTGCAACTGCGCGACACGCACCCGATCGTGCGTCCAGCGGTCGAAACCGAGGGACTGCGGTGCGCGCTGTGGATGGTGAACATCGACGGCGGCAAGCTGCATAAGCAGCGGCTGATGGAGGGCGCGGTCCAGCCGATCACCGGCCGGGATTCCCCGTTCGGGCTGGTCGAGATCGACGTCGTCGATGACTGGGCTGACCTCGACACGATCCTCGGATGGCAGGTGCCCGCCGCCGGCGCGTCCGGGCAGGGCGCGGCCGAGTACTGGCGGACGTCGGGGCCGTCCGAGACCCGGGCGAAGGCGGCCATCGCCGCGAACGTCGCCCGCCTTGGCCTCCCGTGGGACGTCGCACCGTCGCTTGGCCGGGGCTCGTCCGGGACCACCGAGCTGCGGATGCACACCCTCGCGGAGAAGGTCGTCGAGCCGCTGGTCGCCGACCGGCTGCAGTTGACCGTGAGGCGTGACAGGACGACGAACCGCCGCGTCGTGGACGTCCGGGCAGGTGACACGTTCCCCCGCCCGATCACGCCAGCGTCAGGCGTCCTGGGGCCGTACTCGTGGATGCAGCGACCGGCGACCGCGACCCGTGCTGTCGTCGGTGGGAAGGGCCAGGGAGTCGAACGGGAGTTCGCGCTCGTCATCGACCACGCCCTCGAGTCGAAGCTCGGGCGCGTGATCGAGGTCTTCGTCAACGCGACCGCCGCGGACGAGGGCGCCGACCTCACCCCGTACGGTCGGGCTGCGCTTGAGAAGCACGCCGCCGCATCGTCGTTCTCGGCGGAGCTGCGGGAAACGTCCTGGTTCCGGCTGGGAGAGACCTTCCAGCTCGGCGACCGTCTCGCGGTGAAGATCGGCGCGCTCGAGTTCGAGGACGTCATCTCACGCGTCGACATCACCCACGACGTCGGGAGCGGATTCACCGCCGTGCCCACCGTCGGCCTCGCAACCGACGACCCACAAACGCAGCTCGTGAACTACGTCCGGTCGATCGCGACGGCCGTGGCCGAGCAGGAGAGGAAGTGACGATGACCTACGTCATCACCGACAGCGCCGGCTACGAGGGCACCGTCGACGAACCGCAGTGGTCCGATCTGCTCGCCATGTCCGGCGGCCGCCAGTACGGCGTCGGCAGCTCCGCCGACTGGACAGCCAGCGTCGGGGGCGCCGACCGCGAGGTGCGCCTCACCCCCGGCCGCGGCTTCGGGTACGGGGTGCGCGACAAGACGACAGAGGAAGCATCCCTGCTCCTCCCGGCGACCGCATCAGGGTCGGTGTGGCACCTCATCTGCGTGCACCGGGACTGGCAGGCCAACCAGTCGACGTTCGAGACGCTCCCCGGATCGAACGCCCGCGCCATCCCGGTGAGAGAAACCACCCCCGGCGAGGTCGACGACCAGCCCCTATGGCTCGCCCGTGTCGACGCCGGGAAGTCGCAGGTCCAGGAGCTCGTCGACCTCCGGGTGTGGGGCGGTGACGGCGGGTCGCTCGCCGCGAACGACCTGGTGCTGCAATACCTCAACCGTCTGGGCACCTCCGTCCGGTACGGCGACATGCTCGCGATGCGCATCCGCAACGCGCAGGGCAGCCCGGTCTGGAAGCGGTTCGACCTCACCGAGGACACCAAGTGGGTCGACGCGACCCGCAACCCGGGCTGGTCGTGGGGCTGGTGCCAGGTGCGACGCATCGGCGCGATCGTGTTCTTCCGCATCTCAGCGTCCCGAGCCCAGGGATGGGGACCCGACAACAATCTCGCTCTCCTGCCCGAACGCTTCCGCCCCTCGGTCGCTACCTACGTCAACTCGACACACGCGAATGGTGGCAAGAGGGAGTTCAAGATCCTGACGAACGGTCGGGTCGACGCGTCCGAGGGCTCCGGCGGCGCCACGGGCGTCACCCTCACGGGGTCGTTCCCCGTCTGAGCCCCTCTGCACGGTCCCGGAGCACACCGCACCCCGCCCTCGGCACTCGCCGGGGGCTTTGTCATCCCTCGAAGGAGAAGACCATGACCAAGATGCTGGCACCCGCGCCGCACGGGCGGCACGAACGCGGCTGGATTCCCGGCGTGCACCGCGGCCGCGACGACGGCTGGCGCGACCGTGACCCCGAAGGCACGAAGCTCGTCCAGGCCGTGGCCGCGGGCGTCATCGTCGCCGCCTCCAAGGGCGGCGCGTTCAACGGCGGCTGGGGGAACCAGTTCGTCATCGACCACGGCCACGGGATCTTCACGACCTACAACCACTTCCGCACCGGCTCGATGTCGAAGAAGGGCGTCGGCGATCACGTCACGGCGGGCGAGTTCCTCGGCCGCATGGGCTCTACCGGTGCCGCGACCGGCGATCATTCGCACTTCGAGGTCCGCGTCGGAGGCGCTGGCGAGCAGTTCCGCGTCGACCCCGCGCCGTGGCTGAACGGCTCGAAGGAGATCCCTGGCGGCCAGCCCGCCGCGGGCGGCCTCTCCCGTCAGCAGCGCCGCGTCCGCGCGAACGTCGGCACCGAGGGCTACCTTAACGGCCGCCTCTCGCCCACCGTCGGCGACAACGTCCGCCAGCGCCTCGCATCGAACGTCGTCGGCAACTTCGACGGCTTCATCCGCGGCCAGGAAGTCACCGTCGACGGCGTCACCTCGAACATCTGGTTCCGAGGCGCGTTCAACGGCAACTTCTTCGCGGCGGCCGGATTCACCTCGCAGTCCACGGACGGCCTGACCGACCTCGGCGGCTCGAGCGCCCCGGCGCCCGCACCGATCGACGTTCGCCTGTTCGCGTTTCTCTCCGAGGCGTGGTTCGTTTTCCCGTCGGCCGAGGCAGCCGTGAACGCTCCCCGCGGCCACCGCGGACCGACCGTCGGCCCCGGCGAGTTCTACGTCCACGAGATCCGCCACGGCGCCTACCGGATCGACGCCGGCTGGCTGCACCCCAAGGCGGGCGCACATGTTCGGCGCCGCGGGTGAGTGATCGCGGCATCGCGGTGTCCGCGTGGTCGATCGCGGGGGCGGCATCCGTCGTGCTCGCGATCGGTCTCGCGTATGCCGCTGAGCTCGTACGCACCTGCATCGCCGTGCTCGCCGTCATCGGAGGAGGTGCGCTGTGACCAATACCGACAGCGTCAACGTGAGCACACGCGACGGCCGGCACACCCGGTACATCGTTAAGTACGCCCTCATCGCGGTCTATGGCGCGTGGTCCGCACTCGTGGGCATCCCCACGATCCGCGAGATCTCCGGTGCGCTCGTCGAGTCGATATGGCCGTGGCTGATCGTCGTCGCGGCAGTGGTCGCAATCGCCGGCGTCGTGCGCTCCAAGCTCACGAACCGGCACGCGGTCGAAGTGACCGGGATCATCCTGCTGCTCGCCTTCCTCGCCGGCTACGCGATCACGATCTACGCCCGCTGCGTCTTCGAAGGCACCTGGACGCGAGCACCCACCGGGCTGCTCCCGGTGATCGTCATGGTCACCCCGTTCGGCCGGCTCCTCGACATCGCCCGCCGGCACATCAGGAAGGCCGATACGTGATCCTTGCCCTCATGCTGGCCGCAGAATCCGGCATCCCGCCGACGGCATGGATCACCTTCGGCGGCGCCGTGCTCGTGGCAATCATCAGCGGCGTGGTCGCGCTGATCGTCCGCGTGACACGTACTCCGATCCAGATCCAAGACCTGTGGGCCGAGAACGCCAAGCTCCGCGACCGCATCGACAGCCTCGACGGCACAGTGCGGCGGCTCATCTCCGACCGAAACCAGCAGATCGACATCAACCGCATCGTCGGTGAGGGCTTCGACGCGCTCTCCAACTACGTCGAGCGGGAAGCCGAAGCCGCCGGACGCTCGCCGCGATTTACCCCGCGCGAGCACGAGGCGATCGAACGCGCCAAAGCGATCCGCAACGACGACGACCTATGGGCCACCACGCCCACCAACGCATCGACCTAGGAGGTCATCATGAAGACCATCGCCGTATGGTTCACCCCGGAACGCCGCCAGGCGATCCAGCTGTTCTTCGGCGCGCTCGCACCCCTCGCGATCCTGTTCGGCTTCGGCACACAGGGCGTGTGGGAGCAGTCGCTGATCATCACCGGCGCCGTGATGCAGTTCGCATCCGGCGTCCTCTCGCTCGTGAACGTGCGCGACGTCGCAACCGCGTGGGCCGTACTCCGTGGCGCTGTGTACGCGCTCGCGGCGACCGCATCGCCAGCGCTCGTGCTCCTCGGCCTGTACGACGAAGCGACGAACGCGACGATCCTTCTCGCCGTCTCTCTCGGACTCGGCGCCCTGTCGAACCTCCTGGCGATCTTCGTCGGCAAGCAGCAGCAGCTCGACAACGCGCTCAAGATGGTCCAGGCCGAGGACGGCACGTGGCGATCGGACGCCGGCTACGGGAGCGTGAACCCGCATGGCTGAGTTCGTCGGCGCGTTCCCCTCCACCCTCGCGCTCGACGAGCGGAACAACGTCGTGACCGAAGCTGAGGCCTACGTCTACGACGTCGAGGACGCCACTCTCAGCTCGCCGTTGCCGGTCACCGACCTGCAGGGTGTGCCGTTCACCGGTGGGAAGCTTGTCGCCGCGAACGGCATCCTCCCGCAGTTCCGCGCACCGACCGGGATCACTCAGGTGTATGTGCGCTCCGGCGAGCGTGTCACGCAGCTCACCGACCTCAGCGTCTACGCCGACACGTCGCGCGAAGCCGCTGACCGCGCCGGGCAGGCAGCGACGGATGCCGCGTCGGCGAAGACCACCGCCGAGACCGCGTCGGCTGAAGCGCTCGCGGCGGCGGAGCTGCTGCAGGAGATCGCGCTGCAGCAGGGCGCGCCTTTGGTGGAGGACCCGGCCGAGCCGGGCACCTTCACGATCCTCAACCCCCGAGCTATCCGAGAGGACCCGGACGAACCGGGCACGTTCCTGATGGGAGTCACCGCATGAGCTCGAAGCCGATCGGGATCACCGACGATGGCCAACTGCCCAAGCGCGCACTCGACGCGATCGCCGCATCGACCGAGGTCAAGGCCACCGTCAACGGTGCCGTCGCGCCGAAGATCGACCGCACGGAGGCGCTCGACACGTTCGCCGCGTTCGATCAGGGCCGGACGATCGTCGTCGACTACGTCAACTCGGCCGCCGCGCAGGCCATCCCGGAGGGTGTGACCGGCGCGTACGTGTCGATCATGGGCGCCGGCGGCGGCGGTGGCTCCGGGCGCCGTGGCGCTGCGGGCACCGTCCGACAGGGCGGCGGCGGCGGATGCAGCGGCGTGTTCCTGCACCGGGTGTGGGTGTCGCTGGCATGGTTCGACGGCTCCACGTTCGAGATCGTCATCGGCGCCGGTGGTGCCGGTGGCGCAGCGCGCACCGCGGACAACACCGATGGCCAGGCGGGCGCCGCCGGAGGGTTCTCCGCGCTGCGCCGCAACGACGGCGCGGTCATCCGCGCAAGCGGCGGCAACGGTGGCGGTGGCGGTACGACGGGTGCCGGGGGAGCAGCGGGCGCCCCGCCGTACACCGGGACGTCGATGCTCAGCGGCGGCGCCGCGTCCTCAACGGGCGGCCCCGGCGGCTCCGCCCCCGCACAGGCTTCGCTCGGCGCGAGCGGTGGTGGTGCTGGTGGTGGCATCACCGCGGCGGATGTTCCCGGCGCGGGCGGCTCGGGTGGTGCGGTGTACAGCATCGGCCTCGCGGCATCCGTCCTCGCCGGCGGCCTCGTCGACGGCACCCTCCCGGGACGCCCGGGCGGGTACTACCTCCCACCGAGCTCCGGCGGCGGTGGTGGCGGTGCAGCGTCGATCACCGCGGCGGCACAGTCCGCTCGCACGGCCTCGACCTCGACCGCTGGCCTGCTGTCCTACGGCAACGGTGGCGGCGGTGGCGGCGCGTCCGTGAACGGCTTCGCGTCTGGCGCGGGCGCCGCTGGTGGTCCCGGCTACGTCCGCATCGAGTGGGTGTACGGCTGATGCCCCTCGACCCGGCATGGACACCCCTCCCGCTGCGCACCCTCGACCCCGCCAGCCGCGCCCTGCTGAGGACTGCGGCGAACTCGCCCGTCGCGAGCCGCCTCAACTGGGTCACCGCGACGTACGGGGCGGGTTCGGCACTGATCCCGAGCTTCGCCCCGCAGGACGAGGACGCCCTCAAGCCGCCCGCGATGGTCGCTTACTCCCTCGCCGTCATGGTTGCGACGGGAACGCATGATCCCGACGTGACGGGCAAGACCGACGCGGCGGTGCGCGCCGCAGTCGTGCGGCTCGTGTGGTCGCTGGCGAAGTCCCACCGCGCCAACGGCGGGACGTGGGGCGGTGTGCCCCTCGCCCCCGGTGAGACGATCCGGGCGGGCGACGCACCGGACCACCAGAACTGGCAGGGCGCGCTCTGGGTATGGCTGACCGCCGTCGCCGCCGAGCTCGTCTGGGCAGACCTCAGCACCGCGCAGCGCGACCTCGTCAACGCGATGGCGATCCTCGAGGCCGACCGGTTCCTGCAGTACACCGTCCCGTACATGCGCGACCACGGCGGAGTGATGCTCTCACCCGGTGACACCCGGGCGGAAGAGAACACCTGGCAGGCGTCCATCCTGCTGTTCTGCGCCGGCAAGTTCCCCACCCACGCCCGTGCACAGCAGTGGATGGCGAAGGGCCTCGAGCTGACGCTCGCGGCCGCGGCAACCTACCTGCACCCGTCGAGCCGGCGCTTGTGGCACGGGATGAGCGGCTGGGGGCTGCGAGGCGGGTCGAACCTCGACTTCAACGGCACCGCCACCAACCACGCCGCGTACGACCCGCACCCGAACTACATGGCCTCGATCGTCAACCAGGCCTGGTCGAACCTGCTCGTCTTCGCGTGGCTGCGGGGGAAGTTCCCCGCTGTCGGCCAGGCGTGGGGGTTCCGTCGGCTCTTCCGCGCGTTCGTCGACGTGGACTTCCCCAGCTACGAAGGCGGCCCGTACCTCCCGCCCGGGGGGACGATCTACGACAAGGCCGGCGGCACTCACGCGATCTACTGGCCGCAAGGGGACGACGGCAACGGCACCAACGTCGCGATGTTTGCGTGCATGGACGTCCTCGCCCACCTCACCGGAAGCGACGACCTCGCGTCGACGCCGGCGGCGGCCTGGGCACCGGTGCACCTGCAGCGGCAGGTCGACCTCACTCGCACCAGCTACTGGGACTTCTGGAACTGCTCGATGGCAGTCTTCGGAGACTGGGCCACCCGCACCAAGCCGGCCCTGCAACTCAGCAACACGACCCCCATCGAGCTGCTGACCTGACACGCAGCGGCTCACGAACGCCCCCGGCGTCACTCACCCTCGGGTGGGTCGACGCCGGGGGCGTTTCGTCGTTATGACGGGCGCGCCGCTGCTAGATTCCCGGCATGAGCGACACGCCGAGCCGGACAATACCGCGGCCCATCAAGCGCGAGGTGCGGCAGCGGTGCGGGTTCGGCTGCGTGCTCTGCGGAAGTGCGATCTACGAGTACCACCACATGGTGATGTGGTCGGAGGAACATCGACACGTCGCTGAAGAGATAACGCTCCTCTGCCCGTCCCATCACTCCGAGGTGACCAACGGTCGGCTCCCCGCGTCGCGGGTCTTGCAAGCGGACGCGGACCCGTTCAACAAGCGCGCGGATCTGAGCCCGGGATATGCGCTGCACTACGCCGGCTCAGAGGCGCTTGTCGCCCTCGGTTCCAACCACTTCCGCGCACCTGGTGGCCGTGATCTGACCGTGGTTCGGGTGCTCGGACAGACCCTTCTCGGCATGAGGTTCGAGGACGGCAACTACCTCCTCAACTTTGTGGGCTACGACAAGGAAGGCCGCGTCGCAGTCCGCATCGACGACAACGAGTTGTCGTTCCGAGCCGACTCCTGGGACATCGAATTCGTGGGGACTACCCTCGTCGTCCGGGACGGACCAGGGGAGGTCTTCCTCGATATGACCTTCCAGCCGCCCGATGGGATCATCGTGCATCGCTTCTTCTTCCATCGGAATGGCATCGGCGTGGACGTCCGCGACGGCGTGGTCAACGTCGCGCGAGGCGCCATTGGGCTCGAAGGCAACTTCTGGGACGGCGCCACGGACGGGATCAACCTGTATGAGACTGCGATGCAGAAAGTCGCGGGGTTTGCGATCTCGGTCGATCTGTCGCCCGATCCTCGACGGACACAACCCCTTCCGCAATACCGCCCGAACACCCCGGGCTGGCTCGCTACGGTCCCGCTTCCCCGTTGGAGGGGGAATTAACTCCCTCGGCTTACGGCCGGATCAGCGGAGCGGAATGCCGCGGGATGCCGCGGCGGCGACGCCCTTCGGCAATCCACGCCTCAACGCCTGGGATACGGCGCAGCGCCGCGGACAGCGGAGCCGTCTCGCTCGACTCGAAGTAACCGATCCAGATACCGGCGGTGCGAGCAAGCACTGCGTCTTTCCCCTCCGCAGCGGCGAATAGCTCCTGAACCACGGGTTCAGGGTCGCGCGTGTACTGGTTGCGGCCGCAGATCGCGGACAGCAGCACGTCGAGCTGCACCTCTGGATCAAGCGGTGACCTCATAGCCGGTTCCCCATTCCTCCGGCCGAGAGGGTTTCAGCGTACGCCGAGGCGGCGACACGGGCATGCGCGCCCCCGCTACGGTGTGGTCATGCCGAACTCTGACCTGCTCTGGGTGTTCTCCGTCACGGCGGGGCTGCTTGCCCTCGTCATCACGCTGCTCGTCACCTACTGGGTGCTGCGGCTCGCGATCTTCCACGGGATGCGCGCTCACACGCGGTGGGTAGAAGAGGGCGGCGACGCGGCCTATCACTGAGATGTCGCTCGACGACGACCCGGACATCGGTTCCGAGCCGCGCTGCGAGGTCTGCCGCACCGTGATGCGCACGGTCGACGGCGGCTACCGGTGCGGAGGCTGCGGATGGGAACTTGAAATCCCGTGGATCGAACGCCCAACGGGCGGCGATGGACTGCCAGGCGTCCTAGGGGGCTGACGCTCGTCTATCGTTGACGTTCGTCTACCGGCCGCCCACGGAATGTGTCCCACTCCGTTGCCCGCCTGCCACTCCGGCGCCGTTCGATCTCGTCGTGCGCCGCGATAGTGCCCTCTCGGACGGCTGAGACGCCGAGGCGGTAGCCGATCCAGATAAGGACGAAGAGGATCGCGAGCACGAGAGCCAGGGCAACCACGCAGACGAGCACCGGCCACAGGACGATGATCGCCATCGGGTTGCTGCTGATGATCGCGAGAAGCACGACGATCACAATCCCGAAGACGGCAGCAGTGATCCCCGCGGCGAAGACGGGCTTGGAGACGGGCTGACGGTCACGTGCCATGCCCGCCAGTATGACAGCGGGGGTGGCACGCGAGGAGCCCGAGTCGTGTCGCCATTTACTCGCTAGATTGAGGCGCGTACCTTCGATTACCGGAGGTTACCGTCGAGCGATTTCCAGCCGGTCGGGTAGGCAATAGTAGATGCCGGTAAAGTCGGCCCCTCAACGCTTCAGTGTGGGTTCGAGTCCCACCGGGGGTACCAACGGGGTCCTCGGCCGCGGCTGTGCGACCGCCGCCGTCACGGACGCGAGCACGATCACCAGCCCGGCGGCCTGCAGTGCCGAGAGGGTCTCGCCGGCGAAGAGCAGGCCGAGCAGCACGGCGACCATCGGGCTCAGCAGCCCCAGGAACGCGGGAATTCGCGTCGGCAGCGAGGCGACCCCGCGGAACCAGAGGGCGTAGGCGAGCGCCGTCCCCACCAGCGACAGGTAGGCGTACGCGGACAGTTGCGGCGCCGTCGGAAGCGCGACCGGCAGCGGCTCGACGAGGGCCGTGAGCGTCGCGAGCAGCAGGCCGCCGGCGAGCAGCTGCCAGGCCGTCATCGCGAGGGGTGGCTGACCCGTGCCCCAGCGCTTGGTCAGAACCGTGCCGACCGCCATCGAGACCGCTCCGCCCAGAGCTGCCGCCACGCCGATCGGGTCGAGCGGGGCACCGCTCGGCGCCACGATGAGGGCGACCCCGACGACGCCCGCGGTTCCCGCGATCGCGGTGATGACGGTGAGGCGCTCTGACAGCAGGCGCCAGCCGAGCAGTGCCACGAGCAGCGGTTGGATGCCGCCGACGACGGCGGCCACACCGCCCGGGAGCCGGTCCGCGGCGACGAACAGGCACGCGAAGAAGATCCCGATGTTCACGGCGCCGAGCACGCACGACCGCCACCACCACGACCCCGTCGGCAGTCGACGTGCGACGAGCAGCAGGATGAGCCCGGCGGGGATGGCTCGGATGGTTGCGATCAGCAGCGGATGGCCCGAGGGGAGGAAAGCGGTCGACGTCATGTAGGTCGTTCCCCACAGGGCGGGAGCGATGGCGGTCGTCAGCACGACAGCGAATCTATTGCTAAGCACTTAGCCACTATAGCGAAGCGCTTAGCGACTAGACTCGGGCGTATGGACCATGTCGACCGCATCCTGGAGCAGTGGGCACGCGAGAAGCCGGGCCTCGACGTCAGCCCGATGGCGGTGATCGGCCGGCTCGGCCGCGCCGCGGCATCCGTCGATGCCCGTCTCGCCGCCACATTCGCGCACCACGGCATCGATGCCGCGACCTTCGACGTGCTGGCAACGCTCACACGGCAGGGGAGTCCGTACGAGCTCACCCCGGCAGAACTCGCCGCCGACGCGATGATCACCTCGAGCGCCGTCGCGCAGCGACTGAACCGACTCGAGGGCCTCGGGTACGTCAGCCGTCATCCTGATCCGGCCGACGGACGCGGCAAGATCGTGCGCCTGACGGCAGCCGGTCGCCGGGTCGTCGAGAGGGTGCTGCCCGACCACCTTGCGACCGAGGAGGCGCTGCTCGCTCCGCTGTCGAGGTCGGAGCGACAGCAGCTGGCCTCGCTGCTCTCGCGGCTCGTGGCGGGTGGGTAAGACCTGCGAGTTCGCGCCCGCGTCCGAGTGTGCTCGGAAGGCCCCCGTTAGGATGGTCGCGGAGAAGGGGGACATGCAATGGAGTGGCTGATCCCGGTCATCGTCGTCGTCGGACTGCTCGCGGTCGTCGGCATCTACCTGTGGGCGACCTACAACTCGCTCGTGGCGCTGAATGTCCGCGTCGACGAGGCGTGGAGTGACATCACGGTGCAGTTGAAGCGTCGCGCCGACCTCCTTCCCAATCTCATCGACACCGTTCGCGGATACGCCGCCCATGAGAAGGCGGTGTTCGAGAACGTCACACGCGCACGCGCCGAGATCCTCGCGGCGGACGGCCCCGCCGAGGCGGGAGTCGCCGAGGGGCATGTCCAGCAGGCGCTGAAGTCGCTCTTCGCGGTCGCCGAGGCGTACCCCCAGTTGCAGGCGAGCCAGAACTTCCTGCAGCTGCAGCAGGCCATCGTCGACACCGAGGACAAGATCCAGGCCTCGCGCCGGTTCTACAACGGCGGTGTCCGCGAACTCAACACGAAGATCAAGGTGTTCCCCAACAACCTCTTCGCGCGCAGTCTCGGATTCTCCGAGCGCGAGTTCTTCGAGGTCGAGAACGGCGCCGCGATCGCCGAGCCGCCCCGCGTGCAGTTCTGAGCGCCCGCTCCGAGAGCGCCCCGCCCGGTCGGCGCGGGCACGCCGGAGTCCTAGACTGACGGGATGAGCGACGACAAGGCCGGGCGGTCCTTCTTCGACGCCCTCCGCACTCGAACCGTTGCCCTGGACACGTCGGCGGCCATACCCCGTGGCCTGCGCATCGCCACCGCCTACGCCTGGCGTCTGCTCGTCGTGGCGGCCGCGGCGGGAGTGGCGATCTGGATCATCATCCAGCTCAAGCTCCTCGTCATCCCCCTCCTCGTCGCGATCCTGATCGCCGCCCTGCTGTGGCCCGCCTTCCTCTGGATGCTGGAGCACCGCGTACCGCGCTGGCTGGCGATCGTGGTGAGCGTCCTGGCGACGATCGCCGCCATCTCGGGTCTGCTGTGGCTCGCGATCTGGCAGATCAGTCAGCAGTGGGCCTCCGTCCAGGCCCGCACGGTGGAGGCCGTGCGGGAGCTCCGTCAGTACCTCATCGACGGCCCGCTGCACCTCACGTCGACGCAGATCGACGACCTGCTCCAGCAGGGCTGGGGCTTCCTCGAGCAGCAGGCGTCGCTCCTGTGGTCGGGCGCGCTCGCTATCGGATCGACCGTCGGGCACGTGGCCACGGGCGCACTGCTCGTGCTGTTCATCCTGCTGTGCATCCTCGCCGACGGCGCACGCATCTGGAGTTGGGTCGTGCGCCTGTTCCCGCGTGAGGCCCGGCCCGCGGTGAACGGGGCCGGCCGCATGGGGTGGCGGACGGTCGTGACCTACGCCCGCACCCAGCTCCTCGTCGCGACGATCGATGCGACCGGCATCGGCCTCGGCGCCCTGTTCCTCGGAGTGCCCCTGGCCGCGCCCATCGCCGTGCTGGTGTTCCTCGGTGCCTTCATCCCGTTCGTCGGAGCCGTCGTGACCGGAGCCCTCGCGGTCTTCCTCGCGCTCGTCTACAACGGCCCCTGGATCGCGCTGTGGATGCTCGTCATCGTGCTCGGCGTGCAGCAGCTCGAGGGACACATCCTGCAGCCACTGCTCATGGGATCGGCGGTGAAGGTCCATCCCCTCGCGGTCGTCATCGTCGTCGCTGGCGGAGCGATGATCGCCGGCATCCCGGGCGCCCTGTTCGCCGTGCCCCTGGCAGCCTTCGTCAACG
This sequence comes from Microbacterium arborescens, assembly GCF_049707515.1. Taxonomy (GTDB): domain Bacteria; phylum Actinomycetota; class Actinomycetes; order Actinomycetales; family Microbacteriaceae; genus Microbacterium; species Microbacterium arborescens_B. The sequence goes on along the minus strand of NZ_JBNAFI010000004.1, from coordinate 149,725 downwards.
TCGTGGTGCTGTACGTGTCGCGGCGTTCGTGGGAGACGGGACTCGCGTTGAGACCCGATGAGATGATCTGGAGCACTGTGCCCCGAGACCGGAGGAAGAACACATGACCGGACCCACTCCGGCCGACTTCGACGACGCGGCCGCCGTGCTGGATGGCGTCGTCACCCGCACCCCGATGGAGTACTCCGAGCACCTCTCGGACGTCCTCGGCGTTCCCGTGCACCTGAAGCTCGAGAACCTCCAGCGCACCGGCTCGTTCAAGATCCGCGGCGCGACCTACCGGCTCTCACGGCTGACGGAGGAGGAGCGCGCCCGCGGCGTGGTGGCCGCCTCCGCCGGCAACCACGCGCAGGGCGTCGCCCTGGCCGCGCAGAAGCTCGGCATCCGCGCGACGATCTTCATGCCGCTCGGCGTTCCCGTCCCCAAGCTCCTCGCCACGCGCGGCTACGGCGCCGACGTCGTGCTCGAGGGGGCGACGGTCGAGACGCCGCTGCGACTGGCTGCGGAGTTCGCCGAGCGCACCGGCGCCGTGCTCATCCATCCGTTCGACCACCCCGACGTCATCACGGGCCAGGGCACTCTGGGCCTCGAGCTCGTCGACCAGGTGCCCGACCTCGAGACGCTGATCATCCCGATCGGCGGGGGCGGCCTCATCGCCGGCGTGGCCGCGGCCGTCAAGGGCCGTGCCGCCGCCGCAGGGCGGAAGGTCCGCGTCATCGGCGTGCAAGCTGAGAACGCCGCGGCATACCCGTCGTCACTGGCGGCCGGATCGCCGCTCGCGATCGAGACGACCCCCACGATCGCCGACGGGATCGCCGTCGGACGCCCGGGCGATGAGCCGTTCGCGGTCATCCGCGAGCTGGTCGACGAGGTCGTCACCGTCTCGGACGACGACATCGCCCGAGCGCTTCTGGTGCTGCTCGAGCGCGCGAAGCAGGTCGTCGAGCCCGCCGGGGCGGCCGGCGTCGCAGCCATCCTCGCCGGCAAGGTCACCGCGTCGGGACCGACCGTGGCCGTCCTGTCCGGCGGCAACATCGACCCGTTGCTGCTGCAGCGTGTCGTGGCCCACGGCCTCGCCGCATCCGGTCGCTACATGACGCTGCAGGTTCCGCTGCCCGACCGTCCGGGTCAGCTCGCGCGGGTCTCGGAGCTGTTGTCGGTCGCGGGAGCGAACGTCATCGAGGTGCTGCACACGCGGCACGGTCAGGGTCTGCAGATCAGCGAGGTGATCCTCCAGCTGAGCGTGGAGACCCGGGGTGAGGAGCACCGCGCTCAGGTGATCGCGATCCTCGAGGATGCCGGCTTCGCGCCGACGGTCGTCTCCGATTGACGATCGCCGGCGCGAAGCCGCCGGTCACTGACCCGAGTAGGTCTCGACCTTGACGATCTCCACCGAGATGTCGCGTCCGTTGGGCGCGGTGTACGAGGTCTTCTCGCCCTCCTTGAGGCCGAGGATCGCGGCGCCCAGCGGCGACGCCTCGCTGTAGACGTCGAGTTCGGAGCCCGCGGCGATCTCGCGGCTGCCGAGCAGGAAGACCTCCTCGCCGCCCGCGACGAGCGCGGTGACGACGGTGCCGGAGAGGACGGTGCCGTCGGATTCGGGAGCCTCGCCGACGGTGGCGTCCTTCAGCAGCTGCTGAAGGGTACGGATGCGCGCTTCCTGCTTGCCCTGCTCGTCCTTGGCCGCGTGGTAGCCGCCGTTCTCCTTCAGGTCGCCCTCTTCGCGCGCGGCCTCGATGCGCTTGGCGATCTCCTCGCGGCCGGTCGTCGAGAGGTGTTCGAGCTCCGCGACGAGACGGTCGTACGCGTCCTGGGTGAGGAAGGTGACGGGAGCGTCGTTCGACATGTGATCTCCTTGCTGGCGCGGCCGACAGCCGCCTATGGCGAACGCCCCGGCATCCGACCGGGGCGCACAAGAAACACCTAGACTACGGGATCCAGCAAGAGGTCACCAAACCATTGGTGGCCAGGGCGACGGTCGGGATCGTCTCGGTGAAGGAGCGCGACAGGCCGTCGGCGGCGGGGTACTCCACGACGCGCCAGCCGACCACGCCGTGCTCGGTGTCCTGCGCCTCCAGTGCGCACGCGAGCGGCTTGTCGCGCGCGCCGCTGACCTGGAACGAGACGACGACGGAGTGCTCGTCCACCACGTCGAAGCCGGTCGCGTCGGTGTCGACCGAGTCGATCGCGCCGGTCACGGTCGTCCAGGCGACCAGGCCGAGGAGTCCCGCGCCGATGACCCCCGCGACGCCGATGAGCACCCGCCGAGAGCGCCTCTCGTGCGTCCGACCGTAGCGGTGGTCGAGCTTGAGCTGCGTGGTCATGGCGCGGTCTCCGAGACGGTTCGGACGGGATTAGGCTGGAGGTTCCAGGCTAAGCGCTTCTCGCGCAGATCGAGGAACCATGAACTCCCTCCTGTGGCTCACGTCGGCGGCGACACCGATACCCGAGATCACGGTCGACCCCACCTCGGTCACACCCGGCCCGTGGGGCTTCGGAGCGATCGTGATCCTGACGATCGCCGTCGTCCTGCTGCTGCTCGACATGCTGCGCCGGGTTCGTCGCGGCCGGTACCGCGCCGAGGTCCGCGAGCAGCTCGACGAAGAGGATGCCGCTGCGCGCGGCGAGCGCGACACCGACGCTCGGTGAGGACACGTCGCGGTCCGGTTCTCAGCCGGCGCGGGTCCAGCCTCAGCCGGCGTGGTAGGCCGGCTCGAGGGCGATGAGCAGGCTGGCCGCCCAGTGGCAGAGGAACGCCAGCACCGTGCAGACGTGGAAGATCTCGTGGAAGCCGAAGTGGCCCGGCCACGGGTTCGGCTTCTTCAGGGCGTAGACGACGGCACCGCCGCTGTACAGCAGCCCTCCGATGACGACGAGCACCATCATCGCCGGGTTGGCCTGGAACAGCGGCACGAGGTACATCACGGCGGCCCACCCGAGCACGAGGTAGAGCGCGACGTACAGCCAGCGCGGGGCGTGGATCCAGAACACGCGGAAGATGATCCCCGCGATCGCGCCGGTCCAGACGAGGGACAGCAGCAGCACCGTCTGGTCGGTGGGGAGCGCGAGCACCGCCAGAGGCGTGTACGTGCCGGCGATGAGCAGCAGGATGTTCGCGTGGTCGATGCGCTTGAGGATCGCCTTGGTACGCGGCTTCCAGTCGAAGCGATGGTAGAGCGCCGAGTTGCCGAAGAGCAGCAGCGAGGTCGTCATGAACACGGCGCTCGCCCACTTCGCCGGTGCGCCCTGCGCCAGCGAGATCAGGACGATGCCGGCGACGATGGCGATGGGGAAGGTGGCGGCATGGATCCAGCCGCGCCAGGACGGGCGCAGCTCCACCTGCGCGCTCGCGGCGGCGGCGTCCAAGAGGGGCAGCTGGGGCATCTCGGCGCCCTCATCGGGTGCAGGTCGGGTCACAACACGAGAGTACGCGCCGCCGTATGCCACCGCTCACATGAGGGCGGGGAGTAGCGTAGGGGAGTGGCTGCGAACCGCGGACGAGGACCGCTTTACCGACTGTACGCGTCCCGCCTGCGCCGGAACCTGACTCCCGAGACGGTCCCGCATCACGTCGCGATGATGATCGACGGGAACCGGCGGTGGGCGCGGCAGGCGGGATTCCCCACGCCGGCGGAAGGGCATCGCGCCGGCGCCGCGAAGATGCACGAGTTCTTGCGCTGGTGCGACGAGCTCGGCATCCGCGTCGTCTCGCTCTACCTGCTCTCGCACGACAACCTCGCCAAGCGCGACTCGCGCGAGCTCGCCGACCTGCTCGAGATCATCGCCGAGCTGGCGGAGGCCCTCTCCAACAAGCCGGGCTGGCGGGTGCAGCACGTGGGACGCGCGGCGCAGCTTCCCGACGATCTGGCTCGGGTGCTTCTGAAGGCGCAGGAGAGCACGCGGGAGAACACCGGGCTGCACGTCAACCTCGCGGTCGGATACGGCGGCCGCGGCGAGATCGTCGACGCGGTCCGGAGCATCATCACGAGCCATCACGAGCGCGGCGGCTCGATGGAGGAGCTCGCGGAGAGTCTCACACCCGAGCAGATCGGCGAGCACCTCTACACCGGGGGCCAGGCCGATCCCGACCTCGTCATCCGCACCTCGGGTGAGCAGCGTCTCAGCGACTTCCTGCTCTGGCAGTCGGCGCACAGCGAGTTCTACTTCGTCGAGGCGCTCGGGCCCGACCTGCGCGAGGTCGACTTCCTCCGCGCCATCCGCGACTTCGCGACGCGCGACCGCCGCTTCGGCGGCTGACACGACGCACCGGCACGCAGAGTTCACCTGCACGAAACCTCCGCGGGCGTGTCGCGGTGGCGCGTCGCCCGGCGCCGGTCGTACTGTCATCGCAACGGGCACGGCGCCCGTTCGAGTCGGCCTTCTCACGACTCGTGACCCACGGTCGACTCGTGTCAATCGGGTGAGACACCCGAGGCGGGGAGTGGGTTGTGGCCGCACGAGCAACTGAGCAGCAGCGTCGCGTCATCCACGGCGGGGGTGACGAGCTCGACCAGGAGCTGCGCACCTACGTGCTGGACACGTCGGTGCTGCTGAGCGATCCGCGGGCGTTGTTCCGCTTCGCGGAGCATTCGATCGTCGTTCCGGTGGTCGTCGTCACCGAGCTCGAGGGCAAGCGGCACGACCCTGAGATCGGCTACTTCGCGCGGCAGGCGCTGCGCCACCTCGACGACCTCCGCGTCGAGCACGGCCGCCTGGACTTCCCGGTGCCGGTCGGCGAGGGCGGCACACTGCGTGTCGAGCTGACGAACACCGACCCCTCGGTGCTGCCGGCCGGGATGCGGCTGGGCGACAACGACACGCGCATCCTCGCTGTCGCGATGCACCTCGCGCAGGAGGGACAGCCGGTCACCGTCGTGTCGAAGGATCTGCCCATGCGGGTGAAGGCGGCGTCGCTCGGCATCAGCGCCGAGGAGTACCTCGCCGAGCAGGCCGTCGACTCGGGCTGGACCGGCATCGCCAACCTGGACCTGTCGGGCGACGAGATGAGCGACCTCTACGAGAGCGAGGTCGCCACGAGCGAACAGGTGCGAGGAGTGCCCGTGAACACGGGGCTCGTCATCCACTCCGAGCGCGGCTCGGCACTGGGACGCGTGACCGGCAACGCCTCGTTCCGTCTCGTGCGGGGCGACCGCGACGTCTTCGGCCTGCACGGGCGCTCCGCCGAGCAGCGCATCGCGATCGACCTTCTGCTCGACCCCGAGGTCGGCATCGTCTCGCTCGGCGGTCGTGCGGGAACGGGCAAGTCGGCGCTCGCGCTCTGCGCGGCGCTCGAGTCGGTGCTGGAGCGGCAGCAGCAGAAGAAGATCATCGTCTTCCGCCCGCTCTTCGCCGTCGGCGGGCAGGACCTCGGCTACCTTCCGGGTGACGCGCAGGAGAAGATGAACCCCTGGAGCCAGGCCATCTTCGACACGCTCGGCTCGGTCGTCTCGGGCAACGTCGTCGAGGAGATCATCGCGCGCGGCCTGCTCGAGGTGCTGCCGCTCACCCACATCCGGGGACGTTCGCTCCACGACGCGTTCGTCATCGTCGACGAGGCGCAATCGCTCGAGCGCAACGTGCTGCTGACGGTGCTCAGCCGCATCGGTCAGAACTCGCGGGTCGTGCTCACGCACGACGTCGGCCAGCGAGACAATCTGCGGGTCGGACGCCACGACGGCATCGCGTCGGTGATCGAGACCCTCAAGGGGCACGACCTGTTCGGACACGTGACGCTCACGCGTTCGGAGCGGTCGGCGATCGCCGCCCTCGTGACCGACCTCCTCGAGGCGGGCGAGCTCAGCTGAGCGCGGTGTGGGGCCGGCTCGGCGGCGTGCCCCGGGCCGGCCTCACTCCCAGCGGTAACCCTCGCCTCGCACCGTGACGATGCGGGACGCGCCGACCTTGCCGCGCAGATAGCGCACGTAGACGTCGACGACGTTGGAGCCGGGGTCGAAGTCGAGTCCCCACACCCGGCTGAGCAGGGTCTCGCGGCTGAGGACGTCTCCCGCGTGACGGAGGAACTGCTCGGCGAGGGCGAACTCGCGTGCCGAGAGATCGATGTCGCGGCCGTCGACGGTGGCACGGCGGGTCAGCATGTCGAGGCTGACGCCGTCGCGGGTGAGGACGGTCGCCGGTCCCGCGCTCTCGCGCAGCCGCGACCGCACGCGCGCGAGCAGCTCGGCGACGACGAACGGCTTCGGGACGTAGTCGCTCGCTCCGGCATCCAGGGCTTCGACGGTGTCGTTCGTGCCGCTGCGGGCGGTCAGCATGATGACGGGCACGGCTGAGCCGGAGGCGCGGATGCGTCGCAGGACGTCGAACCCGTCGATGCCGGGGAGCCCGACGTCGAGGATCACGAGGTCGATGTCGTCGCCGGCCAGCACCTCGAGTGCGGTCTCGCCGTCTTCGGCGGCAACGGGCTCGAGTCCGTCACCGCGCAGCGCGCGCTCGAGGAGGGCGATGATGTGAGGCTCGTCGTCGACGAGAAGCACGCGGGTCATCCGATCTCCTTGCGCTGCAGGACGACCTCGTCGGCCCGCACCGGAGCGGGGAGGCGCCGGACCGAGCGTAGCGGGATCGTGATGGTGAACGTGGCGCCGCCGCCCGCCGTCTCGGTGACGGCGCATGATCCGCCGTGGCCCTTCACGATCGCGTCGACGATGGCGAGACCGAGACCCGAGCCGCCCGCCGATCGGCGGCGACCCCCGCGATCGAACCGGCGGAAGATGCGGTGCCGGGCTGCCGGCGGGATGCCGGGGCCGTGGTCGCGCACCCAGAGGTGGAAGGCGCCGGCGTAGACTCCGCTTCCCAACTCGATCGCCGTACCCGCGGGCGTGTGCTTCGCGGCGTTGTCGGCGAGCTGGAGCCAGGCCTGCAGGAGCCGGTCCGCGTCGCCGTGCACGATGCCTCGCTGGGTCTCCTCGACGGCCCATTCGTGGCCGGGGATGACGGTGACGAGGTCGGCGACGCGCTGCGTGAGGCTTTCGAGGTCGACCTCGTCCATCGTGAAGCGCTCGCCCTCCACGGAGGCGAGAAGGTCGATGTCGCCGATGAGCCGCGTCATGCGATCGAGCTCGCCGATCGCGATGTCGCGCACCGCGGCGACGTCCGCCGGATCTGCGGCGTCGACGAGCTCGAGGTGTCCGCGCACGATGGCGATCGGGGTCTTCAGCTCGTGACGGACGTCGTCGAGAAGCCGCCGCTGCGCTTCGACGGCCACGTCGAACGCATCCTGGGCGGCCGCTTCGCGCGGCGGGGTGGCGAGCAGGGGCCAGCTGACCAGTCCCACCGTGACCAGGGTGCCGGCAGCCGCCACGGCGAAGACCGCGACAGCAGGCCAGGGCAGCTCGGCTCGCAGCAGGATGAAGACCAGCAGCGCCGCGATGGCGGCGACGACGAAGCCGGCGCACACGACCGCCAGGACGATCCCCAGGATCCGTGTGCGCCGGGCCTCCGACCGCGACGGGCTCACACTCCGATTATCAACCAGGGTGGGTCATCGAGAGCAGGTCGAGCTTCTCGTCGAGCTGCGCCTCGGTGAGCTCGCCCCGCTCGATGTAACCGAGGTCGATCACGGCTTCGCGCACGGTGATGCCCTTCGCGACCGCGTGCTTGGCGATCTTCGCAGCCGCCTCGTACCCGATCAGCTTGTTCAGCGGCGTCACGATCGAGGGCGACATGCCGGCGAAGGCGGCGGCACGCTCGACGTTCGCCTGCAGGCCTGCGACGGTCTTGTCGGCGAGTACGCGCACGGCGTTCGACAGGAGGCGGATCGACTCCAGCAGCGCCGTGCCCATCACCGGGATCGCGACGTTCAGCTCGAACGAGCCCGACGCGCCCGCCCAGGCGACGGTGGCGTCGTTGCCGATGACCCGCGCCGAGACCATCAGCACGGCCTCGGGCACGACGGGATTGACCTTTCCGGGCATGATCGACGAGCCCGGCTGCAGGTCGGGGATGTGCAGCTCTCCGAGTCCCGTGTTCGGGCCCGAGCCCATCCAGCGGATGTCGTTGTTGATCTTCGTCAGCGACACGGCGATGGTGCGCAGCGCTCCGGATGCCTCGACGAGGCCGTCGCGGTTGGCCTGAGCCTCGAAGTGGTCCTTCGCCTCGGTGATCGGCAGTTCGGTCTCGGCCGCGAGCAACTCGATGACCTTCTGCGGGAAGCCGAGCGGCGTGTTGATGCCCGTCCCGACAGCGGTGCCGCCGAGGGGGACCTCGCCGACGCGGGGCAGCACCGCCTGGACGCGCTCGATGCCCAGCCGCATCTGGCGCGCGTAGCCGCCGAACTCCTGGCCGAGGGTCACGGGGGTGGCGTCCATGAGGTGGGTGCGACCCGACTTCACGACGTCCTTCCACTCCTCGGCCTTCGACTCGAACGCCACGGCGAGGTGGTCGAGCGAGGGGATGAGGTCGTCGATCAGCGCCTGGGTCACGGCGATGTGCACCGAGGTCGGGAACACGTCGTTCGAGGACTGCGACGCGTTGACGTGGTCGTTGGGGTGCACCGTGCTGCCGAGGGCGCGCGTCGCGAGGGTTGCGAGCACCTCGTTCATGTTCATGTTCGACGAGGTGCCCGAGCCGGTCTGGTAGGTGTCGACAGGGAAGTGAGCGTCGTGGCGACCGGTGACGACCTCGTCGGCGGCGTTCGCGATGGCGTCGGCGATCGCCGGGTCGAGGGTGCCGAGGTCCTTGTTGGCGAGGGCGGCTGCCTTCTTGATGCGCGCGAGCGCGGCGATCTGGCTCGACTCGAGTCCCGAACCCGAGATCGGGAAGTTCTCGACCGCCCGCTGGGTCTGGGCGGCGTAGAGGGCGTCCTTCGGGACGCGCACCTCTCCCATGGTGTCGTGTTCGATGCGGTACTCGATGTCGGTCACGTCGTCGTTCCTCTCTCGGTGGGGTGGCGTCAGGATGCGGCGTCGTCGTGGACGTCGCCGAGGATGATGGAGGGCACGGCAGCGCCCTCGCCGAGGCGGTAGTTCGCGCCGATGATGGCGAGGCGTCCTTCGGCCACGGCGGTGCTGATCAGCTCGGACGCGTGCAGCAGCTGCCCGACCGTGTCACGCAGGTGCTCGCGGCCCACGGCCTCGGCATCCACGGTCTCGGGGGTCACGCCCTCCTCGGCTCCGGCACGGAGCACGCGGCGGACGGCGGGCACGATGGGGGAGATCTGCCGCCAGATCAGGGGCGGCAGCGAGGGCGCGTCGATTCCCGTGCTGTCGATCGCGGCGCGGACGGCGCCGCACGCGTCGTGGCCCAGCACGACGATGAGCGGCACGTTCAGCACGGCGACGGCGTACTCGAGGCTGCCGACGACCGAATCGGAGATCACCTGTCCGGCGTTGCGGATGACGAAGAGGTCGCCGAGTCCCTCGTCGAAGATGATCTCTGCGGCCAGGCGCGAGTCGGAGCATCCGAAGAGCGCGGCGCGGGGCGTCTGCAGCCCTGCGATCTCGTGACGGCGCTCGACGTCCTGACGGGGGTGGCGGGGCGTGCCCTCGACGAAGCGGGTGTTGCCCGCGCGCATCTCGTCCCAGGCCTCCTGGGGGGTGGGGGATGCCGGAGTGGCCGTGGTCGACGTCATGATCTCTCCTCCTGCAGTTCGGCGATCTGGCTCGCGAGGCCGCGCGCGGCGGTGCGCACGGTCTCGGAATCGATGTCCCCGCCGCCGTAGACGAGGAGCGTGTCGGTGCCGGCGGTGGTCGTGAGTGCGTAGGAGATGTTCCCGGCTCGCGCGGGGTCGGGGATCTCGAAGACCTGCCAGTCGACGCCCTCGATCGTCTCGGTCGACGTCGTGCGAGAGCCGCTGATCTGGCGGGAGGCCCAGCCCGCGTCGGCGTCGAACGCCTGCTGGACGTTGACGTAGCCCCTCGCCGGGGCGTAGACGATCTCCCAGGTGCGGACGTCGTCTCCCGCGAGCTCGGCCTTGTTCACGCGCCACGACTCCGGGACCTCCGGCGCGACGAGCAGTCGTTCGATGCCCGACCCGACGTCGGCCGCAACGGCGGCGACGTCGATTCCCGGGCGTTCGGGCACCGAGCCGCGCGGTACCGCGAAGACGATCACGGCGACGACGGCGACCGTCACGATGAGCGCGGCGACCAGGTTCCGGACGTTCTGGCTCGAGCGATAGACATGCGATGACGCGGCCTTGCGTGCTGCGGTCTCATCCGGAGTCTCGGGACGCCCGAGCTCCGCGACGACGCGGGGACCCTTCGCCATCACTCGTCGTCCGGGCGGGTCGCGCGGGCTTCGTCGAGCCGGCGCTTCGCGCCGAGCAGCCACTCCTCGCACCGGGCGGCCAGCTGTTCACCACGGGTCCACAGCGCGAGCGACTGCTCGAGGGTCGGCGCCCCCTGCTCGAGCTCGGCGACCACGCGAACGAGCTCGTCGCGGGCCTGCTCGAAGCTGAGGGTCTCGACGTCGGCGGAGAGCCCATCGGCCGGCGGAGTCATGTCTTCCATCCTAGGACGGGTCCGCCGGTGCGACCGTCCCGCCGACCCCGTCCGGCGCCTCGGCGTCGGATTCGGCGAGCTCGCCCTCCGAGCGGGCCGCGAAGGCGCCGCGGGCGACCGTCACCGTCACGTGCGAGCCCTCGGGCGCCTGCGACGCGTCGCGGATGATGACGCCCTCGTCGAGGTGGGCGATCGCGTAACCGCGGTCGAGCGTGGCGCCGGGGGACAGGGCGCGGAGCGTCGCACGCAGCCGCGCGACGTCGTGCCCGGCTGCATCCATGCGCCGGCCGACGACGTCGCGCCCGCGCGCTGTGAGCACGTGCAGCTCGTGCGCGCGCGTCGTCATGAGCGACTCGGGGTTGCGCAGCACCGGCCGCGAGCGGAGCTGTTCGAGCTGAGCGAGGTCGTGCGCGACGCGCTGTGTCAAACGGGTACGGGCTCGGCTGCGGAGCTGTTCGACGACCGCGCGCTGCTCGACGACGTCCGGGACGACCCGCTTCGCGGCATCCGTCGGGGTGGAGGCGCGAAGATCGGCCACGTCGTCGAGGAGGGGATGGTCGTTCTCGTGTCCGATCGCCGAGACGACGGGCGTCGTCGCGGCGACGACGGCGCGGAGCAGGCGCTCGTCGCTGAACCCGAGGAGGGTCTGCGGGTCGCCGCCGCCGCGGGCGATGATGATCACGTCCACCTCGGGGTCGGCGTCGAGGACGCGCAGCGCGGCGATCGTCTCGGGAACGCAGCGATCGCCCTGCACGGCCGCGTGCACCGTGCGGAACGCGACGTGAGGCCAGCGCAGTTCGGCGTTGCGGTGGACGTCGCGCTCGGCGTCGCTGCGCTCGCCCGTGATGAGGCCGATCGTGTGCGGGAGGAAGGGCAGGGGCTTCTTACGGGACGGGTCGAAGAGGCCCTCCCCGCGCAGCTGCGCGCGGAGGCGCTCGAGCTGGACGAGCTGGTCGCCGAGACCGGTGGGCCGCATCGCCGACACGGTGAAGGAGAAGTCGCCCGACTTCACGAAGTAGTCGCTCTTCACGCACGCCACGACGCGGTCGCCGACGCGCGGGCTCGAGCCGAGCCGCTGCAGCGTGCTCGACCAGAGTCGGAACGACAGCGCCGCGTCGGCCTCGGCATCCTTCAGCCGGCCGAACACATGGCCGCCGCGGACGTTCCACGAGGTGATCTCGCCTTCGACCCAGACGGCGTTCCATCGCTGCACGAAGTCGCGGATCGTCTCGTTCAGGCGCGAGATCGACGTCGGGGTCTGCGGCGAGGAGTCGCGGGGGTGGACGGCGTCGGGAGGAGGCGTCTGATCGGGCGCGGACTCGAACGACGGCATGGGGCTCCTCACGGCCGGTTCCGAGCGGGTGACAGGATGCGCCTCGTAGAATCGAGGAGTGAGCACTCCCGCCGTCCGGCTGCCCGTTCCCCGCGTGCCGGGGCGTCACGGCCGTCTCCAGGATATCCCTGTGGGCGCCGCCAAGCGGGTGCTGCTGGCGGCCCCCCGCGGATACTGCGCCGGGGTGGACCGCGCCGTCGTCGCGGTGGAGAAGGCGCTCGAGCGGTTCGGAGCGCCCGTCTACGTGCGCAAGCAGATCGTGCACAACATCCACGTCGTGCGCGAGCTCGAGGAACGCGGAGCGGTCTTCGTCGACGAGGTCGACGCGATTCCCGAGGGCGCTCACGTCGTCTTCAGCGCACACGGCGTGTCGCCTGCCGTGGTCTCTGCGGCCTCCGACCGCGGCCTGCAGGCGATCGACGCGACCTGCCCGCTCGTGACGAAGGTGCACCGTGAGGCGGTGCGGTTCGCCCGGGACGACCGCGAGATCCTGCTGATCGGGCACGAGGGCCACGAAGAGGTCGAAGGGACGGCGGGGGAGGCTCCCGAGCACATCACCGTGGTGACGTCACCGGAGCACGCCGACACCGTCGAGGTGCGCGACCCCTCGCGAGTCGTCTGGCTCTCGCAGACGACATTGTCGGTCGACGAGACCATGGAGACCGTCCGCCGGCTGCGTGTGCGCTTCCCCGAACTGCAGGACCCGCCGTCGGATGACATCTGCTACGCCACCCAGAACCGGCAGGTCGCGATCAAGAAGATCGCCGCCGAGACCGACCTCGTGATCGTCGTGGGGTCGGCGAACTCCTCCAACAGCGTGAGGCTCGTCGAGGTCGCGCTCGAGTACGGCGCTCGCGCCGCCTATCGGGTCGACTACGCCGACGAGATCCGTCAGGAGTGGCTCGCCGGCGTGCGCACCGTCGGGGTCACGAGCGGTGCTTCGGTGCCCGAGGTGCTCGTGCAGCAGGTGCTCGCGAGCCTCGCCGACGCGGGTTACGGCGACATCGACGAGGTGCGCACCGCCGAGGAGGACCTCCTGTTCTCGCTGCCCAAGGAGCTCCGGACCGACGCCACCGGCAAGCAGGACGCGCGTGCGCGCGGCGGTCGGGGCCGGGCATGAGCGAGCAGGAACGGCCGCGTCCCCAGTACGGCGAGTACGCGACCCCCGAGGAGCAGCGGGCCCGTATCGCTGCGCTCGGCGGCGCGGCGCCGCATCCGGATGTCGCCGAGACGGCGCATGTGCCGGCCGTAGGCCCGGACGCCCGCCCCGGCGGAGCGTCCCGAGCGCCGCTGCCCCCGTCCCGGCCGACCACGACCGCGGCCCGCCCGACCCGACTCGCCGATCGGGTCATCACGGTGGCGCTGCTGGCCTACGGGTTCGTCACGGTCCTCGGCGCCATCCCGCAGCTGGTCGACTTCGCCGGGTTCGCGCAGACCTGGATGGACATGGCCGGCATCGACGCCAGCCTCACCGATCCCGCGGGCGGACGCGCGTGGGGCATCGCCGCCGCGGTCGTCTACGGTGCGGGATGGCTCGTGACCGCCGCGCTCTCGTGGTGGTCGTTGTCGGCGCGGCGACTGTCGTGGTGGATCCCGCTCGTCGGCGCCATCGTCACATTCATCATCGTGAGCATGCTGCTGGCGGCTCCGCTGCTGTCGGACCCGGGCGTGCTCGACGGCCTGTCCTCCGTGCGCTGAGCCACTCCCGAGAACGAGAGACGGCGCCCCGCGGACGAATCCGCGGGGCGCCGTTTCGTGTCGGGCGTTGGTCAGTTCTGCGACTGTGTCGTTAGTCAGCTTTGCGACTGTGCCGTTCGTCAGCTCTGCGACTGTGCCGTCCGTCAGCTCTGCGACTGGCCGAAGGAGCCGAGCTGCCGGGTCGCCTCGACGACGCGGGCGGCCATGGCCGACTCGGCCTTCTTGCCCCAGGCGCGCGGGTCGTAGGCCTTCTTGTTGCCCACCTCGCCGTCGACCTTGAGGACGCCGTCGTAGTTCTGGAACATGAAGCCGGCGACCGAGCGCGTGAACGCGTACTGGGTGTCGGTGTCGATGTTCATCTTGACGACGCCGTTGGCGACCGCGAGCGCGATCTCTTCGTCGGTCGAGCCGCTGCCGCCGTGGAAGACGAGGTCGAGGGGCTTGTCGCCGGTGCCGAACTTCGAGGCGATGCCCGCCTGGATCTCGCCGAGCAGTTCCGGCTTGAGCTTGACGTTGCCCGGCTTGTAGACGCCGTGGACGTTGCCGAAGGTGAGCGCGGCGATCCAGCGGCCCTGGTCGCCGAGACCGAGGGCTTCGACGACCTGCGACACGTCACCGGTGGTGGTGTACAGGGCATCGTTCGAGCCCTCGTGCTGCACGCCGTCCTCTTCGCCGCCGACGACGCCGATCTCGACCTCGAGGATCGCGCGGATCGCCTTGATGCGGGGGAGCAGCTCCTTCGCGATCTCGATGTTCTCGGCGAGCGGCACGGCCGACCCGTCCCACATGTGCGACTGGAAGATCGGCTGGCCGCCGTCGGCGACCGCTTCCTCCGACGCCGAGATGAGCGGCAGCAGGAAGTCCTCGAGCGCGGGCTTCGGGCAGTGATCGGTGTGCAGGGCGACGGTGACGGGGTAGTTCTTGGCGACCTCGTGTGCGAACTTCGCGAAAGCGAGCGCTCCGGTCGCGCGGCCCTTGACGGTGTGACCAGCGAAATAGTCGGCGCCACCGGTGGTGACCTGGATGATGCCGTCGGAGCCGGCCTCGGTCAGGCCCTGGAGGACGGCGTTGATGGACTGCGAGCTGGCCGCGTTGATGGCGGGGTAGGCGAAACCACCGGCCTTCGCGCGATCCAGCATCTCTGCGTACTGTTCGGGGGTGGCGATGGGCATGAGAGCTCCTCAGATCGGCGGTGTTACCGAGCCCACTTTAGCGAAGGCCGCCCGCGCGGTCCGCGGTGCCGCCGGATAAACCACGTCGCTCATCGCGCGGCACGCGAGGCCGCCGGGGGTGAAATGCCGATCCGATAAGAATCGCGATTTCTTCGTCTCAGCGCGCACCGAAAACGGCGGTCTTCGCCACGTGTCGCACCTATGCTGTGGCGCATGGTGAGTTTGACCGCCGACATGAGTCCGCTGCATCCCGACCGAAATCTTGCGCTCGAGCTCGTGCGCGCGACCGAGGCGGCTGCGATCCGTTCGGTGCCGTTCATCGGCCGCGGGCAGAAGGAGCTCGCCGACGGCGCGGCTGTCGACGCCATGCGCGCATTCCTCACGACGGTGAACTTCGACGGCGTCATCGTGATCGGCGAGGGCGAGAAGGATGCCGCGCCGATGCTGTTCAACGGCGAGAAGGTCGGCACCGGCCGGGGCCCGCAGGCCGACATCGCCGTCGATCCCATCGACGGCACGACCCTGACGGCCGAGGGCCGGAACAACGCGCTCTCGGTCATCGCGGTGGCCGACCGCGGCGCGATGCTGGATGCGTCGTCGGTGTTCTACATGGACAAGCTCGTCACGGGCCCCGCGGGCGTCGGCGTCGTCGACATCCGCCTGCCGATCGCCGAGAACATCCGGCTGCTCGCCAAGGCGCTCGGCAAGCCGATCGACGAGCTGGTGGTGTCGGTGCTGAACCGTCCGCGGCACGCGAAGCTGATCCAGGAGATCCGTGACGCCGGCGCCGGTACGCGCCTGATGAGCGACGGCGATGTGGCAGGCGGCATCAACGCCGCGCGGCACAACGCACGGACCGACATGTGCGTCGGCGTGGGCGGCAGCCCGGAGGGCATCGTCACGGCGTGCGCCATCAAGGCGCTGGGCGGACATATCCAGGGACGGCTGTGGGCCCGTGACGACGATGAGAAGCAGCGCGGGATCGACGCGGGACTGAGCCTCGACGGACACGTCTACGAGGCCGATGACCTGGTGCGCGGCAAGAACACCATCTTCGTCGCGACAGGCGTCACCAACGGAGAGCTCGTGGGCGGTGTGCGTCGCGAGGGTGACTTCGTCTACACCGAGAGCGTGGTGCTCCGCGGCGCATCCGGAACCCTTCGGCGCATCTCGTCCGAGCACCTCACCTCGAAGTGGCTCTGACCGCGGACACATCGAGCGGCGCCGTCGCTGTGCGTCGCCGGTTGTAACTATCACGACACGACCGCGTGTCAACCACTGATGCTCCCAGGAACGCTCTGTCAGAATGGGCGACGGTATCAACGGCGATGACCACCCTCACGTCAGCACCCGGGAGAACCATGTCGATGACTGCGAACAACCCGCCGACCGGTCAGGTCGCGGTGACGATCGACCCCGCGCGACGCCCGGACGTGCTGCTGCGCCGCCGCCACCCCGAGGGACATCAGATGAGCGCTTGGTGGATGATCGGCGCGTTCCTCGCCGTCTCGGTTACGGTCGTCGCGCTCGTCAACATGTTCCCCGGCTGATCCGGTCCGGATCACTTTGTCCTTGCGGGCTCCCGTATCGGCTGCCCGTGCCACAGCTCTGTGTCGAGGCCACGTCTCCCTCGTCGAGCTCACGTTCCGGTGGACGAACCCAGCCGTTCGCGCAGCTCGCCGACGTCTGCGCTGAGCAGCTCGGGCGCCGTCGTCATCCGCGTCGCCGTCTCGATCGGTGCGGGCGCGCTCGTCGCATCGAGCCGGGTCTCGTCGATGCCGGGGAACTTGCGAGCCGTCACGAGCACACGGCTCTCGAGCGTCCCGACGAACTTGTTGTACGACTCGACGGTGCGTTCGATCGCGCGACGCAGGTCGCTCGCGTGGGATGCGAGCCCGCCGAGACGCTGATAGAGCTCGTTACCGAGGTCGAACAGGCGCCGGGCCTCGTCTGAGACGTCCTGCTGCGTCCAGGTGTAGGCGACCGTCTTCAGTACTGCCCACAGGTTGACGGGGGATGCGAGGGCGACGCGTCGGCTGAACGCGTAGTCGAGCAGGGCGGGATCCTCGTCGAGCGCGGCCGCGAGGAGCGACTCGCTCGGAATGAAGCAGACGACGAACTCGGGACTCGAGCTCAGTCCCTGCCAGTACGCCTTCTTGGCGAGCGCGTCGATGTGGGAGCGGACGGCTTTCACGTGGGCTGCGAGCAGGGCCTTGCGGCGTCGCGCCTCTTCCCCCTGAGCCGTGACGGGAATCGCGCTGGCCTCGAGATAGGCGTCGAGCGGAACCTTCGCGTCGACCGCGAGCGCCTTGTCGCCCGGGAGGCGCACGACGAGGTCGGGGCGGCCGGCGCCGCTGTCGGAGGAGATGGCGGACTGGAGCTCGAAGTCCACGTAGCGCGTGAGCCCGGCCGACTCGACGATGCGGCGGAGTTGCGTCTCGCCCCACACCCCCCGCGCGGCGCTCGAGCGCAGGGCGCCGGCGAGCGACTCGGTCGTCGACCGCAGTGCCTCGTCGGTTTCACGCCCGAGTCGCAGCTGCTCGGCGACCGAGCCGAACTGCTCGCTGCGCTCTCGTTCGAGGAACTCGACCTTCGCCTGCATGGCCTGAAGCGACTCCTGCACCGGGGCGAGCGCGCGGAGCACGGCCTGCTCGCGGCGCTCGCGTTCGTCGCGCGCCGCCTGATCGAGACGCGCCTGAGCTCCCTGCTCGCGCTGGATCTCGCGCTGGCGCTCGAGCTGCTCGGCGTACGTGTCGCGTTCGGCCCGCGCCACCGCCGCGCGCGCCTCGAGCTGCGCGCGCTCGGCGCCGGCCTGCCGAGCGGCACGGGCGGAGCCGGCGAACCAGCCGCCCGCGGCGCCGATCGCGGCGACGACGATGAGGATGAAGACGAAAGCGGCGTCCATGTGTCCAGGATGCCGGGTGCCTCCGACATCGTCCGGACGTGAGCCGCGTGCGGCGCGGCGCTCTCCGTGGCGGGAGCGTCGCGTGCGGAAGGATGTGGGTATGAACGGCTACGAGCGGCCCGAGATCCACGCACCGGTGTTCCGCGATGCCGACGGGGTGGACATCGAGTACGGCAACCGCTGGCCGGGATCGCCTCCCGAAGACACCTACTCGGTGGACACGCATCCGGAGCGCTTCGCGCCGTTGCACACTGTCGCCGACGCCCTCATCGCGCATCTGCGCGAGACCTTCGAGGTCGAGGTCGAGGACGGTGTCCACGTCGCCGCTGATCTGAACAGGCCGAGCTCCTTCGCCGTGCTCCGTGCGGTGCGCCTTCGCCCGGCCGATCCGCGGTGCGCGTCCGTGACTTTCGTGTTCGATGCTTATCCGGGTCTCTCGGTGCACTCGGGACTGCTGCACGACGCTCACTACCCGAATTGCGGGTGCGATGCGTGCGATGAGGAATGGCAGGCTGTCGCAGACGAACTGGAGGAGCAGGTGTTCGCGGTCGTGGCCGGGAGCTTCCGCGAGGCCGTCGTACCCGGCGTGGAGCTTCCGGTGCAGCACGCATTCACATTCCCCGAGGGCCGCCGGTCCAGCCAATCGCGCGCGGAGGGCTTCCCGGTGGAGCGGCTCAGGAATGCCCCCGAGGTGCTGCGCGACGTACCGGACGGGTGGGCGCCGTGGCCACGCGCGCAGGGGTCGCCGGGTGGCGGCGCGTAGTTCCGCACCCACGGGCACCGGCGCCCTACGGTGCCACGCGCCGGGCGCGCCGAGCCGGCGACCAGCGCCGTCTCAACGCCGAACTCGTCAGAACGGCGGAGGCAGTGGGCCGGGCGGGCCAGTAGTGAAGGCGACGAGGGGTGGGGGTGCGTCTTCGCGGTAGATGCGTCCGGTGGGTGACGTCCACACGAGCCTGCCGCCCGCGAGTTGCCTCACCCGCCAGCGTGTGTGGTGTTTGACGTCGTGGTGGCGCTTGCAGAGGTTGGCGAGGTTGCACACGTGCGTTGCCCCGCCGTCGGAGGCGGCGGTGGTGTGGTCGAGCTCGCACCGGATCGCGGGCTGGCGGCATCCGGGGAATCGGCAGTGCCGGTCTCGGGCCCGCAGCAGGCGGATCATCGCGGCGGTGGGCCGGTAGGAGTCGCATTCGAGCACGGTGCCCGTGACGGGGTGGGTGAGGAGCCGGTCCCACGATGTGCTGTTGCCTGCGAGTTCGCGGGCGGTGGCGGCGTCGATGGGGGAGCGCCCGGCGAGGTCGGCAGGACCCTCGTCCTGGCCCATCAGCGTCAACGCGGACATCGCTACCTGCACGTGCGCGCGGATCGCGCCCAGCGTTCCGGCACCGTCGCCGGTCGCGGTGGGATCCAACGCGGGCGTACCCGCAAGCAGGAGGTCGGAGAACACGTCGGCGCGGACCTGGTCGATCGTGCGGGAGTCATCCACGAACGAAGACCCGTCGCCGCCGTCGGCAGAGAAGATCGAGCCGCCCGTCCCGTTGCCGCTGTCGGACGCACGAGCCGAGCCGTCCACATCGGCGTGTGCCCGCGCGTTGATGATCTCGCGTGCCTGCCGGCTCAGCCGGTCGACGATCCCGTCGGCGATGACCGTCGGCAGCGTCGCGATCAGGTCTGACATCCCGTCCGGCCCCGCCTGTAACCGCACGCACCGTCCGTCGGCGGCTTCTTCGTGTCGCTCGGTGAACGTTCGCGGGTGCATCCGCTCCGCGAGCATCCGCAGGGCATCCCGCACCCGGTTGGGCGTCTCGCCCTCGCACTTCTCGATCGCGAGCCGCTCGAACTCTTCCCGATCCTCCGCCGGGATGATGCATCCCATCTCCTGGATCACCCGCACGTGCCCGCGCACGATCTGCCCGGCCTCCCACGCCGCCATCGTCACCGGGTAGTTCTCGACCAGATCCCGCGCCTCATCGATGCGCCGCTGCAGCGTTCGATCGGTTGCGACGAACACGCCCGCGAGCTCGGCTGCGATGCCGCGCAGCGCCATCTCCCGCGCCTTCACCTTTTCGGACGCCCCAACGGACTGCGACTCGGCGAGCCGGCCGGCAGCAGCGAGGAGGTGAACCTCCTGCACCTGCGCCGCGCGGGCGGCATCCGCTATCCCCGCGGCGTCCGCGACGAGCCGGGCGAGGGCGGCGACGTCGCCGTCACTACCCGTCCCGCCGCCGAGCCCGCCATTCGAATGCATGTTCGAATGCTGCCACGGCCCTCCGACATCGCGCCGGAATCATCCACAGGACCGAGAAGCGCGGGCCGCCGAGCTGTGTCAGGCCGGGCTGAGGAGCGATGCGCCGATCGCCTCGTGCTCGGGCACGCGAACGCCCAGCAGCATCGCGAGCTCGACGATGTCGTGCGCGCCGGCCCGCCGTGCCGCGTCGATCGCGATGTGGGCGCACGCATGAGCGTCGGCCAGAGCGTCGTGGTGCGCGAAGTCGAGGAAGCCGACGGCGGCGGCCACGAGCGGCAGGCGATACGAGTCGAGCTGGTAGGTCTTGCGCGCGAGTTGGACACTGCAGACCGAGCGTAGAGCGGGGAGTGCGGCTTCCGTCGCCTCGCAGGCCCGGCGGAGCACGGCCATGTCGAACCCGGCGTTGTGCGCCACGAGCACGTCGTCGCCGATGAATTCGAGCAGACGCGGGAGCTGCGCCACCCAGCCGGGCGCCTTCTCCACCGCATCCGCGGTGATCCCGTGGATCGAGACGTTGATGTCGAAGAAACGGTCGTGTCCCGCGGGCGGGCGGATGAGCCATCCGTCCGAGGCGACGACTTCGCCGTCGCGGACACGCACCAGTCCGACCGAGCAGGCGGATGCGCTGGAGGAGTTCGCCGTCTCGAAGTCGATCGCGGTGAAGTCCAATGCCACGTCCCCAGCGTCACCCGCGACCCGCAGCCGGCCGCGGAGGCGCGCCGCCGATCCATCCGATCGGGCAGGTCGGAGGCGACGGCGGCGGGCCACGTAGACTCGATGCCCGTGGCTCTCACCATCGGAATCGTAGGACTGCCCAACGTCGGCAAGTCGACCCTCTTCAACGCCCTGACCAAGAATCAGGTTCTCGCGGCGAACTACCCGTTCGCGACGATCGAGCCGAACGTCGGCGTGGTGAACCTCCCCGACCCGCGCCTGAAGGTTCTCGCGGACATCTTCCACTCGGAGCGGATCCTGCCCGCCGCGGTGTCGTTCGTCGACATCGCGGGCATCGTGCGCGGTGCGTCGGAGGGTGAGGGCCTGGGCAACCAGTTCCTCGCGAACATCCGCGAGGCCGACGCCATCGCGCAGGTCGTCCGCGGATTCGCCGACGACGACGTCGTTCACGTCGAGGGCGCGGTGAACCCGCAGAACGACATGGAGACGATCAACGCCGAGCTGCAGCTCGCCGACCTCCAGACGCTCGAGAAGGCGATCACGCGCTACGAGAAGGAGGTTCGCGGCAAGAAGCTCGACCCCTCCGTGCTCGAATCGGCCAAGGCTGCGCAGGACGCCCTGCAGCGCGGCGAGCTGCTCTCGGGGTCGGGATCGACCGTAGACCTCGCGCCGATCAGGGAGCTCGGTCTGCTGACGGCCAAGCCGTTCATCTTCGTCTTCAACGTCGACGAGGCCGTACTGACCGATGACGCCCGCAAGGCCGAGTTGGCGGCGCTGGTCGCACCCGCGCAGGCGGTGTTCCTCGACGCGAAGATCGAGTCGGAGCTCATCGACCTCGACCCCGAGGAAGCCGCTGAGCTGCTCGCCTCGACCGGTCAGGACGAGTCGGGTCTCGACCAGCTCGCCCGCATCGGCTTCGACACGCTGGGCCTTCAGACCTACCTCACCGCAGGGCCCAAGGAAGCGCGTGCCTGGACGATCGGCAAGGGCTGGAAGGCTCCGCAGGCCGCCGGCGTGATCCACACCGACTTCGAGAAGGGCTTCATCAAGGCCGAGGTCATCTCGTTCGAGGACCTCGTCGCGACGGGCTCGGTCGCCGAGGCGCGCTCGAAGGGCAAGGCGCGCCTCGAGGGCAAGGATTACGTCATGCAGGACGGCGACGTCGTGGAGTTCCGCTTCAACGTCTGACACCCCATGGCGCTCGGTCGCGCCTGCCGCGAGCCGCCAGGGCCGGCACGCCCACCGAAACAGCCCTGGTTGTGGCTCATTGTCGTGTGGCCCGGTGGCCGAAGGGAGACGTCGCCGCTCGTCGTCGGCACGAGCTCGGGCTCTGTGACGAAGACCTTTGAACGTCCGTTACCAGCCTCTGCGCGATCCATCAACCGGTGGGCGCCTCGGCGCTGCCCCGCATAGCGTGGACGTCATCTCGACTCGAGGAGGCAACACCATGGCCACGAACACCACCACGTCCACGCGGAACAAGCGCCGCGCTTCCGGCGCGGGTCTCACGAACGAGCAGAACGCCGAGAGCGGCTTCCGCGCCTCGCAGAAGCTCAGCGAGAACACCCAGAAGGTGCTCGTCGACCTCATCGAGCTGTCGCTGCAGGGCAAGCAGGCTCACTGGAACGTCGTCGGACGCAACTTCCGCGACACCCACCTGCAGCTCGATGAGATCATCGAAGCCGCGCGCGAGTTCGCCGACACGGTCGCCGAGCGCATGCGGGCACTGCACGCCCTTCCGGACGGCCGCAGCGACACCGTCGCCGAGACGACGACGCTGCCGGAGTTCCCGCAGGGCGAGATCGACACGGCGGAGGTCATCGACCTCATCACCGAGCGGCTCGAGGCGACGATCGCCACCTGCCGCGACGTGCACGACGAGGTCGACGAGGAGGACCCGACGACCGCCGACATCCTGCACTCCATCCTCGAGCGCCTCGAGCAGCTCGCCTGGATGGTCAGCGCCGAGAACCGCAAGCCCCAGGGCTGACACCCCGCGGCTCAGCCACGCATCGAAGGCCCCGCTCCGTCGCGCACCGCGACCGGGCGGGGCCTTCGGGCATCAGGACGGGTCTCTTCGCCGTCAGGGCAGGCGCGGGTCGATCATCGTCATGCCGGAAGCGCCCGCCGCGTCCATGGCCGGCAGCAGGCGCGCGGCCTCCTCGAGGCCGACGACCCGGCGCACGAGGTCCTGAGGTCGCAGGCTGCCGTCGTCGATGAGTGCCATCATCCCGGGGTAGTCCACCGCGGCCATGCCGTGGCTGCCGAGCAGATCGAGCTCCCACGCGATGACGCGCGCCAGGGGAGCGGCGGTGCGCCCGGATGCCGAGGGCAACAACCCGACCTGCACGTGACGTCCTCGTCTGCGAAGACTCAGGATCGCGTCGGATGCCGTCTGCTCGCTGCCGACGGCATCGACCGAGACGTGGCTGCCGCCATTGGTCAGCTGGTGCACGATCGCGGGAATGTCGCGGCCGTCGGCCTCGACGGTGTGCTCGGCGCCCAGTTCCGAGGCCACGAGCAGCGGCTCGGGCGACCGGTCGACGGCGACCACCCGGGCCCCGAGAGCTCGCGCGATCATGACGGCGCTCAGCCCGACGCCCCCGGCGCCGACGATCGTGATCCACTCGCCGCCGCGCAGCGCGGCCCGCGCGATCAGCGCGCGGTAGGCCGTGGCGAAGCGGCATCCCAGCGCCGCCGCCGCCTCGAACGAGACCGTCTCGGGGATGCCGATGAGATTCGTGTCGGCCGCCGGTACGACGACCCGCTCGGCGAACGAGCCGGCGTAGGTGATTCCGGGTTGCTGCTGATTCGGGCAGACCTGGGCATCGCCTCGCCCGCACCATTCGCACTGCCCGCACGCCACGACGAACGGTGTCGTGACGCGGTCGCCGACGCGCCAATCGCGCACGCCCGATCCGGTTTCGATGATGACGCCCGAGAACTCGTGCCCGGGCGTATGCGGGAGGGTGATGTCATCGTGGCCCGCCCACGCGTGCCAGTCGCTCCGGCAGAGACCCGTGGCGCGCACCGAGACGACGACACCGTCGGCGGGCGCGACCGGATCGGCCACCTCGCGAACCGCCGGCGCGCCGCGGATGCTGTCCATGACCATCGCTCGCACGATCGCCCAGGCTACGGCATCCGATACCGACGCGTGCGTGGGGCCAGACGAACCTCAGGCGTCGCGGAAGCCCTCGAGGTCGGGATCCCATTGCGTCGACGTGTCGTCCGTGACGGCGTACAGGTGCGCCCCCTCGGAGCTGCGGCGCGGGTAGCTTTCGTGCGTCCGGAGGTCTTCGGCGCCTTCGGAGAAGTCGGGCTCGTCGGCTTCCCAGTCGACCGGGGCCGAGAGCACATCGTTGCCGACGCCGATGACGAGTTCGGCCTCGTCGGTGCGGCCGCTCGCCTCGAGGACGATCGGAATCCGCACGGCCTCGGCGCGCCCGTAGTTCGCGACCGCTGCGGTGAGCTCCACGAGCGCCTCCGCAACGTCATCCGTCGTGATCACCGTGTCGCCCGCGTACGTGATTCGTCTCATGCACTCCACTGTGTCGCGTCCTCACGCCGGGCCCAGCCTGCTTGCGGGGGGTTCGGGGATGGGATAGGTGGGACACGACGCGCGGCGGGCCCGGATCCTTGCACGCGGGCCCCTGATGGTCAACGCGCCTGACGTCGACGGGCCGTGAGCTTAGCGTTGCTGCACGCGGCGTCGCCGACGCGCACCGACAGTGAGGACACGCCAT
Organism: Microbacterium arborescens; assembly: GCF_049707515.1. Classification (GTDB taxonomy): domain Bacteria; phylum Actinomycetota; class Actinomycetes; order Actinomycetales; family Microbacteriaceae; genus Microbacterium; species Microbacterium arborescens_B. Next base: position 125,497 of record NZ_JBNAFI010000004.1, on the reverse strand, counting down.
GACGGACCACGACCCGGCAGCCGAGCAGCAACCTCTCTCCGAGCCCGACGCGGTGCGCAAGGACATGCGCTACAGCCCCGCCAGCGACACCGAGACACGCGAGAAGCAGGACGAGGCGCCGACGAGCCCCGACGCGGACGTCGACGACGACCTCGTCCGCGCTCGGCCCGGCACCGGTGGCCCCGACGATGTGGGCGACGTGGATGTGCCCGCGGAGGACCTCAACCTGCCGTGGCGCGACGACGAAGCGGGCGCCTGACGCCTCACGCGGGCTCGACGGATCAGTTCCAGCCGACCGTGTTGAACCATTCGGCGCGTCCGGCGGCCTCCGCGGCGTCCGTCGTCCCGCGGAACGCATCGTGCTGAGCGAGGGCGCCGCCGCGCAGCGCAACGAAGGCAGAGCAGGCGGGGCAGAGTCCCCGTCCGTGGGGGAAGCCGTCGGGGAGGACGGGCGCGGGGTCGGCGTGCTCACCGCTGCCTGGGCACACCGGCGGATCGGCCTGCACCTCCGACCACATCTGCGACGTGCCCAGCCGATTGTGCAGCCCGGAATGACCGCGCGGGCGGGTGCAGAGCGCCGAGCCTCGACGGGACCGGCACCACAGCGCGGTCGGGTAGTTCGCTGACGTTGCGGCGCTCACTCGCTCAGATGCGGATGCCGCAGATGCCGCACTCGCCGGCTGCCGACACCTCGACGAAGCAGTCGGGGCACATGGCGCGTACGACGTCGGAGGGCGCGGGCGCCTTGGGCGTGCGGGGAGCAGTCGCGCGCGGAGCGGCACGGCGCGCAGGTGCGGTGCGCGTCACCGTCGCCGCTGGCTGCTTGCGCTCAGGCACGTGGTCGTCGCAGTAGAAGCGCACGAAGCCGCCGTGGTTGGTGGGATGCCGGTGCTTGACCGCCCACAGGTGGTCGCGGTCGTGCGCGGCGACAGCGGCGGGACATGACGCGCACCGCGCGGGGTCACCGGGCATGACGTCGGCGACGCGGTACGGCGTCTCATAGGTGAGGCGATCACGCCAGTCTGCCGAATCGACGATTCTCATGGGGGTCCTTCCCGGCACTTGCACGCCGGATTCCAGCGTACCCGCGGCCCCGGGAAGTCGCTTCGCCCACGTCTGGGTGAACATCCGCGAAACGGCGCGCGCCGCCGGAGCAAGGACACCGGGGCTCTTGCCACAGTGGAGGCGTCACCACCGGCGAGAGGGCGCGAATGGCAATGGCGACCCGAGCACCGCTGGACGTGCTGCTGCGTCCCGCAGCCCTGGCCCGCGCCTGGATGGGGCCCGGCCGGAGCCAGGAGACGATCGCCGTCCCCGGCGTCGTGCTGGGCGACGGCGAAGCCCTGGTGCGCGTCGACCTCGTGACGATCGCCGAGGAAGACCTCGCCATCGCCGACGGCGATGAGGAATGCCCGGTGCCCACGGTGCTCGGGCGGGAGTTCGTCGGGCGGATCGCAGCCCTCGGCGGGCGCGTCGACGCGACCGACGGCACTCCGCTCGAACTCGGTGAGCGAGTGGTCAGTGCTGCCGGCCCCCACGAGCGGATCGCCGCGCACCGCGAGCTCGTGGGCGGTTTCGCCACGCACGTCCATCTGGTTTCGGGGACCGCGATCGTCCGGGTCGGCGAGAACCTCCCGGCCTGCATCCTCGCCCCCGTTCCCGGGGCCGTCGCGCGCGCCGCGGCGACCCTCCGTGCCGTGGAAGCGGAGGCCGATCCCGAGGACCTCGTTGCGACGATCGGCGGCACGGGCGCCGACCCGCTCGCGTTCGCCGCGCTGATCGTCGAACGCGGCGCACGAGCGCGGATCGCGTCGGCGGACCCGCGGGTGCGGGCTCGCGCCGCGCGGTTCGGCGCCGAACTCGCGCCCGAGCACATCCTCGAGACCGAGCTCAGCGCGCGCTTCGTCCGCCCGGGCACCGCCGAAGAACGCGTCGTCCGTCCGAGCGAACCGACGCCCGTCGATCTCGAGGCAGCCGTCGCGTTCATGCGCGCTCCCGGCACCCGGCGCTACCCGTTCGCGGATCTCGTCTCGACGCCGCTGCCCCTCGACCGGCTCGAGGACGCGATCGAGCTCGCGCGGTCGGGGCGCCACCTGCGCGTGGCGATCGCCCCTGGAGCCTGAGCTCGCGAGGGCGATCGGATGCCGCGGCGGCGGCGGGTCGAGTGGGGCCGCGGCGGGTCGGGTGGCGACCGTCAGGCCGTCTGGCCCGCGTGCTCGCCCTCTTCGATCTCTTCGATGACCTTCGCGTTGAAGGCCGGGAGGTCATCGGGCGTGCGGCTCGACACGAGACCCTGGTCCACGACGACCTCCTCGTCGACCCAGGTCGCACCGGCGTTGACCAGGTCGGTCCGCAGGCTCGGGAAGCTCGTGAGCGTGCGCCCCGACAGCACGCCGGCCTCGGTCAGGATCCATGCCGCGTGGCAGATCGCGCCCACGGGCTTGTGCTGCTCGAAGAATGCGCGCGTGAAGTCCACCGCGTTCGGGTCGAGACGCAGATTGTCGGCGTTGACGACGCCGCCCGGAAGGACGAGGGCGTCGTATTCGTCCGCCTCGGCGTCAGTGGTGACCACGTCGACCTTCTGGGCGTGGCCGTTCTTCCCCGTGATCTCGCCCGCCTCGGGCGCGATCAGGACGACGGAGCCGCCGGCGTCGGAGACGGCCTGCCAGGGCGAGGTCAGCTCGCTGTCCTCGAAGCCGTCGGTTGCCAGGAATGCGATCTTCTTGCCATCGAGAGTGCTCATGCTCTCGACGCTAGACACGGCCGGCCACGGTCGCGACGCGCTTGACAGGCTCGGCGACGCATGGTGGCCAACGGGGTTACGATGGCGATATGTCCACCGCATCCACGCCCCAGACTCAGACACTGCAGCCGGTTCCCGATGAGAAGAACCTCCTGGTGAACACGAACGACGACGCAGCCTCGTGCTGCGGCGGCGGGTGCTGCTCGACATCCTGAGCTCCGCCCGTGACGGGCGAACGACGAAGCCGCCGATGCGTGACGCATCCGGCGGCTTCGTCGTTTCGGCGGGCCCGTTCGGCACGCGCCGCGCGGTCAGTGCCCGGCGGGGATCCCTTCCGGGCTGTCAGCGGGCTTGCGGATGAGGAAGGCCCCGATGATCAGCGGCGACGCGATGATCGCCGCCACGAGGAACGCCGCCCGTGCACCGGCCGCGCCCGCCGCCGTCGTTCCCGGATCGACGGCACCGGCTTCGGCAGCCGCCATGACGGTGATGAGCAGCGCGATGCCGGCGGCGCCGGCCACCTGCTGCATGGTGGAGACGATCGCGCTGCCGTGGGAGTAGAACCGCGGCTGCAGCGAACCGAGGGACGCGGTGAACAGCGGCGTGAACGACATGGCCAGACCCAGCGAAAGCAGGGTCTGCAGCGACAGCAGCAGCCACACGGACGTGTGGTCGGTGAGGGTCGTGAAGGTCCACAGGATGCCGGTGACGATGACGGCGCCCGGAACCAGCAGCACCCGCGTGCCCCACCGGTCGTAGATGCGCCCGATGAAGGGACCCGCGATGCCCATGGCCAGCGATCCCGGAAGGACGATCAGGCCGGACTCGAGCGCCGTGAGCCCGAGGACGTTCTGCATGTACAGGGGCAGCAGGGTGATCGCACCGAAGAACGCCATCGACATGACGGCGAGCTGAGCGACCGCGAGCGAGAAGTTCGCCGACCGGAACACGCGCAGGTCCAGCAGCGCCACGTCGGAGCGCTGCAGCGTGAGCTGGCGCCAGACGAACGCGCCGAGGGCGAGCACGCCGACGGAGAGCGCGATGATGAGCGGCAGGTTCGAGGCCGGGGCCGCGGCTCCGGCATCCCCGCCGCCGTGGCCGCCTGCGCCGATCTGGCTGAGTCCGAAGACGAGTCCGCCGAAGCCGAACGCGGACAGCACGACGGAGAGCACATCGAGCGGCGCACGCCGCGTCTCGCCGAGGTTGTGGATCCAGCGGACGCCGATCGCGAGAGCGATGAGCGCGATCGGCAGGACGACGCCGAAGATCCAGCGCCAGCTGAGCGTGTCGAGCAGGAAGCCCGACAGGGTCGGCCCGATGGCGGGGGCGAGCGACATGACGATGCTGACTCGGCCCATCATCCGCCCGCGCGCGTGAGGGGGCACGACGGTCATCAGAGTGGTCATCAGCAGCGGCATCATGATCGCCGTGCCCGATGCCTGCACGACGCGGGCGACGAGCAGGAACTCGAAGCCGGGTGCGAGAACGGCGATGAGCGTGCCCGCCGAGAAGAGGCTCATCGCGGCGGTGAAGACCACGCGCGTCGTGAATCGCTGCAGCAGGAAACCGGTGACCGGGATCACCACGGCCATCGTGAGCATGAACGCGGTCGTCAGCCACTGCGCCGCCACCGCGGTGATGCCGAAGTCGTCGATGAGGTGCGGGATCGCGACGCCCATCGTCGTCTCGTTGAGGATCGCCACGAAGGCTGCCACGAGCAGGAGCCAGATGACCCGGTTCGCCTCGGCGGAGACGACGGTGGGAACGGCGGGCGGCGCTGCGGATGCAGACGTGGTGGATGACGGCGCGACGGCCATGGGCAAGCTCCTCGGTCGGGAAGATCGGTCGTCACCCGAGGGCGGACTCCGCAGGGGGAACAACCCCGCACAGGGATTATTCCCGGCCGTGCGTCGCCGCGCCAGAGAGCGCCCGCTGTCCACGCCCCGGCAGCGCGCCGCGGTTCACCACAGGCGCGCGATCGCCCAGAGCTCCGCCGTCGCGGGATCGGCGGCGGGGTGGGCGATCGCACGCTCGTGGAATTCGCGGACGAGCGCGCCGACCTGCCGGCGGTACTCCGGATCGGGATGCGTCGCAGCGATCCGCACGAGCGGGGGGATGTCCATGTCGAGCACGAGGCGGACCCGGGCTTCGGCGGCGGCCCGCGCATCGGCGGCATCCAGCACCGCCAGCCCTGACCGCAGCGCCTCGGCGTAGTCGGAGAGCACCGGCAGCTGCGCGCGGTGCTGAGTGATCGACGACCCGTCGGCGCGCTCGCGCCAGTGGACGACGACGTCGGGGATGACGTCGAATGCGCGCGCCCGGGTGTACATCTGCTGCGCGACCACCTGGTCTTCGTACAGGCGGTCTTCGGGGAAGCGCAGCCGGTGACGACGCCAGAACTCGATGCGGCTCGCCTTCGACCACGCCACGATGTTGCCGCTGGCCTCGGGATGGTCGGCGAGCGTCGTGGCGGTGCGGGCGGGCCGCGTGGACGCCGCCACCCACGGCTGGACGGGCCCGGCGACGTAGCCCTCGTCGGTCGGCCGCAGCCGCACGTACGCCCCCGCGACGAAGTCGGAGCCGGACGCGTCGAGCGTGCTCACCCAGCGCTCGAGGGCAGACGGGGTCAGGATGTCGTCGGCGTCGAGGAACGCGACGAACGGGGTTTCGACGCGGTCGAGCCCGACGTTTCGGGCGGCCCCGAGACCGACGGCGCGCTCGTGCGAGACGACGCGGAACCGCGGGTCGGAGTCGGCCGCCGCGGCGAAGATCCGCCCGGTCGCATCGCGCGAGCCATCGTCGATGAGGATCGCGGTCCACTCGCCGAGCGTCTGATTCCGAAGCGAGGAGAGCGCGTCGTCGGCATAGGGTGCCACGTCGCGGCCGGGGACGATGACGGTGACGACGGGCGAGCTCACGACCCCGATCGTACTGCCGCGACGGCCGCCGACACCGCCTCGGCGAGCGCGGCGGCATCCGGCGGTGCGGCCCGATCGAAGCTGAACCGCACGGCGGTCCGCGCGGCATCCGCGTCGAGTCCGATAGCCGTGAGGACGTGCGAGGGCTCGTCGCTTCCCGCGGCGCAGGCCGAGCCGCTGCTGGTGACGATCCCGCGCCGCTCGAGCTCCAGCAGCACGGCCTCGCCGGAGGTCGCAGCGAAGACGAACGATGCGTGGCCGGGCAGCCGGCGGTCGGGGTCGCCGGTAAGGCGCGCCCCCGGAACGGTCGCGAGCACCCGGGTCGAGAACACCTGGCGCGCCGTGATGGCACGCGCGGCCGCATCGGCCCGCTCGCGTTCGGCCAGGTCGAGCGCGAGCGCGAGACCCACGGCGCCCGCGACGTTCTGCGTGCCCGAGCGGCGCCCCCGCTCCTGGCCGCCGCCGTGGAGGAGGGGTTCGAGCGGGAGGCGTCCGCGCACGGCGAGCAGACCGATGCCCTGGGGGGCGCCGATCTTGTGCCCCGCGATCGAGATCGCGGCAGCGCCGGTACCCGACAGGGGCAGCCAGCCCGCCGCCTGGACGGCATCGACGTGAAGCGGCACTGCTGCGACCGCGCGCGCGATCGCGTCGATGTCCTGGACGGTTCCGATCTCGTTGTTGGCGTAGCCCACGCTCACGACGGCGGTGTCGTCACGGACCGCGCGCGCGACGGCATCCGGATCGATCCTTCCCTCGGCGTCGACGGTGAGGATGTCGAGGTCGTACCCGTGCATCCGCTCGAGGTAGCGGCAGACCGCGAGGACCGATTCGTGCTCCACCGCCGTCGTCACGACATGACCGGGACGACGGCCGCGGGCGCCGAGGGCGATGCCCGCGATCGCGAGATTGTTCGCCTCCGTGCCGCCGGAGGTGAAGACGATGTCGCCCGGTCGCACGCCGAGCACGGCGGCGGCGCGTTCTCGCGCGTCGGTGAGGGCACGGGCGATGTCTTCGCCGACCGTGTGGACGCTCGACGGGTTTCCGAAGCGTCCGGTGAGGAAGGGCGCCATCGCCTCGAGCACCTCGCGGCGCACCGGTCCGCCCGCGGCGTGGTCGAGATAGAGCATCAGTGAGCGTCGACGACGAGGTCGAGGCCGAGGTCGAGAGCGGGCGCCGAATGGGTGAGTGCTCCCGCCGAGATGACATCGACTCCGGTCTCCGCGATCGCCCGGACGGAGTCCAGCGACACACCGCCGGACGCCTCGACGGTCGCGCGGCCGGCGACCAGGCCGACACCGCGGCGGAGATCGTCGAGGGAGAAGTTGTCGAGCATGATCGTGTCGATGCCGGCGGCGAGGACCGGCTCGATCTGGTCGACGCGGTCGACCTCCACCTCGACATGAGTCGTGTGCGGCAGGCGCGCCATCGCTCGCCGGAGCGCATCGGTCAGCCCGGTCCCGTCGGCGGTGAGGATGCCCAGGTGGTTGTCCTTCAGCATGACCGCGTCCGAGAGGGAGAAGCGGTGATTGCGGCCGCCCCCGTCGCGGACGGCCTGACGCTCGAGCATCCGCAGGCCCGGCGTGGTCTTCCGCGTGTCCGCGATGCGCGCCGACGTGCCCGCGACGGCGTCGACGTAGCGGCGCGTGAGCGTGGCGATCCCCGACATCCGTTGCGCGAAGTTCAGGCCGACGCGCTCGGCGGTGAGCACGGCCCGAGCCGGACCGTGCACCGTGGCGAGCACGTCGCCGGAACGGATGGCCGCACCGTCCGGCATCCGGAGATCGATCCGGCAGGTCGGGTCGGTCAGTTCGAAGGCGGCGGCGAACAGCGACCCGCCGCTGAACACCCCCTCCACGCGTGAGACCAGCGCGGCCGTGGCCCGCGCGTCCGCGGGGATGAAGGCTGCGCTGGTGAGGTCGCCCCAGGGCGCGTCCTCATCGAGGGCGGGGCCGACGACGGCGGCGATCTGGCGGGGAGTGAGCATCATGCGACCTTTTCGGGGAGGGGGGGCTGTCGGGCCGGACCGGCGGCGGGGGAGAGCCGAGGTGTCATCGCTCCGGTGGTGCGCGCCAACCGAGTGGCTGCGCTCGAGCGCCGCTGCCGTGACGGCACGGGCTACCAGCAACAGGTTGGCATCCTCGTGTTCTCGCCGGGTGCGGGCGGCGCCGTGGGCGCTCGACCAGGCATCGAGCGTGTCGAGCGCGAGCGCCAGGCCGTCCGCGTCGCGCTGCAGGCCGACATGGCGCCACATGAGCCTCTGCAGGGCCGCGCGCGAGAACGGGCCGGTCATCGGCGGAATGGGCCGAGGTGGTGCGCCCGGGCGTCGACGCGACGCTCGGGGCTCGGACTCGGGAGGGCATGCCGCACCGGCCGTCGTCCCCTCGGTCGAACTCGCGTCGGTCGAGAGGGCGTCGGCCGCAATGGCCTCGGCCGCCCGCATCCCGAACACGACGGCCTCGAGCAGCGAGTTCGATGCCAGCCGGTTGGCGCCGTGCACGCCCGTGCGGGCGACCTCTCCGGCAGCGAACAGCCCGCGGAGGTCCGTCCGGCCGTCGAGGTCGGTCACGACCCCGCCCATAAGGTAGTGCGCGGCGGGGGTGACGGGGACCGGATGCCGGCACCAGTCCCACCCCCGCGCCCGCACGGCCCGGTCGATCGTCGGGAACCGCTCGGCGAGGAAGGCCGCGGTCGCAGCCGGCGTCGCCCGGAGCCTCGTCGCGTCCAGCAGCACCGGGCGCCCGCCCTGCCGTGCCATGGCCGACGCGATCGCGCGGGCGACGACGTCCCGGGGAGCGAGTTCGCCATCGGGGTGCGCATCGAAGCAGAAGCGCCGGCCGTGCTCGTCGATCAGCACGGCGCCTTCACCGCGCACGGCCTCGGAGACGAGCGTCCCGTCGGCGAGCGCGGTCGGATGGAACTGCACGAACTCCAGGTCGGCCACCGTCGCGCCCGCGCGCAGTGCGAGGGCGATCCCGTCCCCGGTGGCGACGGCGGGATTGGTCGTGTGCGCGTAGAGGTGACCCGCGCCCCCGGTGGCGAGCACCACCGCGTCGGCGGCGAGGGTCTCGGTCCGGCCCGCTGCGATCGCACGGACGCCGTGCACCGCACCCCCAGCCACGAGGAGCTCGGTCACGAACGTCTCGGTACGGATGTCGACTGAACTCGCGACGAGCGCACGGCTCACCGCCTGCTGGATCGCCGCACCCGTCGCGTCGCCGCCGGCATGCAGGATGCGGGGCCGTCGGTGCGCCCCCTCCAGGCCGAGCCGCAGCTCGCCCGATGCGTCGCGGTCGAACGCGACGCCGAGAGCTTCGAGCGCCGCGATGGCGCCCGGGCCGGCCGATACCAGTGTGCGCACCGCGTCGCGCTCGCCGAGCCCGGCGCCCGCGACGAGGGTGTCGTCGACGTGGGCGGAGAACGTGTCGGCGGTCGCGGTCACGGCGGCGATGCCGCCCTGCGCGTGCGCGGTGTTGCCCTCGCCGAGCGATCCCTTGGTGATGAGGACGACGTCGCAGCCGGCGTCGGCGGCGCGCAGCGCACAGATGCCGCCCGCCAGCCCCGAGCCGACGACGATCACGCGGCGGGTCACGGCCGGGCCGCCAGCATCCGTTCGAGAGCAGCGCGCGCGGGCACCGCGACATCGTCCGAGACCTGGATGCGGTTGGGTGTCCGCCCCGCGCGCAGCTCGTCGAGCACCCATGCGAGGTAGCCGGGGTGGATGCGGTACATCGTCGAGCAGGGGCAGACCACCGGGTCGAGGCAGAAGATCGTGTGCTGCGGGTACTGCGCCGCCAGCCGCTGAACGAGGTTGATCTCGGTGCCCACGGCGAAGGTGGTGGGCTCCGCGGCCGCCTCGATCGCCCGGCGGATGTACTCGGTCGAGCCGGCCTCGTCCGCGGCATCCACGACCGGCATCGGGCACTCGGGGTGCACGATGACACGCACGCCCGGGTGCTCCGCGCGGGCGCGCTCGATCTGCTCGACCGTGAACCTGCGGTGCACCGAGCAGAAGCCGTGCCACAGGATCACCCGCGCATCGCGGATGCCGCCCGCGTCGTTCCCGCCGAGGGGGCGTCGCGGGTTCCACATCGGCATGCGCTCGAGGGGGACGCCCATGGCCTTGGCGGTGTTGCGCCCCAGGTGCTGGTCGGGGAAGAACAGCACGCGGCGACCCCGCGCGAAAGCCCACTCGAGCACCGTCCGCGCATTCGAGGACGTGCACACGATCCCGCCGTGCCGCCCGACGAATCCCTTGATGGCTGCTGAAGAGTTCATGTACGTGACGGGGATAATCGGCAGCATCCCGTCCGCATCCGGGGTGTCGAGGTCGCCGTACACCTCCGCCAACTGCTCCCAGCACTCCTCGACCTCGTCGATCGAGGCCATGTCGGCCATCGAGCAGCCCGCCGCGAGGTTCGGCAGGATGACGGCCTGCTCGGGCGCCGACAGCAGATCGGCCGTCTCGGCCATGAAGTGCACGCCGCAGAACACGATGGCCTCCGCCTCGGGGCGCGACCTCGCCGCTTCCGCGAGCTGGAAGGAGTCGCCGACATAGTCCGCGTGACGCACGACCTCCTCGCGCTGGTAGAAGTGTCCGAGCACGACGACGCGGTCGCCGAGCGCAGCTTTGGCGTCGCGGATGCGATCGTGCAGCTCGGTTTCACTCGCCGTGCGGTAGTACTCCGGGAGTTCGCCCTGCCGTGGCGCGCCGGTGGGGATGACATCGCCCATCGACGACCCCGGCCCGTAGCCCGGTCGGCTGTCGAAGCTCCACGGGCCCGCGGCGAGATCGGTGTTGCAGGTCTCGTCGGTCGAGGCGCCGGCGACGATCGCCTGGATGCCGTGGTCGACGCTCGGGTCGATCGGTCGCGGGGCCAGCGTGAGCGGGAAGGTGGTCATGCGCATTCCTTCATCGGGGGAGCGGGCCGCGGTCGGCGAGCTCGACATCGTGGTTGTAGCGGTACAGGCGGGCGGGCCGGTGACTGCCGGTGCGGAACTCACGCGTGGGGATGAGGGTGCCCGAGCCCTCGACCTGCCGTCGGAAGTTCGCCGGGTCGAGGCGTCTGCCTCCGATCGCCTCGTACACCTCGCGCAGCTCGGCGAGGGTGAACAGATCGGGGAGCAGGCCGTGTGCGATGCGGCTGTAGCCCACCTTGTTGCGCAGGCGCCAGAGGGCGTACTCGACGATGTTGTCGTGATCGAACGCCAGCGGCGGGAGGGCGGCGGTGTCGAACCACGCGACGTTCTCGTCCGCCGGCAGGGGAGTGGCGGCGACGTCCTCGCGCACGAGAGCCCAGTACACGATCGACACGACGCGCGACGGCGAGCGTCCGACGTCGCCGAAGACGTAGAGCTGCTCGAGGTAGCTCGGCGCGAGCGCCGTGGTCTCGGCGAGAGTTCGCGACGCGGCTGACTCGAGGTTCTCGGCGACGCCCAGCCAGCCGCCGGGCAGTGCCCACTGGCCCGCGTGCGGGTCGCGGGTGCGCCGCACGAGGGGCAGGACGACGGCGGGCAGCTCGCCGCCGCCGTGGCGCAGGCTGAAGATCACCGTCGAGACGGCGACCCGGATGTCGTCGGGCGACGCGTCGGCCCTACTTCGTGTCATTGTGACCCTAACTGTTCGCGTCGATCTTATAGTCACGGTGACACGAACGGCAAAACGGAAGTCTCACAGCGGACCGCCGTACGCTGTGACCATCCCCCGAGGAGGTCCTGTGCTGCTGGTCGACGTCATCGTCGTGATCCTCCTCGTCGGCTTCTTCGCCATCGGCGTCACCCGAGGGCTCGTCGCCATCGCCGGCTCGCTCGCGGGGCTCGTGGTCGGGTCGCTCCTGGCGGTGTGGGCCGTGCCCCTCATCGCGCCCGGTGTGGCCGACTGGGAGTACCGGTCGCTCGTCCTCGCGATCTGCGCCATCGCGATCATCGGCCTCTGCACCGCCCTCGGCACGGCCGTCGGTGCGGCCCTGCGGCGCGGGGTGGATCGTGCCAAGCTGCGCATCCTCGACCGCATCCTCGGCGCCGGCGGCGCGACCGTCGCCGGTGGCCTCGTCCTGCTCCTCGGTGCCGGCGCCGTGACCGCGAGCGGCATGCCCGTCGTCTCCACCGCCGTCGCCTCATCCCGCGTGCTCTCGTTCATCGACGGGATCACCCCCGACCCCGTCGACACGGCGCTCGCCGAGGTGCGCGGCTTCGTCGTCGACGAAGGCATCCCGCGCATCGGCGACCTCCTGCAGCCCCAGGTCGCGCCGACCGCGCCGGCCGTCGCTCTCGACGATCCGGAGCTGCAGCGCGCCGCCGCATCCGTCGCCCGGATCAGCGGCACCGCGTATGCCTGCGGCGTCTCGATGACCGGTTCGGGCTTCGTCGTGGGCGAAGGCCTGATCGTCACCAACGCGCACGTCGTCGCCGGCGTCGACACCCCCGTCGTCGAGTTGCCCGGCCGCGACGCCCGGGAGGGCCGCGTCGTCTACTTCGACCCTGTCGACGACCTCGCCGTGATCGCCGTCTCCGGCCTGGACGCCGCAGCGCTGCCGATCGTCCCGCCGGTCGCCGCCGGCGCTGCCGTCGCGGTGCAGGGCTACCCCCTGGGCGGCCCGTTCACGAGCGGCGCGGCGTTCGTGCTGTCGGTCGGCTCGGCTCCCGTGCCCGACATCTACGACGACTCGAGCGCGCCGCGCGAGATCTACGCACTCGAGGCGGACGTACGGCCGGGCAACTCCGGCGGCCCCCTCCTCACCGACGCTGGGGCCGTCGCGGGCGTCGTGTTCGCGCGCGGCGCCGACGACGAACGACGCGGCTACGCCATGACCACGACCGAGCTGCTGCCCGCCCTCGCGGGTGTGACCGTCGAGGCCCCCGCGGTGCCCGCCGGAGCCTGCACCCGCTGATCCCCGCCCCATCCGGACCATCCGGACCCGCGAGACGTCAGTGTTGCCCCGAGAAGGTGGGTTCGCGCCGGGGTGTCGGGGCGAAAGTGGGGTCTCGCGGTTCCGCGGTGGCGCTATGCTGATCGCGCAACTGAAGACAGGCCGCATGACGCACGCGGGAGAGCCCCGGATCCCTCCGGGCACCGAAGGAGCAAGCCTCCCCGCCAATCTCTCAGGTCCGCGTACCGCGCGCGTCCGGCCGCTCTGGAAAGCGATCCCCTCGGGGATCCGCCGACGGTGAAAGCCGGGTCCGCCCGGTGAAACTCTCAGGCCCAAGACAGAGGGGGAGTTCCGGATGCCGCAGCCGTGGCAGCCGCCCGCCCGCGACGGGAGAACTCATGACAGATCCCCGCTCCACCGTCCTGCACCACCGTCACGCCGCCCTCGGCGCTTCCTTCACCGACTTCGGCGGCTGGCTCATGCCCGTGCGCTACACCTCGGACCTCGCCGAGCACCACGCCGTGCGCACGGCAGCCGGGCTGTTCGACATCTCGCACATGGCCGAGTTCTGGGTGCATGACGGCGAGGCGGCCGCCTTCCTCGACTACGCGCTCGCGGGTCGCATCTCCGGGATGAAGGTCGGCAAGGCCAAGTACTCCCTCGTGCTCAGCGCCGACGGCGGCATCGTCGACGACGTCATCGTCTATCGCACGGGAGAGGAGTACTTCCTCGTCGTGGCCAACGCCGGCAATCGCGAGGCGGTCGCCGGTGCGCTGGCGGACGCCGTCGAGCCGTGGCGCGCGACCCGACCGTCTCCGGGCGCAGGCCGGTCCGACGGAGCGTTCGCGTTCGTCGCCGGTGCCGAGGTGCCGCGCATCGAGGACATCACCGACCGGATGGCGCTCATCGCGGTGCAGGGCCCGGCTGCGCAGTCCGTCCTGGCAGGGCTTCCCGGTTTCGAGGTCGTCGGGATCCCGCTCGACGAGGTCGGGTTCTACGCGTTCACCTCCGCCGAGTTCGATGGCGCGAGCGTCGTCGTCGCCCGCACCGGCTACACGGGCGAGGACGGATTCGAACTCATGATCCCGGTGGAGCACGCCGAGCTGCTCTGGGACGCCCTGCTCGAGCACGGTGCCCCCGCGGGCCTCGTGCCGGCCGGTCTCGCCGCGCGCGACACGCTGCGTCTCGAGGCGGGCATGCCCCTCTACGGACACGAGCTCTCGCTCGACATCGCCCCGGCTCAGGCCGGGCTCAACCGCGTCGTGGCCGCTGACAAGAGCGAGTTCGTCGGTCGAGAAGGTCTGGCCACGCGGGCATCCGATGGTGCGCCCGTCCTCGTCGGCCTCGTCTCGGAGGGCCGCCGAGCCGGTCGCGCCGGCTACGCCGTGCTCGGACCCGACGGCGAGCGGGTGGGCGAGGTCACGAGCGGCGCGCTCAGCCCGACACTCGGACACCCCGTCGCCATGGCCTTTGTCGCCCCTGAACACGCCGCGCCCGGCACCGAGCTCGCTCTCGATGTCCGCGGCACCCCCGTCCCCGCCACCGTCACCGCGCTGCCGTTCTACCGGAGGAAGAAATGACCGATCTCGACGCCCTGAAGTACACCGCCGAGCACGAGTGGGTCGCCCTTTCGGGCACCACGGCGACCGTCGGCATCACCGACTACGCGGCCGAGAAGCTCGGTGACGTCGTCTACGTCGACCTGCCCGCCGTCGGAACGGCCGTCACGGCGGATGCCGTCTGCGGCGAGATCGAGTCGACGAAGTCGGTCGGCGAACTCTACGCCCCGCTGAACGGGACGGTCGTGGAGATCAACGACGCCGTCGTCGACGACCCCTCCCTGGTGAACGCCGGACCCTTCGGCGACGGCTGGCTGATCCGCATCGAGATCGATCCCGACGCCGCAGCGGGGCTGCTCGACCGCGCCGCATACGTCGCGCTCACCGGCGGAGACCAGTGAGCGCCGCCTTCGCCGCCCGTCACATCGGCACCGACAGCGGCGCCCAGCGGCGCATGCTCGACGCGCTGGGTTATCCCGACGTCGACGCCCTCCTCGCGCGGGCCGTCCCGGCGGCGATCCAGGTCGATCCGCTCCCCGACAGCGTCATCCCGGCGGCCGTCGCGGAGCACGAGGCGCTCGCGGAGCTTCGCGAGCTGGCGTCACGGAACCGTCCGGCGCGCTCGATGATCGGTCTCGGCTACTACGACACCCTCACCCCCGCCGTCATCCAGCGAAACGTGCTCGAGAACCCGTCGTGGTACACCGCGTACACGCCGTACCAGCCCGAGATCTCGCAGGGCCGGCTCGAGGCGCTCATCAACTTCCAGACGATGGTCACGGATCTGACCGGGCTCGCCACGGCCAACGCGTCGATGCTGGATGAGGCGACCGCCGTCGTCGAGGGGATGCTCGTCGCGCGGCGCGCGTCGAGGTCGCGGAGCAACGTGTTCCTCGTCGACGCCGACGCGCTCCCGCAGACCCGGGCGCTCCTCGGCCATCGCGCCGGGGCCCTCGGGATCGAGCTGCGTGAGGTCGACTTCGCCGATGTGGATGCGGCACCTTCCGTGTCCGATGGGGTGTTCGGGGCCTTCGTGCAGTATCCCGGAGCGTCGGGCCGCGTCTGGGACCCGAGCGCCGTGATCGCCGCCGTCCAGGAGGCGGGCGGACTCGCCGTCGTCGCCGCCGACCTGCTCGCGCTCACGCTCCTGCGCTCGCCCGGCTCACTCGGAGCCGACGTCGCGGTCGGCACGACGCAGCGGTTCGGCGTCCCGATGGGGTTCGGAGGCCCGCACGCGGGCTACATGGCGGTGCGCGGCGGCCTCGAGCGCCAGCTGCCCGGACGTCTCGTCGGCGTCTCGGTCGACGCCGCCGGCGACCCCGCGTACCGCCTGTCGCTGCAGACGCGCGAGCAGCACATCCGCCGGGAGAAGGCCACGTCGAACATCTGCACCGCGCAGGTCCTCCTCGCGGTGATGGCGTCGATGTACGCGGTCTACCACGGTCCGGGGGGCCTCCGCCACATCGCGGAGAACGTCGCAGGACACGCGGCTCTGCTGTCCGAGTGGCTGGCGGATGCCGGTGCCGAGGTCGCACACGCATCCTTCTTCGACACGGTGATGGTCCGTGTCCCGGGCCGGGCCGCAGAGATCGTCGCCGCCGCACGCGGGCGCGGCTACCAGCTGTGGCACCGCGATGACGACACCGTCGGGATCTCCGTCGACGAGACCACCACGACGACCGACCTGCACCGCATCGCGCAGGCCTTCGGCGGGCCTGAGCAGCGCGCGTTCGCCTTCGTCGCCGGAGCATGGCGCGAGCGGCATGCTCCGGCGGCGCTGCTGCGCGAGGACGAGTACCTCACGCATCCGGTCTTCAACAGCCACCACTCCGAGACGGCGATGATGCGCTACCTCAAGCGCCTCGCCGACCGCGACTACGCGCTCGATCGCGGAATGATCCCGCTCGGGTCGTGCACCATGAAGCTCAACGCCGCGACGGAGATGGCGGCGGTGACCTGGCCGGAGTTCGCCCGCGTGCATCCGTTCGCCCCCGCCGACGACGTGCAGGGCTATCTCGACCTCGTGAACCAGCTCGAGTCTTGGCTCGCCGAGGTGACGGGCTACGACGCCGTCTCGCTCCAGCCCAACGCGGGATCGCAGGGAGAGCTCGCGGGCCTGCTCGCCATCCGCGGGTATCACCGCTCGCGCGGCGACGACGACCGCACGGTCTGCCTCATCCCCTCGTCGGCCCACGGGACCAACGCGGCGTCGGCGGTGCTGGCCGGAATGCGCGTCGTCGTCGTGGCGTGCGACGAGGCGGGGAACGTCGACCTCGACGACCTCCGCGCGAAGATCGCCGAACATGCCGCTGCCCTGTCTGCGCTCATGATCACGTACCCCTCGACCCACGGCGTGTACGAGCACGAGGTCCTCGCGATCACCGAGGCGGTGCACGCCGCCGGGGGTCAGGTCTACGTCGACGGGGCGAACCTCAACGCGCTGCTCGGCTACGCCCGGTTCGGCGACCTGGGCGGCGACGTGTCGCACCTGAACCTGCACAAGACCTTCGCCATCCCGCACGGCGGCGGGGGTCCGGGCGTGGGGCCCGTGGCGGCGAAGGCGCACCTCGCGCCGTTCCTGCCCTCGCATCCGTTCGCCCAGCGGTCCGAGCACGCCGGCGGCTTCGCGTTCGACGGCGGACCGATCTCGGCCGCGCCCTACGGTTCGGCATCCATCCTCCCGATCTCGTGGGCGTACGTGCGGATGCTGGGCGCTGCCGGCCTGCGCGCCGCGACGGGGGCCGCCGTCCTGGCGGCGAACTACGTCGCGGTTCGGCTGCGCGAGCACTACCCGGTGCTCTACGCCGGCGAAGGCGGTCTCGTCGCACACGAGTGCATCCTCGATCTCCGTCCGCTCCGCGAGCGCACGGGCATCACGGTCGACGACGTGGCCAAGCGCCTCATCGACTACGGCTTCCACGCCCCGACGATGTCGTTCCCCGTGGCGGGGACGCTCATGGTCGAGCCCACCGAGTCGGAGGACCTCGCCGAGATCGACCGCTTCGTCGAGGCGATGGTCGCGATTCGCGCCGAGGCCGATCGGGTCGCCGCGGGGGAGTGGCCGGCCGACGACAACCCGCTCGTGGCGGCTCCCCATACGGCGGAGTCGGTCGTCGCGGCGGAGTGGCCGCACCCGTACTCGCGCGAGGAGGCGGTGTATCCCGTGCGCTCCCTCGTGCGGGGCAAGTACTGGCCCCCGGTCCGCCGCATCGACCAGGCCTACGGCGACCGCAACCTCGTGTGCGCGTGCCCGCCCCCCGAGGCCTTCGCCTGACCCCGCGCCGCTTCGCCCGCCTCGCCTGATCCGCGAGACGTCAGTTCTGCCCTGAGACGCTGGGTTGACGCCGGGCTCTCGGGGCGAGACTGACGTCTCGCGGGTCCAGGGCGGGCGCCGGGCGGAGAGCGGCGCGGCAGCGCGTGAGGCGGTCCAGGTCGGCGGGGCGCAGGCGACGCACGCCCGCGGAGCGCAGGATGCCGTCGAGCCGGTCGAACTCGACGACATCCTGCCAGCCCCAGTGGACGACCCGGCGGACACCGCCCGAGCGCAGCCGGGCGTCGCGAGCCCGCTGCTCGCGCAGCAGCACCGGAGCGTCGCCGAATCGCCCGTCGTACTTCAGATCGCCGTCCGTCTCGCCGATCACGCCGTCGTCGGCCCAGCGGAAGTCGACCCGGTCACGCCCCAGAACCGTCTGCAGCTCGGGCTCGCTGTAGCCGAGCAGATCGATGGTGCCGCGGCTGAGCGACTCCAGCGTCGACTCGGCCGCGCCGTCGGCGCGGTGCAGCGGCCAGCGCGCACGCCGGCGCCCGCGGCTGCTCGCGCGATCCTCGTTGCGGGCGACGAGGACGTCGACGCTTCGGACGTGGCCCGCCCGCAGCACCGCGTCGGCGACGGCGAGCCCGACCAGCTCTCGGCGGTCGCGCGCGATGTCGATCGCGCACTCCGTGGCGCTGGTCAGCGCGATCCCGTCGACCTCGACGATCTCTCGGCGGTCGCGCGTGGTGTGGATGCGCAGCCCGCCGCGGTCTCCACCCGATACGGCTTCGTCCGCGAGTACATGGACATCCCGCGGGTCGCCCGTGACAGGCAGACCCAGGAGCGCGGCGGCCGACTCATGGCTGAACACGCACCCCGGACGGGTCGCGGCGACCGCGTGCACCCGCGCCACGTAGCGGTCCCACGGCGCGAGCCCGCCCCACGATTCCGCCGGCACGTACACGCCGCGGCGGATCGGCACCAGCTCGCCCCGTCGCGCGGCGCGTTCCGGGTGCGTGCGATGGCGGGCGAGTACGAGCGGAACCGGACAGGGCATGAGAGCGGATGCGGCGACCTCGGGCATCCCGTCATCCTCGCCGCCCGCGCCCCGTCGCCCGCGCGCGCCCTCTCACCCCTCTCGAACCCCGCCGCACCCCCACCCCTGTGCAGGAGCCGCGGCCGCCGCGGCCCCCGAACCGCGAGACGTCTCCCGCGCCCCGAGAGCCCGGCGTCAACCCAGCGTCTCGGGGCGAACCTGAGGTCTCGCGGATCGGAGCCGCACGGTCAGAACAGCGCGGGCCACCACGCCGCTGCCAGCGGGTAGCCGATGAAGGCGATGAGGTCGATGACGACGTGCGCGACGACGAGCGGCATGACCCGGCCCCAGCGGTGGTAAACCCATCCGAAGACCACACCCATCGCGATGTTGCCGAAGATCGGACCGATCCCCTGGTAGGCGTGGTACGCGCCGCGCAGTGCCGACGTCGACAGGATGATCGTCCACGTGCTCCAGCCGAGGCGGCGCAGCCGGTCGAACAGGTAGCCGATGAAGATGACCTCCTCGGTGAGCCCGGCGCGAAGCGCGGCGAGGGTGAGGAGCATGATCGCCGTCCACCCGCCGTCGAGCGGGGCGGCGCCGACCTGGACGGTGATCCCGAGCGTCCGGCCGAGCGCGTAGAGCCCGAGGCCGGGCACCCCGATGATCGCGACGAGCAGGATGCCGGCGCCCGCATCCCTCCCGAACATGCGGAAGTCCAGTCCGATGCGGCGCAGCGCCGAGCGCCCCGGCTCCCACAGGAAGTAGACCGCGAGTGCGACCGGCGCGAGGTTGAACAGGTGCGAGAACGCCTGCGAGACCACCGACCAGGGGTCGACGGTCGCGGCGCCGGGATTCAGCGACGTGGACTGATCGCCCAGGCTCACCTCGCGCGTCACCGCCTGCAGGAACGACAGCACCGAGAAGAACGCCGATCGGCCGACCGACAGCGCCAGGACGAGGGCGATCTCCCACCAGAGCCTGGTGCGCGACACGTGCGTCATGTTTCCTCCGCGTCGATGCTAGGACGGCGCGGCGCGTTCAGGGACGGCGGCGCTTGCGTGCCGGCGTCTCGGTAGCCAGGACGTGCTGCAGGGGCTCCGGGTCGGCGAGGCGGCCGATGGCGAGCATCGTCTCGACGCGGTCGATGCCCGGGATGGGCCACACGTGCTCGACGAGCAGAGCCTGCAGGTCGGCGTGATCGCGCACGCGGAAGCGGGCCATGAGGTCGTAGCCCGCAGCGAGCACGATGACCTCGGTCATCGCGTCGATCGCCTTGAGCGCGGTGAGCACGGCCGCGGCATCCGCGTTGCCGGTCAGTCGCAGCGGCATCACGACGAGCATCGGGTAGCCCAGCGCCGCCCAGTCGAGCTCGATCGTGTGGCGACGGATGACGTGTCCGCGCTCCATCCGCGCGATGCGCTCGGCGACCGCGGGGGCCGACATCCCGACGTCCGCGGCGATGCTGCGCATCGACGCCCGGGCATCCTCGTGCAGCCGGTGAAGGATGCGACGGTCGACGTCGTCGATCTCGAGCACCTCGCGTTCGGGCTCGAGCAGGGAGCGCAGTCGCGCAGGATCGGTCGTCATGCCCCTCCCCGGGCGCTGTCGGCGAAGCCGCTTCGTTCGAGCTCGCGAAGGACGTCGAGCGTGAACTGCACGTGATCGAGGAAGTCCTCGACGTAACCGTGCTCATCGTAACCGTGCATGTTGCCGGCGGGACGGAGCGTCCCGGTGGGCGAGATGATGGGCGCGCCGAGGTGCTCGAGGAACAGGGCCCCGGGACCGGCGCCGGTCATGACGTCGTAGACGACGGCCTCGGCGCCGAAGGCCTGCCCGGCCGCTCGCACCACGGCTTCACCGAACGCCGACTCGACCGGCGAGTAGGCGGGCGCAAGTGCCCGGATCACGGATACCGCGACGTCCGGATGCCGCTCGGACAGATGCGTCCGCACCGCGTCGACGACGCGCTCGGGCTGCATCCCCGGCACGAGCCCGAACCGGACGCGCGCCGACGCCGAGGCCGGGATGCTCTGTCGCACGCCCTCGTCGAGGTCGAAGCCCGACAGGCTCATGGAAGGTTCGAACACGAAGCGGGCGGAGAGCTCCGACGTCGTTCCCGGGAGGTACGGCGAGACCCCGTCGCGGGCGATCGAGGGGCCGGGCAGCGTGATGTCCGCGGTGCGGCGGCGCGCCCGCTCGTCGGGGACGAGCGCGTCGTCTCGAACACCGGCGACCGCGATGCGGCCGTCGGCGGTGCGCAGCGACGAGATCGCGGCCATCAGCTCGAGGGGAGCCGACCGCAGGATCGACGAGTAGGAGGGATGTTGCGCTGCCGCGAGGATGTCGAGCGAGAGCTCGATCTCAAGCGAGCCGCGGCATCCGAATCCTACGGCCGGTCGGCCGTCCTCCTCGCGCAGGTAGCTCTCCCACAGGCACGCGTCGGCGCGGAGGTCCGCGGCGTGGGCCGCCAGCACGTCGCCGAGCCCGGGGCTGCCGATCTCCTCGCACGGGTCGGCGAGGTAGATGACGCCGAAGGGCGTGCGCCCGTCGTGCTCCTCGATCCACAGGCGCAGCGACGCGAGTCGCCCCGCGACGTCGGCCTTGTCGTCGCACGCACCCCGGGCGTACATGGCGCCGCCCCGGATCTCGGTGGCGTACGGCGGCGAGCTCCAGCGCGCGGGGTCGCCCTCGGGCTGCACGTCGTAGTGGTTGTAGAGCAGCAGTGACGCATCGCTCGCGCCGGCGCGGAAGCCGACGACGACGGGACCGTACCCCGGGATGTCGTAGCGGACGACCCGGTCCATCAGGGGCGTCAGGCGCTCCTCGATCCAGTCCGCCGCCGCCGCGATGGCGTCGAGCCGCCCGGCGACCGTGGGGAAGCGGCACAGCTCCTGCCAGCTCGAGACGATCGCGTCGGCGGACTCGTCGATCCGCGGATCGCGGCTCATCGTCACTTCCCCCGCGGCAGCGAGAGCGGCACGAGGTCGTAGGGGTAGTCCGAGATGAGCTCGTAGCCGTCCTCGGTCACCAGCACGATGTCCTCGAGGCGCACGCCGCCGAAGCCCTGGCGGTAGCAGCCGGGCTCGATGGCGATGACGTCTCCCGCGACGAGTACCGCGTCGTTCTGGTTGAGGCTCGGCGGCTCGTGCACCTCGAGTCCGACGCCGTGTCCGAGGGAGTGGAAGTAGCCCTCGTCGAGGACCTCGCCCGGCTTCTTGGTCAGCTGAGTCGGCTGGCCGGCCGCTTCGATGGGCTCGCACGAGATGCGGTGCAGCTCCGCCACCGGCAGACCCGGGCGGATGGCGGCGAGCGTCGCGTCGAAGGACTTCTTGACGATGTCGTAGTAGAAGGCGAGCTCGTCGTCGATGTCGCCCTTGACGAAGGTGCGGGTCATGTCGGAGTTGCCGCCGGAGGCGATGTCGCGGGGACAGATGTCGACGGTGACCGGCTCGCCCTCGAAGATCTGGCCCGACCCGGCGTGGTGGCCGATGCAGGTCTGCGCGCCGTGGGCGACGATCATGCCGGCGTCCTCGCAGCCGTTGCGGAGGAACACCGACCGGATGCGGTCCTTCAGGTCCTCGCAGGTGAGGGGGACTCCGTCGAGGAGGAGTCCGCCGTCCGCGCCGACCGTGGCCCGGTCCATGGCGTCGGCCACGAGCGACACGCCCGCTTCGGCCGCCACCTGGGCGCGGCGGATGCCGGCCAGCTCGTGCGGGGTCTTCACGCGACGGCGCTGCACGAACAGCTCGCGGTCGACGCGCACCTCGACGCCGTTGGCCCGCAGGTGATCGGCCACCTCGAGCGGGAAGGTCGGCGGAACCGAGGCGGCGGTGACGCCGAGGCGGCGGCAGGCTTCGACGAGGGTGGAGAGCTCGGCGAGGTCGGGGTCCTGACCCGCTGCGCGGAAGTCGTCGAAGCCGAGTTCATCGAGGGGGAAGACGGTCATGCCGGGCACGTCGCGCATACGCGCGGCCTCGAGCGACTTGATGGCCACGTGGGGTGCGCCGTCGATCTCGATGTAGAGGAACGGGTCGTGCACATCGTGGGGGATGACGTGGCGCATGTCAGCGGCCAGCGTGCTCGCGTAGATGAGGATGGCGTCTTCCACCACGGCTGCTCTCTTCCAGTCGATGTCCGGCGCGGTGCAGGACGTCACGACCTTACATCAATCGGTTCAGACCAACCCTGCGCCTTCGTTACGAAAGATTTGCGTGTCTTGGGCCTCCGTACCGAAGGTGTCTTCGGAGCCGGTCCATCCGGTCCCGCCGCGTCGGTGCGACGCTCCGCCCAGACGCCGGACGGTTCCCGGCGCAGGATGACAAGCCTCCCGGCGCGATTGTTGCCGACATGTAACGGTTTGGGCCTGGATGCGGTCACAGGACCGGGGCGCGCTTATCGTCGGGGGTATATCCCGTGCTCTGGACACCGGCGTGTCTTCACCGCCGTCGACTATGAGCGCGTACCCGTCACCCAGGAGGAAACATGTCGAGACGACGTTGGGGAGTCGGCGCGATCGCGCTGGTATCCGCCGTCACGCTCACGCTGACCGGATGCTCGGCCGGCGGCGACAGCAACACGGGCGGGGGCTCCAATGCCTCCGCGATCATCACCGCGAACGGCACCGAGCCGCAGAACCCGCTGCTCACGTTCGGCACCACGGAGACCGGCGGTGGGCGCATCCTCACCTCGCTCTACGCGGGCCTCGTCAGCTACCAGGCCGACGGCGCCATCCAGAACGAGGTCGCCTCGTCGATCGAGAGCGATGACAACGTCGTCTGGACGATCACCGTCGCCGACGGCTGGACGTTCACCAACGGTGAGGAGATCACCGCGCAGACGTTCGTCGACACCTGGACCGCCGGCGCGCAGGACCCCAACGGCGCGTACTGGTTCTACACGATCGAGGGCGCGACCGACGACGGCAGCACCGCTCCCACGGGCCTCGCGGTCGTCGACGACATGACCTTCACGGTCACGCTCAAGGCTCCCGACGCCGACTTCCCGCTGCGTCTGGGCTACACGGCGTACATGCCGCTCCCGTCGGTCGCCTTCGAGGACCTCGAGGCGTTCGGTGAGAACCCGATCGGCAACGGCCCCTACATGCTCGACGGCGAGGGTGCCTGGCGTCACAACGAGGGCATCAACCTCGTTCCGAACCCCGACTACAAGGGCGTCCGCGAGGTCAAGAACGACGGCCTCAACTTCGTCTTCTACACCTCGCTCGAGTCGGCCTACGCCGACGCGCAGGGCGGAAACCTCGACGTTCTCGACACGGTGCCCGACACCGCGTTCGCGACCTACGAGACCGACTTCCCCGAGCGTTCGGTGAACCAGCCCGCCGCGATCTACCAGGGCTTCAACATCCCCTTCTACCTGCCGGACTTCGGCAACGACGAAGAGGGTCAGCTGCGTCGTGCGGCGATCTCGATGGCGATCAACCGCGAAGAGATCACCGACACGATCTTCCAGGGCACCCGCACGCCGGCCACCGACTTCACGTCGCCGGTCGTCGAGGGCTGGAGCGACGAGCTGCCCGGTTCCGAGGTGCTCGAGTACAACCCCGAAGAGGCGAAGGCGAAGTGGGCCGAGGCCGAGGCGATCAAGCCGTACACCGGCCCGTTCACCCTCGCCTACAACTCCGACGGCGGCCACCAGGCCTGGGTCGACGCGGTCGCGAACAGCATCGCCAACACGCTGGGCATCGAGGCGAGCGGCCTGCCGTTCCCGACCTTCGCCGCAGCGCTCGACCTGCGCACCACCGGCACCCTCACCGGCGCCACCCGCGCCGGCTGGCAGGCTGACTACCCCTCGCAGGGTAACTTCCTGTCGGCGCAGTACAGCACCGGCGGCAGCTCGAACTACGAGGGCTACACCAACCCCGAGTTCGACGACCTGCTCGCGCAGGCCGCGGCGGCTCCCTCGGTCGAGGATGCGGCCGGCCTCTACGAGCAGGCGCAGGAGATCCTGATGCGCGACCTGCCCAGCATCCCGCTGTGGTACGCCAACGCCGTGGGCGTCTGGGGCGAGGGCGTCGACAACGTCGTCTTCGGCTGGGACTCCGTTCCGCTCTACGAAGAGATCACCAAGGGCTGAGTTCGGCTTCCGGCGATCATCGAGTACGGTGTCCGGGGCGCGTTGCGTCCCGGACACCGTGCTGACCGGACCATGCCACCCCCCAAAACACCCGAACCTCATTTAGGAACTATTCGTCGATGCTCTGGTTCATCGGTCGACGGCTGTTGCAGCTGATCCCCGTCTTCTTCGGGGCGACCCTTCTCATCTACGCCCTCGTCTTCCTGCTGCCGGGAGACCCGATCGCCGCCCTCTACGGTGATCGTCAGCCTTCGCCCGCGGCCATTGAAGCGGTGCGCGCGCAGTACAACCTCGACAAGCCGTTCATCGTGCAGTACTTCCTGTACATCGGCGCCCTGGTCCAGGGCGACTGGGGCACGACCTTCTCCGGTCGCCCCGTCATCGACGTCATGGCTCAGGCATTCCCCATCACGCTGCGTCTGGCCGTCCTCGCGCTCGGCATCGAGGCCGTCTTCGGCATCGTCGTGGGTCTGATCGCCGGACTCCGCAAGGGAAAGCTCTTCGACGCCACCGCGCTGGTGGTGAGCCTGCTGCTCATCTCCGTGCCGACCTTCGTCATCGGCTTCGTTCTCCAGTACCTCCTCGGGATCCAGCTGGGGTGGTTCCGCACGACGGTGAGTGCCGGCGCACCCTGGAACGAGCTGCTGCTGCCCGCCATCGTGCTCGCGACGGTGTCGTTCGCCTACATCGTCCGTCTCACGCGTTCGTCGGTCGCCGAGAACCTGTCGGCCGACTTCGTCCGGACCGCGACCGCCAAGGGCCTCAGCCGCCCGCGCGTCGTCACGGTGCACGTGCTGCGCAACTCGCTCGTCCCCGTCGTCACCTATCTGGGCGTGGACCTCGGGTCGCTCATGGTCGGCGCGATCGTCACCGAGAGCATCTTCAACATCAACGGCGTGGGCGGCACGATCTACCGCGCCATCACGATCGGTGAAGGACCCACGGTCGTGTCCTTCGTCGCCATCATGGTGATCATCATCATGCTGGCGAACCTGCTGGTCGACCTCTTGTACGCCTGGCTCGACCCGAGGATCCGCTATGCCAAGTAATCTCCGCCGGAATCAGGACCACTTCGTCGCGCCCGAGGAGGAGACGCCCCTCCAGGCGATCGACGCCGTCTCGACCGACGACAAGCCGCGCACCGTCTGGGGCGACGCGTGGCAGTCGATGCGCCGACGCCCGATGTTCTGGGTGTCCGCCGTCCTCATCGTCCTCATCCTCGTCGTCGCTCTGCTGCCCGGACTGTTCTCGCCCGTCTCTCCGACCGCGAACTGTCTGCTGGCCAACAGCAACGGCGGCCCGACCGCGGGGCACCCGTTCGGCTTCACGCGCCAGGGATGCGACGTCTACGCACGTGTCATCTACGGCACGCAGTCGTCGGTGATGGTGGGCGTCGTCGCGACCCTGATGGTGACGATCTTCGGTTCGATCGTCGGCGCTCTGGCGGGCTATTACGGCGGCATCCTCGACGCGATCCTCTCGCGTGTGGCCGACATCTTCTTCGCCATCCCGACGGTCCTCGGTGCGATCGTGTTCATGTCGGTCGTCCCCGAGCGCACCCCGCTCGTCGTCGCGCTCGTGATCGCGGTGTTCGCCTGGCCGCAGATCGCCCGCATCATGCGCGGTGCGGTCCTGACCGCCAAGCAGGCCGACTACGTGGTGGCATCCATCGCGCTCGGCGTCTCGCGCTGGCGCGTGCTGCTGCGTCACGTCCTGCCCAACGCCGTCGCCCCCGTGATCGCGGTCGCCACCGTCTCGCTCGGCACGTTCATCGTCGCGGAGGCGACGCTGTCGTTCCTCGGCATCGGCCTCCCCGGCACGGTGATGAGCTGGGGCAACGACATCAACTCGGCGCGCCAGTCGCTCACCACGAGCCCCATGGTGCTGATCTACCCCGCCGCCGCGCTGTCGGTGACGGTCCTGTCCTTCCTCATGCTGGGCGACGTCGTGCGCGACGCCCTCGACCCGAAGGAGCGTGCGCGCCGATGAGCGACACCACGTCCTCGGATGCCACGCCGCTGCTGGACATCCGCAACCTCCACGTCGGGTTCCAGACCAAGGCTGGCCTCGTGCCGGCCGTGCGCGGTGTAGACCTGACCATCTACCCGCGCCAGTCCGTCGCGATCGTCGGCGAGTCCGGCTCGGGCAAGTCCACCACCGCGCAGGCGATCATCCGCCTGCTTCCGGGAACGGGACGCATCACCGACGGCCAGATCATGTTCGAGGGGCGCGATCTCGCCGCCCTGTCGAACCGCGAGCTGCAGTCCGTGCGCGGATCGCAGATCGGCTACGTGCCGCAGGACCCCATGTCCAACCTCAACCCGGTGCTCACCGTCGGGTTCCAGGTGCGTGAGGCCGTGCGCTCCAACCGGAGCGCGACGGGACGCGCCGGCGTGCGCGACCGCGCCGTCGAGGTGCTGACCGAGGCAGGACTCCCCGACGCCGAGGACCGGATGCGGCAGTACCCGCACCAGTTCTCCGGCGGCATGCGTCAGCGCGCCCTGATCGGCATCGGTCTGTCGGCGCGCCCGAAGCTGCTCATCGCCGACGAGCCGACCTCGGCGCTCGACGTGACGGTCCAGCGCCAGATCCTCGACCACCTCGGCACCCTGACGACGGACTTCGGCACGTCGGTGCTCTTCATCACCCACGACCTGGGCCTCGCGGCCGAGCGCGCCGAGCACCTCGTCGTGATGTACCGCGGCCGCGTCGTCGAGTCGGGCCCGTCGCAGGAGATCCTCGCCGACCCGAAGCACCCGTACACCAAGCGCCTGGTCTCGGCGGCTCCCAGCCTCGCGTCCCGTCGCATCCAGGCGGTGCGCCACCACGAGGACGTCGACGTGTTCGGTGCGGGAGAGGAGTTCCTCGCGCGTGCCGAAGAGCGCGAGGCCGAGGCGGAGTCCATCGCCGCGCGCACCGACTTCATCGACATCCGCAACGCGCGCCGCGTCTACAAGGTGCGCACGGGCGGCCTCTCCTCGAAGGAGATCGTCGCGGTCGACGACGTCAGCATCCAGGTCGCGAAGGGGACGACGACCGCGATCGTCGGCGAGTCCGGCTCGGGCAAGTCGACCCTCGCGAAGCTCTTCCTGCAGCTCGAGCAGCTGACCTCGGGCGAGATCCGTTTCGACGGCAAGAAGCTCGGCGGGCTGAGCCGCGCCGAGGAGCTGGCCTTCCGGCGCCGCGTGCAGCCGGTCTTCCAGGACCCCTACGGCACGCTCGACCCGCAGTACAGCGTCGGCGACACGATCGCCGAGCCCATGCGCGTGCACAAGTTCGGCAGCCAGAAGGAGCGGTCGGCGCGCGTGCGCGAACTGCTCGACCAGGTGTCGCTGCCGGCGGCGGCCAAGGACCGCTACCCGAGCGAGCTCTCGGGCGGTCAGCGTCAGCGCGTCGCGATCGCGCGCGCACTGGCTCTGAAGCCCGACGTGCTGGTTCTCGACGAGGCCGTGTCCGCGCTCGACGTGCTGGTGCAGGGTCAGATCCTGAACCTGCTGACGGAACTGCAGACCGAGCTCGACCTGACGTACCTGTTCATCACCCATGACCTCGCCGTGGTGCGCCTGGTGGCGGACAACGTCTCGGTCATGCGGCGGGGGCGGCTCGTCGAGTCGGCGACGACCGATGAGGTCTTCGATCACTCGACCGAGGACTACACGCGCGAACTCCTCGCGGCGATCCCCGGTGCGGGCTTCCAGTTCGGCGTCTGATCCGACCGCAGCATGAACAAGACCTACCGACCGGCGTCGGCGACCATCGCGGTTGCCGGCGCCGGTCTGCTCGCCGCCTTCCTCCTCGGCGACGTGTTCGTCCGCGGCGGCGTCATCCAGGGTCTGCTCATCGCGCCCTGGGTGCTGCTGGCGGTCTGGGTCATCTACACGCTGCTCTACGCGCCCTTCGTCGCGATCGACGAAAGCGCGATCGTCATCGCGAACCCGCTGCGCGTGACGCGCGTGCCGTGGGGCGCGGTCACCGGCGTCCGGCTGCGCTGGCAGATCGTCGTCGACACGGCCGACGGCCGATCGATCACCGCGTTCGGCGGCCCGTCGCCCGGAAGGCCTGCGCGCGTCGGCCGTGGCGCATGGTCGAGCGTGCGCGACGAGGCTGAGCGGATGCCGGCGGCGGTGCGCGAGATCGATGAGATCACGCAGGCGTGGGACGCGAACGCCCCCGGAGCCGTGACGGCTCCGATCACGACGACGTGGAATCGTGCGGTCCTCCTGCCGCTGGCGGTCATCGCCCTCTGGGCCGTCATCGCGCTCGTCGCCGGCGGCTGATCGACCCCGTCGTCCGATCCTCCGGGGCCCGCGTCTCCGCGTGCGCCCGCCGCCTGCCGAAGTGCTCACCCGGGTCGACGCAGGGTGAGCAAGGCGTGCGCCAACGGTGGCTCCCGTAGGACACATTTTGCTAACGAACGTGGTTCGCGCAACACGCTCGAAACGAACGCGCGCCAGGGTAGTGGTCATCTGAGCTCGGCGGCGACGTCGCCGGGCGGGGAGCGGAAAGGTCTTCCGTCGCCCGGATCATCAAGAGAACAGGAGTGGGAATGCGTTTGACGCGTATCTCCATGGCGGCCGCAAGCGCCGCAGCCCTGGCGCTCGTCGTCGTCGGCTGCGCGCCGGCGGACGGCGGCGAACAGGAGGCCACGACGGCGAGCCAGTCCATCGCCGTTTCGGTCGGTCCGAACGACTTCATCAGCTACAACGGGTTCACCCCGGAGACGTACTCGACGTACAACTCCGCGATCGTGGACCGCATCCTCGTGGGCTTCAGCTACTTCGACGAGGTCGGCGCCATCCAGCCGAACTCCGACCTGGGCTCCTACGAGATGGTGTCGGAAGACCCGATGATCATCGAATACACCATCGCCGACGACGCTGTCTGGTCCGACGGCACGCCGATCACGGTCGCGGATGCCGTCCTCGCGTGGGGCGTGCAGAACGCGAACATCGCCGGCGCTGAAGGCCCGCTCTTCAACTCGGTCTCGCAGGACCTCGGCGACACGGTGCCCCAGGGTCCCCAGGGCGAGGCCGACGCCAAGTCCTTCACCGTCGAGTTCGCCGCTCCCGACCCCGACTGGCAGATCCAGACGTGGCTCGTCAGCCCCGCGCACGTCGTGGCGGAGCAGGGCGGCATGTCGACCGAGGAGCTCGTCGAGGCGATCCGCGGCGGCGACGCCGCAGCGCTGGCGACGGCGGCCGAGTTCTGGAATACGGGCTGGAACACTGCGCCCGGCACGCTTCCCGACGAGGCGCTCATCCCGAGCTCCGGCCCGTACGTCCTCTCGTCCTGGGAGGCCGGCCAGTCCGTCACGCTCAAGCGCAACGAGAACTACTACGGTGAGCCGGCCGCCAACGACGAGCTCGTCATCCGCTTCGTCGAGCAGGACGCGATGGTCCAGGCGCTCGAGAACGGCGACCTCGACGTCATCGCGCCCCAGCCCTCGGTCGACACCGTCTCGCAGATCGAGGAACTCGGCGACGCCGCTCAGCTGCTCACCGGTCAGACCCTGACCTGGGAGCACCTCGACTTCAACTTCAAGGGCAACGCCTCGCTCGCGAACAGCCTCGAGCTGCGTCAGGCGTTCGCGATGTGCGTTCCGCGTCAGCAGATCGTCGACAACCTCATCAAGCCCGTCAGCTCGGACGCCGAGGTCATGAACGCCCGCGAGGTGTTCCCGTTCCAGGAGAACTACGACGAGGTCGTCTCGGCGGCGTACGACGGCCGCTACGACGAGCCCGACGTCGAGGCCGCCAAGGCGCTCGTGGATGAGGCCGGCGCCGCAGGCACCGTCGTCCGCATCGGCTACTCGGCTCCGAACCCGCGTCGTGCCGACGAGGTCGCCCTGATCAAGTCGTCGTGCGACCAGGCCGGCTTCGAGATCCAGGATGTCGGCAACGCCGACTTCTTCCAGCCCGGTGGCACGCAGGAGCGCGGTGACTACGACGTGGCCCTGTTCGCCTGGGCGGGCTCCGGCCAGATCACCTCGGGCCAGAACATCTACGCCACCGACAAGCCGCAGAACTACGGCGGCTACTCCAGCCCGGTCGTCGACGAGGCGTGGCAGACGCTCGTGACGAGCCTCGACGAGTCGGTGCACCTCGAGCAGACGAAGATCATCGAGAAGCAGCTGTGGGACGACCTCTACGGCATCCCGCTGTTCGCCCACCCCGGTGTCGACGCCGCCGCTGCCGACATCGAGAACGCGCAGCACTCCGTGGGCCAGAGCGGCATCATGTGGAACGCCGAGAAGTGGTCGCGCGCAGAGTGAACATGTTCTGTCTCTGACACGACCAGAGTGTGGGCCGTCGCTGCGGTGACGGCCCACACTCCCGTGAGGGGCGCACGTGCGCCCCGCGTACGACCAAGGGACTTCGACTTCCGTGCTGAAATTCATCATCCGCCGACTGGCGGCCGCGGTGGGCATCATGCTCGCCGCATCCCTCCTGATGTACGTCCTCACGATCAACTCCGGTGACCCGCTCGCCGACCTGCGCGAGAGCAACGCGGACAACCGCGAGCAGTTGATCGCCCGACGTACCGAATACATGAACCTCGATCTGCCCTGGTACCAGCGCTACTTCAGCTGGCTGCTCGGTGCGAGCAAGTGCCTCATCGGCCAGTGCGACCTGGGGCTGACCCGGCAGGGTGTCGAGGTCACCACGCTCGTGGGACAGGCGGCGGCCTCGACGATGAGGCTCGTCCTGCTCGCCACGATCCTCGCGCTGGTCATCGGCATCGCGATCGGTATCGTGACCGCGATCCGGCAGTACTCCGGCCTCGACTACGCCGTCACCTTCCTCACCTTCCTCTTCTTCTCGCTGCCGGTCTTCTGGGCCGCGGTGCTCTTCAAGGAGTACCTCGCGATCGGATACAACGACTGGATCCGCGACCCGCAGCTGACGCCGACACAGATCGTGGTGATAGCCGTGGTCATCGGTTTCGTCGTCCAGGTGTTCGGCGGCGGCTCATTCAAGCGGCGCGCGATCACCTTCGCCGTCACCGCGGTGTTCGTGGGTGCAGCCGTGTCGCTCATGCTCGCGACGGATGCGTTCCGCGAACCGCGGCTGACGATCATCGGGGTCGCGGTGCTCACCGTCCTGCTCGCCCTGAGCGCGACCGTGGCATCCGTCGGCCTCCACAACCGACGCGTCGTCGTCATCGGTCTGGCCAGTGCGGGTCTCGTCGTCGTCATGCATCTCGCGCTGACGAACGTGTTCATCTACTACATGAACTGGGGCGTCCTGGCGGCGGGCGCCGTCCTGGCGATCGTCGTGCCCTTCCTCATCGGCCGGTTCTTCGGCGGCCGCTTCCGGGGGCCCGCGACGGTGGTCGCCTTCGTGACGGTCTTCGGCGGCGCGCTCCTCACGGTGGTCGACTCGCTGTTCCGCGTCTGGCCGTCGTTCCTGCAGCGCAAGCCCCGACCCATCTCGACGATCGGTGCGCAGACTCCGAACTTCGACGGGACCTTCTGGCAGACCTTCCTCGACATCGGCACGCAGATGCTGCTGCCGACCCTGCTGCTGACGGTCATCTCGCTCGCCTCGTACAGCCGCTACACGCGTACGTCGATGCTCGAGGTCGGCAACCAGGACTTCATCCGCACGGCGCGTGCCAAGGGTGTGCCCGAGCGGCTCGTCATCTTCCGCCACGCCTTCCGTAACGCCCTGATCCCCATCGCGACGATCGCGGCCTTCGACTTCGCGGGCCTGATCGGCGGCGCCGTGGTCACCGAGCGCGTCTTCGGCTGGAAGGGCATGGGCGACCTGTTCGCCACCGGGCTGCACGAGGTCGACCCGAACCCCGTAATGGCCTTCTTCCTCGTGACCGGCCTGGCCGCGATCGTCTTCAACATGCTGGCGGACATCTTCTACGCCGTCATCGACCCGAGGATCCGAGTATGACGAACCCGAACGACAACGTGCCGACCACGACGTCGGTTCTCTCGGTCGCCGAGGCCGAGGATGCGGCGCTGGCCAAGAGCACCGCCCCGCCCCGCTCGCAGGCCCGCATCGTGTGGGGCCGGTTCCTGCGGCACCGGGCGGCCACCATCTCCTCCGTGGTCCTGATCTTCCTCACCCTCCTGAGCTTCTCCTCGGTGGGCTTCTTCGGCATCCCCGGATGGTGGCCGCACGACTACCGCGCCGCCGGCGACGTCGTCAACGGCGGCCTTCCGACGCTGAGCCTCATCCCGGAATGGCTCGGGGGAGACGGCATCCGCATCGGCGAGCACCCGTTCGGTCAGGAGAACACCGGCAAGGACTACTTCGCCCTGACGATGATGGGCACCCAGCGCTCGATCCTGCTGGGTCTCGTGCTCGGTGTGACGTCCACGGCCATCGGCGGAATCATCGGCGCGGTCGCGGGCTACTACCGGGGGTGGGTGGATTCGGTGCTGATGCGCATCACCGACCTGTTCATCGTCATCCCGCTGCTCGCGCTGGCGGCGGTCGTCGGCCAGATCGCGGGCAACATCGGCAAGAACCCGATCCTCCTGGCGTTCATGCTGTCGCTTCTGACCTGGACAGGACTCGCGCGTCTGGTGCGCGGCGAGGTGCTGTCGCTCCGCGAACGCGACTTCGTGCTGGCGGCCCGGGCCTCCGGCGCGGGGGGAGCGCGCATCATCTTCCGCCACCTCATGCCGAACGTCGTCGGCGTCATCGCGGTGAACGCGACGTTCGCCATCGCCGGCGCGATCCTGCTCGAGAGCTCGCTGTCGTTCCTCGGGTTCGGCGTCCAACCCCCGGAGACCTCGCTCGGTCTGCTGATCAGCCAGTACCAGGGCAGTTTCACGAGCCGGCCCTGGCTGTTCTGGTGGCCGGGCGTGATGATCCTCGCGATCGCCCTGTCCATCAACTTCCTGGGTGACGGCATCCGCGACGCGTACGACCCGCGTCAGTCCCGGAGCGTCCGCCGCGAGATCAAGAGGAGGAACCGCGCATGAGCCTCACCGCAACGCGTACCGCACTGAAGTTCACCGATCTCTCGGTCACCTTCCTCACCGGATCGGGTGACGTCGACGCCGTCAAGGGGATCTCGCTCGAGGTCCGACCGGGCGAGGTCGTCGCGGTGGTGGGGGAGTCGGGGTCGGGCAAGTCGGTGACCTCCCTCGCCGCGATGGGGCTCCTCGCCGAGAACGCGATCACACGCGGCTCCGTGACGGTGGGCGACACCGAGGTGATCGGTCTGCCGAACGAACGGATGCGGAAACTCCGGGCCACCGAGATCGCGATGATCTTCCAGGAGCCGATGACCGCGCTGAACCCGGTGCTCACGATCGAGCGTCAGCTCACCGAGATCTTCGAGCTGCACGACGTCGCCTACGGCGAGGACGCACGCGATCAATCGATCGAGCTGCTGCGCGATGTGGGCATCCCCGATCCCGAGCGGCGCATCAAGCAGTACCCGCACCAGTTCTCCGGCGGCCAGCGCCAGCGGATCGTGATCGCCATGGCGATCGCCCTCGATCCGAAGGTCATCATCGCCGACGAGCCGACCACGGCGCTGGACGTGACGGTGCAGGCGGAGATCCTCGACCTGCTGCGTCGTCTGAAGGACCACCGCGACGCCGGCATCCTGCTCATCACGCACAACATGGGCGTCGTGGCCGACATCGCAGACCGCGTGGCCGTCATGTACCGCGGTGACCTCGTCGAGGTCGGCACGGTCGAGGACGTTCTCACCCGGCCGCAGCATCCGTACACGAAGAAGCTGCTGGCAGCGGTTCCCCGGCTCGACCCGGCGATCACGTCGCGGGCTGCCCACGCCGTCACGCGCGACGTCGTCCTCGAGGCGAAGGGTCTCGTGCTCGAGTACGCCGGTCGGGGCAAGACGTTCCGCGCGGTCGAGGACGTGTCGTTCGACCTCGCTGCCGGCGAGGTGCTCGGGATCGTGGGCGAGTCCGGTTCGGGCAAGTCGACCATCGCCCGAGCCGTTCTCGGGCTGATGCCCGTCGCGGAGGGGACGCTGAGCCTGGGGGGAGCGGATCTCGCGAAGCTGCGGGGGCGGAAGGCCAAGAACGTGCGCCGCGAGATCGGTGTCGTCTTCCAGGACCCCGCCGCATCTCTCGACCCGCGGTTCCCGATCGGCGACTGCATCATCGAGCCGATGGTGATCCACCGCGTCGGCACCAAGGCCGAGCGGCTCGATCGAGCCCGCGAGCTGCTCGACGCGGTCCGGTTGCCGCGCGACGTGCTCGAGCGCTACCCGCACGAGCTCTCCGGCGGACAGCGCCAGCGCGTGTCGATCGCGCGCGCGCTCGCGCTGCGACCGAAGCTGTTCGTCGCCGACGAGCCCACCTCCGCGCTCGACGTGTCGGTCGAGGCGGCGGTGCTCGACATGCTGAAGGAACTGCAGGAGACCTACTCGTTCGCGTGCATCTTGGTCAGTCACGACCTCGCCGTCGTCGACCAGCTCTCCGATCAGATCCTCGTGCTCAAGTCCGGTCGCACAGTCGAGCAGGGCGCGACCTCGCAGGTGCTCCTGCAGCCCCGCGAGGCGTACACCCGCGAGCTGCTCGCCGCTTCTCCCGTACCCGATCCCCTCGAACAGCGCCGGCGCCGTGAGGGCCGTCGCGCAGCTCTCGACGCATCCTGAACACCGGCTTCCAGCCTCTCCGCGGGCGCCCCGCGTCCTCGCAGGGCGCCTGCGGTAAACTCTCCTGTCGGCATCCCGGCTTTTCCCCTTCATCCTGAGGACCCCTTCATGGCGCACGCCCTTCGTCCTGACCTCCGCAACGTCGCGATCGTCGCGCACGTCGACCACGGCAAGACGACGCTCGTCGACGCCATGCTCCGCCAGACCGGCTCGTTCGGCGACCACGCGCACGTCGAGGAACGTGCCATGGACTCCAACGACCTGGAGCGCGAGAAGGGCATCACGATCCTCGCCAAGAACACGGCGATCACCTACAACGGCGCACACACCGAGGTCCCCGTCACGATCAACGTGATCGACACCCCGGGCCACGCCGACTTCGGCGGTGAGGTCGAGCGCGGTCTGTCGATGGTCGACGGCGTCGTCCTGCTCGTCGACGCGTCCGAGGGCCCGCTGCCCCAGACGCGCTTCGTCCTTCGCAAGGCGCTCGAGGCTAAGCTGCCCGTCATCCTGCTGGTCAACAAGACCGACCGCCCCGACGCGCGCATCGCCGAGGTCGAGGAAGAGGCGCACGACCTGCTGCTCGGTCTCGCCGGCGACCTCGCCGACGACGTGCCCGACCTCGACGTCGACGCGCTGCTCGACGTGCCCGTCGTCTACGCGTCGGGCCGCGCCGGCGCTGCGTCGCGCAACCGTCCCGGCAACGGCGAGCTGCCCGACAACGAAGACCTCGAGCCGCTGTTCGAGGCCATCCTCGAGCACGTTCCGGCGCCGTCCTACGACGACGAGGCTCCGCTGCAGGCGTGGGTCACCAACCTCGACTCGAGCCCCTTCCTCGGCCGCCTCGCGCTGCTGCGCGTCTTCAACGGCACCCTGAAGAAGGGCCAGACCGTGGCCTGGGTGCGCGCCGACGGCACCACCAGCAACGCCCGGATCACCGAGCTGCTCAAGACCCGCGCGCTCGAGCGCTTCCCCGCGGAGGACGCCGGCCCCGGCGACATCGTCGCCATCGCCGGGTTCCCCGACATCACGATCGGTGAGACCATCGCCGACCCCGAGGACGTCCGCCCGCTCAAGGCGATCACGGTCGACGACCCGGCCATCTCGATGACGATCGGCACCAACACCTCGCCGCTCATGGGCAAGGTGAAGGGACACAAGCTCACCGCGCGCATGGTCAAGGACCGTCTCGACCGCGAGCTCATCGGCAACGTCTCGCTCAAGGTCGTCGACATCGGCCGACCCGACGCGTGGGAGGTTCAGGGCCGCGGCGAGCTGGCGCTGGCCATCCTCGTCGAGAACATGCGCCGCGAGGGCTTCGAGCTCACCGTCGGCAAGCCGCAGGTCGTCACCAAGCGCGGCGAGGACGGCAAGCTCAAGGAGCCCTTCGAGCACCTGACCATCGACGCGCCCGAGGAGCACCTCGGTGCGATCACGCAGCTCATGGCTGCGCGCAAGGGCCGTATGGACGGCATGTCCAACCACGGCACCGGCTGGGTGCGCATGGAGTTCGTGGTGCCCTCGCGCGGTCTCATCGGCTTCCGCAGCGAGTTCCTCACGATCACTCGCGGTACCGGCATCGCCAACGCGATCTCGCACGGGTACGACGACTGGGCGGGCTCGATCACCACGCGCCAGAACGGCTCGATCGTCGCCGACCGCTCGGGCGTGGTCACCCCGTTCGCCATGATCGCGCTGCAGGAGCGCATGAGCTTCTTCGTGCAGCCCACCGAAGAGGTCTACGAGGGAATGGTCATCGGCGAGAACTCGCGCGCCGACGACATGGACGTCAACATCACGAAGGAGAAGAAGCTCACGAACATGCGTTCGTCGACCTCCGACTCCTTCGAGTCGATGACGCCGCCGCGTGTGCTCACCCTCGAGGAGTCGCTCGAGTTCGCCCGCGACGACGAATGCGTCGAGGTCACCCCCGAGAAGGTGCGCATCCGCAAGGTCGTGCTCGCTGCGACCGACCGCGCGCGCGCCACGGCGCGTCTGAAGCGCCAGGACGCCAACGCCTGATCCCGGGCTTCGACGAAGCCTCGACCACGACCCCGGATGCCGACTCCTCGGCATCCGGGGTCGTGTCCTTGCGGCGGGATCAGCTGCGCAGGATGCTCGACATCCGCTTGCCGCGGGCGACCTCGTCGACGAGTTTGTCGAGGTATCGGATGCGTTGCATCAGCGGGTCTTCGATGTCCTCGACGCGGATGCCGCAGATGACGCCGGTGATCTTGGTGGCGTCGGGATTGAGGCGCGACTGGGCGAAGAAGTCCTGGAAGGTCGTGCCGGCGGCGAGGTGGGCCTCGAGCTCTGCCTGGCTGTAGCCGGTGAGCCATCGCGTGACCTCGTCGACGTCGTCACGCGTGCGGCCCTTGCGTTCCGCCTTGGTCACGTAGTGGACGTAGACCGAGGCGACGCTCATCGTGAACACGCGACTCATGCCGTCAGGGTATCCGGCCGTTCGCGACGGGTCGATAGCATCGGAGCGATGGAGCAGGATGCCGCGACGCGGCGCGCGTGGCGCGACGGGGTGGGGGTCGCGATCGCGACGAGCGCCTACGGTGTGTCTTTCGGCGCGCTCGGAGTCGCGGCGGGACTGGATGTCTGGCAGGTCTGCGTGCTCAGCCTGGTCATGTTCACCGGCGGGTCGCAGTTCGCCTTCGTCGGCGTGATCGCGACCGGCGGCTGGTCGGCGGTACCCGCGGCCGTCGCGTCGGCGGCGCTGCTCGGGGTGCGGAACGTCGCGTACGGTCTGCGGATGGCGCCGGTGGTCGGCGGCGGCATCGCACGCCGGCTCGCGGCCATCCCGTTCACGATCGACGAGTCGGCGGCGGTCGCACTCGCCCAGACGGGATCGCGAGCGAGACGTGTCGGGTTCTGGGTCACCGGTGTCGGCATCTACGCCGGATGGAACCTCTTCACGCTGCTCGGCGCGCTGCTCGGCGACATCCTGGGCGACCCGCGCAGCTACGGTCTGGATGCCGCCGCCGCAGCCGCCTTCCTCGCGTTGCTGTGGCCGCGGCTGCGGCGAGCCGAGGCGGTGGCCGTCGGAGTGGCGGCAGCGGTCGTCGCCGCTATGGCGACGCCTGTCACGATGCCCGGGGTCCCCGTGCTCATCGCCGCGGTCGTCTCGATCGTGGTCGCGGCGGCGATGCCGCTCCGTCGGGAGGCGGCGTCGTGACGCCCTGGACCGGCATCCTCCTCGCCTCCATCCTGTGCGTGGCCCTCAAGGCGATCGGCTACCTCCTGCCGCCGCGCTGGTTCGACGGCCCGCGGGCCCAGCGGGTGATCGATCAGTTGACGGTCGCGCTCCTGTCGGCGCTCGTCGTCGTCCAGACACTCGGTGCGGGAACGGCGATCGTCGTCGACGCCCGGCTGCCCGCCGTCGCGGCCGCCGCCGTACTGCTGATGCTCCGGGCGCCGTTCCTCGTCGTGGTCGCCGTCGCCGCGCTCGTGGCCGCGGCGCTTCGAGCGTGGGGGTGGGCCGCCTAGACTTGACCGGTGTCACAGACCTGGTCTCGCCTCGCCGGATGGCTCGTCGCGGCTCTGGCCGGCGGCGTCTACGGAGTGGCCGGCACGATCGCTCAGGCGTACGTGTGGGGCGTGCTCCCGATCGGCCTCATCGTCGCCGTGGCCGGCGTGACCGCTCTCGTGGCGGGGCTGCGCCTGCTCACGAGTGACCGCTGGGCGGCGCTCGCGTGCGGGCTCGGCGCCCTCGTCGCGACGATCGTCTTCTCGGGCCGCGGACCGGGGGGATCGGTCGTCGTCCCCGCCCCGCCGGAGGGTCAGCTGAGCACGGGCCTCATCTGGACGTTCGCGCTGCCGATCATGGTCGCCGTCGTCGTCGGGTGGCCCTCGTTCACCGGCGGCCGGTCGGCGGCGGGTCGTGAGCGCACGAACTAGACTCGTCGTGTGACTTATGTGATCGCCCTCCCGTGCGTGGACGTGAAGGACCGCGCCTGCATCGACGAATGCCCCGTGGACTGCATCTACGAAGGCGAGCGCTCGCTCTACATCCACCCGGACGAGTGCGTCGACTGCGGCGCGTGCGAACCGGTGTGCCCGGTCGAGGCGATCTACTACGAAGACGACCTGCCCGACGAGTGGCAGGACTACTACACCGCCAATGTCGAGTTCTTCGACGACCTCGGCTCGCCCGGGGGCGCCGCGAAGGTCGGCGTCATCGCGAAGGATCACCCCCTCGTGGCCGCTCTGCCGCCGCAGGGGGAGGGGCATTGAGCGTCCTCGACCTCGCCGACTACCCCTGGGACGCCGTCGCCCCGTACGCCGCGACGGCTCGCCGTCATCCCGACGGCATCGTGGATCTGTCGATCGGATCGCCGGTCGATCCCACCCCCGAGGTGGTGGCGCAGGCGCTGCGCGAGGCCACGGACGCCCACGCCTACCCGCAGACCGTCGGGACCCCCGCGCTGCGTGAGGCGATCGTGCAGTGGTACGAGCGCCGCCGAGGGGTGTCCGGCCTCGAGCCGGGGAACGTGCTGCCGACGATCGGGTCGAAAGAGCTCGTCGCGCTGCTGCCGCTCCTTCTCGGGCTGGGCTCGGGCGATGTCGTCGTGCACCCGCGTGCCGCCTACCCCACCTACGAGGTCGGTGCGCGCCTGGTCGGTGCGACGCCGATCGCAGCCGACGAACCCGACGACTTCCCCGAGG
The DNA here is from genome assembly GCF_049707515.1 of Microbacterium arborescens. Taxonomy (GTDB): domain Bacteria; phylum Actinomycetota; class Actinomycetes; order Actinomycetales; family Microbacteriaceae; genus Microbacterium; species Microbacterium arborescens_B. The sequence goes on along the minus strand of NZ_JBNAFI010000004.1, from coordinate 85,756 downwards.
GGACCCGGCTCGTCTGGATCAACTCGCCGGGAAACCCCGACGGCCGTGTGCTCGACGTCGCCGACCTCCGCCGTGTGGTGGCGCGTGCGCGCGACCTGGGCGCCGTCGTCGTCTCGGACGAGTGCTACGCCGAGCTCGGCTGGGACGGGGCCTGGGCGAGCGCACCGGTGCCGAGCGTGCTGGACCCTCGCGTGAGCGAGGGCGATGTCTCCGGACTGCTGTCGGTGTACTCGCTCAGCAAGCAGTCGAACCTCGCGGGGTACCGCGCGGCGTTCCTGGCCGGCGACGCGGCGATCGTGGCCCGGCTGCTCACGGCGCGCAAGCACCTCGGGCTGATGCTGCCGTTGCCCGTGCAGCACGCGATGGCGGCGGCACTGCGCGACGACGGTCACGTCGCTGCGCAGAAGGAGATTTATCGCCGCCGCCGCGACGTGCTCCGGCCGGCGCTCGAGCGCGCCGGGTTCCGCATCGATCACAGCGAAGCCGGCCTGTACCTCTGGGCTACGGCGGGCGAGGACGCCTGGCAGACCCTCGGTCGTCTCGCCGAGCGCGGCATCCTGGCCGGGCCCGGGCACTTCTACGGGGAGCACTTCCCGCAGCACGTGCGCTTCTCGCTCACGGCGCCGCAGGAGCGGATCGAGTCCGCCGCTGCACGCCTGACGGATTCGTAGGATTACTCCCACTGATCCGCTGATCCTTTGGCGCCGTCCGGAGTAGGCTCGCGCGCCCGATAGGCTGTAATGACCGCACCGGACGATCGCAAGGAGGCTTCGTGAACGACACGGGCACCCCGCAGAAGGCCACCGTCACCATCGGTGACCGCACCGCCGAATTGCCGGTGCTGCACGGAACCGCTGGAGTTCCGAGCGTCGACTTCTCGACGTTCACGAAGCAGACGGGCCACACGAGCCTCGACTACGGCTTCGTCAACACCGCCGCAACGCGCTCGGCCATCACCTATATCGACGGCGATCAGGGCATCCTGCGGTACCGCGGCTACCCGATCGAGCAGATCGCGAAGCACTCCACCTACCTCGAGGTCGCGTGGCTGCTGCTCTACGGCGACCTGCCGACGGCCGACGAGCTGGCCGGGTTCGACGACCGCATCCGTCGCCACACGCTCCTGCACGAGGATCTGAAGCGCTTCTTCTCGTCGCTGCCGCACACGGCGCACCCGATGTCGGTCCTGTCCGCCGCGACGGCCGCGCTGTCGACCTACTACGAGGACCAGTCCGACCCGAACAACCCCGAGCACGTCGAGCTGAACACCATCCGGTTGCTCGCCAAGCTTCCGGTCATCGCGGCATACGCGCACAAGAAGAGCGTCGGCCAGGCGTTCCTCTACCCCGACAACTCGCTGAGCTTCGTCGACAACTTCCTGCGACTGAACTTCGGTGTGCTCGCCGAGACGTACGAGGTCAACCCGGTGGTCTCCCGGGCGCTCGAGCGCCTGCTGATCCTGCACGAGGACCACGAGCAGAACGCCTCGACCTCGACGGTGCGCCTGGTCGGATCGACCGGAGCCAACCAGTTCTCGTCGATCTCCGCCGGCATCAACGCCCTCTACGGCCCGCTGCACGGCGGCGCGAACGAGGCCGTCCTCGACATGCTCGCGCGCATCCGCGACTCGGGCGAGAGCGTCGAGCGCTTCGTCGAGCGGGTCAAGAACAAGGAAGACGGCGTGAAGCTCATGGGCTTCGGGCACCGCGTCTACAAGAACTACGACCCGCGCGCCAAGCTCGTGAAGGAGTCGGCCGACGAGGTCCTGAACGAGCTCGGCGTCGTCGACCCGCTGCTCGACCTGGCGAAGGAACTCGAAGAGATCGCGCTGAGCGACGACTACTTCCGTGAGCGTCGCCTCTACCCGAACGTCGACTTCTACACCGGCGTCATCTACAAGGCGATGGGCTTCCCCACGCGCATGTTCACGCCGCTGTTCGCAATCGGCCGACTGCCCGGGTGGCTCGCGCACTGGCGCGAGATGCAGAACGACCCCCAGACGAAGATCGGGCGTCCCCAGCAGCTGTACATCGGCTCGGAGGAGCGGGACTACCCCGTCTCCTGACCGAGGCCGAACGAACACGAAAGGCCGGCGCGTACCCATGACGCGCCGGCCTTTCGCACGTCGTCGCGATCTGCGGCCGCTCCGCGTGTCAGTCGGCGAGCAGCGTCGCCGCGTAGTCGGGGACGTATCCGTCCAGCTGCTGCGGCGGCCTCTCGTATCCTCCCGAGGCCGGGCGCGGCGGGATATCGATCTCGGCTCGCTCGACGACCTCGTAGGGGATCTGCTGGAGCAGGTGGTGGATCATGTTGATCCGTCCCCGGCGCTTGTCCTCGTTGTCGACCTCGTGCCACCGAGCCTCGGGGATGTCGGTGTGGACGAACATCGTGTCCTTCGCCCGCGAGTAGTCCTCCCACTTCGTGATGGAGAGCACGTCGTTGGGGGAGAGCTTCCAGCGCCTCATGGGGTCCTCGTTGCGCGAGCGGAACCGCTTCTCCTGCTCGACGTCCGAGACGCTGAACCAGTACTTCAGCAACAGGATGCCGTCCTCGACCAGCAGACGCTCGAAGATCGGTGCCTGGTGCAGGAACCGGTGATACTCGTCACTCGTGCAGTAGCCCATGACGCGCTCGACTCCCGCGCGGTTGTACCAGGAGCGGTCCATCAGCACGATCTCGCCGGCGGCGGGCAGGTGCGCGGTGTAGCGCTGGAAGTACCACTGCGAGCGCTCACGCTCCGTCGGCGCGGGGAGTGCCACGATGCGGGCGACGCGCGGATTGAGGTACTCGGACACCCGTTTGATCGTGGAGCCCTTGCCCGCGGCATCGCGCCCCTCGAAGATCACCACGATGCGGGCGCCGGTGGCCTGGACCCAGGCCTGCATGTCGACCAGCTGCGCCTGCAGACGCTTGAGCTCGGCCTCGTACACCTTCTTCGGCAGACGATCGGACATCTCACCACCTCCTGCCGCGAGCATACGCCCCCTCGCGTCCGCGACCCGGGGCCCGCTAGGGTGAGGCCCGGCGGTCGACCAGGGGAGTGCGCATGTGGGAGCAGACGACGGATCCGCTCGGTTCATTGGTCCTGTCGGCGCTCGTTGCGGCCATCCCCATCGTGGTGTTCCTCGTCGCGCTCGTGGTGGTGCGGCTCAGCGGCATCCTCGCCGGATTGATCGCCCTCGTCGCGCAGCTCCTGGTCGCGTCGCTCGGGTTCGGGATGCCGCTCACAGCCATCGGCGGAGCGGGACTCCTGGGTCTGCTCACCGCGATCTGGCCGATCGCGTACATCATCGTCATGGCGGTGTGGCTCTACAAGCTCGCCGTCGCCAGCGGCCGCTTCGACGTCATCCGCTCGTCGATCGGGGGGATCTCGACGGATCAGCGCATCCAGGTCCTGCTGATCAGCTTCTCGTTCGGCGCGTTCCTCGAGGGCGCCGCCGGGTTCGGCGTTCCCATCGCGATCTGCGCGGCGCTCCTGGTGCAGCTGGGCTTCCGTCCGCTGCGCGCGGCGATGATCTCGCTCGTCGCCAATGCCGGCGCGGGAGCCTACGGCGCCATCGGCATCCCGGTCATCGTGGGTGCGCAGGTCGGCGGGATCGAGGTGCACGAGCTCTCGCGGGCGATGGTGCTCGTCCTCCAGCCGCTGACACTGCTCATCCCGTTCCTGCTCGTCGTCATCCTCGACGGCGTCCGGGGACTCCGCGAGACGTGGCCGGCGACCGTCGTCGTCACGATCGTCTTCAGCGGAGTGCAGGCCGGGGTGCTGTGGTTCCTCGGCCCCGAGCTCGCCGACCTCGCCTCCGGCCTGGCAGCGATGGTCGCGCTCTTCCTGCTCGGCCGGGTCTGGCAGCCCCGCCGCATCCACCGCGAGCCGGGCGCGCCCGAGCCCGAAGCGCGGCGCGCGAGTCTCGGCGAGGTCGTCTCCGCGTGGAGCCCGTTCTACATCCTCACCGCGGTCATCCTGGTGTGGAGCCTCCCGGCGTTCAAAGACCTGTTCGCGGCCGGAGGGCCGCTGTCGTTCCTCGTCTTCGGGGTTCCGATGCCCGGGCTGACCGGCAGTGTCCAGACCCCGGCCGGCGACGTCGTCACGGCGGCCTGGAGCTTCACGCCGGTCAACGCGACCGGTACGGCCATCCTGCTGGCGGTGCTCGTATCGTTCTGGACGACTCCGCAGCTGCGGGCGGCGGATCTCGCGCGGACCCTCGTCGAGACGATGCGTGAGCTGTGGCGCGCGCTGCTCCTCATCGCGATCATCCTCGTTCTGGCGAACATCGCGAACTACTCGGGCGGGTCGGCGTCGATGGGAACGGCGCTGGCGGCCGTCGGCCCGCTCTTCCCCCTCCTCGCGCCCATCATCGGGTGGATCGGTGTGTTCCTGACCGGTTCGGTGGTCAACAACAACACGCTCTTCGCGCCCCTGCAGGTGGCTACCGCCGGTCAGCTCGCCGTCGACCCCGCGCTGCTGGTCGCGGCGAACACCGCCGGTGGCACGGCGGCCAAGGTCATCTCACCGCAGTCGATCGCGATCGCGGCCGGCGCCGTCGGGCTCGCGGGCCGGGAGTCCGAGATCCTCCGAGCGTCGCTGTGGTACAGCCTCGGAATGCTCGCGGTGGTGTGCCTCTGGAGCGGCCTGCTCTCGCTGCTCCTGACCTGATCAGTTGAGCCGGCCCTCCGGCGTCGTCCCGCCGCCGCACGTCCCGCCGCCGCACGTCCCGCCGCCGCTGGTCAGGCGTGCAGGGCCTCGTTTAGGGTGACACCGACGCCCGCACGCCGCACGGCTTCGATCGCGCCCGTCAGGGAGTTGCGACGGAACAGGATGCCGTCACGGCCGGACAACTCGGCGCCCTTGACGTTCGGGCGGGCTCCGGACGCGGTCGCAGGCTCGTCGGCGAGGACGATCTTCGAACCGGCCGTGATGTACAGACCGGCCTCGACGACGCAGTCGTCGCCGAGGGAGATGCCGATGCCGGCGTTGGCACCCAGCAGCGTGCGGCGACCGATCGAGACCTGGTGGCTGCCTCCGCCGGAGAGAGTCCCCATGATCGAGGCGCCGCCGCCGATGTCGCTGCCGTCGCCCACGACGACGCCCTGCGAGATCCGGCCCTCGACCATCGAGGCGCCGAGGGTACCGGCGTTGAAGTTGACGAAGCCCTCGTGCATCACCGTGGTGCCCGGCGCGAGGTGCGCCCCGAGTCGCACGCGCGAGGCGTCGGCGATCCGGACCCCGGGGGGAGTGACGTAGTCGAGCAGCCGCGGGAACTTGTCGAGGCTGTGCACCTGGATGCCGTCGCGCTGGAGCAGCGGGCGACGGCGGGTGGCGTCGTCGGGGTGCATCGCGCCGGCCGTGGTCCAGGCGACGATGGGGAGGTGGCCGAAGATGCCGTCGAGGTTGACGGTGTTGGGTGCCGCCAGGCGGTGCGAGAGCACGTGCAGGCGCAGGTAGGCGTCGGGGGTCGAGGCGGGCGCGGCGTCGAGGTCGATCGTGACGGTGACGGCTTCGACGCTCACTTCCCGACGCTCGTCGTCGGCGGCGAGAGGCGCCCAGGCGACCATCGCGGCGGCCGACTCGGCGGCCGTGGGCGCGCCCAGTGCGGGCTCGGGGTACCAGCTGTCGAGTGTCGTGCCGTCGCTGCTCGAGGTCGCCAGTCCCACGCCCCATGCCCACCGTTCGCTCATGCCTCCAGGTTATCGGTGCGGTCGGCGTCGATAGAATCGCGGCATGCCTGAGCTCGATCTGACCGTGTCCAGCGCCGATCTGACCCGGGCCGTGTGCGACATCCCGAGCGTGTCGGACGACGAGACGACCCTCGCCGACGCCATCTTCGCCGCCGTCTCGCCCCTGGGACACCTCGAGGTCGTCCGCGACGGCGACACGATCGTCGCCCGGACTCGGCTCGGGCGCGAGCAACGTGTCGTGATCGCCGGTCACATCGACACCGTTCCCATCAACGACAACCTCCCTGTGCGCGAGATCGTCGAGGACGGGCAGAAGCTGCTGTGGGGTCGGGGCACCGTCGACATGAAGGCGGGTCTGGCCGTGCAGCTGAAGCTGGCCGCCGAGCTGGTCGACCCGCGCGTCGATCTGACGTGGATGTGGTACGACCACGAGGAGGTCGCGGCGGAGCTCAACGGCCTCACGCGGCTCGCCGCGAACCGCCCCGATCTGTTCGCGGGCGACTTCGCGATCCTCGGCGAGCCCTCGAACGGTCAGGTCGAGGGAGGTTGCAACGGCAACCTCCGCGCGATCGTGCGCACCCGGGGCGTGCGGGCCCACAGCGCGCGGGCCTGGATCGGGGACAACGCGATCCACCACGCGGCGCCGATCCTGGAGCGTCTGGCCGCGCACACCCCGGCCGAGGTCGAGGTCGAGGGGCTCGTCTACCGCGAGGGTCTGAACGCCGTCCGCATCTCCGGTGGGGTCGCCGGCAACGTCATCCCCGACCTGTGCGAGGTGGAGGTCAACTACCGCTTCGCGCCGAGCCGGACTCCCGAGGAGGCGGTCGAGATCGTCCGCGCCTTCTTCGACGGCTTCGAGGTCGAGGTCATCGATCTCGCCGGCGGTGCCCGCCCGGGGCTCGACGCGCCGCTCGCGCAGGAGTTCGTCGCCGCCGTCGGCGCGGAGCCCCGTCCCAAGTACGGTTGGACGGATGTCGCGCGCTTCTCGGCGCTCGGTGTGCCCGCCGTCAACTACGGCCCCGGCGACCCCTCGCTGGCGCATCACGACGAGGAGCGGGTGCCGGTGGCGCAGATCGAAGCGGTCGAGCACGGGCTCCGGTCGTGGCTGTCGTCGCGGTGATCCCGGCCGCATGAGGCCGTTGCGCCGCGCCGCGATCGCTCTGCCCGCTGCGGCCGCGATCGCGCTGGTCTACCTCGCCTCCCGCGCGGTGACCACGGCCCTCCTGATCGCCGCCGCCGATCTGAGCGGCCCGCGATCGCGGTTCGGGCCCGATGCGACGCTGGGCTCGCTCACGATGGGGTGGGATGCCCAGTGGTACTGGCTCATCGCGCACAGCGGGTACCCGACGGCGCTGCCGGTGGATGCCGCCGGTCACGTCGCGCAGAACGCGTGGGCGTTCATGCCGGTGTATCCCGCGATCACCGAGGCCGTCGGCCGCCTCGTCGGAGGTTTCCCGGTCGCGGCGCCGCTGGTCTCGGGGGTGGCCGGGTATCTCGCGTGCCTGGTCTTCTTCGCGCTGCTGCGACGACGCATCGGGCGGGCCGCGGCGATGTGGGCGGTGGTCTTCTTCAGCTTCGCCGGTCCGATGGCCGCGCTGTTCCAGCTCGGCTACGCGGAATCGCTCTTCCAGCTGTTCCTTCTGCTCGGACTCCTCGCCGTCGAGCGTCGTCGGTGGTGGTGGCTCTACCTCTGGATCCCGCTCATGGCTTTCACGCGGCCGGGCGTGCTGGCGTTCTCGCTGATGCTCGCGCTCTACGGGATCTGGCGCTGGAGTCGGCGCACGCGCGACGCACTGACCCGACGCGAGGTCGTGCACATCGTCGCCGGTGGACTGCTCGCGGCCGCCTGCGGCCTCGCGTGGCCCATCATCACCGGCCTCGTGACGGGCGATGCGGGCGCTTACCTGCAGACCGAGCTGGCGTGGCGTCGATCGTGGGTGGGTGACCACGGCGGGTTCGTCCCCTTCGACGGCACGGTCCGGGCAGCTCTGCTGTGGTCCGAGATCTGGGGCATTCCGGCGTGGACCTGCCTGGCGGCTCTGGTCGCCGTGGCGGTCGTCTCGGCGGTGGCGCTCATCGCCGACCGTCGCGTGCGACGTCTCGGGGCGCCGATCCGCCTCTGGTCCGGCGCCTACCTGCTGTACCTGCTCGCCGTGTTCTTCCCGCAGTCCAGCACGTTCCGCCTCCTCGTCCCGCTCTCACCGCTGTGGGGCGCGGTGGCGCTTCCGACCTCGCGCCTGTGGCGGGTCGGGGTGCTCGCGGCGGGAATCGGCGTGCAGTGGTGGTGGATCTACACGATGTACGCCCTCGGGAGCACCTTCGCTCAGATTCCCTGAGGTGCGTGTCCGCGCCGTGCCTGCGCCGCACGATAAACTCTTCAGGTAGTCCTCATGACGAAAGGGAGCCGCGATGGCAGCCATGAAGCCGCGAACCGGAGACGGACCGATGGAGGCCGTGAAGGAGGGGCGCCTGATCATCGTGCGTGTCCCCCTGGAAGGCGGAGGGCGTCTGGTCGTCTCGGTCAATGATGAAGAGGCCAAGGAACTCCACAGCGTGCTGAGCGGAGTCGTCGGCGGCGCCTGACGACGAAGCCACGAGAACGGCCGGTCCCGATGGGGACCGGCCGTTCTCGTTCGTACGGGGCCGCCGTCAGGCGGACGCCACTGTCGTGAGCTGAAGCAGCCCCTCTCCGACGATCGAGAGAGCGCCGAGGACGGCGGGGGAGGACTGCGTCTCGTGGATGAGGGACCGGTAGGCGCGAGTGATGTCGTCGCGCCGGACCGGATCGGCGACGGCGCCGCCCGCGAGCACACGGGGGACGAGAACCATGCCGCCGGGCCGCACGAGGCGCAGTCCGTGCTCGACGTACTCGATCACGCCGTCGGGGTCGGCGTCGACGAGGACGATGTCGTACGACGCCTCGTTCATGCGGGGCAGGACGTCGGCGGCGCGGCCGGTGATGAAACGCGCACGCGCGGGCGGGACCTTCGCCTCGGTGAACGACTGCCGGGCGACGGCGAGATGCTCGGGCTCGATGTCGATCGTCGTGAGAGTCGCCCGGGGAGAGCCGTGGAGCAGCCACAGCGCCGAGACGCCGCCGCCGGTGCCGATCTCGACGATGTTGAGAGCTCCCGTCGCCGCGGCGAGGACGGCGCACTGCGCGCCCACCGGCGGACTGATCGGTGCCGCCCCGATCTCGAGGGCGTGTGCACGCGCGCGGGAGATGTGCTCCGGTTCCACCGTCGCCTCCATCGCGAACCTGCGGATCGCTTCTTGACCACCCATCGTTTCCTCCTCGTGCCAGCGTAGGTGCCCGAGTGGCTCGGTCCGCTCAGGCGCACGGGTAATCTGGGCTCATGTTCTTCGGCCTTGACGGGGACAAGCTCATCCTCATCGGGCTCGCCGCTGTCCTCCTCCTCGGTCCCGAGCGCCTTCCGCGTCTCGCCGAGACCCTGGCGCGCTTCACCGTGCGCGCGCGCGAATGGGTCAACGGCGCCAAGGATCGCGTCAAGGACGAGATGGGCGACGACTTCTCCGACGTCGAGTGGCGCAAACTCGATCCGCGCCAGTACGACCCGCGGCGCATCATCCGCGACGCCCTCCTCGAGGACGCGCCGGTGCCCACCGTCCGCGCGGCGGCAGCGGGAGCGGCCATCACGACCGCGGCCGCGGTGGGAATGGATGCCGCCGGCGAAGCCGCGATGCGCTTCGAGCGCGGGGCCATCGTGCCTTTCGACGACGAAGCGACCTGATCAGCCGACGCGCAGCGGCAGCGGCCGGCCGCCCAGGGCGCGCCCGCCGCGGGCGATCGTCTCGGCGATCCCGACGATCGCTGCAGCGGCCGGGTCGCCGGGGTGGGCCACGACGACGGGGACGCCGCTGTCGGCGTCGCTGCGGAGGGCAGGGCTCAGCGGAACCGACCCGAGCAGCGGCACCGGCGCATCGACCGACAGCGCCTCCGCGACACGGGCTCCGCCGCCGCTGCCGAACAGGTCCAGAGCGGTGCCGTCGGGCAGCGTCATGGCGGACATGTTCTCGATGACCCCGATCACGCGCTGACCGGTCTGCCGCGCGACCAGGCCGCTGCGCACGGCGACATCCGCCGCCGCCGTCTGCGGCGTCGTGACGACCACGACATCGGCGTGGGGGAGCAGCTGGCCGACGCTGATGGCGACGTCGCCGGTCCCGGGCGGCATATCGATCAGGAGCACATCGATGTCGCCGAAGTACACGTCGGTGAGGAACTGCGAGACCGTGCGGTGGAGCATCGGTCCGCGCCAGGCGACCGCACCGGGCGCTCTCTGATCACGGGGGAGGAACATCCCGATCGATATCGTGCGAACGTCGTGCGCGATCGGGGGGAGCATCAGTCCGTCGATGCGCGTCGGCTGGGGCGGCAGCCCGTCGTCTCCGACGAGGCCGAGAAGGGCAGGGATGGAGAAGCCGTGCACGTCCGCGTCGATCAGGCCGACAGCGAGCCCGCGCTGCGCCAGGGCGACGGCGAGGTTGGCGGTGAGCGTCGACTTGCCCACGCCGCCCTTGCCGCTCGTGATGGCGATGACGCGCGTGAGGGAGTCGGGACCGAACGGATTCTCCCGCGTCGCCCTCCCACCGCGCAGGCGCTCCGTGAGTGCCGCCCGCTCCGCGGGGGTCATGACGCCGACCTCGACCGAGACCGTCTCGACACCGGGCGCCGACAGCGCTGCATCCCGGACATCGCGCTCGATCCGGTCGGCCGCAGGACACCCGACGATCGTCAGAGCGATGCCCACGCGTGCGTGGGTACCGTCGAGGACGACGTCGCGGACCATGTCGAGCTCTCCGAGCGGCCGGCGCAGCTCGGGGTCGCGAACGGCGGCGACGGCAGCTCTTACCGCGGCCGAGGTCATCGCGGAGCCGGCCGCTCGTCCGAGTCGAGCCGGTCGAGCGCCGTTCGCAGCTCGGCGCGCAGCGTCTCCTTCGTCACGAGACCGTCCGTGAGGTCGGAGATCGCCATGCGGAGCGCGACGACCTCGCGGGCGAGGTACTCCGTGTCGGCCAGGTTCCGCTCGGCGCGCTGCCGGTCCTGCTCGATCTGCACGCGGTCGCGATCGTCTTGGCGGTTCTGAGCGAGCAGGATGAGGGGCGCGGCGTACGACGCCTGAAGCGAGAGCATCAGCGTCAGCGCGGTGAAGCCGTTGGCTGCGGAGTCGAAGCGCAGCTCGACCGGCGTCAGCGTGTTCCACGCGACCCACGCGGCGCAGAACAGCGACAGCGCCAAGAGGAAGGCCGGGGTGCCCATCGCCCGCGCGATCCATTCGGTGAAGCGCCCGAAGCGGTCGCGCGAGGGCTGCGGCGTCCGGGCTCCCAGAACGCCGGCCCGCCGGCCGCGCGGCGCCTCGAGCGACGGGGTCTTCGACGAGCGGGCCATCAGCGTCGCCCTCGCAGCGCGGCGGCTTCCCGGGGCTCGACATCCTGCGACCGCCAGTCGTCGGGCAGGAGGTGATCGAGCACATCGTCGACGCTCACGACGCCCAGGAGGCGGCGCGCCTGGTCGACGACGGGGACGGACACGAGGTTGTAGCTGGCCAGCATGCGTGCGACCTCGGCCGCCGACGAGGACGCTGCGACCGGGTCGACCGTGTCGTCGATGATGGCTCCCAGGCGCTCGTGGGGCGGGTAGCGCAGCATCCGCTGGAAGTGGACGGTGCCCAGGAGTCGCCCCGTGGGCGTCTCGTACGGCGGCAGGGTCACGAAGACCGAGGCCGCGAGAGCCGGATGCAGTTCGTGCCGCCGGATCAGCGCGAGGGCCTCGGCGACGGTCGCCTCGGCCGACAGCACGATCGGGTCGCTCGTCATCAGGCCGCCGGCGGTATCGGGGCCGTACTCGAGGAGCGCGCGGACATCCTCGGCCTCTTCGGGCTCCATGAGGTCGAGGAGCTGCTCCACGCGGCCCTCGGGCAGCTGGCCGAGCAGATCGGCGGCGTCGTCGGGCTCCATGGCGTCGAGGATGTTGGCGGCGCGTTCGTCGCCGAGGCGCTCGAGGATGTGCACCTGCTCGTCCTCGGGCATCTCCTCGAGGGCGTCGGCGAGCCGCTCGTCGGGGAGCTCTTCCGCCACCTCGAGCAGCCTTTCCGCGGGCAAATCGAGCAGCGTGTTGGCCAGATCGGCGGGCTTGAGCTCGGAGTACGTCGCGACGAGCTGCTCGGCCGACTGGGCGGCACCCGACGACTGGTCCTCGCGCACGTCGCCCCAGGAGGCGAAGGTCGTCGGTCCCTTGGCGAAGGGAGAGGCGCTGGTCTTCGGGCGACGGAGGAAGAGCTGGCCGATGTCCCATTCGCCGAGGCGGTTGCGCTCGATGGCGACATCTTCGATGACCGCGCCGCCCGAGCCGTCGCGGAGGTACACCTTGCGGCCGAGGAGCTCGGCCATGACGCGCACCTCGCCGCCGCGCTGCTCGAAGCGCCGCACATTGATGAGGCCCGTCGTGATGACCTGTCCCGTGGCGATCGAGGTGACCCGCCCGATCGAGAGGAAGACGTTGCGCCGGCCGGGGATCTCGACGACGAGACCGATGACGCGCGGAGGATCCGACTTGCGGAAGATCACGACGACGTCGCGGACCTTGCCGAGACGGTCGCCGGCGGGATCGAAGACCACGCACCCGACGAGGCGCGCGACGAAAACCCTCTGCGTACTCACCGCTCCAGCGTAGTCGGCGACCGCCGGAGTCGCCCGTGACACAATGACGGGATGAGCATGATGGGCGGGCCGCCCGCGGTCACGGGCGAGAAGGTTGCCGAATACGCGTCGTACGAGGCCGCGCAGAAGGCGGTGTCGACGCTCATCGCAGCCGACATCCCCGCACGTGAGATCGCGATCGTCGGCTCCGGCCTGCGCTCCGTCGAGACCGTCACCGGCCGGCTCGGCTACGCCACCGCAGCGCGGACGGGCGCGATCAACGGCATCCTGCTCGGCCTGATCTTCTCGCTCATCTTCGTCTTCGGCACTCCGGATGCCGCGATCCAGCTGTTCCTCGGCGTGATGCTCGTCGGAGTCGCGATCGGCATGATGATGAGCCTCGTGATGTTCGCCCTCGTGCGACGCCGACGCGACTTCGCCTCGGTCACGCAGGTCGTCGCCGATCACTACGAGGTCACCGTGCAGGCGAGCAGCATCCACCGGGCGCGCGGTGCGCTGAACGTCGCGGCCACCCGTCCGGCCGCGCCCGCCGCCCCGGTGCCCGATGGTCCTCCCCGCTACGGCGAGCGCATCGATCCCGTGCCCGCGCCCTCGGGCGATCGCCCCGCGCCGGGGCCGGCCGCGCCCAGCGGGGCTCCCGCGGGCCCGCCGTCGGGTGTCGGTGCCCCCGGCCCCGCGGACGCGCCGCTGCCGCCCGCCACGGGCCCCGCGCCCGGCGGCGAGGCCCCGGGGCCCGAGCTTCCGGAAACGCCCGCGCCGCCGACGGGCGATACGTCGCGATGACCGAGACGGTGCCGGTCGCTGTCGCCGCCGGAACCGTCCACCTGCCGCTCCTCCGCGACGACGCAGCTGATCCGCGTGCGGTGACCGTGGTCGCCCACGGTGCCGGCGCCGGACCGGACCACCCCTTCCTCGCGGGCTACGCGCGCTCGTGCGCAGCAGCCGGAGTCGCGGTCGTACGCTTCCCGTTCCCCTACGTCGTCGCCGGTCGCCGCCTGCCGGGCGCTGCCGCCGACGCCGTCGCGGCGTGGTCCGGCGTTCTCGAGTTCGTGGCCGAGGCGCACCCGGGACTCCCGGTGATCGCGGCGGGCAAGTCCTACGGCGGGCGGATGGCGTCGATGGCGGCCGCCGCGGGGTCTATCGATCCCGCCCTGCTCGTCTACCTCGGCTATCCGCTCCACGCGCCCGGGCGACCCGACCGGCCGCGGGCGGAACACCTTCCCGACGTGCGCGCTCCGCAGCTGTTCGTGTCCGGCACGCGCGACCCGTTCGTCGAGCCCGTGAGCGACCTCGAGGCGGTTGTGGCGTCGTGCCCAGACGCGGAGCTGATCTGGGTGGACGGCGGTCGGCACTCGTTCGAGGTGGCCGGCCGCAGACGAGACGCCGATGAGATCGGTGCCGGCATCGCCGGCCTCGTCGTGCCCTGGTGCCTCCGGCGGCTCGCCGCCTGACCGGAACGGCGACGGGACGACAGCGGCTCAGCGGCCGGCGGCGTAGCCCTGCATCCCCCGGGGGTTCGCCGCTGCCCACAGCACTCCGCGCTCGCGGTCCATCCCGACGGCAGAGAGGCGGCCGAGGCTCCAGGGGCCGGTCCGGGTGATGTCGTGGCCGCGGGCGATCAGCCCGGTCACGACATCGTCGCCGAATCGGTCCTCCATCACCACGCCGGCGGGAGTCCAGGTTCGCGGCCAGAACGAGTCGATCATGGCGGTGGTGTGCAGCGTCGGCGCGTCGATAGCCGACTGCGCGTCCCACCCGCCCACGAGCATGCGCAGCAGCATCGGGAGCTGCCACTGGTCCTGCTGATCGCCGCCGGGCGTGCCCAGCGCCGTGTCGGCGCGGTCCCCGCTCATCACGAGCGTCGGCGACAGCGTCGTCCGGGGACGCACGCCGGGCCGGAGGGCGGCGGGGGAGCTCTCATCGAGCCACATCATCTGCAGTCGTGTGCCGAGAGCGAATCCGAGCCCGGGGATCGCCGGCGACGACTGCAGCCAGCCGCCCGACGGCGTCACGGCGATGATGTTGCCCCAGCGATCGACGACGTCGATGTGGCACGTGTCGCCGCGCGTCTCGCCGGTCCGCCCGACCGTGGGCTCGCCGGTGCCGGCGGCCGTGGTGCCCGCGGGGCGCAGGAGCGGAGGGCGGTGCGGGAGGCGTCCCGCGGTGCTGCCCGGGTTCCACTCGCGGGATGCGGCGGCGCCGATCTCGGCCCGTCGTGCGCCGAGGTAGGCGGGATCGAAGAGACCCGCGATGTCGCTGCCGTCCCCGAAGTGCGCGTCGCGGTCGGCGAGGGCCAGTTTCAGCGTCTCGACGACGTTGTGCGCGCCTTCGACCGTCGCGGGGTCGAGGCGGGCGTCCGGCAGCGGCTCGAGCAGCGCGAGCGCCTGGAGCAGTGCCGGTCCTTGCGTCCACCCGCCGGCCTTCACGACGGTCCGCCCGCGGAAGACGGTCGTGAGTGGCTCCTCGTAGCCGGCCGAGAACGCGGCGAAGTCCGCGGCGGCGATGACGCCGGCGTGGCGTCCTCCGGTGGAGTGGCGATGCGGCTGGGCGGCGAACGCGCCCGCCGTCTGCGCGACGACGCCCGTCTTCCACTCGACGCGGGCCGCCTCGATGCGCGAGGCGCGCTCGTCCTCTCGACGCCCGGCATCCACCAGACGCTCGAAGACCTCCGCGAGCGCGCGGTTGCGGAACAGGTCGCCGGGCCGGGGCGCCCGCCCATCGGGCAGCCACAGCGCCGCGGACGTCGGCCACTCGTCACGGAAGAGGTCTGCGACCCGCGCGATCGTCGCCGCCGCCGATGCGAGCAGCGGGAACCCGTCGCGCGCGTAGCCGATCGCGAAGGCGAGGACGTCGGCGAGCTCCCAGGTGCCGTAGTCGCGCAGCAGCACCAGCCAGGCGTCGACGGCGCCGGGCACCGCCGCGGCAAGGGCGCCGGAGCCCGGCACGACGTCGAGACCCTCCGCGCGGTAGTGCTCGATCGTCGCTGCGCGAGGTGCGGGCCCCTGTCCCATGAGGACTCGGGGATGAGCGTCGCGGGCAGCGTGGAACAGACCCACGAGGTCGCCACCGGGTCCGTTCAGGTGGGGCTCCACGACCTGCAGGACGAAGCCGCCCGCCACGACGGCGTCGAAGGCGTTCCCCCCGCGTTCGAGGACCGCCTGCGAGGCGGCGGTGGCGAGCCAGTGGGTCGAAGCGGCCATGCCGAACGTGCCCGTCAGCAGCGGGCGGGTCGTCATCGCCGGCGGCGTCGAGAAGGACGCGCTCACGAGGCGGCGCGGGCGATCCAGGCTTCGATCTCGTCGGCGGTGCGCGGGATGTCGGCCGAGAGGTTGACCGGTCCGCTCTCGGTCATCAGGATGTCGTCCTCGATGCGCACACCGATGCCGCGATACTCCTCGGGCACCGTCAGGTCGTCGATCTGGAAGTACAGCCCCGGCTCGATGGTGAAGACCATTCCGGCCTCGAGCACTCCGTCGTAGTACATCTCGCGGCGGGCCTGGGCGCAGTCGTGAACGTCGATGCCGAGGTGGTGGCTCGTGCCGTGCACCATGTAGCGGCGGTGCTGGCCGCCGCGGTCGGCGTCGAGCGCCTCCTCGGCGCTGACGGGCAGGAGACCCCACTCAGACACCCGCGCGGCGATGACACTCATCGCGGCCTCGTGGATCGATCGGAAGGTCACTCCCGGGCGCGCTGCGGCGAGGGCGGTGTCGGCGGCTTCGCGCACCGTCTCGTAGATGCGCCGCTGGATGTCGGTGAAGCGTCCGGAGACCGGGAGCGTGCGGGTGATGTCGGCGGTGTAGAGGCTGTCGACTTCGACACCGGCATCGATGAGGATCAGATCGCCGGGCACCACCGGCCCGTCGTTGCGGGTCCAGTGCAGGTAGCACGCGTGGGGGCCGGACGCGGCGATGGTGTCGTAGCCCTCGCCGTTGCCGTCCGTACGGGCGCGCAGGTGGAAGAGGCCTTCCACGACACGCTCGCCCCGCGGAGTCGCGACGATGCGCGGCAGGTCGGCGACGATGTCGTCGAAGCCGCGCGCGGTCGCGGTCACGGCGAGCCGCATCTGCTCGATCTCGTACTCGTCCTTCGTCAGTCGCAGCTCCGACACCGCCCGCGTGAGGTCGGCGTCGGCATCGATCACGAGGTCGTCCGCGCGCAGTTCGACGTCGGCCAGATGCGCCGTCGCGACACCGAGGTCGACGGCGACGTCGTCCAGCGCCGGACGCGGTCCGATCCAGAACTCGCCGATCGACGCATCGGCGTAGAACTCCGCGGTGCTGCGGTCGGCGCGGTCGCGCAGATACAGCGTGACATCGTGGCCGGCGGCAGTGGGCTCGAACACGAGAACCGAGTCGGGGACCGCGTCGCTGCCCCAGCCGGTCAGGTGCGAGAACGCGGAGTGCGCGCGAAACGGGTAGTCGGTGTCGTTCGAGCGCTGCTTGAGCGAGCCCGCGGGGATGACGAGGCGCCGGCCGCGGAACTCGCGCGACAGCCGCTCGCGGCGAGCGGCGGCGAACACGGCGGCTTCGCGGGGCGTAGCGGGCATGTCCTCGCGTGTCGCCCACCCTTCCGAGATGGTGTCGAGGAACCCCTGCGGGAACGGCTGCCGCCGGTTGGTGTTCTCGGCGGGCGCCTCGGTCGTCTCGGTTCCGGTCGTGTCGGTTCCGGTCGTGTCGGTCTCGCTCGTGCTCATGGCTCCAGTCTCGCACCCGGGAGCGGTCGCCGGAACGGTCAGCGGCGCGTGTACTGCACCACGAGCGGGCGGTGATCGCTGCCGGAGTGGTCGAGCGAGGAGATCACGACCGAGCCCTCGGGCTTCCAGGATGCCGTCGCCATGACGTGGTCGATCGGTGCGCCGAGCGGTGCCGGTAGGTCGGTGGGCCAGGTGCCGATTCCGCCGTTCCCGGTGGTGCGCGCGGCGTCGTGGCACCGTCCGAGGTCGGCGTCGTCGACACCGAGGCGTGCCATGTGGTCGAGCGTCGCGTTGAAGTCGCCTGCCATGATCACATCGTCGGTCGCGCACTGGTCGGCGAGCCATTGGAGATCGCTGCGCCAGCTCGCCATCTCCTCCGGACGCGGCGCGACCGCGTGGACGGCCACGACCACGGGGCCGTCGCCGTCGACGGGCATCGCGACGGCGCTCGGGACGATGGTCGTGTTGCTCGTGCCGGCGGCCTCGGACTCGATGACCGCGTACTCGCCGAGCTCCGGCGAGATCAGCAGCGCCGTCGAGTTGGCGTCCCAGGTGTCGGGCCCCTCGTAGCTGTCGACGTGGGCCCACATCGGGCGGCCGCGTTCCCGCATCGCGATGGCGACGTCGCGTCCGGTGTCGATCGTCGTCTCCGGCAGCGCCACGATGTCCGCCTGCATGGCGACCGCGGTCTCGGCGATGGTCTCGGCGTCCGTCGCCTGACCGGCCGTGTTCCAGGTCATGACGCGGACGCTCTCGTCGGTCTTCGGCGGCAGCGTCTCGGCGCCGAGGCCGCGAATGGCCAGCGTGCCGGCGCCTCCGGCTGCGCCGACGAGCGAGACGAGGACGATCCAGAGGCAGAACGCGCGGATGCGTCGGCCGAGGGCGAGGACCAGGAAGAGCAGGGCGATCGCGATCAGGGCCCCGATGAGGATCGGGCGCAGCGCGACGATCTGGGCGAAGGGGAACTCGCGCTCGAGGCGGGCCAGCTCCGGCCAGGTCAGGAGCACGATCGCCGCCGCGAACAGTGCCACCACCACGGCTCCGAACACGCGCTTCACGCCTCGACTCTAAGAGAGCGAGCCTGGACGATCGCCGGGCACGGCTACGCTGTGGAGGATGGGAACGGCACAGGGGGCGACGCGATTCCGCGGGCCCACCGACCTGCACCTGCACTCGGTTCGTTCCGACGGCACGGAGCCGCCGGCAGGTGTCGTACAGGCGGCTCACCGCGCGGGTCTGCGCACCATCGCGCTCACCGACCACGACACGACCGCCGGCTGGGCCGAAGCGGCCGAGGCGTCGTCATCGCTGGGCATGACGTTCGTTCCGGGGATGGAGCTCAGCGCGCGCCACGACTGGCGAACGGTGCACCTGCTCGCCTACCTCTTCGACCCCGATCATCCGCGCCTGCGCGCCGAGACGGAGCGCATCCGTGAAGACCGCATCGGGCGAGCCGAGCGGATCGTCCGCAGCATCGCCCGCTCCCACGACCTGACGTGGGAGGACGTACTCGAGCAGACGGGAGCGGGCGCCACCGTGGGGCGGCCTCACATCGCCGATGCGCTCGTCGCTCGCGGACTCGCCGCCGATCGAGCCGCCGCCTTCGCCGGCATCCTCCATCCGAGCCAGGGTCACTTCACGCCCCACTACGCACCCGACCCGTTCACCGCCGTCGAGCTCGTCGTCGCGGCCGGGGGAGTGCCGATCCTCGCGCACCCGTCTCCGAGCGGCCGCGAACGGATGATGTCATCCTCCGTGCTGCGGGAGCTCGTCGACCGCGGCCTCGCGGGATTCGAGATCGAGCATCGCGAGAACACCGCAGACGGCAAACGGGCCCTGCGCGCCCTCGCCGCCGAGCTCGACCTCATCGTGACGGGTTCGAGCGACTATCACGGACTCGGCAAGCCGAATCAGCCGGGCGAGAACACGACCGACGACAGCATGGTCGCGCGCATCATCGCCCGGGCAAGCGGAACGGCGCCCGTCTACGCGTAGACGGGCGCCGTCGGCGCGTGGCGGCTGTCAGCCGGCGGCGGGAGCCGCGGCCCCCGCCGAGCCGGAACCCGAGCCGCCGCGCCGGCGGCGCCGCCGACGCGGCGACGTCTGACCGTCGCGGTGCTCGGACCCGCCGCCGTCATGAGTGCCGCTGCCGGCATCCGACGACGCGGGTGCGGCGCCCTCCGACGGGGCGGTGCGGTCGGCGGCAGCGGTGCTGTCAGAAGCGGTGCCATCGCCCGAGCCGCGCGAGCGACGACGGCGCGGACGCTTGGCGCCGCCTTCCGCGGAGTCCGACTCGGGTGCGACGGTCTTCACGCTCTGCGTGGTGGGGAGCTTGCGCAGCCGGCCCTTGGTGCCGGCGGGGATGTCGAGGTCTTCGAACAGATGCGGGCTCGACGAGTACGTCTCGACGGGCTCGGGCTGACCGAACTCCAGTGCGCGGTTGATGAGGGCCCACTTGTGCAGGTCGTCCCAGTCGACGAAGGTCACCGCGATGCCGGTGCGACCGGCGCGACCGGTGCGGCCGACGCGGTGCAGGTAGGCCTTCTCGTCGTCGGGGATCGTGTGGTTGATGACATGGGTGACGTCGTCGACATCGATGCCGCGGGCGGCGACGTCCGTCGCGATCAGGACGTCCTTCTTGCCCGCCTTGAAGCCGGCCATCGAGCGCTCGCGCGCCTCCTGGCTCATGTCGCCGTGCACGGCGCCCGCGTTGAAACCGCGGTCGTTCAGCTCGTCGACGAGCTTCTGCGCGGCACGCTTGGTGCGGGTGAAGATGACGGTCTTGCCGCGGCCCTCGGCCTGCAGGATGCGGGCGATGACCTCGTCCTTGTCGAGCGAGTGCGCGCGGTAGACGAGGTGCTTGATGTTCGCCTGCGTCAGGCCCTCGTCGGGGTCGGTCGCCCGGATGTGGATCGGGTTCGACATGAACCGCCGCGCGAGCGCGACGATCGGCCCCGGCATGGTCGCCGAGTACAGCATCGTGTGACGCACGGGGGCGACCTTCTGGAAGATCTTCTCGATGTCGGGCAGGAACCCGAGGTCGAGCATCTTGTCGGCCTCATCCAGCACGACCTCCGTCGCGTTGGACAAGTCGAGCAGACGCTGACCGGCGAGGTCGATCAGGCGGCCCGGGGTGCCGACCACGATCTGGGCGCCGGCCTTGAGCTGGTCGATCTGACCCTCGTAGGCCTTTCCGCCGTAGATCGCCACGACGCTCGTGGAGCGGTTGCGGGTGAGCATGTCCATGTCCTCGAACACCTGCACCGCCAGCTCACGGGTCGGCACGACGATGAGCGCCTTGACGCCGGGTGCCGGGTCGAGGCCGAGGCGCTGGACGACGGGGATGCCGAAGCCGAAGGTCTTGCCGGTGCCGGTCTTCGCCTGGCCGATGATGTCCTGGCCCGGGAGTCCGAGCGGGATCGTCTGCTCCTGGATGGGGAAGGCATCGACGATGCCCTTGTCGGCGAGGGCGTCGATGATGTCCTGGTCGACGCCGAGATCAGCGAATGTGGTCATGGGTGACGTGCCTGTCTGGCGGTGAGAAGCCGCCGGGAATGTGGGTCCACGCCCTTCACTCAGCCACAGGCGCGGGGCCCCGGTCCGATGCCGGGGCGCATCCAGCCTACCGCGACCCTAGGCTGGACCCGTGGTGAGCTGGTTCTTCAAGCGCAAGCGTCCCGTCGGCCGGACCCTGCGACTGCGTTCGCGGGGTGACTACGGCGATGTGCGCCGTGTCGATTTCGAGGAGCTCGCTCCCGATGTCGACACCTTCCTCGGGCAGGCCGCCTACCTGCAGCTCGGCTACTTCGAGACCCTCAGCGACCTCATCGCCTCGACGCCGGAGCTCTCGCAGAAGGAGTCCCTCTCGCTCGCCGCGGGGACGGCTCTGCTGAAGCACCGCGAACTCGTCGGGGTCATCCGCGATCGCGGGGCGGATCCGCTCGAGCTCATGCTGCCGTTCCGCGAGCCCCTCGACGCCTTCCGCCGCGCGACTCACGGAGCGCGTCCGCTCGAGACCATGCTCTCGGTGCACCTCACCGCGGGAATGCTCGACGACTTCTACCTCGCGCTGTCGGCGAGCTACGGCGACACCGGACGCCAGGTGGCGGTGATCCTGCGTGCCCACGACGACCGCAGCGCCCTCGTGAGCATCATCACCGATGCCATCGCGAGCGACGAGCAGTGGCGGGGGCTCCTGTCGCTGTGGGGTCGCCGCCTCGTGGGAGACACGCTGCTCATCGCGCGCGCCGCCCTGCGCTCGACCTCGCTGCAGCCCGCCGACGAGAAGCGGGTCGAGCCGACGTACGCCGACGTGATCGCCGCGCACTCGCGCCGCATGGCGGCGATGGGTCTCGAGGCCTGACGGTCCCGAGACCTGAGACGGAGCCGGCTCAGCCGATCCGAAGGCGGCGACGCTCGGCCGCGTCGGCCTGCATGCGCGTGCGCGTCAACAGGACGAGGACGGCGGGCACCACGACCACGGGGGCCAGGACGGAGACCGCCCAGATCACCGGATGATCGAATCCGAGACCCGCCCAGGTCAGGGCCGCCCACACCACCCCGCCGACGGCCGCTCCCAGCGCGGGGGCGAGAGCAGCGCCGCGCGTCTCGCGTCCGGGAAGGGCGTATTCGGCGGCGAGGCCGATCGCGGCGCCGATGAGCAGCGCCAGGACGATCTGCACGGTCAGGCCACGAAGCCCACGCGCCGGGTCTGGTCGGTGCCGACCTCGACGAACGCGATGCCCGCGGTCGGGACGATGTAGGAGCTGCCCTTCGCGTCGGTGAGCTCGACGAAGGGAGCGCCGGAGGTCAGAGCCTCGGAGACGGTCTTCCGGACCGCCTCCGCGGGCTCGTTGGACTCGAGGCTGAGCTCGCGGCCGGTGTTCGCGATGCCGATACGGATCTCCACGGATTCATCCTCCTCCGCGCCCGAGCCTCGGGCGCCATTCGACTCTACGACACGCGTCGGTGCGGGATGCCGACGGGGTCACGCCCTGGGCGAACGCGTGTCTGCGGTGCCGGTTAGCGTGGACGTCATGGGTCACGTCTCCGCCGGCATCGAGCTCGACGCGGCGCAGTCGCACGTTGTCGCGCTTCCGGTCGAGGCGAGCGCCGTCGTCGTCGGGGCGCCGGGCACGGGCAAGACACGGACCATCGTCGAGCGGGTGCGCAAGCTGGTGACGGATGGGTTCGATCCCGACTCCCTGGTGGTCCTCACCGCCACCCGTCAGGCCGCGACCGACCTCCGAGACGATCTCGGCATCGCGGTCGGTGTGGCGACGGCGGGGCCGCTCGCCCGGTCGGTGCCGGCGTTCGCGTTCCAGATCGTCCGAGCCGAGGCGGTGCGGCGCGGCGCGGAGCCCCCGCGCCTGCTGACCGGTGCCGACGAAGACGCGATCATCCGCGACCTGCTCGACGGCGACGCCGACGACGAGCGCGAGGGCCGGTCGCGTTGGCCGGTCGAGCTGCCCGCCCACGTCCGCGGCTCACGAGCGTTCCGCGCGGAGCTGCGCGCCTTCATCGCCGAGTGCACCGCGTCGGGCATCGACCACCGGGCGCTGGCCGCGCGAGCGCGGCACGAGCAGCGCCCGGCGTGGCAGGCGGCCGCGTCCTTCATGGCCGAGTACTTCGCGGTGCGCGACTCGATGCGAGGCGCGCACCGAGACGCCGCGGGTCTCGTCCGCGAGGCGGTGGAGATCGTCTCGCGGCGCGGCCTGCCGCAGCTGCGCGTCGCTCTCGTCGACGACGCGCAGGAGCTCACCGCGGGGGGCGTCGATCTGCTCGAGGCCTGCCGCGCCCGGGGGATGGCTGTCGTCGCGTTCGGCGATCCCGACGTCGGGTCGGGCGCGTTCCGCGGCGCCACGCCCGAGAACTTCGCCCGTCTCGCCGCGGGGGGCGATGTCCTGGTGCTCGACACCGTCCATCGCGCCGACGGACGTCACGCGCCGCTCGTCTCGGCGGTCACGGCCCGCATCGGCGCCGTCGGGGTCGTCGCCCATCGACGTCCCGTGATCTCGGGCGAGCCGATCACCGGCGTCCGCGCACTCGCGCTGCGCTCCCGATCGGAGGAGTTCGACGCCGTGGCACGGCTGCTGCGCGAGCGTCATGTGCACGGCGGCATCCCGTGGGAGCAGTGCGCCGTCATCGCCCACGACAGCCGGCAGGTGACAGCGCTCGAGGCCGAGCTCGCCGCGCGAGACGTGCCGACGGCGACGTCCGGCACGGGCACATCGCTCGGGGAGTCGCCCGTCGTGCGCGATCTGCTTCATCTGGTCGACCTCGCCGCCCGCCCCGGCGACACCTGGCAGCGCGACGAGGTGATCGCCGCGCTGAGCGGCGCGGGACTCGACGCGATCGACCAGCGCCGGCTCCGCTCCGCCCTCCGGCAGGCGGCGCCGGGGCGGGAGGCCGAGCCGGTGCCCGCCTGGGAGCTGCTGCGTTCGGCCATGGTCCATCCCGCTGAGCTCGCGCTCGTCGATCTGCGCGAGGCTCGACGCGCCGCTCGGGTCGCCGAGACGCTGCGCTCGATCGGCGACCTGATCGCCGACGACGCGACGGCCCACGAGCTCCTGTGGGCCGCATGGGAAGGCTCGGGACGCGAGCGCGGGCTGCGTGAAGCCGCTCGGGGACGCGGGCCCGTGGCGGCACAGGCCGATCGCGACCTCGACGCCGTCGTCGCGCTCTTCCAAGCCGCCAAGCGGCACGGCGAGCGCGAGGACGGCACGACCCCGGTCGGCTTCCTCCGCGGCATCCTCGACGCCGATGTCGGAGACGACCGCTTCGTTCCGCCGCCGGTCAGCGGGGCGGTGCGGGTGCTGACGCCGGCCGCGGCTCTCGGCACCGAGTTCGACACGGTCGTGGTGGCGGGCGTTCAGGAGGGTGTCTGGCCGAACCTGCGTGTGCGCGGCGGACTGCTCGAGACGTGGCGACTGCCGTTCGACGACCCCGCGGTCGCCGATGCGCTGGACCGCCGACGCGGGGTGCTCCACGACGAGCTGCGCTTGTTCGCCCGGGCCTTGTCGCGGGCGCGGGAGCTCGTCGTGGTGACGGCCGTCGACGATGACGACACCGGCCCGAGTCCCTTCTTCGAGCTGCTGCCCGAGGCTGAGGGCGCGTCCGCAGAGGTGGCGCATCCGCTGACCCTGCGCGGCCTCGTCGCCCGCCATCGCCGCGTCCTGACCGATCCCCGCTCGGCCGACGCCCATCGCGGCGCCGCGGCCGGGCAGCTGGCCCTGCTCGCTGACGCGGGCATCCCGGGCGCCGATCCCGGTGAGTGGTTCGGCGTGCGGCCCCCCACCACGACGGCACCGCTGCGCGAGCGGGCGACCGAAGGCATCCGAGTGTCGCCCTCGCGTCTGGAGACCCTCGAAGAATGCCAGTTGAACTGGGTCATCGCCGACCTCGGCGGCGACTCGTCGAGCGCGACGGCGGGCATCGGCACGATCGTGCACAGCGCGCTCGAGATCGCCTCGCCCGATGAGGAGTCGCTGTGGCAGGCGGTGGCCGCGCGCTGGGGAGAGCTCGATTTCGAGTCCGCGTGGCGAGAGCGTGCGGAGCGGGCGCGGGCGCGCGACCTCGTGCGGCGGCTGGCACGCTACCTGCGGGACTTCGAGCGCGACGGGGGACGCCTGCTGGGCGCCGAGCCCCGCTTCGAGGTCGAGCTCGCTCACGACGACGCCGAGGGCAGCATCGTCCTCAGCGGCGCCGTCGACCGGGTCGAGCTCCGCGCCGACGGCAGCGTCGTCATCGTCGATCTCAAGACGGGCAAGCGCGAGCCGCAGACCGACCGCGCCGTGACCCACCACGCGCAGCTCGCGGCGTACCAGCTCGCGCACGAGCGCGGAGCCATTCCGGCGGCTGCCGGGCTGCCTCCGGGCGGTGCGATGCTCCTCGTGCTGCGGCCGACGGCGGCCACGAAGGATTACGCCGTGCCGCGGCAACCGCCGTTCGGCGACGACGAGCGCGCCGCGTTCCTCGGTCGCGTGCACGGCGCGGCGCGCGTCATGAGCGGCTCGCGGTTCGACGCGCCCTTCGAGGAGCACTGCCGCGACGATCACTCCTTCGGCCTGTGCCGCATCCACACCATCGCGGCGGTGAGCGCCACGTGATCGTCTCTCCGGCAGCACTGGCCGCGGCGCTCGGTCAGTTCCCGCCCACCCCGGAGCAGAGCGCCGTGATCGCCGCCCCGCTCGAACCCGCCCTCGTCGTCGCCGGTGCCGGCAGCGGCAAGACCGAGACGATGGCGGGGCGCGTCGTGTGGCTCGTCGCGAACGGCCGGGTCGCGCGCTCGGGCGTGCTCGGGCTCACCTTCACGCGCAAGGCGGCGGGGGAGCTGAGCGAACGCATCCGGCGGCGGCTCGACCGGCTCGCCGAGTTCGAGGACGCGGGGCTCGTCCCGTACCTCGATGAGTTGCATCGCCGCGGCGCGCTCGACGTGTTCGGTGAACTGGAGCGCGCGGGAGACCCGGGGGGCGCCCGCAGGCACGCTGCGCAGCGTCGACTCGCCGATGACACGGGAGCCCGGACTCTCGCCTCCGCGACCGACTCGCTGCTCGAGCGACCGACGGTGTCGACCTACAACAGCTTCGCCGACGGCATCGTGCGCGAGAACGCGGTGCGCATCGGGCGCGACCCCGAGGCGGCCGTGCTCAGCGAGTCCGCCGCGTGGCTGCTGATGCGCCGCGTCGTCCTGGACTCCGACGACGAACGCCTCGAGACGCGGGAGAATGCGCTGCGGAGCATCATCGACGGTGCCCTCCGCATCGCCCGCGACGGCGTCGACAACCTCGTCGACTTCGCCGAGGTCGCTCGCTTCGGTGAGGCGTTCCAGGACGTCCTCGAGCGGCCCTCGACCCGGAGCGGCACGACCGTCTACGCCGATGTCGCACGCGCCGCCGAGCAGGTGGGAGGACTCCCCGTGCTCGCGGACCTCGCCGTGGAGTACCAGCGGCGCAAGGCGCGCTCCGGCGTCATCGACTTCTCCGACCAGGTGGCGGGCGCACTGACGATCATCCGGGCGCACCCGAGCGTCGCCGCCGAGCTTCGCGCGCGTCACCCCGTCGTGCTCCTCGACGAGTACCAGGACACCTCCGTCGTCCAGACCCACCTGCTCGGTGCGGTGTTCGCGGGGACCTCGGTCATGGCCGTCGGCGATCCCCACCAGTCCATCTACGGGTGGCGCGGCGCGAGCGCGGGCAACCTCGGCGACTTCGCGACGGCGTTCGCGCCCGGTGCGACGGCGGGCCGCTACTCCCTGGCCACGAGCTGGCGCAACAGCGAGCGGATCCTGGATGCCGCCAACGCCGTCCTCGCGCCGCTGTCGGAACGCTCACCGGTGCCGGTCGACCGGCTCAGGCCGCGCCCGGGCGCACCGGCCGGCGATGTCGAGATCGCGTTCGAGACCGATCTCGACGCCGAGACCGAACGCGTGGCCGCATGGTTCGAAGACGTGCGCACGGCGCGGGCCGGGCGCGGACTGCCGACGAGCGCCGCGATCCTCCTCCGGAGCAAGAAGCACATGGTGCGCTTCGCCGACGCGCTCGCGCGCCGCGGCATCCCGCACCGCATCCTCGGTCTCGGGGGCCTGCTCAGCACTCCCGAGGTCGTCGACGTCGTCTCCGCCCTCCGCGTCATCAGCGATCCGACCGCGGGCTCGGCGCTGCTGCGGCTGCTCGCCGGACCGCGCTGGTCGATCGGCCTGCGCGACCTCCGCTCGCTCGCCGAGCTCGGGCGGCGTCTGGCGCGATCGGATGTCGCGTTGCAGCCGCTGCCGGCTGAGACCGGAGCGGACGAGAACGCCTCACTCATCGACGCGCTCGACTTCTTCGTCCGCGTGGGCCCCGACCACGGATGGCTCGCCGAGTTCACTCCGGCCGGCGTCGAGCGGCTGCGCGACGCCGCCGCGACGTTCGCGGGACTGCGGCGTGCGTCGTCGATGCCGATCCCCGAGCTCGTGCGCCTGATCGAGGCGGAGCTCCGGCTCGACATCGAGCTCGCCGCGAACGAGAGCCGCGGGCCGGCCCGAGTCGCCTCGGATCAGCTGCGCGCCTTCGTCGATGAGCTGCAGGGGTTCCTCGCGACGGACGAGTCGGGGTCGTTGCCGAGCTTGCTCGCCTGGCTCGATCATGCCGAGCGCCAGGACGAGTTCGCCCCCCGTACCGAGCCTCCCGAAGACGACGTCGTGCAGATCCTCACCATTCACGGCTCGAAGGGGCTGGAATGGGATGCCGTCGCGATCGGGCGGGTCGTGGCCGATGAGCTCCCTTCGCGCCCGCGCGACAAGCAGGGGTGGCTGGGATTCGGCGTGCTGCCCTACGCCTTCCGGGGAGACGCCCGCTGGCTGCCGGGCCTCGCGTGGGAGGCTCACGCGTCGCCGACGCAGCAAGACCTGAAGGTCGCGCTCGCGCGCTTCGCCGACGAGAACGCCGACCGCCAGCGCGAAGAGGAGCGCCGCCTGGCCTATGTCGCGGTGACCCGCGCCCGCGACGCGCTCCTGCTGAGCGGATCGTTCTGGTCGGGCACGCGCAATCCCCGCGGCCCGAGTGCCTTCTTGCGCGAGATCGCGGCCGAGCTCGGGCGCGATCTGGCCGACAGCGACCCCGGAGACAACCCCTACCTCGACCGCCGCCAGATCCTCCAGTGGCCGCTCGATCCGCTGGGCGCGCGGAGACCGCGTGTGGAGGCCGCCGCCGAGCGCGTACGGCAGGCCCGCAGCGCCGACGGTCGGGACGAACCCGAGCGCGACCTGGCGCTTCTGCTCGCCGAGCGCGAGGAACGGGCACGAGGCGCCATGCGGGTGGCACCCACCCGCATCCCGGCGTCGCGCTTCAAGGACTACGCCGCGGACTACGACGCCGCGGTGGAGGCCACGCTCCGCCCGCTCCCCGAGCGCCCCTACCGCGAGACGCGCCTGGGTACCCGCTTCCACGCGTGGGTCGAGCAGCGCTCGGGCATCACCGCTCGCGGACCGCAACCGGACGCGCCGCTGTGGGAGATCGACGATCCCGAGGAGACCGCGGCGGGCGAAGCCGGCGGCGGCGATGACCTGAGCCGACTGCAGGAGATCTTCCTGCGGTCGGAATGGGCCGCCCTGCAGCCGATCGAGGTCGAGACCGAGATCGACTTCGCCGACGACCGGATGCTCGGCGACGGTCGTCCGCACGTCATCATCTGCAAGCTCGATGCCGTCTATCGCCGCGCGGACCGGAGCGGCCGCATCGAGATCGTCGACTGGAAGACGGGACGGCCACCGCGGACACCGGCTGAGCGCGCCGAGCGGATGCTGCAGCTCGAGCTCTACCGTCGGGCCTACTCGATCCGACACGGCATCCCCGAGTCGGAGATCGATGTCGCCTTGTTCTACGTCGGCGACGACCTGATCCTCCGCGGCTGAGCTGCAGCGGTCACTCCGCGCTCGACCACCGCCGCAGGGCGTTCCGGGCTGCTTCGGCGTGCTCGGCGTCGTCGGCGTCGCCCCTCGATGCCTCGGCGGGCGCGGCGATCGTCGGCGACGCGCCGGTGTCGGCACGTCGGTCGCTCGACGCCCCCTCGGGAGTCCAGTCGGAGAGGTCGATCGGCACCGTCTCGATATCGGCCTGTTCGGCGGTGTCCTGATCGGCGAGGTAGGCCGCGAGGAGGGCCGGGTCGTACGTGTCGGTCTGCATCGAGGTGTCGCCCGCCGTCACGGTCGCGGGGGTGCGACCGAGCAGCTCGAGCGCGTCGTCGACCGTGCTGTAGTCCTCAGGCAGCAGCGGCTCGTCGCGCACGCCCTCGTCGAGGGCGGAGAGCAGGGCGACGGCATCCTCCACGACCCGCGCGGCGCCGGTCTCGTGGCCGTGGGCGAGCCACCGGGCGAACTCGAGCTCGGCGTAGAGGCGGGAGCGGGCGGCGAGGGCGGCGTCCGGGGTGTGGTGGGCGGCTTCGGCGTAGGCGTCGAGGACGTCGTCTCGCGCGTCGGGTGCCGAAGCGAGCCAGCGGAGGTCTTCGGCCGGGTCGCCGACGCCGAGGCCGTGCCACGCGAGCAGGCCGGTCACGGTGGGGCCGGCTGCGGTATCGCTCAGGACGAATCTGCCCGGGTCCACGCCGCCGAGGGTCACCGTCGCCTCGAATCGCCACAACCGGTCTTCGCCGAGCGCGGTGCTCCACCTGCGGAGGAGCCCGAACGGCAGCGAGCCGGTCGCCTCGGCGCGATCGAGCAGTCGCTCGGCGTCGCGCCGCACCTCGGCGCTCGTCCGCGTGCGCAGACCGGCGTCGCGGGCGACGGCGTGGGGGAGCGCGTGCACGCGCGCGATCGCCGAACCGAGCGACCACGCGGCGCCGCGACCGGGCGGGATGTGTCCGGCCTCGACCCGGTAGCCGGCGACGTACTCCTGCACGACCGCGGTGAAGCCGCCCATGCGCGCGGTTCCGAGCACGGTGGGGGCGGCGAAGGGCAGCAGGCCGCGAACACCCGGCGTCAACGCCCGCAGGGCGCGGGTGTCGGCCACCAGTTCGAGGTCGGCGTCGGCGTCGACCGGAACTCGCACGACCACCCGCCGGCCGTCGTCCAGTGTCACGAGAGCACTGTCGTACCGGCCGTCCGCTCGCTCGGTGAGTTCGGCCGCGCCGACGACGGCGGCACCTGGGAGAGCCGAACTGACGGACGCGGCTAAAGTGAAGGGAGAGCGAGCCATGCCATCAGGGTAGGTCGGGCGGCCGTGCAGGCCGAGGCGCCACGCCCGCGAGAGAGGTCCCCGAGATGCGAATGCAGCCGCCGGCTCTGGCCCGGTCCGTCTTCGAGACGTCGCCCGAGGAGCGCTCCGACGAGTCGCTGATCGAGCGCCTGCGTGACGACTCCACGACCCGGGTCGTGCGGGTGCGCGGCGACCGCGCTCGCATCCGCGGCGACCGGCTTCTGTGGACCGCGCCCGCCGAGGCCGTCGATTCCGCGGATGCCGTGGAGTGGGGGTTCCTCGGACGTGCGACCGACGGCTCGGCCCGTCTCGTCGCAGCGAGCCCGGCACCTGCGGCCGATGCGGATGAGGCCGGCTGGGCGTCGCTGCGGATGTCGGGCGGCGACCTCGTCGACGAGGATGCCGGTGCGTTCGTGACGGCCGTCGCACTCGGACGGTGGTTCGCCGACTTCCGCTTCTGCCCGAGGTGCGGGGCGCCCGCGCGCCTGCGGTCCGCCGGGTGGTCGCGCCAGTGCACCGGATGCGGACGGGAGCAGTTCCCTCGGACGGACCCCGCGGTCATCGTCGCGGTGCGCGACAGGTCGGACGAGCGGCTGCTCCTCGGTCAGAACGCGGCGTGGGCCGTGGACAACCGGTTCTCGACCTTCGCCGGGTTCGTCGAGGCCGGTGAGTCCCTCGAGACGGCGATCCGGCGCGAGGTCGAGGAAGAGGCCGGAGTCGTCGTGGACGACCTCGTCTACCGCGGGTCGCAGGCCTGGCCGTATCCGCGTTCGCTCATGCTCGGTTTCCATGCCATCGCGGCAGACGAGCCGGCGGCGCGTCCCGACGGCGAGGAGATCGTCGCCGTGCGCTGGTTCGACCGCGATGAGATCCGTCGTTCCCTCGCCGGCACGGGTCCCGTGGCGCTCCCGGGCACCGCGTCGATCGCACGCCGGCTCATCGCCGACTGGTGCGGGGACGGGGCGTGACCGACCCGCTCGCCGGGCTCGACGATCAGCAGCGCGAGGCCGCGTCCGCGCTGCGCGGGCCGGTGTGCGTGCTCGCGGGCGCGGGGTCGGGGAAGACCCGGGTCATCACCCACCGGATCGCGCACGGTGTCGATACCGGCGCGTACTCTCCGGGCCGCGTGATGGCGGTGACGTTCACGGCGAAAGCGGCGGGCGAGATGCGCGGGCGACTGCGCGCGCTCGGGGTCGGCGGTGTGGCCGCCCGGACGTTCCACGCGGCGGCCCTGTCGCAGCTGAACTACTTCTGGCCGCAGCTGGCGGGGGACGCGGCACCCACGATCCTCGGAAGCAAAGTACGCCTGCTGGCCCAGGCGGCCGACTCGATCGGGCTCGATCCCGACCCGGCCGTGCTCCGTGACATCGCGACGCGCATCGAGTGGCGGAAGATCACGATGCGCTCGATCGAGAAGTACGCCCTCGACAGGCCGGAGCCCGTAGGCCCCCTGTCGCTCGACGCGGTGGTCGCCCTCCAGCGGGCGTACGAGAAGCTGAAGGACGAGCGCCGGCAGCTCGACTTCGAGGACGTCCTCCTCGCCTGCGCCGGGATGCTCGAGGCGGAGCCTCGCGTCGTGGCGGAGGTGCGCGAGCAGTACCGCCACTTCACCGTCGACGAGTTCCAGGACGTCTCTCCCATCCAGCACCGGCTCCTCGAACTCTGGCTCGGCGACAGGCGCGACATCTGCGTCGTCGGTGACGCCAGCCAGACCATCTACTCCTTCGCCGGCGCCGACCCCTCGTACCTCCTCGACTTCGGGGTGCGGCATCCGGATGCGCGCATCCTGCGCCTGGAACGCAACTACCGCTCCGAGGCGGGCGTGGTCGCCGTCGCGAACGCCCTCATGCGCGGCCGGCCCGGCGCGCTCGAGCTCGCCGCGCAGCGCGACACCCCGGGACACCCTCGTCCC
Source organism: Microbacterium arborescens (assembly GCF_049707515.1). Lineage (GTDB taxonomy): Bacteria > Actinomycetota > Actinomycetes > Actinomycetales > Microbacteriaceae > Microbacterium > Microbacterium arborescens_B. The sequence goes on along the minus strand of NZ_JBNAFI010000004.1, from coordinate 54,123 downwards.
ACGGTGCGCGAGTTCCCCGACGACGCCGCGGAGGCGAACGGCGTGGCGGCGGCAGTGGCCGAGCAGCTCGCGCAGGGCGCCGACCCCCGCGACATCGCCGTGCTGTACCGGGCGAACGCGCAGTCGGCTCCGCTCCTGGCGGCCCTCGCCCGCCGGGGTATCGCCGGCGCGGTGCTGGGAGGTGCGCGCTTCTTCGACATCCCCGAGGTGCGTCAGGCCGTCATGGCCTTGCGTGGCGCATCCGTCGCTCCCTCTTCCGGCGACCTCGTGGCGGACGTGCGCGCGATCCTGCACTCGCTGGGATTGAGCGACGAGCCGCCCGCCGCGGGAGGTCCGCTCCGCGACGCATGGGAGGCGCGCGCGGCGCTCCTCCGCCTCGCCGAGGAGGCGCCGCCCGGGACGACGATGCGGGCGTTCACCGACGACCTCCAGGTTCGCGCGAAGGACCAGCACGAGGTCGCGACGCGCACGGTGACCCTGTCTACTCTCCACGCGGCCAAGGGGCTGGAGTGGGACCACGTCCATCTCGTGGGTCTCGCCGAGGGACTGCTGCCGATCGCCTACGCCACGACGTTCGAGCAGGTCGACGAGGAGCGCCGGCTCACGTACGTCGGAGTCACGCGGGCTGCGCGTACCCTGACGATCTCGTGGGCACGGGCGTCGGGGCGCTACGAGCGGCAGGTGTCGCGCTTCGTCCGGGAGATCGGCACCAGCACGCTGGATGAGGTTCGTGGTCGCGCCACGTCGGCTCGACGGCCCCCGTCCGCAGAGTCATCGAGCGCGTCCGTTCCACCGCGGGCGCGCTGACGAGCCGAAGGGCCGTCGCGCAGGCCTCGGCGATGAGCGCCGGGTCGGTCGGTGGACAGGGGCGGGCCAGCAGCTGCGCTGCCAGCGCCGGCCAGGCGGCGTCCTGATCGCGGCGGTGCTGGTGAAGGCATTCCAGGCACCCGGTGGTTCCCGGCACGACGAGGGGACCGACGATGACCCGGTCGCCGGAGAGCTCGATGCCGAGGTGAGGCGCGTCCGCCGCGACGAGGGCCGCGGCTCGGCGCGGCTCGACCAGTCGCGAGGCGACGAGGACGACGACGGCGGACGACCCCGCGGGCTGCGCCGCGCCGAGTACCGCCCCGGCCGCCGAGAACGCCGCGCGTACGGCCTCCCGATCGGCGTCGCCGACCTCGTCGGCGAACGAGACGTCGATTCGGGCAGGCATCCGCCCCGGCCGCGCGAGCGCGGGCTCCACGAGCTCGCGCAGGCCCGCGACCTCGTCGGCGGTCGCTCCGGCCTGTCGGGCAATCGTCTCGAAGAGACCGTCGGGAACACCGGCGATGAGCGCCTGGATGACCCGCTCCTGCCAGGGCTGGACCGGATCGATCAGCGCGCGCGGCTCGTCTCCGAGCTGCAGGGCGGTCGGGGATCGCCAGAGGGGCGGTGCGGATGCATCGAGCTGCAGCATCCCCTGATTCTGGGCGGGGTGCCGCTCCCGGGCCGGACGTTTCCACAGGGTGCCGCGCGGCCGGGGCGCCGGACCGCCTGGGGAGGAGCGATGCCCGGGAGGAATCCGCGAGCGACGCCCAGCCCCTGGAGGTCAGACCGGCGTGGGCCCTTCCGGTCCGTCGTCGTCGCTCCGACCGCGGCCCGCGTCGGGAGCATCGCCGGCAGCCCCCTGAGCGCCGGCCGTCCCCTCGGCGTCGCCCGCGGCGGAGGCCAGGAGCGCGTCGAGGGCATCGTCCATCTCGTCGCGTTCGGGTGCTTCGCCGCGGGCTCGCGCCTGCAGGCGCGCGATGAGCGCGGACGGGTCGTCGACGTCGGCGGGCGTGGGCATGAGATCGGGGTAGTCCCACAGGCCGTCACGGGCCTCGCGCCCGACGGCATCCGTGATGGCGCGCCACATCGCGGCCGCCTCGCGCAGTCGCCGCGGGCGCAGTTCCAGACCGACGAGCGAGGCCATCGCCTGCTCGGCGGGGCCGCCGACCGCACGCCGTCGCCGGACCGCCTCGGCGATCCGGCCCGCTGCGGGAAGGCGCGTCGTCGCGTCGGCGGACACGACGTCGACCCAGCCCTCGATCGTCGCGAGGAGGTGCTCGAGCCGGGTGAGGGCGGCCGCCTGCGCCTCCGAACGCTGGGGGAGGAGCACGCCGCTTTCGAGCGCCTGGCGCAGCTCGTCGGGCTGCGAGGGGTCGAAGCGGGATGCCAGCTCTTCGAGGGCGTCGGTGTCGACGTGGATGCCGCGGGCGAAGTCGGTGACCTGCGAGATGACGTGCAGGCGCAGCCAGCGGGCGTGGCGGAACAGGCGCGCGTGCGCGAGCTCACGGGTCGCGAGCGCGAGGGCGAGCTGCTCGTCGTCGATCCCGAGGTCGCGTCCGAAGTCCGCGAAGTTCTGCGGGAGGATCGCCGCTTCGCCGTCGGGCATGACCGGGATGCCCACGTCACCGCCTGAGACGACCTCGAGCGAGAGCTTGCCGACGACCGCGCCCAGTTGCGCCGCGAAGAGCGACCCGCCGACGGTTCGCATGAGCCTTCCGGCCCCCGCGATCATGCTCTGCATGTCTTCCGGCGCCTGGGACTCGAGAGCGGCGGTGAGGGCGTCGGCGACCGAGGTCGCGACCGGCTCGGCCAGCTCCTGCCAGACCGGCAGGGTCGCCTCGACCCAGGCGCCTCGGGTCAGCGCCCGCGGAGGGGCGGCGAGGTCGGAGATCGTCGTCGCCTCGCTCAGCCAGAGCGTCGCCAGCGCGAAGGCGTCGGTGAAGTCCTGGCGGTCGCCCGCGCTGATGCCGTGTCCGTCCTTGTTGGCCAGATGCAGCGCCTGCGTTCGCGTCGCGGTCCAGTCGACGGCGCCGTCGCCGCCGGCCGCGAACGCACCCTGGAGATGCTGCATCATCTGCTGCAGCATCGCGGGGTCGACGCCCATGGCCGAGAGTCGTTCGAGTTGCTCGGGCCCGAGCGTGCCGCCTTGCCCCAGCAGGCTGCGCAGCAGCTCCTGGAAGTCGTCGTCGGGGGAGCGGTCGTCATCAGCCATGTCAGGCGCCTTTCAGCAGGGCGGTCAGCTCGCGTTCTACGCTAGCCGCACGACCTCGTCGCACGGCTCGAACGGACCTCGTTCGCTTTCGCCGGTCGCGAACGACCGGGACCAGAAAGCAGCACGTGTCACTTTTCGACGAGAACGTCCCCGTCCACGCCCCGCGACGCCGCCGGATGAGCCGCGCCTCCCTGGCCGGCCTCTGGGCGGTGTCGTTCTCGCTCGTGGCGCTGCTGGTCCTCACGATCGTGCCCACCTCGTTCGTGATCCAGCGGCCGGGCCCCGTCTACGACACCCTCGGGTCCGTCGCCGCCGGTGACGGCGAGCAGCGGCCGCTGATCAGTGTGGCCGGCGCCGAGACCTTCCCGACGTCGGGGTCGCTCGACCTGCTGACCGTCGAGGTCCTCGGCAACCGGGAGCGCACGCCCTCGTGGCTCGAACTCGCCGCCGCGTGGTTCGACCCGTCACGCGCCGTCGTGCCGATCGACGACATCTTCCCCGAGGGGGTCACGACCGAGCAGCGCAACGATGAGAACGCTGCGCTGATGGTCGACTCGCAGAAGGAGGCGACGGCCGCCGCGCTCACCGAGCTGGGATACGACGTGACCTCTCTCGTACGTGTCTTCCAGCTGGCCGACGACTCGCCGGCCGAGGGAGTCCTCGAGCCCGACGACGTCATCCGCGCTGTCGACGGCGTGCCGGTGTCCACGACGACGGCGCTGCGCGACGCGATCAACGCAGCCGGCGGCGACCCGGTCACCCTCGAGGTGGACCGGCAGGGCGACATCCGTTCAGCCGAGGTGACCCCCGCTGAGGCGACGCTCGACGGTGAGACGCGGTGGGTCATCGGCGTCACGATCGCCCAGGACTTCGACTTCCCGATCGAGGTGACCCTCCAGCTCGACAACGTCGGCGGCCCGAGCGCGGGGATGATGTTCGCCCTCGGCATCATCGACACTCTGACGCCGGGCGAGCTCACCGGCGGTGAGCGCTTCGCCGGGACCGGGACGATCGACGCGGCCGGCGAGGTCGGCCCGATCGGCGGCATCCGCCAGAAGCTGTACGGCGCGAAGGATGCCGGCGCCGAGTGGTTCCTCGCGCCCGAGCGCAACTGCAACGAGGTCGTGGGCCACATCCCCGACGGGTTGCGGGTGTTCTCGGTCGCCGATCTCGAGGACGCACTCGCGGTCGTCGAGACGGTGAGCGAAGGCGGCGACCTCGACGCTCTGCCGACCTGTACCACGGGCTGAGGCACGGCGTCCGCCCAGCGGGCGACGCCTAGGATGGAGGGGTGACCACGACCTCAGCGCCGACCCCGGCCACACCCAGCAGATCCCGCCGCGCCGTCGGCATCACCCTCGCCGTCATCGCGGCCGTGGTGGTGGCCTTCTTCATCTTCGCGAGCCTGTACGCGGATTGGTTGTGGTTCCGTCAACTGGGCTTCGACGGCGTGCTGGTCACGCAGTGGACCGCTCGCGTCCTCATGTTCCTCGTCGGGTTCGTGGCCATGGCGGTTCCCGTCTGGCTCTCGATCCAGCTGGCCTACCGGCTGCGCCCGGTGTACGCGCGTCTGAGCTCGCAGCTCGACCGCTACCAGGAGGTCGTCGAGCCGCTGCGTCGCCTCGGCATGTGGGGCATCCCGACGTTCTTCGGGTTCTTCGCCGGCTTCGCCGCCTCGGCGCAGTGGGAGACGGTGGCGCTGTGGCTGAACGGCGTCACGACCGGCACGACCGACCCGCAGTTCGGGCTCGACACCGGTTTCTACCTCTTCACGCTTCCGTTCCTCTCGGCCGTGGTCGGCTTCGTCTCGGCCATCGTGATCGTGTGCCTGCTCGTGACGGCCCTCGTCTCGTACCTCTACGGCGCCGTCCGCGTCGGACAGCGCGAGCTGCGCATCTCCAAGTCGGCCCGCATCCAGCTCGCGGTGATCGCGGGGATCTACCTGCTCGTGCAGGGCGTGAGCATCTGGATCGATCGATACCGCACGCTCGTGACCCCGAACGACCGCATCACCGGTGCCGGTTACGTCGACGTCAACGCCGTCATCCCGGGTCAGACCATCCTCGCGATCGCCGCGGCGATCGTCGCGCTCCTCTTCTTCGTCACGGCCGTCATCGGGCGCTGGCGCTTCCCGCTCATCGGCACCGGTCTGCTCGTGGTGACCTCCCTCGTCGTGGGCGTCGCCTATCCGTGGTTCGTCAACAACGTGCAGGTGCGGCCGAACCAGCTGACGCTCGAGTCGCAGTACTACGAGCGCAACATCGAGGGCACGAAGGCGGCGTACGGCATTTCCGGGCTGGAGAAGACCGACTTCCAGGCGGTCACCGACGTCGAGCCGGGACAGCTGCGCGCCGACGCCGACACGACGGCGTCGATCCGCATCATGGATCCCGCCATCATCGGCCCCACTGTCCGTCAGATCGAGCAGTACCGCTCCTACTACCAGTTCGCCGAACCGCTCGACGTCGACCGCTACCAGATCGACGGCCAGTCGCAGGACACCGTCGTCTCGGTGCGCGAGCTCAACGTCGACCAGCTCGGTGACGCGGCGTCGTGGTACAACACCACGCTCGTCTACACCCACGGCTACGGCATGGTTGCGGCCAAGGGCAACGAGCGCACCGCCGACGGAAACCCCGTGTTCGTCGAGCGCGGCATCCCGGCCTCGGGCGAGCTCACCCTCGACCAGGAGTACGAGCCGCGGGTCTACTTCGGCGAATTCTCGCCGACCTACTCGATCGTCGGAGCCCCGGAGGGCTCGTCGCCCATCGAGCTCGACTACCCCCGCGGGCAGGAGGGCGAGAGCCAGACCAAGACGACCTTCGACGGAGACGGCGGCCCTTCGATCGGCGACGTGTTCCACCGCCTGATCTACTCGTTGAAGTTCCAGTCCACCGACATCCTCTTCTCGGACGGCATCAACGAGAACTCGCAGATCCTCTACGACCGCGATCCCGCGACGCGCGTGCAGAAGGTGGCGCCCTACCTCGAGCTCGACAACGACCCGTACCCGTCGGTCGTCGACGGGCGCATCGTGTGGATCGTCGACGGTTACACGCTCAGCGCGAACTACCCGTACTCCTCGATCGTGAGCCTGAGCGACGCGATCTCGGACTCGTCGAACCCGCAGCCGCGGGTGGCGCTGGACAACATCAACTACATCCGCAACTCGGTGAAGGCGACGGTCGACGCCTACACCGGTGAGGTGACGCTGTATGCGTGGGACGCCGAGGAGCCGCTGCTCCAGGCATGGCAGAAGGTGTACCCGAACACGCTCAAGCCCATCAGCGACATGAGCGCCGACCTCATGACCCACGTGCGCTACCCCACGGACCTCTTCAAGGTGCAGCGTGCGATGCTCGGCACCTACCACGTCGACACGGCGCAGTCGTTCTACTCGCGCGACAACGCCTGGAAGACGCCCAACGACCCGCAGCAGGACACCCAGCTGCAGCCGCCGTACTACCTGACGATGAAGATGCCGGGCCAGGAGGCGCCTTCCTACTCGATGTTCTCGTCGTTCATCCCCGGCGGTCAGGACACCCGGAACGTCCTCATGGGCTACCTCTCGGTCGACTCCGACGCGGGGTCCGAAGCCGGAGTCGTCAGCGGCGAGTACGGCAAGCTCCGGATGCTGGAGATCAACGCGGAGACGCCCGTGGCCGGGCCGGGACAGGTGCAGAACACCTTCGACGCCGATCCCGAGGTCTCCTCGTTCTCGAACATCCTCCAGCAGGGCCAGTCGGAGGTCATCAACGGAAACCTTCTGACGCTGCCCGTCGGCGGCGGTCTGCTCTACGTGCAGCCGGTGTTCGTGCAGTCCTCGGGCGCCACGAAGCTCCCCACGCTGCAGAAGGTGCTCGTCGGATTCGGCGACGAGGTCGCCTTCGAGAACACGCTGCAGGAGGCGCTCGACGTGCTCTTCGGCGGCGACTCGGGAGCCAGCACCGGTGACACCGACGTCGTTCCCGATCCGGTCCCCGGAGACGGTGCGACGCCGACGCCGGCCCCGACGGAGCCCGGCGGCGACGCGGGTGCCCCCGCCCCCGCCCCAAGCCTCGACTACCAGGCCGCGCTGGACCAGGCGCGCGACGCTCTGGCCGAGCGCAACACCGCGATGCAGAACGCCGATTGGGCCGCCTACGGCGAGGCCGACGCGAAGCTCACGGAGGCCATCGCGCGCCTGCTCGAGCTGGGCGAGCAGGGCCAGGGCTGACGGTCCGACCCGCATGAACGAGGGGCCCCGACTTCCGAGTCGGGGCCCCTCGTTCATGCGCCGGCCGGCGCTCCGCCTGGCCAGGGTTCGTGCGCTCTCGCGCGGGCGGGCCGGCTCAGTCGCGCGTGTAGCGGCGGGCTCGACCGGCAAGGCCGGCGAAATGGAACAGACCGGGGGACTCGGGGGCGATCTCGACGTCGACGGTGCTGTCGCGGTGCGTGGCGTCGTGAAGCTCGCGATAGGTCGGGACGTCCACCGGCGTCCGGGCGGCGAGGAGCGCCTCCGTCTCGGCGCCGCGCGTGACCTCGCGGTAACCGGGCTGCACGACGAGGGTGAAGAACTCGCTGACCGAGCCCGAGCCGTAGCTGAAGAGCCCGATGCGCGACCCGGTGAGGTCGTTATCGCCCTCCAGCAGCGCCGCGAGGGCGATGTACAGCGAGGCGGTGTACGAGTTGCCGATGCGGCGGTTGTACCCGGTGGTGGCGGTCACGAGCTCGGGATCGAGGTCGACGCCCACGTGCTGGCCGAGGGCGCGGTGCGCCTTGACGGCCATCTTGGTGAAGGGCTGGTGATGGCAGAACCAGTCGATCTGGTCGATGTCGACGCCGCCGCGCGAGCGGTAGTCGTCCCAGGCCCCCGCGACGCCGTCGAGGTAGGCGCTGACCGACAGCTTGCCGTCGACGACCGCGGTGACGCTGTCGTTGGGCCGCCAGAAATCGTCGACCTCGGCCGTGTGGACGCCGGCGGCGGTCTCGAGGACGGCGAGGGCCGGGTCGGCCGACACCAGGAACGCGACGGCGCCGGCGCCCTGGGTGGGCTCGGCGGCGGTGTCGAGCTCGTAGCGGGCGACGTCGCTCGCGATCACGAGCACGCGCTCACCCGGGTTGCGGGCGATGAGGCCTGCGGCGGCCTGGAGTGCCGCGGTGGCGGAGTAGCAGGCCTGCTTCAGCTCCACCACACGCACCGATCGAGGCAGCCCGAGGAGCTCGTGCACATGCACGCCCGCCGCCCGCGACTGGTCGATGCCGGTCTCGGTGGCGAAGAAGAGCGTCCGGATGCCGTCGACGCCGTGGCGGTCGATGATGCGCTGAGCGGCAGCTGCGCCCATCGTGACGATGTCCTCGTCGAGCCCCGGGATGCTCATCTGCTCCTGACCGAGCCCGATGCGGAACTTCGCGGGGTCGATGTCGGCGCGTGCTGCCAGGTCGTCGAGCTCGACGACGTGCGATGCGGTGGCGACGGCGAGGTCGTGGATGCCGATGGTGGTCACTTCGTGGAATCCTTCCGGCGCTCGAGGAGAAGGTGCGACTGCATCAGCTCCCCGGGGTTGGTCTGGGCGGCGAGCAGGGAGAGCTCGCCGCAGAGGACGGTGGCGGCGATCAGCCCGGCGAGCCGCCGCGCGTTCTCGCCGGCGGGGCGCTCGTCGCGGCAGCCGAGGCGCGCGAGTGCGTCGTCGACGGCCGGCAGGTCTTTGCCGTTTCCGACGGTGCCGACGATGAGGTGGGGGAGCGTGCACGAGAAGTACAGGTCTCCCTCCCCGCGCACCTCCGCCCACGTGAAGCCCTGCGAGCCCTCGACGATGTTGGCCGCGTCCTGCCCGGTGGCCAGGTAGAAGGCCAGCAGCATGTTGGCATAGTGGGCGTTGGCTGAACGCAGGGCTCCCGCGATGGTCGAGCCCACGAGGTTCTTCTGCACGTTCAGGTCGACGATGCGCTGCGCGGTCGACCGCAGCTGCTTGTCGACGAGCTCCGCCGGGATCAGGATCTCGGCGATGACGCTGCGGCCGCGCCCGAGGATGCCGTTGACGGCGGTCGCCTTCTTGTCGGTGCAGTAGTTGCCCGAGATCGAGCCGTACGAGAGCTCAGGATGCCAGGCCAGCACGCGCTCCATCAGCGTCTCGGCGGCGAAGGTCACCATGTTGTGACCGGAGGCGTCGCCCGTGGTGAGAGCGAAGCGCACGTAGAGCAGGTTGCCGACGATCTCGGTGTCGAGGTCGATGAGCTTGGCGTGCCGGCTGCGTTCCGAGACGGCGGCCGCGAGCTCGTCGAAACGGCCGGCGATCGCTCGGGAGGCTGCGACGGCGGCGGCAGCCGACTCGGCGACGAAGAGAGACGAGCGGGTCATCCGCTCGTCCACGACGGTGACGCGGATGCCGTCCTCGACGAGGCGCGAGATGCGCGCACCCCGGCCCACGGAGGGCCACAGCGGCGACTCGTAGGTCGCGAGGGGGACCTCCTGCTCGGTCTCGACGTCGCCCGTCAGGCGCAGCGGGCCGACCCAGCGCAGCGGGATGGGGGTGAATTCGGCGCTCATCATGCATCCTTCCCGCCCGCGCGGCGCGCCAGGCTGTCGATGTCGATCCCCCGGGCGCGGGCGAACTCGGCCGCGCGTCCCTGGATGATCAGGTCGGTTCGGAGGAGGTCGCCCGGAGCGGTCGCCCCCACCAGTGAATGCAACGCCGTGAGGTGGTCTGACCATTCCCGGATGCGGGAAACGAGGGCCTCGGCGCCGCCGTCGAGCACGACCGAGAGGAACGAGCCGGATGCACCCACGGCGCGGGCGCCGAGGGCGAGCCCACGAGCCACGTCGAGCGGGGTGCGGACGCCGCCGGACGCCAGCAGCACGGGTGCGTCCTTCGGGGCCTCGAGCAGGCACTCGACCGCCGACTGCCCCCATCCGGCGAGGTAGGCGTAGTCGCGGCCCGAACGGCGGTCGTTCTCGATGCGCATGAAGTCCGTCCCCCCGACGCCGGAGACGTCGGCGAAGCGGACGCCGATCGACTGCAGACGGGAGAGGGTGGCTGCGCTGAGCCCGAAGCCGACCTCCTTCACGACGACGGGGACGTCGACGGCGGCGACGATCGCCTCGAGCGACGCCGGCCAGCTCGAGAACGAGCGGCTGCCCTCGGGCATGACCGTCTCCTGCATCGCGTTGACGTGAACCTGGAGCGCATCGGCGTCGAGCGCGTCGACGGCGCGGCGGGCGTCGTCGGGTGAGCGTTCGATGCCGACGTTGGCCATGACGAACCCGTCGGGGTTCTCCTCGCGGATGACCCGGAAGGTGCTCATGAGCTCGGGGTTGTCCAGCGCGATGCTGAGCGAGCCCGACGCGATCGCCACGCCCGTCTCCCGCGCTGCGATGGCCAGGTCACGGTTGATGGCGCCGGTGGAGGCGCTGCCTCCCGTCATCGCGTTGACGTAGAAGGGCAGTGCCCAGCGAGACCCGGCGACCTCGACGCCGAGGTCTACACGGTCGGCGTCGACGCCCGCCAGGGCGTGGTGGACGAAGCGCACGTCATCCCAGCCGTTGGGCCGCGGCGACTCCTTCTGCTGCGCGGCGGCGAGGCGGACATGGTCGTCCTTGCGCTCGGAAGCCCGTTCAGCCGGCATGGTGCTCTCCTTCCGGCGGGTGCACGCCGATCGTGAGGTGACGGATGTCGTTGGTCTCCCAGACGCGGAGCATGCCGGCGACATCGGCGTCGGCCGGTGCGAGCACGATGCCGCAGTCGCCCCCGCCGGCGCCCGAGGGCTTGCCGGCGGCGCCGATCGCCTCCGCCGCGTCGCACAGGATCCGCAGTCGGTCGGTCTCGATGGTCACGCCCGTCCGTTCGCCGAGGGCCTGCAGCAGGCGGCGGTTGCGGCGGAGGGCGTCGAGCGCGAGCCGGTCAGGCGGGGTCGTGGCATCCTGCTCGTCGCCCGTCCCCGCGGCGAGGGCTCGCCAGAGGTCCTCGACGCAGTCGCGCGATCCCTCGAGGAAACCGGCGTGCGCGTCGCCGGTGACGTTCGTGCCGCGCGAGACGCCGCTGACGAGACGTTCGGTGGATGCGGGGTGCCCGGTCCACCCCACGAGCAGGTCGAGGCCCGCCGGCGCGGCCAGGCGGGTGATCTCCGCGTCGTGCCAGGCATCCGAGCCGAGGACGGCCGCGACCCCGTGCTCGGAGCGGGCCGCGCGCAGCCGGTCGCGATCGGGGGAGCGGTAGCCGATCCAGCCGCCGTAGGTGCTGGCCGCGACGTCTCCGCCGGAGGCGTTCGGGGCGACGGCGATCGTGGCGAGCATGGCCAGTTCGTACCGGCCACGGGCATCGAGCCCGAAACCGTAGAACTCGTCGATCGCGGCGATCGTCGCGACGGTGACGGCGGCGGACGAGCCGAGGCCGAACTTCCGACCGCTCGGATCGTCCAGCCCGCTCTCGATGTGCAGGTCGAAGAACCGCGGGTGGAGCCCGCGCTCGGCCCGCAATCCCTCGGATGCCTCGATCGCGGCGATCACGTAGTCGTACGGGTGGTGCTCGCGGTCGAGCGTGAGACCGTCCTCACCGCGGGTCCATCGCACCGGCATCCTGCTGTACTCGGGGGAGTGGATGCTGCCGGCATCGACGCTCTCGGTGAGCGACACCGTCAGGTATCGGTCGACGGCGATGAGCACGGAGGGCTCTCCCGGCGAGACGACGGCGTACTCGCCGGCGACGAAGAGCTTGCCGGGCGCACGCGTGACGATGGCTCCGGCTCGGTCGGTGCGCGTCATCCGTCTGCTCGCGTGACCAGAGCGGCCGCGGGTCCGGGGCGGGCGACGGCGAGCTCGGCGAGGCCGGTCAGGGCGGCGGTGACCGCATCCACCGAATCGGGTTCAGTGAGCACGACGACGTTCGGTCCGGCGTCGGCGGTGGCCCAGGCATCGACCCCGGACTCGCGCAGCGCCGCGACCCGGTCGAAGATCTCGACGCTGACCGGGTTCAAGTAGCGGATCGGCGGATCGCACGACTGGATGAGTGCGTGCATCCGCAGCGCGTTGACCTCCGTGATGCGGCCGAGCCGCTCGACATCGCCCGCTCGACTCGCGTCGGCGGCGGCCTCCAGGCTCTCGGCCGTCGACGAGACCCACGCGGGGTAGAACGGCGAGGTGAGCACGGTGCGGCGCATGGCCTCTCGGCTCGAGACCGCCTTCTCGCGCTTCTCGACCATGGCGACGACCATCGCGAGCTCGGGTGCGTCGAGCGGTTCGGCGAACGAGGACTCGTCGTCCTCGCCGGCGTGCCAGATGGCGAAGCCGGGGATGATCGAACGCGATGCCGACCCGGATCCGCGGCGCGCGAGGCGGCTCAGTGCCCGGGTGTCGAGGTCGAGGCCGTAGGCCGCGGCGGCGGCGACAGCCAGCGCCGCGAACCCCGAGGCCGACGATGCGAGGCCCGCGGCCGAAGGCACGGTGTTGACCGTCTCCACCCGAGCCCGCGCGCTGCTGCCGGCGAGCGCGCGCACGATGTCGAGGAATCGCGAGACCCGTTCGGCGGGCCCATCGGTGCGCTCGTCGCCGTTCAAGACGAGCGAGTCGCGCTCGGCCGCGTCATCGAGGGTGACGGTCGTCGTGGTGGGGAAGATGTCGAGGGTCATCGAGAGGCTGCCCGTCGCCGGCAGGTTCAGAACGCTGTCGCGCTTGCCCCAGTACTTCACGAGCGCGATGTTCGGATGCGCGATTGCTGTCGCGGTGCTCATGCCGCTCCTTCGACGGTGGTGGTCCAGACCGCGGCGGCGCCGGCGCGGGTGAGTCGTTCGGTGAGTTCGCCGGCGGACGCCGCGTCGCGGGCGAGCGCCAGGACGCAGCCGCCCCGGCCGCCGCCCGTCAGCTTCGCGCCCAGGGCTCCGCCCGTCGTCGCGGCGCGGACGAGGTGATCGAGTGCCGGGTCGCCCACGCCGAGGCCGTTGAGAAGGCGGTGGGCGCGATTCATCGCGTCGCCGATGGCCGCGCGGTCGCCGTTGGACACATCCGCGCGCAGATCGGTCGCCAGCATGCCGAGCTCGTCGAGCGCTGATTCGACGCCGCGCGGGTCGTTCTTCCGCCGCTCGGCGACAGCCGCGACGGCCTCGCGCGTGCGTCCTCGGACCCCGGTGTCGGCGATGACGAAGACCAGATCGTGACCGACGGACACGGGCTCGATGCGTCCGCGCTCGAACCAGACGGCGGCTCGGGCGCGCACGGTCCGCGCATCGAGGCCGCTCGGGGCGCCGTGGGCGGCTCGTTCGGCGGTCTGGATCAGCTCGTGCATCGTCTCGTCGTCGGCAGCGAGCCCGCAGGCACCCAGCACCGCTTCGATGACCGCGGCCGACACCGCTGCACTGGAGCCGAGCCCGCGCTCGGCGGGGATGCTGCTGTCGATCGCGATGTCCAGCGCTGCGTCGGGTCGTCCGGCTGCGGCGAGGGCGGCACGCATGGCCGTGATCGTGACGTTCAGTCGCTCCGGGGCCCGCGCGATCGGGCCGTGATACAGCGTGCTGGCGAGGGTTGCCGAGCCGCGTGCGGGGCGAGCCTCCGCGCGTGCGCCGAGGGCGCGGACGGGGATGGCGATCGCGGGACGACCGTAGACGACGGCGTGCTCGCCGAGGAGGATAGCCTTCGCACCGGCGCGGCCCGTCGCTCCGGGCTCCGCGGCCGAGCCGTGCGTCGCCGCGTGCAGACGAGCGTCCGGTGCAATGGGGACGTCGGTCGATGCAGTCATGGAATTTCGACGAGCGTAACAGTCCGGCCCCGGGCGCGACCTGAGGGCGGGCGGATGTGCCACGACGGTCCTTCGACCGCTATCATGGGCGCCGCACCCAGCAACCTTTAACACCGTCCCGTGAGGCGGAGAAGGGAGCGGCGGATGAGCACACGTACCGTGCTGCATGAAGCCGACATCGCCCGGGCCCTGACGAGGATCTCGCACGAGATCCTCGAATCGAACAGGGGACCCGAAGAGCTCGTCATCCTCGGCATCCCTCGCCGGGGCGTTCCGCTCGCGGCACGGATCGGCTCGCTCCTCACGGAGTTCTCCGCCGCGGCCGTGCCGGTCGGCGCCCTCGACGTGACGATGTACCGCGACGATCTGCATCGCAACCCCACGCGCACGCCGCAGCCGACCGACATCCCGGACGGCGGGATCGACGGCAAGGTCGTCGTCCTCGTCGACGACGTCCTCTTCTCCGGACGATCGATCCGTGCCGCCCTCGACGCGCTGCAGGACATCGGACGCCCCGCAGCGGTGCGGCTGGCCGTCCTCGTCGACCGCGGGCACCGCGAGCTTCCGATCCGTCCCGACTTCGTCGGCAAGAACCTGCCCAGTGCGCGCGACGAGCGCGTCAACGTGCGTCTGCGCGAGGTCGACGGCGCCGAAGAGGTGACGATCGGCTCATGAGGCACCTGCTCGACACCAAGGACCTCGACCGCGCCGCGGCGCTGCGCGTGCTCGACGTCGCCGAAGACATGGCGGCGACCCAGCAGCGCGAAGTCCGCAAGCTCCCGACGTTGCGCGGCAAGACGGTCGTGAACCTCTTCTTCGAAGACTCCACGCGCACCCGCATCTCGTTCGAGGCCGCGGCCAAGCGTCTTTCCGCCGACGTCATCAACTTCTCCGCCAAGGGATCGTCGGTCTCCAAGGGCGAGTCGCTGCAGGACACGGCCCAGACGCTTCAAGCGATGGGCGCCGACGCCGTGGTCATCCGGCACGGGGCCTCCGGCGCGCCGCACACCCTTGCGACCAGCGGCTGGATCAGCGCCGGGGTCGTCAACGCCGGAGACGGCACGCACGCCCATCCGACGCAGGCCCTCCTCGACGCGTTCACGATCCGCAAGCGCTTCTTCGGCGACGACAGCCGCGGGCGGGACCTCGCCGGCTTTCGGGTCACCATTGTCGGCGACGTCCTGCACTCCCGGGTCGCCCGCTCGAACGTCTGGCTGCTGACGACCCTCGGCGCCGAGGTCACCCTCGTCGCCCCGCCCACGCTCGTGCCGCAGGACGTATCGGCCTGGCCGGTGCGGGTGCTGTACGACCTGGACGAGGCCATCGCGGCCGGTCCCGACGCCGTCATGATGCTCCGCATCCAGCTCGAACGCATGAACGCCGCGTATTTCCCCACTGAACGGGAGTATTCGCGCACGTGGGGTCTCGACGCGGCGCGCTTGGCGTCGCTCCCGGCCGATAGCATTGTGCTGCACCCCGGCCCGATGAACCGGGGGATGGAGATCTCCGCCGCCGCCGCCGATTCGCCTCGCTCGACCGTGCTCGAGCAGGTCGCGAACGGCGTCTCGGTGCGGATGGCCGTGCTCTACCTGCTCCTGGCGGGCGAGCGCACCGAAGCTGAGGAGGACGGACGATGAGCGAGCGCTTCCTCATCCGCGGGGCCCGCCGCGCCGGCGGCGAGCCGACCGACATGATCGTCGCCGACGGGGTCATCACCGAGGTCGGCGGGGGCGTCAGCGCCGCGGGCGCGACGGTGATCGACGCCGACGGGCTCATCGCCCTGCCCGGACTCGTGGATCTGCACACCCACCTGCGCGAACCGGGCTACGAGGCATCCGAGACCATCCTCACCGGGTCGCGGGCCGCCGCAGCCGGCGGGTTCACGACGGTCTTCGCGATGCCGAACACCTCGCCCGTCGCCGACACCGCGGGAGTCGTCGAGCAGGAGCTCGCGCTCGGCGAGGCTGCGGGATACGCGCACGTCCAGCCGATCGGCGCCGTCACGATCGGGCAGAAGGGCGAACGTCTCGCCGAGCTCGGCGCCATGGCCGCCTCGCGCGCCCGGGTGCGGGTGTTCAGCGACGACGGGTTCTGCGTCTTCGACCCGCTCATCATGCGCCGCGCGCTCGAGTACGTGAAGTCCTTCGACGGCGTCGTCGCCCAGCACGCCCAGGACCCGCGACTGACCGAGGGCGCGCAGATGAACGAGGGCACCGTCTCGGCCGAGCTCGGTCTCACCGGGTGGCCGGCGGTCGCGGAGGAGTCGATCATCGCGCGCGACGTCCTGCTCGCCGAGCACGTCGGGTCGCGCCTCCACGTGTGCCACCTGTCCACGGCCGGGTCCGTCGACATCATCCGGTGGGCCAAGAAGCGCGGCGTCCGGGTGACCGCCGAGGTCACGCCCCACCACCTCCTGCTCTCGGAGGAACTCGTCCGCGGCTATGACGCGCGCTTCAAGGTGAACCCCCCGCTCCGGCGCGATGAAGACGTGCAGGCCGTCCGCGAGGGCCTCGCCGACGGCACGATCGACATCGTGGCGACCGATCACGCACCGCACCCCGCCGAGGCGAAGACGTGCGAATGGGCCGCGGCCGCGAACGGCATGGTGGGTCTCGAATCGGCGCTGCGCGTCGTGCAGCAGGCGGTCGTCGACACCGGGATGCTCGGCTGGGACGACGTCGCACGAGTGTTGTCGTCGGCGCCCGCGCGGATCGGGCGTCTCGACGACGCCGGGACGCCGCTGGATGCCGGGCGCCCCGCCTCGCTCACCCTGTACGACCCGCGCCCGGTGCGCCCCTTCACGGATGCCGACCTGCGCGGTCGCAGCGTGAACTCGCCGTACCTGGATCGCGAGCTGCCGGGCGAGGTCCGCTGGACCTTCTTCCGCGGCACGGCGACGGTCGCCGAGGGCGATCTGCTCGACGCGCCGGGAGCCCGCGCGTGAGCCGCGAGGGCGCCCTGATCGTCATGATCGCCGCCGCCGTGGTCCTGCTCGCCGTCGGCGTCTGGGCCTGGCGACGACGAACGAGGCGCGACAGCGGCCTCGCGGCGCCCGTCGGCGAACTGCCGGACGGGGCTGCGCCGACGGCGGCGTTCTCGGGGCTCTACGTCGCGACGACCCGCCATGACGAGCCGCTCGAGCGCCTCGCGATCCGCAGGCTCGGCTTCCGCTCGCGCGTCGACGTCACCATCGCCGCCGGGGCTGCCGGCGGGGGAGTCGCCCTCGACCTCACGGGTCAGCCGCGACTGTTCATCCCCGCCGGGCGCATCGTCTCGGTCGACCAGGCCACCGTCGCGATCGACCGGGTGGTCGAGAAGCAGGGCCTGACCCGACTGAGCTGGCGCATCGACGACGCGACGATCGTCGACAGCTACTTCCGCCCCCAGACCGCCTCGGCCCGTGCGCTGGCCGAGGCCATCCAGACCATCGTGACCCCCACCCAGACCCCAGGAGGCGACGCGTGACACTGTTCACCCGCGACCCCGCCGTGCTCGTGCTCGAGGACGGATCCCGCCACACCGGCCGCGCCTACGGAGCGCGCGGCACCACCCTCGGCGAAGTGGTCTTCGCCACCGGCATGACCGGCTACCAGGAGACGCTCACCGATCCGTCCTACGCCGGCCAGATCGTCCTGCAGACGGCGCCCCACATCGGCAACACCGGCATGAACAGCGAAGACGTCGAGTCGCGTCGGATCTGGGTGGCGGGCTACATCGTCCGCGACCCGTCGCGCGTCGTGTCGAACTGGCGGTCCGAGAACTCGCTCGACGAATCGCTCGAGCGCGACGGCATCGTCGGCATCAGCGGCATCGACACCCGCGCTCTGACGCGCGTGCTGCGGTCGGCCGGCTCCATGCGCGGCGGCGTCTTCAGCGGCGACGCGGCGGCGATCGACCCGCAGGAGCAGCTGCGCATCGTCCGGGAGGCGCCCGAGATGACCGGCCGCAACCTCTCGGCCGAGGTGTCGGTGCCCGCAGCGGAGGTGACCCCCGCGACGGGGGAGCGCCTCGGCAACCTCGCGGTGCTCGACCTCGGCGTCAAGCAGGCGACGGTGAACAACCTCGCCGCACGCGGATTCGATGTCCACGTCCTCCCGCAGGACGTCACGCTCGAGCAGCTGCGCGAGATCGACCCCGTCGCCGTCTTCTACTCCAACGGCCCGGGCGACCCCGCCGCGAGCGACCACCACGTCGAGCTGCTGCAGGGCGTGCTGGCCGAGAAGCTGCCGTTCTTCGGCATCTGCTTCGGCAACCAGCTGCTCGGCCGCGCCCTCGGCTTCGGCACGTACAAGCTGCCCTTCGGCCACCGGGGCATCAACCAGCCGGTGCTCGACAAGCAGACGGGCCGTGTCGAGATCACCGCCCACAACCACGGCTTCGCGGTCGACGCTCCCATCGACGGCGTCGTCGACAGCCCCGCCGGCTTCGGCCGTGTCGAGGTCAGTCACGTCGGCCTCAACGACAACGTCGTGGAGGGCCTGCGCGCCCTCGACCTGCCGGCCTTCTCGGTGCAGTACCACCCCGAGGCCGCGGCCGGACCCCACGACGCCAACTACCTCTTCGACCGCTTCCGCGACCTCGTGATCGCGTCCCAGGAGAACAAGAACTGATGCCCAAGCGCGACGATATCCAGAGCGTCCTCGTCATCGGGTCGGGGCCGATCGTCATCGGCCAGGCCTGCGAGTTCGACTACTCCGGCACCCAGGCGTGCCGCGTCCTGCGCGAGGAGGGCGTGCGCGTCATCCTCGTGAACTCGAACCCGGCCACCATCATGACCGATCCCGACTTCGCCGACGCGACCTACATCGAGCCGATCACGTGGCAGGTCATCGAGACGATCATCGCCAAGGAGCGCCCCGACGCGATCCTGCCGACCCTGGGCGGGCAGACCGCCCTGAACGCCGCGATCGACCTACACAAGCACGGCGTCCTCGAGAAGTACGACATCGAGCTGATCGGCGCGAACTTCGAAGCGATCAACAAGGGCGAAGACCGCCAGATCTTCAAGCAGCTCGTCCTCGACTCCGGAGCGGATGTCGCCGACAGCCGCATCTGCCACACGATGGACGAGGTGCTCGCCGGAGCCGCCGAGCTCGGGTACCCGCTCGTGGTCCGCCCGTCGTTCACGATGGGCGGGCTCGGGTCGGGCTTCGCCTACGACGAAGAGGGACTCCGCCGGATCGCCGGCGCCGGCCTGCGCGACTCGCCGACGACCGAGGTCCTGCTCGAGGAGTCGATCCTCGGGTGGAAGGAGTACGAGCTCGAGCTCATGCGCGACACGGCCGACAACACCGTGGTCGTCTGCTCGATCGAGAACGTCGACCCGGTCGGCGTCCACACGGGCGACTCGATCACGGTGGCGCCCGCGCTGACCCTCACCGACCGCGAGTACCAGAAGATGCGCGACATCGGCATCGACATCATCCGCGCCGTCGGCGTCGACACCGGCGGCTGCAACATCCAGTTCGCCGTCGACCCGGAGACCGGCCGCATCATCGTCATCGAGATGAACCCGCGTGTGTCGCGCTCCTCGGCTCTGGCGTCGAAGGCGACCGGGTTCCCGATCGCGAAGATCGCCGCGAAGCTCGCCATCGGCTACCGGCTCGATGAGATCCCCAACGACATCACGAAGGTCACCCCGGCGAGCTTCGAGCCGACCCTCGACTACGTCGTCGTGAAGGTGCCGCGCTTCAACTTCGAGAAGTTCCCGGCGGCGGACACGACCCTGACGACCACCATGAAGTCGGTCGGCGAAGCGATGGCGATCGGCCGCAACTACAGCACCGCCCTGCAGAAGGCGCTGCGCTCGCTCGAGAAGCGCGGCTCGAGCTTCCACTGGGGCGACGAGGATCGGTCGGTCTCCGAGCTGCTCGAGATCGCGAAGACCCCGACGGACGGTCGCATCGTCGTGCTCCAACAGGCGATGCGCAAGGGCGCGAGCATCGAGGAGGCCTTCGAGGCCACCGCGATCGACCCGTGGTTCCTCGACCAGATCGCGCTGATCAACGAGGTCGCCGCGTTCGTCGCGGATGCCGCCGAGCTCGACGAGCACGTCATCCGCACGGCGAAGGACCACGGGTTCAGCGACGCGCAGCTCGCCCAGCTCCGCGGGATGACCGAAGAAGAGGTGCGCGGCATCCGTCACGGTCTCGGCCTGCGCCCCGTGTTCAAGACGGTCGACACCTGCGCCGGCGAGTTCCCCGCTCTCACGCCGTACCACTACTCGTCGTACGACACCGAGACCGAGGTCACGCCCTCCGACCGCACGAAGGTCGTCATCATCGGATCCGGCCCCAACCGCATCGGACAGGGCGTCGAGTTCGACTACTCGTGCGTCCACGCGAGCTTCGCGCTCTCGGCTGCCGGCTACGAGACCATCATGGTCAACTGCAACCCCGAGACCGTCTCGACCGACTACGACACCAGCGACCGGCTCTACTTCGAGCCGCTGACCCTCGAGGACGTCCTCGAGGTGCTCCACGCCGAGGCGCAGTCGGGCACGATCCTCGGCGTCATCTGCCAGCTCGGGGGACAGACCCCGCTCGGACTCGCCAAGGGGATCGAGGCCGCCGGCTACGACATCCTCGGTACGCAGCCCGCCGCGATCGATCTCGCCGAGGAGCGCGAGCTGTTCTCGCGTCTGCTCGACGACGCCGGTCTCGTCGCCCCCCGCAACGGCACCGCGATCGACGTCGAGGGCGCCGTGGGGGTGGCCGAGTCGATCGGATACCCGGTCCTGGTCCGGCCGAGCTTCGTGCTCGGCGGCCGCGGCATGGAGATCGTCTACGACACCGAGAGCCTGCGCGACTACTTCGTGCGGGTCGCGGACCAGGCCATCATCGGCCCCGGACTGCCGCTGCTGGTCGACCGCTTCCTCGACGACGCGGTCGAACTCGACGTCGACGCGCTGTTCGACGGCGATGAGCTGTACATCGGCGGGGTCATGGAGCACCTCGAGGAGGCCGGCATCCACTCCGGCGACTCGAGCTGCACGCTGCCGCCGATGTCGCTGGGCCGCACCGAGATCGACCGCGTGCGCGAGGCGACCCTCGCGATCGCGCGGGGCGTCGGCGTCCGCGGGCTCCTGAACGTCCAGTTCGCGGTGTCGGCGGGCGTGCTCTACGTCATCGAGGCCAACCCGCGCGCGAGCCGCACGGTGCCCTTCGTCTCCAAGGCGCTCGGCATCCCGCTCGCCAAGGCCGCCTCGCGCATCATGGCGGGATCGACGATCGCCGAGCTCAAGAGCGAGGGCCTGCTGCCCGTGGAGGACGGCTCGCGGGTGCCGCTCGATGCTCCGGTCGCGGTCAAGGAGGCCGTGCTTCCCTTCAAGCGCTTCCGCACGGCCGACGGACGGACGGTCGACTCCATCCTCGGACCCGAGATGCGCTCGACGGGTGAGGTCATGGGCATCGACCGCGACTTCCCGACGGCGTTCGCGAAGAGCCAGGCGGCTGCCTACGGCGGCATGCCGACCTCGGGCACGGTCTTCCTGTCGGTGGCGGACGACGACAAGCGCGCCGTCATCCTCCCCGCCCACCGGCTGCAGGAGCTCGGGTTCCGCCTCGTCGCGACGGAGGGCACCGCGGAGATTCTCGCGCGCAACGGCATCCGCGTCGAGGTGGTCGGCAAGTACTCCGAGACCCAGGGATCGGGGGAGCGCAACGTCGTCGACCTCATCAACGCCGGTGAGATCGACATGGTCGTGAACACGCCGTCGGGCGGGGTCGCGCGTGCCGACGGGTATGAGATCCGGGCTGCCGCGGTGGCGGGCGACCGGGCTCTGTTCACCACGATGGCCGTCCTCGGGGCCGCCGTCAGCGCCCTGCCGGTGCTCCGCGAAGGCTTCGCGGTGAAGAGCCTGCAGGACTATGCGATCGAGCGGGCGGAGCGCCGGTGACCGCATTCGGGGAGCGCCTCGCCGGCGCGCTCGGAACGTACGGACCCCTGTGCGTGGGGATCGACCCGCACGCCGCGCTGCTCGCGGACTGGGGCCTTCCGGCCTCGGCCGCGGGCGCGCGCGAGTTCGGTCTGCGGGTCGTGTCCGCAGCTCAGGGGCGCGTGGGCATCGTCAAGCCGCAGGTCGCGTTCTTCGAGCGGTACGGCTCGGCCGGATTCGCCGCTCTCGAAGAGGTGCAGACCGCGGCGCGCGAGGCCGGACTCCTCGTCATCGCCGACGCGAAGCGCGGCGACATCGGGAGCACGATGGACGGCTACGCCCAGGCGTGGCTCGAACCCGGCGCCCCGCTCGAGGCGGATGCGGTCACCGTGAGCCCCTACCTCGGTCCGGGCTCGCTGCGCGGCACGATCACCGCGGCCGCCCGCGCGGGGAAGGGCGTGTTCGTCCTCGCCGCGACCAGCAACCCCGAGGCATTGGGTCTGCAGTCCGCCGAGGTGACCGTCGTCGACGCGCAGCGCGGACAGAGCGTGGCCGACTGGGTGGCCGCCGGAATCGGCTGGGCGAACCGCGCCGCCGCTGAGGGCGGCGGGCTCGGGCATGTCGGGCTCGTCGTGGGCGCGACGGTCGACCGGCACGACGTGGGGCTCACCGACGAGGCACTCCGCGGCGCCCCGATCCTCGCTCCGGGATTCGGTGCCCAGGGTGCGGCGCTGCGGGATCTCTTCGCGGTGTTCGGTCCGCACGCACATCAGGTGATCGCCAGCGCGAGCCGCAGCGTCCTCGCTGCCGGCCCCGACGGCGTCGCCGCCGCGATCGATGCGCATCGGCACGAGCTGGCCGAGGCGGAGGAGGCTTCCCGTGGCTGACCGACCCCACCCGCCCGAGGTCGATCGCGCCGCGGCATCACGCCGTGCGGTCGAGGCGCGCCGCACGCGCGCGGCGCTCAAGAAGGACGTCGCCATGCGCGTGATCTCGCCGCAGGAGCTCCTGCGACGAGCCCTCGCCGACCCCGATTCCGCGGCCGGCGCCATGCGCGTCACCGACTTCCTGACGGCGATTCCCGCGATCGGCGAGAACAAGCGCGACCGCATCCTGGCGGACCTCGACATCTCGCCGGTGAAGCGCCTGGGCGGTCTCGGGTCGCGGCAGCGTCTCGCGCTGCAGGACTACCTCGACACGCGTCTGCCCGAGCCCCAGCCCCGAGCGGGCCGCTCGCGACTGCTCGTGCTGGCGGGCCCGACCGCCGTCGGCAAGGGCACCGTCGCCGCGCACATCCGTGACAACCACCCCGAGATCATGCTGTCGGTCTCGGCCACGACGCGCGCCCCTCGTCCGGGCGAGGTCGACGGCGAGCACTACTACTTCGTCGATGACGCCGAGTTCGACCGCCTCGTCGCCGAGGGCGAGCTCCTCGAGTGGGCGACCGTGCACAACCGCCATCGCTACGGGACGCCGAAGGCGCCCATCGAGGCGGCGCTGGCCGCCGGGCGCACCGTGCTCCTGGAGATCGATCTGCAGGGTGCCCGTCAGGTGCGCGCCGCGGCACCGGATGCCACGCTCGTGTTCCTGCTGCCGCCCAGCTGGGACGAGCTGGTCGATCGGCTCGTCGGGCGCGGCACCGAAGACGCCGAGGAGCGGGCTCGGCGCCTGCGGACGGCCCGCGTCGAACTGGCCTCGCAGGGCGAGTTCGACTACCGCGTCGTCAACGACACCGTCGCCCGCGCGGCCGACGAGGTCGCTGCACTGGCCCACTGATCGCGTAGACTGGGGGGATGCCTGCGCCTGCGGCGCGGCAGCAGACTCTCCACCGACATCGATCCCGGAAGGATCAGCCATGGCCGGAAGCAACGAAGGCATCATCGACCCGCCCATCGACGCCCTGCTCGACAAGGTCGACTCGAAGTACCAGCTCGTCATCTACGCGTCCAAGCGTGCGCGTCAGATCAACGACTACTACTCCGACCTGCACGAGGGAAACCTCTTCGACAACGTGGGCCCGCTCGTCGACTCGTCGGTCGAGGACAAGCCGCTGACCATCGCGATGCACGAGATCCACGAAGACAAGCTGCGTCTGCGCTCGCTCGACTGATCCGACGGTCGACCCGTCGTATTTCTGCCCGCGGCAGCCGGATGTCGGTTGCCGCGGGCAGAATCGTCTCCGTCCCGACTCCGTCCTGATCCCGACCCGTTCCGTCCTGTCCCACAGGGAGCCCCGATGAGCCAGCTGCGCCTGTTCACGTCCGAGTCCGTCACCGAAGGGCATCCCGACAAGATCTGCGACCAGATCTCCGACAGCATCCTCGATGCGCTTCTGACGGTCGACCCGGGTTCGCGCGTGGCCGTCGAGACGCTCGTGACCACGGGGCTCGTCCACGTCGCCGGCGAGGTGCGCACCGACGGGTACGCCGACATCCCGGGCATCGTGCGCGGCGTCGTCAACCGCATCGGCTACACCTCGAGCGAGACCGGCTTCGACGGCGACTCCTGCGGCGTCACCGTTTCGATCGGCGAGCAGTCCTCCGACATCGCCGCGGGCGTCGACAACGCCCTCGAGCACCGCGAGCAGGGATCCATCGACCCGACGGATGCCCTGGGCGCCGGCGACCAGGGCATCATGTTCGGCTACGCCACCAACGAGACGCCCCAGCTGATGCCGATGGCCATCTGGACGGCTCACCGCATCGCCGAGCGTCTCACGTCGGCGCGTCGGACGGGGGCGCTGCCGTTCCTGCGGCCCGACGGCAAGACGCAGGTCACGCTCGGGTACGACGGTTCGGTGCCCCGCACCGTCGAGACCGTGGTGCTTTCGACGCAGCACCAGCCCGACATCTCACTCGCCGCGCTGCGCGCGGCGGTCCAGGCCGAGGTCATCGAGCCGATCCTCGCCGAGACCGGCCTCGACATCTCCGACGTCGAGTACGTCATCAACCCCGCCGGACCCTTCGTCGTGGGCGGCCCCAAGGGCGACGCGGGCCTCACCGGTCGCAAGATCATCATCGACACCTACGGCGGAGCTGCACGCCACGGCGGCGGGGCCTTCAGCGGCAAGGACCCGTCCAAGGTCGACCGGTCGGCCGCGTACGCCATGCGGTGGGTCGCCAAGAACGCCGTCGCCGCGGGGCTCGCGGACCGCCTCGAAGTGCAGGTCGCCTACGCCATCGGGCGCGCTGCACCCGTCGGGCTCTACGTCGAGTCCTTCGGCACGGGTCACGTCGACGACGAGATCATTTCGGCCGCGATCCGCGACGTCTTCGACCTGCGGCCGCAGGCCATCATCGATCACCTCGACCTGCTCCGGCCGATCTACGCGAAGACTGCCGCGTACGGTCACTTCGGCCGCGAACTGCCCGAGTTCACGTGGGAGCGCACCGACCGCGTCGAGGAGTTGCGCGCCGCCGCGGGCCTGTGAGCGGCGCGCCGCGGCGCGTCGCCCGCGTCCTCATCGACTCGCCGCTGCCGCAGCTCGATCGGCTGTTCGACTACGTCGTGCCCGAAGGGCTCCTCGGCGCGGCGGTGCCGGGGGTGCGGGTCAAGGTGCCGCTGCGGACGGTCGGACGCACGGTCGAGGGGTATCTCGTCGAGCTCGGAGACGAAGCCGACGGCGACCGCCCGCTCTCCGAGCTCGAGGACGTCGTCTCGCCCGTCGAGGTCCTGCCTGCCCGGCTCTACGCACACGCGCGGCGGGTGGCCGACCGCGCGGCGGGCTCGGCGAGCGACATCCTCCGTCTGGTGATCCCGAAGCGGATGGTGCGCGCCGAGAAGGCGTGGGTCGCTGCCGGCGCGCCCGAGCCGCCCGTCGTGGACGCCGCGACTCTCGAGTGGGCGCGTGAGGCCGCTGCCGCGTACCCCGACCTCGCGGACGCGGTCGATGGCGGTGAGCGCGTCGCTGTCGATGCACCGCCGCGACCCGGCGATGACGTGCCCGCGTGGGCCGAGCTGCTGGCGGCCCTGGCGGTGCTCACGCTGGCGCGGGGGAGGAGCGCCATCGTCGTGGTGCCCGATCACCGCGATGAGGCGCACGTCCTCGCCGTCCTGGCACGCCGGGTCGACGACGCGGCAGTCGTCCGCGACGACGCGCGTCGCTCGGGTCCCGAGCGTTACGCAGGCTATCTGCGACTGCTGGCCGAGGTGCCCTGCATCGTGGTGGGCAATCGGTCGAGCGTCTACGCGCCGGCCCACGACGTGGGCGCCGTGCTGCTGTGGGACGACGGCGACCCGCTGCTGGCCGAGCCCCTCAGCCCCGGAGTCCATGCCCGGGATGCGGCGCTCGTGCGGCAGGAGTTGCAGCATTGCGCCCTGGTGTTCGCGGGCCTCACCCGCACGACCGACGTCGAGCGGCTCGTCGCGCTCGGCTGGGTGCGCGAGATCCCGGCACGGCGACGCGAGAGCCCGCGCGTCGTGCTGTCCGCCACGCGAGAGGGCGAGTCGCGCGGGACGCGCGTGCCCTCCGCCGCCTTCGCGGCCGCGCGGGAGGCACTCGTGCACGGCCCCGTCCTGGTGCAGGTCGCCCGTCCGGGGTACGCCCCGGTCCTCGTCTGCGCCGACTGCCGCACGCCGGCGCGCTGCTCGCACTGCGCGGGTCCGCTGCGTGCCCGGCGCCCCGGCGCCGTGCCGGAGTGCGCGTGGTGCGGACGGGCGGCGCCGGCCTGGGCCTGCGCATCGTGTTCTTCGCAGCGCCTGCGGATGGCCTCATCCGGGAGCGAGCGGACCGCCGACGAACTGGGTCGCGCCTTCCCGAACACCCGCGTGATCGTCTCGGACGGCGAGCACCAGATCACGCGCGTCGACGGCAGACCCGCGCTGGTCATCGCCACGCGCGGGGCGGAGCCGTTCGCGCCGGGCGGTTACCGGGCCGTCATCCTCCTCGACGGCGATCGGATGCTCATGACCGAACAGCTGCGCATCGCCGAGGCGTGTCTGCGCTGGTGGTCCGATGCCGCCGCTCTCGCCGCGCCGGGGGCGCCCGTGCACCTCGTCGGTGTGGCCGGACCCGCGGCGCGGGCCCTGGCGACCTGGACGCAGCCCGCCTACGCACGGACGGAACTGGCGGAGCGGGCACCGTTGCTCATGCCGCCGACGGTCCGGGTCGCTGCGGTCGAGGGCACGGCCGCGGCGGTCGCGGACGCGCTGACGCAACTCCGAGCCGACGTGCCGACACTGCCGGAAGCCTCGGTGCTCGGCCCGGTGCCGCGTGAGGACACCGTGCGCGCCCTCGTCCGGTTCGAGTACGCGCTCGGTCGTGCCGTCGCCGATTCGCTGCGGGCGTCGGTGGTCGCGGCGGCCCTGCGCGGGCGCCGTCGGCGAGGGGCGCCGCCCGGCCCGCGCAATACACTGAGGGTTCGTCTCGACGTGCCCGAACTCGATCTGTGAGGAGCGCCATGCGCATCGTCTTCGCCGGCACACCCGAGCCGGCCCTTCCCTCGCTCCGGCGCCTCGCCGCGTCGGATCACGAGATCGTCGGTGTCGTCACGCGGCGCGACGCACCCCTCGGCCGCAAGCGCGTGCTCACGCCGTCGCCCGTGGCGGCCCTCGCCGACGAGCTCGGACTGCCCGTGCTCAAGACCGACCGTCTCGACGCCGCGGCCACCGAGACGATCACGTCGTGGGGCGCCGAGCTCGGCGTCATCGTCGCCTACGGCGGACTCGTGCGCGAGCCGCTGCTCTCGGCGCCGGACCACGGCTGGATCAACCTCCACTTCTCCCTGCTTCCCGCGTGGCGCGGGGCGGCGCCGGTGCAGCACGCGCTCATCGCGGGCGACCGGGTCAGCGGGGTGAGCGTCTTCCAGCTGGTTCCCGAGCTCGACGCGGGAGACGTGTTCGCACAGACCCGTCATCCGGTCGAGCGCGGCGCGACGGCGGGGGAGCTCCTGTCGGACCTCGCCGACCTCGGCGCAGCCACGCTGTCGGCCGTCGTCGACGCGATCGCCGCGGGCACGGCGGCGGCGGTGCCGCAATCGGGGGAACCGTCGCTGGCCCCCAAGCTCACCCTCGCCGACGGTCTGCTCGACCTCGATCGTCCCGCAGACGTCGTCCTCGACCGGTTCCGCGGCACGACGCCCGAGCCCGGTGCACACACGACGGTGGCCGGGCAGCGCCTCAAGGTCCTCGCCGCCCGGCGCGGCCCCGACGCCGCGCTCGCGCCGCGCGAGATCCGTCTCGTCGGAAAGGACGTGCTCGTCGGCACCGGCGACGGCACCATCGCCCTGCGCACCGTGCAGCCGGCCGGCCGCGGCGCCATGCCGGCGGCCGACTGGTGGCGAGGGCAGCGCGCCGACAGCCTCGAGGCCGGCTCGTGAACCCGGCGCGCCGCGTCGCGTTCGACGTGCTCCGCGCCGTGTCGGAATCGGACGCGTACGCCAATCTCCTCCTGCCGCAGGAACTTCGTCGAGCGGGGCTCACCCCCGCCGACGCGGGGCTCGCGACCGAGCTGACCTACGGCACCCTGCGCCGCCAGGGCACGTACGACGCGATCATCGAGCAGGCCTCCGGCCGATCGGTCGACACGATCGACCCGCCGGTGCGTGATGCGCTGCGGCTCGGGGTGCATCAGCTGCTGTCGACGCGCGTGGCATCGCACGCCGCCGTGAACGAGAGCGTCGAGCTCGTGCGCCGTGCCGGCAACTCCGGCGCGGCCGGGTTCGCCAACGCGGTGCTGCGCCGCATCGCCCGCGACAACCCGGGCGACTGGCTCCAGCGCGTGGCCGACGGTGCGCGCTCGGACGACGAGAGGCTCGGGCTGCGCTTCTCGCACCCCGTGTGGATCATCCGCGCCTTCCGGCGGGCGCTCGCGGCGGAGGGTCGGGCCGATGAGCTCGAGGATCTGCTGGCCGCCGACAACGTGTCGCCGAGCGTGACGATGACGGCGCTGCCCGGGCTCGCCGACATCCCCGCCGAACGATCGCGCACGCCCTACTCGCCGCTCGGGTTCCGCCTCGACGGCGGCGACCCGGAGCCGCTCGTGCGGCGGGCGGAGGGTCGGATCCGCGTGCAGGACGAGGGGTCCCAGCTCGCCGCTCTGGCCCTGTCCCGCGCGCGCGCGGTGCGGCCGGGCGAGCGCTGGCTCGATCTGTGCGCGGCCCCCGGCGGCAAGACCGCTGTGCTCGCGGCCGAGGCTCTGGCGGGCGGCGCCGCACTCGAGGCCAACGAGATCTCGTCGGCCCGTGCACGGCTCGTCCGCTCCTCGGTGGCGGGGGTGCCGCTCGAGGTCCCGGTGTCGGAGGAGGACGGCCGCGAGCGGGCCGGCCGAGGCCGGTACGACCGGATCCTCGTCGACGCGCCCTGCACGGGACTCGGCGCCCTGCGCCGCCGTCCCGAGGCCCGGTGGCGGAAGAGCCCCGCCGACGTGCCCGACCTCAGCGCGCTGCAGCGCGAACTACTGGGCGCGGCCGTGGCGGCGCTGGCGCCGGGCGGCATCGTCGCCTACGTGACGTGTTCCCCCCACCTCGCCGAGACGTCGGTCGTCGTCGCTGACGTGCGCGGCGCGCATCCCGACCTCGACGAGCTCGACGCACGCGAGGTGCTCCGGTCGGTCTCGCGCGGGAGCCTCGACCTGCCCGAGCAGCACGACGGCTCCGGACGTGCGCAGCTGTGGCCGCACCGTCACGGTACCGACGCGATGTCGATCACGCTGCTGCAGAAGCGCTGAGCGGCGATAATGGTCGCGTGAGCGACGCCGACGCCCTGCGCATCAACCCCAGCATCCTGGCCGCCGACTTCGTGAACATGGAGGCCGAGCTCGCCCGCATCCGGTCCGCCGACTTCGTGCACGTCGACGTCATGGACAACCACTTCGTCCCGAACCTCACGTTCGGTCCGCAGATGGTCGAGCGGATCCAGGCGACGAGCCCTGTGCCGCTCGACGTGCACCTCATGATCTCGGACGTCGACCGCTGGGGCCCGGGCTACGCCGAGATCGGGGCGGCGAGCGTCACCTTCCACCTCGAGGCGGCCGGCGACCCGGTGTCGCTCGCCCGCAGGCTCCGTGCCATCGGCGCCCGCGCCGGTGTCGCGGTCAAGCCGGCGACCGCCGTCGAGGGCCTGTTCGACGTCCTCGACGAGTTCGACCAGATCCTCGTGATGACCGTCGAGCCGGGGTTCGGGGGACAGGGCTTCATGGCCGACCAGATGCCGAAGCTCCGCCGACTCGCCGACGAGGCACGTCGCCGCGGATCGTCGGTCTGGCTGCAGGTTGACGGCGGCATCTCCGAATCGACGATCGCGCAGGCGGCAGAGGCCGGCGCCGACACCTTCGTCGCCGGCTCGGCGGTGTTCGGCGCGGCCGATCCGGAGGCCGCGATCGCGAGCCTGCGCGAGCGCGCCCAGCACGCGCACCGGCACTGATCGGGCGAGCCGTGCGGTCGGCGGTCCCCTCGCAGCCCGGTAACCTGGCTAGGTGAAGACGTTCGACGCCCTGTTCGCAGAGCTCACCTCTATCGCCGAGACCCGGCCCGAGGGTTCTGGCACCGTCGCGCAGCTCGACCGCGGCGTGCACGCCATCGGCAAGAAGATCGTCGAAGAGGCGGCCGAGGTCTGGATGGCGGCGGAATACCAGTCCGACGTCGAGACGGCCGAGGAGATCTCGCAGCTGCTCTACCACCTGCAGGTGCTCATGATCAGCAAAGGTCTGAGCCCCGAAGACGTCTACCGACATCTCTGAGCGACGCCCCGCCCGCCCGCTCTGAGACAGAAAGACACCCATGCTGCGCATCGCCGTCCCGAACAAGGGATCGCTCGCCGAGACCGCCGCCGAGATGCTGGCCGAAGCCGGCTACATCGGACGCCGCGACTCGAAGGACCTCCACGTCATCGACCCCGGCAACGAGGTCGAGTTCTTCTACCTGCGCCCGAAGGACATCGCGACCTACGTCGGATCGGGTGCGCTCGATGTCGGCATCACCGGCCGTGACCTGCTTCTCGACGCGAGGATGCCGGGAGCGCGTGAGATCGAGCGTCTCGGCTTCGCCGGCTCGACCTTCCGCTTCGCCGCACCCACGGGCACGTTCACGGACGTGAGCGAGCTCGCCGGCAAGCGCATCGCGACGTCGTACCCGGGCCTCGTCGATGCCTTCCTCGACGAGCGCGGCATCGCCGTCGACCTCGTCCCGCTCGATGGCGCGGTCGAGTCGGCCGTCCGCCTGGGCGTCGCGGATGCCGTCGCCGACGTGGTCGAGACCGGCACGACGCTCCGCCAGGCTGGGCTCGAGGTCTTCGGCCCCGAGATCCTGCGGTCGGAGGCGGTCCTCATCGCGGGCCCGCACGACGCCGAGGGCACCGAGCGGCTGCTGCGCCGGCTCCGGGGCGTGCTCGTGGCCCGGCGTTACGTGCTCGTCGACTACGACCTGCCCGCGCGCCTCGTCGACGAGGCCGTCGCGATCGCCGGCGGCATCGAGTCGCCGACGATCTCGCCGCTCCGCGACCCCGAGTGGGTCGCGGTGCGGGTCATGGTGCCGCGCGCGAGCGTGAACACCACGATGGACGAGCTCTACGCGATCGGCGCCCGCGCGATCCTCGTCACCGCGATCGACAACGCGAGGCTCTGACATGACCCTGGCACGCCGCGTCATCCCGTGCCTCGACGTCGCCGCGGGGCGCGTGGTCAAGGGCGTCAACTTCGAGAACCTGCGCGACATGGGCGACCCGGTCGAGCTCGCGCGTCTGTACTTCGAACAGGGCGCCGATGAGCTCACCTTCCTCGACGTCACGGCCACGGTCGACGGCCGGGCGACGACCTACGACGTCGTGCGCCGCACGGCCGAGCAGGTCTTCATCCCGCTCACCGTCGGTGGCGGCATCCGTTCGGTCGAGGATGTCGCGCGCCTGCTCTCGGTGGGCGCCGACAAGGTCGGGGTGAACTCGGCCGCGATCGCGCGCCCCGCCCTGATCGGTGAGATCGCCGACCGCTTCGGCGCTCAGGTGCTCGTGCTCTCGCTCGACGTCAAACGCGCCCCCGGCACCGAGTCGGGCTTCGTCGTGACGACCCACGGCGGACGCACGGCGACCTCGATCGACGCCCTCGCCTGGGCGCGCGAGGCGATCGAGCGGGGCGCCGGTGAGCTGCTGGTGAACTCCATCGATGCTGACGGCACGAAGGACGGCTTCGACCTCGAGCTCATCGCGCTGATGCGCGACATCTCCACCGTCCCCGTCATCGCGTCCGGCGGCGCGGGCGCCACGGAGCACTTCGCTCCGGCGATCGACGCGGGCGCGGACGCGGTTCTCGCCGCATCGGTCTTCCACTCCGCCCAGCTCACCATCGGCGACGTGAAGGATGCGCTGAGCGCGCACGGGATCGAGGTGCGGCGATGAGCGAGAGCGTGGCGGAGCGCATCGCGCGGGTGTCGTTCGACGCGAACGGACTCGTCGCGGCCATCATCCAGCAGCACGACACGCGCGAGGTTCTGATGCTGGCATGGATGGATGCCGAGGCGCTGCGCCGCACGCTCACCACCGGCCGCGTGACCTTCTGGTCGCGGTCGCGGCAGGAGTACTGGCGCAAGGGCGACACCTCCGGGCACATCCAGCTCGTGCGCGGAGCCCGGCTCGACTGCGACGGCGACGCCGTGCTGATCTTCGTCGAACAGGTGGGAGCCGCGTGTCACACCGGCACGCGCACGTGTTTCGACACGGACGACCTCGACCCCGTCGTGGCCGGATCGTGACACGGCGCTCCCGCACGATCGCCGTCCTCGCCGCGGTCATCGGCGGCGGCCTCGCCGTGATCGGTTCGACGCAGCCCTGGCTCGAGGCGACCCTGCGCGACGGCGCCAACGCCGTGCTGCCGGTGCCGGGCACCGACGCGCTCCCGCTGGTGACGCCGCTCGGGCTCGCGGCGCTGGCCCTCGGACTGGCGCTGTCGATCGTCGGGACGGCGCTGCGCTACGTCTTCGGCGCGCTCGGCGTGCTGATCGGGGGCGCACTGCTGGCCGAGTCGGTGCGGATCGCGCTGACGGCGCCGCCGGAGGCCGTGGTGCGCGTCGTCGCCGAGTCGACCGGGCTCACGGGGGTGGCGGCGGTCGAGACGCTCGTCTCGGGCATCGCGGTGACGGCATGGCCGTGGATCACCGCCGTCGGTGCCGCGCTCGTGTGCGCCGGGGGAGTCCTCACCCTCGTGACGGCTCGATCCTGGCGCAGCACGGCCCGCCGGTACCGCACCGACGCCGCCGCAGAGGTCCGGCAGCCGCGCGGGTCGCGCCCGCACGATTCCCACGATCCGATCGATTCGTGGGACGACCTCAGCCGCGGGTCCGATCCGACGGCCTGAGCCCCGATAGACTGACCTCTGCCCGAGAAATCCCGCGAAGGAGAACAATGAGCAACATCGGCGACCCCGGCCACGGACACTCCCCGGCGGCGTGGACGGCTGTGGTGATCATGCTCGTCGCGTTCGCGCTGGGCACCCTGTTCTACTGGCTCGACATGCCGGTGCTCGTGTGGGTCTCCGCGGGCCTCGTCGTCGTCGGCCTCATCGTCGGATGGGCGATGTCGAAGGCGGGTTACGGCGCGTACGGCGACAAGTACACCCCGAAAGCGCACTGACGTGCTGGCCGGTCTCATGGCCGGCGCCGTCGAGGATGCCGAGGCCCGCGCGGCCGAGCGGCCCCTCGCCGCCGTCGAGCGCGACGCGCTCGCTCAGAGCCCGGCACGGGACGCCCTCGCGGCCCTCGCCCCGGCGGAGCGGGTCAAGATCATCGCCGAGGTCAAGCGCGCGAGTCCGTCGCGCGGAGATCTCGCCGCGATCCCCGATCCCGCGCTGCAGGCGGCGCGTTACGAGCAGGGCGGAGCCTCCGTCATCTCGGTGCTCACCGAGGGACGGAAGTTCAAGGGCAGTCTGGCCGATCTCGAGGCCGTCCGCGCGGACGTGTCGGTGCCGGTGCTCCGCAAGGACTTCATCGCCAACGCCTACCAGGTCTTCGAGGCCCGCGCCGCCGGGGCGGATCTGGTGCTCCTCATCGTCGCGGCGCTCGAGCAGCCCGACCTCGCCGAACTGCACGAGCTCGTCCTGGAGCTCGGGATGACCCCGCTCGTCGAGACGCACTCGCTCGACGAGGTCCACCGCGCCGCCGATGTCGGGGCGCGCCTGGTCGGCGTCAATGCGCGCAACCTGTCGACGTTCGAGCTCGATCGCGACCTGTTCGGCCGCCTCGTCGAGCACCTTCCCGCCGACGCGGTGAAGATCGCGGAGTCCGCCGTCCTCACCCCCGCGGACGTCGCCCACTACCGTCGCGCCGGCGCCGACGCCGTCCTGATCGGCGAGGCGCTCGTGACGGGCGATCCCGTGACCACACTGCACACATTCCTGGAGGCCGGCGCGTGAGCCTGAGAGAACAGCACGGTCCCTTCTTCGGCGAGTTCGGCGGCCGATTCATGCCCGAGTCGCTGATCGCCGCGATCGACGAGCTGACGGCGGTCTACGAGTCCGCCATGGCCGACCCCGAGTTCGCCGCCGAATTGGCGCGGACCCTCGCCACCTACGCCGGACGTCCGTCCGCGCTCACCGAGGTGCCCCGCTTCGCCGAGCACGCCGGCGGCGCGCGGGTCTTCCTCAAGCGCGAAGACCTCAACCACACCGGCTCGCACAAGATCAACAACGTCATCGGGCAGGCGATGCTCACCCAGCGTCTGGGCAAGACCCGGGTCATCGCCGAGACCGGTGCCGGACAGCACGGCGTGGCGACGGCGACGGCGGCGGCCCTGTTCGGGTTCGACTGCACGATCTACATGGGCGAGGTCGACACCGAACGCCAGGCGCTCAACGTCGCCCGCATGCGTCTCCTGGGCGCGGAGGTGGTGCCGGTCACCACCGGCTCGCGCACGCTCAAGGACGCGATCAACGAGGCGTACCGCGACTGGGTCGCATCCGTCGAGACGACGAACTACATCTTCGGCACGGCGGCGGGTCCGCATCCCTTCCCGGCCATGGTCCGCGACTTCCAGAAGATCATCTCCGAAGAGGCCCGCGAGCAGCTGCTGGCCGAGACGGGACGCCTACCGGATGCCGTCGTGGCGTGCGTGGGCGGCGGCTCCAACGCGATCGGCATGTTCGACGCGTTCCTCGACGACGAGGGGGTCGCCCTCTATGGCGTCGAGGCCGCCGGCGACGGTGTCGACACCGAGCGCCATGCCGCCTCGATCGAGCGCGGCCGCGCGGGCGTGCTCCACGGGGCGAAGACGTTCGTGCTGCAGGACGAAGACGGGCAGACCGTCGAGTCGCATTCGATCTCGGCGGGCCTGGACTACCCGGGCGTCGGGCCGGAGCACGCCTGGCTCGCCTCGATCGGCCGCGCCACGTACATCCCGGCGACCGACACCGAGGCGATGGAGGCGCTGCGGCTCATGAGCCGCACCGAGGGCATCATCCCGGCGATCGAGTCCGCGCACGCGCTCGCGGGTGCGCTGCGCATCGGGCGCGAGCTCGGTCCCGACGCCATCATCGCGGTCAACCTCTCGGGTCGCGGCGACAAGGACATGGACACCGCCGCACGCTGGTTCGAGCTCTACGACGAGGGCGCGGAGCCCGTCGTCGAGCCCGAGCACGACGAGGCCGCATCGGGCGAGGGAGTCGAGCTGTGACCTCGCGTGTGGCTGCGGCCATCGATGCGGCGCATGCCGAGGGACGCGGCGCCTTCGTCGGCTACCTCCCGCTCGGCTTCCCCGATCTCGACACGAGCGTCGAGGCAGCCGTGGCGCTGGCGGAGGCCGGAGCCGACGTGCTCGAGCTGGGGCCGCCGTACTCCGATCCCGTCATGGACGGTCTGGTCATCCAGGAGGCGACGCAGACCGCCCTCGCCGCCGGCTTCCGCCTGCGCGACACGTTCACCGCGGTCCGCGCGATCGCCGCGCGCGTGGATGTCCCGATCCTCG
This sequence comes from Microbacterium arborescens, assembly GCF_049707515.1. Taxonomy (GTDB): domain Bacteria; phylum Actinomycetota; class Actinomycetes; order Actinomycetales; family Microbacteriaceae; genus Microbacterium; species Microbacterium arborescens_B. The sequence continues at coordinate 18,641 of NZ_JBNAFI010000004.1, read as the reverse complement.
TCATGACGTACTGGAACCCCGTGCTCCAGTACGGGGTCGACCGGTTCGCCGACGATCTCCTCGCCGCCGGCGGTGCCGGTCTCATCACGCCCGACATCACTCCCGACGCGGCGCCCGACTGGATCGCAGCGTCCGAGCGCACGGGCCTCGACCGCGTCTTCCTCGCGGCGCCGACCTCGACCGAGGAACGGCTGCGGATGATCGTCGAGGCGTCCACCGGCTTCGTCTACACGGTCTCGACCATGGGGATCACGGGGGAGCGGGCCGAGCTCGACGCGGCCGCGCGGACCCTCGTCGGCCGCCTGCGCGAGCTCGGCGCGGCGCACGCGTGCGTCGGAATCGGCATCTCGACCCCCGACCAGGTGACCGGCGTCGTCGACTACGCCGACGGCGCGATCGTCGGCACCGCGCTCGTGCGCGCGCTGCGCGACGGCGGCGTGGCGGGCCTGACCGAGACCGCGCGCGCTCTCGCGGCCGGGACGACCCGCGACCGCGTCTAGACTTTTCCGGTCGCACGACCGCCGAATTCCGAGGGACGATCCGATGATCAACGCTGCACACACGCTCGTCGCGAGCATCCCGAGTCCGTCGGTGAGCTACATCGACCTCGGACCGCTGCGCATCCACTTCTACGCGCTGTGCATCATCGCGGGGATCATCGTGGCGACCCTGCTGACGAACCACCGGCTGACGCGCCGCGGCGCCGAGCCGTGGGTCGTCATCGACATCGCGCTGCTGGCTGTTCCTCTCGCGCTCGTCGGCGCCCGCGCGTTCCACGTTCTCACGCACCCCGGCTTCTACTTCGGCCCCGACAAGAACCCGTGGGCGGTGCTGTTCATCTGGGAGGGCGGCATCGCGATCTTCGGCGCTCTCATCGGCGGCGCCGTCGGTGCGTACCTCGGCTGCAAATGGACGGGCATCCGGTTCTGGAGCTTCGCGGACGCCCTGGCCCCCGGGATCCTGCTGGCACAGGCCATGGGACGCTTCGGCAACTGGTTCAACCAGGAGCTCTTCGGTCTTCCGACCGACCTCCCGTGGGGGCTGGAGATCGACCGCGACAACCCCGCCTTCCCCGCCGGGCTCGCACCCGACACCCTGTTCCACCCCACCTTCCTCTACGAGGTGATCTGGAACGGTCTCGGCGTGCTCGTGCTGCTGTGGGTCGGCCGGACGATGTGGGCGCAGTGGGGCAAGCTGTTCGGCCTGTACCTGGTCTGGTACGGCGCGGGCCGCATCGTGTGGGAGTCGATCCGGATCGACCCGAGCGAGATCATCCTCGGCATCCGCACCAATGTCTGGGCCGCGATCCTCGCCGTCCTGGTCGGACTCGCGATCATCGTCGTGCAGGCGCGCCGGCACTACGGCGACGAGCCGTCGCCATATCAGCCCGGTCGCGAATGGGTCGCCCAGAGCGCGCTACAATCTGAGAGCACCGAAGACTTCGTGGATCTGAGCGCACCCCCGACGCCCGAAGCTCACGCAGACAGCGCCACAAGCGCGGTCACCTCGAAGCAGTAGTTCCCCAGGGCCGACGTCGTCCCGGTTCAGCACCAATGTGAGGACGGTCAGTATGGCCTCGAGCCCTCGACCCCAAAAGTTCGGATTCGGTTCCTTCCCCCCCAAGCAGGGCATGTACAACCCTGCCTTCGAGAAGGACGCGTGTGGTCTGGCGATGGTCGCCACCCTGCGCGGAGAAGCGGGGCACGACATCGTCGAGCTCGCGCTGACGGCTCTGCGCAACCTCGAGCACCGCGGCGCCATCGGCTCCGACGCCGGAACCGGTGACGGCGCCGGCATCCTGACGCAGATGCCCGACGCGTTCCTGCGCGCCGTCGTCGACTTCGACCTGCCGCCGGTCGGCGAGTACGCCGCGGGCATGGCGTTCCTGCCGCGCGACGCCGATGAGCGCCACGCGCTGAAGGCCGACATCGAGACGCTGGCCGCGTCCGAGGGTCTGACGGTGCTCGGCTGGCGCGACGTGCCGACCGAGGACGAGAACCTCGGAAAGCTCGCGTTCGCCGCGCGCCCGGCCTTCGAGCAGCTGTTCCTCTCGCGACCCGCGATCGGCGACGCCCCCGCCCTCTCGGGCATCGAGCTCGACCGTCGCGTCTACCGGCTGCGCAAGCGCGCCCGCCACGAGCACGACGCCTACTTCGTCTCGCTCTCGAGCCGCACGCTCGGCTACAAGGGAATGGTCACGACGCTCCAGCTCGAGCCGTTCTACCCCGACCTGCAGGACGAGCGGTTCGCCTCGGAGCTCGCGGTGGTCCACTCCCGCTACTCCACGAACACCTTCCCGTCGTGGCCTCTCGCTCAGCCGCTGCGCATGCTCGCCCACAACGGCGAGATCAACACCGTCAAGGGCAACCGCAACTGGATGCGGGCGCGCCAGTCGCAGCTCGAATCCGAGCTGCTCGGCGACGTGCAGCCGCTCCTGCCGATCTGCACCGACGGGGCCAGCGACTCCGCCTCGTTCGACGAGGTGCTGGAGCTGCTCACCCTGACGGGACGCAGCCTGCCGCACGCCGTCATGATGATGGTCCCCGAGGCGTACGAGAAGCAGACGGACATCGACCCCGATCTGCGGGCGTTCTACGACTACCACTCCATCCAGATGGAGCCGTGGGACGGACCGGCCGCCCTCATCTTCACCGACGGCACGCTCGTCGGAGCGACCCTCGACCGCAACGGGCTGCGCCCGGGTCGGTGGACGGAGACGACCGACGGACTCGTCGTCATCGGCAGCGAGACCGGTGTGCTCGATTTTGCCCCCGAGCGCATCAAGCGCCGCGGCCGCCTCCAGCCCGGTCGTATGTTCGTCGTCGACACGGCCGAGGGCCGCATCGTCGAGGACGAGGAGATCAAGCGGGACCTCGCCTCGCTGCACCCGTGGCAGGAATGGCTCGACGCGGGCCGCGTCCGGTTGAAGGACCTGCCCGAGCGCGAGCACATCGTGCACCCCATCGCCTCGATCACGCGCCGGCAGCGCACCTTCGGCTACACCGAGGAGGAGGTGCGCATCCTCCTCACCCCGATGGGGCAGGTGGGCGCCGAACCCCTCGGCGCGATGGGCAGCGACACCCCGGTCGCCGTCCTCAGCGAGCGGCCGCGCCTGCTCTTCGACTACTTCACGCAGCAGTTCGCGCAGGTGACCAACCCGCCGCTCGACTCGATCCGCGAAGAGGTCGTCACCTCGCTGTCGCTGGGGCTCGGTCCCGAGGCGAACCTGCTCGCGTGGGGCCCGGAGCACACGCGCACCGTGACGCTGGACTTCCCGGTGATCGACAACGACGAGCTGGCGAAGATCCAGCACATCGACACGGCGCTCAAGGGACGCTCGTCCGTCACCATCCGCGGCCTCTACCGGGTCGAGGCGGGTCACAAGGGGATGCAGAAGCGCCTCGCCCAGATGTGCGCCGAGGCCGATCAGGCCATCGAGGACGGCGCCGAGTTCCTCGTGCTCAGCGACCGCGACTCGAACAAGGACCTCGCGCCCATCCCGTCGCTGCTCATGCTCGCAGCCGTGCACCACCACCTCATCCGGCAGCAGACCCGCATGCGGGTCGGCCTGGTCGTCGAGGCCGGCGACGTGCGCGAGGTTCACCACGTCGCGACCCTCCTCGGCTACGGTGCGTCGGCGGTCAACCCCTACCTGGCGATGGAGACCGTCGAGTACCTCGTACGCGCGGGGTACATCACCGGCGTCTCGCCCGAGAAGGCCGTCAAGAACCTGATCTACGCGCTCGGAAAGGGCGTCCTGAAGATCATGTCCAAGATGGGCATCTCCACCGTTTCCTCCTACGCCGGCGCGCAGGTGTTCGAGGCGGTCGGACTCTCCGACGACTTCGTCTCGAAGTACTTCACCGGCACCGAGACCAAGCTCGGCGGCATCGGCATCGAGGTGATCGCGGCCGAGAACGCCGCGCGTCACGCGTACGCCTACCCCGAGGATGCCGCGGTGCGCGCGCACGAGCGCCTGTGGACGGGCGGCGAGTACCAGTGGCGTCGTGACGGCGCCCCGCACCTGTTCAACCCCGACACCGTCTTCCGGCTGCAGCACGCGACGCGCACGCGCCGCTACGACATCTTCCGCGAGTACACCAAGCTCGTCGACGATCAGGCTGCGGAGCTGAAGACCCTCCGCGGGATGTTCAAGCTGCGCACGGGGGTGCGCCCGCCCGTTCCGATCGACGAGGTCGAGTCGGTCGCTTCCATCGTGAAGCGCTTCTCGACGGGAGCGATGAGCTACGGCTCGATCTCCAAGGAGGCTCACGAGACCCTCGCGATCGCCATGAACCGGCTCGGCGCGAAGTCGAACACCGGTGAGGGCGGCGAGGACGTCGAGCGACTGCTCGATCCCGAGCGCCGCAGCGCCATCAAGCAGGTGGCCTCGGGCCGTTTCGGTGTGACGAGCATGTACCTCACGCACGCCGACGACATCCAGATCAAGCTCGCGCAGGGCGCCAAGCCCGGCGAAGGCGGCCAGCTGCCGCCCGGCAAGGTGTACCCCTGGATCGCCCGCACGCGTGGCGGCACCCCCGGTGTGGGCCTCATCTCGCCGCCGCCGCACCACGACATCTACTCGATCGAAGACCTCAAGCAGCTGATCTTCGACCTCAAGCGGGCCAACCCCGCCGCCCGGGTCCACGTGAAGCTCGTGAGCCAGTCGGGCATCGGGGCGGTAGCGGCCGGAACCGCGAAGGCTCTCGCCGACGTCATCCTCGTCTCGGGTCACGACGGCGGTACGGGTGCGAGCCCGCTGAACTCGCTCAAGCACGCGGGCACGCCGTGGGAGCTGGGCCTCGCCGAGACGCAGCAGACGCTCATGCTGAACGACATGCGCGACCGCGTGGTGGTACAGGCCGACGGGCAGCTCAAGACCGGACGGGATGTCGTCATCGCCGCCCTGCTGGGCGCCGAGGAGTTCGGCTTCGCCACGACCGCCCTGGTCGTGGAGGGGTGCATCATGATGCGCGTCTGCCACCTCGACACCTGCCCCGTGGGGGTCGCGACCCAGAACCCGGTGCTGCGCGAGCGCTTCACCGGCAAGCCCGAGTTCGTCGTGAACTTCATGGAGTTCGTGGCCCAGGAGGTGCGCGAGTACCTCGCCGAGCTCGGCTTCCGCTCGCTCGACGAGGCCATCGGGCGCAACGACGTCCTCGACGTCGACGGCGCGATCGAGCACTGGAAGGCGAACGGGCTCGACCTCGGTCCCATCCTGACGGGCCCGGCCTTCGCCGACGACGCCCCGCGTCGTCATCAGCGCGACCAGGACCACGAGCTCGAGGAGCACTTCGACGTCCAGCTCATCGAGCGGGCGCAGGATGTCGTCGCGCACGGCGGTCACATCGACATCGACCTGCCCATCCGGAACACCGAGCGTGCCGTGGGCACGATGCTCGGCAACCGGGTGACCCTCGCCCACGGCGAGAACGGGCTGCCGAGCGACTCGATCGTGGTGAACCTGACCGGCTCCGCCGGGCAGTCCTTCGGCGCGTTCCTGCCCGCGGGCATCACCCTGCGGCTGGAGGGCGACTCGAACGACTACGTCGGCAAGGGACTGTCGGGAGGTCAGATCGTCGTGCGCCCGCCGCGCGACGCCGCCTTCGACGCGTCCGAGAACGTCATCGCCGGCAACGTCATCGGCTACGGCGCGACGCAGGGCACGATGTTCCTGCGCGGCGTCGTGGGGGAGCGGTTCCTCGTCCGCAACTCCGGCGCGACGGCGGTCGTCGAGGGTGTGGGCGACCACGCGCTCGAGTACATGACCGGCGGCCTGGCGGTCATCCTCGGCGCGACGGGCCGCAACCTCGGTGCCGGGATGTCGGGCGGCAACGCCTACGTCTACCGCCTCGAAACGGCGAACGTGAACCGCGAGGCGATGGCCACCGGTGAGCTCGTGCTCGAGGAGATGGGATCCGGTGACGCCGAGATCCTCCGCGACCTGCTCGAGCGCCACGTCGCCGAGACGGACTCCCAGCTGGCGGCCCGCCTGCTCGAGGACTTCGAGACCGAGGTCGTGAACTTCGTCCGTGTGGTGCCGCGCGACTACGCAGCGGTGCTCGAAACCCGACAGACGGCGGCCGCCGAGGGGCTCGACCCCGACGGCGACGAGGTCTGGAGCCGCATCCTGGAGGTGACCCGTGGCTGACCCCAAGGGCTTCCTGAAGATCACGGAGCGCGAGCTCCCCAAGCGTCGCCCCGTCCCGGTCCGCATCATGGACTGGCGCGAGGTCTACGAGCCCGGTGACACCGCGGTGGTCCGCCGTCAGGCGGGGCGCTGCATGGACTGCGGCGTGCCGTTCTGCCACCAGGGATGCCCCCTGGGCAATCTCATCCCGGAGTGGAACGACCTCACATGGCGGGGCGAGGGCCGCTCGGCGATCGAGCGTCTGCACGCCACGAACAACTTCCCGGAGTTCACCGGCCGGCTCTGCCCGGCGCCCTGCGAGAGCTCGTGCGTGCTCGGGATCAACCAGCCGCCGGTCACGATCAAGCAGATCGAGGTCACGACGATCGACGAGGCCTTCGCGAACGGCTGGGTCGAGGCGGAGCCGCCGGGGCGCCTGACCGGCAAGACCGTCGCCGTCGTGGGCTCCGGCCCCGCCGGGCTCGCCGCCGCGCAGCAGCTCACGCGCGCCGGTCACACCGTCGCGGTCTACGAGCGCGACGACCGCATCGGCGGCCTCCTGCGCTACGGCATCCCGGACTTCAAGATGGAGAAGCGCCACATCGAGGCGCGTCTGCGTCAGATGCAGGACGAGGGCACGCGGTTCCGCGCCGGCGTGGAGATCGGCAAGGACATCACGTGGGATGCGCTCCGCGCTCGCTACGACGCCGTCGTGGTGGCCACGGGCTCGACGCTTCCGCGCGATCTGGCGATCCCCGGCCGCGACCTCGCGGGCGTGCATTTCGCGATGGAGTACCTCGTCGAATCGAACAAGGCCGTCGCGGGTGACCAGGTCGCCAACCAGATCCACGCCGAGGGCAAGCACGTCGTCGTCATCGGCGGCGGCGACACCGGTGCGGACTGCATCGGCACCGCGCACCGTCAGGGCGCCCTCAGCGTCACGAATCTGGCGATCGGCCAGCAGCCGCCGTCCGACCGCCCCGACACCCAGCCGTGGCCGATGATGCCGACGATCTTCGAGATCGCCTCGGCACACGAGGAGGGCGGTGAGCGCAGCTACCTCGCGTCCACCGTCGAATTCCTCGCCAACGACGCGGGGGAGGTGCGCGCGCTCCGCGTCGCCGAGACGGAGTTCATCGACGGCCGCCGGGTGCCCAAGAGCGGCACCGAGCGCGAGATCCCCGCCGACCTCGTGCTGATCGCGATGGGCTTCACCGGCCCGGAGCGCGCCGAGCTCGAGTCCCAGCTGGGCACGCTGTTCACCGATCGCGGCAACGTCGATCGGGCGGACGACTACCAGACCGCCACGCCGGGCGTGTTCGTGGCCGGCGACGCCGGTCGTGGGCAGTCGCTCATCGTCTGGGCGATCGCGGAGGGCCGTGCCGCGGCGTCCGCGGTCGACCGCTACCTGATGGGCGACACCGAGCTGCCGGCGCCGGTGCGTCCGACGGACGTCGCGATCGGGCTCCAGCGGGCATAGGCTGGACCCATCCCCTCCCGACCCGACACCACCGGAGATTCAGTGAGACGCGCCAAGATCGTCGCCACCCTGGGACCGGCCACAGCCAGCTACGAGATGGTGCGAGCCATCATCGACGCCGGCGTGGACGTGACCCGATTCAACCTCAGCCACGGAGACTATTCGGAGCACGAGGTCCGCTGGGCCAACGTGCGCAAGGCGGCTGATGACGCGGGTCGCCCCGTGGCCATCCTGGTCGACCTGCAGGGGCCGAAGATCCGCCTCGGCAAGTTCGAGAACGGACCCCACCAGCTCGCGGTCGGCGACATCTTCAAGATCACCACCGACGACATCCTCGGCACCAAGGAGATCGTCTCGACGACCTTCAAGGGCCTGCCGGGGGACGTCAAGCCGGGCGACTTCCTGCTCATCGACGACGGCAAGGTCCGCGTCGAGGTGGTCTCGGTCGACGGTGCCGTCGTCACGACGAAGGTGATCGTCGCCGGTCCGGTGTCGAACAACAAGGGCATCAACCTGCCGGGTGTCGCGGTGAGCGTCCCGGCACTGTCCGAGAAGGACGAAGCCGACCTGCGCTGGGGGCTGCAGCAGGGCGCCGACATCATCGCGCTGTCGTTCGTGCGCGATGCCGGCGACGTGACGCGCGTGCACGAGATCATGGCGGAGGAGGGGCGCAAGGTCCCCGTCATCGCCAAGATCGAGAAGCCGCAGGCCGTCGACAACCTCGAGGGCATCATCGACGCCTTCGACGGCATCATGGTCGCCCGCGGCGACCTCGGCGTCGAGCTTCCGCTCGAGGCCGTCCCGATCGTGCAGAAGAAGGCCGTGGCCCTGTGCCGCCGCATGGCCAAGCCCGTCATCGTCGCGACGCAGATGCTCGAGTCGATGATCGAGAACCCGGTGCCCACCCGTGCCGAGACCAGCGACGTCGCCAACGCCGTCCTCGATGGTGCCGACGCCGTCATGCTCTCGGGCGAGACGAGCGTGGGCAAGTACCCCGTCGGCGTCGTCGAGACGATGGCCCGCATCGTCGACTCGACCGAGACGCACGGCCTCGACCGCATCGCGCCGCTGACGGCGAAGCCGCGCACGCAGGGCGGTGCCATCACGCTCGCCGCGATGGAGGTCGCCCAGTTCATCGAGGCGAAGTTCCTCTGCATGTTCACGGAGTCCGGTGACACGGCCCGTCGCATGTCGCGCCTGCGCCCCGAGATCCCCATGATCGCCTTCGCGACCGACCCGGCCATCCGCCGACGCATGGCACTCACGTGGGGCATCCGCTCGAGCCTGGTCGAAGAGGTCGCTCACACCGACCTGATGTACCACCAGGTCGACGACTACTTCCTCTCGACCGGTCTCGCCGAGGTCGGCGACAAGGTCGTCGTGATCTCCGGCTCGCCTCCCGGAATCGAGGGTGCGACCAACGACATCCGCATCCACAAGATCGGTGACGCCGTCAACGGCCGTGCGCCGATCTACCAGACCATCCAGTGACGGTCTGACGGACGCCGAAGGGCGGGCACCTCTCCACGAGGTGCCCGCCCTTTCGTCGTGCCGGTGGTGGGAGTCGAACCCACACGTCCGAAGACAACCGAGTTTGAGTCGGTCGCGTCTGCCATTCCGCCACACCGGCGCACGTCATTCGACAATAGCGCCTCTCGTCGCATCGTCCGACGGAAGCATCGGCGGAACGCCATACCGTAGGATCAAAAGGTGACAGAGCAAGAAGAGGCCCCCACGCCGGCCGCTCCCGCACCCCGTCGTGTCGTCGTGGCCGAGGACGAGTCGCTCATCCGGCTCGATATCGTCGAGATCCTGCGCGACAACGGATACGACGTCGTCGGTGAGGCCGGAGACGGCGAGACCGCCGTGCAGCTCGCGACCGAGCTTCGTCCCGACCTCGTGATCATGGACGTGAAGATGCCCGTCCTCGACGGCATCTCCGCCGCCGAGCGTCTCGGCAAGGCGCACATCGCCCCCGTCGTGCTGCTGACCGCGTTCAGCCAGAAGGAGCTCGTCGAGCGGGCCACCGAGGCCGGAGCGCTCGCTTACGTCGTCAAGCCCTTCACGCCGAACGACCTGCTGCCCGCGATCGAGATCGCCCTGGCACGCTACGAGCAGATCATCACCCTCGAAGCCGAGGTGGCCGACATGGTCGAGCGCTTCGAGACGCGCAAGCTCGTCGACCGCGCCAAGGGGCTGCTGAACGAGAAGATGGGCCTCAGCGAGCCCGAGGCGTTCCGCTGGATCCAGAAGGCGTCGATGGACCGTCGCCTCACGATGCAGGACGTCGCGAAGGCGATCATCGAGCAGCTCGCCCCGAAGAAGTAGGCCCGCTCCGCGAGACGTCTCTTCCGCGCCGAGCAGCCGGGTTTCCCCCGCGCTCTCGGCGCGGAGCTGTTTCTTCGCGCGGGGAGAGGATCAGGATGCGGCGGGCGCATCCTTGATCATGTTGGTGATCCGGATCGTCGAGCACCGCCGGCCCTGTTCGTCCGAGACGACGATCTCGTGCACGGTCATGGACCGGCCGAGGTGCAGGGGAGTGCATACCCCCGTGACGACACCGCTCGTCGCCGAGCGGGTGTGCGTGGCGTTGATGTCGACGCCGACGGCGAGGCGCCCGCGACCGGCATGCATGTTCGCCGCCATCGACCCGAGCGATTCGCCGAGCACGACATAGGCGCCGCCGTGGAGCAGGCCCACCGGCTGGGTGTTGCCCTCGACGGGCATCGTGGCGACGCAGCGCTCCGTGGTGAACTCCGTGAACTCGATCCCCATGCGTTCCGCGAGCGCGCCCTTGCCGCGTCCCTGCGCCCACGCGAGGCCGTTGTCGGGTTCGGTGTTCTCGGGCATGCTCCACCCTCGGTCGCAGCGGGTCGTCGTGTCCGTGCTCGTCGTTAGGCTGGACGGGTGACGGACTCCGCAAAGCCTACCCTTCTCGTCGTCGACGGCCACTCGCTGGCCTACCGGGCGTTCTTCGCGCTGCCGGTCGACAACTTCACGACGAAGGACGGGCAGCACACCAACGGCATCTACGGATTCCTGTCGATGTTCGTCAACCTGATCAAGGCCGAGAAGCCCACGCACCTCGCCGTCGCCTTCGACACGTCGCGGCAGTCGTTCCGCACACGCGAGTACACGGAGTACAAGGCGAACCGGTCGGAGTCGCCGGCCGAGTTCAAGGGTCAGATCCCGCTGCTGCAGGAGTGTCTCGCCGCCATGAACGTCACGGTGCTCACGAAGGAGGACTTCGAGGCCGACGACATCCTGGCGACCCTGGCGACGCAGGGCGCCGCCGAGGGGTACGACGTGCTGGTGTGCTCGGGTGACCGCGACACCATCCAGCTCGTCAGCGACGACGTCACGCTCCTGTACCCGAGCGTCCAGGGTGTGTCGCAGCTGAAGCGCTACACGCCCGAATCCGTCATCGAGAAGTACGGCCTCCCGCCGCACAACTATCCCGATATCGCGGCTCTCGTGGGCGAGACGAGCGACAACCTCCCCGGCGTCCCCAAGGTGGGCGAGAAGACGGCGGTGAAGTGGCTGACGCAGTGGGGCTCGCTCGACGCCCTGCTCGAGAACGCCGACAAGATCGGCGGAGTGGTGGGCGGCAACCTGCGAGACCATCTCGACGACGTTCGCCGCAACCGCGCGCTGAACCGTCTGTTGCGCGACGTCGAGCTCGGTGTCACGCCCGCCGACCTCGCCGTGGCGCCGATCGACGCCGAGGCGGTGCGCGACATCTTCGCCCGGCTCGAGTTCCGAACCCTGCTGCCGCGCGTCTTCGAAGCGGCCGGGGCCGACCCGGCGATGGCGGTCGAGACCGCCCCGCCCGCAGTGCCGGCCCCGACGGCCGCCGAGCTCTCCGCATCCGATCTGGCCGCGTGGGTCGGTGCGCGTGAGGGCGAGATCGGAGTCACCGTCATGGTCGCCGGGGGATTCCCCCAGCGAATCGGCCTGGCGAGCGCCGACGAGGCCGTCGAGTCGACGTGGGACGACGCCGTCGCCGAGGCGCTGCGGCCGTGGCTCGAGTCCGCCACACCGAAGGTCATCTCCGACGCGAAGGTGCAGGTCAAGGCGCTGCGCCGCGCCGGAGTCCGCCTCTCCGGGCTCGCATTCGACCCGATCCTGGCCGGATGGCTGCTTCGACCGAGCCTGCCCGACAAGACGCTGGCCGACCTCGTGCACCGCTACCTCGACGAGAAGCTCCCCGAGGCCGATCCGACGCAGCTGGTGCCCGAGACCGAGGGGGCGACGCCCGGCCAGCTGTCGTGGTTCGCGCTGCGCGTCGCCGAGGCGGTGCGCGCCGAGATGCCCGCGTCCGTCCTCTCCGTCCTCACCGACATCGAGCTCCCGACCCTCGACACGCTCGCCGACATGGAGCTCGCCGGCGTCGCCGTCTCTCACGAGAAGCTGTCCACGTTCTCGGCCGAGCTCGCCGCGCGCGCCGACGACATCGCTCGCCGCGCCTACGCCACCATCGACCGTGAGGTGAACCTCGGCTCGCCGAAACAGCTCCAGGAGGTGCTGTTCGAGCAGCTCGAGCTTCCGAAGACCCGCAAGACGAAGACGGGGTACTCAACGGATGCCGCCGTCCTCGCCGATCTCCAGGAGTCGAACCCGCATCCGTTCCTCGAGCTGCTGCTGCAGCATCGTGAGGCCACGAAGCTCCGCCAGATCATCGAGTCGCTCGACACGGCGATCGCCGCCGACGACCGCATCCACACGACCTACGTCCAGACCGGCAGCCAGACGGGTCGCCTGTCGAGTACCGACCCGAACCTCCAGAACATCCCCATCCGCAACGAGGAGAGCCGTCGTATCCGGGCCGCCTTCGAGGTGGGCGAGGGATACGAGACCCTGCTGACGGCCGACTACTCGCAGATCGAGATGCGGATCATGGCGCACCTGTCCGAAGACCCGGGACTCATCGAGGCGTTCGTCTCCGGCGAGGACCTGCACCGCTTCGTGGGTGCCCGGGTGTTCGGCGTCGACCCGGCCGACGTCACGCCCGCGATGCGCACGAAGGTCAAGGCGATGTCGTACGGGCTCGTGTACGGCCTGTCGGCGTTCGGCCTGTCGAAGCAGCTGCGCATCGAGCAGTCCGAGGCGAAGCAGCTCATGCTCGAGTACTTCGCCCGCTTCGGAGCCGTGCGCGACTACCTCCGTTCGAGTGTCGAGCAGGCTCGCATCGACGGCTACACCGAGACCATCTTCGGGCGCCGGCGTCCGTTCCCCGACCTCGCGAGCCCCAACCGGGTGCTGCGCGAGAACGCCGAACGCGCGGCGCTGAACGCTCCGATCCAGGGCAGCGCCGCCGACATCATGAAGATCGCTCTCTTCCGGATCGATCGCGAGTTCCGCGCCGAGGATCTGCGGTCACGCGTGCTGCTGCAGATCCACGACGAGCTCGTCGTCGAGGTGGCCCCGGGGGAGTGGGATGCCGCTGAGCGCATCGTGCGCGAGCGCATGGGCGACGCGGCAGAGCTGACCGTTCCGCTCGACGTCCAGATCGGGCGCGGCGGTGACTGGGACGTCGCCGGTCACTGACCGACCTTTTCGCGCGGGGGTGCCGGACTAGGCTCGGAGAATGACCGAAGCACAGCGCACCCCCACACCGATCGACCGGATCGCCGATGCGTGGGTCGACACCCTGGCCGAGCTCTCACCCGGACTCGCGACCTACATCGGCCGTTTCGAGCACAACGCGCGCCTCGACGACTATTCGCCGGAGGGAACGGCCCGGGCTCTCGAGGCTGCTCGCAGCACCCTCGCCGCCCTCGAAGCCGCTGAGCCGGCGGACGACGTCGACGTCGTCACCAAGGCGGACCTCGCGGGAGACCTGCGGCTGCAGATCGAACTGGCGGAGGCCGGCGCGCATCTCCGCGATGTCAACGTGATCGCATCACCCGCCCAGGAGATCCGCAACACCTTCGACCTCATGCCCACCGCGACGGTCGAGGACTGGGGCGTCATCGCCGCACGCCTCGGCGCCGTCCCCGCGGCCATCGACGGTTACATCCGGACCCTGCGCGAGGGCATTGCGCAGGGGGTCGTCCCGGCACGGCGTCAGGTCTCCGAGGTCGCCACGCAGATCGCGCGCTACACCGCCGACACCGGCTTCTTCGCGACGTTCGCCGCCGACGCGGCGCCCGCCGAGGGGGGCCTTCCGGCCTCGCTCGCTCGCGAGCTGGCCGACAACGCCAACGCGGCGCGGGTGGCCTACGACGGCCTGGCGAACTTCTTCACGGTCGAGCTCCTGCCCGAGGCCGGCGAGACCGACGCCGTCGGACGCGAGCTGTACGCGCTGCACTCGCGCCGATTCCTCGGCGCGACCATCGACCTGGACGAGACCTACGAGTGGGGACTCCAGGAGCTCGCCCGCATGGTGGCCGAGCAGGAGGCGATCGCGAACGAGATCCTTCCCGGCGCGTCGGTGGAGGAGGCCGTCGCGCATCTCGAGAGAGACGAGTCGCGCAAGCTGCGGGGCACCGATGCGCTCCAGAAGTGGATGCAGGAGACGAGCGACCGCGCCGTCGAGGAGCTCGGACGCAGCCACTTCGACATCCCCGAGCCCATCCGGACGCTCGAGTGCATGATCGCGCCGACCAACGAGGGCGGCATCTACTACACCGGACCGACGGACGATTTCTCGCGCCCGGGGCGTATGTGGTGGTCGGTGCCCGAGGGGGTCGACTCGTTCGACACCTGGCGGGAGCTGACCACGGTGTACCACGAGGGCGTCCCGGGACACCACCTGCAGATCGCGCAGGCCGTCTACAACCGCTTCGAGCTCAACTCGTGGCGCCGTCTGCTCGCCGGATCGAGCGGGCACGCCGAGGGCTGGGCGCTGTACGCCGAGCGCCTCATGGAGCAGCTCGGCTACCTCGACGACCCCGCCGATCGGCTGGGCATGCTCGACGGCCAGCGGATGCGGGCCGCACGCGTCGTTCTCGACATCGGCGTGCACCTGGGCAAGCAGCGCCCGGACGGCCAGGGCATCTGGGACGCCGATTACGCACTCGAGTTCATGATGCGAAACGTCAACATGTCGGACGAGTTCATCCGCTTCGAGGTCAACCGGTACCTCGGCTGGCCCGGGCAAGCCCCGTCGTACAAGGTCGGCCAGCGCATCTGGGAGCAGATCCGCGACGACTACGCCGCACAGTCGGGGGACGAGTTCGACGTCAAGGCGTTCCACATGAAGGCGCTGCGCCTCGGCGGAGTCGGCCTCGACACCCTGCGGATGGCCCTCGCGCAGGGCTGAACGCGTCGACGGTGGGGCGGGAATAGTCTTCCCGTCCCACCGTTGTATGCGCATGAATGAAAGGTGGTCCCCATGACCGCGACATCCGTCCAGTTCGCTCTCGACACCTTCGGCGACGTCACCCGCGGCGCCGACGGCGAGTTGCTCTCCGACGCGCAGACGATCCGGAACGTCGTCGACCAGGCGGTCCTCGCCGACGAGGTCGGCCTGAGCTTCTTCGGGGTGGGGGAGCACCACCGTCGCGAGTTCGCCGTCTCGAGTCCGGAGATCGTGCTCGCCGCAGCTGCCGCTCGCACGAAGGACATCCATCTCGGAACCGCGGTGACGGTGCTCTCGAGCGACGATCCCGTGCGCGTCTACGAGCGTTTCGCGACCCTCGACGCGGTCTCGAACGGTCGCGCGGAGATCATCCTCGGACGAGGATCGTTCACCGAGTCGTTCCCGCTCTTCGGCTTCGACCTCGCCGACTACGAGATCCTCTTCGAGGAACGCCTCGACCTCTTCGGACGCTTGCGATCGGAGCAGCCCGTCACCTGGCAGGGCAAGACCCGGCCGGCGCTGACGGATGCCGACGTCTTCCCCAAGACCGAGAACGGTCTGCGCGCCTGGGTCGGGGTCGGCGGGTCGCCGGAGTCGGTGCTGCGGACGGCCCACAACGGCTACGGCCTGATGCTGGCGATCATCGGCGGGGGCGCGGCGCGTTTCCGTCCGTACGTCGACCTGTTCCACCGCACCCGTGACGCCATGGGGGCAGACCGGCTGCCCGTCGGTGTGCACTCGCCCGGTCACATCGCCGACACCGACGAGGAGGCCTGGGAGGAGCTGTTCCCGGCCATGAAGGTGAACCGTGACGCTATCGGCGCCGAGCGCGGCTGGCCGCCGTACTCGCGCCTGCAGTTCCAGCACGACCTCGGTCCCGACGGGGCGGTGTACGCCGGCTCGCCCGAGACCGTGGCGCGCAAGCTCGCGCAGACGATCCGGACCCTCGGCCTGGACCGGTTCGACCTGAAGTTCTCGCACGGCACGCTCGCCCACGACCGGATGCTGCGCTCGATCGAGCTCTACGGCACGCGGGTCGCCCCGCTCGTGCGCGACATGCTCGCGGACGACTGAGGACGTGGCGCCGGAGGTCGTCGCGGGTCAATAGCATGGTCGAATGACCGATACCGCGACGCCCTCGGTGGCGCGCCGCCTCGACGATCTTCCCTTCGGACGCCGGCACCTGAAAGTCCTGACGGGCTCCGGCCTGGGCTGGGCCCTCGACGCGATGGACGTCGGGCTCATCTCCTTCATCATCACGGCGCTCATCGCGCAGTGGTCGCTGGACACGTCGCAGGCGTCGTGGATCGCCTCCGCCGGGTTCGTCGGCATGGCGATCGGTGCGAGCCTCGGCGGGCTGCTGGCCGACCGGTTCGGACGTCGGTCGGTCTTCGCCGTCACCCTTCTCGTGTACGGCGTCGCGACCGGCGCGAGCGCGCTGGTGGGCGGGCTGGCGATGCTGCTCGTCCTCCGGTTCGTCGTGGGCCTGGGGCTCGGCGCCGAGCTGCCGGTGGCGAGCACGTACGTCAGCGAGTTCGCCCCCGCCCGCATCCGTGGGCGAGTCATCGTCATCCTCGAAGCGTTCTGGGCCGTCGGATGGACCGCGGCGGCGCTCATCGGCTACTTCGTCATCCCGCAGGTCGAGGAGGGCTGGCGCTGGGCCTTCGTCGTCGGGGCCATCCCGGCCGTCTACGCGCTCATCGTGCGCTGGGGGCTGCCGGAGTCCGCGCGGTGGCTCGAGCGCCGCGGCCGGCACGAGGAGGCCGACGCGGTCGTGCGCGGTTTCGAAGCCGATGGTCCCCGCAAGCCGGCCCCGCGTCGCGAGACGGTCGTCGACACGGCGGCGCCCGCGGCTCCAGCGGCCGCGATCTCGTCGAGCGGACGACTCCGTGCGCTCTGGTCGGCGGAGTTCCGCGGGCGGACCGCCAGCCTGTGGCTCGTCTGGTTCTGCGTGAACTTCTCGTACTACGGCGCCTTCATCTGGATCCCGACGATCCTCTACACGCAGGGCTACGACCTCGTCCGCTCGTTCGGGTTCACCCTCATCATCACTCTCGCGCAGCTGCCCGGGTACGCCGTCGCGGCCTGGTTGATCGAGGTGTGGGGGCGGCGGCTCACGCTCTCGGTCTTCCTCCTGGGGTCGGCGGCATCCGCCGTCGTCTTCGGGACAGCGGGCACCGAGACCGTGATCATCGCGGCCGGCATGGCGCTGTCGTTCTTCAACCTCGGCGCCTGGGGCGCGCTGTACGCCGTCACGCCGGAGATGTATCCGACGTCGCTCCGCGGCACGGGCGCGGGCTGGGCGGCCGGGGTCGGCCGCATCGCGTCGATCATCGCTCCACTGTCGGTGCCACCCCTGCTGCTGTGGGGCGGCGCGCCCGTGCTCTTCGTCGTGTTCGCCGTGTTCTTCGTCCTCGCCGCCGCCGGCGCGTGGGGCCTCGCCGACCGCAGAGGAGAGTCGCTCGATGACCGGTGACGCGGGGGGATCCGAGGTCCGGTACGTCGCGATCGGCGACTCGTTCACCGAGGGGGTGGGCGACGAGCTGCCCGACGGCGCCGTGCGCGGGTGGGCCGACCTCGTTGCCGCGGGCTGGGCCGATGCGACCGGTCGAGCCGTCCACTACGCCAACCTCGCCATCCGCGGCAAGCTCGTGCGACCCATCGTCGACGAGCAGCTCGAGGCCGCGCTCGCGCTGAAACCGACGCACCTGTCGTTCAACGGCGGGGGCAATGACATGCTGCGACCGCGGACCTCGATCGCGCACATCCTCGACGCCTTCCTCCAGGTCGTGCGGCGCTGCGACGAGGAAGGCGTCCGCCTCATCCTGCTCTCCGGAGCCAATCCCTCGGCGCAGCTGCCGCTGGGGGGTCTCGTCAACCGACGGGGCGATGCGCTGTCGGATGCCGTGGTCGAACGCATCGCGGATCGAGATGACATCGTGCGCGCCCTCAACTGGTACGACCGCGCGCTGACGCATCCCTCGTACTGGTCGGCCGATCGGCTGCACATGAGCGCGCGCGGTCACCATCGGGTGGCGGCGCGCGTGCTCGGATCCCTCGGGCTCGAGGCGCCGGGGGAGTGGTGGTCGCTTCCGCTCGACGAGCAACCGCCTGCCCTCGCCCGCGGCGAGTACTTCCGCGAGCACCTCGCCCCCTGGGTACGCCGCCGGCTGACGGGGCGGTCATCGGGAGACCACCGCGAACCGAAGTTCGGGTCCTGGGTCGAGGTCGCCCCGCGCTCCTGACACGCCGCGAGATGCGGTGTCAAGCCAGTGCGCGGGGCCGGGCGCGCGCGCCAGGATCGAAGGGTCCGCACACCCGGAAGGAACTGACATGAGCATTGGTGCCGGAATCGCACTCTTCGTCATCGGCGCGATCCTCGCGTTCGCTGTGAACGTCGAGGTTGAGTGGGTGAACCTCGACCTCATCGGCTACATCCTGATGGGTGCCGGCGCGCTCATCTTCCTCCTCGGCCTCATCCTGATGGTGCGTCGCCGTCAGACCGAGACCGTCAGCCGCACCGCCGTCGACCCGGCGAGTGGACAGCGGGTCACGCGCAACAGCACGAGCACGTCGGGCGACCCGACGCTCTGATCTCGACGACTGCGGCGGGGGGGGGGGGGGGGGGGCCCCGGGGGGCCCCCCCCCCCCCCGGCGAGACGGTTACGGGAGCTGGAAGTAGATCTCGTCCGCGAGCATGCCCGGAGTCACCCGGATGAGGCCGTCGA
>NZ_JBNAFI010000003.1:257290-468646 GCF_049707515.1 Microbacterium arborescens | reverse complement strand
TACGCATGAGCCGCCGTATCACTGGACGGAGCCCGATCAGCACCCGGCGTACCCGGCACCACATTGCCATCCAGATCACACACGATCATGTTCTCCGGAGCCAACTCGTCATACGACACCCCCGACGGCTTGATCACGAACAGATCAGCGCTGGGATCATCACCAAGCCGAACCCGCCCCGACACGTTCCCCCCGGTCCACACCACCAGGCCGTAACGCACCAGCTCCGCGTGCAACGACGCCACCTCGGCACGAACCTGCGCCACCGCTTCGTGCTCCGTCGAGTGCTCGTGTTCCATCGAGTGCTCCCTCGCCTCTCGGATGAGCCCGACCCGCGCGTCGGGCTCATCCGGCCATGTTACCGGTAACACCTCGAGGCTGCTGGAAGACTCGGCGACATGGGCGACAGTGTCTTTCTCGCGGCGCTCGCGATAGGCATCGGCGCGTTCGCCGGAATCGTGCTTTTCGTGCCGTTCGTGGCGATCCAATACCGCCGCGCGGGACGACTCACGGGCGGGCAGGTCATGCTGTGGAGCGCGGCCCTGGTGTATTTCTTCGCGATCTGGACCTACACGCTGCTACCGCTCCCCGACCCCGCGGAGCTGCGCTGCGCCGGCGTCAATGTCGACCTGTTCGCGTTCGTCGACGACATCCGCGGCGCGGCCGACCGCGCCGGCGGCAGCCCGCGCGCCTTCCTCTCTGACTCCGCCGTGCTCCAGCTCGCCCTCAACGTCCTGCTCTTCCTCCCGCTCGGCTTCTTCGTGCGCATCCTCGGCCGCCGCGGCATCCTCACGGCCCTGGCAGCGGGCCTGGCCATCTCGCTCGTCGTCGAGCTCACGCAGCTGACCGGCGTCTGGGGTGTCTACCCGTGCGCGTACCGGGTCTTCGACGTCGACGACCTGCTCACCAACACCGTCGGCGCGGTCCTCGGCTCGATGCTCGCGCTCCTCGTGCCCCGCCGTCCGACGCACAGCGAGCGCGACGTCCCGCGCGCGGTGACTCGCGGCCGCCGCATCCTCGCGATGGTGTGCGACCTGCTCGCCTACTCGCTCGTCGGGATCTTCGTGAGCGTCGGACTGCAGGCCGCCCTGGTCTTCACGGGCAACCGCGACCTCGCCGTCAGCAGCAACATCGCCGGCGACGCCGGCTCGCTCGCCGCCCTCGCGGTCGTCGCCGGATGCGTGATCGTTTCGGGGCGGACGATCGGCGACCTCGCGGTGCGCCTCCGCTACGTCGGCGGCCCCGCCCCGGTCGCGGTGACCCGGCTGACCCGGTTCGCGGGCGGCATCGGCGGATACGCTCTCCTCGACCAGCTCTCCGGCATCTGGGGTCTGCTGACCTTCGCGTTCGTCGTGACGGCCGCGGTCCTCGCGCTGACGACGCGCAACGGCCGGGGCCTGCCCGGAATCCTCGGCCGCCAGGAACTGCGTGACAGCCGCGAGCGTGGTCCCCGAGGACGAGACGAAATCACCCGTTCGGGGGACGCGCGCCGCGGATGATGTCCGTAGCGTCGTGGCCATGGACGTCGAAGCTCTCGCCCACACCGCCACCGGCGCTCTCGTCGGCATCGCCCTCGGATTCCTCCTGGGCCTGGTGACCCTCAACCCGATGCTCGGCGTCATCGTCGGGGGTGTCGCCATGATCGTCCTGTCGATCGCCGCACCCATGCTGCTCCCCCGCGGAACCCATCGCTGATCACCGGCATCGATCCCGACGCCGCCGTCTGGGAGTGAACCGTCGGCGGGGGGAGCTCAGCTCCGGCCGCCCGTGAAGGCCCGCCACATCACGGCGGCGTGCGATTCCTTCGCGTGCTCGACGCCGACCTCGTCGCCCTCCTTGGCGCTGAACCATTCCTGCACGCGATAGCGCACCGCCCGCCACGTCAGCGAGATGCCGCCGTACGCGGGCTGCGGAACGCGTGCCTCCTCGGCCGACATCTGGCCCCGACGCGCGAGGTCGCCCGCCACGAAGGCGCTCGTGAGCTTCGCGACGCCGATCGCGTTGCCGTTGATCACGGAGTGAGCGGCGCCGTGGATCTCCCACCGCCACGCGTCACGCGCTGCGGCGACGAGCGCGGAATGGAAGTAGCGCGGCGACGAGAAGTCCCGGGCACCGCGGATCAGCAGCACCTGCGCCGGCACATCCTGCAGCCGGGCCGTTAGCCGATACGACATCATGTGGGGCAGCACCCGCAGGAAGTAGGCGAAGCCGCAGAGGAGGTACGCGCTCACCGCGAGCAGCACCAGGCGGAACGGCTCGAACAGCGCCGACTGCGCGAACCGGATCGCCTGCAGCACGACCGAGCGCTCCCGGTCGTTGACGACGGGCCCGATGAGGACGGCCTGACGGATGCCGGGCCGGCGCTCGAGCACCTCGGTCACGATCTGCGTCCCGAACGAGTGTCCCAGCAGCACCGGGTCGTCGAGTCCGAACCGGTCGAGCACCGCTTCGACCTGGTCCGCGAAGAACGACACCGACGGTTCGTCGCGCGGCGCGCGCTGACCGGCGAAGCCCGGCAGGTCGAGCGCGTAGACGCGCGCGTCCTGCGCGAGGATCGGTGCGAGCAGGTCGAAGTAGGTCGCTGCCACGCCGATGCCCGCGATCAGCACGAAGGCCCGCTCCGCGTGTTCCGACGATTCGGTCCGCACCCGCGTCACCCGCGTGCGGACACCGTCGAACTCGACCGTGTCGACGTCGATCTCGGCCGGCTCCATGTCGACTACCGTCTCACACGCTGCGGCGGGCAGACTGTGCCGATGAGCCTCACCTTCGCGATCGTCGGCAGCGGATGGCGCAGCGAGTTCTTCCTGCGCATCGCCGCCGCCCTCCCCGAGCGCTTCCGCGTCTCGGGCCTCGTCACCCGCAGCTCCGACACCGCGGCGGACATCGAGCGCCGCTGGGGGGTGCGCGGCTACAGCGACATCGACGGTCTGCTCGCGGCCGGCGTCCCCGACTTCGTCGTCGTCTCGGTCCCGCGCGACGCGGCCCCCGGCATCATCGTCGACCTCGTCGAGCGCGGCGTCCCCGTCCTGACCGAGACCCCGCCGGCGAACGACGTCGACGATCTCGTCGCGCTGTGGGATCGCGTCGGCCGCCCCGGGATGCCGACCGTTCAAGTCGCCGAGCAGTACCACCTCTCTCCGCTCCTGTCGTCACAGCTCGCGGTCGCGCGCTCGGGCCGGCTGGGCCGGCCCTCCCAGGCCCTGGTCGCGCAGTGCCACGACTATCACGGCGTCAGCGTCATGCGCCGGGCGCTCGGCATCGGCGCGGACGAGGCCGTCATCACGGCATCCGTCTTCCGATCTCCCCTCGTGGCGGGGCCGGGCCGCGCGGGCGATCCGGCCGAGGAGCGCGTCGTGACGGCGACTCAGACGACCGCGCGCTTCGACTTCGGCGACCGGCTCGGCGTCTACGACTTCGCCGGCGAACAGTACTTCTCCTGGATCCGCGGCAACCGTCTGCTCATCCGCGGCGAGCGCGGCGAGATCGAGAACGGCGAGGTGCGCCACCTCCGCCGGTTCGACGAGCCCGTCTTCGACTCGCTGCGGCGCGTGCTGACCGGCGAGGGCGGCAACCTCGAGGGAATGTTCCTGCGCGGCATCCTGCTGGGCGACGAATGGGTCTTCCGAAACCCCTTCCGCCCAGCCCGGTTGAACGACGACGAGATCGCGATCGCCCGCATGCTGGGCGCGATGCCGGAGGCCATCGCGGGCGTCGCTCCCGTCTACTCCCTCGCCGAGGCGAGTCAGGACCACTATCTCGCGCTGCTCATGCAGCAGGCGGCGGCCACGGGTACCAGCGTGCGCTCGGCTCGTCAACCCTGGGCCGACGTCGTCGACGAGGAATTGCGTGTGCGCGAGGTCAGCGGGTAATTTTTCGGTATGCCGAAAAATCGACGCCGCGCCTCCGCCCTGGTGTCGGTCGCGGCCGCGGTCGCGCTGCTCGCCGGCTGCGCGACGAGCTCGAACGAGGGCGCGGCCGGGGCGCCGTCGGATGGACGGCCGGTCGTGCTCACGACGTTCACGGTGCTCGCCGACATCGCCCGGAACGTCGCGGGCGACCGCCTCGACGTCCGCTCCATCACGAAGGCGGGCGCCGAGATCCACGGCTACGAACCGACCCCGCGAGACATCGCGGCGGCATCCGACGCCGACCTGATCCTCGACAACGGTCTCGGCCTGGAGTCGTGGTTCGCGCGCTTCGTCGAGACCGCCGACGCACCCCATGCCGTGGTCTCCGACGGGGTCGAGACGATCGACATCACCGGCGATGCGTACGCCGGCAAGCCGAACCCGCACGCATGGATGAGCCCGCTGAACGTCCAGATCTACGTCGAGAACATCGTCGCGGCCTTCAGCGACCTCGATCCCGCGGGGGCCGACGTCTACGCCGCGAACGGCGCCGAGTACAGCGCCGAGCTGCAGCGGATCCACGACGATCTCGTCGCCGACCTCGCGACGGTTCCCGCCCGGCAGCGCGCGCTCGTCACGTGCGAAGGCGCGTTCTCGTACCTCGCCCGCGACGCCGGACTCACCGAGGCGTACATCTGGCCCGTCAACGCCGAGCAGCAGGCCACCCCTCAGCAGATCCGGCAGACGATCGAATTCGTCGAGGATGGCGACGTGCCCGCCGTCTTCTGCGAGTCGACCGTCTCGGACCGTCCGATGCAGCAGGTGGTCGAGGCGACGGATGCCGTCTTCGGCGGCACCCTCTACGTCGACTCGCTGTCGGAGCCGGACGGCCCGGTGCCGACCTACCTGGATCTCCTCCGCCACGACGCCGAGACGATCGCCGCGGCGCTGACCGGGAGTGCCTCGTGATCCCCGCCGCCGGCATCGAGATTTCGGGCGTCTCGGTGCGCTACCGCGACATCGTGGCCCTCGAGGACGTCACCCTCACCGTTGCGCCCGGGCGGGTGACGGCGCTGATCGGTATGAACGGATCGGGCAAGTCGACGCTGTTCAAATCGATCGCGGGCCTCGTCCGGCCGGCGAGCGGTCGGGTGACGGTCGCGGGGCAGACCCCGGCGGCGGCGCGTCGCCAGGGCCTCATCGGTTACGTCCCGCAGAGCGAGGACGTCGACTGGACCTTCCCGGTGTCGGTGCGCGACGTCGTGATGATGGGGCGCTACGGACGCCTCGGCCCCACCCGGCGTCCGCGCGCGGAGGATCATCGCGCCGTCGACGCCGCCCTCGAGCGCGTCGAGCTGATCGACCTCGCCGACCGCCAGATCGGCCGGCTCTCGGGCGGACAGCGCAAGCGCGCGTTCGTCGCCCGCGGGATCGCCCAGGATGCCGGCGTGCTGCTGCTCGACGAGCCCTTCGCCGGTGTCGACAAGAAGTCCGAGGCGACGATCGTGCGTCTTCTCCGCGAGCTTGCCGCCGACGGACGCACCGTGCTCGTCTCGACCCACGATCTGCACGCGCTTCCCTCACTCGCCGACGAGGCGGTGCTGCTGCTGCGCCGTGTCGTGTTCCAGGGGGCCGTCGACGAGGCGCTGCGGCCCGAGCTCCTCGCCCGCGCCTTCGGACTGACCATCGAGGAGCGCCCGTGAACCCCGTCGACATCCTGCTCGAGCCCCTTCGGTACGAGTTCATGCTGCGCGCGCTCTCGGCCACCGCGATCGCCGCCATCGTCTGCGCCGTCCTGTCGTGCTGGCTCGTCCTCATCGGCTGGTCGCTCATGGGCGACGCGGTCAGCCACGCGGTGCTGCCCGGGGTCGTGCTCGCGTACGTCCTCGGCGCCCCGTTCGCGGTCGGCGCTCTCGTGTTCGGGTTCCTCGCCGTGGCGCTCATCGGCATCATCCGCGGCACGAGCCGGGTGAAGGAGGATGCCGCGATCGGAATCGTCTTCACGACGCTGTTCGCCCTGGGCCTCGTGCTCATCTCCGTCACCCCGAGCCAGACCGACCTCAACCACATTCTGTTCGGCAACGTCCTGGGCGTCTCGGCGGGCGACCTCGTGCAGATCGCCGCCCTCGCCGCCGTCGCTTTCGCGATCCTGTTCGTCAAGCGCCGCGACCTGACCCTGTTCGCCTTCGACCCGATCCACACCTTCGCGATCGGCCTGTCCCCCCGCCTGCTGTCGGGACTGCTGCTGGGGGTCCTCGCGCTGACGGCCGTCGTCGCCCTGCAGGTCGTGGGTGTCGTGCTGGTCGTGGCGATGCTGATCATCCCGGGAGCCACCGCCCACCTGCTCACCGACCGCTTCGGCCGCATGCTCGTGATCGCCCCCGTCCTCTCGGCGACCTCCTCGGTCGTCGGGATCTACCTGAGCTACTGGGTCGACGCCTCCTCAGGGGGACTCGTCGTGCTCGTCCAGGGCGTCGTCTTCGCCGCGGTGTACCTGTTCAGTCCGAAGCACGGGGTCATCGGTCGTCGGATCGCTTCGCGCAAGCCCATCGCCGAATCCGTTCCGGCTGCATAGCGTGCCGGTATGAAGATCAGCGAGATCCACTGGAACGACGAAGCCCGCCAGAAGGTGCTCGATGACGCCGACCGTGTCCTGCAGGATGCCGTCGCCGCCGTCGCCGGAACCGACGATGCCGCGGACGCCGACAAGGCCTACGCCGCGCTCGTCAGCCACATGAAGGACAAGTTCATCGATTGGGAGCCCGGCCCCGACGTACGCACGTACGCCGATGCCCTCGCTGCCGGCGAGGTCGAGCTCGAGTCGCGCGACTGAACCGCCCCGCTGTCCTCCCGTGGCCGCCGACGATGCCGATGTCGGTGGCCACGGGTAGAACGGGATGATGCGCGAACCCGCACCGCTGCTGCAGATCAGCCGCATCTACGCCGAGCGAGCCGCGCTCGAGCTGCCGCGCGGGCAAGAGGTCGTGGCACGCTGGCCGGGCGCCGAGATCGTGCCCATCGACTCGCACTGGCTGGTCCCCGAGGTCCACGGCGACGAGACGAACGTCCGCCGGTGGGTGCGCATCAAGACCGAGGCCCTCGTGCTCGGGGTGAAGAAGTCGGTCGCGACGCGCCTCAACGGCCGCTCCGCCGATTTCATCGCGCCCTCGACCGCGAACGGATGCGCCATGGCGTGCTCCTACTGCTACGTGCCGCGGCGCAAGGGGTACAGCAATCCCGTCACGGTGTTCGCGAACATCGACGAGATCTCCCGTCACCTCGCGCGTCACATCGCCCGACAGGGGCCCAAGACCGAGCCGAACCAGTGCGACCCCGAGGCGTGGGTCTACGACATCGGCGAGAACAGCGACTGCTCGGTCGACGCGATGATCAGCGAGAATGTCCGCGACCTGTGCGAGCTGTTCCGGATGTCGCCGACCGCGAAGGCCTCGTTCGCGACCAAATACGTCAACCGCGACCTCCTCGAGTGGGATCCGCTCGGGCGAACGCGCATCCGCTTCTCGCTCATGCCGCACGACACGGCGAAGGTGACCGACATCCGCACCTCGCCGATCTCCGAGCGCATCGCCGCGATCAACGACTTCGTCGAGGCCGGCTACGAGGTGCACCTCAACTTCTCGCCCGTCATCCTCACCCCCACGTGGGTCGCCGACTGGACCGCCCTGCTGCGCGAGCTCGACGACGTGCTGTCGGATCGCGCGAAGGCGCAGCTCGCGTGCGAGATCATCCTCCTCACGCACAACGAGGGACTCCACGAGGTGAACCTCGGCTGGCATCCGCGCGGTGAGGACCTGCTGTGGACCCCGCGGATGCAGGAGACCAAGCGCTCGCAGAACGGCGCGATCAACGTCCGGTACCGCTCGCCGATGAAGGGCGAAGCGGTCGCGACGCTCTGCGCGCTCATCGAGCGCGAACTGCCGTCGTGCCGTATTCGCTACGCCTTCTGACCCGTCGCGCCCGCGAGGCTCAGTCGTCCGACGCGGGCTGCCCCGGGCCGACGATCTGCCACGCCTCTCGCCGCCGCCGGCGCCGGCGCCACGGCGCGGCGATCAGCCACCCCACGGCCGCGCCGGCGGTATTGGCCACGACATCCCAGACGCTCGAGGTGCGCTCGGTGAGCAGCAATCCCTGCCCGACCTCGATGGCGGTCGAGATGACCAGGGCCGCCGGAACGACGACCGCGCGCCAGCCCCGCCATCCGACGGCCGCGCACCACCCGAAGGGTACGAACAGCGCGATGTTCGCGATGAACTCGATGCGCCCGTAGGTCAACCACGGCACCGCGCCCGTGATCGCCGCGAGGAACGGCCCGGCGTCGCGGTCGACCGGGGTCGGCCAGAACGCGATGAGCGCGAGCACGACGACGTAGCCGGCGAGCAGCGCCCGCGCGATCCGCGATGAGGGGGTGGTGCGCAGCGCCCGCGTCACCGCACGACGACGGCCGGGGAGGCGACGTGAGCGGCCACGTGCTCGCTGACCGACCCGAGCAGCAGGCGCGACAGCCCCGTGCGCCCGTGCGAGCCGACGACGGTCAGCACCGCACCGCGCGACGCCTCCTCGATGAGGGCCGAGGCGTCGCCGACCTCGATGCGGGTGCGCACCTCGAGCTGCGGGTGGCCGGCGCGCACCGGTTCGAGCATGCGCTCCACCATCGCGGCGGTGGCCTCGGAGAGGTCGACCGGCATGGGGCCGGTCCACAGGTCGAGCCCCGGCTCCGTGCCGACCGCGACCGGCTCCCACGCGGCGAGCGCGACGAGGGGCTGGCGCGTGCGAGCAGCCTCGCCGGCGGCGAAGGCGAGCGCGCGAGCCGATACCTCCGTGGCGTCGACACCGACCAGGATGCCCTCACGAGCGGCACTGGGGGCGTCGAGACCACTCGGGGCCTCGTCGGGGACGATCGCGATCGGGCAGTGCGCTTGCGCGATGAGCGGACGGTACGAATGGCCGTGTTCAGCCGGGAGGACGAGGATCTCCGCATCCGCGGTCGCGGCGACGGCGGTGTCGACATCGTCGCGGGTCGGCGCGATCAGCAGTTCGCGCAGCGGCAGGCCCAGAGCCTCCGCCCGGCGCACCGCCCACACACGTGCCGCCGTCCCGTCCGCGTCGGTCACGCCCAGGATCACATCGCTCATGAGTGCCGCCCCTCTCGCCGATTCGAAGCCCCGATCGCCCCAGGCTAGCCGCCGCGGTGTACGGACACGACGACCCGACGGACACGCCCACCGATTAGAGTCGACGCGTGACACAGCGACCGAGCGCCGACGAGTCGCGTCACCCTGCTGCCGGACACGATGTCCACGGGCGCCACGCCGACGGGCGCTACGTCGTGGACGGGCATTACGAAGCGCCGCCCGCGCCCGAACGGCCGGCACCCGCGCCCCGGCGACGCCGCCGCGTCCCCCGCTGGGCGTGGATCGCGATCATCGTGGCGGCGGCCGCCCTTCTCATCGCCGGCATCGCCTTCGCCGTATCGCTCGTGCTGAACGGAGTCCAGATGCTCACCGCACGGCCTCCGCGTGTCGGCACCGCGTTCGTCGCACCCGATGAGTCGAAGGCCGCCCGCGCCGCCGCGGCGGGAGGAACGGCCGAGGAGGTCGCCGCCGCCGAGTACCTCGCGGCCCAGCCCACCGCCTACTGGCTGACCCCCGAGCAGGATCCCATCGGCGAGGTCGGCGAGCGCGTCCTGCACATCGCGCAGGAGGCTCGCGACGCCGACACCGCGATGGCCGTCGTCGTCTACGGCCTGCCCGGACGCGACTGCGGCAATCACTCCGCCGGCGGGCTCGACGAGGCCGACTACGAGACCTGGACGACGCAGATCGGCACGGCGCTGCGATCCGTGCCCGACGTGAAGAAGGTCGTCGTCGTCGAGCCCGACAGCCTCGCCCTCGCCCCGCAGTGCGGCAACGTCGACGAACGGGTCACGCAGCTGCGGGGCGCCCTCGGCCGCCTGACAGGCCCCGACACATGGGTCTACGTCGACGGCGGGCATTCGAACTGGCTCGGCGCCGACGTCATGGCCGGGCTCATCGAGCGGGTCGCCGGGTCGGGCGTGCGAGGTTTCGCGACGAACGTGTCGAACTTCAACAGCACGTTCGACGAGTTCGCCTACGCCCACACCCTGTCCGACCGCCTCGGCGGAATGCACGCCCTCGTCGACACGTCGCGCAACGGAGCCGGCGCACCGGACGACGGCGAATGGTGCAACCCGCCGGGGCGCAGCGTCGGCGACCCGAGCGGGACGTACGGCGACGACGTGGTCGACACGAACCTCTGGATCAAGCCGCCCGGCGAGAGCGACGGCCCCTGCAACGGCGGTCCCGCCGCCGGAGTATGGTGGCCGGCCGGAGCCGTCGATCTGACCCGCGACGTCGAGTACTGACTGTCGGCCGTTCGGGCGACACCGCCGCGCCCCGTGCTTATGACAAAATTACCCGAACCTGAGGGAGAAGAGTGACGAGCATGGCGTCGGAGCAGCTGAAGACCGCGGTCATCGTCGAGGACGACCCCGACATCCGCCATCTCCTCGTCGAGGTGCTCGAGGCCGCCGGCTTCTCCACCGTCTCGGTCGGCAACGGCATCGACGGCATCCAGGCGGTGCTGTCGTACCGGCCCCTCCTGACGACCCTCGACGTCAACATGCCCGGCATCGACGGGTTCGAAGCGGCGCGGCGCATCCGCGCCCAGAGCGACACCTACATCATCATGCTCACGGGGCTCTCCGAAGAGGCCGACGTCGTCCTCGGCCTCGGCGCCGGCGCCGACGAGTACATCGTCAAGCCCTTCCGCCCGCGCGAGTTCCGCGCCCGCGTCGACGCCCTCCTGCGGCGCCCGCGTGCCTCGGCCCCGCAGCAGACCCCGCAGCAGGATTCGGTCGGCCCGTCGTTCCCCGGAGCCCGCTCGGCAACGCCCGCCCCGGCGCCGGCGCCCGCCGACGGCGCGCCCCTGTCGTACGAGGAGTACCTCGCCCGCTTCCCCGGGGCGACCCCCGCGCCCGCCCCGGCAGCGCCGGTAGCGCCGCAGTTCCCCGCGCCGCAGCCCGTCTACGCGCCGCCGCCCCAGCAGCAGCCCGCCCCGCCGGTGCACCCCGCGTCACCGCCGCAGCAGCCCATCATCGTGCATCGCCCCGGCGATGCGCCCGCCCCCTCGTCCGGCGCCGAGCTCGTCGTGCACCAGCCGGCCGGTGAGCTCGTCCCCGTCACGGGCGAGCAGTGGCTCTCGCATCGCGATCTGCAGGTCGACACCGACACCCGCCTCGCGTACGTTGCCGGGCGCGAGCTCGATCTGACCCGTACCGAGTTCGACCTGCTGTCGACCCTGATGGCATCCAAGCGGCGGGTCCGGTCGAAGGCCGACCTCACGCTGGTCCTACGCGGCGAGTCGTACGTCACCAGCTACTTCGTCGGCGAGGCCGACAAGCGCGCCATCGAGGCGCACATGACCAACCTGCGCCGGAAGCTCGCCGACAACCCCACGACCCCCCGGTACATCGAGACCGTGCGGGGCGTCGGTTACCGCATGACGTCGGAGATGGCCGCCCCGGCCTGACCGCTCGGGACCCCACGGGCGCCGGGCCCGGCGGATCAGACCTGGTAGCCGTTCTGGCGGCGCACGAGCTTCGAGAACATCAGCAGCGTCTGCAGCACGGTCACGACGCCGACGATCGGCCACCCGATCCACAGGATCGACGACTGAGCGACGGGACCGATGAGGTTCCACACGACGGCCATCGCCAGCAGCACGGCGGCGAGGATCACCATCGGCATCCAGTGACCGATGCTGCCACCGCCGCTCTCGGCCTTGGCCTGCATGGCCCAGTTGTCGACCTTCTTCTTCGACAGGAATCGCGACCACGAGCGCATGAAGTGGCCGAGCCTGACCCACATGAACGCCTCGGCGGGGAAGACCAGGAGCGCGAACAGGATGTCGCGACGGTTGCGGTCCTTGATGCTCATCGCCATACGGAGGTTGAGCAGGATCGCCACGAGCGGCGGGACGAGCCACAGCGGCGAGAAGACGAACGCGCTGATCGAGAGCGACCCGGCGAGCAGGATGAGGAACGCCACGCGCACGAACAGGTTCGTCAGCATCCCGAAGTTCTCGAACCAGCGCAGGCGCAGGTTGGGGTGGAAGGGCTGGCCCTTCGTGTCGCCCCGCTGCCCCGGCCACATCAGCTCGATCGCGCCGTAGGTCCACTTCACCTGCTGGGCGTCGTAGCCCTTCAGCGTCGTCATGCCGCCGACGTTGGCGCGGGCGTACGGGCTGATCTTGGTGAGGTACCCGGCGCTCTTGATCTGGAGCGAGAGAAGCGAGTCCTCGACCTCGGAGTCCTTGACCCACGGCGTCGACTGGTGGTTCGCCTTCATCGCGTCGCGCAGGGCGTTGGTGGAGAAGATCGAGAACTGTCCGCCGAGCACGGCCATGTTGCGACCGCGCAGCAGGTTCTGCATGTTGAACGCGGCGAACTGCGTGCGCTGACC
The DNA here is from genome assembly GCF_049707515.1 of Microbacterium arborescens. Taxonomy (GTDB): domain Bacteria; phylum Actinomycetota; class Actinomycetes; order Actinomycetales; family Microbacteriaceae; genus Microbacterium; species Microbacterium arborescens_B. The sequence goes on along the minus strand of NZ_JBNAFI010000003.1, from coordinate 456,294 downwards.
GGCGATGAGGAACTTCGCGATCGTGCCCTTGATCGGTCGGTCGTCGATCGAGTAGATCGCCGAGATGCCGCCGATGCGCGAGTCGCCGACGGCCTCGGACTCGAGGTACTCCACCGCGCGCGAATCGGCGATGGTGTCGCCGTCGACGCCGAGCAGGTAGTCGTAGCCCTCGACGAGCGAGTAGCCGTAGTTGAGCGCGCCGACCTTCTTGTCGGGGTTCTTGCCGATGTCGTGGACGAACACCTCGGTGAACTGCGTCCCGAGCTCGGTCGTGATCTCGTGGGGACCGGCGTAGCCCGCGGCGATCTTGACGGTGTTGTCGGAAGTGTTGTTGGCGATGACGTGGATGACGTCGGGTACGCGCGTCTGGGCGAGCAGGCCCTCGATGACGCCCGCGATCGACTCCTCCTCGTTGTACGCCGGGATGACGCAGCCGATGGTGGAGCGGTGGACGGTGGTGCTCTCGAGGACGGACTCGAAGTCGTCGGGGTACGCCGCCGCGTCGAAGTGGTCGGTGAGCTGCACCGGCGCCGGCGCGGCCGGGTACTGAGGCTGCGCGAACGCCGGGTTCGTCGTGTACGGCGTCTGAGTCATGCGGTCACATCCTGTGCGAGGTCGTGGCAGCTGTCTGGCTACCGGGATCCATTCTCCGGCGCGACGTGCTCAGAGCGGACGAAGTGAAGCGCAATTTCTGCGCAAGGATTTGGCGGACGCGCGCCGCGTCAGGGCGTCGTCGACGGAGCGGGCGAGGGCACGGCATCCGCGGCCTGCTCCTCGTTGAAGATCGCGACCGGGAGGTACTGGTACACCGTCTGCTGGGTGAAGCTCGCGTCGTCGTTGGCGTTGCCCTCGACCCAGACCGTCATCGCGAACTCGAGCGTCATGCCGTAGGTGTCCGCGGGCAGCCCGTGGATCACCGTCTCGGGGACGTAGAGACCGCCCTGGAAGCTGTTGAGCAGCAGCCCGCGGTCGGAGCGGATCGTGTCGGTCGGGACGAGCGTGCGCGGGTCCGCGCTGAACTGGAACGGGCTCTGCACCTGACCCGAGGTCTGCGCGGTCTGCGAGGTGATCGAGATCGACGAGATGAAGACGCGCCGCTTCTGCGACAGCACCGACTTCTCGTCGACGCGGTTGTCGTGGACGTTGACGGCGAAACCGAACGTCTTCTCCGCCCCGGGCGTCCACTCCTGCGTGCGCTTGGGGTTCTGCGCCCAGACATCCAGACGCAGTTCCAGATCCTGGGCGACGTCGGATGACAGCGCCACCGAGCCGTCGTAGGTGAACTGCGAGTTGAACGCCATCGCCGGCGACTGCGAGGGAGCCGGCGCCGGGACGGCCGAGACGGGCTCGCCCTGGATGGAGTCGATCATGCCGGTCAGCTGCGAGCAGCCCGTGAGCGCGACGAGCGAAAGAGCGAGCGCGCCCGCCGACACGGCGGTGCGGAGGGAGCGGGAGCGGCGCGGAGACATGGGAGACCGGCTTTCTCGAGGTGAAGCCGGCGTCGGGTTTCGCGGGCCTCGCCATACAACCACCCCGGCGAGCGCGACTCCGGCGGTTTAGCCATCTCTTCAGGCCGCCTTGCGGTGACCTTGAGGTTTCAGTCGGCGTCGGTCTCGGTGCTGGTCTCGGCGTCGGTCTCGCTGGCGGTCTCCGAGGCGGCGATCGCGACCGTGATGCTGTCGGTCGCGGTCTGCTTGGCGAACTCCGACGACGTGGGCGTGGTCTGCACGAGGAAGTCGTACGTGAAGCGGATGGTGACGAAGGTCGCCTCGGGCGGCACCTCGCCGACGTAGAACGTCTGCGAGTAGCTGTAGGGCGACAGGACGAGGTAACCCGGGTTCGTCGCCGACTGGTCCGCCGACGGCGCCAGCGGGCTGAAGTCGCCCTCGGCGTTGCCGGGGACGGCGATCATCGTCGCCTTCTGCAGGTACACCTTCTGCCCGTCGTCGGGGCTCACCGTCGTCACGAGCGACAGGCTGACGGGTTTGAGCGCCGTCGCCGACCACCGGTCCATCGACAGATCCGACCAGTAGTTGAGCGAACCCGTGACCGAGCCCGCGGTCACCTGACGTTCCGTCGATCCGCTCGAGAGGTCGTTCGGCACCGGGGGCGGCACCGCGGTGCGCGAGATGCTCGGCGACGGAGCCGGATCGCTCGCGTCGCCGCCGCCGGCGGACGGGAGGTTCCACGGCGCCGGCCCGCAGCCCACGAGGGCCATCGCCATCACCGCTGCCGCGGCGGCTGTCGCCCAGCGTCGCATCATGTTCCCTCCGCTTCCCTTCCCCGAGTGTACGGGCGGACGCGGATCGCGCGCGGCGTCAGACCGGCTCTGCGGTGACCAGGATCGGGAGATGATCGCTCGCCCCCTGCGGCAGGGTCTGCACGCGGGCGATGTCGAAGCCGACGCTGGTGGCGAAGTCGTAGTGCCCGCGGAAGAACTTGTAGCGCGTGTAGGTCCTGGCATCGCTCAGCGTCAGCTCGTAGCCCTGTTTGCGCACGACCTGCCCGAGGTTCTCCTTGAAGACGGGGTAGTTGTAGTCGCCCACCATGAGGATCGGCAGCCCCGTGCCCAGCTCGGCGAGTGACCCGAGGGCCGCCTGGATCTGGTTGCGGCGCAGCGAGTTCAGCGCCGTCAGCGGGGCGGCATGGAAGCTCGCCACGATGACATCGCGCCCGTGGTCGATGTCGCGCAGCCTCACGCCGAGCATGCGCTCCTCGGCGGGCTTGAGCACGCGATCGTGCAGCGACTTCTTCAGCGCGAGGGATCGCACCTCGACCGCGCGATAGGTGTTCTCGCGGTAGTACACCGCGAGCCCGAGCCGGTTCCGCGCCGTCGCCTCGGCCAGCCGCAGCCCGCTGATCTCGTCCGGGATGCCGCTGGTGTCGGCCTCCTGCAGGCACAGCACGTCGGCGCCGTGCTGCTCGACGAGGGCGGCGAGCTCGGATGCCGCGCGATGCTTCCGCAGGTTGTACGAGATGACCTTCATGGTGCCGTCAGGCTACGCCCGCTTCCTTTCGGTCAGGTGTCTGTTGCGCGGCGGGCGCGGGTCTGCTCCGCGCGCGCGGCGAGCAGGTCGTCGGCGGGGTAGCCGACCTCGGTGAGGGTGAGCCCGCGGGCGGCCAGCACCGCGAAGGCACTCGTGCGTTCGCGGGCATCGCGCAGCACGGCGACATCCCCGATCGTCAGCCGGCCCTCCCCCACCGCGACGCACGCCCCGACGAGGGCGCGCACCATGCTGTGGCAGAACGCGTCGGCCTTGACGTTGGCGAGCAGCACGCCGCGCTCGTCGCGTCGCCAGTCGAACTCGAGCAGCGTGCGGATCGTCGTCGCTTCGGGCCGCGGCTTGCAGTACGCGGCGAAGTCGTGGAGGCCCGTGAGGCTGCGGGCTGCGGCGTCCATCGCCGTCTCGTCGAGTACGGCAGGCACGAACGTCGTGCGGAAGCGTTCGAGCGGGTCGTATCCCACGGTGCGATCGGCGATCCGGTAGGCGTACCGGCGCCAGACGGCGGAGAAGCGCGCGTCGAACCCGATGGGCGCCTCGGCGCTCGCCCGGACGTGCACGTCGGCGTACCGCCCGAGCACCCCGTTGAGGCGGGCGGCCAGTGCTGCGGGTTCCGGATCGCGTCCGCGGCGCAGCCTCGACTCCTGCGCCTCGCTGAGGTCGAGGTGTGCGACCTGACCGGAGGCGTGCACGCCGGCGTCGGTGCGACCGGCGACGACAAGCTGCGCCTCGCCGCCGAGGACGCGGCTGACGGCGGCCTCGATCGACCCCTGCACGGTGCGCAGTCCCGGTTGCCGCGCCCAGCCCGAGAAGCCGGATCCGTCGTAGGCGATGTCGAGTCGCAGGCGCACCCGATCAGCCCTCCAGCTCGGCGCGCGTGGGCGGGTTGGCGCCGGGCCGCGACACCGTGATCGCGGCTGCGCGTGCGGCGACCCCCATCGCGTGGCGGAGCGTGTCGGCGTCCGCCGGCACACCGCGCTCGACGAGGGTGGCGATCAGGCTGGCCATGAACGAGTCGCCCGCCCCGATCGTGTCGGCCACCGTCACCGGAACACCCGCGACCTCGACGACGGCGCCGTCGCGTGCGCGTCCGATCGCCCCGTCACCGCCGCGCGTGATGACGACCGCCGATGCACCCGGGCGCGCGATCGTCTCGAGCACCGAGAGGAGCTCGGCCCCGGGCCAGAGCCACGCGGCATCCTCGTCGCTCAGCTTCACCAGGTCGGCCGCTGCCGCGGCTCGCGCGAAACGTTCCCGCGCGGTCTCGCGCGACCCGACGAGGGCCGGCCGGATGTTGGGGTCGACGGTGACCATCGCCTGCCCGCGGGCAGCCTCGAGGGCCGCGAGGCAGGTCTCACCGCCCGGGTCGAGGAACAGGGCGATCGACCCCGTGTGCACGAGCGCGGCGTGTTCGCGGGGCGCGGGCGGAACGATCCCGGCGACCGCGAACTCGTACTCGGCTGATCCATCCGACCGGATGCGGGCACGTGCGGTGTCCGTCGCCGCGTCGGTCCACGAGCCCTCGGCGATCTCGGCACCGGCGTCGCGCACGTGCCGAGCGATCCGCTCGCCCCGGGCATCACGACCCAGGCGCGTCGCCAGCCGCACCGACGTTCCCAGCCGCGCGACACCCACCGCGACATTGGCCGGGCTGCCGCCGACATGCTCGGTGACGCCTCCCTCGGTCTCGACGATGTCGACCAACGCCTCACCCAGCACCAGGACCTCGGGAGAGCCCATGTTCCACCTGTTCTCGATCACGTCTCGCACTACTCGTCCGGTCTACCACATCACCTCGGGCAGGCCGTTTACACTGGGATGCCGCCGCCGCCCGTCCCCCCGACGCCCCGGATCTCGCCGTATGACCTCCCCTCCTGTTCCGCGCGCCCGCATTGCGGGACTCGACGGCCTGCGCGCCCTCGCCGTCGTGCTGGTGGTCGTCTACCACCTGTTCCCCGGCGCCGTCCTGCGAAGCGGATACGTCGGCGTCGACGTCTTCTTCGTCATCTCCGGGTTCCTCATCACGACGCTCCTCCTGCGCGAACGCGCGCGCGAGGGCAGAATCCGACTCGCTCGGTTCTGGGCGCGGCGCGCACGCCGACTGCTCCCCGCGCTCGCGGCCGTCGTCACCGTCAGCGCCTCGCTCGCGTGGCTCGTCGGCGGAGACGTCCTGGTCGACATGGGCACGCAGGTGCTGGGCGCCGCCACCTTCTCGTACAACTGGGTGTCAGTGGCCGACGGGGGCGGTTACTTCTCAGCCGCCGATCCCGAGATCTTCCGGAATCTGTGGTCGCTCGCCGTCGAGGAGCAGTTCTACCTGCTGTGGCCGCTTCTGCTGCCGTCGTTCCTGCTGCTTCCCGGCCGGCGCTCTCGCAGCGCCGCCGCCATCGTGCTGGCGGCAGCCTCCGCAGCGTGGGCGTTCGGCGGCCTCGCCGCCGGCGCCGACCTCACGCGCGTGTACTTCGGCACCGACACGCACGCCTTCGGGCTGCTCACGGGAGTCGCCGTCGCGTTCGCGCTGCACGGGCTCGTCGTGCATCGCGCATCAGTGGCGGGGGTGGGCCCGGTCTGGGGGGTCGCCGTCGGCACGCTGGCGATCGTCGGCATCGTGCTCGCAGCCGCCGTCGGGGGCGGGGAGGCCATCACCTACCCGGCGTCGAGCGTGGCGGCCTCGGTGCTCACCGCCGTCGTCCTCCTGATCACCGCGTGGCCGGGGTCGTGGCTCGGACGAGGCCTCGACGTCGTGCCCCTGCGGTGGCTCGGCGAACGCTCGTACGCGGTGTACCTGTGGCACTGGCCCCTCCTCGTGCTGCTGTCCTTCCCCCTCACGGGCACCGGTCCTGAGAATGGGGTCCCCGTGCCCGCGGGGATCGGGGTCGCCCTCGCGTCGGTGCTGCTCGCGGCCGTCTCGTACCGATTCATCGAGCAGCCGGTACGCCGGCATGGATTCCGCGGCACGTTCGCGATGATCCGGCGCGGGCTGCACGCCCGGCCCGCCCGCCGCGCGGCGACGCTCGCGGCGGCGGTGGTCGTCGCTCTCGCCCTCGGCGGGACGACCGCCGCGGTGGCGGCCGCGCCGCGGGAGACCTCGAGCCAGAGCGCCGTCGAGGCCGGTCGGGATGCGCTGCGCCAGGCGCACCGGCAGCCCACACCCGCACCGGCGCCGAGCGCCCAGACCGTCGACGGCACGCGCGTGAGCGCCGTCGGCGACTCGGTCATGCTCGCCTCGGCCCCCGGGCTCTTGACGGCGCTGCCGGGGATCGAGATCGACGCCGAGGTGTCGCGGTCGGTGTGGGCCGGCGCCCGCATCATCGACGACCTCGCCGCATCCGGAGCACTGCGCGAGTACGTCGTCGTCGGCCTGGGGACGAACGGTCCCGTCTCGACGGAGGCGCTGCAGAGCATCGTGGATGCCGCGGGGCCCGAGCGCTACGTCATCCTGGTGAACGCGTATGCACCGCGCGACTGGATCCCCGAGGTCAACCGCGTCCTCACGGAGTTCGCTGCGGCGCACCCCCGCGTCGCCGTCGCCGACTGGGCGGGCGCCATCGGGGAGCGCACCGATCTGCTCGCGGGCGACCGGATCCATCCGCAGGCCGCGGGCGGCGACCTCTACGCGCAGACGGTGGCGCGTGCCGTCGACGGTGCCGCGACCCGGCTCGCGACCGCGCAGTGGGCTGCCGAGCAGGCGCGCGCGACGCTGCTGGAGCTCTTCGGCCGCGCCCGCGAGAACGTGACCGAGGGTCAGTAGCGCCGCACCAGCACCCGGTCGCGCTCGAAGGCGGTGAACCCGAGGCCGCCGTAGAGCGCGTTGGCCCCCGTCGGGCTCTCGGTGTCGACGTCGAGCACGGCCGTGCCGAGCCCGGCGTCGCGCATCGCGCCGAGGGAGCGCGAGATCACCGCGGGAGCCAACCCGCGTCGGCGGTGCGAACGCACGACGCCCACGAGGTCGATGTACGCGTTGGGTCCGAGGACGTCGAAGTCACCCTCGTTCACCGATGCCAGGCAGAACGCCACGATGCGCCCGTCGTCGAGCGCGAGCGTGCACAGGTCGGGCCGGAGGAAGGCTCCGCCGATGAACTGCTGCCAGCGCTCCGGCGGGCTCGGGAGGCTCCCCCAGTGATCGCGGAACGCGTCGTTGCGCGCGAGACGGGCGTCCTCTGCGCGGTCGCGCGAGAACGGGACGAGCTCGACCCCCGCCGGCGGCCGGACCGCGTCGATCGGCTGAGACAGATCGCGGTGCATCGTCGAGAACCACCGCTCGGTGCGGTAACCATGCTTCTCGGCGATGCGCTCGAGCGCGAGGTCCTTCTCCGACGCGTACACCTGGATCTCGGCGGGGAGCGGTGCCGCTGCGGCATCCGCTGCGGCATCCCCGGCTGCCGCTTCGCGCAGCTGCTGCTCGGCGCGGGCGTGCTGCCATCCGAACAGGGCGGTTCCGATACCGCGACCGCGACGATCGGGCCGGACGCCGCCGGTCAGATGGACGTGCAGGTGCTCGTCGCGCGAGGGATGGAGTGTGACGGTGCCGACCGCGACAGCCTCACCCGCGTCGTCGAAGGCGATGAGTGTGTCACGCGAGTGATCGATGTGCGACAGCTCGAAGGTCTCGGCGACCTCCTCGCGCGGCGTCGTCCACGTCGGGTGGTCGACGCGGTCGGCGGCGACCAGGACCCCGTGGATCGTGTCGACGTCGTCGATCGTCGCGGTGCGCCAGGTCGCCACGGCGGGGCAGGACGGGGGCTTCGGCTCGCTCACCCCTCCACCCTCGCACACGTCCGTGTGAACGCCGACGGGCCCGCACCCTCCGAAGAGAGGTGCGGGCCCGTCGTGAGCGCGGGGCGCTGTTACTTCTTGTCGTCCTCGGCGGGAGCCTCAGCGGCGTCCGCGGCTGCAGCCTCGGCGGCCGCACCCTCTTCCGGCGACTCGGCGCCGGCGTCGGCAGCGGTGTCGTCGGCCGGAGCCTCGGTCGTCTCGTCGGCGGCAGCCTCGTCGGCAACCGGAGCCTCATCGGCGACCGGAGCGGCCGCAGCCGTCTTCTTGGCCGACTTCGGCTTCGGGCTCACCGGCTCGAGCACGAGCTCGATGACGGCCATGGGGGCGTTGTCACCCTTGCGGTTGCCGATCTTCGTGATGCGGGTGTAGCCGCCCTCACGCTCGGCGACCAGCGGCGCGATCTCGGCGAAGAGCTCGTGGACGACGCTCTTGTCACCGATGATCGACGCGACGCGACGGCGGGCGTGCAGGTCGCCGCGCTTGGCGAAGGTGACCAGGCGCTCGGCGAACGGACGCAGGCGCTTGGCCTTGGTCTCGGTCGTCGTGATCGACTTGTGGGTGAAGAGGGCCGCCGCGAGGTTCGCGAGAAGCAGGCGCTCGTGGGCGGGGCCGCCTCCGAGGCGGGGACCCTTGGTGGGCTTAGGCATGTCTCAATACTCCAGGAAGAAAAGCGGGCTCAAAGGTTCTCGTCGTCGTATCCGCCGTAGAAGTGCGCACCGTCGAACCCGGGAACCGAGTCCTTCAGCGACAGGCCGAGGGAGACGAGCTTGTCGCGCACCTCGTCGACCGACTTCTGACCGAAGTTGCGGATGTTCATGAGCTGGGTCTCCGAGAGGGCGACCAGCTCGGACACCGTGTTGATGCCCTCGCGCTTGAGGCAGTTGTACGAACGGACCGACAGATCGAGGTCTTCGATCGGCATCGACAGCTCGTTGGTGAGGACCTCGGCGACCGGCGCGGGGCCGATCTCGATGCCCTCGGCCTCGACGTTGAGCTCACGGGCCAGACCGAACAGCTCGACCAGCGTGCGGCCGGCCGAGGCGACGGCGTCGCGGGGCGAGATGGACGCCTTCGACTCGACGTCGAGGACGAGCTTGTCGAAGTCGGTGCGCTCACCGGCACGAGTGGCCTCGACGCGGTAGCTGACCTTGAGGACGGGCGAGTAGATCGAGTCGATCGGGATCTGACCGGCCTCGGCGTACTCGTTGCGGTTCTGGGTCGCCGAGACGTAGCCGCGGCCACGCTCGATGGTCAGCTCGAGCTCGAACTTCGCGCTGTCGTTGAGCGTCGCGATGACCAGGTCGGGGTTGTGGACCTCGACACCGGCGGGAGCCGAGATGTCGGCGGCCGTGACCTCACCGGCGCCGGTCTTGCGCAGGTACGCCGTGATGGGCTCGTCGCGCTCCGACGAGACCACGAGCTGCTTGATGTTGAGGATGATCTCGGTGACATCCTCCTTCACGCCCGGGATGGTGCTGAACTCGTGCAGCACGCCGTCGAAGCGGATGCTGGTGACGGCGGCACCGGGGATCGACGACAGCAGGCTGCGGCGCAGCGCGTTGCCGATGGTGTAGCCGAAGCCGGGCTCGAGCGGCTCGACGACGAACCGGCTGCGGAACTCGCCGATCTTCTCCTCGGTCAGAGTGGGACGCTGTGCGATGAGCACTATGTGTTCCTTTCGATCACGTGCCCGCTATATGACACGTGCAAATTCAGTGAGGTGTTGAGTTTTCAAGGAAACGACGGAAGTCCGGATGCCGCGCGGTGCGGCATCCGGATCCGTGTCAGCTCAGACGCGGCGGCGCTTGGGGGGACGGCAGCCGTTGTGGGCCTGGGGGGTGACGTCCTGGATGGACCCCACCTCGAGGCCGGCGGCCGTCAGCGAGCGGATCGCGGTCTCACGGCCCGAACCGGGGCCCTTCACGAAGACGTCGACCTTCTTGACGCCGTGCTCCTGCGCCTGACGCGCAGCGGACTCGGCGGCCATGCCGGCGGCGTACGGGGTCGACTTGCGCGAGCCCTTGAAGCCGACGCCACCCGAGGAGGCCCAGCTGATGACGGCGCCCGACGGGTCGGTGATCGAGACGATCGTGTTGTTGAACGTCGACTTGATGTGGGCGTGGCCCAGCGCGATGTTCTTCTTCTCCTTGCGGCGCGGCTTGCGCGCTGCGGACTTGGCCTGTGCCATGTGCGTGTTCTCCTAAACCTGTGGGGGCCGCGCCTTAGCGCGCCTTCTTCTTGCCGGCGACGGTGCGCTTGGGACCCTTGCGCGTACGCGCGTTGGTCTTGGTGCGCTGACCGCGCACAGGCAGGCCACGGCGGTGGCGGATGCCCTCGTAGGAACCGATCTCGACCTTGCGGCGGATGTCGGCGGCGACCTCGCGGCGCAGGTCACCCTCCACCTTGTAGTTGCCCTCGATGTAGTCGCGGAGAGCGACGAGCTGGTCGTCGCTGAGGTCCTTGACGCGGATGTTCTCGTCGATCTCCGTCGCAGCGAGGATCTCGTTCGAGCGGGTACGGCCCACGCCGTAGATGTACGTGAGGGCGATCACCACGCGCTTGTCGCGCGGGATGTCAACGCCGGCAAGACGTGCCATGCGGTTCTCCTAGGAGTAGTCGAAGGTGTGGAGCAGGATCGGTGCCCGGGCCTTCGTCCCGAGGTGTCCCCCGCCGGCCGGGCCGGTGCGAGTTCTGATCTGCCTTGTGAGTCGACCGTTGCCGGTCGTTGAGCGAGCGGAGCGAGTCGAAACGCGTTGCTCGCGGTATTGAGTTGTGTGCTGGGTTTCGACGCGGCCCTTCGGGCCTCGCTCAACCTTGACTTCGAGCGCATCAGCGCGGCTCCGCCGCGGTGACCCGCTCGAACTCAGCCCTGGCGCTGCTTGTGACGCGGGTTCGACTTGCAGATGACCATGACGCGACCGTGGCGACGGATGACCTTGCAGTGGTCGCAGATGGGCTTGACGGAGGGGTTGACCTTCATGATGTTCCTGATTCGCTGTCTTCGCCGACGGGACGAAAGTCCCGGGGCGTTACTTCTCGACCGGAGTGCTCTGGGCTCAGCGGTAGCGGTAGACGATGCGCCCGCGCGTGAGGTCGTAGGGGCTGAGCTCCACGACGACGCGGTCTTCCGGGATGATGCGGATGTAGTTCTGCCGCATCTTTCCGGAGATCGTTGCGAGGACCTTGTGTCCGTTGCTGAGCTCGACGCGGAACATCGCGTTCGGCAGAGCCTCGGAGATCACGCCCTCGATCTCGATGACACCGTCTTTCTTGGCCATACGCTCGCTTACAGTTGTGCAGACCGGTCGGTCTGCGTTGGATGGGATTGTTGGCGACACGCCAATACAGGCGCAACGCACCAAAGATCAAGCATACGCGCTACCGCACCCGCCGGCAACTCGCCGTATCTCTTCCGGCGCGTCGCCCCCCGCGCGGCAATCGCATCGCCTCGCGAGAATTGCTCGGCGCGGTGAGAATCGCTCGCCGCAGTGAGGATCGCGCACGCGAACCGATTCTCACCGCGACGGGCGATCGTCACCGCGGCGGCTCGCACCCGGGAGCTCCTCCCCCGGGGCGGGATCGGGCGACGGGCCCACAGAATGTGCGGGGGCGCGGCGGAGCGCGGGATGCCGCCGGCACGATGGTGTGCCATGTACGCGACGCCGTCCACGGATCTCCCGCTCGTCACCGCCCGCGAGATCCGCGAGTTGTCGCTCCCCCGGCATGGACTGCAGCGCGTGCGCTCCGGGGTGTACACCACGCGGGACGCTTGGTCGTCGGCGCGGCCCTGGGAGCGATACCGGATGCGCGTCGCGGCCTTCGGCCTCACCAGCCCCGGGGCGGTGTTCTGCCTCGAGTCGGCAGCGGTCCTCCTCGGGCTGCCGGTCTTCGGTGAGCCCCGCGACATCCACGTGTTCGATCCCGAGCGGGCGACCTCCACCCGCTACGGAGATGTCAGCGTCCATACCAGCACCGACCCCCGGGATGTCGTCGTCACTCTCGGCGGAGCGAGCACCTCGACCCTCGACACCGTGGTCGACCTCGCCCGAGTCCTCCCGCCCGCGCAGGCGCTGGCCGTCGCGGATGCCGCCGCCTCGCCGTTCCAGCACCGAACCGCTCCCGTCGTCGAGCCGGCAGCGCTCCGCGACCTGACCGACTCCCGGGCGGACCGCCGCGGTCGCGCGCGATGCCGCTGGGTGTGGGCGCGGGTGGACGGACGGGCCGAGTCCCCGTTCGAGACCGTCAGCCGCGCGGTGATCGAGTGGCTCGGCTTCGAGGAGCCCGACCTCCAGCGCGAGCTCGCGTACGAGGGCCACCGGGATCGCGTGGACTTCCTGTTCCCGTCGATGGGCGGCATCGGAGAGGCGGACGGCTGGTCGAAGTACGCGCTGGCCGACGGCGCGGCCGCAGCCGAGCGCCTCCGCGCGGAGAAGCGCCGCGAAGACCGGCTCCGGCGCGCGGGGCACGCGTTCGCCCGGTGGGAGTACGACGACGCCGTCGCGGCGTGGCCGCTCGAGCGGATCCTGCGCGCAGCCCGCATCCCCCAGCCGCGTCCGCATCAGCGCGCCTTTCTGGCCACCCTGACTCGAACGCCGCGCGCCCTCACACGGTGAGGATCACCTCACGCGGCGAGAATCACCTCACGCGGCGAGAATCGCCCACATACCGCGCTCGCCACCGCGGATCGCGATTGTCAGCCGGCGCTCAGTCGAAGAGCGTCGCGAACGATCCGCGCGCGGGGATCGTGCTGTTCGAGATGACCTCACCGTTCACGGCGATCGTGGGCGTGCCGATGCCCGAGGCGCCGGGCTGGATCGGCGTCTCCTTCGTCATCGCGGTCACGAACGAGGCGTAGGTGCGGTCGGTGACGCACGAGTCGATGCCGGTCACGCCGGCATCCGACGCGATCTGCAGGATCTGCTCGTCGGTCAGGCCCTCGGACTGCTCGGCCGGCTGCTGCTCGAACATCGCCTGCATGAAGGGCACGGCGGCGTCCGGGTCTGCTTCGGCGACGCAGTACATCGCGTTCGCGGCACGGGTGGAGTACTCGGTGCCCTGCGACGCACGGTCGAGGATCGAGATGGGGTGGATGTTGAGCGTGATCGTGCCGTCGTCGACGAGGTCGAGGATCTCGGGACCGTACGTCGCCTCGAACTGACCGCAGATCGGGCACATGAAGTCGATGTACGTGTCGAGCGTCTGCGAGCCCTCGCCCACGACGACGGCTCCGGTCTCCTGGTCGATGCCCGAGCCCGTCGGCGGCGTGCCCGGGTCGGTCGCGCTGTTGTTCATCCACACGACCAACCCCACGATGAGGGCCACCACGACCACGACGGCCGTCGACACCCAGATCGCGAACCAGTTGGTCTTGCCCGTCGCCGCTGCAGCCATCACTTCTCTCCTCAGCCGATTTCCGTCGGCACGATTCCATACGGAGCGAGCCCCGCAGCGCCACCGTCGGGCGCCGTGAGAACCCAGATGCCCCCATCATGCACAGCGACGCTATGTTCCCAGTGGGAGCCGTCCGACCCGTCGATCGTCGAGACGGTCCAGTCGTCGTCCTCGGTGAAGGTCTCCTCGGACCCGGCGACGACCATCGGCTCGATCGCGAGCACGAGGCCCGGCTTCACCTCGGGACCGAGATCGGCGACCCGGTAGTTGAACACCGACGGCGCCTCGTGCATCTTCCGGCCGATCCCGTGCCCGACGTAGTCGCGCAGGATGCCGTAGCCCTCGCCCGATGCCTCGATGGAGGTCTGGATCGCGTCGCCGATCTCGCCGATGCGCTTCGCGTTCGCCATGGCGGCGATGCCGGCCCACAGCGATTCCTCCGTCACCTGCGACAGTCGCTCGCGGCGCGCCACGAGCTCGGGACGCGCTGGGTCGGGGATGACGATCGTGATCGCCGAGTCGCCGTTCCAGCCGCGGTACTGCGCACCGGCGTCGATCGAGAGGATGTCGCCGGGCTCGAGCGGTCGGGAGTTCGGGATGCCGTGCACCACCTGCTCGTTGACCGACGCGCACACGGTGTGCCGGTAACCCCGGACGAGCTGGAAGTTCGACTCCGCCCCGCGCGAGCGGATGACGTCGGCCGCGATCGCATCGAGCTCGAGCGTCGTGATGCCCGGCTCGACGCACTCGCGTACGGCCTGCAGCGCGGCGGCCGTGATCCGACCGGGCTCGATCATCGCCTGCAGCTGAGCGGGCGACTTGTAGATGGAGCGGCGGCCGATCACGCCGTGATGCCGCGCGCGGTCAGCGCGGCGGTGATGCGCTCGGTGATGTCGTCGAGCGACCCGACGCCATCGATCTGGTCGACGATGCCGCGCTCCCGGAACACCTCGAGGATCGGAGCGGTCTCGCTCTCGTAGATCGAGAGCCGCTTGGCGATCGACTCCTCGTTGTCGTCGTCGCGGCCCTGCTCGGCCGCACGCTTGGAGAGGCGTGCGATCGACTCCTCACGGGGGACCACGAGCTCGATGACCGCCGTCAGCTCCTCGCCGCGGCCGCGGAGGAACGCGTCGAGGTCGCCGACCTGGGCGAGGTTCCGCGGGTACCCGTCCAGCAGGAACCCGCTCGCCGCGTCGTCCTCCTCGAGCCGGTCGCGCACGATCGCGCTGGTGAGCTCGTCGGGGACGAGGTCGCCGGCGTCGATGATCGCCTTGACCTGCTGGCCGAGCTCGGTGCCCTCTTTGACGTTGGCCCGGAAGACATCGCCGGTGGAGACGGCGGGGATGCCGAGCGCCTCCGCGATGCGGATGCCCTGGGTGCCCTTGCCCGAGCCCTGCGGCCCGATGATCAGCAGACGTGCAGCCGTCATCGCAGCAACCCTTCGTAGTGGCGCTGCTGAAGCTGCGCGTCGATCTGCTTCACCGTCTCGAGACCGACACCCACGATGATGAGGATGGATGCGCCGCCGAACGGGAAGTTCTGATTGGCACCGACCGTGGCGAGCGCGATCAGTGGCAGCAGGGCGATGAGACCCAGGTAGATCGAGCCCGGAGCGGTGATGCGGGTGAGCACGTAGTCGAGGTACTCGGCCGTGGGACGACCGGCACGGATGCCGGGGATGAAGCCGCCGTACTTCTTCATGTTGTCGGCGACGTCGACCGGGTTGAAGGTGATCGCGACGTAGAAGTAGGTGAATCCGATGATCAGCAAGAAGTACACCGCCATGTAGAGCGGGTGGTCACCGGTGGTGAAGTACTGCTGGATCCACGCCACCCAGCCCGGCACGTTGCCGTCGGCATCCGGGTTCTGGTTGAACTGCGCGATCAGGGCCGGGATGTACAGCAGCGACGAGGCGAAGATGACCGGCACGACACCGGCCATGTTGACCTTGATCGGGATGTAGGTGTTCGTGCCGCCGTAGGTGCGGCGACCGACCATCCGCTTGGCGTACTGCACCGGGATGCGCCGCTGCGACTGCTCGACGAAGACGACCAGGGCGACGACGACGATGCCGACCGCCAGGACGAGGAGGAAGACCTCGAAGCCGCGCGCGACGGCGATCGACCAGAGCGCGGCGGGGAAGGTCGCCGCGATCGAGGTGAAGATGAGGATGGACATGCCGTTGCCGACGCCCCGCTCGGTGACGAGCTCGGCGAACCACATGATGAGACCCGTGCCGGCGGTCATCGTGATGATCATCAGCAGCTGCGCGTACCAGGCCTCGGAGGTGACGAGCTGCTCGCACTCGGGCACACCGGCCACGGGGATCAGCTGCCCGGAGCGGGCGACCGTCACGAGGGTCGTCGACTGCAGCAGCGCCAGAGCGATCGTCAGGTAGCGCGTGTACTGCGTCAGCTTGGCCTGGCCCGACTGGCCCTCCTTGTAGAGGGTCTCGAAGTGCGGGATGACCACGCGCAGCAGCTGCACGATGATCGTCGCGGTGATGTACGGCATGACGCCGAGCGCGAAGATCGACAGCTGCAGCAGTGCGCCGCCCGAGAACAGGTTCACCAGCGAGAGCAGGCCCTGCGTGGTACCGCTCTGGTCGAGGCAGCTCTGCACGTTCGGGAAGTTCACGAACGGCGTCGGCACGTGCGCGCCCAGGCGGTAGATGGCGATGATCGCCAGGGTGAAGCCGATCTTCCGCCGGAGATCCGGAGTGCGGAAGACCCGCGCAATGGCGCTGAACAAGTGGATTCCTCCCAAGGGATGGGCGGCGTCTCGGGAAGACACCGTCAACCAGGTTATCCCAGGCCGTTCACGGGCGCGCCTCGGATACGACGAAGCGAGGGCCGGAGCGAACTCCGGCCCTCGCTGGCGACTTACTTGATGGAACCGCCGGCTGCGACGATCTTCTGCTCGGCAGAGCCCGAGACCTTGTCGACCGACACGTTCAGCGCGACCGAGATGTCGCCGGTGCCGAGCACCTTGACCTTCTCGTTCTTGCGGACGGCACCCTTGGCGACCAGGTCGCCGATGGTGACGTCGCCACCCTGCGGGTAGAGCTCCGCGAGCTTGTCCAGGTTCACGACCTGGTACTCGACGCGGAACGGGTTCTTGAACCCGCGCAGCTTCGGCGTGCGCATGTGAAGCGGCATCTGGCCACCCTCGAAGCCCGCCTTGACCTGGTACCGAGCCTTCTGGCCCTTGGTTCCGCGGCCCGCGGTCTTACCCTTCGAGCCCTCACCGCGACCGACACGGGTCTTCGCGGTGTTGGACCCGGGGACGGGACGCAGGTGGTGCACCTTCAGCACACCGGGGCGCGTGGCCGTGGTCTCGGCCTTCGCCTTCTTGTCGTCCTTCTTCTCAACCATCAGTCGATCTCCTCAACCTTCACGAGGTGCGCGACGGTCTTGACGTAGCCGCGCGTCTGCGCGTCGTCGGGACGGACGACCGAGTCGCCGATCCGCTTGAGACCCAGCGAACGCAGCGTGTCGCGCTGGTTCTGCTTCTCACTCACCTTGGACTTGACCTGGGTGACCTTCAGTCGAGCGGCCATCAGGCACCTACCTTCTGTGCGGCGATCGCCTCGGCCTCGGCGCGCACGAGACGAGCCGGCGCGACCTGGTCGAAGTCCAGGCCACGGCGTGCGGCGACCGCACGGGGCTCCTCGAGCTGCTTCAGTGCCTCGACGGTCGCGTGCACGATGTTGATCGTGTTCGACGAGCCGAGCGACTTCGACAGGACGTCGTGGATGCCGGCGCACTCGAGCACGGCGCGGACGGGACCACCGGCGATAACACCGGTACCGGCGGCGGCGGGGCGCAGGAGCACCACACCGGCGGCGGCCTCACCCTGGACGGGGTGGGGGATGGTCGAGCCCGTGCGGGGCACGCGGAAGAAGTTGCGCTTGGCCTCTTCGACACCCTTGGAGATGGCGAGGGGGACCTCACGCGCCTTGCCGTAGCCGACGCCCACGAGACCGTTGCCGTCGCCGACGACGACGAGAGCGGTGAAGCTGAAGCGACGACCACCCTTGACGACCTTCGACACGCGGTTGATCGTGACGACGCGCTCCAGGAACTGGCTCTTGTCGGCGTCGCGCGAACCGCGGTCGCGGTTGTTGTTGCGCTCGCGGCTGCCGCGGCGGGGCTCGCGGGCCTCGCGCTCGACGGGAGCGGTGCCGGCGGCCTGCTCGGTCGTAGCCTGTTCGGTCACAGGGTTCTCTCCGTTGTTGTTGGTCACTGCATCGCTCACAGGTTCAGACCTCCCTCGCGAGCGCCGTCGGCGATCGCTGCGACACGGCCCGCGTAGCGGTTGCCACCGCGGTCGAACACGACGTCCTCGACGCCGGCGGCCTTGGCGCGCTCGGCGACGAGCTCGCCGACCTTGCGGGCCTTGGCGGTCTTGTCACCGTCGAACGTGCGCAGGTCGGCCTCGAGGGTCGACGCCGAAGCGACCGTGTGGCCCTTGGCGTCGTCGACGAGCTGCACGAAGACGTGGCGGGCCGAGCGGGTCACGACCAGGCGCGGCCGGGCCTCGGTGCCCACGATCTTCTTGCGAAGGCGGGCGTGACGACGCGCACGCGCGTCGGACTTGCTCTTCAGAGCCATGCTTACTTACCAGCCTTTCCGGCCTTGCGGCGGACGACCTCGCCCGCGTATCGCACACCCTTGCCCTTGTAGGGCTCGGGCTTGCGGATCTTGCGGATGTTGGCCGCGGTCTCGCCGACCGCCTGCTTGTCGATGCCGCTGACCGTGAGCTTGTTGTTGCCCTCGACGGTCAGGGTGATGCCGGCGGGTGCCTCGACGGTGACGGGGTGCGAGAAGCCGAGAGCGAACTCGACGGACGAGCCCTTCTGAGCGACGCGGTAACCGGTGCCGACGACCTCGAGACCCTTGGTGTAGCCCTGGGTCACGCCGATGATGTTGTTGTTGATCAGGGTGCGGGTCAGACCGTGCAGGGCACGCGACTCGCGCTCGTCATCCGGACGGGTGACGAGAACCTGGTTTTCCTCGACCTTGGCCTCGATGGGCTTGGCGATGGTGAGTCGCAGCTCGCCCTTCGGGCCGGTGACGAGAACGTCCTGTCCGGTGACCTCGACGGTCACACCGGCAGGGATGTCAATGGGAAGACGTCCAATACGCGACATCAGATCACCACACGTAGGCGAGGACTTCCCCGCCGACGCCCTTCGACTCGGCCTGGCGGTCCGTGAGGAGGCCAGAGGAGGTGGACAGGATCGCGACACCCAGGCCACCGAGGACCGTGGGCAGCTCGGTCGACTTCGCGTACACGCGGAGACCGGGCTTGGAGACGCGCTTGATGCCGGCGATCGACCGCTCGCGGTTCGGGCCGTACTTGAGCGTCATGGTGAGGGTCTGGCCGACGCGGGCGTCGGTGACCTCCCAGGCCGAGATGTAGCCCTCGCGCTTGAGGATCTCGGCGATGTTGGTCTTGAGCTTGGAGCTCGGCAGCGACACGGAGTCGTGGTGCGCCGAGTTCGCGTTGCGCAGACGGGTCAGCATGTCTGCGACCGGGTCTGTCATCGTCATAGGTGTATTCCTTCGATCATGAGGTTTCGACTGCCGTTACACGACAGGCGACCTTCGATGAATGTCCATATTCAGTTGTGCAGTCGTTCGGCCCCGGAGCATGCCCCGAGGCCGAACGATCTACTGTACCGGATTACGCCTGAGCGTCGTCCGACTTGAACGGGAAGCCGAGCTGACGCAGCAGCGATCGGCCCTCGTCATCCGTCTTCGCCGTGGTGACGATCGTGATGTCGAAACCACGGACGCGGTCGATGCGGTCCTGGTTGATCTCGTGGAAGACCGCCTGCTCCTGCAGACCGAACGTGTAGTTGCCGTGCCCGTCGAACTGCTTGGGCGACAGACCGCGGAAGTCGCGGATGCGGGGCAGCGCGAGGTTCACGAGACGGTCCACGAACTCCCACGCACGGTCACCGCGGAGGGTGACGTGTGCGCCGATGGCCTGGCCCTCGCGCAGCTTGAACTGCGCGATGGACTTGCGGGCCTTCGTGACGATGGGCTTCTGACCGGTGATCTTGGTCAGGTCGTCCACGGCGCCGTCGATCACCTTGCTGTCGCGAGCTGCCTCGCCGACACCGGTGTTCACGACGACCTTCACGAGACCGGGGATCTGCATGACGTTGGCGTAGCCGAACTCGTCCTGCAGAGCCTTCTTGATCTCGCTCTGGTACTTCTGCTTCAGGCGGGGCTGGATCTTGCCAGCCGCCGCGGCAGTGGTGCTGCTCATATTCAGAGGTCCTTGCCGCTCTTCTTCGCGTAACGCACGCGGACGGTGCGCTTCACGCCGTCCTTCGTCTTCTCCTCGACGCGGTGACCGACGCGGGTCGGCTTCTTCGTCTCGGGGTCGACGACCTGGACGTTGGAGATGTGGATGGGGGCCTCGAAGGTCTCGATGCCACCCGTCTTGGTGCCGCGCTGCGTCTGGCCGACGCGGTTGTGCTTGGTGACGTAGTTCACGCCCTCGACGATGACGCGGTTCTGCTCGACGAGGACCTCGAGGACCTTGCCCTGCTTGCCGCGGTCGCCGCCGCGCTCGGGCTTGGCGCCCGTGATGACCTGAACCAGGTCACCCTTTTTGATGTTCGCCATGATCAGATGACCTCCGGGGCGAGCGAGACGATCTTCATGAACTTCTTGTCGCGAAGCTCACGACCGACCGGTCCGAAGATGCGGGTGCCGCGGGGCTCCCCGTCGTTCTTCAGGATGACGGCGGCGTTCTCGTCGAACTTGATGTACGAGCCGTCGGAACGGCGCGTCTGCTTGACGGTGCGAACGATGACGGCCTTGACGACGTCACCCTTCTTGACGTTGCCACCGGGGATCGCGTCCTTGACGGTGGCGACGATGATGTCGCCGAGTCCGGCGTACCGGCGGGCGGAGCCGCCGAGCACGCGGATGGTGAGCAGCTCCTTGGCGCCGGTGTTGTCGGCGACCTTGAGGCGGGATTCGGTCTGGATCATGAGATCACTTCGCCTTCTCGAGGACCTCGACCAGACGCCAGCGCTTGGTGGCGCTCAGCGGGCGAGTCTCGTTGATGAGGACGAGGTCGCCGATGCCGGCGGTGTTGGCCTCGTCGTGGGCCTTGACCTTCGACGTGCGGCGGATGACCTTGCCGTAGAGCGGGTGCTTCACGCGGTCCTCGACCTCGACGACGATCGTCTTGTCCATCTTGTCGCTCACGACATAGCCACGACGCGCCTTGCGGTAACCGCGGGCGTTCTCGTCGCGGACGTCGTGCGCGGCCGACTCGTGGCCGGCGGCCGCGGGTGCCGTAGCGGCATCCTTCTTCTCAGCCATCACTCGGTCTCTTCCTTCGCGGCCTCGGAGGCGTCATCCGCCTTCTTGGCCTTGGTCTTCTTCGCCTTCGGCGCCTCGGCGACGGGCGTGGCACGGATGCCCAGCTCGCGCTCGCGGATCACCGTGTAGAGCCGCGCGATGTCGCGCTTGACCGCACGGATGCGGCCGTGGCTCTCGAGCTGGCCGGTGGCCGACTGGAAGCGCAGGTTGAACAGCTCTTCCTTGGCCTTGCGCAGCTCCTCGACGAGGCGCTGGTCTTCGAACGTATCGAGCTCGCTCGGGGCGAGCGTCTTGGTGCCGACAGCCATTACGCGTCGCCCTCCTCGCGCTTGATGATGCGTGCCTTCAGCGGCAGCTTGTGAATGGCACGGGTCAGGGCCTCGCGTGCGAGCTCCTCGTTGACTCCGGCGACCTCGAAGAGGACGCGACCCGGCTTGACGTTGGCGACCCACCACTCCGGCGAACCCTTACCGGAACCCATGCGGGTTTCGGCCGGCTTCTTCGTGAGCGGACGGTCGGGGTAGACGTTGATCCACACCTTGCCGCCACGCTTGATGTGACGCGTCATGGCGATACGAGCGGACTCGATCTGACGGTTGGTCACGTAAGCGGGCGTGAGCGCCTGGATACCGTACTCGCCGAAGGAGACCTTCGTGCCGCCGGTGGCCTGGCCATCGCGCTTGGGGTGGTGCTGCTTGCGGTACTTGACCTTGCGGGGGATAAGCATCAGGCCGACGCTCCTTCTGCCACGGGGGCCTCGTTGCGGGGACCACGACGGCGGTCACCGCGGTCGTCGCGACCGCGCGAGGTCTTCGGCGCGTTGGCCTGCTCGCGAGCGAGCTCCTTGGCCGTCAGGTCGCCCTTGTAGATCCAGACCTTGACGCCGATGCGGCCGAAGGTGGTCTTGGCCTCGTAGAAGCCGTAGTCGATGTTCGCGCGGAGGGTGTGCAGCGGCACGCGGCCGTCGCGGTAGAACTCCGAGCGGCTCATCTCCGCGCCGCCGAGGCGGCCCGAGACCTGGATCCGGATGCCCTTGGCACCGGCGCGCTGTGCACCCTGCAGACCCTTGCGCATCGCGCGGCGGAAAGCCACGCGAGCGGAGAGCTGCTCGGCGATGCCCTGCGCGACGAGCTGGGCGTCGGCCTCGGGGTTCTTGACCTCGAGGATGTTGAGCTGGATCTGCTTGCCGGTGAGCTTCTCGAGGTCGGCGCGGATGCGCTCGGCCTCGGCGCCACGACGACCGATCACGATGCCCGGACGGGCGGTGTGGATGTCGACGCGGACGCGGTCACGGGTGCGCTCGATCTCGATGTTGCTGACGCCGGCGCGGTCGAGTGACGTGGTCAGCAGTCGACGGATCTTGATGTCCTCGGCGACGTAGTCGGCGTAACGCTGGCCCGGCTTGGTCGAGTCCGAGAACCAACGCGACACGTGGTCCGTGGTGATGCCGAGGCGGAAGCCGTACGGGTTGACTTTCTGTCCCATTACTTGCTCGCCTTCTTGCTCGTACCGGCGGCCGCGGTGCCCGCGTCCTCCGGCGTCGACAGCACGATCGTGATGTGGCTCGTGCGCTTCTTGATCTGGAAGGCGCGACCCTGGGCGCGGGGCTGGAAACGCTTGAGCGTCGTGCCCTCGTCGACGTACGCGTTCTTCACGTACAGGTCTGCGTCGTCCAGGAACTCGTTGTCCTTGTCGGCCTTGACGCGAGCGTTCGCGACCGCCGAGGCGACGAGCTTGTAGATCGGCTCGCTGGCGCTCTGGGGGGCGAACTTCAGGATGGCGAGAGCCTCCTGAGCCTGCTTGCCCTTGATGAGCGCGACGACACGACGAGCCTTCTGAGGGGTCACGCGGATGTGCTTCACGCGTGCGGTGGATTCCACCATGTCTCTCCTCCTCTGTCCTCTCTGGAACTGCCCCCGCGTCAGCGGCGGCGGCCCTTCTTGTCGTCCTTCACGTGGCCGCGGAAGGTGCGGGTGGGCGCGAATTCGCCCAGCTTGTGGCCGACCATGGTCTCGGACACGAACACGGGGATGTGCTTGCGTCCGTCGTGCACGGCGATCGTGTGACCCAGCATCGCCGGGATGATCATCGAACGGCGCGACCAGGTCTTGATGACGTTCTTGGAGCCGGCTTCGTTCTGCGCGACCACCTTGCGAAGCAGGTGCTCGTCGACGAAGGGGCCCTTCTTCAGGCTGCGAGGCATCTTCCTCTACTCCTACTTGCGCTTCTTGCCGGCGTTGCGACGGCGGACGATGTACTTGTCGCTCTCCTTGTTGGGGTGGCGGGTGCGACCCTCAGCCTGGCCCCAGGGAGTGACGGGGTGACGACCACCGGACGTCTTGCCCTCACCACCACCGTGCGGGTGGTCGACCGGGTTCATGGCGACACCACGAACCGTCGGGCGAACGCCCTTCCAGCGCTTGCGGCCGGCCTTGCCCCAGTTGATGTTCGACTGCTCGGCGTTGCCGACCTCGCCGATGGTCGCGCGGCAGCGCGCATCGACGTTGCGGATCTCGCCGGAGGGCAGACGCAGCTGGGCGTAGGGGCCGTCCTTCGCGACCAGACGCACGCTGGCGCCGGCCGAGCGAGCCATCTTCGCGCCGCCGCCGGGGCGGAGCTCGATGGCGTGGATGACCGTACCGGTCGGGATGTTGCGCAGCGGCAGGTTGTTGCCGGGCTTGATGTCGGCGCCGGCACCCGACTCGACGATGTCGCCCTGCTGCAGCTTGTTCGGGGCGATGATGTAACGCTTCTCGCCGTCGACGTAGTGCAGGAGCGCGATGCGCGCGGTGCGGTTGGGGTCGTACTCGATGTGAGCGACCTTGGCGTTGACGCCGTCCTTGTCGTTGCGACGGAAGTCGATCACGCGGTACTGGCGCTTGTGGCCACCACCGATGTGACGCGTCGTGATGCGGCCCTGGTTGTTACGGCCACCGGTCTTGGCGAGCGGGCGGAGGAGCGACTTCTCGGGCGTCGATCGGGTGATCTCGGCGAAGTCGGCCACCGACGAACCGCGGCGACCCGGGGTCGTGGGCTTGTACTTGCGAATAGCCATGTTCGTTGTCCTCTATCCCGACCGTCAGCCGACTGCCGTGAAGATGTCGATGGTGCCCGACTTCAGGGTGACGATGGCGCGCTTGGTGTCCTTGCGCTTGCCGGTGCCGAAGCGGGTGCGACGGGACTTGCCCGCGCGGTTGAGCGTGTTGACCGCGGCGACCTTCACTCCGAAGATCTTCTCGATCGCGAGCTTGATCTCGGTCTTCGACGCACGGGGGTCCACGAGGAACGTGTACTTGCCCTCGTCGATGAGCGAGTAGCTCTTCTCCGAGACGACCGGCTTCAGGATGATGTCGCGCGGGTCCTTGTTGACGTCGGTCATGCCGAGACCTCCTCGGTGGCGCCGGCCTTGGACGCGACGAACGCGTCGTAGGCGGCCTTGGTGAAGACGAGGTCGTCCGAGACGAGCACGTCGTAGGCGTTGAGCTGGTCGAACGTCAGCACGTGGACGTACGCGAGGTTGCGCACGCTCTTGACGGTGAGCTCGTCACCGCGCTCGATGACCACGAGCACGTTCTTCGTGGCGCCGAGGCCGCTCAGCACCGCAGCAGCGGTCTTGGTCGAAGGAGCACCCTCGACACCGAACGAGTCGATGATGTGCAGACGCTGTCCGCGAGCACGGTCGCTGAGCGCACCGAGCAGTGCGGCGGCGACCATCTTCTTGGGGGTGCGCTGCGAGTAGTTGCGCGGCTTGGGGCCGTGCACGATGCCACCACCGGTCATGTGCGGCGCGCGGATCGAGCCCTGACGGGCGTTACCCGTGCCCTTCTGCTTGAAGGGCTTGCGGCCGGCACCCGAGACCTCACCGCGACGCTTGGTCGAGTGGGTTCCCTGGCGAGCCGCCGCGAGCTGCGCGACGACGACCTGGTGGATGAGCGGAACGTTGGTCTTGACGTCGAAGAGGGCGGCGGGCAGCTCCACGGAGCCGGCCTTCTTGCCGGAGGCACTCTGGACGTCGAGCGCGAGAGTCGAGTCAGCCATGATCAGGCACCCTTCACAGCGTTGCGGACGTAGACGATGCGGCCGCGGGCACCGGGGACGGCGCCCTTGACGAGCAGCAGACCCTTCTCGGCGTCGACGGCGTGCACCGTGAGGTTGAGGACGGTCACGCGCTCGCCACCCATGCGGCCGGCCATGCGCATGCCCTTGAAGACGCGGCTGGGCGTCGACGAGGCACCGATGGAACCGGGCTTGCGGTGGTTGCGGTGCGCACCGTGCGAGGCCGAGACGCCCTTGAAGTTGTGGCGCTTCATGACACCCGCGGTGCCCTTGCCCTTGCTGGTGCCGACGACGTCGACCAGCTGGCCGGCCTCGAACGTGTCACCGGCGGTGAGCTCCTGGCCGAGCGAGTAGTCAGCGGCATCCGCCGTGCGGATCTCGGTGACGTGGCGGCGCGGGGTCACACCGGCGGCCTCGAAGTGGGCCGTGAGGGGCTTGTTGACCTTGCGGGGGTCGATCTGGCCGGCAGCGATCTGAACGGCCGAGTAGCCGTCCTTCTCGGGCGTGCGCAGCTGGGTGACCACGTTCGGCGCGATCTCGATGACCGTGACGGGGACGAGCTTGCCCTGCTCGTTCCAGACCTGGGTCATGCCGAGCTTGGTGCCGAGGAGACCCTTGGAAACCTTGGAGTTGATGTCAGCCATGTCGAACCTCAGAGCTTGATCTCGATGTTGACGTCGGCCGGAAGGTCGAGACGCATGAGCGAGTCGACAGCCTTCGGCGTCGGGTCGACGATGTCGATCAGACGCTTGTGGGTGCGCATCTCGAAGTGCTCGCGGCTGTCCTTGTACTTGTGGGGCGACCGGATGACGCACACGACGTTCTTCTCGGTCGGCAGCGGCACGGGTCCGACGACAGTCGCGCCCGCACGGGTCACGGTGTCGACGATCTTGCGTGCCGAGGTGTCGATGACCTCGTGGTCGTACGACTTCAGGCGAATGCGGATCTTCTGTCCCGCCATTTGTCTGCTCACTCTCTTTATCGCGTCTTACGTCTCGCTGGTCGCGAGCGCATTGGACGCCCGGTGGCGCGGTCTGCGCCGGGCACTTCTCACCGCCGGGGCGGTGATGCTGCACCACTGTTCTGATGTCAAACCCGCGGGTCGCCCTGCGGTTCCACACCCTGCGCGCACGCGCGCATCCTGTCTCCAGGTCGGTGTGGGGTTCGATGTTCATCTGCCCGTGGCCTAGGACTCTGCGCTTCGCGCCGCCTATGCACTGTCGTGACAGTGATCCGGGATGCTGCGCACCCATCGGAATGTGGAACCTGGATAGTCTACGTGCCGCCCGGGCGTGTCGCAAACCCGGGCGTGTCGCGATATCCGTTCCGCGTCGCACGGCGGCCGTGAGGCCTCCCCGCGCGAGCGCCGAGAGCGCACCGTCCGCGCGAACACGCACCTTCTATGGTGCACCCTCGCGACGACGGTGCGCGCTCGGCGATGCTGCGCGTATCAGCGCAGGAGGCCGTGGGAGCGGAGGAATGCGGCGAACGCGGGGCGCGAGCCGAGGCGCTCCCACCCCCACCGGATCGGGGTCCAGCCGGTCGCGGCGACGATGCGGCTCTCGCGCTCGCGCTGCGCGCGCAGCACGTCACGGGGCGAGCGACCTGCGGTGAGCGCGGGATCGAGGTACTTGCCGTCGCCGTCGAACTCGCCGAACTTCCGCAGCGGGGGCCAGGCGAAGTCGAGGAACGCCCACCGCCCGTCGCCGAGCGCGATGGGATGCTGGAGCGTCGGTTCCGCGGCGCCGAGCTGCTGCATCCACAGCCGGCTGATACTCTCGCCCGGCAGCTGCGAGCGGCCGTCGGCGATCGAGACCACGAAGCGCGCGCGCCGGATGCCGCGGGCGCCGGGTGCATCGTCGACACGCGCGCGGACGTCGTTGAGCAGCACGGTGGCGGCGCGCTCGTCGTACCCGTCCCGCTCGTGCCACGCCGCCGCTCGCAGCGCGGCATCCATCGCGGCGGTCGCGGTCTCGGCCGTCTCCGCGCACAGCACGTCGAAAAGCGTGCGGGCGAGGCTCGTGACGCGGAGCGACCCGACGCGGGCGACATCCGCGTCAGCGACCTCGTGCCGATGGCGCACGACGTCGCTGCGACTCGGGGCGGGCGCAGCCCCGAGCTCGAGAGTGTGCACACGGGCATCGTCACCGCGGTGCATCGGAATCCCGTGCAGCGCAGCGGCCGTCGCGTGCGAGAAGACCGGCTCGCGCGTGGCGACGGCGGCGAGGGCGTGCGCGCGAAGCCGCATCCGCTCCTCCGGACGCGCAGCTACCCATCGGGTTGCCGCGATGTAGACGCCCCGGCGCACGCGCACGAGCTCTCCGGCATCGACGGACCGGTCGAGAGCGGACATCTCGCCGCGACGGTGCGCATCACGCCGGAGGATCAGGTCGTCGCGCTCGGTCACTCCCCCACGGTGCCGCTCCTACCGCCCCGGCACTTCCCCGCACCCCTCTCCCGGTGCAGCATCCCGCGCGCCGCGCCCCTGGGGAGGAATCCCCCACGGAAACGCGAGAACGCACCGTCGGTGCGAGCGCACACCATCTACGGTGCGACCTCGCGGCGACGGTGCGTTCTCGGCGCGTGGGCCTACTGGTTGCCGATGT
Source organism: Microbacterium arborescens (assembly GCF_049707515.1). Classification (GTDB taxonomy): domain Bacteria; phylum Actinomycetota; class Actinomycetes; order Actinomycetales; family Microbacteriaceae; genus Microbacterium; species Microbacterium arborescens_B. The sequence goes on along the minus strand of NZ_JBNAFI010000003.1, from coordinate 429,114 downwards.
TCTTGTCGACGTTCTCGCGGACGTCGTCGACCTTCGCGTGGTGCTGTTCGGGAACGACCTTCTTCACCGCGTCGGCCGCGCCCTGCAGGAACTTGTCGCTGACGTCCTCGGCCTTCTCGCTCTTGAGGGCCTCCTCGATCTTGTCGCGGTTCTGATCGAACATCTGCTTGCCCTTGTTGATGATGTCGTCCACGCCCATGGCACGGTCCTTTCGTCGAACGGTTGAAGCCATGACAGCGCGCCCGCCGGGCCCGCGTCAACAGCTTGCGGAACGACGAAACCCCCCGGATCCGAAGATCCGAGGGGTTTCGCGAAGGAAGTCGAAAGACTTACTTGACGATCTTGGTCACCGTGCCGGCGCCGACGGTGCGGCCACCCTCACGGATCGCGAAGCCGAGGCCCTCTTCCATGGCGATCGGCTGGATGAGCTCGACCGACATGTCGGTGGTGTCACCGGGCATGACCATCTCGGTGCCCTCGGGCAGCGAGATGACGCCGGTGACGTCCGTGGTGCGGAAGTAGAACTGCGGGCGGTAGTTCGTGTAGAAGGGGTTGTGACGGCCACCCTCCTCCTTCGAGAGGATGTAGGCAGTGCCCTCGAAGTTGGTGTGCGGCGTAACCGAACCCGGCTTCACGACGACCTGGCCACGCTCGACGTCGTCACGCTTGGTGCCGCGGAGGAGCAGACCACAGTTCTCGCCGGCCCAGGCCTCGTCGAGCTGCTTGTGGAACATCTCGATGCCCGTGACCGTGGTCTTCTGCGTCGGGCGGATGCCGACGATCTCGACCTCGGAGTTGATGGCGAGGGTGCCACGCTCGGCGCGACCGGTGACGACGGTTCCACGACCGGTGATCGTGAAGACATCCTCGACGGGCATGAGGAACGGCTTGTCCTTGTCACGCACCGGGTCGGGGATCGACTCGTCGACGGCGTCCATGAGCTCGACGATGGCGTTGACCCACTGCTCGTCGCCCTCGAGAGCCTTCAGGCCCGAGACGCGGACGACGGGGGCGTTGTCACCATCGAAGTCCTGCGACGACAGCAGCTCGCGAACCTCGAGCTCGACGAGCTCCAGGATCTCCTCGTCGTCGACCATGTCGGACTTGTTCAGCGCGACCAGCAGGTAGGGGACGCCGACCTGCTTGGCGAGCAGGACGTGCTCGCGGGTCTGAGCCATCGGGCCGTCGGTGGCGGCGACCACGAGGATGGCGCCGTCCATCTGAGCAGCACCGGTGATCATGTTCTTGATGTAGTCAGCGTGACCCGGGGCGTCGACGTGAGCGTAGTGACGCTTCGGGGTCTCGTACTCGACGTGCGAGATGTTGATCGTGATACCACGCTGACGCTCTTCGGGCGCCGAGTCGATCGACGCGAAGTCACGCTGCACGTTGGTGGCCGACGGGTACTTGTCGGCGAGCACCTTCGAGATCGCCGCGGTGAGCGTCGTCTTGCCGTGGTCGACGTGACCGATGGTTCCGATGTTGACGTGCGGCTTGGTCCGCTCGAACTTGGCCTTAGCCACTGGGTCCTCCTCAGGACTGTCGTTGTAGATCTCCGGGCGCTGGATTGCGACCGGTTCTCTACGGGGATGTTCTCACTCTAGTAGAGAGGTCGATATTCAGTTTGAGTGGATGCCGGGAGCATGGGCCCCCGGCATCCCGAGGGCTTATTCGCCCTTGTTCTTCTGGACGATCTCGTCGGCCACCGCGCGGGGGACCTCGGAGTAGCTGTCGAACTCCATCGAGTAGACCGCACGACCCGAGGTCTTCGAGCGCAGGTCACCGATGTAGCCGAACATCTCCGACAGGGGCACGAGGGCGCGGACGATCTTGATGCCCGAGCCGTCCTCCATCGACTGGATCTGGCCACGGCGCGAGTTCAGGTCGCCGATGACGTCGCCCATGTACTCCTCGGGCGTGCGCACCTCGACGGCCATGAGGGGCTCGAGGATGACGGGAGCCGCCTTGCGCAGCGCCTCCTTGAAGCCCATCGAGCCGGCGATCTTGAACGCCATCTCGGACGAGTCGACGTCGTGCGACGCACCGTCGAGCAGGATCGCCTTGACACCCACGATGGGGTAGCCGGCGAGCACACCGACGTTCATCGCGTCCTGGAAGCCCTGGTTGGTCGGCTCGATGTACTCGCGCGGGATGCGGCCACCGGTGACCTTGTTCTCGAACTCGTACGTCTTGTCGGCCGTGACCTCGAGCGGCTCGATCGCGAACTGGATCTTCGCGAACTGACCCGAACCACCGGTCTGCTTCTTGTGGGTGTAGTCGTGACGCTCGACGGCCTTCTTGATCGTCTCGCGGTACGCGACCTGCGGCTTGCCGACGTTCGCCTCGACGCGGAACTCGCGCTTCATGCGGTCGACGAGGATGTCGAGGTGCAGCTCGCCCATGCCCTTGATGACGGTCTGACCCGTCTCGGGGTTGAGCTCGGTGCGGAACGTCGGGTCCTCTTCGGCGAGCTTCTGGATGGCGACACCCAGCTTCTCCTGGTCGGCCTTGGTCTTCGGCTCGATCGCGACCTCGATGACGGGCTCGGGGAACGTCATCGACTCGAGGACGACGGGCTCGGCCGGGTCGGCGAGGGTGTCACCGGTGGTGGTGTCCTTCAGGCCGATGACGGCGTAGATGTTGCCCGCGGTGAGCGAGTCGACCGGGTTCTCCTTGTTGGCGTGCATCTGGAAGATCTTTCCGATGCGCTCCTTCTTGCCCTTGGTCGAGTTGACGACCTGCGCGCCCGAGTCGAGGTGACCCGAGTACACGCGGACATAGGTGAGGCGACCGAAGAACGGGTGCACGGCGACCTTGAACGCCAGAGCGGCGAACGGGTCGTTGGCGTCGGGGTGACGCTCGATGATCTTCTCTTCGTCCTTCGGGTCGTGCGCCTCGATGGCGGGCACGTCGAGGGGCGAGGGGAGGAAGTCGACGACCGCGTCGAGCATCGGCTGCACACCGCGGTTCTTGAAAGCCGAGCCGCAGAGCACGGGGTACAGCTCGCCGGCGACGGTGAGCTTGCGGATCGCGCCCTTGATCTCGGCGACGGTGAGGTCTTCGCCACCGAAGAACTTCTCGAGCAGCGCGTCGTCGGACTCGGCGACGGCCTCGAGCAGGCGCTGGCGGTACTCGGCAGCCTTGTCGGCGAGGTCGGCCGGGATCTCCTGGATCTCGTACTTCGCGCCCATGGTCACGTCACCCTTGGCGTCGCCGGGCCAGACCAGCGCGCGCATCTCGACGAGGTCGATGACGCCCACGAAGTCGTTCTCGGCGCCGATCGGAAGCTGCAGCACGAGCGGCTTGGCACCCAGGCGGCTGACGATGGTGTCGACGGTGAAGTAGAAGTCGGCGCCCAGCTTGTCCATCTTGTTGACGAAGCAGATGCGCGGGACGTCGTACTTGTCGGCCTGACGCCAGACGGTCTCGGACTGGGGCTCGACGCCCTCCTTGCCGTCGAAGACCGCAACGGCGCCGTCGAGGACGCGGAGCGAGCGCTCGACCTCGACCGTGAAGTCGACGTGACCCGGGGTGTCGATGATGTTGATCTGGTTCTTGTTCCAGAAGCAGGTCACGGCGGCAGACGTGATCGTGATGCCGCGCTCCTTCTCCTGCTCCATCCAGTCGGTGGTCGAGGCGCCGTCGTGCGTCTCGCCGAGCTTGTGGTTGACGCCCGTGTAGAACAGGATGCGCTCGGTCGTCGTCGTCTTGCCGGCATCGATGTGCGCCATGATGCCGATGTTGCGGACCTTGTTGAGGTCGGTGAGCACTTCTTGTGCCACGGGCTGTTCCTTACGTTCGGTGGGGAGCGCCGGCCGGGAGGGTTCCCCCGGCCGGCGCCGAGAAGCTGTTTACCAGCGGTAGTGCGCGAAGGCGCGGTTCGACTCGGCCATCTTGTGGGTGTCTTCGCGGCGCTTGACCGCGGCACCCAGGCCGTTCGAGGCGTCGAGGATCTCGTTCTGCAGACGCTCGGTCATCGTCTTCTCACGACGGCCCTTCGCGTAGGAGACGAGCCAGCGCAGCGCGAGGGTGTTCGCGCGGTGCGGCTTGACCTCGACGGGCACCTGGTAGGTCGAGCCACCGACGCGGCGGCTCTTGACCTCGAGGGTCGGGCGGACGTTGTCGAGCGCCTTCTTCAGCGTCGCGACGGCATCCTGGCCGTTCTTGGCCTCGACACCCTTGAGAGCGGTGTAGACGATCGACTCGGCGATCGACTTCTTGCCGTCGACGAGGATCTTGTTGACGAGCTGCGTGACGATCGGAGCACCGTAGACCGGGTCGTTGACGACGACGCGGCGGGGTGCGGGTCCCTTACGAGGCATCTAACTCAACCCTTCTTTGCGCCGTAGCGGCTGCGAGCCTGCTTACGGTTCTTGACGGCCTGGGTGTCGAGCGCACCGCGGACGATCTTGTAGCGGACACCGGGGAGGTCCTTCACACGACCGCCGCGGACGAGCACGAGCGAGTGCTCCTGCAGGTTGTGGCCCTCGCCGGGGATGTAGGCGGTGACCTCGGTGCCGTTGCGGAGCTTGACACGTGCGACCTTGCGCATGGCCGAGTTCGGCTTCTTGGGCGTCGTGGTGTACACGCGGGTGCAGACACCCGCCTGCTGGGGGTTCGACTTCAGGGCGGGGGCCTTGGTCTTGGAGACCTTCGGCGAGCGACCCTTGCGAACCAACTGCTGAATGGTTGGCACGTTCTCTCCTTGTTGTGCTGCACGGTGACAGCGTCGTGGTTTCACCACAGATCCACCGGCGCGTCACGAATGCCGCGTTTTCGAGGGGTGGATATGCCGTGGGGGCGTCCTGTTCGCAGAACGATCCCGATTCGCGTGCTCCGTCTCGACCTGATCGACCGAGGCACGACGCAGGGCGCGCACGAGCGCACACCCGACCAATGATACGCCCCCACGGCGAGGCGGGCAAACGCCGATCGATACCGGTGGTATCGGCGTCAGGCGCCGGGGCGTTCGATGCGCAGTTCGGCGTCGCCGAGCAGGAACCGCTCGCCCGCAGGCGCGTCCGATCCCGGCTCCAGCTCGATCTCGGTTCCGAGGAAGTTGGTCAGCACGACGCCGTTGGTGGAGTGGAGGTCGGTGATGTGCCACAGGCCCGACCTCAGCTCGAGCCGGGCGTGCGTCTTGGAGACGGTGCGGGTGCGGTCCTCGATCGCGACGAGCTGCGCGCGGGGATAAGCGGCATCCGGCGCGGGCTGGCGTCCAACGATCGCGACGTCGCTCGTGAGGGGTGCGATCTCGCCGTCGGGCAGGACCAGCTGCCAGTACACCCGGCGCCGAGCCACCACGACGGTGTGGTCGACCTCGGCGTCGTCGGCCGTCTCTGCGCGGCGGAGCTGGGCCGGCACCGCCGCCTCCGCGGTGCGCGGAGCTCCAGCCGCCGGCGCGCCGATCACCGCCGAGACCTCGTCGGAGAGCTCGGGGAACTCCTCGGGCGTGCGCGCGAACGCCCGGCGGGCGATCGGTGTGGCCGGCACGGCATCCCACGTGCGGCGTCCGGCCCCGAACTCCGCCGCCGCGTCGGGGTCGGCGAACGAGGGGACGACTCCGGGGCGGTCGGACGCGGCCCGAGACGGGAAGGGCGACGGCGAGATGGCCGACACGTCGTCGATCTCGGAGGGCCAACGGGCGTCGTCGGAACCGTCGTCGTCGGTGTCGTCACCGTCGGCGGCATCGGCCACGTCGGGCGCGGGGCTATCGCCCGGACGGCTCGCTGCCGCTGCCGGCTCGCGCAGGATGGGGGCCGCCGTATCGCGGGGCGCCGGTTGCGAGAAGGCGGGGCGAGCATCCGGCTGCGGAGCGACCGGTTCGACAGCGGCGGAGGATGCGGCGGCGGATGCGTCTGCGGACGGGGCGGCGGCGGATGCGTCTGAGGGCGAGGCGTCGGCGCGACCCGCGGCGTCCAGCGTGACGGATGCCGGGGCGGGGGCGGGAGCGGCGGCGGGTTCAGCCGGGACGACGCGCTCAGCCGGCACAGCCGGTTCAGCCGGAACGTCGACGGCGGGGGCGAACGGCGGCGGCGGCGCCCAGGGTGAGGGCTGCAGGTCGGCGGGCGTCTGCTCGCGCTCGGGCGCGGACTCGTCCGACTCTCCGCTGGCGGCCAGCGGCGCGGGCGAGAAATGGCGCACCGAGAGGGTCGGGCTCGCCAGCGTCGGCGGAGCGACCGGCTCCGCGCGACGTGCGGCGGACCCTCGGTCGTCCTCGGCCTCATCGGCCTCGGAAAGGGGCGGCGTGAAGACCCACGGGGGCGGCGCGACCTCGGCTCGCTCCCCCCGCCAGCGGGCGGGGCCGAGGCCGAGGATGCTGGCCCAGACGACGAACAGCAGGGCGGCGAGCACCGTCATCCCGGCCCCGGCGCCGAATCCGCGGCCGATGCGGTGCGCGGACACGACGATCAGCACGTACAGCGCGACCCACCCGATCACGGGCACCAACCCGACCAGCACGAGCCACGGACTCAGACCCGCGATGCGCAGCACGACGGCGATGTTCAGCAGCGGCACCCAGCCCTGCCATGCGTCCTCGCCGGTCTTGCGGAACAGGCCGGCCAGCGCCAGCGCCGTCCAGACGTAGAGGACCGCACCCAGCACCGTCGAGAGCACGACGAGGAGGATGAGGAGCGATTCGTTGCCGGTGGAGGTCATCGCATCCCACGATAGGGCCCGCGCTGCGCACCCACCGCTCTCACGACTCGCGCCCCCGGTCGGCGCCCGGTTCGAACGGCGCGTCCAACGACCGGGTGAGTTCGGCGAGCATCGCCTCGATCTGCGGTTCGACGTGTTGCGCGATCGCCGCCTGGACGCGGAGGCGATGGTGCAGCAGCACGGCGCACACCTCCCGCCCGATCATGTTGGCGTAGTCGTCGGCCAGTCCGACCTCCTGACGCAAGGCGGCTTTGGCTTCGCCGCTGAGCGGGGGAAGCTCGGGCACGGCCTCGTCGGATTCCTCCGCCAGGCCGGAGATCGTGAAGAGGAAAGGCGCCCCCGCCACCGGTTCCGGGTCGAGCGGAAGCCCCTCGAACTCGGGTTCGAGGCCCTCCGACGGCCGATAGCTGCGTGCCCGGTTGCGCGCGGCCTGCTGGTCGAGCTCGGCCTGCAGCATCGGGAGGTTCCGCGCGGTGTACTCGGCGACGGCGGCGTCGATGATCGTCTTCATCCGGGTGGACAGGCCGTGCTGCACACCGTGCGGCACGTCCGCCCCGAGACCGACCGCCGAGAGCACCGGCGAGCCGAAGCACCGCCGGCACGGAGCCACGCGGCCGCGATGCGTCGCAGGCTGCCAGCGCGGCAGCCAGCGCAGCCAGGCATCCACCGCCTGGCTGACCTGGGTCTCGAGCGACCGCTCCACGGGGCTATTGTCGCTGATCCGGGCCGGTGGCGACGGGATTTCGCGTCATTCTTCCTCGTCGCGTTCCCACGCCCACCGCGGCGGGTGCGCATGCGTGCGCACGAGCGCCACCGCGATCCACCCGGAAGCGGCGGCGGAGACGACGAGGATGACGGCGAACCACGACACCGCGAATCCCCCCGCCGCGGCCACCGCACGAGCCGGATCGACGCCGACGGCCAGAGCGGTCACGACGAGCCCGGCGAGGTAGGCGAGCAGGGCGACGACGCCCGTCAGCGCGGAGATGGCGTACGACGGATGCGGCCCGCGCAGTGCGGTCGCGAGGACCGCGGCCAACGCGACGACCGCAGCCCCGAACCCGAGGGCGCCGGGGAGCGCCCCGAGCCCGCGGACGGCGATGACGTCCTCACCCGTCACCAGGCTCAGCACACCGAGGCCGCAGATGGCGAGCGCCCCGAAGCCCACGACCGCGAAAGCGGTGGCGAGCCCGGGGCGCATTCCGCCGGATGCGGTCGACATCAGTAGCGGTGCAGCTGGGGCCCCGCCTCGAGGGTGCGCTCGTACTCGCGCTGCGCCTCGGCGTTGAGCTCGGTGACCCGGCGGCCGCGGGCGGCGACCCACGCACCGAACCAGATGGTCAGTTCGCGGCCCGCGACGAGGGCCACGAGAGCGAGCGGCGCGAACGCCTGCTCGCCGACGATCGTCAACGCCTGGCTGGGAGCGATGGACCAGAACGGGGCCTGGAACAACTGGCCGAGGATGTGGCCCGCGTAGGAGGCGAAGCCCACGAGGAGCCCGAGGAGCACCCACAGGCCCCAGCGGCCGCGGTTGATGAAGGCGCCGAGGATCCAGAACGCGACGAAGAAGACCGCGACCGGCACCCAGAGCCACCAGGAGGTCGCTGCAGCGAGGGCCTGCTCGCCGATGTTGGCCGTGGTGACCTCGCCCCGGAGCGCGTCGATGCCCAGAGCGGCACCGAGGTAGATCAGGGCGAAGGCGATGGCGGCCAGCAGCCCGATCGCACCGGCGGCGCCGCGGTTGCCGCGCGGGGTGGGGGCCTCGGGAGCCTGTACGAAGATCGGCTGGGGAGCCGGCGTGGATGCCGCGGTGGTGTCTCGGACCGGCTCGCTCGCGCTCACACCGCTCGTACGGTCGGCGTGGTCGTCGGCGCTGTAGGCGCGCGTGGCCGTGTCGCTCGCGGCGGCTCCGCTCGCGGTGGTGGCAGCAGCGGCGCCGCCGGCTGCCGTGGCGGTACCGGCGGTGCCGTTCGCCGCGCCGCGGTCGCCGGATGCCGCCGCTCCGTCCGCGTCCCGCGGGGTGTCCCACTCGCTCGGGGTGTTCCACGCGTCGGAGGTCGCGGTCTGGCCCACGGTCTCGGTGCGCTCGTCGCGGGACGACGCCGCATCGATCCGCGCCGCATCGGCGTCGGAGGTCGCGTCATCGGTGACGGGTCGGTCGGAGGAGGACTCGACGCTCGCGGAGCGCTCGGGCAGGGCGCCGGAGCCGGAGTACGCGGCATCCCAGTCGTCGGCCGAGACCGCATCGCGCGACGCCTCGGCGTCGGCGAGCCCGGCGCGCGCGCTGCCGACAACGTCGTCCACCGGCTTCGGCTCTTCGACCGGCTCGCCGTACTTGGGGTCGCTCATGCGATGTGCTCCTCACGCGGTGGCCGATGCCGCCGCAGAGGCGAGGATATCCCGGCGATGCGAGCGGGCCGCGCAGGCGTGCCGACGTGTCTGCGCACCGGACTCCGCGGGCGCACGTATCGTCGTGCCATGACCTCGCGCGCCCTCCCCCGCCTCGCGCCCGCGGCCCTGCTCCTCGCGGCCGTGCTGCTCGCGGGCTGCGCCCCCGAGCCCGGCACCGCCGCGCCCGCGCCCGCCGCGACCACGGCGACCGGAACCGCCGCCCCGAGCCCCGCCGCGACGACCTCGGCCGAAGCGGGCGGCCCGCCCCCGGCGGCATCCGGGTCCGTCGTCTCGACGACCGTGCTCCCCCGCGACTGCGCCGGCATCCTCGGCGCTCCCGCGCGCGCAGCCCTGACCTCGGTGCCCCTGAACGACCCCGCATTCGGTGAGAGCGGAGTCCTTCCGGACGGGTCGCTGCGCTGCGTCTGGGCGGATCCCGGTGCCGACACGGCCAAGATCGTGACGACGATCTCCTACGGGTCGCAGAATCCCGTCGTCGACTTCCTCAACGAGCTCACCGGCATCGGGTTCACCTGCTACGAGCCCGCCGGCGGCGTGCGCTGCGAGAAGACCTGGCAGAACGCTCGCTATCCCGTCACCGACGGTCGCACGCTGTTCTTCCGCGACGGCGTGCTGATCGACACGCAGTTCTCGCACCTCGCGCCCGAGGGATACACGACGGGGATCATCGCGTCGCTCTGGCCCGTCGCCCCCGCCACGCCCACCCCCTGACGAGCGCTCGGACCCGTCCGCTCAGCGGGGCGCGAAGACCGCGTTCCCGACGCGGCTGGCGTACTGCTCGGGGAACCACCCGGTCTGCGACGTCGACACCCAGAGCCCGTTCGCGGCCTCGATGGTCTCGATGAGATCGCCCTCCGATCGCGAGCACAGCGTTCGCGCCTCCCGTTCGGAGCACGAGAAGCCTTGAGCGGGCAGAGCGGATGCCGCGATCGAGCCGGCATCCGTTCCCACCGCGGCCACGGTCGTCGAGATCGACCCGGCGTCGGCGGTCCAGACGCACGTGAATCGCACCTCGGGCGCGAGGGCCTCCACGAGCGCGGACGCCGTGGAGACGGGCGCGTCGTCGGTCTGGGCGAGCTCCGCACCCGGCGTGTACTGCATCGACACCCAGAGGGCCTCCGGGTACAGGTCGCGGCACTGCTGCGGGCCATCGTCGGCGGCGGCCTGACCACCTGCGGCGGCGCCACCCCCGATGAGGCCCATGCCGGTCGTGACGAGCGGCACCGTCAGGACCAGGAGCGCGCCGATGACGCCGGCGCAGATCACGCCGACGATCCAGGCGAAGACGACGTTCCGACCCCCGATGCGTGCCACGCCTCCACGGTAATCGGGCCGCTCCGCCTGCCGCCGACCGACACGACGAAGGGCCCCGGGACATGCCCGGGGCCCTTCGCAGGATCAGCGATCGATCAGTTGTAGCTGGTGAAGTCGCCGTCGGTGGAGAAGCTGTCGAAGTCGACGTAGCTCAGGTCGGCGTCGCTGTACGCGCCGTCCGACGCGAAGATGCGGTTGGGGTACCGCTCGCTCTTCGCCTCCTCCGTCGCCTCGACGGCCACATTGCGGTACTTCGCAAGGCCCGTTCCGGCGGGGATGAGCTTTCCGATGATGACGTTCTCCTTGAGGCCGACGAGCGGGTCGCTCTTGCCCTCCATGGCCGCCTGCGTCAGGACGCGGGTGGTCTCCTGGAACGATGCCGCCGACAGCCACGACTCGGTCGCGAGCGACGCCTTCGTGATACCCATCAGCTCGGGACGACCCGACGCGGGGCGCTTGCCCTCGGCCACGGCCTCGCGGTTGATCTGCTGGTACTTCTTGAAGTCCACCAGCTCACCCGGAAGCAGCGTCGTGTCGGCGTGGTCGACCACGGTGACCTTCCGCAGCATCTGCCGGACGATGACCTCGATGTGCTTGTCGTGGATCGGCACACCCTGCGAACGGTAGACGCCCTGCACGCCGCCGACGAGGTACTTCTGCACCTCGCGGGCACCCTGCACGCGCATGATGTCCTTCGGGTCCAGCGTGCCGACCTGCAGCGGGTCGCCGACCTCGACGTGCTGCCCGTCCTCGACGAGGAGGGTCGCACGCTTGAGCACGGGGTAGACCACGGGCTCGTCGCCGTTGTCGGGCGTGATGATGATCTTCTTCGACTTCTCGGTCTCGTCGATCGTCACGCGGCCGGTGACCTCGGAGATCGGGGACGCACCCTTGGGGGTGCGGGCCTCGAAGAGCTCCTGCACGCGGGGCAGACCCTGCGTGATGTCGTCGGCCGATGCCGAACCACCGGTGTGGAAGGTACGCATCGTCAGCTGGGTACCGGGCTCACCGATCGACTGGGCGGCGATGATGCCGACCGCCTCGCCGATGTCGACGATCTTGCCGGTGGCGAGCGAACGGCCGTAGCACTTCGCGCAGACACCGACGGCCGAGTCGCAGGTCAGGACCGAGCGGACCTTGATGGAGGTCACCCCGCCCTCGACGAGCTTGTTGATGAGCACGTCGCCCACGTCGTCGCCGGCCTCGGCCAGCACCTCGCCCGAGGGCGAGACGGCGTCGGCGGCGAGCGTACGGGCGAACACCGAGTTCTCGACGTTGGCGTCCTTGATGAGGACACCATCGGCGCCGGCTGCGGCGATCGGGAGCTCGAGGCCCTTCGACGTGCCGCAGTCCTCTTCGCGGATGATGACGTCCTGCGAGACGTCCACCAGACGACGGGTCAGGTAACCCGAGTCGGCGGTACGCAGCGCGGTGTCGGCCAGACCCTTACGGGCACCGTGCGTCGCGGTGAAGTACTCCGCCACCGACAGCCCCTCGCGGTACGAGGAGATGATCGGACGCGGCATGATCTCACCCTTGGTGTTGTTAACCAGGCCTCGGATACCGGCGATGTTACGGATCTGCAGCCAGTTACCACGGGCGCCCGACGAGACCATGCGGTTGATGGTGTTCTCGGCGGGGAAGTTCGCCTTCATGGCGGCCTGCACCTCGTCGGTGGCCTCGGTCCAGATCTTGATCTGCTCCTGACGACGCTCGGCGTCGGTCACGAGACCCTTCTCGAACTGGCCCTGGACCTTCGACGCGAGCTTCTCGTACTTCGAGATGATCTCGGCCTTGTTCGGCGGCGTCAGGACGTCGCTGAGCGCCACGGTGACGCCCGAACGGGTCGCCCAGTGGAAGCCGGCGTCCTTGATCCGGTCGAGGGATGCCGCGACCTCGGTCTTGGGGTACTCCTCGGCCAGCTTGTTGACGATCTGCGACAGCTTGCCCTTGTCGGCCTGCTCGCGGACGAACGGGTACCCCTTGGGCAGGGTGTCGTTGAAGATCGCCTGTCCGAGCGAGGCGTCGACCAGACCGTGGCGCTCGTAGCCCTCGGGGGCGTCGCCCTCGAGGAACGCGAGACCCGGGATGCGGATGCGGACCTTGGCCTGCAGGTCGAGGGTGCCCTCGTCCTTGGCCAGGATCGCCTCGCCGACCGAGCCGAACACGCGCCCCTCGCCCGCGGCACCCTCGATGACCGTGGTCAGGTGGTGCAGACCGATGATCATGTCCTGCGAGGGCAGGGTGACCGGACGGCCGTCCGAGGGCTTGAGGATGTTGTTCGACGCGAGCATCAGGATGCGGGCCTCGGCCTGCGCCTCGACCGAGAGCGGCAGGTGGACGGCCATCTGGTCACCGTCGAAGTCGGCGTTGAACGCCGCGCAGACGAGCGGGTGCAGCTGGATCGCCTTGCCCTCGACGAGCTGGGGCTCGAAGGCCTGGATGCCCAGGCGGTGCAGGGTGGGTGCACGGTTGAGCAGCACGGGCCGCTCGCGGATGATCTCCTCGAGCACGTCCCAGACCTCGGGACGCGTGCGCTCGACGGCGCGCTTGGCCGCCTTGATGTTCTGCGAGTGACCGAGGTCGATCAGGCGCTTGATGACGAACGGCTTGAACAGCTCGAGCGCCATCTGCTTGGGCAGACCGCACTGGTGCAGCTTCAGCTGGGGTCCGACGATGATGACCGAACGACCCGAGTAGTCGACGCGCTTTCCGAGCAGGTTCTGACGGAAACGTCCCTGCTTGCCCTTGAGCATGTCGGACAGCGACTTCAGCGCACGGTTGCCGGTGCCGGTGACCGGACGACCGCGACGACCGTTGTCGAACAGCGCGTCGACGGCCTCCTGCAGCATCCGCTTCTCGTTGTTGACGATGATCTCGGGAGCCCCGAGGTCGATCAGACGACGCAGACGGTTGTTGCGGTTGATCACACGACGGTAGAGGTCGTTGAGGTCGGAGGTCGCGAAGCGGCCACCGTCGAGCTGGACCATCGGACGCAGCTCCGGCGGGATCACCGGGACGACGTCGAGCACCATCGCGGCCGGCGACATGCCGGTCTGCAGGAACGAGTTGACGACCTTCAGGCGCTTGATCGCACGGATCTTGCGCTGGCCCTTGCCCTCGGAGATCTGCAGGTGCAGCGAGTCGGCCTCGGCTGCCAGGTCGAACGCGGCCAGGCGGCGCTGGATGCCTTCGGCGCCCATGTAGGCCTCGAAGTACTGACCGAACCGGTCCTGCAGCTCGTGGAAGACGTCGTCCTCCTGCTTGAGCTGGCCGACCTCGAGGGAGCGGAACTCCTCCCACACCCGCTCGAGGCGCGAGATCTGCTCGTCGAAGTTCTTGCGAACCGTCGACATGTCCTTCTCGGCGGAGTCCTTGGCCTTCTTCTTCTGGTCGGCCTTGGCACCGTCGGCCTCGAGGGTCGCGAGCTCCTCCTCCAGCTTGGCCAGACGCGTCGCCACGCGGGCGTCGCGGCGGTCGCCGAGGTTCTTGATCTCGAGGCGCAGGTTGTTCTCGTGCGTGGGGAGGTCGCGGTGACGCGCATCCTCATCGACCGAGATCACCATGTACGCGGCGAAGTAGATGACCTTCTCGAGGTCCTTCGGCGCCATGTCGAGCAGGTACCCGAGGCGCGAGGGCACGCCCTTGAAGTACCAGATGTGGGTCACGGGAGCGGCGAGCTCGATGTGGCCCATGCGCTCGCGACGGACCGAGGACTTGGTGACCTCGACGCCGCAGCGCTCGCAGACGATGCCCTTGAAGCGGACGCGCTTGTACTTTCCGCAGGCGCACTCCCAGTCGCGGGAGGGGCCGAAGATCTGCTCGCCGAAGAGGCCGTCCTTCTCGGGCTTGAGCGTGCGGTAGTTGATGGTTTCGGGCTTCTTGACCTCGCCGAAGGACCAACGACGGATGTCGTCAGCAGTGGCCAGGCCGATGCGAAGCTGATCGAAGGTGTGTGACTCGAGCACTGATTCTCCTGTGTCGGAATTCTGTTCGTTGCCTGGCCGGATCAGATCTCGTCGATCGACGAGGACTCGAAGCGGCTGGAGATGTTGATGCCGAGCTCTTCCGCCGCGCGGAAGGCCTCATCGTCGGTGTCGCGGAGGTTGACCTCGGTGCCGTCGGCCGAGAGGACCTCGACGTTCAGGCAGAGCGACTGCATCTCCTTCATGAGCACCTTGAACGACTCGGGGATGCCGGGCTCCTGGATGTTCTCGCCCTTGACGATGGCCTCGTAGACCTTCACGCGGCCGACGATGTCGTCGGACTTGATCGTCAGGAGCTCCTGGAGCGCGTACGCGGCGCCGTAGGCCTCGAGGGCCCACACCTCCATCTCACCGAAGCGCTGGCCACCGAACTGCGCCTTACCACCGAGCGGCTGCTGGGTGATCATCGAGTACGGGCCCGTCGAGCGCGCGTGGATCTTGTCGTCGACGAGGTGGTGCAGCTTCAGGATGTACATGTAGCCGACCGAGATCGGAGCCGGGAACGGCTCGCCGGAGCGGCCGTCGAACAGCTTCGTCTTGCCCGAGGAGTCGATGAGACGCTCGCCGTCGCGGGTGAGGTTCGTCGAGTCGAGGAGCCCGGCGATCTCGGACTCGAACGCGCCGTCGAACACGGGCGTCGCGACCTTGGTGCCGGGAGCGGCCTCGCGCGCGACCTCGGGCAGGCGGTCAGCCCACTCGGGGGTTCCCTCGACCTTCCAGCCCTGCGCCGCGATCCATCCGAGGTGCAGCTCGAGCACCTGGCCGAAGTTCATTCGACCGGGGATGCCGAGCGGGTTCAGCACGACGTCGACGGGCGTGCCGTCGGCGAGGAAGGGCATGTCCTCGACGGGGAGGATCTTCGCGATGACACCCTTGTTGCCGTGGCGGCCGGCGAGCTTGTCGCCCTCGGTGATCTTGCGCTTCTGGGCGATGTAGACCACGACGCGGCGGTTGACGCCCGAGCCGAGCTCGTCGTCGCCGTCCTCGGCGTTGAACTCCTTGACCGCGATGATGGTTCCCTGCTCACCGTGGGGCACCTTCAGCGACGTGTCGCGCACCTCGCGGCTCTTCTCGTTGAAGATCGCGCGGAGCAGACGCTCCTCGGCCGACAGCTCGGTCTCACCCTTGGGCGTGACCTTGCCGACGAGGATGTCGCCGGGGCGGACCTCGGCGCCGATGCGGATGATGCCACGCTCGTCGAGGTCCTTCAGCAGGTCGGGCGCGACGTTGGGGAGGTCACGGGTGATCTCCTCCTTGCCGAGCTTGGTGTCGCGGGCGTCGACCTCGTACTCCTCGATGTGGATCGAGGAGAGCGTGTCGTTCTTCACGAGCTCCTGGCTGAGGATGATCGCGTCCTCGAAGTTGTGACCCTCCCACGTCATGAAGGCGACGAGGAGGTTCTTGCCGAGCGCGAGCTCGCCGTTCTCGGTCGCGGGACCGTCGGCGATGACCTCGCCGACCTCGACGCGCTCACCGGCCGAGACCACGACGCGCTGGTTGTACGACGTGCCCTGGTTCGAGCGGTCGAACTTGCGGAGGAAGTAGTCCTGCGTGCCGCCCTCGTCGAGCTGCACGGTGACGACGTCGGCCGAGACCTCGGAGACGACACCGGCCTTCTGAGCGGTGATGACGTCGCCGGCGTCGATCGCGGCGTAGCCCTCCATACCGGTTCCGACCAGCGGCGAGTCGCTGCGCAGCAGCGGCACGGCCTGACGCTGCATGTTCGCACCCATGAGGGCGCGGTTCGCGTCGTCGTGCTCGAGGAACGGGATGAGCGAGGTGGCCACCGACACCATCTGGCGCGGCGAGACGTCCATGTAGCCGATCTCATCGTTGGGGAAGAGGTCGACCTCGCCGCCCTTGCCGCGACGGGCGAGAACGCGGTCGGCCACGAACGAGCCGTCCTTGTTCAGCTCCACACCGGCCTGCGCGACGACGTAGTCGTTCTCCTCGCTGGCGGTGAGGTAGTCGATCTCATCGGTGACCTTGCCGTCGACGACGCGGCGGTACGGGGTCTCGATGAAGCCGAAGGCGTTGATGCGGGCGAACGACGCGAGCGAGCCGATCAGACCGATGTTCGGGCCTTCGGGGGTCTCGATCGGGCACATGCGGCCGTAGTGCGAGGGGTGGACGTCGCGGACCTCGACGCCGGCGCGCTCACGCGACAGACCGCCGGGGCCGAGCGCCGACAGGCGGCGCTTGTGGGTCAGACCCGCGAGCGGGTTGTTCTGGTCCATGAACTGCGACAGCTGCGAGGTTCCGAAGAACTCCTTGATCGCGGCGACGACGGGGCGCACGTTGATCAGGGTCTGCGGCGTGATCGCCTCGATGTCCTGCGTGGTCATGCGCTCGCGGACGACGCGCTCCATGCGCGACAGACCGGTGCGGACCTGGTTCTGGATGAGCTCGCCGACGGCGCGGATACGACGGTTGCCGAAGTTGTCGATGTCGTCGGTGTCGAGGCGGATCTCGGCGGGCTTGCCGTCGCGGATGCCGTCGAACGTCGCGTCGCCGCGGTGCAGACGAACCAGGTACTTGATGGTCGCGACGATGTCGGCGACGGTGAGCACCGACTCCTCGATCGGGGTGTCGAGACCCAGCTTCTGGTTGATCTTGTAGCGGCCGACCTTGGCGAGGTCGTAGCGCTTGGCGTTGAAGTAGAAGTTGTCCAGCAGCGCACGGGCGGCCTCGGCGGCGACCTGCTCGCCCGGACGCAGCTTGCGGTAGATGTCGCGGAGCGCGTCCTCCTTGGTGAGGATCGTGTCCTTCGCGAGGGTCTCCTCGATCGAGTCGTACCCGGCGAACTCGGCCATGATGTCTTCGCTGGTCAGGCCGAGGGCCTTGAGGAAGACGGTGACCGACTGCTTGCGCTTGCGGTCGATGCGGACGCCGACCTGGTCGCGCTTGTCGATCTCGAACTCGAGCCACGCACCGCGCGAGGGGATGACGCGGGCCGAGACGATGTCCTTGTCGGAGGTCTTGTCGGGCGTCTTGTCGAAGTAGACACCGGGCGAGCGCACGAGCTGCGACACGACGACGCGCTCGGTGCCGTTGATGATGAAGGTGCCCTTGCCGGTCTGGAGCGGGAAGTCGCCCATGAAGACCGTCTGGGTCTTGATCTCACCGGTGAGGTGGTTCATGAACTCGGCCTCGACGTAGAGCGGGGCCGCGTAGGTCTTGCCGCGCTCCTTGCACTCCTCGATGGAGTAC
Source organism: Microbacterium arborescens (assembly GCF_049707515.1). Classification (GTDB taxonomy): domain Bacteria; phylum Actinomycetota; class Actinomycetes; order Actinomycetales; family Microbacteriaceae; genus Microbacterium; species Microbacterium arborescens_B. The sequence goes on along the minus strand of NZ_JBNAFI010000003.1, from coordinate 411,532 downwards.
TTCTCGGGCTCGAGGTAGGGGTTGGTGAACGACAGCTGCATCGTCTCGCCGAGGTCCTCGATGGGCGAGATCTCCTCGAAGATCTCCTCGAGGCCGCTCTGCAGGGCGATGTCGGTGCGGCCGGCGGCCTGCGCCTCGGCGAGGCGCGTCTTCCACGCCTCGTTGCCGACGAGCCAGTCGAAGGACTCCGTCTGCAGCGCGAGCAGGTCGGGGACCGTGAGCTTGTCGGAGATCTTCGCGAACGAGAGACGGGAAGCGCCTCGGCCGTTCTTGGGGGTGGTGGTGGATGCGTTGCTCGCAGCAGCCAAGGGGATTACCTCCGTGGCCCGGGTGGGGCCGGTTCCTTGTCGTCAGGTGGAGTGCTCCCGATCCGAGCTCTCGCGTCTCACGCCGTCGAACAGGCGGAATCGCGCAGAGCACAAGCCGACCACCATATGAGGGCAAGGGGAAGGGAGCGCAAATAACAACTATAGGCGGCGCGACGCGCCATGTCCAGCGGGATCCTTGACGACCCCCGGATGCTGCGGTATAAAAGCGCGCTCGCGGCTCGGAAGGTCAGCTCCAGGTCCAGCTCGAGAGCACGGTGTCGGCCAGCATACGGCGATCCGTTTCCGCCGTCTCGGCCGGCGAGGCGAAGGTGATGACGAAGGTCCGCTCGTCGCGCGTCGCGTAGTACTGGTCGATCAGCGTCTCCACGCCGTCCTGCGCGATGGTCGCCACGAGGTGGGCCGATTCGCTGCCGGCGATGTCGACGCGATCCTCCAGCGCGACGTCGGTGGCTCCGACGGCCTCGAGGCTCGCGGCGCCGTCGGCCTCGACGTCCTCGGGGGTGATGACGCCGGGTGAGACGACGACGCTGATGTACCGGCTCTGCGCATCCGAGGACTCGGTGACGAACAGGTCGACCTGGCCGCCGGTGGGATCCTGCTCGGGAACGGTCCATCCGGCGGGGACGGTGAAGCTGTAGCCGGTCCCCGTCACCGTCTCGGTTCCCGCGATCGTCTCACCGGGCTCCGCTTCGGCCGAGGGGCTGCCGGTGGGCGCGGTGGGGCTCGCGGACGGCGCGGTGCTGCCGGCCGGCTCGTCCGACGCGCCGCCACCCGGCCGGGCATCGCACGCGGCGAGCAGCAGCGCCGCCGAGACGAGGACGGCGGCGATCGGAGTGGCTCGGGAGCGCGTCATGGGTCACACGCTAGGTGAATCCCACGCCCGGGCACTCCCCTTGACAGCGACGAACGCGCCGCCCGCTGCGAGAGCGGGCGGCGCGTCGGCGGAAGAGAAGGTCAGGCCCAGGCCCACGAGGCCAGGACGGCGTCGTAGACCGCGGCACGGTCGGCATCCGTCACCTCGGGGCTGAACGAGAAGGTCACCACGTAGGTCTGGTCGTCGTTCGAGGGGTAGAACTGGTCGACGTTGTACGTCACTCCCTGCTGCGTGACGGCGGCGGTGATGTGGGCGGACTCGGCGCCGGCGATGGAGGTGCGCTCCTGCACGGCGACGTCCGTCGCACCGCCCTGCTCCTCGAGTTCGGCAACACCGAACTCCTCGATGTCGTCGGCCGAGATGGCCTGCGGCGCGGGCGAGAGCACCACGTTGACGTTGTCGGCGAACCCGTCGGCCGAGGCGTCGGTCAGGTTGGCGACGAAGACGTCGACCTGGTCCATCCCGGGCAGCTCCTGGTCGGGGATCGCCCACCCCTCGGGCACCGAGAAGGTGTAGCCGGTTCCGGTGATCGACTCACCCGACGCGGGTTCGACATCGGGTGCGTCCGCGGCGGGCGCGGATGCGGAGGGCGAGGACGAGGACGACGAGCCGGCGTCCCCCGACGCGGCGGTATCGTCCGACTGCCCGCCGCAGCCGGCGAGAAGGAGAGCCGCGGAGACGAGCAGCGCGGCGGACGTGGTGGTCTTGGTGCGAGTCATGGTGTCGACGCTAGGGGAACCGGGCCGGACGAACGCGGTCTTGACAGGGGGAGTTCTCCCCCTTGACGGATCATCGATCGTCGGCGGTGCGGGCTCCACCCGGGATGGGCCGAAGCCGCACCCGTGCACCCGGGAGGGCCTGGGCCAGCCGACTCCGACCGGTCGCCGACACCACCCCCACGACGGGGTACCCGCCCGTGACGGGCGCGTCCACCCCGAAGACGACGGGCTGTCCGGAAGGCGGCACCTGGATCGCACCCGGCACCATGCCCTCGCTCGCGAGCTCATCGAGGCGCGCGCGCTCGAGGTGCGGGCCGTCGAGACGGATGCCGACGCGGTCCGCCGCCGCCGAGACGGCCCAGGTCTCCTCGGCGAGGAGGCGGCGAGACGACGCCGACAGCCAGTCGTCCCGCGGCCCCGGCACGAAGGGGATCTCGAGGGGCGCGGCTTCCGTTCCCAGCTGCGGCGGCCCCCAGGGGTGCAGCGGCAGCGCGGGGACCGGAGCCTCGACGTCGTCACCGACCGGCACGACGTCTCCCGCCTGCAACGGAGCGGGACCGAGCCCGGAGAGCGTGTCGGTGGAACGCGAGCCGAGGACCGGGGCGAGGTCCCAGCCGCCGCGGACGGCGAGGTAGGCACGCGCGCCGCCGAGGAATCCGTCGAGCCGCAGCTCCGTGCCCGCGGGCCATGCATGGACCACATAGGGGTCGCTCGCCCGCCCGCCGATCACGACCGGGGCCCACGCCCCCGTCACCACGACCGACAGGTCGCGCTCGGCCACGGCCCGGAAGCCGCCGACGGCGACCTCGATCGCCGCGGCGCCGCGGCCGTTGCCGAGCAGCCGATTCCCCAGGGCCCACGCCGCGGGGTCGGCGGCACCCGCGACACCGATGCCCGCGGCGGCGCGCCCCGGGCGGCCGCCGTCCTGGAGCGTCGCCTGCACCCCCGGGGAGGCGATGCGGATGCCTCGGAGCGCGGGCACCCGCGCCGGTGCTGGCGCCGGCGCGGGCCGTGCAGCGTCGCGCCGAGCCGCGACGGAGCGGGGACGCAGGGGCTCGAAGCGGACGGGCGCGCCGGGGACGAGGAGCGCCGGCTGCGCGGCATCCGGGTCGAACAGCGCCGCATCCGTCGTCCCGACGAGCTGCCACCCGCCGGGCGTCTCTCGGGGATACGCCCCCGAGAAGACGCCCGCCAGGGCGACCGAGCCCGGCGGCACGCGGGTCCGTGGCGACCGGCGACGCGGGACGTCGAGATCCCACCCCGCCCCGATGAGATAGCCGAACCCCGGGGCGAAGCCCGTGAAGGCGACCGTCCAGTCGGTGGCGGCATGCCGGGCCGCGAGCGCCTCGCGGCTCGAGCCGAACATGGCGGCGAGATCGTCGAGGTCGGCGCCGTCGTAGCGGATCGGCAGCGACACGCGGACCGGCGGCGCCGGTGGGGCACCCGTGCCCGTGACGGACGCGGCGACCCACGCACGCACCGCGTCGAGCGTCACGACCGCACGGTCGACCCGGACGAGCACCGTCGCCGCGGCGGGGACGACGTCGATGACCCCGGGCGGCGACGACGCGGCCAGCCGTGCGTGCAGGGCCATCGCCTCGGCGAGGCCGCCGACCTCCACCAGCACGGCGTCCAGCCCCATCGACAGCATCCTCATGCCGCACCGCCCGGCCCGAGCCGCGCACCGGCCGTCACCACGGCGCGCGCACCTCGATGCCGGCTGCGTCGAGGGCCGACCGCACCGCACGTGCCATCGCCACCGCTCCCGGCGAATCGCCGTGCACGCACAGCGAGACGGCGTCGCTTCGCACCGGCTCGCCCGAGACGGCGAGCACCGTGCCCTCGGTCGCGAGCCTGATCGCCCGCTCGGCGACGACGTCGGGGTCATCGAGCAGTGCGCCGGGGATGCCGCGCGGCACGAGCGAGCCGTCGGCCTCGTACCCGCGGTCGAGGAAGGCCTCGAGACGGAAAGGCAGCCCCGCCTCCGCCGCCGCCTGCGCGATCGCACCGCCGAGTCCCAGTACCGGCAGCGCGCGCCCGAGCTCCGACGAGAGGTCGGCGACGGCGGCTGCGACGGCGCGGGCGGTCGGCTCGTCCTCGCTCGCCGCATGATAGAGCGCGCCGTGCGGCTTGACGTAGCGCACGTCGGCCCCGGCCTCGGCGAGCGCGCGCAGCTGATCGCGCACCTGGCGCCGCAGATCGACCGGGTCGACGGCGATCCGCACCCGGCCGAAGCCGACGCGGTCGAGGTACGAGGGATGCGCCCCGACCGCGACGCCGGCGGCAGCGGCACCCGCGACGGCCGCGCGCATCGAGCCCGGGTCGCCGGCATGGCCGCCGCAGGCGATCGACGCGCTCGTCACGAGCGCGAACATCGCGGCATCATCGGCGGTCGGCGCACCGTCGACGGTCTCACCCAGGTCGGCATTGAGATCCATGCGGCAACGCTAGTCCGCAGCGGGTGGGACCGTGCCGGGTCTGCCGCGCCGGGTCCGCCGCGACAGGGCGGCGAGCGTTACGTCGATGTAACGGGTGGCGTCGACACCGTGCGCTCGGGGCTCGCGCCGGGCAGGATGGGCCAATGGCAGACTTTTCCCCTCCCCTCCTGCGCGTGAGCGACATGGCCGTCGACTTCCGCACTCTCGAGGGCCCGGTGCACGCCGTCGAGGGCGTCGACCTCGAGATCTCCGCCGGCGAGACGGTCGCGATCGTCGGCGAGTCGGGCTCGGGCAAGTCGACCACGGCGATGGCCGTAATCGGACTCCTCCCCGGCAACGGCCGCGTCGTGCGCGGCAGCATCCGCCTCGACGGCGAGGAGCTCGTCGGCGCGCCCGAGAGCGCGCTGCGCCGGATCCGCGGCGGAGCGATCGGGCTCGTGCCGCAGGACCCGATGTCGAACCTCAACCCCGTGTCGAAGATCGGCACGCAGGTCGCCGAGACACTGCTCGCGCACGGCCTCGCCACCCCCAAGGACGTCGACGCCAAGGTCGTGGAGACCCTCGCCGCCGCGGGCCTGCCCGACGCCGCCGAGCGCGCCAAGCAGTACCCGCACGAGTTCTCGGGCGGCATGCGCCAGCGGGCGCTCATCGCGATCGGGCTCGCCTGCAACCCGCGGCTGCTCATCGCCGACGAACCCACGAGCGCGCTCGATGTCACGGTGCAGAAGACGATCCTCGATCAGCTCGGCCGCATGACCGGCGAGCTGGGGACCTCGGTGCTGCTCATCACCCACGACCTCGGCCTCGCTGCGGAACGAGCGGCACGAGTCGTCGTCATGCACCGCGGACGCATCGTCGAGCAGGGCCCCGCCCGCCAGATCCTCGAGGATCCGCAGCAGCCCTACACGCAGGCCCTCGTTCGGGCTGCGCCGTCGGTGGCGGCGGTCCGCCTGCGGCCGGAGGCGTACCGCTCGAGCCCGGCCGCCGCCCCCGCGGCATCCGTCGCCCCCGCGGCATCCGTCACACCCGTCGCCGACTCGCCGGCACAGCGGGAGAACCGGGCACAGCGGGAGAACATCGTCGAGATCGAGAACCTCACGAAGCTCTACAAGATCCGCGGCCGGAAGGACGACTTCGCCGCTGTCCGCGACGTCTCCCTCGCCATCCCGCGGGGCGAGACGGTCGCGATCGTCGGCGAGTCGGGCTCGGGCAAGACGACGACGGCGCGGATGCTGCTGAAGGTGATCGAGCCGACGTCGGGCACGATCCGGTTCGAGGGGCAGGATGTGTCCGGCCTGAAGGGCTCGCCGCTGCGGGAGTTCCGCCAGCGGGTGCAGCCGATCTTCCAGGACCCCTATTCGTCGCTGAACCCCATGTTCACGATCGAGCGCATCATCACCGAGCCCCTCGAGTTCTACCGGCGCGGCACCTCGAAGGACCGCGCCGCGCGGGTGCGAAAGCTGCTCGACGACGTCGCCCTGCCGCAGACGATGCTGCGCCGCTACCCTTCGGAGCTCTCCGGCGGCCAGCGCCAGCGCGTCGCGATCGCCCGGGCGCTCGCCCTCAACCCCGACCTGATCGTCTGCGACGAGCCGGTGTCGGCCCTCGACGTGCTCGTGCAGGACCAGATCCTCACGCTGCTGCGCGACCTGCAGGGCGAGTACGGGCTGAGCTACCTCTTCATCTCGCACGACCTCGCGGTGGTGCGCCTGATCTCGGACTACGTCTGCGTCATGAAGGACGGCGCCCTCGTCGAGGCGGCATCCAGCGAGGAGATCTTCACCAACCCCCGCGATCCGTACACGCGGCGGCTGCTCTCGTCGATCCCCGGCAACGAGCTCGACATCGCCTCCTGAGGCGGCCACCGGCGATACGGTCGTCGGACCGGTGGTGCTGGTGCGGCCTGCGGAGACCGGCGGGGCGACACCAGCCCCACCGGTCCTGCAGGTGTATCGCGCGACACCTCGGCCGGCCGGCCACCCCGGCCACGAGCCTGCGGCTCGGGTCAGCGGGCGCGGGTGCGCGGGTCCATGGCCTCGCGCAGCGACTCCCCGAGCAGCGTGAACCCGAGCGCGGTGATCATGATGCACAGGCCGGGGAGGAACGCCAGCCACGGCGCGATCGCGAGCTCGTTCTGCGCGTAGGTGAGCATGCGGCCCCACTCGGCGGTGGCCGCTCCCCCGCCGCCGAGGCCGAGGAACGACAGCGCGGCGGCGTCGATCACTGCGGTGGCGAGGGTCAGCGTCCCCTGCACGATCACGGGCCCGAGGCTGTTGGGCAGCACGTGGCTCATCGTGATCCTGCCGCGACCGAGGCCGAGGGTCTGCGCCGAGAGGATGTAGTCGGCGCTGCGCTGCTGCAGCATCGAGGCCCGCAGCAGGCGCGCGAAGATCGGCACCTGCGAGGCTCCGATCGCGATCATGATCGCCAGCTGCGACTGCCCCAGGATCGCCGCGATCGAGACGGCGAGCAGCAGGTTGGGGACCGAGAGCAGGATGTCGACGAAGCGCATGACGACCGTGTCGACCCACCCGCCGAACATGCCGGCGATGAGTCCCAGCAGCATGCCGCCGGCGAGGCCGAACGCCGTCGAGATGATGCCGATGAGCAGCGAGGCGCGCGCGCCCCAGATGAGCTTCGACAGCACGTCGCCGCCAAAGCGGTCGAGCCCCAGCGGAAACCCGGGGATCTCGCCGGGGCCGGGGATGTTGGTGGGAGTGACCTCGCGCGCACCCGGGAGGGCCGTCTCGGGGTACGGCGCGAGCCACGGCGCGAGGATCGCCACCAGGACGAAGACCAGGACGATCCCGGCGCCGATCCATGCCACCGGGTTGCGTCGCAGGCGGGCGAAGACGTCGCCCCAGAAGCCGCCTCCGGTGCGGGCCTCGAGCACCTCGTGCTCGGCGGCAGCGGTGGCGGGTCCGCCGCCCGGGGCGGGCGGGAGCGCGTTGGTGCTCATGAGACCCTCACTCTCGGATCGATCAGGCTGTACGAGACATCGACGAGGAGGTTGATGAGCGCGTAGATGACGGCGATGAAGAGGATGAACCCCTGGAGCACCGGGAAGTCGCGGGCGCTGATGGCCCGCGCCAGGAACGAGCCGATGCCCGGGAAGGCGAAGACGGTCTCGGTGAGGATCGCTCCCGCCAGCAGCAGTCCCACTTGCAGGCCGACCGTGGTCGCGACCGGGAGCATGGCGTTGCGCAGGATGAAGCGGCCGCGCAGGGTCCGCCGGGCGATGCCCTTGGCCCGACCGGTGCGCACGTAGTCGGAGTTCTGCACCTCGAGCACCGAGGCGCGCGTGATGCGGACGATGATCGCGAGCGGGATCGTCCCGAGCGCGAGGGCGGGCAGGACGAGGTGCAGCACGGCATCCCAGGCGGCGTCGAACTCGCCCGTGAGCAGACCGTCGAGGACGTAGAAGTTCGTGTAGTGCGTCGCGTCGATGCGCGGGTCCTGGCGGCCGTCCGAGGGCAGCCAGCCCAGCTGCACGGCGAAGACGTACTTCAGCATGAACGCCAGGAAGAACACCGGCACCGTGATGCCCACGAGGCTCAGCACGACGGCGAGGTGATCGCTGATCCTGCCGTGGTGGCGTGCGGCGAGGTATCCGAGCGGAATGCCGATGCCCACCGCGAAGATGAGCGCGGCGACCGAGAGCTCGATGGTGGCGGGGAAGCGCCGGAGGAACTCCTCGACGACGGGGCGACCGGTCTCGATCGACGACCCGAAGTCTCCGGTGAGCAGACGCCCCATGTACGTCGCGTACTGCTCGAGGATGGGCCGGTTGAAGCCGTAGAGCTCGTTGATCCGGGCGATGGCCTCGGGGGTCGCCTTCTCACCGAGAAGGGCGACGGCGGGTCCGCCGGGAAGGGCGCGGACCCAGAGGAAGAGAAGGATGCTGAGCCCGAGGAGCGTGGGGATCAGCAGAAGCAGCCGTTGGCCGATGGTTCGCAGCAATGCGGAATCTTTCGGTCGAGGAGTGCGGGGCGGGCTCGCGCCCGGGGCGGTGGCCCGCCCCGCGGTGATCAGCGGGTCGTCGTCACTCGGTCAGGACGATGTCCGTGAACACCTCGTCGTTGACGGGGCTGGCCGGGTAGCTCTCGACGCGCGGGTCGAAAGCGAGCGTCGGAGCCGGGTGGGCCAGGGGGACGCCCGGGATGAACTCGGCGACCTGCTCGTTGATCTGCTCGTAGAGCGAGGTCTGCTCCTCCAGGTTCGGCACGCCGCGGGCCTCGTTCAGCGCCGCGAACAGCTCGGGGTTGTCGAAGCCCCACTCCGCCGAGGGCGCCCCGAAGAACACGCCGACGAAGTTGTCGGTGTCGTTGTAGTCGCCCGTCCAGCCCAGCAGGTGGATGCCGTGGTCGGGGGTGCCCGTGATCTTGTCGAGGTAGTCGGGGCTCCAGGCATCCGTCTGCGGGGTCAGCTGCACGCCGGCCTCGGTCAGCTGAGTCGAGATGACCGTCGCGATCTGCTCGGGGTCCGGCATGTACGGACGCGAGACGTTGACCGGGTAGTTGAAGGTCAGCGTCAGCGGGTTCGCCTCGGTGTAGCCGGCTTCGGCCAGCAGCGCCTTCGCCCGCTCGGGGTCGTAGTCGTAGGTCGTCACGTCGGGGTTGTAGCCGTTGACGGTGTCGGGCATGAACTGCGTCGCGACCTCGGTGCCCTCGGGCAGGACCTGCGAGATGAGGGCCTCCTTGTCGATGGCGTGCGAGAGGGCCTCACGGACGCGGACGTCCTGCAGCTCGGGCTGCGCCTGGTTGAAGGCGAGGTAGAGGATCGTGAACGGCGGACGCGAGACCATCGTGAAGCCCGCCTCCTCGAGCGCGGCGGTGTCAGCGGGGCCGACGAGGTCGTAGCCGTCGATCGAGCCGGCCTCGAGAGCCTGACGGCGAGCCGTCGGGTCGTCGATGACGCGGAAGATGATCTTGTTGACCTGGCCCGCCTCGCCCCAGTACTCGTCGTAGGCCGAGAGGGTGAGCTCTTCGCCCGGCGCCCACTCGTCGAACTTGTAGGGACCGGTTCCCGTCGGGTGCCCGGCGCCGTACTCCGACAGCGACGGCGCCTCCTCGGTGCCGCCGATCTCGTCGGCGCCGTACTCCTCGAGCGCCGTCGGGCTCTGCATCGCGAAGGCGGGCAGCGACAGCGCCGGGATGAAGCCGGCGAAGGGCTGCTTCAGCTGCACGGTGGCCTCGAGGTCGGAGTCGGCCGTGCAGGAGTCGAACACCGCGGTGTCGGGCGTCTCGACGTACCCGCGGAAGAGCTTGCCGTAGTAGTACGACAGCGCCTCGCTCGCGGCGAGGCCGGTCCAGTTGTACCAGCGGTCGAAGTTGGCGCACACCGCTTCGGCGTTGAACGGCGTGCCGTCGTGGAAGGTCACACCCTCCTTCAGCTGGAAGGTGTGGGTCAGGCCGTCCTCGGACGACTCCCAGCTCTCGGCGAGCAGCGGCGCGGGATCCGCGGTGCCCGGCTCGGTGCCGACGAGACCCTCGAAGATCTGACGCGAGACCCGGAAGGTCTCGCCGTCCTGCGCGAAAGCCGGGTCGAGGCTGGCGGGGTCGGCGGAGGCGGCGAAGACGAACGTGCCGTCGACATCGGTCGCGGCATCCGTCTCGCCGCCACCTCCGCGCTGGCTGGTGCACGCCGAGAGGGCGAGGGCGCCAATGGCGACCGCCGCCAGTCCCGCGAGCGCGCGCTTGCGAGGAGTGGAAAGCATGGGGGTGTCCCTTTCTGAGGTCCGGAGCGGGCCCACCGCGGCGCACTCCGAGGTAATTGCGTTTGAACCTATACGGGCGGGAGCCTCGAAGTCATTACATCGATGTCTCGATCGTGTTTCGACTGCGCGGACCGGCCCTCGCGCTGCCGATAGCGTGGAGCAATGGCACGAGCGCGCGTGGAGGAGTCCGGTCCGCAGGCACGCCTGTCCGACGGCACGATCGCCCGGATCGTGTCGTCCTCGTTCACCTCGGGCTTCGAGCTCGACGTCGACGGCACACCGCAGTCGCACGTCGACCTCGACGATCCGACGCACCTGCACTTCGAGTACATCGCCCGGATGGCGGCCGTGATCGACCGCCTGCGGATGCCGGGCCAGCCGCTCACCGCCGTGCACCTGGGCGCCGGAGCGCTCACGCTGCCGCGCTACATCGCGCACACCAGACCTGGCTCGCGCCAACAGGTGATCGAGCTCGAGCAGCCGCTCGTCGACCTCGTGCGCGAGAGCCTGCCGCTCCCCCGCGGGGCGCAGGTGCGGGTGCGCATCGGCGATGCGCGCGCCGTCGCCGAGAAGCTCCCCCCGGGCCTCACCGGAGCGGCCGATCTCGTCGTCTCCGACGTGTTCGCGGGCGCGCAGACACCCGCGCACCTGACCACGGTGGAGTACTACCGCTCGCTCGCCCGGTTGCTCGCGCCGACCGGCGTGCTCCTCGTCAACGTCGCCGACGGGGCGGGCCTGGCGTTCGCCCGTCGCCAGGTCGCCACCGTGCGGGAGGTGCTCCCCGAGGTGCTGCTGCTCGCCGAGGTGCAGCTGCTGAAGGGCCGCCGGTTCGGCAACATCGTCATCGCGGCATCCGCCGCGCCGCTGCCCTCCGAATGGCTGCCGCGACTCATGGCCGCGGGCCCCTTCCCCGCGAAGGTCGCGCAGGGGGCGGAGATCGACGAGTTCGCACGCGGAGCCCGCGTCGCGACCGACGCCGACGCGACCCCGTCGCCGAAGCCGTCGGCATCCGTGTTCGAGCGCTGACCGGCGCGGCGGGCCGCCCTATCGGCCACGATCCATGAGACTGGGATCCACCGTTCTCGAATCGCGGAGGTGGATGACGGTGGGCTACATCCTCGGGTACGACCCGGACTCACTGCGGGAGATCGTCGACCCGGAACAGTGCGCTGAGCGCCTGGCCGAGATCGGCGAGCAGCGCAGCCTGCCCGCTCTGCTCGAGCGGGTCTGGTTGCTGAAGGTGCTCGACCGCCTCGACGAGGCGCTCGTCCTCGCCGAGCAGGCGGTCCGCGTCGCCCGCATGGGCGGCACCCGTAAGGACCTGCTGCGCGCCCGGGTGCTGCACGCGACGATCCTGCAGCATCGCGGCGCCTTCGCGGCCGCGATCCAGGAGCTGACGACGTGCGCCGAGGAGGCCGAGGGCCAGAACTGGCCGCTCCTCGCCGCCTTCGCGTATCAGCACCGCGGGAAGGTGTCGTACGACGCCCAGGAGTACTCCGACGCCCGCACCGACTTCAAGCGCGCCCTCTTCCTCCGCCAGGAGGGCGGCGCACCCGAGGACCAGCTCGAGTCGACCCTGCTCGCCGTCGACGCCGCCGAACGGCGGCGGTCGCGGCCGAGTGTGGCGAGCTGAGCACCGCGGCCTCCTGTCGCATCCCGCACGTAGCGTCGACGGTATGAGCGATCTCGATCGGGTCCGGGTCTGGGCCGACGCGCTGATCGGAGCGCACCTCGACGACTCGTGGACGTTCCGGTTCGACAACGCCAAGCGCCGCGCCGGGCAGTGCGATTACACGCGCCGGCGCATCAGCGTCTCGCGCTACCTCGCGGCGCGGTTCGATGACGACGAGAACCACCAGACCCTGCTGCACGAGGTCGCCCATGCCATCGCCGGGCCTGCCGCCGGCCACGGTCGCGAGTGGCTCCGCATCGCGCGCGAGCTCGGCTACGTCGGCGGCACGACCCACCGCGGCGAGACGGCGGTCGAGCTGGCACCGTGGGTCGGTCACTGCCCCGCAGGACACGTCGCGTACCGGCACCGGCGCCCGACACGTGCGGCGTCGTGCCGCACGTGCGCCTCGTCGTACGACGAGCGCTACCTCTTCCGCTGGGTGCGCCGCGAGATCTCCCCCGCCGACCGGCGTGCCGCGGCGACTCCACGCTGACCGGTCGCGCTGACTCCTCAGTTCCGGGGGCGGGGCCGGCTGGAGCGCCCGGTTCCGGCTCGTTCCGGGGTGTTTCTGAGAAGTCGCAGCCGGGCCGCGGTGACGACTCCGTCAGGCCGCGGTGAAGACTCCGTCGCGGAGCACCGGGGCGACCGGATCGGCCTCGAGCTGGGCGGCCGCGAGCGTATCGCCGCGGAGTCCGCGCTCGAGCAGCTCCTGGCCCGAACCGCTTGCCGTCAGCAGGTGCCGGACCGCACCGCCGAGGCCCCGGAACGACTCGCACGCCGCAGCAGCCTCGGGCGAGGTGTGGTCGATGCCGAGCTTCGAGAGCGCGTCGACGACGGCGCCCGAGCCCAGCAGGTCCTCGACGGCGAAGCGCAGCTCGGAGCCCTCGTCGGGGCCGCCGAGCTCGCCCGCCGCGATCACCGCGATGCTCGTGCGCGCACCGCGCCGCCGCTGCTCGGCCAGCACGGCGTCGGCCACGGCACCGGCGTTGCGCAGGCAGCCGAGGAAGACGAGCGAACCGGATGCCGCAGCCGCGATCGCCGCGCCGTTGCGCGAGGCCGCGCGCGCCCCCTCGTCCGCGACGTCGTCCAGCGCGACGTCGTCGAGCGCGATGTCGCGCAGCGCGACGTCCTCGCCCGCGGCGACGAGCGCCGACACCGACGAGGAGAACCGCAGCACGTCGACCACGACCACCACGTCGGCGGGCGTCAGGCGGCGCAAACCCGCGACGCCCCAATCGAATCGCACCTGGTAGCGGGACTGGTCGAACGGCGAGGATGCGGCGGGCGACGGCATCCGATCAGCCTACGACGGGGCAGACTGGGCTCATGCGCATCCTCCAGAAGCTCGTGCTCGACTGCGACGCCGACGCCGCCTGGCGTGCACTCCACTCGCCCCGCGCGCTCGCCGAGCTGTACGCGCCGATCATGGGACTCGAGCCCCTCGCCGCCGAGGGGATGCCGACCTCGCTCGAGCCCGGTGCCGACGTTCCCGTGCAGATGTCGGCGTTCGGCATCCGGGTGGGACGGCAGCTGATCCACGTGTCGGACCGCACGGTCGAGGAGCGCGTGCCCGGCGCGACGGATGCGTCGTCCGTGCGGATCCTGCGCGACAGCGGCATCCCGCTCACGGGGCCTCTGTCGGTGCTCGATGTCTGGGACCACCAGATGGCGGTGTCGCCGGCGCCCGGAGACCCGACCCGAACCCTGTGGCGGGAGCGCCTGGTGATCGGGGGGCTGGCCGCCCCGGCGCTGTGGCCGATGCTGTGGGCGACGTGGCAGTGGCGTTCGGCGCGGCTGCGTCAGGTCGCGCCGACCTGGGCCTACGACCCCGCGGACGACGCGTCGGCGTGACCGGGATCGCGGTGCGGCGGGCGGTGCCCGCGGATGCCGCCGCCGTCGCCCGTGTGCACGTGCAGGGATGGCACGAGACCTACACCGGACGCATGCCGCAGAGCATCCTCGACCGGCTCGACCTCGAGCGCCTCACGCGGGTGCGACGGGAACTGCTCGATCGCGAGCGCCTGCTCACCGACCGACGCGCGCCGGCCGACCGGTCCTGGCCGGGCGCCGGTGATGGACGAGGCCACGACCCGGGCCGGACGTGGGTGGCGGTGACGGCCGGCGAGGTCATCGGGTTCGCCGTCAGCGGCGCCTCGCGAGACCACCCTCCCGCGACCGCCCTCGAGCTCTACGCGATCTACGTGCTCGCGGCGCACCACGGCAGCGGGGCGGGGCAGGCGCTGCTGGATGCCGCCGTCGGCGATGCACCCGCGTCGCTCTGGGTGCTCGATGACAACCCGCGCGCCCGGGCGTTCTACGCCCGCAACGGGTTCCGCCCCGATGGCGCCCTCAAGGACGACGCCGGGTGGGGCGAGACCATCAGCGAGGTCCGGCTCGTCCGCCCGTGACGGAGGAGCCGGACCTGCCGGTCGAGCGCTCGCTGTCACTCGGCGAGCGCTGCGACCGGTGAGACCCGGGTCGCCAGACGCGTCGGGACGACGGCGGCGACGAGGGTGAGCACGGCGGTCGCGACGACGACTCCGATGACGGTGATCCAGGGGATGCCCGGGAGCACGAACGTGGGTGCGAGCCACAGCGGCGGGACCCGGACCGATCCGAGGAGCGACTGCGCTGCGGCCCAGCCGTAGGCGACGCCCAGCAGCAGACCGAAGACGACCGAGGTGATCGTGATGTGCGCGGCCTCGAGCAGCACCATCGAGCGCACCTGACGGCCTGTCAGGCCGAGGGCGCGGAGCAGCCCGAGCTCGCGCGTGCGCTGCACGACGCCGATCGTGAGGAGGTTCACCAGCCCGACGGCGGCGATGACGGCGGAGACGCCGACGAGGGCCATCATGACCGAGGTGAAGGTGTCGAGCAGCCGCGCCATGTCGCCCTCGACCTCGCCGCCTCCCGACGCGGCCATCACGCCCTTGACCGACTCCGTGGCCACGGCGAACATCGTGACGAGGGTCACGCCCATCACCACGCCGATCGCCATCCGGCTCGAGCGCTCGGGGTAGCGCAGCGCGTTCTCGGCCGCCAGTCGCGCCGCGGCGGAACGCCCGAAGAGGCGACCGGTCAGCCGCAGCAACGGGGGCATGACGACGGCCGCGCCCAGGCTCAACCCGGTGAACGAGGCGAGGCCGCCGAAGAAGGCGATCACGACCCCGAGGGGTGTGACGAAGCCGACGAGGATGCCGAGGGCCAGGAGCGCCGCCCCGACCGCGAACAGCGACACCGCGGCGACCCGGCGGCGGACGGTCCCCGCGGCCTCGTCGGCCGTCCGCGGCGCCGAGCCCGCGAGGGCCGCGAGCGGGGTGACCTCGAGCACCCGGCGCGATCCGGCCCACGCGGCGACCCAGGTCGTCAGCGCGACGGCGAGGGCCGGTGCGAGCAGAGCAGGCTGCACGACGTCGTAGTCGACATCCAGGCCCCAGGCCCGGGCGGCGAGCTCCTGCAGGCCGACCGCTCCGGCGGTTCCTCCGACGAGTCCGACGACGGCGCCGATCGCGCCGACGGCGAGACCCTGGCGAGCGATCTGCGCGCGCTGCGAGCGCGCGGATGCCCCGATCAGACGCATGAGCGCGATCTGGCGGGTGCGCCCCGCGACGATCGTGGCGAAGGTGTTGGCGGTCACGATCGCCGCCACGTACATCGCGACGGCTACCAGCAGCACGCTGAGGATGCCGACGACGATGACGACGGCCTCGCCCCCGGCGAGGAAGGGGTCGGCCATGAGCCACGCGCCGATGAGTCCGGTCACGGCCACGAGCAGGACGCCGAACCCTCCGGAGATCGCGGCGACGAGCACCGAGGCGCCCATCCCCCGCTCGCGAAGCCAGGCGAGGCGGCCCGAGGCTGCGCTCGCGACGCGTGGTCGCGACGGCGACGGGCCCATCGATGCGGCGCGGGATGCCGTGACGGCGGTCATGCCGACACCTCGGCGGCGAGCATGTGGGCCGAGATCGCCTCGGCGCTCTGCCGGGGCTTGTCGGCGACGATGCGGCCGTCGCCGAGGAAGATCACCCGGTCGGCGTGCGAGGCGGCCACGGGGTCGTGGGTCACCATCGCGATGGACTGTCCGTGGCCGCGGCTCGCGGCGGCCAGCAGGGCGAGGACCTCGCGACCCGAGCGCGAGTCGAGGTTGCCGGTCGGCTCGTCGGCGAAGACGAGGTCGGGCGCCGTGGCGAGTGCACGGGCGATCGCGACGCGCTGCTGCTGCCCGCCCGAGAGCTCGTGAGGGCGGTGCCGCAGGCGCGCGCCGAGCCCGAGGGTGTCGATCAGCCCGTCGATGCGCGAACGCTCGAGCGCCGACGGCGACCGCCCGTCGAGCTCGAACGGGAGGGTGATGTTTCCGAGGACGTCGAGCGTGGGGACCAGGTTGAACGACTGGAACACGAACCCGACCCGTCGACGTCGGAGGATCGTGAGGTCGAGGTCGGACAGGCCCGAGATCTCGGTGTCGCCGATCCATGCGCGCCCGGAGGTCGGGGCGTCCAGCCCGGCCATGATGTGCATGAGGGTCGACTTCCCGGAGCCGGAGGGGCCCATGATGGCCGTGAACTCGGCGCGACGGATGCCGACCGAGACGCCGTCGAGAGCGCGAACGCCCGACTCGCCGGCGCCGTAGGTCTTGGAGAGGTTCTGGACCCGGGCGGCGAGGCCGAGGTCGGTGGTCGAGATCTGCATGTCTTCGACGCTACGAACGCGCCCCGAGCCCCCGCATCCGCCCCGCGTCGCGCCCGCCTACATCTCGCGGATGACTCCCACGACCCGCGAGACCCCACTCTCGCCCCGAGAGCCCGGCGCCAACCCACCGTCTCGGCGCGGAACTGAGGTCTCGCGGGTCAGGGGCGGGGGCGGGGCGTCAGGCGAGGCCGTGCTCGAAGGCGAACACGACCAGCTGCACACGGTCGCGCAGGGCGAGCTTGGCGAGGATGCGGCTGATGTGGGTCTTGACGGTCGCCTCGGAGAGGAACTCGCGCTGGGCGATCTCGGCGTTCGACAACCCGCGCGCGGCGAGGCCGAAGATCTCGCGCTCGCGCTCGGTGAGCTCGCCGAAGGCGGGGGGCACGGGCTTCTGCTCGGGCGCCGAGAACGTCGCGAAGAGCTCTCGCGTGGCCGAGGCGGCGATGACCGACGAGCCCAGGTGCACCGTCCGGATCGCCGCGAGCAGGAACTCGGGGTCGGCGTCCTTCAGCAGGAACCCGCTCGCTCCCTGCCGGATCGCCCGCGCGGCGGCCTCATCCAGGTCGAACGTCGTCAGCATGACAATGCGCGGCGGCGCACCGTCGAAGACCGGATCCTCCAGCAGCTGCGCCGTGGCGGTGAGGCCGTCCATGACCGGCATCCGGATGTCCATGAGCACGACGTCGGGACGCGTCGCGCGAACGACCCCGATCGCCTCGGCGCCGTCGGACGCCTCGCCGACGACCTCGAGATCGGGCTGCGAGGCGATGACCATGCGGATGCCGGCGCGGAAGAGCGACTGGTCGTCGACGAGGACGACCCGGATCGCGCTCACGCCGCGCCGCCGATGGGCAGGGTCGCCGCGACGACGAAGGCGCCGCCAGCCGGCCCCACCTCGATGGTGCCGCCGATGAGCTGAGCGCGCTCGCGCATGCCGATGAGCCCGTGTCCGCCCGAGCGCAACGCGCCGGAGGCCTCGGCCGTCGACGGCGGGAGGGGGTTTCGCACACGCACCTCCACGCGGTCGGGCAACCAGGACAGGAACACGTCAACGCTACCGCCGGCGCCATGGCGCATCGCGTTCGTCAGCGCCTCCTGCAGGATGCGGTACACCGCGATCTGCACGGCGGCGGGGGGTTCGCCCGGGGGCGTGGGGTCGACGTCGACGCGGAGGTCGAGACCGGCTGCGCGCACCTGCGCGTACAGCACCTCGAGCTCGGCGACGGTCGGCTGGGGCCCCTCGCCCTCGCTGTGACGCAGCTGCGTGAGCAGCATCCGTACGTCCGAGAGCGCCGAGCGAGCCGTCGAGGAGATCGTCTGCAGCGACTCCGCGGCGGCAGCGGGGTCGACCGCAGCCGCGTAGCGCGCCCCATCGGCCTGGGCGATGACGACCGCGAGCGAGTGCGCCACGACGTCGTGCATGTCTCGCGCGATGCGGTTGCGTTCGAACTCCGCCGTCGCGCGGGCTTCGGCCCGGCGCTGAGCCTCGGCGTTGCCGCGCGCGCGCAGACCGACCCGGACGAGCGCGCCGACCGTCCACGCCAGGAGCAGACCGAACACCGAGGCGAGGAAGAGCATCGTCCCCGTGACCAGGAAGTACATCAGCTCGTCGCCCGCCGCGGCGACCGAGTACACCGCCGTCGGGATGAGCAGATAGACGGTGATGGCCAGGGCCCCGGCGATCGACGACGCGAACCCGAGCCAGAAGACCCGGTTCGTCCCGTAGGCGGCGCACGTGTAGAGCACCGCGAGGATCGCGATGTCGACCGGCAGCGGCGGCAGCTGCGCCAGCATCTGCAGAATCGCGCCCACCCACGCCAGCGCCAGCGCCACCGGTGGCGAGAGCCGGCGAAGCGCGACCGCCGCGCCGAACGGGAGGATCAGGAGCATCGCGACGATCGCGGACAGGCGGTCGCCCGGGATGCCGGTGCCGACGACGCCGACCCAGGTGAACAGCAGCATGATCGCCGCGAACGCGACCGCCACCGAGATGTCGGTGATGAGCTGATAGCGGCGCAGCGGACGGAACACGCTACGACGGTACGCGAGCGCCGCGGCGGCGGCATCCGTCTCGCGATGTATCCGCTCGCGAGAGGCCCGCGACCTCAGCGCGCGTAGATCCGCAGGCCGTCGGGGATCGCGCGCAGCCGCAGCCGGTAGCCGCCGTCCGGCGTTTCGTCCAGCTCGCCGTCGTGCGCGAACACCGGCGGCGCCTCGCCGGGACGCACCGTCAGCTCGATCTCCGAGACGACGGTGCGTTCGAGGTCGGATGCCGGCGGCATGAGGCGCAGTGCGCGCATGACGGCGAGCGTGCGACGACCGAACGCGAGCGAGGTGACCGCGCGAAGACGCGTTCCCCGGGCGTGATGGATCCGGATGTCGAGGACGGGCTCGTCGAGACTCGCGCGACGCATCATGGCGATGCGGCGGGGATCACCCCGGCCGATGCCGGCGAAGACCGACCACACGACGGCGCGACGGCCGCCGCGGACGATCGTGATGCGGTGGGCGCCGTGGATCCCGCGCCACGCCGCGACGGCGCCGCCCCACCATTTGCCGAGGCTCGTGCGCTTCTCGCGCTCCGCGAGCAGCTCGGGGTAAGCACCCAGCGACACGGCGTTGAGCACGGTCGTCGGCTCGCCGTCGTCGACGGCGACCTCGGCCACCACGACGCTGCGCACAGCGCCCGCCGCGTACGCATCGAGGGCCGCCTCGACGGTCTCGAGGCCCGCGGCGCGGGCGAAGTGGTTGAACGTCCCGCCGGGCAGCACGAGCAGCGTCAGGTCGTGGCGACGGGCCAGGTGCGCGGCGCGGGAGACCGACCCGTCGCCGCCGAGGACGGCGAGCGCGGTTGGCGGCTCGTCGCCTGACATCGCGCGGTCGACGATGTCGTCCATCGTCGCCTCGCCCAGGCTCTCGACGCGCGCCTCGGGCAGGCGCCGCCGGATCTCGGGCATCGGGTCGGGGCGGACGACCGAGGTTCCCGCGCGGGAGTTCGTGACCAGGAGCACGCCGCGCCCGTCTGAAGCGTCTGCGGCGGGTCCGGACGCGGCGGGTCCGGACGCGGCGGATGACGGTGCGGCGAGGTCGGGGGGCATGGTGCGACGCTAACGCCGCAGGCGCACGCTCGCGACAGCTTGACAGCCCAGTACGACCCGGTGGTGACGCCAGACGCCGATACAACCGTCGGACGCCCGGTGCTGATGTGGCGCGGACGGCGGCCCGAGACGGCACCAGCCCCACTGGTCCGACCGATGTATCGGCCGACCATCGCCGAAGGCCCGCCGGCCCCGATAGGCTGACGCGACCTGACCACCGCTCCCACGCGGGAGCCGTACCTCGTAGATCGGAGGTTCCCCATGTCCATCGTTCAGACGCACCCCACCCCCGGTGCCGCAAAGACGATCATCGGCGAGCCCGAGGTCGTCGAGGACGGTCGCGCGGTCGACGCCGCGGGCATCGCGCTCGCCGCCGATGTGGAGCACGACCCCGCCTGGTTCGCGCTGCGCGACGCCGCGACGGCCCTGCACGAGCTGCAGGCCGCCGACGGGTCCGTGCCCGATCCCGGCGACCACGAGACGGCGCGACACCACGTCGCGGCGATCACCGCCGCGATCGGGCGGCTCGCGCCGCGCTTCCCGCATGACGACGCGTACCTCGCGGCGTCGATCCGGGACTTCGAGCGATGGGCCGGCACGGGCTCCGGGAATCCGGACGGCGAGGCTTCGACGGAGGGGGCGTTCGGCGTGCCCGATTTCCTCGACTCGCTCGCGGCGTTCCAGCCGCAGCAGCACCGCGTCGACGGCATCCGGCACCTCGTGGTGTTCCCCATGTACACGCAGAACGGCTCGCGCGACCGGCACGTCGAGGCGCTGCTGGTCGAGGCGATCTGGCCCGACGAGATCGCCCGGCTCGAGACGATGTACCCGAACCGGCTGTTCGTGTCGCTACGGCTGCTCGATTTCACCGGCGGGTACGACACCGACTCGGCCGTGCTGTTCCCCGAGACGGTCGCGATGCGCGAGATCCCGACGTTCACGTGGGGCGCGATCTTCCAGGACCGCGAGGCGGCCCGCTACCGGCGCGTCGTGGCCGCGGCATCCGGGATCACGAAGCTCGATCTGCCCGCCGAGGCCGCCGAGATGCTCGACGACCAGGCGCTCACCGAGCGCGCGTTCGTCATGTGGGACCTCATCCACGATCGCACCCACATGCGCGGCGACCTGCCGTTCGACCCGTTCATGATCAAGCAGCGGATGCCGTTCTTCCTGTACTCCCTCGAGGAGCTGCGCTGCGATCTGACGGCGTTCCGCGAGTGCGTCGAGCTCGACCGGCGCCTGAGCGGTCAGGCGGACCTCGACCCGGTGGATGCCGAGCTGCTGCGCCTGTCGCGACTGGTGCAGTACGCGGTGATCTTCGACCGGATCTTCCGGTTCGCGATCACCGGAACGCGGGTGCGCAACTACGACGGGCTCGGCGGCCAGCTGCTGTTCGCGTGGCTGCACCGCCGCGGGGTCCTGCACTGGACCGACACCGCCCTGGCCTTCGACTGGGACGCGGTGCCGGATGCCGTCGTCGCCCTGGGAGATGCGATCGACCGGCTCTACTGGGAGTCGATCGACCGGCCGAAGACCGCGCACTGGCTGGCGGCATACGACCTGGTGCGGTCGGTGCTCGAACCGCATCCCGCATCGGCGTGGGCCCGCGGCCTGCCGGGAGACGTGCTCGCCGGCCCGCCGAAGGGCTTCACCGACGCCGTGCTCGACGACGAGTTCCCGCTGTCGATGTTCTACGAGGCGCTCGAGAAGAAGATGCGCGACGTCATCGCATCGACCCGCGGCATCCGCGGGACGACGACGGCACCGCCCCGCGGCATCCGCGGTTGATCGGTCCCGCCCGCGGATCCGCCTCGCGCGGTGGATTCGCGGGCGGCGGACCGGTGAGAAAGGATGATCACATGACCTCCCTGCACGACACGTCGGTGCGCGGCTTCGCGTCCGACAACTACTCCGGCATCCACCCGGAGGTTCTCGCCGCCATCACCGCCGCGAACGACGGACACCAGACGGCCTACGGGTCGGACGTGTACACCGCGCGCCTGCAGGAGCTCGTCGCCGAGCACTTCGGCGACGGCGCGGAGGCCTTCCCGGTGTTCAACGGCACGGGCGCCAATGTCACGGCGCTGCAGTCGATGCTGCCGCGCTGGGGCGCCGTGATCGCGGCGTCGACGGCGCACATCAACGTCGACGAGGGCGGGGCGCCCGAGCGGGTCGGGGGCATCAAGATCCTGAACGTCCCCACCGGTGACGGCAAGCTCACCCCCGACCTGATCGATCGCGAGGCGTGGGGCTGGGGTGACGAGCACCGCGCTCAGCCGCTCGTCGTGTCGATCACGCAGTCGACCGAGCTCGGCACGCTCTACACGCCGGGCGAACTGCGGACGATCGCCGATCACGTCCATGCCCGCGGGATGCGGCTGCACATGGACGGCGCGCGCATCGCCAACGCCGCCGCGGCGCTGGGTGTGCCGCTCGCCGCGATCACGCGCGATGTGGGGGTCGACGTGCTGAGCTTCGGCGGCACGAAGAACGGCGCGATGATCGGCGAGGCGATCGTCGTGCTCGACCCGGCGGCATCCGAGGGCCTGACGTACCTGCGCAAGCTGAACATGCAGCTGTCGTCGAAGATGCGCTTCGTCTCGGCTCAGCTGGTGGCGCTGCTCGAGAACGACCTGTGGCGGCGCAACGCCGAGCACGCGAACGGTATGGCGCAGCGCCTGCGCTCGGCCGTCGAGGCGGGGATCGCCGCCGGCTCGATCCGCGGGGTGGAGTTCACGCAGCCGACGCAGGCCAACGGGGTGTTCGCGGTGCTGCCCGAGGGCGTCGCCGACCGGCTGCGCTCGTCGTTCCGTTTCTACGACTGGGATGAGTCCCGCCGGGAGGTGCGCTGGATGTGCTCGTTCGACACGTCGGCATCCGACGTCGACGCCTTCGTCGCCGAGCTCGCCCGCCTGACGACCGCCTGATCCCCCTCACCCCGCGCCCGCGCTCACCGTACCGCGAGACGGCACTCTCGCCCCGAGACCCTGGGGTCAACCCATGGTCTCGGGGCGGGACTGAGGTCTCGCGGGTCGCTCAGGCTCCCGCGAGCCGCGGCACGGATCGAACCGGCCGCGGCTCGTCTACGTTCAAGCGGCGGTGACGCTGAAGCTCCACGTGACGCCGAATCGGTCGGTCAGCATGCCGAATCCGGCGCTCCACGCCGACGCTGCGAGCGGCTCGACGACGACGGCATCCGCCGCCAGCGCATCCCACGGCCCCCGCAGCTCGTCGAGGTTGTTCGCGCCGACCGAGACGAACAGCGCCTGGTCGGTCAGGGTCATGTTGTTCTCGCGGTGGGTCGCACCGCCGCCCGCGATCGAGCCGTCGGTACGGCCCGGGATGTCGTAGCCCATGACGCGGAAGCCGTTCGGGGCGATGACGAGACCGAACACGACGGCGTCGGCGCCGGGCGCGTCCGCGGGCATGCCGACTTCTGCGTACGTCGTGATGACGGTCTGCCCGCCGAAGGCGGAGGCGTAGAGATCGAGCGCTGCGTGTGCGCCGCCGCGGAAGTTGAGGTGAGGGGTGGTCTGGATGGTCATCGCTGCTCCTGAGGAAAAGGCCGGCCCGATCGGCTCGGCCAGCTCACCCTCGCAGCGGTTGCGGTCAGGTTCTGTCCGCAATGACGGATACGTTGGGGCGATGACGACGACATCCCGGCTGCTGACGCTTCTGTCGCTGCTCCAGGCCCGCCGGGACTGGCCCGGGACGATTCTGGCGTCACGACTGGGCGTCAGTGACCGGACGGTACGCCGCGACGTCGAGCGACTGCGCGAGATGGGATATCGCATCCAGGCGTCGACCGGACCGGATGGCGGCTACCGTCTCGACTCCGGCAGTGAGCTGCCGCCCCTGCTGTTCGACGAGGACCAGACCGTCGCGGTGGCTCTCGCCCTGCGCTCAGCGCCGAGCCTCGGCGGCGGCATCGGCGAGGCGGCCGCGCGCGCCCTCGCGACGATCCGGCAGGTGATGCCCGCGCACCTGCGACACCGGCTCGACGCGCTCGCCGTGACGCCGGTCGCGCGTCCGGGGGATTCCGCACCGACGGATGTCTCCCTCGAGGTGCTCATCACCCTGGCGAACACCATCCGCGATCGGCAGACGCTCCGCTTCGACTACACCCGGGCCGACGCCGGCATCGGGGAGGCGGCCGACTCCGAGAGCACGCCGCCTCGCCGAGCCGAGCCGCACCATCTGGTCGCCGCGTCCGGCCGCTGGTATCTCGTCGCGTGGGACCTCGACCGCGACGACTGGCGCCTGTACCGGGTCGACCGCATCCGCCCCCGCGTCCCGCATGGCGCCCGCTTCGAGCGGCGCACGGTTCCCGGGGGCGACGTCGACGCCTTCGTCTCCGGACGCTTCCGCGGGTCGGACACCTCCGTTTGGCCCTGCCGCGGCGCCGTGATTCTTCGCCTGCCGGCATCCGCGGTCGCCCCGTTCGCCGGCGACGGCTCCGTCACGGCACTCGATGACGGCAGCTGCCGGCTCGAGGCGGGGTCGTGGTCGTGGGCCGCCCTCGCCGCCTCGTTCGGACGCTTCGACGCCGACCTCGAGGTCGTCGGTCCGCCCGAGCTCGCCGACGCATTCGCCCTTCTCGCCGACCGCTACGCGCGCGCGGCGGCGCCCGCCGAACCGCGAGACGGCACTCTCGCCCCGAAACCCTGGGGTCAACCCATGGTCTCGGGGCGGGGCTGAGGTCTCGCGGGTCGCTCAGGCTCCCGCGAGCCAGGCCCGGTAGGCGTCGAAGGAGTACGGGCGCCCGAGGAAGTCGGCGACGAGGTCGGCCGCGTCACGACTGCCGCCCGGTTCGAGGATGCGCTCGCGGTAGCGCGTCGCTACCGCCGGGTCCATGAGGTCGTCACCGAAGGCCGAGAGCAGGTCTCGCGCGATCACGAGGCTCCACTGGTACGTGTAGTAGCAGGCGCCGTACCCGGTGAGGTGGCCGAAGCCGGCGTACGTGTGACCGTCCGGCAGCGGCTCGACCGGCGACGACGCGCGGTACCAGCTCTCCACCGCGGCCTGCAGGTCGCTCGGCCGCTCCACGTGCAGGCCGTACGAGACGTTCGCGTGCCCGAGCTGGCGGGTCACCTCCAGAGCCCGACCGAAGGCGTCGGCCACCCGCATGCGCTCGACGAGGTCGGCCGGGATCGGCTCGCCCTCGGCGTTGCGCGCGAAGGTCGCCAGCACTCCGGCATCCCAGGCCCACTCCTCGAGGAGCTGGCTCGGCGCCTCGACGAAGTCCCACTCCGTCTCGATGCCGCTGAAGTCCGCCCACACGGCGTCGGCACCGCCGAGGATGCCGTGCACCAGGTGACCGAACTCGTGGAAGAACGTCACGACCTGGTCGTGCTCGAGCAGGCCCCGCGAGAAGTTGCACAGCAGCACGCCCTCGGGAAGCGAACGGCCCGCGATGCCGGGGGCCAGACCGAAGCACGCGGCGTGGTTGTACTTGCCATCGCGCGGGTGCAGGTCGAGATGGATGCGGCCGAGTCGGCGCTCGCCGCGGACGACGTCGTAGCTGCGGACATCGGCGTGCCACGCACCGGCGTCGACCGGCACATAGGCCACGTCGAGCAGTCGCGCGGTGACATCGAGCACGCCGGCGAGGACGTTCTCGAACGCGAAGTACGCGCGGACGGCCTGCGCGTCGACGGCGTAGTCCTCGCGCTTGAGGGCGCTGAGGAGGTACCAGAGGTCGGCGGAGGTGACGGCATCCGCATCCGGCTCGTCGCGGCGCAGCCGCTCGAGCAGCCGGTCATACTCGCCCGCGGCGGCCTCGCGGGTCGCGACGTCGATGTCGTCGAGGAACGCCCGCACCGCGGCGCTCGAGCCGATCATGCGGGTCTCGGTCTCGTAGTCCGCCCAGTCGCCGTAGCCGAGCAGCTCGGCCCGCTCCGCGCGCACCGCGAGCAGCTCGGCGAGGACGGGGTCGTTGTCGGGCCAGGCCAGGTCGTTGTACACCGCGAGCAGCGCCGTGCGCGTTGAGCGGCGCACCGCGAACTCGCGCACGGGCATGAGGTCGGTGTACTCGGTGGTCAGCGTGACCTGGCCCTCGTCGTCGACCGGGTGGGCGTCGATGAAGTCCTGCGGAAGCCCCTCGAGGGCATCGGCGGGGAGCTTCAGCTCACGCCGGCCGTCGCGGATGTTGCGGGAGAACAGCAGCGAGAGCTCGGTGTCGCGCTCGGCGAGCGCACGCAGTCGCTCGCGGGTCGCCTCGTCGCGGTCGACGCCGCCGCGGCGGAAGTCGCGCTGGATCCGGGCGAGCAGCCGGCGCGCAGTGGCGTCGAGCCCGTCGGTCGCGAGCCCGTCGAAGACGGCGAACAGGTCGGGGTCGAGCGAGCGCTGCGAGAGCAGGGCGTCGATCGCCTGCACGCGCGCCTCAGCGGCGTCGCGGATGTCGGCGTCGGGGTGCGACTCGCTCAGCAGGGATGCCTCGGATGCCGCCTCGGCGACCGCGATGGAGGCCTCGTTCCACAGTTGCAGGCGAGCCAGGGGCGACAGCTCGCTCCCGGCGATCAGCTGGGCGTCGATCTCGCGCACGCGGGCGATGCGGGCGTCCGGGCGCTCGGAGGCGAACGCGAGCCATCCGGCGGCGTCGGCGGGGAAGGCGAGGGGCTGCGGATCGGTCATGCCCCGAGCCTACGCACGACCGCAGCGCCCCCGCTCGCCCGCCTCGAACCGCGAGACCTCAAGCCCGCCCCGAGACGGTGGGTTCCACCGGCGGTCTCGGGGCGCGAGTGAGGTCTCGCGGTTCGAGGGTGGGGTCAGCGCAGGGCGCCGACGGAGGCGAGTGCGAGCCGGATGAGCGTGCCGCGGCCGCCCTCCATCTCCGCGGCCAGCGCGTCGGATGCGGCCTCGGCGGGATCGAGCCAGGTGACCTCGAGCGCATCCTGACGCGGCTCGCACGTTCCCGTGACCGGCACGACGAAGGCGAGCGAGACGGCGTGCTGCCGGTCGTCGTGGAACGGGCTCACCCCGGGGATCGGGAAGTACTCGGCGACCGTGAAAGGCGCGGGCGAAGCGGGCAGCAGCGGGAACGCCATGGGCCCGAGGTCGTTCTCGACGTGACGGAACAGGGCGTCGCGGATCGTCTCGCCGTAGCGGACGCGGCCCGACACGATCGTGCGGGTCATCTCGCCGACGGGCGTCGCACGCAACAGGATGCCGACCTGCGTGACCGCGCCGAGACCGTCGGTGCGCACGGGCACGGCTTCGACGTAGAGCATCGGCAGGCGGCGGCGCGCCTCGGCGAGCTCGATGTCGCTGAGCCAGGCGGGGTTCGTCGCGCCGCCCCCGGGGGCTCCGCGCAGCGGGTCGGCCGGCAGCGACGACTCGCCGCGCTCGTCGGGATCGGGATCGGGGGTGCGCACGGCCATGCCTCATGTATACCAACGACACCCGGCGGTGCCGGGATGACCGGATGCCGGATCGGATGGCTCGACGCGGTGTCGGAGACGGCTGGCAGGATGGTCGCATGTCGTCGACCCCGGCTCTCGATCCCGCCGCCGTGCGCTGGTCGGCCGCTCCGGCCGAGCGCATCGGGCGTCCGCTCCTGGTCGTGATGCACGGCTACGGCTCCGACGAGAACGACCTCTTCGCGCTCGTTCCCCACCTCCCCCGCGATTACGTCGTCGCGGCGGTGCGCGCCCCGCTCACGCCGCCCTTCCCGACGCCGGGCTGGTCGTGGTACCCCATCGAGGGGCTGAACGGCCGCGACCCGCAGGCGGCGACGGCGGCCGCCCGTGCGCTGAGCTCGTGGATCGACGCGGAGCGCGGCGACGCGGCATCCGTCGGGCTGCTCGGTTTCTCGCAGGGCGGCGCGATGGCCCTCGAGACGCTGCGGCTGCACCCGCACGACTACGCGTTCGCGGTGAACCTCTCGGGGTACGCCAACCCGAGCGACCTCGAGACCGATGCCGAGCTCGCCGAGCGTCGGCCTCCGGTGTTCTGGGGGCGCGGTGCCCGTGACGACGTCATCCCGCCGGCCCTCGTGACCCACACCGCCCAGTGGCTGCCGAGCCGGGTCGAGCTGAGCGGGCGGGTGTACCCCGAGCTCGGTCATGCGGTCTCGGCGGAGGAGCTGAAGGATGTCGCGACGTTCCTGCACAAGCAGCTCGATGCGGCGTAGACTGCCGTCGCCCCTGTCCCGAGTGTGAGGAACGACCGTTGATCGGTTTCGACGCGACCGCGCTGTGATCCCGCGCTGATCCGTCGACCCCTCGGGCGTCCGACCTGGCCAGCGCTTTCCGATACCGCGCTGGCCCGCCGGACCGATCCCCTCTCTCCCGGGGCCTCTCAGTGTCCGTCGTGCCCGCGCACGACGACATCCGAGGAGGGCACCATGCCTCATCCCACTCCCGCGGTCGTGCTCGACCGCATCACGCACACCTGGCCCGACGGGGCGACCGCGTTGTGCGGCGTGTCGGGCGCGTTCGGCGCCGGGCGCACCGGCCTGGTCGGACGCAACGGTTCGGGGAAGACGACGCTGCTGCGCGTCATCGCCGGAGCGCTTCGCCCCGTCTCCGGCAGCGTCACCACGTCCGGACGCGTCGAGCTGCTGCCCCAGCGACTCACCCTCGACGTCGACCGACGCGTCGCCGACCTCGTCGGTGTCGCGGACGTCGTCGACGCCGTGCGCGCCGTCGAGTCGGGCGACGTCGACCCGCGCCACTTCGACACGATCGGCGACGACTGGGACGCCGAGGCCCGCGCCACCGCGGCGCTGGCGGCGGCCGGACTGCCCACGGGGGCGCTCGATCGGCGCGTGGGCGAGCTGTCGGGCGGCGAGGCGGTTCTTGCAGCCCTCGTCGGGGTGCAGCTGCGTCGCGCGGAGGTGGCTTTGCTCGACGAGCCCACGAACAACCTCGACCGGGATGCCCGGGAACGGGTGGGCGAGCTCGTCCGGTCCTGGCGCGGCGCGCTCATCGTCGTGAGTCACGACACCCGGCTGCTCGAGCTCATGGACGACACCGCCGAGCTCTACGGGTCGGAGCTCAGCGTGTTCGGCGGGCCCTACTCCGCCTGGCGCGCGTGGCGCGATGCCGAGCAGGCGGCCGCACGCGCCGCGGAGAGCACCGCTGCGGCGGCGCTGCGGCGCGAGAAGCGCGACCGGATCGAGGCGGAGACCACGCTCTCGCGACGCGCGGCGATGGGCGCCAAGGCGCAGCGTGAGAAGCGCGTGCCCGGGATCGTCGCCGGCAATCGCGCCTCGGCGGCCCAGGTGTCGGCGGGCAGGCTGCGCGGGGCCGCATCCGATCGGGAGGCGACGGCCCGTGCCGCTCTCGACACGGCGGGGCGGCGGGTCCGCGACGACGATGCCGTGCGCATAGATCTGCCCGACCCCGGGGTCGCCGCCGGACGCCGGATCGCGACGATCGGCGACGGCGAGCGCTCGTGGGTGCTGCAGGGACCCGAGCGGGTGGCCCTGGTCGGGCCGAACGGCGCGGGGAAGACGACGCTGCTCGAGCAGGTCGTGGGTTCGGCGCGCGCCGACTCCTCAGATGCCGG
Source organism: Microbacterium arborescens (assembly GCF_049707515.1). Taxonomy (GTDB): domain Bacteria; phylum Actinomycetota; class Actinomycetes; order Actinomycetales; family Microbacteriaceae; genus Microbacterium; species Microbacterium arborescens_B. Next base: position 382,487 of record NZ_JBNAFI010000003.1, on the reverse strand, counting down.
AGCCGCGACCCCCGAATCCGCCGCTGAGCGTGCGAACCGACCGGAACGGAGGAGTTGCGGCACGGCGGTCGCCCACACCGACCGGGTGGGGTACCTCTCGCAGCGCATCGACGGGCTGCTCGACGGCGACACGGTGCTCGAGTGCGTGCGCGCGGCCGCACCGACCGCCACCGACGCGGAGCTGCGCAACCGCCTCGCCCGCTTCCTCATCCGCGGCGACACCGTGCTGCGGCCGGTCGCGGCTCTGTCGGGCGGTGAGCGGTTCCGGCTCGCGCTCGCTCGAGAGCTGCTGGCCGACCCGCCGCCGCAGCTGCTCGTCCTCGACGAGCCGACGAACAACCTCGACCTCGACACGGTCGATCAGCTCGTCGAGGCGCTGTCGGCGTTCCGCGGGGCCGTGCTCGTCGTCAGCCACGACGACGACTTCCTCTCGCGGCTCGCCCCTGCCCTGACCCTCGAGCTGCGCGACAGCCGGCTGAGCGAGGTACCGGCCGTGTCCTGAGCCGCGGTCTCACCTGGGCCGGCGCAGCGTCGAAGTCCCACTTGGGCTGGGACAGCGTCGAGGTCCCACTTGGGCCGGTGCAGCGTCGAAGTCCCACTTGGGCCGGTGCAGCGTCGAGGTCCCACTTGGGCCGGGAATGTCCGCTCGATTCCCGGCCCAACTGGGACCTCGCAGGGCAATGCGCAGGGCAATGGGCAGGGCAACGCGGGGTGGGCGGGGGTGCCATGACGGATGCCGCGGGCGCAAGGCCGCGCCGATGTCGGTGGTCCGCGCGAAGATGAAGGCATGGCCGATGTGCTCGCCCGATTCTCCGCGCCCACCGCGGACTGGTTCCGTGGCGCGTTCTCGAAGCCGACCTCGGCGCAGGCCGGCGCGTGGGACGCCATCTCCGCGGGCAAGCACGCTCTCGTGGTCGCGCCGACGGGCTCGGGCAAGACGCTCTCGGCGTTCCTGTGGGCGATCGACCGCATCTTCCGCGACAAGGTGGCGGCAGGGCCGGTCGACGACAAGCCGGCCAAGCGCCGGAGATCGGATGCCCCACCGGCCGACACCCGGGTGCTCTACGTCTCGCCGCTCAAGGCGCTCGGTGTCGACGTCGAGCGCAACCTCCGCTCGCCCCTCGTCGGCATCGGGCAGTCCGCGCGCCGACTCGGGCAGCCCGTGCCGGACGTGTCCGTCGGGGTCCGGTCGGGTGACACCTCGTCCGCCGACCGCCGCGCCCTGGTCGCCCGCCCGCCCGACATCCTCATCACGACGCCCGAGTCGCTGTACCTGATGCTCACGTCGCAGGCGTCCGAGACGCTCCGCGGCGTTCACACGGTCATCATCGACGAGGTGCACGCCGTCGCGGCCACCAAGCGCGGTGCGCACCTGGCCGTGAGCCTCGAACGCCTCGACGCCCTGCTCGACACGCCCGCTCAGCGCATCGGCCTGTCGGCCACGGTCCGCCCGATCGACGAGGTCGCCCGGTTCCTCGGCGGCTCGGCGCCCGTCGAGATCGTGGCCCCGAAAGCGACGAAGGCGTTCGATCTCAACGTCGTCGTGCCGATCCCCGACATGCTGCATCCGCCGGCGCCCCCAGGAGCCGAACAAGCGGCGGCGTCCGCCCCGTCCGCCGGTCGAGACGACGGCGATGACGACGATGACGACGACGGTGATGGCGCGTGGTACCGCGCGCCGCAGGCGACCGAGGTCACCGGATCGGTCTGGCCCCACGTCGAGGAGGCGATCGTCGACCGCATCCTGCAGCACCGCTCGACGATCGTGTTCTCCAACTCGCGCCGCCTCGCCGAGCGGCTGACGGGTCGTCTCAACGAGATCTACACCGAACGCCTCGGCGGCGACCTGCCCGATGCCGCTGCCCCTCCCGCCGCGATGATGGCGCAGGCCGGCGCCTCCGCCGGTGCCGACCCGGTGCTCGCGAAGGCGCACCACGGCTCGGTGTCGAAGGAGCAGCGCGCCCAGGTCGAAGACGAGCTGAAGTCCGGCGTCCTCCGCTGCGTCGTGGCGACCTCGAGCCTCGAGCTCGGTATCGACATGGGCGCCGTCGACCTCGTCATCCAGGTCGAGGCGCCGCCGTCGGCGGCATCCGGTCTGCAGCGTGTCGGGCGTGCGGGCCACCAGGTCGGCGAGGTCAGCCGTGCCGCCCTGTTCCCCAAACATCGCGGCGATGTCTTGCACACGGCGGTCGTCACCGAGCGGATGCTGGCCGGCAAGATCGAGGCGATCTCGGTGCCGCAGAACCCGCTCGACATCCTCGCCCAGCAGACGATCGCGGCGTGCGCGACCGGCTCGATCGCGGTCGAGGACTGGTTCGAGACGGTCCGGCGCAGCGCGCCGTTCCGCACGCTCCCCCGGTCGGCGTACGAGGCGACGCTCGATCTGCTCGCGGGACGTTTCCCCTCCGACGAGTTCGCCGAGCTGCGACCCCGGCTCGTGTGGGACCGCGATCAGGGCACGCTAACCGGGCGACCCGGCGCGCAGCGCATCGCGGTGACGAGCGGCGGCACGATCCCCGATCGCGGCCTGTTCGGCGTTTTCGTCGCGGGCGAGAGCCGCAACGCGCGCGTCGGCGAGCTCGACGAGGAGATGGTCTACGAGTCGCGCGTCAACGACGTGTTCACCCTCGGCACCACCAGCTGGCGCATCGTCGAGATCACGCACGACCGCGTCAACGTCGTGCCGGCGTTCGGTCAGCCCGGCAAGCTGCCGTTCTGGCACGGCGACGGCCTCGGCCGCCCGGCCGAACTCGGCGAAGCGCTGGGCAAGTTCAGCCGCGAGGTGTCGGCCGCCGGTCCGGAGAAGGCCGCCGACCGTCTGCGCGAGTCCGGCCTCGACGACTATGCGATCGAGAACCTGCTCGCACATCTCGCCGAGCAGCGCGAGGCCACCGGCAGCCTTCCCACCGATCGGACCCTGACGGTCGAGCGGTCGCGCGACGAGGTGGGCGACTGGCGCGTCATCCTGCATTCCCCGCACGGCATGCACGTGCACGCGCCGTGGGCGCTGGCGGTCAACGCCCGCATCCGCGAGCGTCTCGGCGTCGAGGGCGCCGCGGTCGCGAGCGACGACGGCATCATCGCGCGCGTGCCGGATGCCGCGGCCGAGCCGCCGGGAGCCGACCTGTTCGTCTTCGACGCCGACGAGCTCGAGCAGATCGTCACCGACGAGGTCGGCGGTTCCGCGCTGTTCGCCTCGCGGTTCCGCGAGTGCGCCGCCCGGGCGCTGCTCCTGCCACGGCTCAATCCCAACAAGCGCGCACCGCTGTGGCAGCAGCGGCAGCGCTCGGCGCAGTTGCTCGAGGTCGCGCGGCGCCATCCGTCGTTCCCGATCATCCTCGAGACGCTCCGCGAGGTCCTGCAAGACGTCTACGACCTCCCGGCACTGCTGCGGATCACGCGCAGTATCGCCGACCGCCGCATCCGCCTCGTCGAGACGACGACCTCGCAGCCCTCTCCTTACGCGCGCGACCTGCTGTTCGGCTACGTCGGCGCGTTCATGTACGAGGGCGATTCCCCCCTCGCCGAGCGGCGGGCCGCGGCACTGTCGGTCGACCCGGCCCTGCTGTCCGAGCTGCTCGGCAAGGTCGAGATGCGCGAGCTGCTCGACCCCGAGATCATGGCGCAGTTCGAGCGTGAGGCGCAGCGCCTCGATCCCGAGCGTCGCGTGCGCGGCGTCGAGGGAGTCGCCGACCTGCTGCGCCTGCTCGGACCGCTCGACGCCACGGAGGTCGCGGCGCGACTCGAGGATTCCGCCACCCCGGGGACCGACCCTGCGGAGGAGATCGGCACAGCGGAGGAGATCGGCACAGCGGAGGGCAAACGGGCCGCGTCCGCTCCTCCGAACAGCGGATCTCCTCCCGCGGAGCGCGTCGCCCAGGCCACCGAACTCCTGCAGCAGCTGATCACGGCGCGCCGCGCGATCCCCGTCGTGATCGCGGGAGTGCAGCGGACGGCCGCGATCGAGGATGCGGGGCGCCTGCGCGATGCCCTGGGAGCGGCGCTTCCCGTGGGAATTCCCACCGCCTTCCTCGAGCCGGTCGTCGACCCGCTGGCCGACCTCGTCGCGAGGCACGCCCGCACCCACGGGCCATTCCGCACCGCCGACGTCGCGACGCGGCTCGGCATCGGCACCGCCGTGGCACGTCAGACCCTGCAGCGCCTCGAATCGCAGGGTCGCATCGCGAGCGGTTACTTCCTGCCCGAGACCTCCGCGGCCGAAGCAGATGACCTGGAATGGTGCGACTCCGAAGTCCTCCGCAGGCTTCGGATGCGGTCGCTCGCCGCGATCCGCGGCAGCGTCGAGCCGGTCTCGCCCGACGCGTTCGCGCGCTTCCTGCCCGTATGGCAGCACGTCACCCGGCCCCTCGAAGGCGTCGACGGCGTCGCGGCGGTCATCGAGCAGCTCGCCGGCGTGCCCATTCCCGCCAGCGCGTGGGAGTCGCTCATCCTGCCCTCGCGCGTGCGGGACTACGCGCCCGGGATGCTCGACGAGCTGACCGCGACCGGCGAGGTCGTCTGGTCCGGGCACGGCACGCTGCCGGGCCGCGACGGCTGGATCGCGCTCCACCCCGCCGACATGGCGCCGCTGACCCTCGCCCTGGCCGACGCCGACACCGAGACCGACGAGTCGGCGACGTCGGGCGACCTCGACATCCGCATCCTCGAAGCCCTCGCGGTGGGCGGCGGCTGGTTCGCGGGGCAGCTCGTCGCAGCCGTCGGCGCCCCGAACGAGCAGAGCGTTCTCGATGCGCTGTGGCGCCTGGCATGGGCCGGCCGGTTGACGAACGATACGTTCACGCCCGTCCGTTCGCTGCTCTCCGGCGGATCGCAGGCGCACCGCAGCGCGCGGCGCACGCCCCGTTCGCGGCTGTACCGGGGCGCACCGCTCGCTCGCCCCTCGGCACCGGCGGCGCCACGCCCCTCCACCCTCGGCGGCCGGTGGTCGCTGCTCCCCGCCGTCGAGCCCGACCCGTCTCTGCGCGTCACCGCCTCGGCCGGGCTGCTGCTCGACCGCTACGGCGTCGTGACCCGCGGGAGCGTGCAATCCGAGGGCGTCCCGGGCGGCTTCGCGCAGGTCTACCGTGTGCTCGCGGGCTTCGAAGAGGCCGGCCATTGCCGCCGCGGATACGTCATCGAGACCCTCGGTGCCGCGCAGTTCGCGGCATCCGTCACCGTCGATCGGCTGCGGGAGTTCGCGGCGCTCGCCGACCCGCCGCCGCGCCGAGCCGTGACGCTCGCCGCGACCGATCCCGCGAACCCCTACGGAGCGGCGCTCGGCTGGCCGGCGCTCGAGGGCGTGTCGCACCGGCCGGGACGCAAGGCCGGCGGCGTGGTCGTGCTCGTCGACGGCGCGCTGGTGCTGTACCTCGAGCGGGGTGGGCGCTCGGCTCTCGCCTTCAGCGACGACGAGGAGGTGCTGACGGCGGCGGCCGCCGACCTCGTGAAGACCGCTCAGGCCCGCCGGCTCGACACCCTCACCGTCGAGCAGGTCAACGGCGAGTTCGTCTACAACACGGCGACGGGGCGTGCGCTGCGGGCCGGCGGCTTCGTGGAGTCGTCTCGCGGCCTCACCCTGCGCCGTCTGACGGCGGGAGCCCGGCCCGCGCTGTCGGGAAGCGGCGAGCGTGCCTGAGGGCGACACCGTCTTCCGGGCGGCTCGGAAGCTCGGTGAGGCGCTCGTGGGCGAAGAGGTGACGCGCTTCGACATCCGCGTGCCCGGCAGTGCGACGGCGGATCTGCGCGGCGAGACCGTCTCGTCGTCGATCGCGCGCGGCAAACATCTGCTGCTGCGCGTGGGGTCGTTCAGCCTGCACTCCCACCTGAAGATGGAAGGCCGCTGGCACGTGTACCGGCACGGCGAGCGGTGGCGCGCGCCGGCGTTCCAGGCGCGCGCGATCGTGGGCACGAGCGAGCGGGATGCCGTCGGCTTCGAGCTCGCGATGGTCGAGGTCCTCCCGACCGCCGATGAAGACCGCCTCGTCGGCCATCTCGGCCCCGATCTTCTCGGCCCCGACTGGGATCTCGACGAAGCGGTGCGACGCGTGAGCTCGGACACCCGCGCCGCCCACGTCGCCCTGCTCGACCAGCGCAACGTCGCGGGTTTCGGCAACGTGTACGCGAACGAGCTGCTGTTCGTGCGCGGCATCCTGCCCACGACCCCGGCGACCGAGATCGATGCCGCCGCCGTGCTCGAGACGGGGTACCGGATGATCCACGCGAACCGCGACCGATCGGCGCGCACCTTCACGGGCAACGATCGCCCCGGTCAGCGGATGTGGGTCTATCGCCGCGAAGGGAAACCCTGCCGCCGATGCGGAACGCTCATCGAAGCAGACGAGATCGGGGCTCTGCCCACGAGCGAGCGGAACATCTTCTGGTGCCCGCGCTGCCAGAGCTGAACCGACGCCGCAGCACAGCCCCGCCCCAGCCCGCTGTGCGGGAGCACTGCCGGAGCGACGCCGCCCGATCGGCGACCCGCGACCCCCGTTCCGCGCTCCGACCTCAGCGACCGATGTAGCGGCCGGGCCGGTGGTTGAGCACCAGCACGACGCTCAGGACGACCGCGCCCGCGGCGCTGAGCAGCACGGCGGGCCAAGGCAGCACGAGCAAGGCTGCGGCGATGATCACGACGTCGAAGATCATCTGCGTCCATCCCGCACTGAAGCCGGTTCGTTCCTGCAGCACGAGGGCGATGATGTTCACGCCCCCGAGGCTCGAGCGGTGGCGGAAGAGGATCAGCAGACCGACGCCGGCGAGCAGATTGCCGCCGAGCGTGCCGTAGATCGGTTCGATCGTCGCGAACTGCAACAGGTGCTGGTGCACGAACGAGAAACCCGACACCAGACCGATCGACGCGAACGTGCGGAGCGTGAACGAGAGGCCCTTCTTCCACAGCGCCAGCACCGCGAACGGCGCGTTCACCACGGCGAACAGGACGGGGAACGACCATCCCGTCGCATAGCCCACCAGCAGCGCGAGCCCCGCCGTCCCACCCGTGACCGAGCCCGACGACTGCAGCAGGTACAGACCGAGGGATGCCACGAAAGTGCCGGTCACGATACCGAGCAGGTCCTCCGCTCGCGTGTGCCGCGTCAGCGCTGCCTCGAAGACGAGCGAGGGTCCGGTCGACGGTGCACGAGAAGGCTCCACCCGCTCATCCTCGCAAACGCACGCGCTCCCGCCGACCAGCCCCGCGGGACGCGGCATGTTATCGCGCCGAGGTCAGCTCGCCCACCCCTTCGACCTGGGAATCGCCGCATCGCACGCTTGTACCAGCAAACCGGTCGAGCCGCCGCTCCGAATGATTCTTGGGAATGAAAACGCGGATCGCGCGGTTGTTTCCAGTACTCAGTACCGGACCGGAACTGTCGGAGGGGATCGTGGGCAAGAACTACATCGACATCGAGAACGACCGCGGAGAGACGCTGCGTTACCGCAAGCACGCCAACGGTCGGGGCTTGATCGCGAACGGGGCCAAGGTGCACCCGACGGCGCTGATCGAGGCGGGCGCCTACGTCGAACCCGGAGTCCAGGTCGCGGCAGGCGTTCACATCGGACGCGGCGTCTGGATCGAGCGTGAGGCCGTCATCGGCCCGAACGTCGAGATCGCGCCCCACGCACACGTCGGATCCGGCGCGGCGATCGGCCCGCGGGCGAAGATCGGCATCCGCGCTTTCATCGGCGCACACGCGCACGTCGCCGGAGGTTCCCTCATCGGCGACGACGAGAACATCGCCGACGGCGAGCACGTGGCCACCGACCAGCGCGGACTCCGCCTGGCAGCCTGACGAACGCGCGGCGTCCCGCCGCTTCTCCTCCGGCTCGTACGCGCCCGGGATACGCTTCAGGAATGACACCCGGGCGTTCTTCCGGTCGTCCCGCGCGCAGCGGGGGTCGACCCAGCGGCGGTCGACCCAGCGGCGGCGGGCGCGGCGGGGCGCGCGGGCAGGGTTCGAGTCCGAAGTCGAAAGCGCAACGCGCGGCGAGCTCTCCGCGCGAGGTCGTTCCCCCCACCCCCGACCTGTCGGGGCTCGGACCGTTCCGGCTCGGCGTGGTTCCGGGCGCGACCCCGGGCAAGTGGATCGACGTCTGGAAACAGCGGATGCCGCGCACCGACCTCGACCTCGTCACCCTGGACGCTGCCCGCCAGAGCGAGGCGTTCGCCGAGGAGGCGGTCGACGCAGCGCTCGTCCGTCTGCCGGTCGACCGCGACGGGCTGAGCGTCATCACGCTGTACGACGAGACGACGGTCGCCGTCTGCTCGATCGACTCCGCCCTCACGGCTGCCGACGAGCTCACCCTCGCCGACCTCGCCGGCGAAGTGGTGATGGTACCGGACGACGATGTCCTCCACCTGGAGGTTCCGGGCGCTCTCGCTCCCTCCTTCGCGCCGCTTCCGACCACCGCAGACGCGGTCGCGACGGTGGCGACGGGCGTGGGCGTCGCGCTGATGCCGATGTCGCTGGCACGCCTGCACCACCGCAAGGATGTGGACTATCGCCCGGTGACGGATGCGCCGACGTCGACCGTCGCCCTCGCCTGGCGCACCGAGGCCACCACCCCGCTCGTCGAGACGTTCATCGGCATCGTCCGCGGTCGCACGGCGAACTCGTCCCGCTGAGGCCCGGCGGCACGGACCTCACCGCCCACGTGGGGGCACCGGTTTCGGCGGTTCGATCCTCGGCGTACATCCCGCCGTCGATGTCGAAAAGCCTGCTGCCATCGATCGTTCGGGCAGTCGTAACAGTCCGCGAGGTGACAGTCCCGCCGTCCCGACCGATGACGGTGGCCCGCGCTCCGAGAGAGCATGGCGCCACCGCCATCGGCTGTCTACCGGTCCCCGGATCGGGCCGACGTCCAGCGTCGGCGTCGCTGCGGGGTGACGCGACGGGCCGGTGCGATGTTCAATCGGTGATGGCGTAGGCCTCGACCTCGACGAGAACGTCCGGTTCGAACAGGATGTCCACTCCGATGAGCGACGCGGGCGCCATGGGCATCTCGAGCCCGATCTCATCGGCGACGTTCTCCACACCCCGGAGGAAATCCGCCATGAGCTCCGGACGCCACTGCGTGACGAAGAAGCGCAACCGAACGACGTCGGCGAACGTCGCACCGGCTGCGGCCAAACCCTGAGCCGTGTTGCGCAGCGCCTGCTCGACCTGGCCCGCGAGGTCCCCGGTGGCGATGTGCCCGCCGTCGGCATCACGAGCGATCTGGCCAGCGACGTGCACATGCCGGGTGCCGGTCGCGACGGATACATGGTGATAGGGCACGGGCTGCAGGAGTTGTTCGGGGCTGAACATGGTGACCGTCATGAGATGCTTCCTTTGCTAGGTGGTATCTCGTTACTACCTGGTGCCCGAAAGCAACTTCAACGAGACCAGGTGTCATGCAGGTAACCGAGGACCGCCCGACCATCACCGGCGAACACCGGGAGTTGCTCGATCAGCTCCTCGACAAGTGGTCGCTGCACGTGCTCGATCAACTCTGCGAGCATGGCGCGCTGCGCTTCAACGGCCTGCGCCGCGCGATACCCGCCATCTCGCAGAAATCGCTCACTGCCACCCTGCGACGCCTCGAACGCAACGGCATGGTCGAGCGGCTCGTCGTGTCAGATCGCCCTGTCGCGGTCGAGTACCGCATCGCCCCGGCTGGTCAGGGCTTGCAGGACCTCATCGACGCGCTACTGCTCTGGACGACAGCGCATCTGCCCGAGGTCGAACGCGCCCGCCAACGTTTCGACGCGGAGAAGAACTGACTTCGAGGCGGTGCGCCGCTTGGCCGTTCCCGGGGACGGAGCACGCGTCGATCCAGGCAGCGCTACGCAGAGCACACGCGAGCTGACGCCTCCCCCACGGGATCCCCCCGCGGGCACCGGCCCCCAGCCGTGCGGGCGCCGGCGATCAGCCCCGGTGCAGGCGCCGCGAACCGTCCGCGACGACGCCCGGCACCGGCGAGCGCGACAGCAGTGCGACGGCGTCGATCGGAGCGGCCGCGCTCGCGGCATCCGGGTCGGGCTCGAACTCGACGACCAGGGGCGCCGGCAGTCGCAGCTGCACGCGCGCCTCGCGCGCCCGCGACTGCATGGCGGCCGCATCGGCGGGACGGCGGACCCGCCAGCCGAGGGGCGCCGCGACGGCGTCGAGCCGGTCGAGCACATCGATCAGGTCGGCGGCGTCGGTGATGATCACGCGGGCGGTCATCCCGCCATTGTCCTCCCCGTCACGATGCGTCATCCCGCGGGCCCCCGCCACCCCGAACCGTAGACTTGAGCAATGGCCCCGCTCGTGTACGTCTGCGTGCGCCCCCAGCAGACGGCCGCTGAGGCGGAGTACGCCTCGTTCCGCACCGCGATGGGCCTCGACGCGTCGCAGCTCGAGCGGATCGATCTGACGCGCGAGGCCCTGCCCGACGATGCGTTCACCCGGTGGCGGGGATTCGTCGTCGGCGGCAGCCCGTACAACGCCACGGACGACCCGGAGACGAAGCCCGAGGGCCAGCTGCGTCTCGAGGCCGACCTCGGGCGGATCGCCGAGGCGGCGGCATCCGGCACGACGGCCGCGTTGTTCACCTGCTTCGGCATCGGCGTCGCCACGCGGAGCCTCGGCGGCACGGTCTCGCGCGACTACCCCGAAGACACCGGCCCGACCGACGTGACCCTGACGGATGCCGGCCGATCGGACCCTCTCCTCGGCTCGCTCGCGCCCACCTTCGCGGCGTTCACCGCGCACAAGGAGGGGACGCAGACGCTGCCCGCGGGCGCCGTCCTGCTCGCGACGAACGGCGACTGCCCCGTGCAGGCCTACCGGGTCGGCGACCGGCTGTACGCGACGCAGTTCCATCCCGAGCCGACCCCGCAGGACTTCACCGAGCGCATGACGGTGTACCGCAATGACGGCTACTTCGACGCCGCCGACTACGACCGCATCGCGGCACGCGTGCTCGCGGCGCCGGTGACCGAGCCCAGCCGCCTGCTCGCCGCCTTCGCCGCCGCCTTCTGACGCGCTCACTCGGCCCGGCGAGACGAGCACGACGGGGCCGACCCGCCGATCGCCGACGAGCTCTCAGCGCACCACGAGCAGCGGCTCGACCAGCACGTGCGCTGCCCCGGCCGTCGGCCGCCGCGGCGCGACGGTCCCGCCGGTGGGTCCCACCAGAAGCTGCAGAACGCCGTCTGCGACTCGCTCCGGCAGCTGTTCGACGCTGCTGAGACCCAGCGCTTCAGCCGCCGGGGTGTTGTCGAACCCGACGATCGGGATGCCGTCGCGTTGGGCGGATGCCACGGCCAGGCGGGCCCCGATCGCCAGAGTGTCGCTCGCGCAGACGATCGCCTCGATGTCGGGGCGTGACGCCAGCGCGGCTGCGACCACCGCTCGGGCGGCCGCGACATCCTCCTCCGCTGTCAGCCGGATGCCTTCGGCTCCGACGATCTCGCGCCAGCCTCGCTCGCGGTCGTCGCCGGTTCCCGAGCCGGCCGGCCAGCCGAGGAAGGCGACCGCGCCGCCGACGCGCTCCGCGAGGTGCGCCGTCGCCGCGCGTGTGCCGGCGGCGCCGTCGACGTCGACCCACAGGTGGGCGGGGTCGTCGACGTCGTCGACGTCCCAGGGCCGTCCGAACGCCACGAAAGGGATGTCGCGGTCGATCAGCCATCCCGTGCGCGGATCACCGCGGAAGGTGCCGGTCACGACGAAGCCGTCGACCTCGCCCCCCTCGACGAGCTCGCGCATCCGCTCGATCTCCTCGTCGGCGGAGCGGGCCGCGTACAGCAGGACGCGCAGTCCGCGCTCGCCCGCCTTCTCGGTCAGGGCGTGGACGAAACGATCGAGCACGACCCCCGAGACCCCGCCGGCGTAGGGATCGAGGTGGATGCCGATGGCACTGCTGCGCCGGGTGCGCAGCGCGCGTGCGGCGATGTGCGGGCGATAGCCGAGGTCGGCGATCGCCCGCTCGACCCGCGCCCGGGTCGCGTCGCGCACGATCGACGGGCTGTTGAGCACGTTCGACACCGTCTGCCGCGAGACCCCGGCGGCGCGGGCGACGTCCTCGACGGTGGGAGCCTTGGCCATGGGCGACAAGCTTACGGGCCGCGAGCCGTCGCGTCCGGGCGCGGGCTGCCCTCGTCGCCGCACCCGTTGACATGTCGGCATCGGGTTCGTATGGTTCTTGCACGCGCAATTTGATCGTTCAAACTCGCCCGATGCGACAGCGCACCGTACGCGCCGGGCGGGGTGCCGGCGGTCGAGGGCGTCCTGCCTCATCAAGGGAGAAGAGACACATGACATCGCACCGCACGCGTTCGGCATGGGGAGCCACCGCACTCCTCGCCGCCGGCGCACTCACCCTCACCGCCTGCGGGGGCTCGGGCTTCGACGACACCGGCGACGGCGGCACCGCCGACGGCGGGTTCACGAGCTCCGACGACGCGCTCAGCGTCGTGATCGGCTCGTCCGGCGGCGCCGAGACGCAGGCCGTGACGGATGCCGTCGCCGCCTGGTCAGCAGAGTCCGGGATCGACGCGACCGTGCAAGCCGCGACCGATCTGCCGCAGCAGCTGTCGCAGGGCTTCGCCGCCGGATCACCACCCGACGTGTTCTACCTGTCGGCGGATGCCATGGCCGGATACGCCGGGAACGGGTCGCTCAAGGCCTACGGGTCCGAGCTCGCCAATCGCGACGACTTCTACCCGTCGCTCGTCGAGAACTTCACGATCGACGACGAGTTCTACTGCGCGCCGAAGGACTTCTCGACGCTCGGTCTCGTCATCAACACCCAGCTGTGGCAGCAGGCGGGCCTGACCGACGCCGACATCCCGACCGACTGGGATCAGCTGGCCGCGGTCGCCCAGCGGCTCACGGCCGACGGGCGAGTCGGCCTCGCCTTCGGCGCCGAGTACCAGCGCGTCGGCGCCTTCATGGCCCAGGCCGGCGGCGGACTGATCACCGACGGCGCGGCCACCGCCGACAGCAGCGAGAACGTCGAGGCGCTCGAATACGTCAAGACCCACCTCGCCGACGGCACCTTCGCCTACGCCGCGGACCTCGGCGCCGGATGGGGCGGCGAGGCGTTCGGCAAGCAGCTGTCGGCCATGACCATCGAGGGCAACTGGATCACCGGCGGTCTCGCGGCCGACTACCCGGAGGTCGCGTACACCGTCGCCCCGCTTCCCGCCGGGCCCGGCGGCGAAGGAACCCTGCAGTTCACCAACTGCTGGGGCATGGCCGCCGACAGCCCCAACCAGCAGGCTGCGCTCGAGCTCATCGAGTACCTCACGAGCACGGATCAGCAGCTGGCCTTCTCCGAGGCCTTCGGCCCGATGCCCTCGATCCAGTCGGCAGCGGATGCGTGGCGCGAGGCCAATCCTGAGCTCACGCCGTTCCTCGACGGCGCCGAGTACGCGCAGTTCCCGCCCAACCAGGACGGCTCGGCCGACGTGATCACCGACTTCAACTCGCAGCTCGAGTCGCTCTCGACGGGCGACCCGAGCAGCATCCTCGAATCGGTGCAGTCGAACCTCGAGGCGATCGTCGGCTGACGATGACCGAGATCGCACCGGCGCGGCCGGACGGCCGCCGCGATGCTCCGCAGCGCCGCGCCGGGTCCCCTCGCGGGATCCGGCGCGGCATCCAGGGCAACCAGGCCGCCGCGGGCTGGGTGTTCGTCCTGCCCGTCATCGTCATCCTGGGCGTGTTCATGCTCGTCCCGGTGATCATGGCGCTCTGGGTGAGCGTGTCGGACTGGGGCGGCCGCGGCAGTCCGCTGTCGCCCTCCGTCGGCTTCGTCGGCCTCGACAACTACGCCGCGGTGACGACCGAGGGCGGTCTTCCGACCCGGGACTTCGGCATCGCGTTGCGCAACAACGCCTGGTACGTGCTGCTGGTCGTGCCGCTGCAGACTGTTCTGTCGCTCTTCCTGGCCCTGCTGGTCAACCGGGCGATCCTGCGCGGCCGGGGGTTCTTCCGCACCGCGTTCTACTTCCCCTCGGTCACGAGCTCGGTGGCGATCACGGTGCTCTGGCTCTTCCTGTTCTCCTCGAGCGGCGTCGTCAACGAGGTGCTGTCGTGGATCGGGATCGCGGGCCCCAACTGGTTCAACGACCCGCGGGGTGTGGTCCACACCCTGCTGTCGGCGGTCGGCGTCGCGCAGGGGCCGGACGCGCTGACCGGCGGCGGCGTGCTCGGCGTCTCGTGGTGGGACTGGCTCGCCGGCCCATCGGTCGCGATGAGCGCCTTCATCCTGATGGCGGTCTTCACGACGTCGGGAACCTTCATGCTGCTCTTCCTCGCCGGCCTGCAGAACATCGGCGCCGAGACCGAGGAGGCCGCGATGGTCGACGGCGCGTCGGGTTGGCAGCGCTTCTGGCGGGTGACGCTCCCGCAGCTGAAGCCCGTGCTGTTCACCGTCCTCACCCTCGGCCTCATCGGCACCTGGCAGGTCTTCGACCAGATCTACACCGGCACGCAGGGCGGACCGAGCAAGACGACGCTGACGCCCGCATATCTCAGCTACCAGGCCGCTTTCGGATCGCAGGACTGGGGCCAGGGCGCCGCGATCGCCTTCATGCTCTTCGCGATCATCGTGTTCTTCACGATCGTCCAGCGCATCGTGCTGCGTGACCGCCCCGTCTCGGCCCGGCGCGCCCGGCAGTATCAGGTGCGCACCGACGGGAGGAAGCAGCCGTGACCGCCTTCGCTCCGACGCACCGCGTGCACCGGCGCCTCTCCCGCCGCGCGCTCACGGCGCAGATCGCGCTCTACGCACTCCTGATCGCGCTCGCGCTGATCTACATCCTCCCGTTCCTCGTACAGGTGGCGACCTCGTTCAAGACCGAGGCGGATGCCGCCTCCGACCCGATCTCGCTCATCCCCTCACCGGTGTCGTGGGCGGCGTACGAACGCCTCTTCGCGTTCTCGGACTTCCCGGTCTGGTTCGCCAACTCAGCAGTCGTGACGGTGTTCGTCACCCTCGGCCGGGTGTTCTTCAACTCCCTCGCCGGGTACGCGCTCGCGCGATTGCAGTTCCGCGGCCGAGGGATCATCTTCGCCGCGCTCATCGCGGTGATGGCCGTTCCGACGGTGGTGCTGCTCATCCCGAAGTTCCTCGTGATCAACCAGCTCGGGATCTACGACTCCTACGCCGGCATGATCCTGCCGCTGCTGGTGGATGCCGCGGGCGTCTTCATCATGAAGAACTTCTTCGAGTCGATCCCGGTCGCCGTCGAGGAGCAGGCACGCATCGACGGGGCCGGGACGTTCCGCATCTTCTGGTCGGTGGTGCTGCCGATGGCGCGCCCCGCGTTGATCACGATCGTCATCCTGTCGTTCCAGGGATCGTGGAACGAGCTCAGCCACTTCATCGTGTCGACGCAGTCCCCCGAGCTCACGACCCTCACCAAGGGCGTCGCCTCGCTCGCGAGCGGGCAGCTGAGCCAGGGCACGCAGTATCCGATCAAACTCGCCGCGGCGGCGATCATGACGATCCCCGTCGCCGTGATGTTCTTCATCTTCCAGCGGCGCATCATGAACGCCAGCGAAGGAGCCGTCAAAGAATGACCATCCCCCGCCAGCCTCTGCTCGACGACGCCGTCATCGCACTGCGCGCGCCCACCCAGGCCTGGTCGCGGCGTTCCGGCGACATGGGAGCCGCCGAGATCGACGGGCTCTACCACGGCGACATCCGGCACGTGCGGTCGCTGGTCCTGACCTGCGCCGATTCGGCGGTGGAGTGGATATCCGTCGCCCCCGAGTCCGCCTCACGCATCGTGTTCGGCGGGCTGCTGCGCGGGCTCGACTCCCCGATGCCCGATCCGCGGGTGCGCCTGCTGCGCGAACGCGCCGTCGAGGACGGCGGCTTCGCCGAGGTTCTGCGCGTGGTGTCGGCTCGCGACGAGCCGCTCTCGCTGACGCTCGCGGTCGCGCTGGAACCCGATTTCGCGGCGCTACCGGAGGTGAAGGCGGGCACCGCCGCGCCGACCCCGTTCGAGGTCGCGACGAGCGCGGGTGCCGCTGTCGTCTCGAGTGGAAGGCGGCTCATCGAGCTGTCGGCACCGGGCGCGAGCGTGACCGCGTCGGATTCCGGCCGCGTGCGGGTGTCGTGGACGGTCACCGTGCCCGCGCACGGCGAGGCGGCCGTCTCTTGGAGCCTCGCGATGACCGATCCGTCGCTCGTCGTGGCGGGGGCGGCGTCCGCCGCACCCTGGCAGCGGGATGCCGTCGCACGACGCGCCGCGGCGCTCGAGCCTCGGCTCGGCCATTGGCTGCATCGCGCCCTCGATGACCTCGACGCGCTGCGGCTCACCCTCCCCGGACATCCGGACGACGAGTTCTACGCGGCGGGCGCACCGTGGTTCTTCACCCTCTTCGGGCGCGACTCGCTGTGGACGGCGCGGCTCGCTCTCCCGCTCGACGCCCGGCTGGCGGCCTCGACCCTGCGGGTCCTCGCCCGGATGCAGGGCGATCGCACCGATCCCGACACGGCGCAGCAACCGGGCAAGATCCTCCACGAGTTGCGGGCCGCGGCGCTGGAGATCCCGAGCGAAGGGGTCGTGCTGCCCCCGGTCTACTACGGCAGCGTCGACTCCACCGCCCTGTGGGTCTGCCTGCTGGTCGACGCGTGGCGCGCGGGGATGCCGCAGAGCGAGGTGCGCGAGCTGCTGCCCCACCTCGACCGGGCCCTCGGCTGGCTCATCGAGCACGGCGACGCGGACGGCGACGGATTCCTCGACTACATCGACGAGAGCGGCCGAGGTCTGGCGAACCAGGGCTGGAAGGACTCGGGCGATTCGATCCAATGGCGCGACGGCGGGCTGACGCGGGGTCCCATCGCGCTGTGCGAAGTCCAGGCGTACGCCTACGAGGCGGCGACCGGAGCAGCCGAGCTGATCGAGCGTCTCGGGCACCGCGGCGAGCGGCCCCCCGACGAGCTGCGGGCATGGGCCGCGGCGCTCCGCGACCGGTTCGCGGAGGCGTACTGGGTCGAGACGGCGGAGGGCCGGTACCCCGCGATCGCCCTCGATCGCGACAAGCGTCCGGTCGACTCGCTTACGAGCAACATCGGGCATCTCCTCGGCACCGGCATCCTCGATCCTCTCGACGAGGCGCGGGTCGCCGAGCTCCTGCTCGGGTCCACGATGTCGAGCGGCTACGGCATCCGCACCCTCTCGACGGGGGCGGCGGGCTACTGGCCGCTGTCGTACCACGGCGGCAGCGTCTGGCTGCACGATACGGCGATCATCGCGCACGGGCTCGCCCGCGCCGGCTTCGATGACGAGGCGCGGGAGGTCGTCGACGGCATGCTCGCCGCGGCCGACGGATTCGGGTACCGGGTGCCGGAGCTGCACTCAGGCGATGCCGCCACGCAGACGAGCGTGCCCGTCCCCTACCCGGCGGCCTGCCGCCCGCAGGCGTGGTCGGCCGCCGCCGCGATCGTCGCATTGCAGGTGCTGGGGAGTTGACCGGGCAGCCGGCGCCCGTCGGGTGTGCGGTGGCGGGCGGGGACGCGCGGCGGCGCCTCAGGCGGCGCGGGTACGGGCGCGATGCAGGATGCCGCGGTGCTCGCGCTTGTTCGAGCGCCACGCGGTGACGGCGGCGGCCGCGATCACCACCACGATGACCGCGACGGCGGCGACGGCCACCGGGGTCGAATGGGGCTGGTCCGTCGCGCGGGCGATCGCGATCCAGGCGAGGCCCCACGAAAGGGCGATGATCGGCGAGGGCCGTCCGCGCGAGAACGCGGCGATGCCGACACCGACGGCGGCGACGACCACGAGGACGGCGACGCCCCAGACGTCGGCCTGCGCGGCCCACGACTCGGGAACGGTGCGGCTGAGCCAAGCGGTGACGTTCGCCACGGTGGCCAGCGACACCCACCCGAGGTGCAGGCCCACCGTGGCATCCATCAGCAGCCGGTCGCCGACCGACTCGGGCCGCGACCGCACAACGAGACGGAAGGTCCACCCGAGGGCGGCGAGCAGCGCGACGATCGCGACGACCGTGAGCAGCAGCGTCGTGAACTGCGCCGCGAGCAGCCATCCGCCGTTGAGCACGGCGGTCAGGCCGATCCACCACCCCACGAGGCGCTGCCGGTCGCGCGAGCGCTGCGAGGGCAGCGCCTGCCAGATCGTGTAGCCGATCATGAACAGGTAGATGACCGACCAGATGCTGAACGCCTGCGTCCCCGGGGCGAGCACCGTCGAGTCGGCATCGAGCGCTCCGCCCTGCAGCTCACGCACGTTCGTTCCGCCGAACAGGCCGGTTCCGACCATCGCCGCGATGATCATGAAGACGACCGCCGCGATGACGGCGATCTGCCGGACGAGGTCCGACGCCTGCTGCGGAGGCCGGGCGGCGTGGTGCGCTGTGGTGCTCATGCCCTCACGCTAGAACCGCCGCGGCGGCCGGTCATCCGCTTGACAGATCCGGCCCCACGATCACGGCGGAGTTCGGCGCGACGACGAGCAGGTCGTCGACGATCCGGCTCGCCACCGTCTCGAGCCACACGATGTCGCCGTGCGGCTCGACGCGCCACGGCTCCTCCGAGAGGTTCACGAGCACGCGCGCGCGGCCCCGCTGCAGGTCGTAGAGGCGACCGCCCGCACCCTCGGACGCTCCGGCGCCGCGCGCCGTGAACCGGGGGTCGGTCAGGTCGGGCACCGACCGGCGAAGCCGAGCGAGCTCACGGTACAGCGCGAGCAGCCGGGCGTGATCGCCCTCGTCGACCTCGGTCCAGTCGAGCTTGGAGCGCAGGAAGGTCGCCGGGTCGTTGGGATGGGGCACGAGGTCCTCGTCCCAGCCCATCTCGGCGAACTCCTGCTTGCGGCCCGCTGCCGTGGCCTCGGCGAGCTCCGGCTCGGGGTGCGACGTGAAGAACTGCCACGGCGTGGAGGCGCCCCACTCCTCCCCCATGAACAGCATCGGGGTGCCGGGCGCCGTCAGCGTCAGCACGGCGCCGATGGCGAGGCGGTCGGCGTCGAGCGTGGCCGACAGGCGGTCGCCCGCGGCGCGGTTGCCGATCTGGTCGTGGTCCTGCGCGAAGGTCACCAGGCGCCAGGACGGCGACTCGGGCGGGATGGGCCGGCCGTGTTCGCGGCCGCGGAACGACGAGAAGGTGCCGTCGTGGAAGAAGCCCGCGTTCCAGGTCTTCGGCAGCGCATCGAGCGCGTCGAAGTCGGCGTAGTAGCCCACGGTCTCGCCCGTGAGGGCGACGTGCACCGAGTGGTGCCAGTCGTCCGACCACTGCGCCGTCATCCCGTGGCCGCCGGCCTCGCGCGGGAGGATCATGACCGGGTCGTTCATGTCGCTCTCCGCGATGAGGGTCAGGGGGCGCCCGAGATGCGTGCTGAGCGCGTCGACCCGATCGGCGAGCTCGCCGAGGATGTGCACGGGACTGTCGTCGTCGTGCAGCGCGTGCACGGCATCGAGCCGCAGCCCGTCGACGTGGAAGTCGCGCAGCCACATCTCGGCGTTGCCGATGATGTACTCGCGGACGGGATCCTCGTCGAGGTTGACGCTGTCGCCCCACGTGTTGCGGCGCCCGTCGCGGAGGTACGGGCCGTACTCCGGCAGGTAGTTGCCCGAGGGACCGAGGTGGTTGTAGACGACGTCCTGGATGACGGCGAGCCCGGCGGCATGCGCGGCATCCACGAACCGCCGGTAGGCCTCCGGTCCGCCGTAGCTCTCCTGCACGGCGTACCAGAGCACGCCGTCGTAGCCCCAGTTGTGGGTGCCGTTGAACGCGTTGACCGGGAGGAGCTCGATGTGAGTCACCCCGAGCTCGACGAGGTGGTCGAGGCGCCCGATGGCGGCGTCGAGGGTGCCGGCACTCGTGAAGGTGCCGATGTGCAGCTCGTAGATGATGCCGCCCGCGAGCGGGCGACCCGTCCAGGACTGATCGGTCCACGCGAACCGCGAGCCGTCGTCGACCGCGGACATCCCGTGCACGCCGTCCGGCTGCCGGCGCGAGCGCGGGTCGGGGCGCACGTCATCGCCGTCGCCGAGGACGAAGCCGTACCGCTCACCCGGCTCGAGCTCGAGGCCGGCGGACCACCAGCCGTCCGAGCCGCGCTCGAGTTCGAGGTCGGCGGCATCCGGCCGTCGGAGTCGGATCCGCTCGGCCCGGGGCGCCCATACCTGGATCATGCGTTCTCCTCTGCGGCGGCCGGCGCGGCGACCGGGCGTTCGGCGGCGAGCAGGGCCACCGGGTACGTGTCGAGCAGATCGGCCAGGCGAACGGCGCCGCCGTCCCAGGCGCGACCCGTCAGGTGGTCGACGTGGCGTCCGGGCGGGAGCATCACGACGGTGTCGCCCCAGCCGCCTCGGGCGGCGAGCCCGACGGGAAGGCGCGTCGCGACGGTCACGGCGCCGCCGCGGTCGAAGGCGACCGCGTGGTCGGCGGCCGACCCGACGACGGGAAGCGGCGCGTAGCGCGTGAAGAGCTCGGCGTGGTCACGGCGCAGTCGCAGCGCCCGCGAGACCACGAGCAGCTTCGCGGCCCCCGAGTCATCGATCTCGGGATGCCAGCCGGCGTCGAGCTTCGCGAGCAGTTCGCGCCGTTCCGTGAAGTCGACGTCGCGCCGGTTGTCGGGGTCGACGAGCGAGAGGTCCCACAGCTCGGTGCCCTGGTACACGTCCGGCACACCGGGCGCGGTCAGCTGCAGCAGCTTCGCGGCGAGCGAGTTCGAGCGCCCCGGAGCCGTCAGCTCGCCGACGATCTCCTCGACGACCGCGCGGGCCTCGCCGGTGGTCGCGGCTTCCACCAGGGCGGTGATGCGCGCCTCGGCATCCTCATCGGGATCGGTCCACGACGTGACGACGCCACCTTCGCGCGATGCCTTCTCGGCGTAGTCGCGCAGCCGCTCGGGCGAGGCGGGCCATGCTCCGATGATCGCCTGCCAGAGCAGGTCGTCGAGGCGCCCGTCTCCCGTCGAGGCGATGGCGCGCAGGCGGCCAAGCGCGTCGCTCCAGCGCTCCGGAACCTCGGCGATGACCGACAGGCGGGCTCGCACGTCCTCGCTGCGCTTGGTGTCGTGGGTGCTCAGCGCGGTGAGCGCGTGCGGCCACGTCGCGTGACGCAGCGCCTGCGCGCGGTGGTACCCGTCGACGTCGAGGGCGAAGACGCCGGGGTCGCCGCCCACCTCGGTGAGCGTGCCGAGCCGCGGGTACCGGTAGAAGGCGCTGTCCTCGACGCCCTTGGCCATGACGGGTCCGGTGGTCTGTCCGAACCTGCGACTCAGCTCGGTGCCACCGGCGCTCACGAGCGTCGCGAGCGTCGCGATGGCGTCGGCGAGATCGGGGCGCGAAGCGGATGCCGCGGCCACCGCCTCGGCGACCAGCTCATCACCCACCGGCGGATAGACGCGGTAGACCGAGAAGCTCGTCAGCAGCTCGGCGAACGCGTCGCGAGCGACATCCGCTCCGAGCCGGTCGCGGACCTCGTCCGGCAGGCAGCGCACGAGCCGGCCGACCTCGGCCGCCTGGAGCGTGTCGGCCACGGCGCGCTTGGCGTCGCGGACGATCTCGTCGTACGACGCGGGGACGTCGCCCGACCGCAGCGAAGCATCGAGCTCGTCGAGAGGGCCTTGACCTGCGGGGTCGATGAGCACGCGGTCGATCTCGGCCATCGCGTCGTACCCCGTGGTGCCCGCGGTCGCCCACCAGGTGGGCAGCTGCTCCGCGTGATCGGTCGCCGCATGCTCGAGGATCTTCTCGACGACGACGTAGGCCCCGCCCGTCGCCTGTGCGAGCTGCTCGAGGTATCCGCCCGGGTCGGCGAGCCCGTCGGGGTGGTCGATGCGCAGTCCGTCGGCGAGTCCCTCACGCAACCAGCGGAGGATCTCGACGTGGCTCGCCTCGAACACCTCGGGCACGTCGACGCGGACACCGGCGAGGGTGTTGACCGCGAAGAATCGGCGGTAGTTCAGTTCGCTCGCATCGTCGCGCCAGAACGCGGCACGCCAGTGCTGAGCTGCCAGCACGGCGTCCACGGTTGCGGGGTCGGTGGTCGCCGCCGCGGGGGCGGTGCCGTCGGCGAGCGGCAGGACGTGGTCGAAGTAGCGGGCGACGCCTTCGGCGCCGTGCGCGTCGCCGCTTGTCGCAGGACCGACCTCGATCTCGCCTGCCGCGACGGCTTCGCGCAGGGTCTTGCCGAGGATCGGCAGCCCCACCTTGCCGTTGCCGTGCTCCCAGTCGATGTCGAACGCCTCGGCATGGGCGGACGCCCGGCCGTGCCGCAGAACGTCCCACCACCAGGGGTTCTCCGCCGCGACGGCGACGCCCTGATGGTTCGGCACGATGTCGATGAGCACGCCGAGACCGGCCGCGCGAGCGGCATCCGAGAATCGGGCGAGCCCCTCGGGACCGCCGCGGCGCGGGTCGACCGTGGTCGGATCGGTGACGTCGTAACCGTGGTCCGACCCCTCCGCCGCCGCGAGCAGCGGCGAGAGGTAGGCCCAGTCGACCCCGAGATCGCGGAGGTAGTCGACGATCCCGGCGGCGGCATCCAGGTCGAACGCGGGCCGGATCTGCAGGCGGTAGGTCGAAACGGGAGCCGTCATCGCCCGGGAACCTCCAAGGTCGGAGCCTGGGACGGAATGATGTCGACGGGCGACGTGTACGCCGCGGCGAGAGACGCTGCGACGGAGTGGTCGGCCTCCGTCTCGGGCTCCACGTACTCGCCGAGCACGACGAGCGATTTGGCGCGCACGCCGATGGCCTTGCCGCCCTCGAGCGGCTCCGAGCCGACGAGCTCGCCGCTCGTGTCGATGAGCACCTCCCACCGGTCGCTGTACTCGTCGGAGGGGACGGCGAAGTCGACCTGCTCGTCACCCGCGTTGAACAGGATGAAGAAGTGGGCGTCCGAGATGTCCTCGCCGCGACGGTCGCGCTCACGGATGCCGTCGCCGTTGAGGAAGACGCCCACGGCCCGGCCGAAGCCGGAGTCCCAGTCCTCGGGCTGCATGGCCGTGCCGTCGGGGCGCAGCCATACGATGTCGGGCAGCGGTGCGCCCTCCTCGCGTCGCACCGGGCGGCCGTCGAAGAACCGGCTGCGGCGGAACGTCGGGTGCAGGCGACGAAGACGTGCCAGGGCGGCCGTGAACTCGATGAGCGGCTGGTCGACCTGATCCCAGTGGATCCAGGTCAGCTCGTTGTCCTGGGCGTAGCCGTTGTTGTTGCCCTGCTGCGTTCGGCCGAGCTCGTCGCCGTGGCAGATCATCGGCACGCCCTGGCTGAGCAGCAGCGTCGCGAGGAAGTTCCGCTGCTGACGTGCGCGCATCGTCAGCACGTGCGGGTCGTCGGTGGGACCTTCGACGCCCATGTTGTACGAGCGGTTGTGCGACTCGCCGTCGTTGCCGTCTTCGCCGTTGGCGTCGTTGTGCTTCTCGTTGTACGACACGAGATCGCGCAGGGTGAAGCCGTCGTGAGCGGTCACGAAGTTGATCGATGCGACCGGCCAGCGTCCGTCGTGCTCGTAGAGGTCGGCCGACCCGGTCAGGCGCGAGGCGAACTCGCCGAGGGTCGAGGCCTCACCGCGCCAGAAGTCGCGGACCGTGTCGCGGTACTTGCCGTTCCACTCCGTCCACTGCGGCGGGAAGTTGCCGACCTGGTAGCCGCCGGGGCCGATGTCCCACGGCTCGGCGATGAGCTTGACCTGCGAGACGATCGGGTCCTGCTGCACGAGCTCGAAGAAGGCTGACAGGCGGTCGACGTCGTAGAACTCGCGGGCGAGGGTGGCGGCGAGGTCGAAGCGGAAGCCGTCGACGTGCATCTCGGTGACCCAGTAGCGCAGCGAGTCCATGATCAGCTGCAGCGCGTGCGGGTTGCCGACGTTCAGGCTGTTGCCCGTGCCGGTGTAGTCCGTGTAGTAACGCTTGTCGTCGTCTTCGAGGCGGTAGTAGGCCTCGTTGTCGATGCCGCGCATCGACAGGGTCGGGCCCATGTGGTTGCCCTCGGCGGTGTGGTTGTACACCACGTCGAGGATGACCTCGATGCCTGCGGCGTGCAGCGCCTTGACCATCGCCTTGAACTCCTGCACCTGCTGGCCGTGGTCGCCCGTGGCCGAGTAGGTGTTCTGGGGCGCGAAGAACGCGATGGTGTTGTAGCCCCAGTAGTTCGACAGGCCCTTCTCCTGCAGGGTCGAGTCGTTGACGAACTGGTGCACGGGCATCAGTTCGAGCGCGGTGATGCCGATCTTCTTCAGGTGGTCGATGACCGCCGGGTGCGCGATGCCCGCGTACGTCCCGCGGATGTCCTCCGGAATGTCGGGATGCAGCTGAGTGAGGCCCTTCACGTGAGCTTCGTAGATCACGCTCTCGGCATAGGGGATCTTCGGCAGCCGGTCGCCGGCCCAGTCGAAGAAGGGGTTGACGACGACGCCCTTCATCATGTGGGCGGCCGAGTCTTCGTCGTTGAACGAGTCGGGGTCGCCGAACTCGTAGCTGAAGACCGGCTGGCCCCAGTCGACCTGGCCTTCGACGGCCTTCGCGTACGGGTCCAGCAGCAGCTTGCTCGAGTTGAACCGCTTGCCGGATGCCGGATCGTGCGGCCCGTGCACGCGGTAGCCGTAGCGCTGACCGGGCTGCACGTTCGGCAGATACGCGTGCCAGACGAACGCGTCGACATCGCGCAGTTCGACGCACGTCTCCGTGCCGTCCTCGTCGAAGAGGCACAACTCGACCTTTTCAGCGCCCTCGCTGAACAGGGCGAAGTTCGTCCCGTTCCCGTCGTAGGTCGCTCCGAGCGGATAAGCGGAACCCGGCCATGCCTGCATGTGTTCTCCCCTGTTCGTCAGGCTCACATTACTCAGCCGAAATCACAGGACCCGGTGCCCTTGACAAGCTTCCCGGAGGAGTCCGTTCTGCGCGGGTCGCAGCGCCTGGCCGCGACGGCAGCATCCGGCCGAGCTCGATCAACGAGCAGCGGCGCGGGCCGGAACGTCGTCCGTGCCCGCGCCGCGGAAAGGCGGAGTCGCGTCGGTGTCAGCCGCCGGCGAGCTGCTGGTCGAGGTCCTGGATCGCGCGCATCATGCCCAGCAGCGAGTCGGACATGTCGTTGATGCCATCGACGGCGTTCTTCAAACCGGTGGTGAGCTCGGAATACCCCTCACCGAACTTGCCCGACGCGTGCTGCGTCTTGAAGTCATCACCCAGCAGCGTGTCGACCTGCGACTTCAGCGTGTCGAGCTGACCCTGAATGTCATCACGAGCCTGCGACAGCGAGTTCGCAACCTGCTCCATCTCCGCATAAGACGCACCGAAATCAGCCATGACGGCCCTCCTGAAAGTAGATGTCCCGACCCCCCTCCGGAGCCGACACCCAAAACCTATCGGCCACCATCCCGCGAGGTCGATGGGGAGAACTCCCCACCTCGGAATCAGCCTTGCCGCGGGGGCGGCTCGGCCTGTGGAAAGTCCCGAGGCGATGTCGGAGGTCCGTGACAAGATTCGAACATGCATTCGAACGGCGGATCGGGCGGCGGGATGGGAAGCGACGGCGACCTGGACGCCCTCGCCCGACTCGTCGCAGATGCCGAAGGTGTCTCGGATGCTGCACGGGCCGTGCAGATCCGCGAGGTGCGGGTGCTCGCCGCGGCCGGTCGGCTTGCCGAGAAGCAGACGGCGGGCTCGTCCGAGAAGGTGAAGGCCCGCGAAATGGCGCTGCGAGGCATCGCGGCGGAGCTCGCCGGGGTGTTCGTCGCCACCGATCGGACGCTGCAGCGGCGGATCGACGAAGCCCGTGACCTCGTGGAGAACTACCCGCTGACCCTCGCTGCGTGGGAGGCGGGCCGGATCGTGCGGGGGCACGTGCGCGTGATTCAGGATGTGGGATGCATCATCCCCGCCGACGCCCGGGGCGAGTTCGAGCGGGTCGCGATCGAGAAGTGCGAGGGTGAGACGCCGAACCGGGTCCGGGCCTCATTGGAATTCCTCGCGCAGCGGTTGCATCCGCGGACGCTCACGGAGCGCCATGAGGAAGCCGCAGCCGGGCGCTGCGTTCGCACCCAGGCGGGGCCGGACGGGATGTCTGATTTGATTGCGACGCTGCCCACGGTGATCGCGGACGGGATCGTCGACCGGTTGACTCGGCAAGCGCGGGAGATCATCAACGCCCGGCCCCACGCGGGGGCGGCGGGTGCGGCGGATGGCGCGGATGGCGCGGATGCGGTGGACGCCGCGGTCGGTGCGGATGATGCGGAAGCCCCGGTCGGCGCCTATGCTGCCGGCACGGCTGCCGACGGATCGGCCCTCGGCGCCGGCGACTTGTTCGGGACGGCCGACATGGAGCGGTCGTCGTTCGTGGGCGACACGCGCACCATCGATCAGGTCCGAGCGGACGTGTTC
The DNA here is from genome assembly GCF_049707515.1 of Microbacterium arborescens. Taxonomy (GTDB): domain Bacteria; phylum Actinomycetota; class Actinomycetes; order Actinomycetales; family Microbacteriaceae; genus Microbacterium; species Microbacterium arborescens_B. The sequence continues at coordinate 356,155 of NZ_JBNAFI010000003.1, read as the reverse complement.
TCCGACCTCCTGCTCGCCGGAACGCCGGCTCTGGACCCCACCGCCATCGGTGACGGGGGGGGAACGCTCGGGGCGATCCGCGCGCATGTGCAGGTCGCGGTTTCCGCGCTGACGCTGATGGGACTAGACGACGGGCCGGCTGACCTGGTCGGCCGCTCCCCCATCGACGCGGTCACCGCCCGCACGCTCGCAGGCAACGCATCTTCGTGGGACCGGCTGCTGACCCACCCCGTCACCGGCACCGTCGTCGAATGCGACGCGTACAAGCCCACGGCGGCGATGATCCGGCTGCTGCGGGCGCGTGACCGGCACTGCCGGTTCCCCGGATGCCGGCAACCCGCCATCCGGTGCGAAATCGACCACACCACGGCAGCATCCGACGGAGGACGCACAGACGTGTGCAACCTCGCGCACCTGTGCAAGAGGCACCACGACGTCAAACACCACACCCGGTGGCACCTCCGACAACTCCCCGGCGGGAAGCTCGTGTGGACCTCACCGACCGGGCGGATCTACCGCGAAGACGCACCCCCACCCCTCGTCGCCTTCACCATCGGCGAACCACCCGACAGAGCCGATCTCCCACCCGACCAGCAGGCGCGACCGGGCCTATCGGGCCGCGCAGCGGCGCCACCGGACGCGCCACCTCCGTTCTGACGCGTCCCGGTCCAGCCGGATTCGGCTAGCGCGAGACATCGCCCTGCTAGCGGCGTCTCCGCGTGCTCGTGGGGCGGCAGTGAGCGCGCCACGACGCACGGCGGCCCGCACTTCGCCTCGGCAGACCCGCGGTTCATCGGAGGCCGTTCGAGCCTCACCGGCATGAACTCGAGCATCACCGACATCCGTTCCAGGAACATCGGCGTTTCGAGCACACCGATAGGCATCGCGCGTCTATCCCACAGCGCTTCGTCGTCGTCAAGCCCCGCGCCGGAACGCCGGGGACGGGCGTTACATCGAGATCCCACGAACCAATGCGGTACCGAGAGGAGAACCGATGTCGCAGAACTATGGTGAGCCGACGTACGGCTCGCAGGCAGGATCAGCGTCCGGCACGGCCGAGACGGCGAAGCACGAAGCCGGTGAGGTCGCGGGCGCCGCGAAGGCGGAAGCCGGACACGTCGTCGAGACGGCCAAGCACGAGGCTGCGGGTGTCGCCGCCGAGGCGAAGTCGCAGGCCAAGCAGGTCTTCACGCAGTCGAAGCAGCAGCTCACGGAGCAGGCCGCTTCTCAGCAGCAGCGCGTCGCCGAGGGCCTTCGCTCGATCGGCGACGAGCTCGACTCGCTCGCACAGGGCTCGGAGAACCCCGGCGTCGCAACGGATCTGGTCCGCCAGGTGTCGAGCCGCGTCAACGGCGCGTCGGACTGGCTGTCGCAGCGCGACCCCGGATCGCTCGTCGACGAGGTGAAGAGCTTCGCCCGGCGCAAGCCCGGCGTGTTCATCGCGGGCGCCCTGATCGCCGGTGTCGTCGCCGGTCGCCTCACGCGTGCCCTCACGGAGAGTGCCAAGGAGGAGCACGACTCCGCCACCACCGGCGGGTCGGTCGGCGCGTCCACCGGCGTGCCCGCAACGCCTTCGGCGCCCACCCCGGCTCCCGTCGGTGCTCCGCTCGACGTGCCGATCGGCACGCCCGGCGCTGCCGCCACCGGCATCCCGGCGGCACCGTCCGCTCCGTCGTCGGCTCCCGTCGGTGCTCCGCTCGACGAGCCGATCGGCGGCGTCACCGGCGCCGGTGAGTCCACGCCCCTGTACGACAGCTCGCTCGGCCGCACCGCCGACGAGCCGTACACCGAGGGCATCGGGGAGACCCGAGATGACCGATAACCCCACGCCGTCCGAGCAGCAGGCGGCCAACACGTCGCTCGGCGACCTGCTGGGTGAGGTGACGCGCGACCTGTCGGAGCTGATGCGTCAGGAGATCAACCTGGCCAAGGCCGAGCTCAAGCAGTCCGGAACGCGCGCCGGAAAGGGCGCCGGGATGCTGGGCGGTGCGGGATACGCGGCGCTCATGGCGATCTTCTTCCTGTCCGTCGCGCTCTGGTGGGCACTCGGACACCTCGTCGGCCTCGGCTGGTCGGCCGTCATCGTCGCCATCATCTGGGGCGTCGTCGCGGCCGTGCTGTACACCTCCGGGCGGAAGCAGCTCAAGCAGGTGCAAGGCGCACCGAAGACCGCCGAGACCCTGGGCAAGATCCCCGACGCACTGAAGAGAAATGAGGAGAACCGATGACCGATTCACCGGAAGCGATTCGCGCTGAAATCGAGCGCAAGCGCCGCGAGCTGAGCCAAGACACCGACGCCCTCGTCGACAAGGTGACGCCCTCCAAGATCGCCCACCGCCAGACCGACAAGATCAAGGGCGCCCTCGGGTCGGTCCGCGATCGCGTGATGGGCGCAGCCGACGACGCCGGCTCGTCCCTCCACGGCGCCGGATCCTCCGTCGCCGGAAGCGTGTCCGGAGCCGCTCACACGGTGGGCGCGAAGGCCGAGGGCAACCCCCTCGCCGTCGGGCTCATGGCGTTCGCGGGCGGCCTGCTCGTTGCATCCCTCATCCCGGCATCCGCCAAGGAGAAGGGCATCGCCGCCGACGTCAAGGAGCAGGCGCAGCCGCTCCTCGACGAGGCCAAGAGCGTCGCCCAGCAGGTCGGTTCCGACCTGAAGGAGCCCGTGCAGGATGCCGCTGCGGCCGTCAAGGACACGGCGACCGATGCGGTCTCCCACGTCAAGGGCGAGGCGCAGGGCGGGGTCGACAACGTCACCGAGCGCGCCCAGGAGGCCCGCGACAACGTCAGCGGCAGCTGACACCCTCCGCAGCGCGAGCTGCAGCACCATCCGCGCACCGGGACGGCGTTAGCCGCCGACCCGGTGCGCGGTCGCGTCACCCCGCGTAACCGTCCGACCGTTACGCGCCCGACCCCCAGGAGAGACATGAGCCACCAGAGAACCGACGGACGCGACCCCGAGCACCCGGCCAAGCCGGACTCGATCACCGACGTCGAAAAGCCCTCGTGGAAGCACGTGCTCAAGCGCACGGTCCGCGAGTTCAGCCGCGACCAGAGCTCGGACCTCGCCGCGGGCCTCACCTACTACGCCGTACTCTCGGCGTTCCCCGGCCTCCTCGCCGTGTTCTCGCTCCTCGGCGTCATCGGGCAGGGTCAGCAAGCCGCCGACGCGGTGCTCGACATCGTCGGACAGGTCGCGCCCGGAGGCACGGCCGAAACGCTCCGCGGGCCCATCGAGGAGATGGCCACCTCGCCCGCGGCCGGTTTCGCCCTCGTGTCCGGCATCGTCCTGGCCCTGTGGTCCGCCTCGGGCTACGTCGGAGCGTTCAGCCGAGCCATGAACCGCATCTGGGAGATCGACGAGGGCCGCCCCTTCATCAAGCTGAAGCCCCAGCAGCTGGGCGTCACGGTGCTGGCCGTCGTGCTGATCGTCATCGCGCTCGTCCTGCTCGTGGTGTCGGGACCTGTCGCCCAGGCCATCGGCGATGCCATCGGTCTCGGCGACACGGCGGTGCTGATCTGGCAGATCGCGAAGTGGCCGGTGCTGGCGCTCATCGTGGTGCTGCTCGTGGCCGTGCTCTACTATTTCGGCCCCAACGCGAAGCAGCCGAAGTTCCGGTGGATCAGCGCGGGCGCGGTCATCGCGATCGTGATCCTCGCCATCGCCACCCTCGGCTTCGGCATCTACGTCGCGAACTTCTCGAACTACGAGCGCACGTACGGATCCTTCGCCGGCGTGATCGTGTTCCTGCTGTGGCTGTGGATCACCAACCTCGCGCTGCTGTTCGGTGCCGAGTTCGACGCCGAGCTCGAGCGCGGCCGCGAACTGCAGGCCGGTATGCCCGCCGAAGACACCATCCAGCTGCCCCCGCGCGACACCAAGCGCATCGAGAAGATGGAGAAGCAGGAGGCCGAGGAACGCGCCGAAGCCCACCGGCTGCGGAGCACCGGCGGCAAGTCGGATTCCTGACCCGATCGCAGTACTGCTGCCCTGATGGCCCCGGCCGTCAGGGCAGCAGTGCGATGCGGTCGTCGAGATACGCGGCCAGCGGCATCCGCGCTCCCGGGGCGAAGGTGACGGTCACGACATCGTCCACCCGCGCGAGCGGTCCCGACGCGCCGCCCGCATCGACGGCCGCGAGATCGACGGCGGTCCAGTCCAGGTGCACCGCCTCACCCTCCGCGAACCCACCGCGGAAGGCGGCGGCAGCACGCTCCGAACGCGCCCGCTGCGCCTCGGCCGTATAGCCGCGGATCGCCTCGGCGCGTGCGCGCAGCAGCTCGCCCGTCGCGAAGACCTCCTCGTCCGCGATCAGCAGCACACCCAGGTGCCACGCATCGCCGACGGGCAGGATGCGGGCGGCGCGCCCGAACCCGAGAAGACGTCGCCCCTCGCTCCGGACGCCCAACCGCTCGCGCGGCACCCCGACCAGCCGCCGACGCGCGTCGGCGATGAGCTCGGTCGCAGAGGCCGCCATACCGTCGATGCTATTGACCGTCGTCGTCGGCCGCGCGCACCTTGCGCTCCGCCGAAGCGACCGCATCACGAGCGGCGGCCACGGTCCGGTCGAGCTCGTCGACCGACGCGTCCGCCGCCTCGGCATCCTCCGACACGCGCGCGAGATCCCGGCGAAGCTCCTCCACCCGCTCGTGCAGCCTGTCGGCCTTCTCACGCGCTGCCGCCTGACGCTCCTCCACGCGCTTGAGCGCTCGCGCCGCCTCGCTCGCTTCGCGCTGCGCCTCGCGTCTGCGCTTGTCCGCCTCGCGCCGCGCGCGGCGCTCGGCCAGGTCGTCACGCTGTCGCGGCGGCGGCTCGGGCGCACCCGGGATCGATCCCGCGACCCGGTCGGCCAGGTCGCCGACGTCCAGCGATCCCGGCTCGAGGGGGCGCACGAGCCGGCCGGCGCTGACGACGGCACCCGCGACCGCATCGACGATGGCGGCGTTGACGGTGCGCTCGACCTCGTCGCGCGCGGCCGACGTCAACGTGACGTCGGCCTCGGCGGCGAGATCGGCAGACCTGCGTGCGAGAGCTGCGACGAGCGCCCGCCGCTGCTTTCCGAGGCGTGCCAGCTCGGCGGCATCCAGATCGTCCTGCGCTTCGCGCAGCGCCGCCGAGAGCTCGAGCGCCTCGCGGAACGTCGCGTCGTGGCTGAGGACATTGACCGCCCACGCGGCGACGGTCGGCTTCCGCAGCCCCCGGATCCTCGCGCCGAGGTCGCCGCCGACATCGGCCGCGCGTTCGTTCCGCGCGGCGACGAAGCCCGTCGGCGGCACGCTCAGGAGGTCGGCGGCCGCCGCGTCGAAAGCATCGCGATCAGCGTCACGGTCACTGTCGCCGGCCCGGTCGCTGTCGCCGCGCCGCGTTCCGTTCGCTGCCATGCCGCCATTGTCACCGACGGCGATCACACGCGCGCGGCATCAACTCGCCGTCGACGACATCGAATGCCGGGAGATCCGCGAACACATCGTCGTCGAGCGAGCCGGGACCCAGCGGCTCGGACTCGTCTTCGGGACGGGGATCGATACTCATCGACCTCAACTGTGGTCCGCGATCCACCGAGCGTCGAGGCCTTGACAATCAGATTGGGGTTCGCCCTCCGGCGGATTAATGTGTTCCTCGTGGGCACGATCTACTACGGAGACGGCGCATCGCCGATCCACATCGAAGACCGCACCTTGGCGCACCTCAAGGTGGTCATCGCGACCAAGTTGCGGCGCGGCGAGAGCTTCACGCTCTCGTGGCGGCACCCCGAGGGCGAGCCCACGGGACGCAGCACCGTCTGGCTGCACCCGTCCATCCCGCTGCGGTTCGTCTTCGACGACCCCGAACCGACCACGCTCAGCCGCGAGTGGGTCGAGGAGATGGCGAACTCCGCGAACTCCTCCGGCGGCATCATGGTCATCACCGAGCACCTCGAAGGCCCCGGCGCGATCTCGCATTCCGGCAACGACACCACCGCCTGAACCGGCGGGACGGCTCCCGGAGGCGGCGACCCCTGAGGCGACGGGCGTCAGCCCAGTTCGGGTGCGCCGTCGTCGGTGGGCTCGGGCACCAGGGTGAGGCCCGCGGGGCCGCTGGCGACCTGCATCAGCTCTTCGACCCAGTGCCGGTTGATGCGCGGCTGCCTGCTGCCCGAGAAGTGGAACTGCAGCGGCACGGACGGATGGATCCAGTAGCTGCGACGCTCACCCCCGCGCGGCAGGTCGATGTCGAACATGAACGGCTCGGAACGGCGCAGCTTGTTCATGATGACGATGCGCAGGTGCGCCAGAGTCCGGTCGTCGATTTCGACGGAGTTCCCCAGCGTGTCGTAGATGAATCGGCCCACGCAGCGAGCCTAACGCGCGACGGTCGGTCCACTAAACGACGGACCGGGATGCTCGAGCGTTATCGGTCGATCTCAGCGGATGCCTCGATCGCGAGCATCTCGGCGGCACCCTCTTCGACGCCGATCGGCACGACCACCGGGCGGCCGGCGCTGAACGCATCCCACTCGCGGAGGACGACCCGCTCGACCTCGGTCACGGCGATCGATGGATTCGCGGCGGCCAGGCGCGACACGACGCCGGAGAACGACGTCACCACCTGGCCTTCGATGGCGAAGCGCTCCTCGGTCGGGGTCACCGGAAGGGAACACATGTTCCCATGCTGTCACGCGGCCGAGCGCAGGACGAATGTCAATCTGCGGGCTTTCTCCGCTGCCTAGCTTCTCGTCAGCCGCGGTCGCCGCGGGCCTGCTCGGCGCGCGGGTCGGGCTCGTGCGGGTCGACCTCATCGACCGCCTGCTGCAGGCGGCCGAGGCACGCGATGACCGCTCGCGTCTCCTCGACGGTCATCCCGTCGACGGCGGCGATCATGCGCTCGTGCATGCGGCCGAGCGTCTCCCGCACCTCGTCGTCCGACTTCTCGGTCGCCACGACGTGGACGCTGCGCCGGTCGCTCGGGTGCGCTTGACGGGTGACGTGGCCCGACTTCTGGAGCCGGTCGATCAGCGCCGTCGTCGAGGCCGTCGAGATGCCCAGGTAGCGCGAGAGCTCGGTCGGGCCGACGAGCCGTCCGTCGCCGTGCGCCTTGATGAGGTAGCGCAGGACGAGCAGTTCGTTCTCACCCATCGACATCGAGTCTCGCGTTCGACGGCGCATGGCCGCTTCGGCCGCCCGGTAGAGGCGGAAAGCCTGGAGCACCGCGATGCCGCGCTCACGCGGGGTACCCGGATCGTCCGCGTCCGACGGGTACCAGTAATGCGTGGGCGTCGGGACATCGGGCACTCAGGCATCCTAAACGGAGCTCGGGGGTGCGCGCATGCGGCACGCGTGGCATTGACGCGACCGTCGTTCCGTGCGATCGGGCCGACCGCAGGTCGATCAGCGGCCGCGGTCGTACCCCAGCGCCGGGCCGTCACCGTCGATCGCGGGGCCCGTCGACCCGGCGTCGGACACGCCGTCGGACAGACCGTCCGACGCGGTGGCGCGCGCGCGACGCGCGCTCCTGCTGAGCAGCACGGCCGCTCCCGCCGCGGACAGGAGGGTGCCGAGGAGCACCCCGAGACGCGCACCGTCGGTGTGCACGCCGTCGGCGAAGGACAGGCCCGTGATGAGCAGCGACACGGTGAACCCGATGCCGCACAGCAGCCCGATGGGGAGGAGATCGCGAATGCCGACGCCGTCGGGCAGCCGCAGGGGTGTGGTGCGCGTGACGAGCGCCGTCGCGGCCAGCACCCCGGTCGCCTTGCCGATGACGAGACCCATCACGATGGCGAGCACGACGGGCTGGGCCACGACCGCGAGGGGGTCGCTGGCTCCCACGACGCTGACACCGGCGGCGAAGAACGCGAAGATCGGCAGCGCGATGCCCGAAGAGAAGGGACGAACGAGGTCGTCGTACGTGTCGGTGCGCGCGACACTCTCGCCGCGCAGCGGGCGGGCGGGAACCGCGAAGCCCAGCAGCACCCCGGCGATCGTCGCGTGGATGCCCGATGCGTGCAGGAAGCCCCAGACGACGAGACCGAGCGGCAGCAGCATCCACCACCGCGCCCACCGCCGACGGACCACGACGGCGAACACCGCGGCGGTGGCGAGTGCGACGGCAAGAGCTGCGAGGTTGATCGTCGCGGTGTAGAAGATCGCGATGATCAGGATGGCGAGCAGATCGTCCACGACCGCCAGGGTCAGCAGGAACGTGCGCAGGCCCGGCGGCAGCCCCCGGCCGAAGATCGCCAGCACCGCCAGCGCGAACGCGATGTCGGTCGCGGTGGGGATCGCCCAACCGTGGAGCGCCTCGGTGTCGCCCGAGATGAGGATCACGGCGGTGAAGACGATCGCGGGGAGCAGCATCCCGCCCACGGCGGCGATCACCGGCACTGCCGCCTCCCGCGGTCGCCGCAGGCTCCCCGCGACGAACTCGTGCTTGAGCTCGACGCCGACCACGAAGAAGAACAGCGCCAGCAGTCCGTCGGCGGCCCAGGTCGACAGCGACAGGTCGAGATGCAGCGCCTCCGGGCCGACCGTCAGCTCGGAGAGCGAGCGGTACGAATCGGCGAACGGCGAGTTCGCCCAGATCAGCGCGAGAGCTGCGGCCGCCAGCAGGAGCGCGCCGCCCGTCGTCTCACGGGACAGCCACCGGCGGAGCCGGGCTCGGCGGGGAAGTGCGTCATACATGCGTGGGAACCTCTCGTCCTCCGTCGACGCTCGCCGACGGACATGTCGACCAGACTTCCCGACGCACCGCCGACCAGTTTACCCGTCGCCCCTCGGGTCGCCCGCCGCGCAGCCGCCCGCAGCTCAGCCGCCCGCCGCGCAGCCGCCTGCCGCTACCCGCCTGCCGCCAGGGCGGTCTCCGGCTCCTTCGGGGTTCGCGCCACGTGCAGCTCCGCGATGCGACGGCGATCCAGCCGTGTCACCTCGATCGTGGCCCCGTCGACCTCGATGCGGTCACCGACGCGGGCAAGGCGTCCGAGCTGCTCGATGACGAAGCCCGCGACGGTGTCGGAGGTGCCTCGCGGGATGGAGATGCCGGTGGCTTCCTCGAAGTCCTGCAGGTTGAGCCGACCGTCGACGGGCCCGCCGTCGCCGCTGAGCCGGTGCGGCATCGCCTCGGTGTCGTACTCGTCGACGATCTCTCCCACGACCTCCTCGACGAGGTCCTCGAGGGTGACGATGCCGTCGGTGCCGCCGTACTCGTCGACGACGACGGCGATCTGACTGCCTTCCGCGCGCATCGACGTGAGCGTGGGCAGCAGGCGCGCGGTCGAGGGGAAGTAGCGGATCGGTCGCACGATCGAGGCCAGCGGCTGCGCGTCGTCGGTGCCGGCGGCATCCAGCACGTCGCGCACGTGGACGAAGCCCGCGACGTCGTCGATCGTCTGGTCGATGATGGGGTATCGCGAGTACGGCAGGTCGCGCACGAGCGCGGCGGCCTCCCCCACCGTCTCGCTCCCGGGCAGCGACACGACCTCGGGACGCGGGCGCATCACCTCGCTCAGCTGACGGTCGCGGAGCGAGAGCACGTCGTCGAGGATTCGCCGCTCGTCCTCGGGAAGACCCTCATGGCTCGAGACGATGTCGCGGAGCTCCTCGTCGCTGAGCTCTTCACCGGTCTTGTTGGGATCGCCGCCCAGCAGTCGCACGAGCAGGTTCGTCGACAGCGACAGCAGCCAGATGACCGGGCGCATCAGCGTGGCGAACCCGGCGAGCACCGGTGCGACGCCGTAGGCGAACGCGGCGTTGCGCTGGATGGCGAGCCGCTTGGGCACCAGCTCGCCGAGCACGAGGGAGAGGTAGGCGATGATGAGCGTCAGCACGATCGTGGCGACCGTCATCGATGCGGCCTCGGACAGGCCCCACGAGACCAACAGCGGAGCCAAAGAGGGCGCGATCGACGAGGCGCCATAGGCGGCCGAGGCGAACCCGGCGACCGTGACGCCGATCTGCACGGCGGAGAGGAAGGTGTTGGGGTTCCGCGCGAGAGCCGCGACCTTCTCTCCGCGCTTGCCGCGGAGCGCCAGCGCATTCACCTGGCTGTCGCGCAAGGTGACGAGGGCCATCTCGGTCGCGGCGAAGACACCGCCGATCAGCACGAAGACGACGACGAGGACGATGTTGAGCAGCAGGTCGCCGCTCATCGGCGAACCTCCCGCGAGAGACGGGACGCGCCCGGGGTCACCCGGGCGCCGGGACTGTCGGAGTCGGAGGCCGGCACGGCTCGATGCGTCATCGGACAAACGTAGCGGCATCCGCTCGGGATCCGCTGAACGGTCGCCCGGCCACTCCGCTCGTGATACACCGCGAGCTTGGTCCGAACGGGCCTGGCACGCGCGGGATGTGTCACGATGCTGAGATGGACGAGGGTGTTTCCGCCGAACTCCAGGCGCTCCGCGCTCGCGCCTATGCGCCGGGCGGCGACATCGCCCACGACGCCGCCGCGCTCGCGCGTCTGACCGAGCTCGAGGAACGTGAGCGCGAGCGACGGATCCGTCGGATGCCGGGCTCCGCCGCGGCGTCCCCGGGAGAGAGTGCGCCAGCACCCGGTCTGCCGCTGCCGGCGACCATCGAGAGTGTTCCGGCCCTGGCGTCCGAGCGGGAGACGGAGGGAGGGGCCGAGCAGGAGACCGGGGCCGGGGCCGGGGCCGATCGCGACGCTGGGGCCGACGCCGAACCGGCCGGAGTACCGGACGACGGCGAGGTCGGCGCGGGACGCCTCCGCGGGCGGCCGCTGCGGTCGATGCTCGCGTGGGCCGGCTCGCTCGTCGCCGTCGCCGTCCTCGCGGTCGGCGTGACCGCCTTCGCGACCGCGCGCACGGCATCGACGGCGACAGCCCTGCCGGAGGATGCCCGGGTGTCGCACGTCACGACGCTGCTGCCCACCGGCACGGATCTTCCCGCTTTCTTCGGCAGCTACGCCGACGGTCGTGACGGACGCTCGTTCGAGCCGTTCTACGGACTCGCCGTCTTCGAGACCGACACCTTCTGGGCCCCGGATGAGGGCGACGATTCGTGCGTCTTCGTCACGCGGGTCTCGGATGTCGAATCCTCGACCAATGACTCCTGGTCGGGCTTCATGAACCAGGGCTGCTCGGCGGGTGCGTTCCCGGCCTCGGTGTCCTTCGTCGTCCGCGACGACCAGCCCGAGGAACTGCTGTCGCGCTACCCCGTCGGCACCGCGCTGCAGTTCGTGCTCACGGATGCCGGAGTCGACGTGTTCGTCTCCGATGCGCCCCCCTCGACCGCGGCGCCGTCGTCGGGATCGTCGGAGACTCAGCCCGCCGGCTGAGTGAGGATGTCGGATTCCGCCGTGACGCCGTTGAGCTCGACGTAGACGTGCCGCTCGGTCACCGAGACGGTGATGGTGTTGCGGCGGTCCAGCGCTGAGACGAGGCCCTCGAGGAAGCCCGGCTCGAAGCTGTGGAGGGCGATCTCGGACGCGCGGTGGATCTTCTTGCCCGCCCACGCCGCCGCGACGGGGCCGGGGTTGCGCTGGGTGTAGACCGCGACACGGCCGGCCTGCTTGCTGCCGAGGTGCAGCCGCGCGGCATCCGGGGCCCCCACCTCGATCCAGGCGACGATCGAACCGGTCAGGTCGCGCACGAGGACGGCCGGCTCATCCTTGGCCGCGATTCCCTCGGTGAAGTCGATGCCCTCTTCGTATTCGAGGCAGTACGCGAGCAACCGGGTCAGCATGTAGACGTCCGTCTCGGACGGATGCCGCGCGACGCGGAGCGCGAACGACTCGTACACCCCGCGGTCGACGTCGGCGAGCGTCGCATCGAACGTGTGGATCGTCGCCCCGGCAGCCATGAGGACCGAGCCTAGCCGCCCCCGTGTGCACCACCGTGTGCGACGCTGTTCTCATGCGGATCGCACTGACGGGATCATCGGGAAAACTCGGCACGGTCGTCGCTCGTGAGCTCACGGCGACGGGGCACGAGGTCATCGGCTTCGACGTCGTCGGTGCGCGCGGGCCCTCCTTCGTGCAGATCGACCTCACCGACTACGGTCAGGTCGTCGATGCCTTCGGGGCTGTCGGCGACCGTCATGAGGGGGTCGACGCGATCGTGCACCTGGGCGCGGTCCCCGCCCCCGGCATCCGGCCCGACATCGCGACGTTCCACAACAACATCGCGGCGACCTTCAACGTCTTCCACGCCGCGACGCGCCTGGGCATCGATCGCATCGTCTACGCCTCGAGCGAGACGGTGCAGGGGCTGCCGTTCGACGTCCCGCCGCCGTACATCCCCGTCGACGAGGAGTACCCGGCCCGCCCCGAGTCCGTGTACTCGTTGGTGAAGCACCTCGAGGAGCAGCTCGCGATCGAACTCGTCCGCTGGCACCCGGGGCTGTCGATCACCGCGCTGCGGTTCTCGAACGTCATGGTGCCCGAGGACTACGCCGAGTTCCCCTCCTTCGACGCTGATGCGACGCGCCGCAAGTGGAACGTGTGGAGCTACATCGACGCCCGCGACGGCGCCCAGGCGGTGCTTCGTGCGCTCGAGAACGCCCCGGCCGGCTTCGACCGATTCCTCATCGCCGCCGCCGACACCGTCATGTCTCGGCCGAACTCCGAGCTCGTGGCGGAGGTGTTCCCGGGCGTCGAGATCCGGGGCGATCTCGGCACGAACGAGTCGCTCTTCTCCACCGAGAAGGCGCGGCGACTTCTGGGCTACGAGCCGCAGCACTCCTGGCGCGACCACGTCTGAGAACAGCAGGCTGTCGTTCATCGAGTGGTGGTGGACACGTGGCGGCGCCTCACGCGACGTCTCCGCTCTCAGCCAACTGATCTCGCAGCACCCTCCGCGCGCGAGACAGTCGGGCTCGGACAGCGGTAGGCGGCTTGCCGAGAATCGTTGCGACTTCTTCCTGTGTGAACCCGTCCCAATAAACCAGGCGCACGATCTCCTGATCTATCCCGGGGAGGCACGCGATGAGGGAGCGAACATGTTCGTTCAGCTCGTGATCTCCCGCCGCCGGAGCACGCTGGGAGACGAGGTCCGCCGCGAGCGACGCTCGCAGCCGGTCGCTCAACGCAGATCGGCGGCTGCGGCCGCGCCGATATCGTGACAACGTCTTGCGGGCGATGCCGAACAGCCAGGCGCGAAGCAGGTCGGGCTCGACGCCACGCGTTCGGCTGGACTGCCAGGCCGCGAGGAACGTCTCGCTCACCAGGTCGGCGGCGTCCTCGAGCGGGACATCGCGCCTGACGAAGAAGCCGAGCAACCCGCTCGCCTCGCGCCGAAACGCTTCGGCCAGATCGGAGCTCTCCGGCGCGGACGTCGACCGTGTCACTGCGACGCTCAATGCAGTCGCCCCGTGCAGTCGGTCTGCATCTCGGCGGCCCCACCGCGGCCCATGGCGAGTCCGAGTTCCTTCTCGACGTCGAGCACGATGAAGTAGAGCATCGACTCGGAGAGAGCGCTCCGCGCCGACTGGGGCTCCCAATCGGGACTGCTTCCGTCGCCCGGCAGCCAGTCGACCGAGTCGGGGAGATCAGCGGTCGTCCCCTCCTTCTCGCCGGTGAGGACGAGTGCGTAATCGTAGATCCGCTGACCGATGCCGTCGGCGGCGAATTCGTGCGTTTCGTAGTACTCCGTGACCTCCGCCAGTCGGGGTGAGAAGAGGGAACTCGCGATGTGGGCGGTGCACGAGACCGTCACCCCGGTATCGGTCATGTACTCGACCGCGATGGGAACATCCAACCGCGTCATCTGATCGGCAACGACGGCACCCGCCGTCAACGCACCCACCGCTACGGCCGCTCCCGGGACGAGCCACAGAAGTCGCTTCCGACGTCTCGTTCGACGACCGACCCTCGCGTTGCGCGATTCCAGAACGAGCGCGTCCAGCGCCGCCTCCGTCGCGACCGAGGAAACAAAGGTCGGGCTACTGCCCGACAGGACCTCATCGACACTCCGCTTGCTCACAGCTGCCCCATCCGTCTACGACTGCGGTGGTTCCGCCGTCACAGAGGAAGTGCCCGGCACTGCCCGAAGTGTGACATGACGCCCGAAGATCGCGTTCTCAGGACCCGCGCGGTGTCTCGAGGAATGACAGCAGCTACGCCGCACTCGCCGCGAGCACGCGACGGGCCTGCTCGGCGGCGCCGAGCGCGACGTACTCGCCCGGCGCGGGCACCTCGACCTCGAGACCGAAGACCGCGGGGGCGATCTGCTGCACGGCGGCGGACCGCGCTCCCCCACCGACCAGGAGCACGCGCCGCAGCGGCACACCCTGGTCCCGCAGGGCGTCCAGCCCGGCGCCGAGCCCGGACAGCAAGCCCTCGACGGCGGCGCGGGCGAGGTTCTCGCGCGTGGTGGACGCGAGCGTCATCCCGGTCAGCGAGGCCGTCGCGTCCGGCAGGTTGGGGGTCCGCTCCCCCTCGAAGTAGGGCACGAGCGTGAGTCCGCCCGCTCCCGGCTCGGCCGAGAGCGCCAGCTGCGACAGTGCGTCATGGTCCACGCCCAGCAGCGCTGCGACCACGTCGAGCACGCGGGCCGCGTTGAGCGTGCACACGAGCGGCAGGTGGTGACCGTCTGCCGAGGCGAAGCCCGCGACGATGCCGGACGCGTCGACGGCGGGCGTCTCGCTCACCGCGAAGACCGTTCCCGACGTGCCGATCGACACGACCACGTCACCCACGCCGGCGCCGACACCGAGAGCGGATGCCGCGTTGTCGCCGGCACCGGCGGCGACCCGCCGGCCATCCCGGTCCTCGACCCATTCGTCGGCGGCGAGCACCCGTGGGACGACGACGTCGTGTCCGAGGGCCGACACGAGGAGCTCGCGGTCGTACTCACCCGTGACGGCGCTCCAGTACCCGGTGCCCGAGGCGTCCGAGCGGTCGGTGACGAGCTCGGCGAGCGCGGCGGCCCCGGCATCCGCGTCGCCCGCCGGTTCGAAGCCGCGGAGGCGCCAGGTCAGCCAGTCGTGCGGCAGTGCCACCGCCGCCGTCCGCGCCGCGTTCTCCGGCTCGTTGTCGCGGAGCCACCGCAATTTGCTGATCGTGAACGAGGCGACCGGCACGAGGCCGGTGCGCTCGGCGAGCCGCTCGGCGCCGTATTCGGCCACGAGGTCGGATGCCGCCCGCGCCGACCGCGTGTCGTTCCACAGCAGCGCGTCGCGCACGACGGCGCCGCGCTCGTCGAGCGCGACGAGGCCGTGCTGCTGGCCGCCGATCGACCAGGCCACGACGTCGGACATCCCGCCCGCGAGGTCGATCGCCTGCTGCAGCGCCGTCCACCACGACTCGGGGTCGACGCTCGTTCCGTCCGGGTGGGGTGCGCGCCCCTCCCGGATGACCCGACCGGTGTCGGCCTCGACGATCACGACCTTGCACGACTGCGTCGACGAGTCGACACCCATGACCAGCACCATGCCGGCATCCTCTCTCTCACGACATCCGCGAGACCGCACCTGCGCGCCGAGACGATGGGGTGAACCCAGCGTCTCGGCGCGCGATCGACGTCTCGGGGCTTAGCGCGCGCCGAGCAGGTGCTCGGTGGCGAGCTGCTGCAGACGGACGAAGCCGAAGCCCTTGCCGCCGAGGTACGCGTCGGTGTCGAAGTCCTCGTAGGCGGAGCGGTCGGCGACGAAGTCGTCGTAGGTCTCACCCTCGCCGAAGGTCGGCTGCGCGAGCTCGGCGACCCGGGCGGCTTCGAGCGCCTCCTGCACCTCGGGGTCGGCACGGAAGGCCGCCGCGCGCTCCTTCAACAGCAGGTAGGTGCGCATGTTGGCGGCGGCGGAGTCCCAGACACCGGTCTCGTCCTCGGTGCGGCTCGGCTTGTAGTCGAAGTGGCGGGGACCGTCGTAGGCCGGCCCGCCGTTGGGGCCGCCGTTCTCGAGCAGGTCGACCAGCGCGAAGGCGTTGTGCAGGTCGCCGTGACCGAAGACGAGGTCCTGGTCGTACTTGATGCCGCGCTGACCGTTCAGGTCGATGTGGAAGAGCTTGCCGTGGTACAGCGCCTGCGCGATGCCGGCGGCGAAGTTCAGACCCGCCATCTGCTCGTGCCCGACCTCGGGGTTCAGCCCCACGAGCTCGGGGCGCTCGAGCGATTCGATGAAGGCCAGGGCGTGGCCGACGGTCGGCAGGAGGATGTCGCCGCGCGGCTCGTTCGGCTTCGGCTCGATCGCGAAACGCAGGTTGTATCCCTTCTCGACGACATAGTCGCCGAGGAAGTTCACGGCCTCGCGGTAGCGCTCGAGCGCCTGGCGGACGTCCTTCGCCGAGTCGTACTCAGCGCCCTCGCGGCCACCCCACATGACGAAGGTCTCGGCGCCGAGCTCGGCACCCAGGTCGATCTGGCGCAGCACCTTGCGGATCGCGAAGCGGCGCACGGCGCGATCGTTCGAGGTGAAGCCGCCGTCCTTGAACACCGGGGCGCTGAAGAGGTTGGTCGTGACCATGGGGACGGTCAGGCCGGTGTCGGCGAGCGCACCCTTCAGCCGGTCGATCTGCGTCTGACGCTCGGCGTCGCTGGACCCGAAGGCGAAGAGGTCGTCGTCGTGGAACGTGAGACCCGCGGCGCCGAGCTCGGCGAGCTTCTCGACGGCGTGCACGACGTCGAGGGGCGGCCGGGTCGGTCCGCCGAACGGATCTGTGCCGTTGTAGCCGATGGTCCAGAGGCCGAATGTGAACTTGTCGGCCGGGGTCGGGGTGCGCATGCGTGCTCCTTCGCGTCGGTTGCTGCGACCTCAGCGTAGGTCGGTTTGTCTATTACGTCAACAAACTGTGTTCTCGTAGGCTGAGCCCGTGACTGTCGCGCCGGGAACCGCCGAACTCGTCCGGCGCGCCAACCTCGCCCGGATGCTCGTGGCCGTTCACCGCGACGGCCCGCTCTCGCGAGCCGCCCTCACCGCCGAGCTCGGCCTCAACCGCTCGACGATCGGCGCACTCACCGCCGAGCTCGCGCGCTGGGGACTCGTCACCGAGACCGCGGGCGCCGCCGAGGGGCGCATCGGCCGACCCTCCCCCGTCATCACCGCGCGCCCGGATGTCGTCGCCGTCGCGGTGAACCCCGAGGTCGACGCCGTCACCCTCGCCGCGGTCGGCCTCGACCGACGCGTCCACGCCCGCCACCGGGCGGTCACGACGGCGCTGATCACCCCGCACGAGCTCGCCGCGCTCGTGGCCACGACCCTCGAGGAGTGGCGTGCGGGCCCGCTGGCAGCGACGGCCGTCGTCGGGATCGGGGTCGCGGTCCCGGGTCTCGTCGAACCCGCCGCGGGTCTCGTCGTCCACGCGCCGCACCTGCGCTGGACCGACGCACCCCTCGCCGACCTCATCGCCGGCGCGACGGGAACACCCACCACCGTCGGCAACGACGCCTCGTACGGAGCACTCGCGGAACACCTCTTCGGCGCCGCACGCGGCGTCGCCGACGTCATCTACCTCAACGGCGGCGCCAGCGGCATCGGCGGCGGACTCGTCATCGGCGGCGCTCTCGTGGGCGGCGCGCGGGGGCTCGCAGGCGAGTTCGGGCACAATCCCGCCACCTTCGAGGATGCGGCCGACCGCCGCTCGGGCGAGCGCGCGGCCCTCGAGGACGAGGTGAGCCAGCACCGCCTGATCGCCTCCCTCGGCCTGCCCGGCGCAGACGACGCCGAGCTTCGCGCGGCGATCCACGGCGCTGCGAACCCGGCCGCGCGCGCCGAGGTGCAGCGGCAGCGCCGCATCCTCGCCGCCGCGGTCGCCGGCGCGGTCAACGTCCTCGATCCCGCCGTCGTGGTCCTCGGCGGATTCCTCGCGCCTCTCGTCGAGAGCGATGTCGACGGTTTCGCCGACGCGGTCGCCCGTCAGACGATCTCCGGATCCGCACCGCTCGTGCGCACCGCCGAGCTCGGTGACGACCGCCTGCTGGTCGGGGCTGCCGAGACCGCATTCGCGGCGCTGTTGTCGGACCCGGTGCTCGTCATGGCGGATTCCGTCCCCGCGTCAAGCGCGGCCTCGACAGGGCGCTGAACTCGTACGATCGGAGCATCCCCCGAGAGAGACGGCCGCATGCCCTCCCACCCCGCCCGACCCACCGCTGCCCCGCAGCGCCAGCGCAACGCGCTGGCTCCCGGCATCCTGGGAGCCGCTGCGCTCGTCGCCGGCACCGCACTGATCGGCGGCGAGTTCGCGATCGTCGTGTCGTTCGTCGTCGCGATCCTCGCGCTCATCATCGCGTGGTTCGCGATCCAGGCGCGGCAGTGGTGGTGGGCTCTGCCGATGGCGGCGATCGCCGTGCTCTGGAACCCCGTGTTCCCGTTCGAGCTCGCCCACCCGATCTGGCTCGCCGCGCACGTCATCGGCGCGGCCACCTTCATCGCCGCCGGAGCGCTGGTGTGGGTGCCCCGGACAGCGGGCGCCCGATGAGCCCCCGGACCGGGCACGGTGCCGCGCCGCACCCCGCCGGTGCCGCGCCGCACCCCGCCGGGAGCGGAATCGTGTGGGCACGCGTCGAGGACGGCTTTCACGTCGGCAGCCGCACCGGCGAGTTCGTCGGCTACATCGACCGGCAGCCCGACGGGCGCTACCTCGCCTACGACTCCCGATCGCAATGCGTCGGGGCGTTCTCCGAGTTGACCTCCGCCATGCGCACCCTCGGCCAGCCGTCATCCGCCGGCGCGCCCGACGAAGCGGCGCCCATCGAACTCCGGGAGATCCGATGACCTCGACGACGGACGGCCTGCTCTCGGTCCTCTACACGAGCAACGCGCGCACCCCGTTCGGTGATGACGATCTGGCCGAGCTCCTCGCGCAGAGCCGGGCCTCGAACGCGGCGAATGACCTGACCGGGATGCTGCTGTACCGCGGCGGCCGGTTCGTGCAGGTGCTCGAAGGACCAGAGCAGACCGTGCGCGACATCATCGCGACGATCGGCGCCGATCCACGGCACTCCGACATGCGCGTCCTCATCGAGCAGCCCATCACCCATCGCGAGTTCCGCGACTGGACCATGGGCTACCAGCCGATCGCGGAGACCACGGGCGATGCGCCCGCCGGATTCCGCGACACGTTCGATGACCTCGAGAACGCGGAGGACCCGAGCGCGACGCTGCGCGCGGCCCGCGAGCTCAGCCTGTGGTTCCGGGTGCGCTCCGCACGCGCACAGCGGAACGCGGACGCCGACTGAGCGGCATCCGCGTTCCGAGAGGCCGTTCCCGACGGGCGCGACCGGTGCTGCTTCTTACTCGCCGCGGCCCGTGGCGTCCTGCAGGCGGTCGATCTGCTCCGATGCCTCGGCCTTCGTGAGGTTGCCCGGCAGCTCCTCGCCGGCCTCGCGAGCGAGGGTGTCGAGGTAGCTGCGCTGCGGGCCGGTCATCGGCTCGTCGCCGGTGACCCACGTGTCGGGATCCTTGACGGGCGAGCCCTGTCCGCCACCCTCGGTTCCGCCCAGGGTCTCACCTGCCGGCTCGGGGGACGCCGGCGGGGTCGGCGCCGACGGCTCGCCGGGCGCGGGCGCCGTCGGCTCGGCGGGCAGGGGAACGTTCGGTTCGGCCGGCGCCGGGACGGTCGGCTCGTCGGGCGTGGGAATCGTCTGATCGCTCATGCCTCGACGCTAGGCCGGTCGGGCCGAGAAGCCGACCCACTTGCGCGGACGGCGAAAACCGCTCCACGAGAGAACCCGGCCCGGAGACGCTGTTCGGGCAGCGTCCCCGTGACCGGGTGTTCTTCGATGTTCGGCCACTCGGCGCAAGGAATGCGCAACGGGCGTACCGACGAACCTCAAGAAACCCGCAAGATCGCCGGGCTTGCCCTCGTCGACTCTGGCCCGGCACCCTGGAGGGAGCAGAACGAAGGGAGTCCGAGGTGGCACACGAACCGCGAGAGCACGGACCCGAGGTTCCCGACGCCGACGCCGAAGAGCAGGCGCGGCAGGTGGCCGAGGACGACGTCGAAGCGCCCGAAGCACCGGAGCCTACGAATGAGGCCGATGCTGCCGATATGTGGGAGCAGCGCCACGAGGTCCCCCTCGACGACGAGCCCGAGTGAGGGCGACGCCGGGCAGCGGGCGGGACCCGCGCCGGGCCAGGAGGGCTCCGACGTCCGGATTCGATCGGCGCTCGGAGAACAGGTGCGGATGCCGCTGCGGCAGCGACGCGCGCGCATCGGCGACCGTCACAGCGACGAACGCGATCAGCAGCAGCACCACGACGATGCCCGCGAAAGCGAGCACCCGCAGCGGTCGCAGGTGCCAACCGCTCGCGAGCTGGGCGATCACGAGCGGTGCGATCACGACGATCAGGACGACACCCGCGACGATGCGGACGCGGCTGGGTCGCATCACGGCACGCCACTGCGCCGCCGTGATGCCCGGGTCGACGACGATGTCGGCGTCCCAACGCCGCACGCGTCTGCTGACCTTCTCATGCAGGGACATGCTCTCTCCGCGAGCGGGATGTTCGGGTGCCCCGCTCCACCGGCGACCATCGGTCGCGTCGTTGCGAATGTGCGCCGGGTGCACGAACGAGCATTACGCCTCTCCCCTCCGCTCGTCCAGCCCTTTTCTCGAGTAATCGAAAACCGACAGTGTGGGATGGTGCGATTGACAGACGAGCTCGGCGCCTGGGCGGTGCGACAGCGGTGGTACGCCGGCAAGAGCCACGAACCGCGGTTCCGCATCCTCGACGCGCAACCGGCCCCCGAGGCCACGCGCTATCTCCTCATGGACGATGCCGGCGCGCTGCCGACCCTCTACAACGTGCCCCTGGCGCGCGTGTCCGTACCCGCGGACGGCGACGACGTCGTCGCCCGTGACGGAGACGACTACCTCGTCGATGCCGCCCGGCACACCGGCTTCACCGTCGGGACCCTGGCCGAGATGGGCGTCGACGTCTCGCGCGTGACCGGCTCCCGCGTGCTGACCGGCGAGCAGTCGAACACATCGATCGTGTACGACGTCGACGGTGAGCCCACGATCATCCTGAAGCTGTTCCGCACCCTCCACCACGGCGAGAACCCCGACGTGACCGTGCAGCGGGTGCTGAGCGACGCCGGCTCGCCGTTCGTTCCCCGCTTCTTCGGCAGCCTCGACGCGGAGTGGCCCGACATCGGGCGCGAGTCGGGATCGGCCAGCGGAACGCTGGGCTTCGCGCAGGAGTTCCTCCGCGGCGTGCGCGACGGCTGGGCCGTGGCGCTCGAGGCCGCGCGCGAGAACCGCGATTTCACCGACGCCGCACGCGACCTCGGCATCGCCGTCGCCGGGGTGCACGGCGCGCTCGCGGCCGCGCTCGAGACGACCGAGGCCGCGGCCGACGAGCTCGCGGCGACCGGGGCAGCCTGGCGCCGCCGCCTCGCGATCGCGGCGAACGAGGTGCCCGCCGTAGCGGACCGGGTCGATGCGATCGGCGCCGTGTACGACGCGGCCCTCGCGCGGCCGTGGCCCCGCCTGCAGCGCATCCACGGCGACCTCCACCTGGGCCAGGTGCTCGCGGTGCCGGCCGGGGGCTGGCGCATCGTCGACTTCGAGGGTGAGCCGCTGCGCCCCATGGCCGAGCGTGCCATCCCCGACCTCCCGCCGCGGGACGTCGCCGGCATGCTGCGGTCGTTCGACTACGCCGGCGCCGTCGGCGAGGGGCCCGATCCGACCGGGTGGGCGACCGCGTGTCGCGCGGCCTTCATCGAGGCGTACGCCGCAGCGCCGGGGGCGATCGAACTCGACCCCGTCCTGCTGCGCGCGCTCGTCCTCGACAAGGCCGTGTACGAGTCGATCTACGAGGCGCGCAACCGTCCGGACTGGCTTCCGGTTCCGTTGGCCGGGATCGACGCCGCGCTCGGCTGAGCCCGCCGCGGGCGATCCCGCGCCCCGCCGGCCCCCGCGGGCCGGGCGGTGATACATTCGTCGGCCCGGCGGTGCTGGTGTGAACCCGCGCCGCCCTCGAGGAATCACCAGCCTCAGCGATCCGGCGTGTGTATCCTCCAGCGCAGCGCGCCGCGCCGCGACTCAGTCCTCCGACTCCTCCGGCGCGGCGGGCGCGCGCAGCACCAGGAACTTGGCCCCGTACGCCGGCAGCGAGACGCTGAAGCTCTGCAGGTCGTCCACCCGGCCGAGCGTCTCACCCGATGCCGCGTCGAAGACCTCGCTCTGGGGCACGAGCTGCTCCGAGCGCACGGTGCCCTCGGTGGGCTCGGCGCAGAAGTTCAGCACGGTCACCTGCATGGCGGCATCCG
Source organism: Microbacterium arborescens (assembly GCF_049707515.1). Classification (GTDB taxonomy): domain Bacteria; phylum Actinomycetota; class Actinomycetes; order Actinomycetales; family Microbacteriaceae; genus Microbacterium; species Microbacterium arborescens_B. Next base: position 334,011 of record NZ_JBNAFI010000003.1, on the reverse strand, counting down.
CCTTCGGGTCTCCGTCGTCGAGCCGGTGCACGAGCACGAGCATCCCGGCGTGTGCCACTTCGGGGATGTCGACCTGCGAGGCTGAGGCGATCCCGTGCTCCCGGCGCAGGTCGAGGATGCCCGACAGGCGCGACGCGAACGACTCCGGGTCGTCGAGCTGCGCGGGAAGGGACCCGTAGAGCGCCCGGCCACGCGGCATCCCGGCGGGCGAACGCGTCGCCGCGGGGTCGACGTCCAGCAGGTCATGGGCGCCACGCTCGATCCACCGGGTGTCACCGCTCGAGATCAGGTCGGCGACCTCGTCGGCCGGCAGGGTGAGCATTCCGACCAGATCCCATCCCGACAGCGCGAAGACTCCCGGCTGCCAGGCGTTGTAGGCGCACAGCAGCAGGTGGGCGTCGCGGATGCCGGGGGTGTCGGCGTCGGTGATGTCTTCGAGCCGGGCTATCCCCCGCGTCGCGGCGATGAGCGAGGTGGTCGTGCAGGCGATGCCGTTCTGCGTGAAGACGCGGTTGAAGTCCGCGGTACCCGTGAGGTGCTCGGTGAGGTCGGCTCGCACCTCCTCGGCAAGCTGCGCGCCGGGGATCTCGCGTCCGCGGAAGCGGTAGACATCGTCGCCGTGACGGGTCGCCCAGTGCACCAGCTCGTACGTGAGCTCGTCGTGGTTCTGCATTCCGTGCACGAGCTGCACCGGGTGCACGCCGAGCTCGAGCGACGAGGTGAGCGCCAGCCGCAGGAACTCCGTCTGGCCGGTGGCGAGGGCGTGGTGGTATCCGGGGCGTCCGATGAAGTCGTACGAGAGGTCGGCTCCCACCGCACCGGTGTCGCGGATGTCCTCGATGGTCAGGTTGAGCTCCTGGAACGTGAACCCGCCCACCTTGCGCACCATGCCCGCGATGATGTGGTTGGCCGCGTGCGAGAGCGGGTGACCCTCCGACCAGGCCGGAAGACCCTCGGCGCTCTTCTCCACCCCGAGGAACCCGTTCGCGTCGAGTCGCAGTGCGCTCGTGCCGAGCTCGCCGAGCGAATGCAGGGCGTCGCCGATCACGAGGCGCATGCCCGCGAAGGTCGGGTCGAGCCAGTTGATGGAGGGCTGCCCCTGCTTGAAGTAGTGCAGATAGACCCAGCGCCGGGTCGCGCCGTCGGGTCCGATGACGGGGGCCGTGGCGCTCCAGTTCGTCTCCTTCACGCCGGGCGTGTAGAAGATGACGCGCTGCAGCGCCCCGATGATGTATCCGCGTTCGGCGAGCACGTGCTCCGTCGCGGGGTCGAGGTTGACACTGTCGTACCCCTCGGGGATCTCGGGGAGCAGGTCCCAGTCCTCGGGCGGGATCTCGACCATGTGGTAGATGCCGGGATAGTCCTTGAACCCCATCTCGGCGAGCCGGAAGTCGGCGCCCTTGCCGGTGTGGCCCGGCACGATGTCGTCGATGACGCTGCCGCCGTGGGCGTCGGCGACGTCGCAGAGTGCGCGGAACTCGTCCTCGGTGCCGAACGCCGGGTCGATCGCCGTGCTGATGCGGTCGAAGTGCCCGTCGACACTCGGGGTCTCACGCCAGCCCTCGATGCCGCCGGCGCCCTTGACGGGGCCGGTGTGGATCGCGGTGATCCCGATGCGCTCGAAGGCCGACCACAGTGCGTCGTCGCCGAGAGCCGACAAGAAGGACTGACCCGGACGGGTGATGAGCGACAGCGGGTAGGCCGTGAACCACACGTCGGTCGTCGCGATGGCCCGCCGCGCGTCGGGGCGCGCGTAGGGGTTGCGCCACATCGCCGGCTGCCCCGACAGCTGGCGGGCCAGCACATCGGCGTCCTTGAGCATCGAATGCCGCACGAGCCATTCGACGTACGACGGGTTGCTTCCGTTCGCGGTGCGCGGGTCGGTGCGGTTGCGACGCACGCTGCCGCCCCGGAACTGATCCCGGGGACGCAGCCGGCGCGGGCGCGCCGGGTAGCGCTGCTCGTCGTAGCTGATCTCGGGAACCTCGAGATCGGTGTCCTCGCCCTCAGCCCCCGTCGTTCCCGGCAGGGTGATGGGGGTGGTGTACAGGTCTTCCGGCTGATCGTCGCGCGCCATGACTCAACGCTAGGGGCGCCGCCGATCCGGCGGAAAGGGCTGGTGCCCGGACGGGCGAACCATTATGGGATGCCGCGGCCGACGAGCCGGCCCGGAAGCGAGCGGGGAAGGGCCGTCACCCGTCGCCCGTCGCGGCGAGGCGCGCTTGATACGACTTCCCCGTTCGGGGATGTACCGTCGCAGGGTATGACCCGACCCGCCGAGCACCGCCCCGTTCAGCCGCGAGATTCATGACCGGCCTCTCCCGCGAACTCGTATCCGTGATCTACAGCAGCCGGGCGGCGCGGGAATTCACGCCCGACGACCTCGACCGGCTTCTGCTCGACAGCCGGCAACGCAACGAGACGACGGAGCTCTCAGGGCTGCTCCTGTACCGCTCGGGTACCTTCCTGCAGCTGCTCGAGGGCCCCCGGAAAGCGGTGTGGCAACGGTTCGCGAGTATCGAACGCGATCCACGCCACACGGATGTCGTCGTCCAGTCCGCCGAGCCGATCGACCAGCGGATGTTCGGGCACTGGGCGATGGCTCACCCGGGCGCTCCCGAAGGTGATCTCGACGAGGTACCCGGATACCGGGAGGTCTTCGATGACCTGCACCGCACCGAGGCGACAACCCACGGTCAGTGGGCGTTCCGGGAGCTCACTCGATGGTTCGCCACCACCCTGTGACGTGACGAGCCTGACCGGCGCTTCCCGTCCCCGGGGCTCGCGAGCCGCAAGACCGCGAACCGGCGCCGATCAAACACCCGGACGCGCCCTCCCACATGCAGAAAACCCCCGGATAACCGGGGGTTTTCGGTGGCGGTGACGGTGACGGTGGGATTTGAACCCTGATCGGGGGTTTGACGCTGTGGTCGTCGACGTCTGAAACCGCGTGATTTCGCGGAAGTTGGGCACATCCCGAGACTGCCGGAAACACGTACTCACAGGCGTTCTGTTACCAGGATGTTCCCACGGGGCCAGGACCGGCGGGCGCCGCGGGGCGCGGCGGGGCAAGCCTGCGCATCGCGTCAACCCAGCCCTGAAGCGCGCCGGCTCACCTGGTGAGAGTTGCCACGCCCACCACGGCCACGCTCGGAGTGGCCCACCCCTCGCATTTCGAATACTGCTCCGTGTACTGTCTGGTGTACTGCACCAGACCGAGGAGACCCTGTGCCTACATCAATCACTGTTCCCGACGAGATCGCAGACGAGGTTCGCCGCTTCGCCGCTTTCATCGCAGCTGATCGCGCGGCCGTCGAGCTCGGGCCTGACCCCGTTTCCTCGTCGGCCGGAGATGACATAGCGGACTACCCGCTGTGGCCCGACTCGGACGTCATCGCGTTGGCGAACGCCGGCACGACGACAGCGAGTCACTATCGCACGATCATGGACGCGGTTCTGGCCCAGTCGATGGCCGCGAACTGGGTGTCGCTCGATGACCTCGCCTCGTGGACAGGGCTCAAGCGCTCAGCGTTGTCCACCTTCCGCACGCATCTCTACCGCTACATCAACACTCACCTCCCCGAGGGCACGGTTGCACCGTTCACGGGCGCCTGGGGCACAGAACTGCGGCCGGCGCGCGGTCGCGAGGTGTTCTACCGCGTGTCGACGCAGTGCGCAGACCAGTGGACCCGGATTCGACCGAGCCTGAAGGAAACAAGCTGATGGTGCTGTACCAGAGCATGCTCGTCGAGACGCCTTATCGCCTGGTCGACGTCGAGGATCGCGATCTGAAACCCGGTCACGAACTGGAGAACCAGTGCACGTACTGCGGCACTCAAGAGGGCGACCGTTGGCACGCAATCGGTGACATCACCGTCTATCTGGAGGCGTGAGAGCGTCTATCGCCCCCTGGCGACCGGGAAGTTCGAGCAGGGCGGTGTATGGCAGTGGCGATGCGCCGATCACCCGAAGCGTGCCTGGGCACCCCACAGCCATGAGGCACCCGGCGAGCTGCTGCCGGCGCCAGAGCACCCGTGCGCAGAAGTGGACGGCCTCACACGCAAGAAGTGCGGAGCTCTGAATGGCACCCGGAAGTTCGTCGAGGGCTGGTTCTGCCCGGATCACAGTACGCAGTATGAGCTGCGCGAGCAGGCGCGTCGCCTCCTCGGCGAAGAGGATCCCGAGGCCGGGGCGAGCGCTACCGTACGCTGACCGCATTCGAGCGTCAGGCCGGCCGCCAACGCGAGGCTTCGGCCGCCATCTCCGCGCGTGCACGGCTGAGGCGCGCTAGTCGCCTGGGGTTCTTGTCCAGGTTGAGCGGCGGGGCGAACTGCTTGATCACCGCAGTCTCGACCTCGCTCAGGCGAAGCGCCATCCCGGCCGGTGCCGGCCATACCGCGAGCGACAACCGGGAGTGCATCCAGGCGTTCAGCCGCTCATCGCCGCCGGGAGCGAGCGCGTAGTTCGCGAACCGCTCAGGATTGGCGAGATTGCGCGGGACGGCCTCCAGCTGAAGCGACTCCCGGAGGAGCGCGGCGAATGAGCGCCGCACAGTCGAGCTTCCCGTGCGCGGCTTCGACCGCGGATTCATCGCGAAGTGGCTGTTGAGGTCTCGGGATACGAGGCTGTCCTCCGCCTTGCCGACGTAGAGGGGCTGCGCGGGCGCCGGTTCGAGCTCGAGTTCTGTCCATGCCTGCTGATCGCCATAGATCGCATAGAGGCCAGGCCGCGCGGGCACATGTTCGACTGCGTCAGTGATCACCCAGCGCTCTCCGCAGAGCGCGCCGGTCGCGGCTCGGGCAAGATCGTCCAGCGGTTCCGATGCGGTCATGATCGCGACTGTACAAGTCGATTCGGCCGCTGATCCCCCTGGATGTCGGCGGTGCCCGTCATGCTGATCCTGTGCGACACATCGACACTCCACAGTCCGCCCGTGATCTTGGGGCTGAGATCCTGAGCCCGAGGCGCCGTCCGCTCGTGGTGATCAGCACGGATGAGGCCGGCGCGTTCCTGTACGACCCGGAGCATGTCGAGCGCGAGGTCGGCCAGGACGCCGATGTCGTCACGGTCGCCACCGGCGAGACGACCTTCGCCCTGCAGTCCACATTGCCCGAGAAGGCCAACGTGTACGGCGGGGCCGCGCGCTCTTATCCGCCGGACTTCCATAGGGCTCCGGACTGGTGGCGGTCCTCGCTGCGCTTCCCCAAGTACCACGGCGTCGAGGAGCTGATCGAGGATGCGCTGGCACAGGTTGTGACCACGATCGCCGCACCGGTCGAGAGGCCCCGTTGGGTGCGAGCGACGGTGGAGCGGGTCTCCGGAGTGACCGGCAACATTGCCCGCCTCGACGATGGGGAGCGGGTGATGATCATCGCCGACCGACTCGCGTCATCGCTCTCCCTCACTGAAGGGCTCGAGGCAGGCGGTTTCATCGAGGGCTGGCTCCTCGGCAGAGACCTCGCGCCCGAGGTCGAAGAGTTCGACCCCAGCCGGTTTGTGGATGGGTCCGTAACACTCGCGCGCGTGGTCAAGGTCACCGATCGCCGCGTGAACCTCATCCTGCATCCTCTTTCGCCGGAATACGCACTGCGCCGACGGGACGTGATCCCGGGCGTCGACAACGGCGAGAACGATGATGTGTCGTGTGCCGACATCGTGCGCGAGGGCGAGACGGTGAGGACGCGCGTGTCGCGTAATGGGCAGGTGCTCGCCTTGTCGCTGGTTGACGTCGACCAGGACGCGGCACTCGTCGAACCGCAGGCGCTGCTGAAGGGCGGTACCGCGTGGCTGCGCGAGGGCGTGCACCAGGAACTCGCAGCTCCATCCGCCCCAACTGATGACCCGGCGGCACCACCCACGGAGTCCATGGCGGTGCCGGCGCCCCTCGCGCAAGCCCTGCCCCTTGCCGGAGGCGCGAGCGCACGCGACCTGCAAGACGTTCGCGACGAGCTCACAAGTCTCCGCGGCGCGATCGGGCGCCTCGGGCACGAGCTGCGTGAAGGCACGGACCTCGAGACGCTCGACCGCCTGCGCGACGAGGTCACCAGCCTCGGGGCACAGCTACGAGAGGAGCGAGAGAAAAGTGCCGAGCGGGCGCTCATGATCAGCAGGCTGACTCGTGAGGTCCGCGACGCGAAGAGCGCCAAGTCGCAAGCCGCGCCCGCCAGCGAGTCACCACGTGAGCGACGAGAGCTCTGGCCGAATGGAGAGTCCTGGATCCGCGAGGAGATTCGCATCGCGTGGGCGCATCGGGTCCTGGCCGGCGAGAAGAGTCGATACCCATTGCAGGAGGGCTACCTCGTCGGCCCGAGCCTCGTCGGATCCCTCGACATCCTCGACGACGGTCAACTGGACAAGATGCTCCGCGCCGCGGTCTACGTGCTGATCGGGCGGGCCGCAGAGGTGCCGAGCCTCGATCTACATGAGCTGCGCAGCGGCATGGGCGGCGAAGATGCCCCGGTCGTGCGAGCGGATGGCGCCAAGTGCTGGCGCGTGGCGATCGAGCAGAAGACGGCGTCAGCGAGGCGTCTGCACTACTGGGCCCTGCCGGGCGGGCGGATCGAGCTCAGCCGCGTCGTCATCCACGACGACTACACGCCGTGAACTGGGACACCGCGAGGGCGCGCCGCGCCCTCCGACAGTAACCTTCGATCGGCAACTGTAAGCAGCGGAGAGAACATGGGAATCCTCGACAAGTTGGTGATCGGCGGCCTGACCGCGCTCATCGGAACCGGGCTCGTGCAGGCGGTCCGGTCGACTCGAGAGGAGGCGCGCCGAAAGAACGCTCCGCTCGAGTTCGACGACCGCATGACGCCTCAGGACTTTGCCGAGGCCGCAGAACGACTGGCAAAGGGTGCACCTCGCGTCCGCGAGGTCACAGTCATCGGGATGAACGTCAAGGTTGAAGTCCGATCCGTGAGCGGCCTCACGACCTGGACGGCCGAGCTTGACTTCAACGACTACGGCAAGCTCACCGGACGCTATTGGATCACCTCCGAGAACAGCCAGTCACCGATTCCCGAGTACATCGCCAAGGCCTTGCGGGCCGAGATCGAACAACGAGTCGGCCAGGGGACCTGATCCAAGGAGGACATGGCTGATGCCAGTTGAGATGAGAATGTGGCGGATCGACGGTCAGGACCCGAAGCCGCTGGCCGCTGCTGCGCTGCCCACCGAGAATGAGCTTCACCAGTTTCTACGGCGGGACCCGTCGTTGCTCGGATCGGCGCTGCTGGTCATCGGCAGCGAAGTGATCACACCCTTCGGCAAGCGCCTGGATCTGCTCGCAGTCGATGCCGAGGGGCACCTGCATGTGCTGGAGCTCAAGCGTGACCGCACACCTCGAGAAGTCGTCGCTCAGCTGCTGGATTATGGTTCCTGGGTATCGACACTGTCCCGGGACGACGTCATCGACATCGCCGAGAAGTACCTCGGCCAACCATTCGAGGCCTCGTTCGAAGAGGTGTTCGGCGTCGCACCGCCCGACGAACTCAATGGAGAGTTGCAACTCACTGTTGTGGCCTCGGCGCTGGACGCGAGCTCAGAGCGGATCGTCACATATCTGCGCGGCTTCGGCGTACCAATCAACGCCGTGTTCTTCACGTACATCGAGGACGACGAGCGACGCTATCTCGCGCGGTCCTGGCTCGCGACATCCGACGAGCGCCCCGGAGGCGGCGTTGCGAAGTCGACGTCGAAGCGCGCGACGTGGAACGGGCTCGACTGGTACATATCGTTCGGTGGAGAACGGTCATGGGACGATGCGCGCAGGCTCGGCTTCGTCTCCGCCGGAGGGGGCAAGTTCTACACGCAGACAATCCGCGCTCTGCCGGAAGGTGCGCGTGTGTGGGTCAACATCCCGCAGACCGGCTACGTCGGCGTCGGCGCAGTTGTCGGGCCCGCGGTCCGTTTCAACGATGCACGAGTCGATGTGAACGGGGCGCCCACGCCACTCGCGACGCAGCCCCTCGTCGGGTCGTATCCGCATCGAGACGCCCAGACGGATGATGACGATGAGTGGGTCGTACCGGTCGAGTGGATCCACACCGTCTCACAGAAGGACGCGTACTGGGAGAAGGGACTGTTCGCGAACCAAAACAGCGCCTGCAAGCTTCGGCAAGAGTTCACGCTCGAGCGACTTACTCAGCGCTTTAACATCCAGAGCGACAGCGAGTGAATGGAGTGGGAGACGATGGCCGGCCACCCACATTGCCTGAGCAGCCGCCTGCCGCCGCCTCGACGTCATCGAACGTCGCGAATAGCCTTCGAAGATGAGCGAAGATCCCGAAGAGACGCCGGCGGCTGAGGACGCTGCGCTGGTATTCAGCGATGGGGAGCATCTCCTCGTCATCGGCAACGACAAGCGCTCCGTCGAGAGGTATATGCGCTCCAAGGGCATCCTGGAGCGGGCGCAAGAGATTCGCGCGCAGCACTTCGCTCCGATGCTGCGAACCGCGGCCCAGGTCGGGCACACCATCTCCGAGACCATCGCCGAGTCGGGCCTCTGGGTCAAGCTCACGGAGGACTCGGCCGAGGCCAGGGCCAAGTTCGGCCTCATCGAAAGCGACATCCCTGGCATCTCGTACGCAGTGGCTGGCGACCGCGGCAACATCAAGCAGTGGCTGAAGTTCGACACCTCAGCCAGCGCGAAAGTCACAAACCCCCGCATGCTCTCAGGCATCGCAGGCGGGCTCGCGCAAGCCGCGAGCCAGGCGGAAGCCGAGCGGCTGCGCGAGATGCTCGCGTCGATGGACGAGAAGCTCGACCAGCTCCGGCGCGACAACCGCGACGAGATCCTCGGCGACATTGGTGGGATCGAGGAACACCTCCATGACGCGAACGCGATGCTGACCGCTCAGGGGGAGCTCGACTCGCAAGAGTGGGACACGCTCACGACGATCCCGCTGCAGCTCAAGCAGATCCGGCGCAAGGCCGTCCTGAAGGTTGAGGGCGTCGCCGACGACATGGCCAAGCACAAGAAGGTCGGCGACCTCAAGGCATGGCTGCCACAGGCCAAGCAGGAGGTGCAGCTATGGCTCAGCACAATCGCGCGGTCGATCGCAGCCCTCGACGATTTCGCGGTACTCGAGCTGGAGCACACCGCGGCGATCGCGCCAGAGAAGCTCGATGCCAAGAGACAGGGGATCCAGGAGGCGCGAGCGACCGCGATCGCCGACCTCACTGCGGGCATCACCGAACTGATGAAGCGGATGAGCGAGACCGCCGAGTGGGCAAACAAGAACGTGCTCGCAAACCACCGGACGGTACCCAAGGTTCTCGCCGCGATCGAGGATGCGCGTGGGGTCGTCAAGCGCCTCTACGACGTACTCGGACTCGAGGTCGACTGGGAATCACTCACCCCGGAACGCTGGCCGGATGCGCTCAAGCAGGCTCAGCAGTGGAAGAACGCGCTCGCCCAGGGCGGGACGTTCGTGAAGGAGAAGGGCGGCCCGGCCGCCGCATGGGGAGTCGGCATTGCGGCAAGCACCATTGTCGCCGCGCTCATCAACGGCAAGGGGTCCACAGGAGACTTCAAGACCCCCGAGACCTGAGGACGTTCAGTACCGCTCCACGCGTAGGTAGGCGCCTTCACCGATTCGTGCAGCAGCTCTGAGCCAGGGTCAGTGGCGACGCCGGTTCGATGATGGCAGTCCACCGGTAACCGTGTGCACGCTTGTTGCGCTACTGCGACGGGAGACGTCGATCGGGGTGATCTGGTCCCGATTCAGCCTCTGCGTCACCTCGACGATCTGCGCGATGGGGCCGGTGACATTCGCGGCCCCCATGATCGCGTCCGATCCGTCACACAGCCGCCCTGTGCTGGGGTCGTTGTGTGAGTAGGCGCGTCCGCGGCTGCGGACCTTAACCAGCATGTCGCATACAAGGCACTGGGCCATCGGAGCGGCAAGACGGCGGGTTCCACTCGATCCAGTGCCGACCCGCTTGCCGCTCGCCTTGCACTTCACGCCCGCCGGGTCGAGGTGGGGCATGCGCCTATCAGTGGCTGACTCGACGGCGATGACCATCCCGCACTTGCTGCACTCTTGCCGGAAGTGCTTCACCGTGCCGTCCCGCCGATCGAGGCGCCCGGGACGAAGTATTACCAGGATGTTCCCACGCCCCCTCGCGCAGACATGACGAAACCCCCGCGATCCCTGTGTTTCCAAGGGCTCTGCGGGGGTTTCGGGTGGCGGTGACGGTGGGATTTGAACCCACGGTAGGGGGTTACCCTACACAACTTTTCGAGAGTTGCACCTTCGGCCGCTCGGACACGTCACCGCCGACCAGTTTACGACATCCGAGGGGATGCTGCGAACCACGGTGTCTGCGGCCGGGCGTAACGTGGCCTCGTGACGCGATCATCAGCTCCGCAGACAGCACTCGTCGTCGCGATCGCGTCGCTCGCGTCATCCGTCGCCTTCCTCGACAGCACGATCGTCAACGTCGCGCTCCCGGCGATCGAGCGCGAGCTCGGGGGTGGGCTCACGACGCAGCAGTGGGCCGTGGACGCCTACCTGCTGACGCTCTCGTCGCTCATCCTTCTCGCCGGGTCGGTCAGCGACGCGTACGGGCGCCTGCTCGTGCTGCGCATCGGCCTCATCGGCTTCGGGGTCGCCTCGCTCGCCGTGGGGCTCGCCCCCGATCCGCTGTTCCTCATCGTGGCCCGCGCCGTGCAGGGCGCCGCCGGCGCCTTCCTCGTGCCGAGCTCCCTCGCGCTCATCACCTCGCTCCTCCAGGGCCACGAGCGCTCCCGCACGATCGGCCTGTGGACCGCTTTCACGACGGGCGCCTCCCTCATCGGGCCACTGCTCGGCGGGCTGTTCGTCGACCTGCTGTCATGGCGATACGCCTTCCTCATCAACGTGCTGCCGGTGGCCCTCACGCTGTGGCTCGTCACACGGCTGCCCGGGCACGACGAGCGGCGCACCGACGCGGGCATCGACTGGCTCGGCGCCGTCCTGTGCACCGCGGGGCTCGGCGGCATGGTCTTCGCGCTCATCGAGCAGCCCAACCTCGGCTGGGGCTCGCCCGCGATCTGGATGCCGCTGGTGGGCGGCGCCGTGATGTTCGCGGCGTTCCTGTGGCGCCAGCGCACGTCGCGGCATCCGATCCTCCCGCTCGGGCTGTTCCGGGCCCGCAACTACTGGACCGGCAACCTCTCGACCCTCTTCGTCTACGCCGCACTGTCGCTCAACGGGTTCGTCGTCGGCGTCTACCTGCAGGAGGGCGCGGGCCTCAGCGCAACGCTCGCGGGGCTCGCGTCCCTGCCGACGACGGTGCTGCTGATCGCGCTCAGCCCGTGGGCCGGATCGCTTGCCGAACGCTTCGGCGGGCGCGTGTTCATGACCGTCGGGCCGCTCGTCATGGCGGGCGGCGCGCTGATGCTGCTGCTCGTGGGCGAGGACTTCGATTACTGGTGGCAGGTGCTGCCCGGCCTGCTCGTGTTCGGTCTCGGCCTCGCCGCGACCGTCTCGCCGCTGACCTCGACCATCCTCGGCGCGATCGACGCCGAACGCTCGGGCATCGCCTCGGCGGTGAACAACGCCGTCGCCCGCGTCGCGGGGCTCGTGGTCATCGCCTTCCTCGCACCGATCGTCGGTGGCACCCTCGACCTCGGGGGGTTCCACCGCGCCGCGATCGTCACCGCAGCGCTCATGGCGGCAGGCGGGCTCATCGCGTTCGCCGGCATCCGTCGCGTCCCCGAGCCGGCTCCCGCTCCCTGAACCCCGCTCGGCATCGCCCGTCGCCTCACACCGGCGGCTCAGCCCGGATGACGCTCCGCGGCGAGCGGGCCGAGCACCGCCAGCATCCGCAGCTTCTCGGCATCCGCGCTGCCGGGCTGCGGGGTCAGGGTGAGCAGCGCCTGTGAACGGTCCTCGGTGAACAGCACCTGGCAATCGACCTCGATCTCGCCGACGGCCGGATGCACGAGCACTTTGTGATCGGCGAAGCGCTCGGCGACCTCTTCGAGCTCCCACAGCCGCGCGAACTCCGCGCTGCCCGCGCGCAGGTCGGCGATCAGCCGCGCGGCGCGCGAGGACGGTCCGCTCCGTCCGGAGACGGCGCGGAGATTCGCGACGATGGCGCGGCTCTGCCGAGCGTGGTCCGACACCGGGTACACCGCGCGATCGGTGTCGGGACGCATGAACCAGCACCACGCACCGCTGCGCTCGGGTCCGGTGAGCGACTCGCGCGGACCGAACAGTGCCCGGGCGAGGTCGTTCTGCGCGAGGGTCTCGTCGAGCTCCGAGATGACGAGCGCCGGGATGTCGCCCAGGCGATCGAGCACACGCTGCAGCGCCGGCGCGACGTGGTCCGCCGATCCCGAGAGCTGGGGCGGCGCGTGCCCGGCGAGGCGGTGCAGGTGGTCGCGCTCGGAGCGCGAGAGCCGCAGCGCCCGCGTCAGCGATGCGAGCATCTGCGGGCTGGGCTGCGGCCCCCGCTCCTGCTCGAGCCGGGTGTAGTAGTCGACGCTCATGAGCGCCAGCTGCGCGACCTCTTCACGCCGAAGGCCCGCCACCCGCCGGCGCACTCCCCCGGGCAGGCCGACGTCGTCCGGTCGCAGGCGCTCTCGGCGAGCGCGCAGGAAGCTGGCGAGGGCTGGTCTGTCCACGCCCCCATCATGGCGGGCACGCAGCGCGCGAACCAGGGAGCGCCGATCCCCCGATGAGCGCTGCCTGGAGCCGATCGGATGCCGCGACGAGAGTCGTCGCATGAATATCACCGATCGCACCATCTTCATCCCCGGAGCCACGAGCGGCATCGGACGCGCCCTCGCCCTCGCGTTCGCCGAAGGCGGCAACACCGTCATCGTCGGCGGGCGCCGCGCCGAGCTGATCGACGAGCTGCGCCGGTCGCACCCCGCGATCGACGGCGTCGTCATCGACGTCGCGGACGCGGCATCCGTCCAGCGCGCCGCCGACGAGGTGCTCGCGCGGCACCCCGAGCTCGACACCGTCGTGGCGATGGCGGGCATCATGTCGGCGGAGGACTGGACCACGCCGGCCGGATTCTTGACGAGTGCGGAGCGCACCGTCGAGACGAACCTGCTCGGACCCATCCGCCTCATCGGGGCCTTCATCGAGCACCTGCTCGCCCGTCCCGACGCCACCATCGTCACGGTGTCGTCCGGGCTCGCGTTCACTCCGCTCCGCGTGACGCCGAGCTACAACGCGACGAAGGCAGCGATCCACATGCTCAGCGAGTCGCTGCGACTGCAGTATGCCGACACGTCGGTCGACATCGTCGAGCTCGTGCCCCCGGCGGTGCAGACCGACCTGCTGCCCGGTCACGCCGAGAACCCGCAGGCGCAGCCGCTCGACGCGTTCGTCGCCGAAGTGATGGGAATCCTCGAGCGCGACCCGGGGGTGCGCGAGGTGCTCGTCGACCGGGTGCGGTTCCTCCGCCACGGCGAGGCGCGCGGCGACTACGACGACGTCGTCCGCGCGATCAACGCCACCGACCCGCACACGCAGCGCTGAGGAGCGCACTCCGCGCGTGTGCCGGACGCATCTGGCATACGCGCGGGCGGTGCTCTGGTGGCGCATGAGCGCTGCCTGCCAGACTGTCGGCATGAGCGCGATCGAAAACTCCAAACTCACCGTCGTCGGCGCGGGCGCCGTCGGATCCAGCGTCGCCTACGCGGCCCTCATCCGAGGATCGGCCCGCCATGTCGCCCTCTACGACATCGCCACCGAGAAGACCGAGGCCGAAGTGCTCGACCTCGCCCACGGCGCGCAGTTCACCGGCTCGAGCGACATCACCGGCGGCTCCGACATCTCGGTCGCGGAGGGTTCGCATGTCGTCGTGATCACCGCCGGAGCCAAGCAGAAGCCCGGCCAGACGCGCATCGAGCTCGCGGGAGTGAACGCCGGCATCATCGCCTCGATGATGCCGCAGCTGCTCGAGGTCGCCCCGAACGCGACGTTCGTCATCGTGACCAACCCCTGCGACGTGCTCACCGTCCTCGCCCAGGAGGCGACCGACCTTCCGCCCGAGCGCATCTTCGCCTCGGGCACCGTGCTCGACACCTCGCGTCTGCGCTGGAAGATCGCCCGCCGCGCCGGCGTCTCGATCTCGAGCGTTCACGCCTACATCGTCGGCGAGCACGGCGACACCGAGTTCCCGCTGTGGTCGCACGCCACCATCGGCACGGTGCCGATCCTCGACTGGGTGCCGCTCGACGGCCAGCCGAAGTTCACGGCCGAGGAGCTCGACCAGATCGCCATCGACGTCCGCGATGCGGCTTACAAGGTGATCCAGGGCAAGGGCGCGACCAACTACGCCATCGGCCTCTCGAGCGCTCGCATCGTCGAGGCGATCCTCCGCGACGAGGATGCCGTGCTGCCCGTGTCGACGGTGCTGCGCGACTTCCACGGCGTCGACGGCATGGCCCTGTCGGTGCCTTCGGTGGTCAACCGCCAGGGCGCGTTCCCGGTGCGCGAGATCGCATTCTCCGACCGCGAGCTCGAGCTGTTCCGGCACTCGGCCGGCGCGCTCAGCGAGGTCGCAGCCTCCCTGCGCAGCTGACGCCCGTCCCCGCGCTCGCGGGCCCGGGTGGTGATACATCTGTCGGACCGGCGGTGCTGGTGTCGTCCCGGAGCGCCGGGGACGCGACATCCGCACCACCGGTCCGACGTCTGTATCGGCGGTCCGGCGAGCGGCCCGCGCGTCGGGCCCGGTGAGCCGGGGGATGTCGGACCCGCCGCCTAGCCTGGACGCATGGCCTCACGACGACCCTCCCCCACGACGGCCTTCAAGTGCACCGAGTGCGGCTGGACGACGGCGAAGTGGGTGGGCCGCTGCGGTGAGTGCCAGCAGTGGGGAACCGTCGTCGAAGCGGCGACCCAGACCGGCATCACCTCGGCCGTCACGGCGGTCAGCCCGGGCGCTGCGCGTGCCGCGCGGCCCATCACGGAGATCGACACGACCGAAGCGCCGCGGCGCTCGAGCGGCGTCGGCGAGTTCGACCGGGTGCTCGGCGGCGGCGTGGTGCCCGGCGCAGCCATCCTGCTCTCGGGCGAGCCCGGGGTCGGCAAGTCGACGCTGCTGCTCGAGGTCGCCGCGCAATCTGCGCGGTCGGGTCGGCGCGTGCTCTACGTCAGCGCCGAGGAGTCGCTCGGCCAGGTCCGGCTGCGCGCCGAGCGCACGGGAGCTCTCCACGACGCCCTGTACCTCGCGAGCGAGACCGACCTCGCGACCGTGTTGGGCCACGTCGACGATGTACGACCCGACCTGCTGATCGTCGACTCCGTGCAGACGGTGTCGTCCTCGCTCTCCGACGGCGTGGCGGGGCAGCCGAGCCAGGTGCGCGAAGTGGCATCCACCCTCATCCGGGTGGCGAAGGAGCGCGACCTCCCCGTCCTGATCGTCGGCCACGTCACGAAGGACGGCTCGATCGCCGGGCCACGCGTCCTCGAGCATCTCGTCGACGTGGTCTGCCAGTTCGAGGGCGACCGGCAGACCTCGCTGCGCTTCGTGCGGGCGCTGAAGAACCGCTTCGGCCCCACCGACGAGGTCGGGTGCTTCGACATGACCGGCGACGGTATCGCGGAAGTGCCCGACCCCAGCGCCCTGTTCCTCGGTCACGGCGACCCCGTTCCGGGCACCTGCGTGACGATCGCGCTCGAAGGACGCCGCGCGCTGCCGGTGGAAGTCCAGGCCCTGACCCTCAAGACCGGGGCACCCAATCCACGCCGCGTGGTCAGCGGCGTCGACAGCGCCCGCGTGGCCATGATCCTCGCCGTTCTCGAAAAGCGCGGGGTCGCCGTCACGAGCGACCAGGACGTCTACGTCTCGACCGTGGGCGGCGTTCGTCTCGTCGAGCCCGCCGCCGACCTCGCGATCGCGATCGCCATCGCCGGAGCCGTCGGCGGCAAAGCGGTGTCGCGGCAGGTGGCGGCCTTCGGCGAGCTCAGCCTCGCGGGCGAGATCCGCCCCGTCACCCAGTCGGGCCAGCGCCAGTCCGAGGCCAAGCGCATGGGTTACTCCGCCGTGGTCGACGCCTCGTCGCGCACGATCGGCGGCGCCATGCGCGATCTCCAGGTGCGTCAGCCGGTCGCGTCGTCCGCCGACACGGGCTTCTGACCCGCACCCGAGGCTCAGGCGTCGAGTGCGGCGATCACGTCTCGCGGGGCGGCCTGCATGGGGTGCGGGCCGGCGATGTCGAAGAAGACCGTGGTGATCTCCGCCTCGTGCACGCCGAGGAAGGCGCGCAGGCCGCCGGGCGATTGCAGTGCGACGTGCGCGGGGAGCGCTTCCGGCTTGTGCGCGGCGTCACTGAAGAGCAGCAGCGCGACGTCCCCCGTGTTCGGGTCGCGGTAGGTCCAGATCTCGCCGACGTCGCGCGGATCGTCCCGGTTGCCCGGACGCATGAGCGGAACGACCGTCGGACCGTGCCGCAGTGCGAAGGCGAGCGCAGCCATGTCTTGCGTCTGCAGCGCATCGGCGAGTTGCGGGTTGCGGAACTCGGGCAGCGGCTTCTTCGCGCCCCGCTTCTTTCCAGCCATCACCCCAGCCTAAGAGAGAAGGGGCCCTCTCGAACTCTTCATTGGGGACTGAGGAAATCGAGAGGGCCCATCGCTACCCGAAGTGGGGATCCGTCGTCGCGATTCTGGGGGGTTTCGCGACATCTCGCTGCTGGGGACAGCGGGCTTCCTCGGGGAGCTGACTCCAGGTTACGACCGCATCCGGCAGGTGTCGCCCCCTCTCCGGTGAGAAAAGTCTCACTCTCGAAGGGCACCTCTCGGGCCCATCATGCGCACCTCTCCGATGCCTCTGGAGCCCGTCCTCGACCCCGTCCAACCGACGCCGAACGCCGCCACCCGGGTATGCCTCCTGCGGTCGCAGCTCTCAACCCAGCACGAACTGCCGCTCCTGCTGCGCCGCCAGCCCGCCGATCTCGACCGCCAGATTGAAGTAGCCGGCGGGAGCCGCCGGCCGGTCGCCGTCGCAGCTGTCGACCGATGAACGCGTGCGGTCCCACGTGATGGGCGTCACGCTCGAGACGGTCTGACCCGGGTCGATCTGCACGACCTGATCGCTCGACTCGCTCTGACAGTCCGTCGAGCGCCAC
Organism: Microbacterium arborescens; assembly: GCF_049707515.1. Lineage (GTDB taxonomy): Bacteria > Actinomycetota > Actinomycetes > Actinomycetales > Microbacteriaceae > Microbacterium > Microbacterium arborescens_B. The sequence continues at coordinate 316,937 of NZ_JBNAFI010000003.1, read as the reverse complement.
CAGACGTCGGGGCCGCTCGAGACCGTGAGCTTCTGCGTCGCCGTGCCGACGTTGAGCAGGCATGCCTCCGAGCCGGAGTTCGTCAGCGAGATCGACAGCTGGGGCAGCTCGCCCGCGCCGTAGGCATCCTTGTCGGTGACCGCCGACACCTGCACCGAACGTGCCGAGCACGGTTCGACCTCGTCCGGAGACGCGTCGGCCGAGGGCTGCGCTGCACTGGGGGATGCCTGCGGGGCAGCCGTACCGCCCGAGGGCTCGGTCGACGGCGACGCGAGCGGCGCTGCGGCATCCGACGACGACGCGGGCTCGGACCGGCCACCGGATGCCGCTCCCTCCCACGGGCGCCAGAACGCGAGCACGACCGCCGCGACGATCAGCAGCACGACGAGCAGCAGCACGAGGCGTCGCCGGCGGTAGACCGCGGGCGAGGGACGGCGTCGAGGCGGCGTGTCGGTCATGAGCCCAGGGTAGGGCGGGCGCCGGATGCCGCGGGGGCGGCACGCCTAGAGGTGCTTGAGCATCCGGGTGTTGCCCAGGGTGTTCGGCTTGACGTGCGCCAGGTCGAGGAACTCGGCGATGCCCTCGTCGGGGCTTCGCAGCAGCTGCGAGTACACGTCGGCGTCGACCACCTGCTCGCCGATGACCTCGAACCCGCGCCGGGCGAAGAAGTCGACCTCGAAGGTGAGGCAGAACAGCCGCGAGAGGCCGAGCTCGCGAGCGCCCTTCTCGAGCCGGTCGACGATCGCACCGCCGACGCCGTGGTGCAGCCACTCGTCCACGACGATGAGGGTGCGCACCTCGCCGAGGTCCTCCCACATGACGTGGAGGGCACCGCATCCGATCAACTGTCCGTCCGCCTCGGCGACGACGAACTCCTGAACCGACTCGAAGAGGACCACGAGGTCCTTGCCGAGGAGGATGCGACGCTGCACCCACGGCTCAAGGATCTCGCGGATTCCGCGGACATCGCTGGCCCGAGCGGGGCGGACGATGAAGGCCGGGGCGTCGGAGGTCACGCCTCAACGATAGTCCGCGCCGGTAATGTTGCCTCAGCCCGAGATCCCTCCCCTTTGGAGTGCCGACGTGAGCGTGCTCCGCGATTACGCAGCCGCAGTGTCCCAGCCGACGCTGCCCTTGGCGTCGCTGCCGCACGGTCCCGCCGACCTCTCCCGGTACGACGAGGTGGTCGATGCCGACGGCGGACTGCGTCCCGCGTGGCAGTCGCTGGCGGGTCTCGCGCTCGCTCTGACGCCGGCCGAGCTCTCGCGGGTCGAAGGTGAGATCATTCGGTTCCTGGCCGACGACGGCGTGACCTACGTCAGGCCCGACACCGGTGCGCAGCCGTGGCAGCTCGACCCGGTTCCCCTCGTCGTGGACGCCGCCGGCTGGGCCCGCCTCGAGACGGGGCTCGCCCAACGCGCTGAGCTGCTGAACGCCGTGCTGGCCGATCTCTACGGCCCGCAGACCCTGCTGTCTTCGGGCATCGTCCCCCCGGCGGCCGTGCTCGGACACGCGGGATTCCTTCGCCCGGTCGCGCGCGAGGCCGGGGCCGAGCGGCATCCGCTGCTGCTGTCGGGCACCGACCTCGGCCGCGACGGCGACGGCGAGTGGCGGGTGCTGGCCGACCGCGTGCAGGCGCCGTCGGGGCTGGGCTTCGCGATGGAGAACCGCCGCGTCATCTCGCAGGTGCTCCCCGACCTGTACCAGCAGAGCGACCCGCACCGCATGGAACCGTACTTCTCGGCCCTCCATGCGACCCTCGCCGCCTCCGCACCCGAGGGGGTCGTCGAGCCGCGCGTCGTCGTGCTGACCCCCGGTCCGCACTCCGAGACGGCGTTCGACCAGGCCTTCCTCGCGCGAGGCCTCGGACTTCCCCTCGTGCAGGGAAGCGACCTCGTCGTGCGGGGCGGACGGGTGTGGATGAAGCCCACGGGCTGGCCGCGCAGAGAGCCGACGGAACAGGTCGACGTCATCCTCCGCCGCGTCGACGCGGAGTGGTGCGACCCCCTCGAGCTGCGCTCCGACTCGCGCCTGGGTGTCGCCGGCCTCACCGAGGCCGCACGCCGGGGCACCGTTCGCCTCGTCAACGGCCTGGGGGCGGGGGTGCTCGAGAATCCGGCGCTGCTGCCCTACCTCCCGGCCGCGTGCGAGGCGCTCCTCGGCGAGCAGCTGCGCCTGCCCGGAGTCCCGACGTGGTGGTGCGGAGACGAGACGGCACGCGCCGTCGTGCTCGATCGCGTCCGTTCCGGCGACCCGGCCCTGTTCGTCCGCACGATCGACGGCGCGCGCCGCGATCTCGCCGGCCTGGATGCCGCGGCCGTCGCCGCTCGCATCGACGCGGCGCCCCACCGCTACGTCGGCCAGGAGCTGCTGCCGCTCTCGCAGGCGCCGGTGTGGACCGGTGGCTCCGCTCGTTCGCGCGCCCTGATCTTCCGGGCGTTCACGCTCCGCCATGGATCGGCCTACCGTCCCCTCCTCGGCGGGCTCGCGACCGTGCGCGAGAGCCCCGACGCGGCCCCGACGACGAAGGACGTGTGGGTGCTGAAGGCAGCCGAAGGCGACGCCGATCAGGGCCTCATCGAGATCGGACCGCTGCCGGGCGGCCGCAGCGCCCCGAGCGTCGCGCCGCGAGCCCTCGACGACATGTTCTGGTCGGGCCGCTACGCCGAACGGGCCGAAGACCTACTGCGGCTCGTGCTGACGGCGCAGCAGCAGCTCGATCTCGCCGGAGCGGGGCGCGCCACCCACACGAGCGCTCGGGTGCTGCGCGACGCCATCCACCGGCTCGCGGGGCCGGGACCGGATGCCGCCGACGCGGACTTCCGCTCCCTGCTGCTCGACCCCGCCCGCGTGGGTTCGACCGCCCACGCGCTCGGCCGCCTGCGCGATGCGCTCGAGGGTGTCCGCGACCAGCTGTCGGGCGACACCTGGCGCGTCTTCGCGGGCATCGAGAGGGCTTCCCGCGCCCTGCGCGCCTCGCCTCACGCGCACCGGACGGCCGAGTCGGCCGGCCGGATGCTCACCGTCGTCCTGTCGCTGCAGGGCGTGACCGCCAACATGATGCGCGACACGGGCTGGCACTTCATCGAGGCGGGTCGCTTCCTCGAACGCGCGCTCCAGGTGTGCCACGTGCTGCGGGTCGTCGTGGAACGTCGCGATGCCCGCACCGAGCACGCCGTCCTCGAGGGACTCCTCACCGCCTCGGAGAGCATCGTCACCCACCGTCGCCGCTTCCGCGGGTCCGTCCGCCTCGATGACGTTCTCGACCTGCTGCTGCGCGACCCCGACAATCCCCGCTCCGTCGCCTTCTGCCTGGCCGAGCTGCGCGGGCACCTCGCGGCGGCTCCGGCTTCGACGGGGTCGACCCGCCCCGAGCGCCTCGTCGACGATCTCGAGACCCTGGTCGACGCGATCGACGCGTCGGCGCTGGGGGATGCCGTCAACGGCCTCCGCTCGCCCCTCGCGGAGCTGCTCGACGAGCTCACGGCGCAGCTCGAGCAGCTCGGCGACGCGATCGACGAGCTGCACTTCGAGAGCGGGCCGCCGCCGGTCCCGCTGTCGTCGCTCGCCCTCATCGAGGAACTGATGGAGGCTCGCGCGTGAAGCAGTATCGCGTCTGGCATCGCACCGCCTACACCTACAGCGATCCCGTCGAAGACAGCGTCGGACAGTTCCACCTGATCCCGCGCGAGCTGCCGGGCCAGCAGGTGCGGCAGGCGGGGGTCGTCATCTCTCCCGAGCCCGGCGACCTCCGCCGCGACGCCGACTACTTCGGCAACTGGTCGACGTACTTCCACCTCACCGAGCCCCACGAGGCGCTGTCGATCGAGTCGTCGAGCGAGGTCGCCGTGACCGCACCCGAGTACGACGCGGCCGCGCTCGCGCTGCCGTGGGAGAGCGCCCGGCCCCTGCGGCATCCGGACCAGGAAGGCGCGTGGCGCGCGGCGGAGTTCGCCATGCCGTCGCCCCGTGTCGCCTCGTCGGAGGCGACGGCTGCGTACGGAGCGGTGTCGTTGACGCCGGGACGCCCGATCGGGGAGGCCGCGACCGACCTGATGCACCGCATCTACACCGACTTCGACTACGACAGCACCGCGACGACCGTGACGAGCACCGTCGCCGACGCCCTGGAGAAGCGCGCCGGCGTCTGCCAGGACTTCGCTCACGTGGCCCTCGCGTGTCTCCGGTCGCATGGCGTCGCCGCGCGTTACGTGTCGGGGTACCTCGCCACCCAGCCTCCGCCGGGCAAGGAGCGCGTCTTCGGCGCCGACGCTTCGCACGCCTGGCTCGCGGTGTGGCTTCCGGGCACCGACCAGTGGCTCGCGATCGACCCCACGAACGACCAGTGGGCGAACGACCGGTACGTCACGGTCGCGTGGGGCCGCGATTACGGCGACGTCTCGCCCGTGAAGGGCATCATCTTCACCGAGGCCAAGACCTCGACCCTCCGCGTCTCGGTCGACGTCGCCCCGATCGAGACCTGACGCCCGGCCGCAGCCCGGCCGCAGCCCGGCCGCAGCCGGGCCGCCGGGGCGCCCGGCGCACCCGCGATCAGGCGAGGAAGCCGCGGAGCAGAGCCTCGGAGCCGGCGAGGTGTTCGAGCACGGCGGTCTCGGCCGCTTCGGGGCGGCCGGCGAGGACGGCTGCGAGGATGCGCTCGTGCTGGATGTCGGAGTGCTCGATCGACCGCGCCAGCAGCGGGAAGGCGTCGAGCCAGGCGTTGACGCGCGCCCGGTTCTCCGTGAGCAGCGCCAGCAGCGACGGGATGCCGGCGAGCTCGGCGATCGCGAGGTGGAGGAGCGTGTCGCGACGGCGGTACTCGGCCTCGGGCGCCGCGTGGACGGCGGCGTGACGCGCCCGCAGCTCGGTGCGCTCGGCATCCGTCAGTTCCCGCGATGCGACCGCGCGGACGGCCCCGGCCTCGAGCACACGGCGAAGCCCCAGCACGTCGTCGAGCTCCGCGGCGGTCAGCTCCAGCCGCGCTGGCGCGGGCACCGGGTCGGCGACGAACGTGCCGCCGTAACGGCCGCGTCGGCGTTCGAGATAGCCGGCGTCGGCCAGTTCGCCGATCGCCTGCCGCACGGTGTCGCGGCTGACCTCGTACCGCGCGGCGAGGTCGCGCTCGGACGGCAGCGACTCGCCGGGCGCGACGACCCCGAGTCTGACCGTCTGCACAATGCGGGCGACGGTGTCTTCGAGCGCATTGCCGCCGCGCACCGGACGGTACACCGTGCGGCGCACATCGGGCGGGACGTGTTCGGTCATCCCTCCGACCCTACGGTCAGAGCGGCGTGACGTAGGCGTTGGTGATCCCGCCGTCGACGACGAAGGCCGTGGCGGTGACGAAGGACGCGTCATCCGAGGCGAGGAAGGCGACGGATGCGGCCAGCTCCTCCGGCTCGGCGAACCGCCCCATCGGCACGTGGACGAGGCGCCGCTGCGCCCGCTCGGGGTCCTTGGCGAACAGCTCGCGCAGGAGCGGGGTGTTCACCGGCCCCGGGCAGAGGGCGTTGACCCGGATGCCCTGCCGCGCGAACTGCACGCCCAGTTCGCGGGTGAGCGCGAGCACCCCGCCCTTCGAGGCGGTGTACGAGATCTGCGAGGTCGCCGATCCCAGCAGCGCGACGAAGGATGCCGTATTGATGATGGATCCGCGACCCGCCGGCACCATATGGCGCAGCGCCGCGCGCGAGCAGAGGTAGACGCTCTTGAGGTTGACGTCCTGCACGCGGTCCCAGGCGGGCAGCTCGGTCGTCTCGATCGAGTCGTCGTCAGCGGGTGAGATCCCGGCGTTGTTGAAGGCGATGTCGATCGAGCCGAGGTCGGCGGCGACGCCGTCGAAGAGCGCGTTGACCGAGGCCTCGTCCGCGACGTCCACCGGGCGGAAGACACCCCCCACGTCGTCGGCCGCGCGCCGCCCCGATTCCGGGTCGAGGTCTGCGATGACGACGCGCGCGCCCTCCGCAGCGAATCGGCGGGCGGTGGCCAGGCCGATGCCGCTCGCGCCGCCGGTGACGATGGCGACACGGTCGCGCAGGCGTGCGGTGAGGTCCATTCGGGTTCCTTTCGGTGTTGCGGGGACGATCGATCAGCTCGCGAAGAAGACGTTCTTCGTCTGCGTGAAGTGCTCCGCGGCGTCCGGTCCGAGCTCGCGACCGAGTCCCGACGCCTTCATGCCTCCGAACGGCGTCGCGTAGCGGACGGAGGAGTGCGAGTTGACCGAGAGCACGCCGCTGCGCACTCCCCGCGAGACCCGGACCGCCCGGGCGAGGTTCTGGGTCCAGATGGAGCCGGCGAGCCCGTAGATGGTGTCGTTCGCGAGGCGGATGGCGTCGGCCTCGTCGTCGAAGGGCAGCACCGCCACGACCGGCCCGAAGATCTCCTCCTGTGCGATGCGGTCGGTCGGCGATGCCAGGACGACCGTCGGGGCGAACCAGAAGCCGCCGCCTTCGGGAGCCGAGCCGCGGAACGCCACGTCGACGCCGTCGAGGAACCCGGCCACACGGTCGCGATGACCCGCCGAAATGAGCGGTCCCATCTGCGTCGCGCGATCGTTCGGATCACCCACCACCCAGTCGCCGACGGCCGGCTCGAGCAGCTCGAGGAAGCGGTCGTACACCGAGCGCTGCACGAGGATGCGGCTGCGCGCGCAGCAGTCCTGTCCGGCGTTGTCGAAGACCGCCCCGGGGGCGGCTGCGGCGGCGGTCTCGAGGTCGGCGTCGGCGAAGACGATGTTCGCACTCTTGCCGCCGAGCTCGAGGGTGACGGGCTTCAGCGCGCGTGCGCATCCGGCCGCGACCTCGGTGCCCACCCGCGTCGACCCGGTGAAGACGACCTTCCGCACGTCGGGGTGCGACACGAAGCGCTGACCGACCACGGGTCCGGCACCGGGGATGACGGTGAACAACCCGTCGGGGATCCCGGCCTCCCGGGCCAGCTCCGCCAATCGGATGGCGGTCAGCGGTGTGAGCTCGGCGGGCTTGAGCACGACGGCGTTGCCGGCGGCGAGCGCCGGCGCGAACCCCCACGACGCGATCGTCATCGGGAAGTTCCACGGCACGATGATCCCCACCACGCCGTACGGCTCGAGGAAGGTCACGTCGAGCCCTCCGGCCACGGGGATCTGCTGGCCGCTGAGGCGCTCCGGGGCCCCGGCGTAGTAATCGAGCACCTGCGCGACGTGCTCGGCCTCCCATTCGGCCGAGGCGATCGGGTGCCCCGCTTCGCGCACCTCCAGGCGCGCGAGCTCATCGACGTGGTCTCGGACCACCGCGGCGAATCGGCGGAGCGCCGACGCCCGCGCGAACGGCGAGTCCGCGGCCCACGCGCGTTGGGCGATGACGGCTCGTGCGATGGCGGCATCCGTCTCGTCGATCGAGGCGCTCGGCACCTCGGCGAATGCGACGCCCGTGGAGGGATCGACCAGGGAGTGCACGCTCATGCCGGCACCGCCGCGCGCTCGGACCGCTGCGCCGCGTGCTGGGATCGCTGCGCCGCGTGCTCGGCGGCCGCGGCGACGAGCCCGAGGAAGAGCCGCCGGTCCTCGGAGTTCTCCTCGGGATGCCACTGCACCGCGACGAGGTAATCGTCGCCGGGCGCCTCGAAGGCCTGCACGAGCCCGTCATCCGTCCGCGCGGTCACCACGAGCCCCTCGCCGACGCGGTCGACGCCCTGGTGGTGGTAGCTCTTCACCGACAGCTCTCCCGCACCGACGAGCCCGGCCAGACGCGTGTCGTCGTCGACGAGCACGACGTTGTCGGCGAAGACACCGCCGCCGATACGGAACCGGTCCGTGCCGAGCGCATCGGGCAGGTGCTGGTGCAGCGTGCCGCCCGCGGCGACGTTGATGAGCTGCAGGCCGCGGCAGATCCCGAACACGGGGATGCCGCGCCGGCGCGCGCCCCGCAGGAGCGCGAGCTCCCAGTCGTCGCGATCGGGCCGTGCCGGATCGGTCAGCGGGTGCCGCTCGGCGCCGTAGAGCTCGGGCTGCACGTCGAGCCCGCCGGTGAGCACGAGCCCGTCCAGGCCGTTTAGCACCGCCGCCGCGGCCGCTTCGGGTGAGGGCTGCGGGGGCAGGAGCACGGCGACGCCGCCCGATGCGGTGACCGAGTCGAAGTACTGCTGGGGCAGGAAGCTCGCCCGCACGTCCCAGACTCCCTGCTTCGCACGCTCGAGATAGGTCGTGAGCCCGATGATCGGGCGGGGGTCAGAGTCGTTCGAAGCCACGGATGCGCTCCCAGTCGGTGACGGCGGCGTCGTAGGCCTCGACCTCGATGCGCGCCTGGTTCAGGTAGTGGGACACCACGTCGTCGCCGAACGCCGCCCGCGCGATGTCCGATTGTTCGAAGAGGGCCGCTGCCTCTCGCAGCGTCGTGGGCAGATGGGCGACATCGGAATCGTAGGCGTTGCCCGTGAGCGGAGCCGGCAGCGGCAGCTCGTTCTCGATCCCGTGCAGTCCGCCCGCGATGATCGCGGCGATCGCGAGGTACGGGTTGACGTCACCCCCCGGCACCCGGTTCTCGACCCGCAGCGAGGCGCCGTGACCGACGACCCGCAGTGCGCACGTGCGGTTGTCGACACCCCAGGCCACCCCCGTCGGTGCGAACGATCCTTTGGCATAGCGCTTGTAGGAGTTGATCGTCGGGGCGTACAGCAACGTGAACTCGCGCAGAGTGGCGAGGACGCCAGCGATCCAGTGGCCCATCAGCGGGCTGAAGCCGTGCTCGCCGTCGCCCGCCATCACCGGCTCGCCGTCGGCACCCCGCACCGAGAGGTGGATGTGGCAGCTGTTGCCCTCGCGCTGATCGAACTTCGCCATGAAGGTCAGCGACTTGCCGTGCCGGTCGGCGATCTCCTTCGCGCCGTTCTTGTAAATCGTGTGGTTGTCGGCCGTCTCGAGCACCTCGGCGTAGCGGAACGAGATCTCCTGCTGGCCGTCGTTGCACTCGCCCTTGACGCCCTCGCAGTACATGCCGGCGCCGTCCATCCCCAGCCGGATGTCGCGCAGGAGCGGCTCGAGCCGCGTCGTGGCGAGCAGGTTGTAGTCGACGTTGTAGTCGGTCGAGGCGCGCAGCCCCTGGTAGCGCTTGGCCCACGCTTCACGGAATCCGTCGTCGAACACGAGGAACTCCAGCTCGGTGCCCGCGAAGGCCGTGAGCCCGCGCTCGGCCAGCCGGGCGCGCTGAGTGTCCAGGATGCTGCGGGGCGCCTGCACGACGGCATCCCCGCCCTCCCAACCGAGATCGGCCATGACCAGGGCGGTGCCGGGCTGCCACGGGAGGCCGCGCAGGGTGGCGAGGTCGGGGACGAGCGTCATATCGCCGTATCCCTTCTCCCAGCTCGACATCGTGTAGCCCTCGACAGTGTTGACGTCGACGTCGACGGAGAGCAGGTAGTTGCACGCCTCCGCGCCGTGAGGCAGCACGGTGTCCTGCCAGAAGCGCCCCGAGACGCGCTTGCCGACGAGGCGACCCTGCGCATCGGGGAAGGCGACGATGACCGTGTCGATCTCGCCGGAGTCGATCGCGGCATCGAGTTCCGCCGCTGTCAGGGTGCCCGGCATCCGTCGTCCTTCCCGATCGCGACGCCCGCCCGGTGCGGAGTCGTAACGCAGAACTTACACGCCAAAGGTAGACATGCCATACCAATAGGCTTCACACTTCTGCCCAAGGCGCAGGCGAGCGCCCACCCGAGGCGGCCCGCGCGGCCGCCCACCCGACGCCACGGAGGTCGCATGTCCGATTCCACGAGTGCCGCCCAGAAGGTCGGCGGCGCCACCTACACCCGAGCCGGTGACGGCTACTTCGAAAAGCGCACTCTCAAGCGCTCCGCCGGCGTCTGGGGACTGTGGGGCCTCGCCGTGGCGGCGGTGATCTCGGGCGACTTCTCGGGCTGGAACTTCGGCATCGACTTCGCCGGCTTCGGCGGCATGCTCATCGCCTTCGCGGTGCTCGTGCTGATGTACTACGGCCTGACGTTCTCGATCGGCGAGATGGCGGCGGCGATGCCGCACACCGGCGGGGCGTACTCGTTCTCGCGATCGGCGATGGGCCCTTGGGGCGGCCTGGCGACGGGACTCGCCGAGACGATCGAGTACGTCGCAACCACCGCGGTCGTGGTCTACTTCTCGGGCTCGTACGCCGACCAGGCACTCGAGCTGCTGACCGGCCTCAGCCTGCCGGGATGGGTGTGGTGGATCATCCTCTACGCCCTCTTCATCGGCCTGAACGCCGCCGGTGCCGCGATCTCGTTCGGCTTCGCGATCGTCGTGTCGGTCATCTCCATCGGGATCATCGTCGTCTTCGGGGTCATGTCGCTCGCGTCGGGCGCGTTCGACTGGGGCTCGCTCTGGAACATGGCTCCGAACCCGGATGCCGTCGGCTCATCCGTCTTCCTCCCCGAGGGCATCGGCGCCGTGCTCTTCGCGCTGCCGTTCGCGATGTGGTTCTTCCTCGGCATCGAAGAGCTGCCGCTGGCCGCGGAGGAATCTCACAACCCCGCCCGCGACATCCCGCGCGCCGGTCTGTGGGCCCGCGGCACCCTCATCGTCACCGGCCTCATCGTGCTGTTCCTGAACACGGGCGCGCTCGGGGCCGAGGCGACCGGCACGTCGGTCGAGCCGCTCCTCGACGGCTTCAAGGCGTTCCTGCCGCCGCAGGCGGCCGCCATCCTCGCCCTTCTGGCCCTCATCGGGCTGCTCGCGTCGCTGATGGGCATCATGTTCGCCTACGGTCGCAACATGTACTCGCTCTCGCGTGCCGGGTACTACCCGCGCTGGCTGTCGCTGACGGGCAAGAGCAAGACCCCGTGGGTGGCCCTCGTCGTCGGTGCCGTCATCGGCTTCCTCGCCCTGGTCATCGTGCAGGCCGCCGGCGGCGACGCGAGCCCGGCCGGTGCGATCGTGCTGAACATCGCGGTCTGGGGTGCGGTTCTGGCGTACTTCCTGCAGATGGTCTCGTTCATCATCCTGCGGCGGAAGTTCCCGAACGCCGAGCGCCCCTACAGAAGCCCGTGGGGACTGTTCGGCGCCTACTCCGCGGCGATCATCGCGGCGATCGTCTTCGTCGGGCTGCTGTTCAACCCGACGTTCTTCCTCGCGATCGTCGCCATCATCGTCGTCTACGCCGTGATCTTCCTCGGCTTCGCGCTCTACGGTCGCAAGCGCCTCATCCTCTCGCCCGAGGAGGAGTACGCCATCTCGGGCGGTCTGCACGGCGATCCCCAGCGCGAGGGCTACGACTCGCTGAAGACCGAGGTCTTCGGCGAGAAACCGCGCGGCTGAGCCGGCGAACGACGGAGGGGCGGATGCCGCAGCATCCGCCCCTCCGTGTGATTCGTCGCTCGCGCGACCCGGCTCACTCGCCGCTGGCTGCGATGTCCGGAGTCGCGGCGATCTCACCGGCAGCGCCGACACCGACCGCGACCTTGCCCTCGCGGGGCGCCGTCTCGAACACGAACTTGGTGCCCTCGGCGTCGACCTTCACGTGGTCGCCCGCGTTGAGCTCGCCGTGCAGGATCTTCTCGCTGAGCTGGTCCTCGACCTCGCGCTGCATCGCACGACGCAGCGGACGGGCGCCGAGCGTCGGGTCGAAGCCGATCTCGATGAGGCGGTCCTTCGCGGCGTCGGAGAGCTCCACCGTCATGTCGCGGTCGAGCAGGCGCTCGCTCAGGCGCTTCGTGAACAGGCCGACGATCTGGCGCAGCTCGGCCTTGTTCAGCTGCGGGAAGACGATGACGTCGTCGACGCGGTTGAGGAACTCGGGCTTGAAGTGGCGCTTCAGCTCCTCGTCGACCTTGCCCTTCATCCGCTCGTAGCTGGTCTGGGCGTTGCCCTCGACCTGGAAGCCGACCGGTCCACCCGCGATCGCCGACGAGCCGAGGTTCGTCGTCATGATGATCACGGTGTTCTTGAAGTCGACCACGCGGCCCTGACCGTCGGTCAGGCGACCCTCTTCGAGGATCTGCAGCAGCGAGTTGAAGATGTCGGGGTGGGCCTTCTCGATCTCGTCGAACAGCACGACCGAGAACGGCTTGCGACGAACCTTCTCGGTGAGCTGGCCGCCCTCTTCGAATCCGACGAACCCGGGAGGGGCACCGAACAGACGCGAGACGGTGTGCTTCTCGCCGTACTCCGACATGTCGAGGGAGATCAGCGCACCCTCGTCGTCGAACAGGAACTCGGCGAGCGCCTTGGCGAGCTCCGTCTTTCCGACGCCGGTGGGGCCGGCGAAGATGAACGAGCCCGAGGGGCGCTTGGGGTCCTTGAGACCCGCGCGCTGGCGCCGGATCGTGCGCGAGAGCGCCGCGATCGCCTCTTCCTGGCCGACGACGCGCTGGTGCAGCGCCTTCTCCATGAAGACGAGACGGCTGGTCTCCTCCTCGGTGAGCTTGAACACCGGGATGCCGGTGGCCTGGGCGAGCACTTCGGCGATGAGGCCTTCGTCGACGACGGCGTGGCTGGCCACGTCGCCCGACCGCCACTGCTTCTCGAGACGCAGGCGCTCGGCGAGCAGCGACTTCTCCTCGTCGCGCAGCGCGGCGGCCTTCTCGAAGTCCTGCTCCTCGCTCGCGCGCTCCTTGTCCTCGCGGACCTTGGCGATCTTCTCGTCGAACTCGCGGAGCTCGGGCGGCGACGACAGGATCGACAGACGCAGGCGGGCGCCGGCCTCGTCGATCAGGTCGATGGCCTTGTCGGGCAGGAACCGGTCGCTGACGTAGCGGTCTGCGAGGTTGGCCGCCGCGACCAGGGCGCCGTCGGTGATCTGCACCTTGTGGTGCGCCTCGTACCGGTCGCGCAGGCCCTTCAGGATGTTGATTGCGTGAGGGATGCTCGGCTCGCCGACCTGGATCGGCTGGAACCGGCGCTCGAGCGCGGCGTCCTTCTCGAAGTGCTTGCGGTACTCGTCGAGCGTGGTGGCACCGATGGTCTGGAGCTCACCGCGGGCGAGGAGGGGCTTGAGGATCGACGCGGCGTCGATCGCGCCCTCGGCAGCACCGGCACCGACGAGCGAGTGGATCTCGTCGATGAAGACGATGATGTCGCCGCGGGTGCGGATCTCCTTCGTGACCTTCTTCAGACGCTCCTCGAAGTCACCGCGGTAGCGGGAACCGGCGATGAGCGAGCCCAGGTCGAGCGAGTAGACCTGCTTGTCCTTGAGCGTCTCGGGCACCTCGCCCTTGACGATGGCCTGCGCCAGGCCCTCGACGACGGCGGTCTTGCCGACGCCGGGCTCGCCGATCAGCACCGGGTTGTTCTTCGAGCGGCGCGAGAGGATCTGCATGACCCGCTCGATCTCCTTCTCGCGGCCGATCACGGGGTCGAGCTTGTTGTCGCGCGCGGCCTGCGTGAGGTTGCGCCCGAACTGGTCGAGCACGGCCGAGCCGCCCTGGGGTGCCTGGGTCTGCTCGCCCGCGCCGACGGTCGCGCCGGCGGGCTCCTTGCCCTGGTAGCCACTGAGCAGCTGGATGACCTGCTGGCGCACCTTGTTCAGGTCTGCGCCGAGCTTGACCAGCACCTGGGCCGCGACGCCCTCGCCCTCGCGGATGAGGCCGAGGAGGATGTGCTCGGTGCCGATGTAGTTGTGTCCGAGCTGCAGCGCTTCGCGCAGGGACAGCTCGAGCACCTTCTTCGCCCGCGGCGTGAACGGGATGTGACCGGTCGGCTGCTGCTGCCCCTGACCGATGATGTCCTGGACCTGCTCGCGCACGGCGTCGAGCGAGATGCCCAAGCTCTCGAGCGCCTTGGCGGCGACGCCTTCGCCCTCGTGGATCAGACCCAGGAGGATGTGCTCGGTCCCGATGTAGTTGTGGTTGAGCATCTTCGCCTCTTCTTGGGCGAGCACGACCACGCGACGGGCACGATCTGTGAATCTCTCGAACATCGTCAGCCTCCTTCGAGCGCCGCGAGTCCGGGCGCTTACGAAAGAGAGTAACCAGGCACGGATACCGGTATGCCCGTGTTCGCCGTCGGCATAGCGCCCTCGGGCTTGCGGAGGCGGCACTGCGCGGCATATCGTTTGTCGATAACAACGACTGTCGATATGAGGAGGATGCGGATGCGTAACGCGCACGCCGTCGGACGCACGACCCAGCTCGTCGCTGTCGCGATCGGCGCGCTCGTCGTCGCCGGCGGCATCCTGTTCACGACCCTCCGGGCCACCGAGTCTCTGATGTTCACCGTGAACATCGTCCCGCCGCGCGACCGCGTGCCGCGGATCGGCGGCGACGCGGGCATCGAGACGTTCTACCGGACGGTGACGATCATCGACGAGCACGCGTCCGGGTGGGTGCGGCTGCTGGCCTGGATCCCGAACGCCGCGATGGGGCTGCTCATCCTGGCCGGGTGCGTGTTCGTGTTCGTCCAGACCCGCCGGATGATGCGCGGCTCGGTGTTCGGGCGTTTCACGACCGTCGGCCTCGCCGTCCTGGGCCTTCTGGCCATCGCCGTCGCCGTGTTCGCGCCGATGATCGATTCCCAGGCGACCGTCGTGGCCCTGGGCGACCTCGGCGTCAACACCCTCGACCCGCGCTCGGGGCTGTACGACTCCCCCGACCTCGTCGGCGTCGACTACGTCGTCCCCGATCCGGTCGCCTCGCCCCGGCAGCTGCTGGCGCTGACGAACTGGCTGCTGGTCGGCGTGGGCGGCATCCTGGTGCTGCTCGCCGTCGCTGCGGCACGCGGCGAGCGGATGCAGCGCGACAGCGAGGGACTGGTGTGATGACGCTCACCCGCGGACCCCGCTCGGATGCGGCCGACGCCATCACCGTCCTCATGCTCGGATTCGGCGCCGCGATCACCGTCGTCCTCTCGGTCGTCGCTCGTTTCCTCGACGTCTTCCGCGAGGCAGGGGTGGCCTGGACGATCGACATCGACGACGAGCCCTTCGCCGCGTCCGTCGGTTCCGGCACCGGATTCGTCGACGGCATCGTCGAGAACGCGCTCGTGATCGCGCCGGAGGTCGATGCCGGCACGACGGCTGCCCTCGCCGGATCGATCATCGTGTCGGGCCTGGCCGCGCTCACCGTGATCATCGCGGTGATGTTCGTCGCACGCAGCTTCCTGCGCGGCAGGCTGTTCGCCCCCGCGACGGCACGGGCGTTCGACGTGATCGGCTGGTCGATCGTCTCGGGCGCGCTCATCGTCCTGATCCTCGAGCACGTCGGGCGCAACGGCATCCTCACCGCGCTCGGCGTCGCCGACGTCGAGCCCCTGCACTTCCTGGACTTCTGGGCCTACGCGCCGGCGTGGGCGGTAGGAGTGTCGGTGGGCCTGATCGCGATCGCGTTCCGGCGCGGCGCACGGATGCAGCGCGACACCGAGGGACTCGTATGACCCCGGCCGACGACGACGGTCCCAGCGGGGTGCACTGCCGCCTCGACGAGCTGCTCGCCGAGCGGGGCATGACGCTGACCCGCCTGTCGGAGCTCGTCGGCGTCTCGGTGGTGAACCTGTCCATCCTCAAGAACGATCGCGCCCGCGCCATCCGCTACTCGACCCTCTCGGCCATCTGCCGTGCGCTCGACTGCGAGATCGGCGACCTGCTGGTGCGCACCGACTGAACCGGAGGCACACATGCTCGGATCACTTCCCCCCGCGCCCGCGACACCGCCCGACATCCAGGACCGCTTCTCGGACGGCCCCGACCCGGACCTGTGGGTCGACGGCTACCTCCCCCACTGGACGACCCCCGACCGAGCGCGAGCGCGCTACTCGCGGCGCTCCGACGGGCTGATGCTCCGGATCGACGAGGACCAGCCCGATTGGCGGCCGGAGGACGCACCGCTCCGGGTCTCCAACCTGCAGACCGGGTCGTTCAGCGGGCCTCTCGGGTCGACGCGGGGGACGCACCGCCACCGGCCCGACGGCCTGCGGGTCGAGACCGAGACGCCGCTGCGGCTGCTCTGGGCCCCGTCCGCGGGCCGCGTCGACATCGAGGTCAGCGCGAGTCGTGACCTCGACTGCATGCTCGCGGCGTGGCTCGTCGGCACCGAGCATCGCAGCGCCCGCGAATGCGGGGAGGTCTGCATCTTCGAGATCGATGCGCGGCGAACCGGCGAGCAATGGACCGCGCGCACCGGCGTCAAAGCGCACCACGACGAGCGGCTCACCACGCGGATGACCGAGATCGACCTGCCGTTCGATGCCGGCGCACCGCACGTGTGGACCGCCATCTGGGGCGAGGGCGAGACGACCATCGGATGCAACGGCGAGATCGTCCAGCGCATACCGCAGGCACCCGACTACCCGGTGTTCCTGATGGTCGACCTCTTCGAGATCGGCCCGCCACGCGGCGTCTACCCCAAGACGGCGCTGGTGCACTCGGTGCGCGGGTGGGACCGGGCGGGGCTCACCCGAGGCTGAACCCGCCGTCGCTCGTGAGCACCTGGCCGACCATCCACGAACCGGCCGGACTGCACAGCCACGCGATCAGCTCAGCGGCATCCGTGGGCCTGCCGACGCGGCCGAAGGGGGTCGTGGCGAGCCAGCCGTCGATGTCGTCGAGCGACCGGTCGGTGGTCTCGGGATCGAGGTATCCCGTGTTCACGGGACCGGGATCGACCGTGTTGAGGACGACGCCGAGCTCGAGCAGTTCCGCGGCGACCGTCGCCGTGATGCCCGCGAGAGCGGCCTTGCTCGTGGCGTAGGCGACCTCGCCGATCATCGGCCCGTGGATCTGGCCCGACGTCATCCAGACGACATGTCCTCGCGGCGCCGCATACGGCCCGCGCCCGGGAATGCGCTCGCCCGGTCGCCGCGGTGACGTCGAGGCGTCGGTGAAGCGACGGGCGAACGCGGCTGTTAGCAGCAGCGTCGCGCGGGTGTTGACGTTCCAGAACGCGTCGAGCTGTGCCGGCGTCATGTCGATGATGCTGCCGTCGCCGCCGCTCTTGGCGTGGTTGCACACCAGGATGTCGAGCCCGCCGGTGATCGCGGCGGCGGCGTCGATCAGGTCGTCGGCCGCGGTCGCAACGGCGAGGTCGGCCGCGATGTCGGCCGAACAGGCATCGCCGACGAGGTGCGAACGGATGCCGGCGCGCACGGCGTCGAGGTCGTCGCCGCCCCACGGCAGGTCGAGGTCGTGCGGCCGGTGGTGATGGATGACGAGATTCGCGCCGAGGTCTGCGAGCTTCGTCGCGACGGCGAAACCGATGCCGCGACGGCGGGAGACTCTGGTGACGAGCGCGGTCCTCCCGCGGAGGGGAAGGGTGTCGGGAGAGGAAGAAGAGTGCACGGCGAAGCCTTTCGATCGCGTCGACATCGACGCTCGGGCGGGGATCGAGAGCGGGTCACCGGCATTGCATGCGGGTCAGCCTAGCGAGCCCGGAGGCGAGCGTCATCCCGCGGGGAGCAGAGCGACCCCTCGCCGTTCGAGCGCGTCCAGACCGCTCGACGGCGCACCCGGATCGACGATCACCCCGGCCACCGATTCGAAGGGGAGCACCGTGAACGGCGACACGGCCCCGATCTTCTCCTCACTGCCGAGAACGTAGGTCTCCGCCGACCTCTCTGCCAGAACGCGCTTCATCGCCGCTTCGTCGGCGTCGCCGGTCGTCAGGCCTGCCTCGGCGTGGATCCCCGTGACACCCAGAAGGAACCGGTCGGCCCGCACCAGACGTGCGGCCTCCACGGCCGCTGCCCCGCTCGCGACAGCGGAGTGCTTGAACAGGCGTCCGCCGATGATGATGACCTCGGCCGCATGGTCGAGCAGGGCCACGGCCACGGTCGGGCTGTGGGTGACGATCGTGCACGCGCGGGCCGGATCGAGTGCGCGCACCGTGGCGAGGGCCGTCGTCCCGCCGTCGATGATCACCGTGCTGCCCGGCTCGATGAGCCCCGCCGCGAAGCGCGCGACCCGCTGCTTGCTCTCCGTGGCGACGGATTGCCGGGTGGCGTAGTCGGCGACGGCCGGCGAGGCCGGAACCGCTCCCCCGTACACGCGCACGGCGAGCCCGGCAGCGTGCAGCTCTCGCAGATCACGGCGGATGCTGTCTTCCGAGACGCCCAGCTCGGCGGCGAGCTCCTTCGCCACGATGCGTCCGTCCGCGCGCAGACGAGCGAGCAGCAGTTCCTTGCGCGAGGCAGCGAGCATTCCGACTCTTTCCTCTTTGTGCACGTTTATGCATACTATCGGATCATGACCGAATCACTCATGATCCTCATCGCCGGACCGTACGCGTCGGGAACGGGCGGCGATCCCGCGCTCATGCGACGCAACCTCGACCGCCTCGAGGAGGCCGCGTGGCCGCTCTTCGCCGCGGGGCACATCCCGATGATCGGCGAGTGGGTCGCGCTCCCGGTGCTCACGAGCGCCGGCGCGACCGGGCCGACCGATCCGCTCGCGCAGGAGGTGATGTATCCGGTCGCGCATCGCCTCCTGCAGCGCTGCGATGCCGTTCTCCGCCTGCCCGGCGAGTCCCGCGGGGCTGATCAGGACGTCGCCATCGCCCGAGAACGCGGCATCCCGGTCTATACGGCGCTCGCGGACGTGCCCGGGGTCGCGTGACCTTCCTGACGCGCTCCCGTCCCCGCATAGGACATTCATCGGAGGTTCCCAGTCAGCACCGAACCTGGATAGAGTCGTTCACCGTGAACACCGGTCGTCGCCTCCTCGCCCTGCCCGCTGCTGCGCTGACCGTCGCCGTGCTCGCGACCGGTTGCTCCGCACTCAACGCGTTCTCGGGTGGGGGCGCCGCCGCTCCCGTCCGTGACGAGTCCGGCGCCATCGCCGAGTCGAACGAGAGCACCGACGTCTTCGCGATCCGCGTCGGCGACTGCATGCTCGACTCCGGCACCGTCGAAGAAGAGGTCACCGAGACCCCCACCGTGCCCTGCAGCGAGGCGCACGACCTCGAGGCCTTCCACGCTCAGAACATCACCGCCGAGGAGTTCCCGGGCATCGAGGCCGCTCAGACCGAGGCCGAGCAGGTGTGCTACGACGCCTTCGCGCCGTTCGTCGGCATCTCGTACGAGGAGTCGGTCCTCGGGTACAACTACTACGTCCCCACCGCGGGCAGCTGGGATGCCGGCGATCGCGAGATCCTGTGCCTCATCGGCGACCCGCAGGGGCAGGTGACGGGCAGCCTCCAGGGCGTCGCGCGCTGACGCTCCGATACCGGCGCGCTTCTGCCGGTAGCGGACGCCGCTTCGCTTCGAGCAGCCACCTGTGTTGACTGGGCGCATGAGACGCGTCTTGGTTCTGGGCGGCACGGGCTGGCTCGGGCGCTGCATCGTGCAGCGGCTCATCGCGGCCGGCGACGACGTGACGTGCCTCGCTCGCGGCGAGTCGGGAGACGTGCCCGCAGGCGCGCGGCTCGTCCCCGCCGATCGACGAGCGTCGGATGCCTACGCCGCGGTGCGCGGCCACTGGGACGAGGTCGTCGAGCTCTCCTCCGATCCCGACCTCGTCCGCCCGGCGCTCGAGGCCCTGTCCGCGGATGCCGCGCACTGGACGCTGGTGTCGAGCGTCTCGGTCTACGCGAGCAACGCCGAGCCGGATGCCGACGAGGCGGCCGCCTGGTGGATCCGACCGACCTCACGCAGTATCCCGACGCCAAGGTCGCGGCCGAGAAGGCGAGCGCGGAGCGTCTCGGCGAACGACTCCTCGTGATCCGTCCCGGACTGATCGTCGGGCCCGGTGACCCGAGTGACCGGTTCGGCTACTGGCCGGCGCGGTTCGGTCGCCCCGGCCCGGTGCTGACACCCACCACCGCGGGCCGATTCGTTCAGGTGATCGATGTCGCCGACCTCGCCGCGTATCTCGCCGACGCCGGACGAGGCTCGGCCACCGGCGTCGTCAACGCGGTCGGAGAGCCCGTCGCGATGGCCGACTTCCTGCGCCGCGTCGCGCGGATCGCCGGCAGCGATGGTCGCGTGGTCGAGGTACCCGACGAGATCCTGACCGCGCACGAGGTCGGTTACTGGGCGGGTCCTCGATCCCTGCCGCTCTGGCTGCCGCTGGCGGATGCCGGGTTCGCCCGGCGTTCGAACCGGCGGTTCCGCGAGACGGGCGGAGAGCTCACTCCGCTCGAGGACACGATCGCGGATGTGCTCGTCGACGAACGACGGCGTGGCCTCGACCGCCCGCGGCGTTCCGGACTGACGACAGCGGAGGAGGCCGCCGTGCTGCGCGCGGTGTGAGTCGCGGCGACGGGGTTGCGGGAGCGGCCGGGGTTGCGGCGGCGGGCGCCGGCATCCGGTTCGCGCGGGATTGTCGACAGCCGACTCGGAATGCCCGCAGGATTGAGTCATGCCGAGCGCGACGAAGACCTCCACGGGCGCCGCGCGCGGGCCGTACGCGAAGAGCGTGCGAACGCGCACCCTGATCCTCGACGCGGCGTTCGCCGTCTTCGCGAGCGCGGGCTATCGCAGCGGATCGCTGCGGGAGATCGCTGAGCGCGTCGGCATGAGCGAGGCCGGCCTGCTGCACCATTTCCGGAACAAGGCCGCGCTGCTGCTCGCCGTGCTCGACCACCGCGACGAACTGGCGCGGAGCAGGTTCGAGTTCGACGCCCACTCCGGTCGGCGCGCTCTCGCGGACCTCGTCGCACTCGCGGACTACAACGCCACGATCCCGGGAGTCATCGAGCTGTTCTGCACCCTGTCGGCCGAATCGACCTCCCCCGACCATCCGGCGCACGCGTTCTTCCAGAACCGGTACGTCCGCACCCGCCAGTTGGTCGTCGACGCCTTGACGACCATCGCTGCCGAGGGCGGCCTCCGGCCCGGCGTCGACGTCCGCAGCGCTGCGGCCCGGGCCATTGCGGTGTGGGACGGCCTGCAGATCCAGTGGCTGCTCGACCGCTCGAGCCTCGACATGGCCGACGAGCTGCGCGCCTGCTTCGACGACTTCCTCGTCGAACCCCTCGACGAGGAGCGCGGCAAATAACGGCGGCGCGTCGCCGCGTCACTCCGGCGCGAACCCGATGAGCCAGGTGAGGCCGTAGCGGTCTCGGACCTGCCCGTCGTAGTCGCCCCATTCGCGTTCCTGGAGCGTATCGGTCACCGTCCCGCCATCGGCGAGGGCGTCGAACCACTGCCGCGAGGTGGCTTCGTCGCCTGCACCGAGCAGCGCGAACATCATCCCCTCGATCGTCGCCGCCGCCTGACCGTTCGCGACGTCGGCGCCGAAGAGGTCGACCGTGCCGCGGAGCTCGCCGTGGGCGATGAGATCGGGCCCGCCGTCATCGCGACCGAACTCCCGGAAGCTGTGGAGCTGCAGGTCGCCGCCGAACACCGATCGGTAGAAGCGCAGCGCCTCGGCGGCGTCGCCGGAGAAGTGGACGTAGGGCACCGGTGCGGGCATGTCCGAACGCTACGCGCCCTCCCTCCCCCGCACCAGCCTCGGCCGGCATCCGCTGTCACCGGCGAGTCGCGGCGGGATCAGGCGGAGAAGGGAATGAGTCGGACCGCCTGGCCGGGACGGAGGTCGTCGACGATGCCGCGGTAGGGCGCGGCGATCTCGCCGAGGCGCGCCTGTCCGGCATCCAGCGGTCGGTCGGTGCGCATCAGGTGCACCTCGCCTCGGTACCGCCCGTAGGCGTCGAGATCGACCTGCAGACTGCCCCGTTCGCGCAGGTCGGCGTTGCGGATGCGGGCGGGACGGACGCCGCCCCGGGTCTCATCGAGGCGGAAGGAGGCCGCCGCATCCTCGACCCGCAGCCGCCACTCGCGGTGGAGGAGCACGGATGCCGCGGCATCCAGCCCCACGACCGGAAGGGTCACCGTGCCCGAGGACTCGAAGTCGGCGATCCACGCCGCGTGGTCGCCGGCCACCGCGCCCTCCGCGCAGACGACGGTCACAGTGGGCACGAGCCGCCGCAGCTGCAGGTAAGTGCGCCAGGCGTTGCGGTGCCGGTGCTCCTCGAGTGTCGGCAGCCCGAGGTGGAGCGGGGCGCGGAGCTGGCGCTCACCGGGGATGAAAGCGACCACCGGGAGCCCGCGGTCGAGGAACAGCTGCGACTGCGCGACGAAGAACCCCGCGGTCAGCCCGGTCTCGGGCCGCGGGTAGAAGTTGTGCCAACCCACGACCGACAGCCCACCGAGCTCGTCGAGGAACGCCGCGTCGACCGTGCTCGCGTTGACGGCGATGCGGCAACCCGATGCATCGGCGACCCGCCTGATCTCACCGGCGTCGAAGCCGTAGTCGAGCCGCAGCATCGTGATGCCGCGGCGGGCGAGCCAGCCCCAGCCCTCGTCGCCCGACACGACGTGTTCGAGGGCCACCGGCGAGACGTCGGCGCAGAAAGTCAACCCGTTCTCGTCATGGGCCTCGCGAAGAACGTCGCCGAACGCCGCGAGCTCGCCGGTGTCGACCATGTGCAGCGACGTGAACAGCATCCGCTCGACGCCCGAGGCCTCCGGCGCGGCGGCGAGCACCTGCTCGATGACGGTGCGGCGCGTCGCGGCGTCATCCGTGGGGTAGATCGAGAACAGCATCCGAGCTCCTCCCGCCTCAGCCGAGGCGCTCCACCATGTGCTCCTTGAACCCGAAGAACCAGGTCAGGACGAAGCCCATGATGTACGCGATCACGAGGCCGCCGACGTACCAGATCCAGGCGCCGTTCGTGATGACGGCCGTCATGAGCACGCCCGACAGCCCGAGCGCTCCGGCCCCGAACCCGCCCGTGGCCTGGATGCCGAAGGCGACGAACGCACCGCCGAACCCGCCGCCGAGGCAGGCGGTGATCAGGGGGTAGAAGAGCGGCAGCGAGACGCCGTAGATGAGGGGCTCGCCCACGCCGAGCACGCCGATCGGCAGCGCCGCCCGGATGATGTTCTTCAGCCGGACGCTCTTGGTCTTGAGGAAGATCGCGATCGCCATGCCGACCTCGCCCGCGCCCGCCATCGCGAGCACCGGCAGCAGCTCGGTGAAGCCGTGATCGGTGATCAGCTGAGCGTGGATGGGCGTCAGGCCCTGGTGGATGCCGAGCATGACGAGCGGTAGGAACAGCGACGACAGCAGGTATCCGCCGATGACGCCGCCGCGCTCGAGGGCGAAGTCGATGAGCAGCCAGTTGATGCCCTGCATGAGCAGGCCCGAGATCGGCATGATCACGAAGATGCAGACGACGGCGCCGATGAGCAGCGTCACCACCGGCACGACGAACAGATCGGCCCACGCCGGCACGCGCTTTCGGACCCACCTCTCGATGACGGTGAACAGCCACGCCGTCACCATGACGCCGATGATGCCGCCGAGCGCCGGCTTGAGCTCGCCGAACAGCGGCAGCACGAGAGGTTGAGCCGGGGTCACGGTGCCGTCGGCGGCCGTCGTGGCGGCGATGCCGGCGAGCGCCGGCAGGTACGAGATCGCACCGGCGATCAGACCGAGAACCGGAGTGCCACCGAACTCCTTCGCGGTGTTCATACCGACGACGAGGTTGAGCGAGGCCACGACGATCGTGCCGAGGGCGGCGAAGACGAGGAACCACGCGTTCGTGGTGACGCTCGGGTCGATGAGCTTCCAGATGTTGCCGATCGCCACCACGAGTCCGCACGCGATGAAGCCCGGGATGATGGGCACGAAGATGTTCGCGATGTGGCGGAAGAGCCCGTGCACCCGCGAGGTGTGCCGTGACTTCACCTTCTGCGTGTTCTCCTGCTGCAGCGTTCGCAGGTCGGCGGCTGCATCGGCGGGCGTACCGCCCGCTGCGGATGCGGCGCCGGCGCCTGCCACGCGACCCCCGGCAGCGGCCTCGGCGATGTCGGCGACGTCGTCCTCGGGGTCGTCGACGGGCGCTTCGGCGGGTGCGTCCACGACCTCGGCGAAGGCGTCGCGCAGGCGCTGCGCGTGACCGGGGCCCACGACGACCTGCAGCTGCGGGCCGTCGACGACACCCATGACGCCGTCGAGACGGCGCAGCGCCGCGACATCCGCCCGCGACGGGTCGTGCAGGTTCAGGCGCAGCCGCGTCATGCAGTTGGTGTACGAGGCGATGTTCTGCGAGCCGCCGACGAGCGGCAGGATCTCCTCGCTGAGTTCGGGGTAATCCACGGTGATTCCTTCCGGCGGACGGATTCGAGTGTCGGGTGCTGGGGCTGGGTGGTGCTGGGTGCTGGGTGCTGGGTGCTGGGTAGGGCTGGGGCGCGGTTGCGGAGCCCGCCGGTCGCGAGTCGGGTCAGCCCTGCGCGCGGACGGCTTCGCGGACGAAGCCCGACCCGGCGCTCAGCCGTTCCCGCGCGGTCGCGGCGTCGACCCCGCAGAGGATCGCGACGATGGCTGTCTTGGCGTGGCCGTCCGCCTCGTCGAGCGCCTGCCGCGCGGTCGGTTCGTCGCAGTCGGTGGCGGCCCGCACGATGCGCACGGCGCGCGCGACGAGCTTCTCGTTGCTCGGGCGCACGTCGACCATGAGGTTGCCGTAGACCTTGCCGAGGCGCACCATCGTCGCGGTCGAGATCATGTTGAGCACGAGCTTCTGGCTCGTGCCGGCCTTCAGCCGCGTCGAGCCGGTGAGCACCTCGGGGCCGTTGTCGACCTCGATCGCGACGTCGGCGTGGCCGCTGATCTCGGCGTTCGGGGTGCACGAGACGGCCACCGTCGCCGCTCCGACGCCGCGGGCGTGGTCGAGACCTCCCAGCACGTAGGGAGTTCGACCGGATGCCGCGATGCCCACGACGACGTCGCGATCGGTGAGCCCGATCGCCGCGAGGTCGTCGGCGCCGAGCCGGCGGGAGTCCTCCGCCCCCTCGACCGCACGGAACATCGCCTCGGGACCGCCGGCGAGGAGCCCGACGACCTGCGCCGGGTCGGTGCCGAACGTGGGCGGGCATTCGGCCGCGTCGAGGACGCCGAGACGCCCGCTCGTGCCCGCACCCAGGTAGACGAGGCGGCCGCCCGCAGAGAGCGCCGCCACGGCGAGGTCGACGGCCCGGACGATCTGCGCGATCGCGACGGCGACAGCGGCGGCGACGCCGGCATCCTCGTCGTTCATGACGCGCAGGATGTCGGCGACCGACATCGCGTCGAGCTCGCGAGTGAGCGGGTTCGACGACTCGGTGGCCGGTGTCGGGTGCGCGGTGGTCACGGTGGTGCTCCTCGTCGGGACTGCGTGGCAAGTTGTTTCACACAGAGTGCTCTTTGCGGCATGTCTTGTCAAGATCTGTGGAAGACTGAAAATCGACTTTCCGAGGAGGCACATGGACGGCGACGTCCTCGAAGCGACCCGCGCGATCATCCCCCGCCTGCGCCCCGCAGAGCTGCAGGTGGCGCGGGCTGTGCTCGACGACCCCTCGTTCGCGGTCACCGCGACGGTCACGACCCTCGCCGAGCGCGCGTCGGTCTCGCAGGCGTCGGTCGTGCGCTTCGCCAAGAGTCTCGGCTTCGCCGGATACCCCTCGTTCCGCGTCGAACTGGCGCAGGAGGTATCACGGCGCGCTATCGAGCTCGAGCGCTCGAACATCGCCGAAGGCGAGCTCAACCCGTCGGACTCGCCCGCCGAGATGGTCGCCAAAGTCGCCTTCCACGAAGCGCGGACGATCGAGCAGACCGGGCGCATGCTCGACCTCGACGCCCTCGAGCGCATCGCCCACGCGATCGCCGAGAGCGACCGTGTCGTCACCTTCGGCGTCGGGGCGTCGGGCCTGGCCGCGGCCGACCTCGCACAGAAGCTGCAGCGCATCGGGATCATGTGCCTGAGCTCGCACGACACGCACGTTCAGCTCGTGCACGCCGCCCTCGCCGACGAGCGCACGACGGCGATCGCGTTCTCGTTCAGCGGCGGCACGATCGACGTGCTGCGGGCCGTCGAGATCGCCGCCCACGCCGGAGCGTTCACCGTCGCGATCACCAACGACACCGACTCGCCCCTGGCCGCCGCGGCATCCGCGACCCTGCGCACGCCGGCCCGCGAGGCGACCCTGCGCGCCGCGGCCCTCGCGAGCCGCATGGCGCAGCTCGCGGTCGCCGACTTCGTCTTCATCCGCGTCGCCCAGCTGCGCTACCCCGACCTCGACGCGGCCCTCAGCGCCACGCGCGCCGCCGTCGGCGCCCAGCACCTCGAGCCGCGCTAGGGTTCGGAACTCTCCCCGCCGCCTCGTCGAATGCGCGCTGTGCCGGAACGAACGACGCCCCGACCCTCCGGGCGACCTCGGCGGCCGCCGTCGAACCGTCGCCACGTGTCGTTCACGCCGACCAGGGCACCGTCGGCCGACGCCATGCGGACAAGATCGATCAGCCCTTCGCGCCGCAGGAGCCGCGCACCGTCAGGGCCGGCAGGAGGGTGACGTGCCGGGGAGCGGATCGCGGCTGTCCGCGCTCGACGATTCGTTCGGTCAGAATCCGCAGCGCCTCGTGTCCGAGGTCGCGTCGTGGCGCAGTGACGGCGGTGAGCGGCACGAGCGCGAGTGAGGCGGTGTCGTCGTCATACGCGACGATCGCGAGGTCCTCGGGCACACGGATGCCGAGATCGACCGCCATCTCGACCAAGCGAGCCGCGTGCACATCCGTATGGACCAGGACCGCTCGGGTTCCCGTGGCCCGGCACTCCTCGATCAGCCGCCCCAGAGCCTCGTCGAGGCCGTCCTCGTCGTCCTTCGGCAGGGCGATCTCGGGTGCCGCGGCGAGCTGCAGGCGCTCGACTGCCCGCCTGCGTCCGTCGCGGATGAGGGGAGCAGTGGGCGTGCGGTCGAAGATCGCGAGACCGACGCGCTCATGACCGAGCGCCGCGAGGTGCTCGACGGCGAGGACCGCACCGCCGGAGTGATCGGTGCGCGCGCTGTCGAAAGACGCCACGGCTGTCGAATCGAGCCGGCGCTCGAGGAAGACCACGGGCACCGGGATCGTGCGCGCCCACTCCGCGAGGTCCTCTTCGCTCCGATCGCGCAGCGTCGGCGCGAGGACGATCCCGTCGACGCCGAGCTCCACCAGGCGCTCCACCTGGCGTCGCTCGAGGTCGTGGCGGTACTGCGACGTCGCGAGGACGAGCCGCGTGCGCAGCCCTCGGGAAGCAGCATCCATGCCCTGGACGATCGTCGGGAAATGACCGACCGACGACGGCACCACGACACCGATCCGGGTGGGGGCCGACTGCGGGGCGGGCGACGACGCCACCGAGATCGCGCCGCCGTGGACCCGGACGAGCCGACCCGTCTGCTCGAGTTGGAGGATGTCTCGGCGAATCGTCACCTGCGCCACCCCGAGGTCCGCGGCGACCTGCGCCGCACTGACGCTGCCGTACACCTCGATCTGGCGGAGCAGATGCTCGTGCCTCGCCCGCGGCAGCAGGTTTCGTGTCGCCATGGACTGTTCCTCCGCCTCGGTCGCTCGACCCGGTCGGATGTCGCCGATTGTTCGAAAATGTCCGAGTGCGCCGTTGACTACCGGAGCGTAGCCCACGATCGTACGGTGATGTCAATGCGCGACAGTTCCCCGCCTCCGTTCGACGGAGGCCATCGCTCCTGGCAACAGCTCGCCGACCGCCTCCTCGCGGGCACCCTGCCGCACGCGTCTCCGGCGGGAGCCTCGATGCGCATCCCCGGGCCCTCGAGTGCATCCGGCGCCTGGAGCGACGGCATGGAGGGCTTCGCGCGGACATTCCTGCTCGCCGCCCTGCGCGTGGCGGGAGCGGGGGGCGAGGACCCGCATGGCCTGCTGGAACGCTTCCGCATGGGACTCGTCGCCGGGGTCGACCCCGGCGGCCCCGAGCGGTGGCCGACCATCGCCGAACGACGACAGGCGGTCGTCGAGGCGGCGTCTATCGCGATCGCCTTGTCGGAGACGCGGCCGTGGCTGTGGGATCGGCTCGACCCCCGGGACCAGCAGCACGTCGTGGACTGGCTCGCGGGAGTCGTCGGCACGACCGGGTACACGAACAACTGGGTCTGGTTCCAGAACGTCATCGAGGCATTCCTGGCGGGAGTCGGCGGCCCGTGGCTGCAGGCGGACCTCGATCGCAATGCGGAACTGCAGGAGGCCCTGTACATCGGCGACGGCTGGTACTCCGACGGGGCGGGTCCCGCTGGCGTGCGTCAGAGCTTCGACTACTACGCCGGCTGGGCGTGGCACGTCTACCCGCTGCTGCACTCGCGCATCGTCGGCGCACCGCTCGCTCGGGTCCACCGGGAGCGCCTCGAGATGTTCGTCGAGCAGGCGGTCGACCTGATCGGATCGCGGGGCGCCCCGCTCCTGCAGGGCCGTTCACTCACCTACCGCTTCGGGATGCTCGCGCCGTTCTGGGCGGCCGCGATCGCGGGGGTGAGTCCGCTCCCGGCCGGAGCGACGCGCGCACTGGGAACCGACGTGGTCTCGCACTTCCTCGATGCCGGAGCCGTCGACGACCGGGGCCTGCTGACCATCGGGTGGCATCGCGAGTTCCTGCCCCTTCGACAGACCTACACGAGCGGATCCTCGCCGTACTGGGCGAGCAAAGGCTTCCTCGGTCTACTCCTGCCAGCCGATGACGCCGAGTGGACCACAACGGCCGAGCTCCCCGCTCGCAACGGCCTGACGGCGCGGGCCCTGCCCGCGCCCGGATGGATCGTCGTCAACACCCCCGATGACGGCGTCGTGCGAGTCCTCAATCACGGATCGGACGGCTTCCGCGGTCCCGCCGGCGCTCCCCGTGCGGACAACCCCTTCTACCAGCGCGCCGCGTACTCGAACCTGACCTCGCCCGAACTCTCCCCCGACGCCATCGCGCATCCATTGGAATCGCACGTCGCGCTTCTCGACGCCTCGGGTATGCCGTCGCACCGCGACGCGATCGAGCGTCTGCACCTCACCGAAACGGTCGCGGTCTCGCGATCGCGCGTCCACTGGCTCGACACGGCCACCGCGGATGCCGCGACCTGGGCGTCGCTGCGCCGCGGCCCCGTCGTGACCATCGTCTCGGTCGTCCATGGCGCGACGGAGCTGCGCCTCGCGTGGTGGACATCGCCCGAGGTCGTCGAGCGTTCCCCCGCAGCTCTCGCCGCCGACGAGGTCTGGCCCGACGACGCGGGGCCGTGGCGGTTCCGCATGGGCGGGTGGCCGCTTCCCTTCACGGGGGCCGCGCCGAGGACGGCCGCCGGATCTGCGATCCGTGCCGACGGCCTGCAGACCACGGTGCTACCCGTCCGCGGTCTCGACCAGGCCCGCACGACGATCCGATCGGGATCGAATCCGTTCGCCGAGCATTCGATAACACCGTGGGCCGCTCAGACGGATGCCGCCGGAGCCGGGGAGATCGTCGCCGCGCTCGTCGTGCTGTCGGGGTCGGCGTCGGACGCCGACCCGTCGCTCCTCTCGGGCATCGACATCGACGCCGAGAATCAGACGCTCTGGATCCGCTGGCTCGACGGTTTGGTCGATCAGGTGCCGACCCGATCGGGGGTGCGCGCATGAACGCGCCGCGGGCGATGTTCGCGCTCCAGGACGCAGATCTGGTGGGCGAGCTGTTTGATGCGGCTGACCTGACCCGACTCCGCGATCTCGTGCGGGTGGATCCTCAGGTCATGACCCCTCCGGACTATCGCGCTCCGGAGACCGCCGCCGGGCCTGAGATCCTGATCACCGGGTGGGGGGCTCCTCGCCTCGACGTTCGCGCCCTGGAGAGGATGCCGGATCTGCGGGCGGTGTTCCACGCCGCAGGCTCGGTCAAGCGTGTCGTCTCACCAGCGCTCTGGGAACGCGGCATCCGCGTGTCGAGCAGCGCCGCAGCCAACGCCGTACCCGTCGCGGAATACACCCTGTCGATGATCCTCCTCAGCACGAAGCGCGCGTGGGATGCCGCCGAGGTGTTCCAGCGGACGCACGACATGACCGCGGCCCGCCCGCGTGGACGAGTCGGCGCCTACGGCATCACGGTCGGCATCGTCGGCGCTTCGCGCATCGGTCGGCGGGTGCTCGACCTCCTCCGTCCCTTCGACATCACGCCGGTCGTCTACGACCCGTCGCTGTCGACGACCGCGGCCGCGGACCTCGGCGCGACCCTCGTGCCCCTGGACGGTCTGCTCCGGGCGTCGGATGTCGTCAGCCTGCATGCCCCCTCGCTCCCAGAGACCCGACACATGATCGGAGCGCCGGAACTGGCCGCGATGCGCGACGGCACGACGCTCATCAACACCGCCCGGGGCGACCTCGTCGACACCGACGCGCTGCTGGCCGAGCTGACCGCCCGACGGCTGAGCGCGGTGCTCGATGTCACGGACCCGGAGCCGCTTCCCCCCGGTCACCCGCTCTTCAGCGCGCCGGGCGTCACCCTCACTCCGCATATCGCCGGCTCGCTCGGCAATGAGCTGCGGCGCATGGGCCATCAGACGGTCGACGAGGTCGAGCGGTTCGTCACCCGAGGCTCACTCGAGTTCGAGGTGCACCGCCGCGACCTCGCGACCATCGCCTGACGGTGCTGCTCAGTTCAGCGCCTCGGCTTCGGCCCACCACCGGTCGATGAAGTCGTCCACCGTGATGGTGCCGAACATGAGCTCCTCGTTCAGGCTCACCCACGTCGCCTCGAGAGCGGCGAACGTCGGCGGCAAGGTCGGCGTGCTCACCGTCTCGTAACCCTCGAGCGATGCCCGATACTCGAGTGATTTGGCCTCCACGGAGCCCTCCTCGAAGTCGAGCGCCTCCAGCTGGCCGGGATCGGCGGGAATGCCGCGCGACGTTCCGAACACCTCTGCAACGCCCGGGTCCGTGGCGAGGAAGTCGAGCAGGAGCGCCGTCTCCTCCGGGTGCTCGGTGTTGGCCGCACCCGCCAGGTGGAGCACGGTGTAGAAGACGGCCTTCTCACCGTCGGGGCCTGTCGGTACGGGCAGCGTCTCGAGGTCCTCGACGTCGGTGTAGCGGGCGAAGAAGCTGTCCCAGGTCAGTGTGCTCGCCGCCTCGCCGACCGCGAAGCCGTCCACGGGCCCGAGCTCGCTGGCCCGCGCCTGCGGGAAGAACGCGCCGGATTCCCGCAGGTCCGCCGTGAGGTCGAAGTACTCCGCGACGTCCTCGCGCGAGAACGCGATCGACCCATCGTCCGCGAACGGCTCCTCCCCCTGCTGCAGCAGCCACTGGATGAAGAACCACATCGTCAGCCCGTGGTCGAATCCGCCGAAGATCGGCTTTCCTTCCGGGGTCGTCGCTCCCGCGGCGGTGACATCGGAGATCCAGTCGTTGAGATCTTCCCAGGTGTAGTCGGGGTCGAGCGGCTCGACGCCGGACGCCGCGACGGCCCCGGGGTTGACGAAGAGTCCGAGCGTTCCCGTGCCGACGGGTACGCCGTACTGGACGTCGTCGACCGTCGCCGCCTCGATCACGACATCCTCCATTGCGGAGGTGTCGAGCTGCTCGCCGAGATACGGCGACACGTCGAGCAGAGCCCCGTTCAAGCCGTACTGCACGAGGTTCGCCTGATCCATCTGCATCACATCGGGCAGCCCGCGGGCCGCCGCCTGCGTGGCGCGCAGATCCCAGTACGACGAGAAGTCTGCGAAGGTCCCGTTCACGGTGATGTTGGGATGCTCCGCCTCGAACAGGTCGATCGCTTCCTCGTACATCGCGGCACGCGAATCGTTGCCCCACCAGGCCAGATCGAGGGTGACACGCTCGTCGCCATCCCCCTCGTCCGCGGTTCCCGAACACCCGGCCAGCGTCCCGACAGCGAGCGCGCCCGCGCCGACGATGCCCAGAAAACGTGCTGTGTGCTTCATTGCCGTGTTCCTCCCTGTCCCGATCGCGACGCATCGGACGGACCGGCACACGGCGAGCGTGCCGGCCCTCGGGGCACCTTCGCCCCGTCGCGGTTCAGCGATCTCGGTAACGGTACGAGTGGGCCGCGGGCGACGCGGACAAACGGACAATACCGATCACCGACGGTCCTCCGCCGCCATCCGCCGATCGAGGTGTACTCAATCGCCGCTTTTCAGAGTGGCCACGACAGCGCCAGCGACCGACGGAGCTGTGCTGGCGTGCACGCTGAAGCGCACCCGATCGTCGCCGTGCGCGGTGGCGGTGATGCCGGTGTCCGCCAGACGGCCGACCATCGCCGGGGCGCAGCCGGCGGGGGTCTGCGCGACGACGATGCCCGCACGGTCGCTGCGGCTCACCGGTGAGAGGACGGGAACGCCCGCAGCCGACAGGGCCTCGATCAGGCGACCGGTCGTGCCGGCGATGCGTTCCTCGATGGCCGAGACGCCGACGGACTCGATCAGCTCGAGAGCGGCGGCGAGGGCGCCGGAGGCGAACGGAGAGGCGTTCGTCACCGAGAAGCGCTGGGCTCCCGGAAGCAGGCGGTGGGGGCGTCCGTCGTAGCGGCCGGCATCCTCGACCCCGGTCCAGCCGGCGACGAGGGGACGGAGGCGGTCGAGCGCCCGCGGCGACATCGCGACGAACCCCGTGCCCCATCCCGCCCGCAGCCACTTCTGCCCACCGACGATGAGAACGTCGGCCGGCGCCCAGTCGGCATCGAGCACTCCGAAACCCTGGATTCCGTCGACGACGAGCAGGCGATCGCCGATCGCCTCCCTGATGCCGGCGAGGTCGACCCGGGCGCCTGTGCGGAAGTCGACCGCGCTGACCGCCACGGCCACGGTGTCGGGGCCGACGGCAACGGCCACCCGTTCGGGCGTCACCGGAGCGAGGGGATCGTCGGCGACCGGCGGCAGCGCACGCACCCGCGTGAGCCCGGCTTCCTCCGAGCGCCACCACGCGTACAGGTTGGCGGGGAACTCCGCCTCGCTCACGAGCACCTCCCCCCGGGGCAGCCCGAACGCGACCTGCAGGAGCCCGAGCGAGGTGCTGGTCGTGAGCGCCACGCCGGACGCTGCGACCCCACTCACCCGGGCCACGGCAGCCACCGCTCGCCGATCCTCCGCATGCAGGTCGCTCGACGGATGCCCGAACGATGCCTGCTCGACCAAGCGGCCGATCGTCTCGACCACGGCTGTCGACGGGGGGCCGTAGCTGGCGAAGTTCAGGTATCCGCGGGGTTCCCGGAATGACCGGAGATACGTCTCGAACGAGGGGGACGGCGACGTGCGGACCGACCCGGAAACGCCCACGCCTGACTCCCCGCCGATGTTCGCGCCCTCCGCCGGCCTCGGCTCAGCCCTCGAGCACGCCGTCCACGCGACGCGGGATGCCGAGGGGGTTGGCCTCCTGCAGCGCGGCCGGCAGCAGCGGGTCGGGGACGTTCTGGTACGCGACGGGGCGCAGGAACCGCGTGATCGCCGCGGTTCCGACCGAGGTCGTACCCACCGCCGTCGTCGCGGGGTACGGGCCGCCGTGCTGCTGCGCCCACGTCACCGACACGCCCGTCGGCCACTGGTTCCACAGCACCCGGCCGGCCTTCGTGGCGAGGACGGGAAGCAGGTCGGCGGCCACCGCATCGCGCTCGTCGGCGACGAGGGTCGCCGTGAGCTGGCCCTCCAGGAGCTTCGCGACAGCGACGAGCTCGCGCTCGTCGTCGTACTCGGCGACGAGCGCCGCGGGTCCGAACATCTCCGACACGAGAGCCTCGGGGTCGGCGATCACCGCTGCTGCCGTAGTCCGCAGCAGCGCGGGCGCAGGGTCGGCACCGTCGGACGCTGCCGATCCGGCCAGCACCTCGACCCCGTCGTGCTGGGCCGTGGCGTCGAGGGAGCGGCGGAAGCCCGAGGCGATCGACGGGTTGAGCAGCGGCGCGGCGCCCGGCAGCGTGGCCGAGCTCAGCGCGTCGACGATGGCCGAGCCGGCGGGCACGAGCAGCAGACCGGGCTTCGTGCAGAGCTGTCCGGCACTGCCGGTGACCGACGCCACGAACTGCTCGGCGATCTCCGCAGCCCGCCCCTTGGCGGCGCTGCGCGTGACGAAGGCAGGATTGACGCTGCCGAGCTCGCCGTAGAACGGGATCGGCTCGGGACGCGACATCGCGATGTCGAACAGCGCTCGGCCACCGGCGATCGATCCGGTGAACGAGGCGGCCCGGATCTCGGGATGCCGCAGCGCGTGCACGCCGGCATCCGTCCCGTGGATGACGGTGAAGATGCCCGCGGGCGCCCCGGCCGCCGAGAGAGCGGCCGTGACGATCTGGCCCGTCAGATCCGACAGGTGGGGGTGACCGGGGTGCGCCTTGAGCACGACGGCGTTGCCGGCGGCGAGCGCGCTGGCGGTGTCGCCGCCGGCGACGGAGAATGCGAACGGGAAGTTGCTCGCCGCGAAGACGAGGACGGTGCCGATCCCTTCGAGCTGGCGACGGATGTCGGGACGCGGGGCCCCCATGGGATAGTCCGCGACCGCGTGGTCGATACGCGCGTCGAGCCAGGAGCCCTCCGCGAGCACCTCGGCGAACAGCCGCAGCTGGAACGTCGTACGCTTCAGCTCGCCCCGCAGCCGCGCCTCCGCGAGATGCGTCTCACGGCCGGCGAGCGTGACGAGGTCGTCCGCGCGCGCGTCGAGCCCGTCGGCCACGGCCCGCAGCGCCTCACCGCGGACGGCGATCGATGCGGCCCGCCATGCCGTCGACGCATCGGCGGCGAGGCCGACGAACGTGTCGACCTCCGCGATCGGCGTGTCGCCGACGGGCGCCGCGGTGCTGGGCGCCGCTGTGATGGGCGAAGGTGTGGTGGGCGAAACGGGAGCTGTCATGAGCTTTCCTTTCGGGGAGACAGGCCGGCGGCGTCGGCGAAGCCGGCGGCGTCGGCGAAGCCGGCGGGGCCGGCGAAACCGGTGAGATCGACCGGATCGGCGAGATCGGCGAGATCGGCGACGCGGATCGGGGTGCCGATGGGACGGCGGACGAGGGGCTCGACATCCGCCGGCTGCCGGGGGCGACCGGTCTCGTCGCCGACGAGGCACGAGAGGGCGAAGCCGCAGACGCGGCCCTGACACATCCCCATCCCGGGGCGCGCCGTGACCCGCACATCGCGTGCGTCGTCGGCGGCGAGGTCGGACACCGTCGAGCGGACGGCCGAGACCGGCACCTCCTCGCACCGGCAGACGAGGGTGTCATCACGCAGCCAGGTCGCCCACTGCTCGGGCACGGGGCTCGCCCGGTGCATCCCGACAGCGAAGCGACGGCCGCGCGCGATCCGCCGGCGCAGCCGACGCGCGGTCACGGCCGGGACGCCGAACCCGGCGTCGACGGCGGCCGCCAGCGCGGCGAGCTCGCCCTCGGCGCACGACTGCACGGCACCGCCGATCCCGGTCGCCTCACCCGCCGCGTAGAGACCGGCGACGCTCGTCCGCTGGTTCTCGTCGACGACCGCGATCAGCGAACCGTCGACGTCGATGCGCGTCTGGGCACCCGCCCCGACGACGAGCTCGATCTGCGGGGTGAAGCCCCAGCCGAACGCGACGAGGTCGACGTCGAGGGCACGCTCGGTCCCGGGTCGCACGCGACCGGCGGCGTCCACCCGCGCGATCGTCGCGCCGGTCACCCGCCCGTCGCCGGAGACGGCGGTGACGACCGTGCGGGTCCGAAGCGGGATGCGTTCGCGGACGAAGGTCGCGGCGTAGCCCGCCCCCTCGAGGAGCTTGCCCGGCTCCTGCACGGCCCGCAGCGGGGTCGCCGCCCAGCGCGAGAGGGCGTTCGCCTCGCAGACGGCGACGACCTCGACACCGGCACGCGCGAGCCCGGCGGCGACCGACAGCAGGAAGGGCCCCGTGCCCGCCACGACGGCTCGGCGACCGGCCGCGACCTGATTCGCCTTGAGCATCGCCTGCACGCCGCCCGCCGCCATCACGCCGGGGAGCGTCCACCCGGGCACGGGCAGCTGCCGGTCGTAGGCGCCGGGGGCCAGCACAACGCGGCGGGCGCGGATCGAGCGGTCGCTCGACGTCTCGGCATCCGTTCCCGTCACGGCGGTGGTGCGCAGCAGGAAGCCCGCGTCGGCGTCGCCATCGATGCGCCACACCTGGCGACCCGAGCGGTGCACCACCCGTCCCGCGTCGAGCTGACGGCGCAGCCGGTCGCGCAGTCCGCGGTAGTGATCCCAGTGGTGATGCCCGGTGTGCTCGGGCTCGGCGAAGGCGTCGAGGTTCCGCTCGTCGGGATGCCGCCAGTACTGGCCGCCCGTCTGCGTCCCGGCGTCGACGAGCGCGACCCGCAGCCCGGTCTCGGCCGCGGTGACGGCGGCCGAGAGTCCGGCCGGCCCCGCGCCGACGACCGCGAGATCGACCGGAGCGGCCGCGTCGGGTCGCTGCGACGCGCTCATGCGTCGGCCCCGTCTGCGGGACGCGCCGGCAGCGGCAGGGGTGCGCGCGGGTCGTCGCTGCGGACGTCCTGACCCGGTCGCGCCGGAGTGACGCAGGCGCGCTGCGATCGCTGTCCGTCGACGCTCAGCAGGCAGTCGTAACAGACCCCGATGCCGCAGAAGAGTCCGCGCGGTTCGCCGCTGCCCCGTGTCGTGCGCCACGACACGACGCCGGATGCCGCGAGGGCGCCGCCCACCGTCTGACCGGGGCGGAACGGCACGATGGAACCGTCGAAGCTGAACGAGCTGTCACCCGGGAAGTCCGCGCTCATGCCGCCACCGCCTCGGCGAAGCGTTCCGGACGGAAGGCGTCGAGCGGCAGGTCGGTCTGCTCGCCGCGCAGCGCCTGCACGATGAGAGCCGCCGTGCCGACCGACAGGCCGATGCCGGCGCCCTCGTGGCCGGCGGCGTGCCAGAGCCCGGGAAGCCGGGCGTCGGGGCCGATGACGGGCAGGTGGTCGGGGCAGTAGGGCCGGAGGCCGGAGTAGGTGCGCAGGATCTGCACATCGGCGAGCACGGGGAACAGCTCCGCGCCGGCGCGTGCGACGCGGCCCACGGCCTCGGCCGAGAACGCCGTGTCGAAGCCGACGCGCTCTCGGCTCGCGCCCATGAGGATCGTCCCGCTCGGGGTCCCCTCGACCACCGACGACACCTGCAGTCCGGCATCCGACGAGGCCACGTTCTGCACGTACTCGGCCGCGTACACCTTGTGCCGCACGGTCACGGGCACCGGTTCGGTCACGAGCACGAATCCGCGCCGGGGCAGCACGGGCAGCTCGAGCCCCGCGAGGGCGGCGATCTCGCCCGCCCAGGGGCCGGCGCAGTTGACCACGACGCCGGCATCGATGGCGCCCGCGCTCGAGTCGATGCCGATCGCGCGGCCCGAGCGGGTGCGGATGCCGGTCACCGTCACTCCCGTCATCAGCCGGGCTCCGCTATCGCGGGCGAGCCGCAGCAGATGGTGGGCGGCGAGCACGGGCTGCACCTGGGCATCGTCGGGGTAGTAGACCCCGCCCGCCATCTCGGGGTTCAGGTAGGGCTCGATCCCGTGCAGCGCGGCGATGTCGGGGACGTCTTCGGCGCGGATGCCGAGCGAGCGCTGATGGTCGGCGAGCGCATCGAGAGCCGTCTTGCCGGCGTCGCTCGCCGCGACGACGAGGCCGCCCTTCGATTCGAACTCCCACCGCGAGGCGTGCTCAGCGAGCTCGCCGCGCCAGATGCGCTGCGAGTGCAGCGCCAGCTCGAGCTCGGGCCCGACCTCCTTGTCGCTCACGAGCAGGTTGCCCTCGCAGCGGCTGGTGGTGCCGGCGGCGATGGTGCCGCGTTCGACCACGGTCACCGAGAACCCGGCTGCACTGGCGGCTCGGGCCACGGCGGCGCCGACGATTCCCGCGCCGATGACGAGGACATCGGGGCGCCCGGGGCGATCGGTCATGTTCCGACGCCCCCTGCCGCGGCATCCTGACGTGCCGGGGCCTCGCCCGACCAGTCGGTCAGCACGTGCTCGATGTGGCGGTGCACGAGGTCGCGCGCAGCTGCGGCGTCGCCCGCCTCGATCGCGTCGAGCATGAGGTCGTGCTCGTGGGCCGAGGCGACCAGGCGCCCCTGCTCGTGCAGGCCCGCGAGCCCGAACAGGCGGGTCTGCGAGCGCAGGCCCGCCACGAGGTCGACCAGGCGGGTGTTTCCGGCGTAGTGGAGCAGCGCGAGGTGGAAGTCGCTGTCGGCGGCGAGGTATTCGACGAGATCGCCCGACTGGGCGCCCGCGACGATGTCGGCGGCCTTGCGCCGGAGCTCGGGGAGCGCCGAGGCCGGGATCAGGGGCGTCGCCCGCTCGACGGCGGGCGGCTCGAGCATGAGGCGCAGCTCGGTGACTTCGCGCAGGTCGCGTTCGGACACCTCGGTGATCTGGAAGCCGCGGTTGGGGATCGTGACGACCAGCCCTTCACGCGCGAGATCGAGCATCGCCTCACGGATCGGGGTGGCCGAGACGCCGAACTGCTCGCCGAGGCTCGGGGCCGAGTAGACCCGGCCGGGCTGCAGCTCGCCGCTGATGACCGCGGCCCGGAGCGCGCGAGTGACGGTCGAGCGGATGCTGGGCTGCTTGTCCAGTCGCACCACGTTGCGGAACTCGGGCGTGCTCATGTCGTCTCCTCCGATGCGGACTCCCGCCGCATGACCTCCATGATCCCCTGCACGACAGCGAGGTCCTCCCAGGCCATGCCGACCCCGGTGTAGACGGCGGGGGCTCCGGAGCGTCTCACCACGTCGCCTGCGACGAGCTCCACGAGGTTCGCGGGCGCGGCGAGCGGCGTTCCGCCCACCGCTGCGGCCGCGAGGTTCCCGTTCTCGCGCACAGCCGAGGCGCGGGCTTCGACCACCACGTCGGCCGCCCGCACGAGCTCGGCGCCGAGCTCCCGGTGGTCGAGCCCGTGGGCGCCCACGGCGGCGACGACGGCTCCGGGGGCCACATCGGCGAGGTCGAGGACGGGCGTGCTCGACGATGTCGCGGCGACGACGACGTCAGCACGGCGCACGTCGGTCGGTGCGCCGGCACGGGTGTCGAGACCGCGGCGGCGCAGCGTAGCGACGGCATCCGCCACCCGCTCCGGCGTGCGGCCGATGATCGTGACGTGGGCGACGGGAAGGATGGCGGCGAGCGTCGATGCGTGCTCGATCGCCTGCGGGCCCGATCCGAGCACCGCGAGGTGTTCGATTCCGGGCCGCGGTGCGTCCGGGTCAGCGGCGAGCAGACCGCGGACGGCGACGGCGGTGACCGCGGGCGTCCGCAGCGTCGTGAGCCGCGTGCCGTCCACGATGGCCGAGGGCTGGAGCGTCTCGCGATCGAATAGCAGATACCACGCACTGATCTTCGGCAGCCCGAGCCGGCTGTTGCCGGGGGCGATCGTGGCCACCTTGATTCCGGCGGCGTCCGGTGACTCCGACGGCATGAGCAGGAAGTCGCCCGACGACAGCGGCGCGAAGATGCGTTCGTGGTCGGTCTCGACGTCGAGACCGGAGCGCAGCGCGGCGGCGATCGCCTCGACGGCCGCGGCCGGGGTCATCGCCCGCTCGATGTCGGCGGCGGAGACGACGGGCACGCCGGCCGGCGCCGACGTCACAGCACGAACCCTTCGGGGAACGGGTCGCTGGGGTCGAGCATGTACTGCGCCGTGCCGGTGACCCATGCCCGGCCCGTGATCGTCGGGATGACGGCGGGGATGCCGGCGACCTGGGTCTGCTCGACCAGGCGCCCGGTGAAGGAGGTGCCGATGTACGACTCGTTGACGAAGTCGGTGTGCAGCGGCAGCTCGCCGCGAGCGTGGAGCTGCGCCATGCGCGCGCTCGTCCCGGTGCCGCACGGCGACCGGTCGAACCAGCCGGGGTGGATCGCCATCGCGTGGCGCGAGTGGCGTGCGGTCGAGCCCGGCGCCTCGAGGTAGACGTGGTGGCAGCCGCGGATGGTGGAGTCGACCGGATGCACCGGGTTGTCGGTCTCGTCGACGGCGGCCATGATCGCGAGGCCGGCTCGGAGCAGGTCGTCCTTGCGCGAACGATCGAACGGGAGTCCGAGGTCGTCGAGCCGGACGATCGCGTAGAAGTTGCCGCCGAAGGCGAGGTCGTAGGTGACGGGACCGAAGCCCGGCACGTCGAGCACGCGGTCGAGCGCGACGGCGAACGACGGCACGTTGCGTATGGTGACGCTCTCGGCGTGGCCGTCCGTCACGGCGACGTCCGCGACCACGAGGCCCGCCGGGGTGTCGAGGCGGATGGTGGTGACCGGCTCGACGACCGGGACCATCCCCGTCTCCACCAGCACCGTGGCCACGCCGATCGTGCCGTGACCGCACATCGGCAGGCAGCCCGACACCTCGATGTAGAGCACACCGAAGTCGGCGTCGGCTCGGGTCGGCGGCTGCAGGATCGCCCCGCTCATCGCGCTGTGCCCCCGCGGTTCGTTCATCAGCAGAGGGCGCAGGCCGTCGTTCTCGGCCATGAACCGCTGCCGCCGCTCCTCCATCGTGGCGCCGGGCAGGGTGCCGACGCCGCCGACGATCACCCGTGTCGGCATCCCCTCGGTGTGGGAGTCCACGGCGTGGAAGACGCGCTTCGTACGCATGACGTGCCTTTCGATCGTCGGCGGCGGGGCGGGTTCAGCGGGGATCGCGGATCAGCGGTAGCCCTTGCTCAGCACGGCCTCGGTGTCGGCGATGATACGCGCGGCGACCTCGTCGGGCAGAGCCAGGCGCGGGGGCCGCGTCGTGATGTTCGTGAGGACGCCGGCGACCTGCTGCGAGAGCTTGATCGCCTGGACGAACCACGTCTTCGAGTCCCAACGCAGCAGCGGGTGCAGGTCGCGGTAGATCTCGCGCGCCCGGACCCAGTCCTGCGGGTCGTCCGAGGTCGAGAGCGTGTAGAGCTCGACGGTCGCGGCGGGGATCGCGTTGGGGTAGCCGGCCACCCAGCCGACCGCGCCGTTCAGCCCGAGCTCGAAGACGACGTCATCCGACCCGATGGAGATGTCGAGCCCCGGAGCGAGCTCGCGGATCTCGTAGGCGTGGCGGACATCGCCCGAGAACTCCTTGACCGAGACGATGAGTCCCTCGGCGAAGAGGCGGGCCAGCAGGTCGGGCCGCAGATCCACCTTCGTGTCGATCGGGTTGTTGTACGCGAGGATCGGCAGGCCGACGGCCGCGACGCGGCGGTAGTGGTCGACGACCTCGTCGTCGCTCGCGCGGTAGGCATTGGGCGGCAAAAGCATGACGGCCGGGGCGCCGTTCTCGGCGGCGTGCTCCGCGAAACGGACGCTCTCGAGAGCACCGTACGCTCCGACGCCGGGGATGACCGCCGCGCCGGGCGCGGCCTCGACGGCGGTGAGGAAGACGCGCTTGCGCTCCTCCTCGGTGAGCGTCTGGTACTCCCCCAGCGAGCCGTTCGGGATGATGCCGGTGACGCCGTTCTGCGTCGCGAAGCGCACGAGCTCAGCGTACGCGTCGTAGTCGACGGACAGGTCGTCGTGGAACGGCAGCGTGGTCGCGAGGTTGACGCCGTGCCAGGGCTTGCGGTCGGTCATGAGTCGTTCTCCGATCTGGCGATGTCAGGCGCCGGTGACAGTGCAATTGCAATGGTATCTGGTTTACGGGCGGGCGGAAGAGTGAGCCGGTGGCGCGTCTCCTCATTGCCTGCGCGGTCGGTCGCGGCGAACTCGATCACCTGCTCGTCGTCGGTGAGAGCGCGCACGAAGGCCTCCTGGAACGTCGCCCAGAAGGTCCCTTCGCCCTCCCATCGGATGCTGTCGACCCCCGAGACATCGTCGGATGCGACGAGGGTGATCTCGACGGCGGCGCCCAGGTCTTTCACGCGCGCCTCGGTCCGGGGCGGCACGGTGTCGATCGCGAGCTCACGGTGCGCCGAGCTCGCCCGGCCGTCCGCATCGACGGCACGCGCCTCGACGTGGACGACGCCCTCCCGGTCGATGACGACCGGCTGCTCAGCCGGAACCCAGGGACCGTCACCGAGGCGCAGCTCGACCCGGGCACCCGGCGACGAGAGCACCTCGACGGCGGGCCGGGCGGTGAACCATCCCGAGGCCGCCGGCGCCGGCGTGACCACGAGGTCGACGCTCGGAGGCATGGCGGCGTCCGGCGCGACGGCGATCTCCGCGATGAACTCGCGTGCAAGTCCGTCGGCGTCGGGTCCGGCGGCGGCCCCGACGGACTCGAGCGCCGCCGTGACGACGGCGCGGGCTTCGGTTCCGCTGATGAGGGCTTCGGCCACGCCGCCTCGGCACACCGCGACGAGGCGCGCGAGCAGGCCGGTCTCGTCGCGCGGAGCGGGGGAGGCCCACAGGTCGTCGATGAGCGTCGTCGCGTCGGGACGCCGCCGCGCCGGAACGCCCGTGTCGACGCCCGCGAAGCCGATCGTCCGGTCGTCCGCTCGCGAATAGAGGTGGTAGCGCGCGTCGGAACCGTTCCAGATCGGTTCGAAGCGGAGCCCGGCAACGCGCACCGCACCCGTCACCGCGAGCGCGCCGGCGACGTCGGCGACCTCGGCGCGGACGCCGCCGCCCGGCATCCGCATGGCATCCCAGGGACGCCCGATGGTCGTCGTGGCGTCGTCGCGCGCGACCAGCACGTGGGGCCCGAACGCGAGACTGCGAAGGGCGGGGTCATCGATCGTCGGCTCGGACTGGAGCGCCGCCGGCAGCGTCAGCTCGACGGTCTCGTCGTCGCGCCAGACGCGGTCGATCGTGACGAACCCGCCGGGGTGCGCGCTCCCGCCGACCGGGTGTCCGTCGACGACGATCGCGGCGGCTCCATCGACCCACGTCGGGATCCGCAGATGCAGGGCCAGCGGAACCGCCTGCGCACCGACGGTCCGCACCCGGACGGTCACACGCTCGGAATAGGGGTGCTCCTGATCGATCTCGACGCGCAGACCCCGCTCGTCCCAGTGCAGCTCGGCGGGCGTGTACCGCGCGATCCACAGCGCCGAACCCGCGGCATCGGTCTCGGCGTCGGTGCCGGGGTCGCGGAAGAAGATCCCCGCGTGGTGGCTCACGTGGTTCTCGAGCCCGGTGCCGCCGCAGCACGTGCCCGTGTTGTCGTACTCGGGGAGGGCGCCGGGGTGCACCGGGAACATGTAGGTGACCTCGGGGCTCTCGTCGGAGTCGACGGCACGACGCGATCCGAGGATGTGGTTCAGCCGCGCCCGCTCGGCGTAGTCGAGGAACCGGGGGGCGAGCGTGTGGCCGAAGAGCGTCTCGGCCAGCTTGACGAGATTGTAGGTCGCGCACGTCTCGGCGTTGCGCCGGCCGATGTCGCCCGCCACCGTGTCGGCCGGGCCCCACAGCTCGTTCTCCCCCGTGCCGCCGTGGGCGTACATGCGACCGGGGACGATCTGGTCGAAGATCCCGACCGCGGCGTCGAGGTACCGGCGCTCGCCGGTCAGCTCGTACTCGCGGACGTAGCCGACGAGCTGGGGCAGGTGCTGGTTGGCGTGCATGCCGTCGAGGATGTCGCGGCCGCTCGACCCTGCATCCAGCAGGTCTCCCTGATCGAACGCCTGCGCCGCCGCGAGGAAGCGCGGCTCGTTCGCGGCGGCGCTCAGGCGCGCAAGCGTCTCGTTCATTCCGCCGAACTCGCCCGCGATGTAGAGCGACCACATCCGCTGACGCCGGTCGTGGTCGAGCTTCTCCAGCCGCGACGCGACCCAGTGCCCCATGGCCGTCACGACCTCGAGCGCCTGGCGGTTGCCGACGAGCTCGTAAGCGTCGAGCAGTCCGGCCATGAGCTTGTGGCAGGTGTAGTACGGCGCCCAGATCTCGCCGTAGGGCGCGAAGTGCTCGAGGCGGGCGAACTGCCACTCGCCCGAGGCGAAGAGGAGACCCGGATGCGAATAGCGCCCGGTGGCGGCCTGCGCCGTCTGCACGTCGGCGAGGCCGCCCACGAACTCGTCGACCTTGGCGCGCAGGTCGTCGTCGTCTTCCGCCGCGGCCGCCAGCGCGAGCATCGACAGGAAGTGGCCGGCGTAGTGGCCGCGCAGGAGGTTGGCCGTCTGTGCGGCCTCGCGGCCGGGATAGTCGTGCTCGCCCCATGCCTCCTCTGCGGGGTGTCCGAACCCTTCCCAGGCGCCGGGCGGCATCGCGCCGCGCGTGTCGATGCCGGCGCCGACGCGGAAGACCGCGAGCAGCCGGTCGACCGGGTACACCCGGGCGAGGTGGAGCATCCGGTCGCGCGCGGAGGCGAACGCGCTCGTCGCGCCGAGGCGCACGGACCCGTGGGGGAAGGGCACCGCGCGGGGTGCGGTCTCCGTCATCGCGCGTCCGCCAGCTGGGCTCGCGTCCACGCCTCGACCTCGCCGGCGGAGATCGGCAGCCCCGCCGACAGGACGTCCGAGCCCGTCTCCGTGACGAGCACGTCGTCCTCGAGCCGCACGCCGATGCCGCGCAGCTCGGGCGGGAGCGTGAGGTCGTGGGCGTGGAAGTAGAGCCCGGGCTCGACGGTCATGACGACGCCGGGCTCGAGGGCCGCGCCCATGTAGTCCTCGTAGGGAGCCTGGCTGCAGTCGTGCACGTCGAGACCGAGGTGGTGGCCGACGCCGCACGCGAGGTACCGGCGGTGCTGCTGCCCCTCGGGCGAGAGCGCCTCGTCGACCGACACCGGCAGCAGACCCCAGTCGTGCAGGCCCTGCGCGACGACCTCCATCGCGGCGAAGTGGAAGTCGAGGTACTCCACACCCGGACGGATGCGGTCGAGGCCGGCGCGGTGAGCCTTCTCGACGAGGTCGTGCACCTCGCGCTGGGCCCGGGAGAACGTCCCGCTCGCGGGAACCGTGCGGGTCACATCCGCGGTGTAGAGCGAACGCGCCTCGACCCCCATGTCCAGAAGCAGCGCGGCATCCGGCACGACGTCGCCGTCGCACCGCACCCAGTGCAGGATCGGCGCGTGCGCGCCCGACCCGACGATCGTGGAGTAGCCCGGACCGTTGCCGAAGGTGCGGGCGTGCCGATCGAAGGTGCCCTGCAGCCACCGCTCGCCGAGGCCGTCGGCGATGGCCCGCGGCACTTCGGCGACGACCGCGGCGAACCCCGCGACCGTCGCGTCGACGGCCTCGCGGAGCTGTCCG
The DNA here is from genome assembly GCF_049707515.1 of Microbacterium arborescens. Classification (GTDB taxonomy): domain Bacteria; phylum Actinomycetota; class Actinomycetes; order Actinomycetales; family Microbacteriaceae; genus Microbacterium; species Microbacterium arborescens_B. The sequence continues at coordinate 272,182 of NZ_JBNAFI010000003.1, read as the reverse complement.
ATCTCCCACGCGTCCTTGATCATGCGGAGGCGAGCGAGCGCACGCTCGAGCTCGGGCGACACCGCCGCGCCGACCTCGGCGGCGAGGCTCGCCGCCGAACGCGCGGCGGCAGCGCCCCGCAGCTCGCCGTGACGGCGTTCGAGCGCGGCGAGCGGCTCGACCGTGATGCCGAGCGCGTCGGCCCACTCCGGCAGGCCGGCCGATGGTCCGACCCAGAGCTCGCCGTGGTTGGCATCCGAGAAGAATCCGGCGTCGCCCGGGCGGAAGGGCGGCGGCAGGTAGAGCACCGCATCGTGCCCACCGGCCGTCGGCCACAGCACGAGCACCGCGCCCTCGACCTGGCACGCCGTCAGCCAGACGAACCCGCTGTCCGCCCGGAAGCCGTAGTGGGCGTCGTCGTTCCGGACGGGAGCGTGGCCGGCCGCGGCGACGAGCGTCTGCCCGGGCAGTGCAGCGCTCAGGCGGTCCCGGTGGGCGGATGCCGCGGCGGCGGCCCCCGCGGGCAGCTGCGGGCGGGTCGGCACGTCGGCCCAGTCGCGCGAGACGAACTCGGTGAACGCGGGAACCTGCGTCAGGCGCGGGTACCGCGTGCCCGCGTACGGCGGCCGAGCGGTGTCGGGGGTGCTCATCGCTTCTCTCCTCCTCGGTCGCGGACCAGCTCGCGGAGCCGCGTGAAGGTGCGGCCCGATCCGATGCCGTCGTGCTCGAACTCGTTCGTCACCCACGACTGCGCGTTGCCGATGCGCGAGAGGGTGTCGAGCTGCAGCCCCGCGTCGACGTACATGTCGTCGAAGTACACCGCCGCGGCCAGCGGCACGTCGTTCGCCGCGAGCCGGTCGAGGTCGTACAGCGGGGTCCAGTCGGCGCGCTCCGCGAGCGCCTGCACGGCGCCCCGGAACCCGCGGAGCAGACGCACCTCGTCGAACATCCACGGAAAGGCCATCTCGCCGGTGAACAGCAGCGGACGGCGGCCCTCGTCGAACTCGGGGCGACGGTCGCGTTCGACCTGCGCCGCCCACGCGGTCGGTCCGCTCGCCGGGTCGCCGTAGATCGATTCCTGCAGCGTCCAGAAGAGCGGGTTGCCCGCGCTGGAGCTGAGCGCCTGCACGTCGGCGAGGAACGCCTCCGAGAGCCGGCCCGGACGCGCGAACGCCTTCTCGACGAGCCAGTGCAGGCGCTCGTGGCCGGGCTTCATCCCGAGGTCGATGCCGAGAGACTGGAACCGGTGCACGGTCAGCACGTCACCGTCGGGGAGGCTGACGTCACCGTCGGCGAGGCGGTCGGCGATCCGCGCGATCGCCTCGGCGTCGCCGGGGAACCGCCGGTACAGCTCCGCTGTCTTCGCGGCGACGCGGTCGAAGGTGCGGGCATAGACCTCGGCCGCGCGCGGCGGGGTGCCCGGGATGCCGCCGCAGACGTAGCAGGCGGTCAGTGCGTCGGGGGCCAGCGACAGGTAGGTGAGGGTGAGGAACCCGCCGTAGCTCTGCCCGAGGGTCGCCCACCGCCGTCCGCCGTACAGCGTCTCGCGGACGTGCTCGAGGTCGCGGACGATCGAGTCGGCACGGTGCAGCGCCAGCAGGTCGGCGCCAGCCGCGGCGTCGAGGCCCGCGACGTCGACGGCTTCGAGGGGGGTACTGCGGCCGGTGCCGCGCTGGTCGACGAGCACGACCCGGTAGTCGCGCAGGGCCTCGTCGATCCAGCCGTCGCGCCGCAGCGGTCGCGGGTTCGCCCCGCCGGGCCCGCCCTGCAGGAACGCGAGCAGGGGCAGATCGTCGCGGGCGCGCTCGGGGTCGACGAGCTCGCGCACGAGCAGCTCGATGGTGCCGGCGGTCGCGGAGCCGGCGCTCCAGTCGAGGGGGACGTCGATGCGACGCTCGGCGACCCGGATGCCGGGAAGGTGGTACTCGTTCGTCATGATGCCTCCGTGTGGATATCGGATGCGGCTGCCGTCGCGCGGGCCCGCCGGGCCTTCTCGGCGGCGCGCCGGCGCCGGTCCCACTCGGGATTGATGCGCGGCACCGCCGCGAGCAGCGTACGGGTGTACTCGTGCTGCGGGCTCTCGAAGATGCGATCGCGCTCACCCGTCTCGACGATCGAGCCGCGGCTCATGACGGCGATCCGGGTCGCGATCTGACGGACGACGGCGAGGTCGTGGGCGATGAAGAGGTAGGCGAAGCCCTCGTCGCGCTGCAGCGACGTGAGCAGGTTGATCACCTGGGCCTGCACCGAGACGTCGAGCGCCGACACGGCCTCGTCGCAGATGACGAGCTTCGGCCCGACGGCGAGCGCGCGCGCGATGCCGATGCGCTGGGCCTGACCGCCCGAGAACTGCGCCGGATAGCGATCGGAATGATCGGGGTTCAAGCCCACCCGTTCCATGAGCGAGCGAGTGAACGCCCGCGCCCCTCCCGGGATCTTCCGGTTCTGATACCGCAGTGGCGCCGTCACGAGTCGCTCGACGGTGTGCTTGGGGTTCAGCGATGAGTACGGGTCCTGGAAGATCACCTGCACGTCGCTGCGGAACGCATGAAGCTCGGCGCCCCGCAGGTTCGTGACATCGCGCCCCTCGAACTCGATCGTGCCCGCCGTCGCGTCCATGAGGCGAGCGACGAGGCGCGCGGCGGTGGACTTGCCCGACCCCGACTCGCCGACGAGCGCGAGGGTCTCGCCGCGCCGGATGTCGAGGTCGACCCCGTCGACGGCGCGGAACGTGCTGGTGCGCGAGAACATCGTGCTGCCCGGGCTCGAGAACTCCTTCACGAGGCCCCTCGCACGGCACAGCGGCGTGGTCTGGTCGGTCATGCCGTCTCCTCCTCGATCTCGTGCGCGTTCTCGTGCTGGATCTCATGCTCCGCGACGATGGCGATGTCGGTCGTGCGCAGCTCCCCGATCGCGTCGTCGATGCGCGGCACCGCATCGAGCAGGCGCCGCGTGTACTCCTCCTGCGGGTCGCTGAAGACGTCCTCCACGCTGCCGCGCTCGACCATCCGGCCCGCGCGCATCACGACGATGTGCTCGGTCACCTCGCTGACGACGGCCAGGTCGTGGGTGATGAGGATGACGCCGGCGCCCGTGTCGCGCCGGATCTCCGCCAGAAGGTCGAGGATCTGCGCCTGGACGGTCACGTCGAGGGCCGTCGTGGGCTCGTCGGCGATGATCAGCTCGGGCTCCATGCTGAGGGCCATCGCGATCATGATGCGCTGGCGCATCCCACCCGAGAACTGGTGCGGGTAGTGGTCGACGCGTTTCGCGGCATCCCGGATGTGCACGCGCTCCATCGCTTCGATCGCCACCCGCCGGGCCTCGCGCCGCGAGACGCCCGATCGGTGCGACCGGTACGCCTCGGCGATCTGCGTACCGACGGTGTAGTACGGGTTCAGAGACGACAGCGGATCCTGGAAGATCATCGCGATCCGGTCGCCCCGCACGTGCCGCATCTCCCTGCCCGGCAGGGTCAGCAGGTCGCGACCGTCGAAGGTGACCGAGCCCGAGGCGCTTCCGCCCTGGGGCAGCAGCCCCATGATCGCGAGGCTCGTCATCGACTTGCCCGACCCCGACTCGCCGACGATGCCGAGGGCACCGCCGCGCGGGACGGTGAAACTCAGGCCGCCGACGACGCTGACGGCACCTCCGGCGGTGCGGAACTGCACCGTCAGGTCGTCGACGCGCAGCAGGTCATCGCTCGACGCGGGTGACGTCGCCATCGGCATCCTCTCTGTGCTGGTGCTCAGGCCGCCGCTCATGCTCGCGCCGCCGTCCGCACGCGGGGATCGATCGCCGCGTAGAGCAGGTCGACGACGAGGTTCCCGACGATCACGAAGAAGGCCGACAGCAGCGTGACCGCCATGATGACCGGCTGGTCGTTCGACGAGATCGAGTCGGCGGTGAGCTTGCCCACGCCGTTGAGGCCGAAGACCGTCTCGGTGATGACCGCGCCGCCGAGGAGGCCCGCGACATCCATCCCGAAGATCGTCACGATCGGCGTGAGCGCCGGGCGCAGCGCGTGTCGCCGCCAGACGAGACTCGGCCGCAGCCCCTTCGCGTGCGCCGTGCGGACGAAGTTCTCCTGCAGGGTGTCGATGACGTTGGCCCGGGTCAGCCGCGTGTAGACGGCCGCGTAGCCGACGGCCAGGACGATCCAGGGCATGAGGAAGTTCAGGAACCACTGCACCGGGTCGTCGGCGAACGGCACCGCCTGCGGGAACGGGAGCCACCCGAGCGAGACGACGAGCACGAACTGCAGGGCGAGGGCGAGGACGTAGTTCGGGATCGACATCGACCCGAGGGTGAGCCCCGCTACGAGCCGATCGGTGAACCGGCCCTCGCGCACGGCGCTGAGCACCCCGCCCACGACGCCGCCCACGAGCCAGAGCACCGCGGCGCCGATGGCGATCGTCGCCGAGATCGGCAGCCGCTGCACGATCATGTCGCCGACGAGCTGGCCGGTCTGGAAGGAGTAGCCCAGGCAGGGCGCGCCGCACACCACGGTCGCTCCGGCGATCTCGTACTCACGGCCGACGAACAGTCCGGAGACGTACGTGAAGAACTGCGTGAGGAACGGCTGGTCGAGGCCGAGGTTCGCGCGGATCTGGTCGATGCGCTCGGGCGTGCAGTTCTTGCCGCAGATCTGCACCGCCGGGTCGGGCGAGAGCACGAAGAAGATCACGAAGGTGAACAGCGTCACGAGGAAGAGCACGACGACCATGCCGGTCGCGCGGGAGAGGACGAAGCGGGTCACGCGCGCACCTCCGCGCTGCCGACGAGCGCGCGGATGCGGTCGCCGAGGGTCGTGAATGAGAGCACGAGCAGGAAGAGGAACGCGCCCGGGATGAGGAAGTACATCGGGTCGACGGCGTACCAGGGTGCGGCGGAGGCGATCATCTGCCCCCAGCTGGGCGTGGGCGGCACGACGCCGACGCCGAGGAACGAGAGCCCCGCCTCGGTGCCGACGTACCCGGGCACGGCGAGGGTCGCCATCACGATGATCGTCGAGGAGAGGTTCGGCAGGATCTCGCGGAAGATGATCTGCACGCTCGAGGCGCCCGACGCTCGGGCCGACTCGACGAACTCGCGCTCCTTGAGCGACATCGTCTGCGACCGCACGATGCGCGCGAGGTACGGCCAGCCGAACAGCGAGATCACCACGACGAGCAGCAGCACGCGGTTGTCGGCCGGGAGCGCCGAGAGGATCGCGATCATGAAGATGAGGGCGGGGAAGGCCATGAGGAACTCCATGACCCGCGAGATGACCGTGTCGACCCACCCGCCGAGGTAGCCCGCGAGCATGCCCAGCACGACGCCGAGAACCGTGGTCAGCAGCGTCGCCGAGAGCGCGACGGTCATCGAGACCTGCGCCCCGTAGACGATGCGGGCGAAGATGTCGCGACCGTTGCCGGGCTCGACGCCGAACCAGTGCTCGGCGCTGATGCCGCCGAGGGGTCCGATCGGGATGGCGCCCATGTTCGGGTCGATCGCGCTCTGGTCGAACTGGTACGGCGACCAGCCGCTGATCTGCACGATCACCGGTGCGAAGACGGCCATGAGCAGCACGAGCACGATGTAGGCCAGCGAGAGCATCGCGGGCACATCGGTGAGGAAGCCTCGGAGGAGTTTCCGGCCGGATGCCGGGCGGGATTCCACCGACTCGTCGAGAGTGGAATCACCGCCCGGTGCGGCCTCGACCTCGAGGGGGGCCGAGCTGAAGGTCATGTCAGCCCTTCGACGGGTCCTTCAGACCGACGATCGTGAGGTCGGTCATGTTGGTGTTGGGGATGTAGCCGGCGATGTTCGACCCCGGCAGGAAGATGCCGTTCTCGAAGACCATCGGCGCGATCGGAGCGAGCTCCATGATCTGCTCGTCGAGTTCGCCCCAGGCCTCGTTGGCGGCGTCGACGTCGGTCATCGCGCGGATCTCGGCGATGCGCTCGTTGACGGCGGGATCGTTCAGCTGGGCGAGGTTCTGGTTGCCCTTCTCGGTGATCGCGGCGCCGTCGAACAGCGGCGGGATGAACGTGCTGGCGCTCGAGGCCCAGTCGGGGCACCATCCGGTGATCGCGGCGTTGTTCTGCTGCGCCGGCGTCGCGATGGTCTCGTAGTAGATCGAGGTGTCGATGACGTTGAGCTTCACGTTCGCCCCGATGCGCTCGAGACCCTGCTGCACCGCCTCGGCCTGCGCCTGGGCGACGGGAGTCGTGCGGATGTCGAGGGTGAACTCGAAGCCGCCGCCGAGTCCCGCCTCCTCGAGGAGCGCCTTCGCCTCGTCGACATCCCCGGTGTTGTCGTCCGACGGGTAGAGGTCGTAGTCGAGGTGCCCGTTGACGGCCGGCGGGATGATCGTCGTCGCGACATCCGCGAGCTGGTTGCCGCCGGAGGCGTTCTGGATGCTGGCGCGGTCGAGAGCCCAGTTCACAGCCTGGCGCACGCGCACGTCGTCGAAAGGCGGCTTCGTGGTGTTCAGCGACATGTAGGTCGTGCAGTAGGCCGGCGCGGTAATCGCACGCTCCTGCAGTTGCGGCGTCTGGATGCGGGGAAGGGTGGCCCCCGCGATCTTCGCGGCGATGGCGTTCTGGTCGGCGCCCTGGCCCGCGATCATCCGCTCGTCGATCGTTGCGCCGTCGATGCCGATGTCGAACTGCCACTGATCGGGGTAGGCCTTGCGCACGTCGTCGCTCGAGGACTCCCAGTGCTCGTTGCGCACGAGCGTGATGGTGCTGCCGGGCGTGTAGGCGTCGAGGGTGTACGGGCCCGAGGCGATGACGTCGTTGATGAACTCGTCGCCTCCGCCGGAGCCGATCGGGAAGGGGACGGCGTTGGGCTGGGCGAGGACGTTGTCGAACTCGGGGAAGGGAGCCTTGAGGTGGAAGACGATCGTCTTCTCGTCGGGGGTCTCGATCGTGGCCAGGTCGCCCGAGACGTAGGGACCCTGGTAGTCGGCGGGAGCGTCGATGACCGTCTTGAGGTAGGGCGAGCCGATGCCGATCTGGGGGTCCCAGGCGCGGGAGATGCCGAACTCCATCTCCGCCGAGGTGATCGGCTCGCCGTTGTCGAAGAACAGGTCGTCCTTGAGGGTGTAGGTCCACGTGAGTCCGTCTTCCGACACCTCGCCGAGCCCCGTCGCGAGGTCGGGCACGATCGCGTTGGGGTCGTCGGAGTCGCCGGCGGCCTGCATCGTGAGTCCGCGGTACAGCAGGCGGTAGAAGGCGTTGACGCCGCCGTCCCAGCCCCGAGCGGGGTCGAGGTACGAGAAGTCGGCGTTCTGGAGCATGTGGACGGTCCCGCCGGTCTGGGGTTGTCCGTCGGCTCCGGTCTGCTGCGGCGAGCCGCCGCCGTTGCCGGCGCTGCACGCCGTCAGGGCGAGCGCCATGGCCGTTCCCGCGGCGAGGATGCCGGCGATTCTCCTGGTGGTCATCGGTGGACCTTCCCTTTCTCTGCTCCATTGCGTCGAGTGCTGTCCATAAAACAACATCACGGTGCAATGTGCAATTGCACGATCACGCTGCATCCGTTCTACGCGCTCGGAATCACCGTCGTCGACCCTGTGACACGATCGTCACGCGATCACGCTGTTTCTTCACACGCGCGAAACACGCGGCGGCCCGCTGCCGCGGAGGCGGCGGCATCCGCTCCGGTCGAGGACGGTCGGAAACGACCTGGCGCGGGTCAGCCGCGGATCAGGGAAGCGGGCAGATGGCGACCGATGCGAGGTCACCGTCCATCTGCTCGGGCGTCCAGGGCAGACCGGCGGACGGAACGGTCTCGCCTTCTGCGGCGGGCGCCTTGGACGCGATGGCGGCGAGTTGCCAACCCAGCACGCGGATCGCCTCGGCCGAGGCACGCGAGTTGTTCAGGACGGCGACGACCGTGAGCCCCGTCTCGCGGTCGGCGAAGGCGACCGTCTGATAGCCCGGGACCGCGCCGTACTGCCCGATGAGCGACCCCGCCTGATAGGTGCCGCCGTCGACCGTGTACCAGGTCGGCACACTTTCGGCGATCGGGATGGGCGCTCCGAAGCGCTCACCGTCGTCGAACGGGCGCAGTCCGGTCGCGAGCGCGCGCGCGTAGCGCCCGAGGTCGTCCGCCGTCGTGACGACGCCCGACGCCGTGAACCCGGCGGAGGGCGACAGCGCGGTGAGGTCGACGGCGTTGGCGCAGTCGGGAGCGCCTTCGGGGGTCAGCACCGACTGCACGCCGTGGAGTCCCAGCTCGGCGGTCCGGGCCGGCAGCGAGGAGCTCTGCATTTCGAGAGGCTCGAAGACGTAGCGCTGGAACAGTTCGGCCGCCGTACTGTTCGACGCCCGCTCGAGCGCCATGCCGAGCAGCACGTAGCCCGCGTCGGAGCCGTCGAACGACCCGCCCCCGGTCGGACCGGATGCGGCGAGGCCGTAGGCGAGGAGCTCGTGGGGCGCCCACGGGCGCGCCGGGTTGGCTTCCCACCGGCCCTGGAGCTGGGGTTGATACGAGCCGAGGCCCGACGTGCCGTCGCAGAGCTGCTCGAGGGTGACCACGGGCGTCGCGGGGAAGCCGATGATCCACTGCGTCACGGGGTCGTCGAGGCCGACGGTGCCGTCGGCCGCCATGCCGTAGAGCACGTCGCACGTCATCGCCCGGGTGACGGGCCCGGCCTTGAAGGAGTCGTCGGCGGTCACCTCGGTGCCGTCGGGGTTGGCGCCGAACCCCTGCACCCATTCGCCCGACCACGGGACCCAGACGCCGGCGATCGCGCCGGAGGACGCGGTCATCGTCATGGCCCGCTCGACCGCCGCGGTGAGCTGGGCCTGCGTGTCACCGCTGATCTCGCCGTCGACCTGCGCGGGCGTCTCCACCGCGTCGACACCCGAGGGAGCACACGCCGACAGACCCAGCGCGAGGGCGATCGCGACGGCGATTCCCGCGCTCCGACGGCGTCGAGTCGCACGCATTCCTCAGCCACCCCCCTGATGTATGCCTCAAGTGAATCACACCGCTCCGGTGCATTCCGCGAACCTAGGGTGGGACGCATGACCCACGCTTTCGACGCCGATGCCATTGCTGGCGTGCTCCGTCACATGAACGACGACCATCGCGATGACAACCTCCTCATCGCCCGCGCGTTCGGGGAACCGGATGCCGCTTCGGCGGTGATGACGTTCTTCGACGGCGACGGCGGCGAATGGCAGGCGACGCTGCGAGACGGCGGCACGCGGGACCTGCGGGTGACGTGGCCCGGCGGCCCGATCACCGAGCGCCGCGAGGTCCGCCGCGAGATCGTCGCGCTCTACGACGCCGCGTGCGAACGACTCGGGATCGAGGCGCGTCCGCACGACTGAGCGTTACGGATTCGTTAAGACCTGTCCGAGAAAGCTTCAGGTTAGCTGACCCTAAGTGCTACTGTCGGGCCATGCCTGAGCCGATCCCGTTCTCGACCGCTCTTCGCGAGCGCTCCAGCTCCGCCCACTCCGGCAGCGAAGGCGCCGGATTCATGTCGGATCTGATGCGCGGAGAGGGCACCCGCGACGACTACGTCGCCCTCGTCGCGCAGCACTGGTTCATCTACGAGGCCCTCGAGGAGGCCGCCTCCCGCATGGCGGCCGACCCCGTCGCAGCCGCCTTCGTCAGCGAGAAGCTCACCCGGTTGCCGGCCCTCGAGGCCGACCTCGAGTTCCTGATCGGGCCGGATTGGCGCGACCGGATCGCCCCGCTGCCGACGACCGAGCGGTACGTCGCGCGCATCCGCGAGGTGGGGACGACATGGCCGGGCGGCTTCGTCGCCCACCACTACACCCGCTACCTCGGCGACCTGTCGGGCGGACTCTTCATCGGCAAGATCATGGCGCGCCAGTTCGGCTTCGAGACGAACGGCATCGGGTTCTACATCTTCGGCGACATCGCCGACCCGGCGGCGTTCAAGGACCGTTACCGCGACGAGCTCGACGCGGCACCGTGGGACGAGGCAGAGCAGCAGCGCGTCATCGACGAGGTGCTGGTGGCGTACCAGTTCAACACCGACCTGTTCACCGACCTCGCAGCGGCGAAGGCCGGCGGGATCGCCTCGGTCGTCGCCTGACCCGCACCTCCGGTCACATGCCGGCGGCGCGGACGGCGGCCATGAAGCGCCGCACGTCGTGATCGACCAGGATGTCGCTGGGTCGCAGCGGCCGCGACAGGTACAGCCCGTCGAGGGATGTCAGGCGCGACAGCGCGACGTACGTCTGCCCGGGGGCGAACGCACCCGAGCCGAGGTCGACGATCGCCCGGTCGTAGGTCTTCCCCTGTGACTTGTGGATGGTCACGGCCCACGCCAGCCGCAGCGGGAACTGGGTGAACTCCGCGACGATCTCACGGGTCAGCTTGCGGGACGCCGGGTCGTAGGCGTAGCGGAACCTCTCCCAGACCGCCGGTTCGACGTCGTGCTCCTCGCCGTCGAGCTCGACCCGCACCGACGAGCCGGCGATGCGGGTGACCGTGCCGATCGAGCCGTTGACCCAGCGGGGGCCGTCCCCGCCGTATCCGGCGATGTCATTGCGGAGGAACATCACCTGAGCGCCCACCTTGAGCTGCAGCTCGGGGTCGGCCGGATACGAGGTCTCGCCGCGGCCGAAGTCTCCGCTGACGTCGGCCTTCGCCGTCTGCACGGGTCCGGTCAGGGCGTCGAGGTGACGCTGATTGATGCGGTTCACGGCGTCGTTGCGGGTGGCCAGCGTGATGACGGGCGGCTCGTCGCCGGTGGGCGGCGGCGGCGTGCGCGCGCCGGCGGCGTTGAGCGCCGCGGCGATGTCGGCGGTGACGACGCCGTAGCGGACGGCGTTGAGCATCTCCTTGAAGCCCGCATCCGCCTGGCGGTGGATCTCGCCGAGCTCCGCGATGTGCAGCGGGGCTCCGACACGTCCGAGATCGAGCAGTCCGTCCGAGCGGATCGCCCCGGCATCGGCCTTCGGCCCCGCCCACACCTGCGCGTCGAAGAACCAGAACGAGCGGTAGTGGTCGCGGATGTACTTGAGCTCATCGCCCCGCGGCGGCACCGGCGAGAGCTGATAGGGGTCGCCGAACATCACGACCTGCACTCCGCCGAACGCCTCGGAGCGGCGCCGCCGCGCCTGGCGCAGCGACCGGTCGATGGCATCCATGACATCCGCGTTCACCATCGAGATCTCGTCGATCACGAGCGTGTCGATCGCGTTGAGGATGCGCCGGGTCGCTTCGGACTGCTCCAGCTCGCTGTCGGCGACGAGGCCGATCGGCAGGCGGAAGAGCGAGTGGATCGTCTGGCCCTCGACATTGAGCGCGGCGACTCCCGTCGGCGCGCAGATCGCGATCTGCTTGTCGGTGTTCCACGCGAGGTGCTGCAGCAGCGTCGACTTGCCGGTGCCGGCACGTCCGGTCACGAAGACGTGGTCGCGCGTCGTCTCGATGCGACGGAACAGTGCCTCCTGCTCTGCGGAGAGAGGGGGCAAGGTCACCGATTCATGGTAGCCACAGCCGAGCCTTCCTAGACTTGTGCTGTGCAGGAGGCGCAGACGACGCAGGATGCCGCGGTCGGCGAGCCGTCGCGCGCGCCCGGCACACCGGGGCGGCCCGCCCCCGGGGGCAGGCGGAGCGAACGGGGTCGGCGTCGCCTCGCCCTCGAACTCACCGCCATCGGCATCCTGTCCGTGCTCGCCCTCGGGGCTCTCGGCGTCGGCGGCGTCGCGGTGTACCGGACCCTCTACAGTCCCGCCGCGTTCGTCGAGCGCTACCTGTCGCTGCTGAGCAGCGGCAGCGCCGCCGATGCGCTCCGCCTGCCGGGAGTGGCGATGGATTCGGCGGAGCTCGCCGCGGCGGAGCTGCCGGCGACGGCCTCGGAGGTGCTGCTGCGGCGCGCCACCCTCGCCCCGCTCTCGGAGGTCTCGGTCATCGGCGAGCGCGTGCGCGGAGATGTGACCGAGATCACCGTCACCTATCTCGCGAACGGCCACCGCGGCCGCACGCAGTTCGACGTCGAGCAGGACGGCTGGATCGGGGTCGCCCCGGCGTGGCGCTTCGCCCGCAGCCCGCTTTCGGCGATCGACCTGACGGTGCGCGGCGCGACCCGCTTCTCGGTGAACGGCTTCGAGCTCGACACGCGGCAGGTCGCACCCGACGGGGTGGATGCCGATCCGCTCGTCCCCGTCTCGATGCTCGTCTTCTCGCCCGGCGCGTACTCGATCGCCGTCGACACCGCCACCGCGACGACGCCGGGGGTGGCAGTCCTCTCCGATGCCCCGCAGAAGTCGGTCCCGGTCGATCTCCAGACGCAGCCCACGCCGGAGTTCGTCGAGGTGGTCCAGGACCGGGTCGATGAGTTCCTCGCCTCGTGCGCGACGCAGCAGGTGCTTCAGCCGACCGGGTGTCCGTTCGGATACTTCGTGCGCAATCGGGTCGAGGGCGTCCCCCAGTGGTCGATCGCGCAGAACCCCGAGATCGAGGTCGTTCCCGATGGGGCTCAGTGGGCGATCCCGAGCACTCGCGCCGTCGCGCACATCGACGTCGACATCCGGTCGATCTACGACGGACGCCTGAACGAAGTGTCGGAGGACGTGGAGTTCTTCCTGACCGGCAACATCACGATCCTGCCCGACGGCACGGCATCCATCCAGGTGTCCGCCGACCAGGGCTGAGCATCCTCATCCCCCGCACCGGCCCTCCACGCGGCAGGTCCGAGCGCGACCTCAGCTGCGCGCGGCGTCGCGGCGCGCCAGCTCGGCGAGGCGGTCGTTGTACTCGTCGAGCTCGACGTCGCCCGCGCGGTCGACCTGACGGTCGCGGCGGCGCTGCATCCGATCGTCCGAACGGCTCCACTGGATGGCGACCGTGATCGCGAGGATGAGCGTGGGGATCTCACCGACCGACCACGCGACGCCGCCGCCGCTGTACTGATCCTCGAGCGGGGTGGCTCCCCAGGTGCGGCCCATCGAGCCGAACCACTCCGCGGCGAACAGGCCCGACGACATCATGATGGCGATGCCGAAGAAGGCGTGCATCGCCATCACGGCGATGAGCGTGAGCAGCCGGAACGGATACGGCAGGCGGTAGGGCACCGGATCGATGCCGATGAGCGACAGGACGAACAGGTACCCGGAGATCAGGAAGTGGACGACCATCCACTCGTGGCCGATGTGGTCGTAGAGCGACCACCGGAACAGGTCGGTGTAGTAGAAGACCCAGAGCGACCCGATGAACATGATCGACGCGAAGGCGGGGTGCGTCACGACGCGCGAGAACGGGGTGTGCACGGCCCAGAGGATCCACTCGCGTCCGCCGCGGGTACCGTCGTCGCGCTTGCGGATGGCGCGTGCGGCGAGTGTCACCGGCGCTCCCGCGACGAGGCAGAGCGGAATCGCCATCGACAAGAGCATGTGCCCCACCATGTGCAGGCTGAACAGGTAGTCCTGGTAGGCGTTGATGGGACCGCAGGTCACCCAGAGCAGCAGAAGCAGACCGAACACCCACAGCGCCGTGCGGTAGAGCGGCCACCGGTCGCCGCGTCGCCGCAGGCGCCGGACGCCCGCGAGGTAGAAGAACAGGCCGAAGCCGGCGGCGAAGACCCACAGCAGGTCGACATCCCACGTCGTGAACCAGCGGGCGATCGTCAGCTCGGGCGGCAGCACCGACCCGGTCAGGACCTGAGCCGGCGTCAGCTCTTCGGGGAGGGAGGTGTCGACGGGCGGGGGCGTGCGGGCGAGTGCGGCGGCGGCACCGCTGGCGATCCCCATGAAGACGATCTCGACGGTGACGAGCAGCCAGAAGACCCGGGCCGCTCCCGACGAGGCGAGCTTCGTGATGAGCCGGCCGCGATACGAGGCGCCCAGAACCCCCATCGCGATGAGAGCGACGACCTTGACCAGCAGCAGTGCACCGTAGGGCGAGAGCAGGTTCTCGGGCGAGAGGACGCCGAGCGCGGCACGGACCGTACCCGAGACCGCGACGACGATGAACGCCGCGAGGGCGATGCTCGAGTACCGCGAGACGACCGCGACCATGTCCGCGCGCGCCACCACCGGTCGGATGATCACGAGCAGCAGGAGCCCGCCGAGCCAGACCGCCGCGGCGACGATGTGCAGCGCGAGGGCGGTGACGGCGATGTTGTGATTCGCCTCCTCGCCCGAGTGCCCCTGCGTCGCCATCGGGACGAGGGATGCCGCTGCCAGCACCGCCACGATGAGCGTCGAGGTCCACCCGCGCACCGCGAAGGTGAGCACCGTCAGCACCGCGCCCGCGATCGTGGTCAGCAGCCACGCGCGCCCGGCCTCGGTGTCGACGAGGAACCGGCCGAGCTGCTGGCCGAACTCGGCACTCGCACTCGGGGCCGCGCCGAGAAGGTTGAGGAAGGTGAAGAACGCGGTCGCAGCGCTGGCGACGGTGAACACCGCCGCCGAGATCGACGCGGTGTCGAGGGCGGTGTCGAAGGGCCGCTCCCCCGCACGCAGGGCGAAGAGCGCCACGACGAGGGATCCGACCATGCCGGCCGCCGACAGGTTGACGATCAGCTTGATGACCGGCAGACCCCACCGCACGACGGGGCCCGGGTCGAGCAGCTGCAGCGGAGCCGCCCCACCACCGGCCGCGAGGCCGATGAGGACGACGATGACAGCCGACACAGCGAGGATCGCCGGTCCGGCGAGGCGCTGCGCTCGGGATTCCACCCGACAAGCCTACGGCGGCCCGCTGCCCCGGGAGGTCGGAGCCGTGAGGTCCCACTTCGGCCGGGTATGCGGGCCGGGTTTCCGGCCCAACTGGGACCTCGCGGGGCGGGGGGCGGGGCGGGGGTGGGGGGGTGGGGCGGGGGGCGGGGCGGGGCGGGGACGACGGAGGGGGGTTCCGGAACGCAAACCCCAACCCGGGAAAATACTGCTATACATTAAAGCAGCCAAAAACAAATAAACCGCCGTCACCAATACA
>NZ_JBNAFI010000003.1:0-257280 GCF_049707515.1 Microbacterium arborescens | reverse complement strand
CGGGGCGGGGGGGGGGGGGGGGGGGGGGGCGGGGGGGGGGGGGGGGGGCGGGCCACGACGGAGGGGGATGCCGTACGGCATCCCCCTCCGGTGAATCGTCGTCGATTACTTGACGGCAGCCTTCAGCTTCGAGCCGGCGGTCACCTTGACGCGCTTGCCCGCGGCGATCTTGATCTCCTCGCCGGTCTGCGGGTTGCGGCCGGTGCGCGCGGCGGTGTCGACCTGCTCGAAGGCGATCCAGCCCGGGATCGAGACCTTGCTGCCCTTGGCGACGGCCTCGGAGACGGTCGTGAAGAGCGAGTCGAGAACGCCGGAGACGGCGGCCTGGCTCTGACCGGTGGCGCTGGCGATGCTCGCGACGAGCTCGGTCTTGGTGATGGACTTGTCAGCCATAGGGTTGTCCTCCAGACGGCGGACGACGGACGCGCCGCCGACAGCTTGGGTGGTTCCCGAGGGACTCGCGTCCCGCGGTTGGTCGTTCGACCGGTCCCGAATATACGCGGATTCCGCGGAATTTCGCGGATTTCCCGGCTTCGGACGGCGCTTTCACCCGGCGTGTCGCCCGTTTTCGGGGCGGGTGGGACGGATGTGACGGCTCCGCGGCTCAGATCCGGCGCAGTGCCGCGACGACCTCGGCCTCCCAGCGGCGGGCGGCGGGCAGCGCTCCGACGTAGATGGGGGTGTCGTGGGTCACGCCGAGATAGCGGGTTGCGCTGGCATCCACACCGGCCCGCCGGAGCCTCGCCGCATAGGCGGTGCCGTCGCCGCGCAGCGGGTCGTACTCCGCGGTCAGCACCACGGCGGGCGGCAGGTCGGCGAGCGAATCAGCGCGCATGGGCGACGCATACGACTCGCGGGCGCGCGTCCGGTCGCCGAGGTAGGTCCGGGCGACGGAGACGAGCTCACGCAGAGCGATGAACGCGGGGATGCCGAGCGCGTACGTCGCCCGCAGATCGATCCGACGCCCGGTGAGGTCGGTCACCGGCACCTCGAGGATCTGGACCGCCACGGGCAGTCGCGCGCGATCGCGATTCATCAGGGTCAGCACAGCCGCCAGGTTGCCGCCGGCGGAGGACCCCGAGATGCCGACGCGCTCCGGGTCGATTCCGAGCGCGTCAGCCTCGTCGTGCAGCCACTCCCAGGCCGCGTACGCCTGCTCGATCTGGGTCGGGTAGCGATGCTCGGGGGCGAGGGAGTAGTCGACCGCGACGAGCACGACACCGGATGCCTCGGCACGGCGCCGGCACGCGGCATCCGCCGTCGGGTAGTCGATGCCACCGATGCGGAACGCTCCGCCGCCGAGCACCAGGCACGCGGGGGCGGGAACGCCGTCGACGAGGGTGCTCGGACGGTAGACGCGCACGCGCACGTCGGGATAGCCGGGCACCGGCACGCGGTGCTCGGTCGTCGCGATGGGCGGGCCGGGGGTGCCGACGGTGCGCAGCTCCTGACGGTCCCACGACAACGCGGCCTTGCGGTGCCGTTCGCGCGGGGTGAGCGGCCGCTTGGCGGGTGGCTTCGCGGTGTCGGCGGCCGGCCGGGCAGAGGACTCGGCGGCCGGCCGGGCAGAGGACTCGGCGGCCAGCTGGGCAGAGGACTCGGCGGCCGGCTGAGCGGGCGTCGCGGAGACCGCACCCGGGACGCCGTCGGCGGCCGGAGCGCGGGCGGGCCGCGGCATCCGCTCGGCGACCGCCGACGTGACCGATTTCCAGGCCTGTCGCAGGAGGTAGCGGCGGTGCGTACGCAGCCGCTCGGCGAAGAACGGGTCCAGCGGCATGCTCAGTCTCCGTTCGGTTCGTCGGCGCGGTCGGCGCGGTCGTCGAGTTCGCGCAAGCGCCGCAGCTTCGCCCACGGTACGAACGCGATCCACATGATGGACGCGATGGCGCCGCCCATGATCATCGAGCTGGGGTCCATCCTTCGACGCTACGGGGGAATGCCGACGCTGCGCATCCCCCTGCGAAGAGGATGCGCACGGTGTAGCAGTGGTGTCCGGCGACCGTCGTCCCGTTCACAGGCTCAGCGCGCGTCGGGCCGGCTCGAACAGCCCGAAGCCCCCACCCCGACGGATCGGGATGGGGGCTTCGTCGCCGGCGTCAGGCCCCGAGGAAGGGCACCACGAAGAGCAGGATGGTGATCGCGGGGCCGATGAGCACCATGGAGAGGCCCCAGATCATCAGGTGCCGGTACAGCCGGGGCCGGTCCTCCTCCGGGCCCGACGCGACGATCGTCGCTCCCGTCGTGCCGAAGGGCGCGCAGTCCACGAGCGACGCCGAGATCGCCAGCGCATAGATGAACCCGGTCATCTCGAGCCCGCCGCCGGGAACGAGCAGCGGGACGGCGAGCGGGACGAGCGCTCCGATGATGCCGATGGTCGAGGCGAACGCCGAGACCAGCGCGGCGATCACGCACAGGACGACGGCCGCGATGATCGGGACGCTCACCGAACGCGCGGCTTCGCCGAGCTGATCGATGGCGCCGAGGCGGGTGAGCACGCCGACGTAGGTGATGATGCCGCCCAGCAGCAGGATGGTGCCCCAGTCGACCTTGCTCAGCGCCTCGCGGCCGACCTTCGGGTTGATGAAGGCGAGCAGGACGGCGATCGTCAGCGCGACGGCGCCGAGGTTGAGGTCGACGTCGTTGATCGTCAGCGTGAAGAAGGCGATGACGAGGACGGGGATCGAGATCAGCGTCAACAGCTGGTAGCCGGTGAGCTTCTGCGTCGCGGTCTGGGGAAGGACGCCCGTGACGCCGCTCCCGCCGACGCGGCCGCCGAGCGAGGCTCCGCCGCCCGAGGTGCGCGCGGCCTTGGCCGCACGACCGCGTGCGATCAGCTCGCGCCCGCCGAACATGAAGAAGGCGACGAGCACGACGAGGGCATTGACGCCGATCGACAGGGCGAACATGAGGCCGGCGTTGTACGGGATCTCAGCGGAGTTCGCGACGGTCATGACGGTGATGCCGACGATGCTGGTCGGGGCCAGGGCGCCGCCGACGATGGCGGAGCTCATGACGATGCCCATCATCGTCGTGTGGATGCGGTGCTTGTGCGCCAAGCTCATGGCGATCGGCACGATCGTGAACGCCGCGTGGGACGTGCCGAGGCAGGCCACGAGCGTGCCGACGACCAGCATTGCCCACGGGATGAGGGCGACCCGATCCCCGATGAGACGGACCGACCGGTCGACGAGCCAGTCGATCGCGCCGACCGTCCGCGCGATGCCGAACAGGTAGGTGATCCCGAGGAGGATCAGCAGCGCGTCGACGGGGAAGCCGCCGAGGACGTCGTCGAGGGGTTCACCGACGAGCAGCACCCCGACGAGGACGGCGGCGACGAGGGCGAGCGCGCCCATGTGCACGTTGCGGATCGCCGAGATGGCGAAGACGGCGACGAGGACGATGAGGGCGATGATCTCCACGGTCATGCGGACATCCCTCCCACGATCGGACGGACGGTCAGGTCACGGTGCATCAACGTTGATCTCCAGGTAGTCGGAATCGGGTGGGTCAGCGGCCGAGCGCGAGGCCGGTGCGATAGGCGGCGAGCGCCGCTGCGGGCACACCGTCGAGGTCCGCGAGCGTCACGAGCGAGCCCGCGGGGATGTCGCGGCGCAGCCGCGCGCCGGACAGCAGGTAATAGGGGGCGATCTCGCCCGCGTCGGGGGCGACGATCACCGGCGCGACACCGGCGATCTCATGGTGATGCCCTTCGACGCGGAACTCCGTTTCCGCGGTGAGGTCCGCCGTCGCCCGCGCAGCCAGGAGGGTGTGCTGCCGCGGCGCGGGCGTCGAGGCGGTTCCGTCGACGGCGGCGGCCACCGTGAGCGGGGTCTCGATCCCCATGAAGTGATACGGCCAGTAGATGCAGGCGTAGCGGCCGTTGCGGCTCACCACGTGGCCCTTGCCGCGCAGGATGTCCCAGGTCACGTCGTCGCCGGTGCGCACGATCACGAACACCCCGCCGGCGAAGCTCGCCTCGCCGGGCAGGCGCAGCATCGAGAAGACGTCGATCACGCCCGTCGACCCGAGGATGCCGCCGTCGGTGCGCTCCGCGTAGATGTCGGCCAGCTCGTCGGGGCGAGCGACCGGGTAGTGCATCGCCTCGACGTCGGCGACCGCACCGGTGTACAGCGAGACGACGTTCATCTCGCAGGAATCGGCGGCCGCGGCACGCTTGAGGTCGGCGACGGCCGCCGCGCGTGCGGCGAGCGTCGCGGTGAGGTCGTCGCCGAGGTCGAGCAGGTGCGCGAGAGCCGGGGCCGCGACCTCGACGCCGTTCTGCTCGACGACTCCCGTCGCCGGGTCGAACACGAGGTCGTACTCACCCGACTTGCCGAGCGCGACGATGTCGAACCCGGCGGCGAGCACCCACGCGACGAGACGGATCAGGTTGGCGGGCTGGTCGCCGTCGCCGGGGAGGTACCGCAGGCCCCGCTCGCGCGCCTTGGCGCTGAGCGCGACGCCGGCCACCGACTCGATCTCCTTGCTGACCATCACGACGTGGGTGCCGGAATCGAGGGCGGTGTCGGCGTACGCGTGCCCGGCCTCGATGCGTCCCGTCGCCTCGACGAGGACGTCAGCGTGGCTCCATGCCAGGTGGGCCCCGTCCGCGATGACGGCGATCTTGCCCGCCTCGACGGCGGCGGATGCCTCGGCGGCGGATGCTGCGCGCACGAAGCCGTCCTCGTTCACGCCGAGATCGGTCAGCATGCGCACGACACCGTCGACATCGGGGTCGACCAACTGGGCCGCGACCATGTCGGGCAGGCGTCGCAGCTGGTCGAGGAGGGTGCGCCCGTATCCGCCGTTGGCGCCGGTGAGGGCGATGCGGATGACGGCCGTGCGGCGGGTGGCCGGGCTCTGGATCACCGTTGTTCCTGTTTCATCGTCGAGAGTTGTCGAGGATCCGGCATGGACCTCGGGGAGCGCCTGCAACTGTAACGGCTTCTCACAGATTGTCAAAAATCATCTCAAATCGTCACATACACTGGAGAGGTCACTCCCCGGAGACGACCGCAACCCCCGACCGGCCGAACTCGAACGAAGAGGTTTCCCATGCACATCGGCGCCGTCGCCGACGACTTCACTGGCGCGACAGACCTGGCCACGACTCTCCGCGAACGTGGGATGCGGGCCGCCGTCGTGATCGAGGACCGCCCCGTCGATCCCGCCCTTCTCGCCGACGCCGACGCTGTCGTCGTCGCGCTCAAGACCCGCACCGCACCGGCGGCCGACGCCGTCGCGGCGTCGCTGCGGGCTGTCGAGCGTCTTGTCGACGCCGGAGCCGAACGTCTCTACGTGAAGTACTGCTCGACGTTCGACTCCACCGATGAGGGCAACATCGGCCCGGTCCTGGACGCCGTGCTCGGCCGCGTGCGGGCCGACCGCACGGTCGTCGTCCCCTCGTTCCCCGCGAACGGTCGCACGGTCCGCGACGGGCTGCTCTACGTCGGCGACGACCTCCTCGAGGACTCGTCGATGCGGCACCACCCCCTGACCCCCATGACGAGGTCCCGCCTGCGTGACATCCTCGCCCCGCAGACCGACGCCGCCATCACCGAGATCCCGCTGCGAGTGGTCCGCGAAGGCGTCACGCCGCTGCGCGCGGCCATCGACGCGGCGCAGCCCGGCTACCTGATCGTGGACGCCGTCACCGACGCCGACCTCGACGCGATCGCCGCCGCGTCCTCCCACCTGCGGGTCCTCTCGGGCGGGGCCGCGCTCGCGGCCGGCATCGACGCACCGGCGGGAGCCGTCGCCGGCACCCTGGACCCGATCGGTCCGGGACGACTCGTCGTGTGCGGCTCGGCGTCGCGCAAGACCCGGGCCCAGCTCGCGCACGCCGAGGCGGCGGGAGCCGACCTGAGGCGTGTCGACCTCGACCGCGCCGTCGCTCACCCCGACGACGAGGCCGCCGCCCTCGCGGCGTGGGTGCGCGGACTGTCCGCGGATGCCGTGCCCGTCATCTACTCGGTCGGCGAGCTGGCGGACATCCGGGTCGGGTCGGCCGACGTGTCGACCGCCGTCGAGGACGTGCTCGCGTCGGTCGTGTCGCAGCTCGTCGCCAGCGAAGACGTGCACCGGGTGATCGTCGCGGGCGGCGAGACCAGCGGCGCGGTCGTCCAGCGGCTCGGTGTCTCGCTGCTGGAGATCGGACCACAGCTCGCCCCCGGCGTGTGCTGGAGCGGCGCGTCGACGGCCGACGGGCGGCGTGTGGCTTTGGCGCTGAAGAGCGGCAACTTCGGAGCCGACGACTTGTTCACCGCGGCGTGGGGGGTCCTCGCGTGAGCGCGGTCGACGAGCTGATCGAAGCCGGCCGGGCACTCGTCGAGGCCGGCCTGAGCCCCGGCAGCTCCGGCAATGTCAGCATCCGCACCGGCGACCGTGTGCTCATGTCGGGCACCGGCTCCCGCCTGGGAGCACTTCTCCCGACCGATCTCGCGGAGCTCTCCCTCGACGGTCGGCATCTCGCCGGCGCCCGTCCGTCGAAAGAGGTGTCGCTCCACCTCGCCCTGTACGCGAAGAACCCCGACCACACCGCCGTGGTCCACGTGCACTCCCCCTCGGCGGTCGCTCTGTCGTGCCTCGAGCCGTGGTCGGCGCACAGCGCGGTCCCGCCCCTCACCCCCTACGCGCTGATGCGGGTCGGGCAGACTCCGCTGCTCGACTTCGTCGCCCCGGGCGACCCCGCCATGGGAGAGCTCATCACCGGCAGCCCGCATCCGTTCCGCGCCGCGCTCCTCGCCAACCACGGCGCGGTCGTGAGCGGGGAGGATGCCGCCACGGCGGTCGACAGCACGATCGAGCTCGAGGAGGCGTGCCGGATCGCCCTCATGACGCAGGGAGCACCGCGCCGCCTCATCGCCGCCGAGCAGGTCGCGGCCATCACACAGCGCTGGAACATGCCGTGGACCGGCGACGCACATCAGTAGGCTGATGCCGACAGAAGGGGCGCCGATGACGGATGCGGCTCCGATGATCCCCGACCAGCGGCGGGCGATCATCGTCCAGCACCTGCACCGCGAACGCGTGCTCAGCTTCCGTCAGCTCAGCGACCTGCTCGGCGTCAGCCAGATGACCGTGCGGCGCGACGTCGCCGCGCTCGAGGAGCAGGGCCTGGCTCACTCCACGACGGGTGGCGTCAAGCTCGCGCCACGCCTGCTGTCCGAGCCGCCGCGCGCCGAGAAGGCGGCCACCGACGTCGCCGAGAAGTCCGCGATCGCGCGCGCGGCAGCCGGCCTCGTGCGCGACACGATGACCGTGTACCTCGACGCCGGGACGACCGTCCAGGCGATGCGGCCGCACCTCGACCACGTCGTCGACCTGACCGTCGTCTCGAACGACCTCGCCACGGTGCAGACCTTCCTCGATCACCCGAGCGTCGACCTGATCTGCGTCGGGGGACGTGTCGACAAGACCAACCTCTCGACGATCGGCCGGCTCACCCGCCTCTCGCTCGCCGAGCTGTCGCTCGACCTGGCGTTCATCTCGTCGAGCTCCTGGGACCTCAGCCACGGCGTCACGACCCCGGTCGAGGCCAAGATCGAGGCGAAGCGCGCGGCGGTGGAATCAGCCGAGCGGGCGGTGCTCATGGCCGACAGTTCGAAGTACGGCCGCTTCGCGAAGTACCGCGCGTTGCGCCTCGACGAGCTCGGCACCGTGATCACCGACGCGGGCCTTTCCGACGCCGCCGCAGCCGACCTCGGGGCGGCCGGGTTGGAGCTCGTGCGCGCCTGACGCCGGGAAAGGCGAAACCCCCGCCCCGAGAGAACTCGGAACGGGGGTTTCGGTGCTGTGACGCGGGCTGGCTTACCAGCTCGACTTGCTCGACGCGGGCTGGCTTACCAGCTCGACTTGGTCACACCGGGCAGCTCGCCCTTGTGCGCCATGTCGCGGAAGCGAACACGCGAGATGCCGAACTTCGAGAGGTGGCCACGGGGGCGACCATCGATGGCGTCGCGCTTGCGGACGCGAACCGGCGACGCGTTGCGCGGCAGCTTCTGCAGGCCGACGCGGGCGGCCTCGCGGGCCTCGTCGGTCGCGTTCGGGTCGACGAGGGTCTTCTTCAGCTCGGCACGCTTCTCGGCGTAGCGGGCGACGACCTCTTCACGCTGGTTGTTGCGCGCGATCTTGCTCTTCTTAGCCATGAGATCAGCGCTCCTCTCGGAATTCGACGTGCTTGCGGATCACCGGGTCGTACTTCTTCAGCACGATGCGGTCGGGGTTGTTGCGACGGTTCTTGCGCGTCACGTAGGTGTACCCCGTACCGGCGGTCGAACGGAGCTTGATGATCGGACGGACGTCCTGAGCCTTCTTCGCCATTAGAGCTTCACACCCTTCGCGATGAGGTCCTTCACGACCGACTCGATGCCGCGGGCGTCGATGACCTTGATGCCCTTAGCCGAGACGTTCAGCGTGATCTTGCGACCAAGCGAAGGAACGTAGTAGGTCTTCTTCTGCACGTTCGGGTCGAAGCGACGCTTCGTCCGGCGGTGCGAGTGCGAGATGCTGTGACCGAAGCCGGGAATTGCTCCGGTCACCTGGCACACTGCTGCCATAGTGATTCTCCTTAGTACCGTGACACCGGACGGTGCCACCCAAGATCCCTTGTCTGCACCCGCGCCTCATCCGGCCGTTTCGGGCCTGCGATGGGGAGTGGGTACGTACTGCGTGCTGGAGTGCGCGCAGACAAACAGGCAGTCTAGCACGCGGCGGCGTGCCGCCTGGGCCGGAGTCGGGTTGCCCGGAGACGCCGCCGGATGCCGCCTCCACCCGGTCTGAGATACTGCCGCTATGTCGTCGGAGGTCGAGGCGCCGCTGCGGCGATGGCGCTTCGATGGACGGCTGCGACGGTATCAAGCCGATGTGCTCGAACGCGTCGATGTCGAGGCCGCGGGCCCGCTGCACATCGTCGCTCCGCCGGGCTCGGGCAAGACGCTGCTCGGCCTTCTGCTCGCCATGCGACGCGGGACCAGGACTCTCGTGCTCGCGCCGACGGTCACGATCCGCGACCAGTGGGCAGACGCGGCCCGCCGTCTCGCCACCGCTGACGACGACGTCTCCACCGATGGCGCCTCTCCCGGCGAGCTGACCGCGCTGACGTACCAGGTCGTGAGCGTGCTCGACGGCGATAATCCGCTCGCCACGCTCGCTCACGAGCGCTGGCTGCGAGAGCTCGAGCAGGACGGACGGTCCCCGGATGCGGCATCCGCCTGGCTCGACGGTCTGCGCGACGGGAACGGCCGCGCCTACGCGTCCGGAATCGCACGCCGGTCCCGGACGCTGCGACGGCGCATCGCGCATGAGGATCCGGATGCGCTCGAGCGGGCGCTGCATCCGAACGCCCGTGCGCTCATCGAACGTCTCGTCGCGCACGGCGTCGAGACGATCGTGCTCGACGAATGCCATCACCTGCTCGATCACTGGGCCCTCGTCGTCGCGGCCCTCGTCGCGCGTCTGCGCACCGCCGGGCGCACCCCGCTCGTGGTCGGTTTGACGGCGACCCTCCCCTCGCCGGACGACGGTGATGCCTACGACAACTACACGTCCCTCCTCGGCGACGTCGACTACGAGGTGCCGGTGCCGGCCGTCGTTCGCGAGGGGAACCTGGCTCCCTACCGCGAGCACGTGCGGTTCGTCGAGCCGACGGCGGACGAACTGGCCTTCCTCTCCGGCGCCGCGACCGCCCTCACGGTTCTCCTCCGTTCGACGTTCTCGCACGACGACGGCGCGCGCTACCTGCTCGAGACGTTGCAGCCGCCGGCGCGGGATGCCGTTCCCGAGACGACGACCGGGGCGACGGCGGCGGATGCAAGTGCGGATGCGGCGCCCGCCTCGGCGCTGACACCACCGCCCGCACGGGAGCCGCACGACTCGGCCGAGGATGTCGACGCGCGGCTGTCGCTCGCGTTCGCCGATGACTTCGCCGGCGCCGAGGCGGCAGCGGCCATGCTCACGACCGTGCACCCCGACCATCCGCTCATCGCGCACCTGCCGGCGCCGGCCCGCCGCCCGCCGACGACCGAGGAGTCCCTCCGCCTGCTCGGTCGGTTCGCGCTCGACCGCGTGCTGCCCGACGCGTCCGCCCACGACCGGTGGGAGCGGATCCGGTCGACCCTCGCAGACTTCGGCTTCGCCCTCACCGACCGGGGACTGCGAAGCACGCGCGATCCGATCGACACGATGCTGGCGTCGTCGCTGTCGAAGGACCGCGCCGTCTGCGACATCCTGCGGCTCGAACGCGACCGGCTCGGCGCTCGGCTGCGCGCTCTCGTCGTGACGGATTTCAGCCAGCACGGCAACCGACACGGCGGCCTGATCGGTCGGGCCGGGGCGCTGCGCACCTTCTCCGTGCTCGCCGCGGATGCCGCGACCGCGGACCTGCGCGGCGTCCTGATCACCGGATCGACGACGCGCGTCGCGACGCGATACGCCGAGTCGCTGATCCCCGCGTGGTCGACGGTTCTGGGAACCGAGGTCGTGGCGAGCGCGGTGGCGGACGAACCCGGAGTCTCCGAGTTGTCCGCAGCGGGCGTGGGCGCTGCGGGGTTCGTACGGGCCGCGGCGGTGCTCCTGGCCCGGGGCGAGATCGACGTGGTGGTCGGGACGCGCGGTCTGTTCGGCGAGGGGTGGGACTGTCCCGCGGTCAACACTCTCGTCGATCTCTCGTCGGTGGCGACGCCCTCGGCGACTCAGCAGCTGCGCGGTCGCGCGCTGCGCCTCGATCCCGGCTGGGCCGAGAAGGTCGCGCACATCTGGACGGTCACAGCACTGCTACCCCCGTCCTCACCGATCGACGCGGCACCCGATCTGGCGCGTCTGCGGCGCAAGCACGAACGACTCTGGGGTGTCCAACGGGACGACCCCGAGCGCATCGCACGCGGGCTTTCGTGCGCGCTCGTCGCCGAGCAGCGGCGCCTGCTGGCGTCGGTCGACCGCCCGTCTGCAGAGGCGCTGAATGACCTGACCGTCATCGAGCCGCGGGAGCGCACCCGCGAGCGGTGGCGCGTGGGCGAGCCCTACGCCGACCGCGAGTCGGTCGACTCGATCGTCGTGCGACCCCGGAGCGAGCCGGTGTTCCGCACGCGCCGACGGGCGGATGCCGTGCTCGCGCGAGCCGTCGCCGCGGCGGGTGTCGTCACGGCCGCGGCGGTCACCCTCCTGGTCGCCGGTGCGGGAGCTGCGGCAGGCGGGGCGGGAGCTGCGGCGGGCGGGGCGGGAGCTGCGGCGATCTGGGCCATCGTGGCCGGCTCGCTCCTGCTCACGGGCGCGGTCACGGCAGGTGGTCCTGTCGCGCGCACGTGGCTGCGGTCGCGGAGGGCGCACGCCGATGCGGCCGAGCTCTACCGCCGCATCGCGCTGGTCGTCGTGGCCGCGCTGCAGCGGTCGGGCCGTGTCGGCGCCGATGCGGTGCCGGAGGTCGCTGGCGCCTCACCGGCGGCTCGGGGCGGGTCGAGCGGATCAGGTGGGTCGGACGGGCCCAGCGGGCCGGGTTCGGGTTCGGGTTCGGGTTCGGGTTCGGGTTCGGGTTCGGGTTCGGGTTCGGGTTCGGGTTCGGGTTCGGGTTTCGGTTCGGGTTCGCCGGCGGCGCGTGGCGGCATCCGGAAGATCGACATCAGGTTGAGGCGCGCTTCGCTCGAGGAGCAGCGCGTGTTCGCTGCGACGATGTCGGAGCTGATCGGCCCGGTCCGCACCCCGCGCTTCCTGCTGCAGGTCGATGCCGGAGGTCGTTCCCCGCTCGTCCGCTGGCTGCTGCGGCGCGCGGCGGGCCCGCGGGACGCGCGGCGGTCGGGCAGCGCGGGACGGTCGCTGTTCCTGCCGGTGCCGGCCGCGTTCGGTCTCGCCGCGGCTCGGGTGCGGGCCTTCGCCGACGATTGGGAGCGCACGGTCGGTCCGTGTGCCCTTCATGCCGTCGACAGCCCGGCATCCCTCGTGCTGGTCGCCGAGGCTCGACGCGCCGGCTCGGTGGGCGACGACCTCTCGGTCATCGAGCGCTGGGACTAGAGAACGCGCGCTTCGCTGATCGCGGCCGAGCGGATGCGGATGCGGATGCGGATGCGGATGTGGATGCGGGCGCGACTGGCGCGGCGGATGAGCTCGCGGGAAGTGGCGAGAAGCGGCGAGCTTGCCGGGCCGCTGCGGTGCGGGCGCGGGCGCGGGCGCGCGGAATTCGCGCTCACTGGTGGACTCGAATCGGCCAAGCCGAGGCTGTGGAAAGTCGTGGGCCGATGTCGGAGGTCTATGGCAAGATTCGAACATGCATTCGAACGGGGGACCGGGCAGCGGGATGGGAAGCGACGGCGACATGGACGCCCTCGCCCAACTCGTCGCGGACGCCGAGACGGCTGCGGATGCGGGACGCGCTGCGCAGATCTACGAAGTACGGGTGCTCGCCGCGGCCGGTCGGCTTGCCGAGACGCAGACGGCGGGCGCTTCGGAGAGGGTGAAGGCACGCGAAATGGCGTTACGTGGCATCGCCGCTGAACTGGCCGGGGTGTTCGTGGCCACCGACCGGACGCTGCAGCGGCGGATCGACGAAGCCCGAGACCTCGTGGAGAACTACCCGCTGACCCTCGCTGCCTGGGAGGCGGGGCGGATCGTGCGGGGGCACGTGCGCGTGATTCAGGACGTGGGATGCATCATCCCCGCCGACACCCGGGAGGAGTTCGAGCGGGTCGCGATCGAGAAGTGCGAGAGTGAGACGCCGAACCGGGTGCGGGCCTCCTTGGAGTTCCTCGCGCAGCGCCTGCACCCGCGCACGTTCATCGAACGCCACGAAGAAGCCGCAGCAGGGCGCTGCGTCCGCGCCCAGGCGGGGCCGGACGGGATGTCCGACCTGATCGCAACACTCCCCACCGTCATCGCCGACGGAATCGTCGACCGGCTGACCCGGCAGGCGCGAGAGATCATCAACGCCCGGCCCCACGTGGAGGCCGCGGACGCGGCGGATGGCGCGGATGAGGCCGGCGACGGGGACTTGTTCGGGACGGCCGGCGACGGGTCGTCGTTCGCGGGTGACACACGCACCATCGATCAGGTCCGTGCAGACGTGTTCTCCGACCTTCTCCTCGCCGGCACACCCGCCCTCGACCCCACCGCCACCGGCGACGGGGAAGGGACCCTCGGAGCGATCCGTGCGCATGTGCAGGTCGCGGTGTCCGCGCTGACGCTCATCGGACAAGACGACGGGCCAGCCGATCTCGTCGGCCGCTCCCCCATCGACGCAGCTACGGCAAGGGAGCTCGCCGGGAACAGCACCTCCTGGGACCGCCTCCTCACCCACCCCGTCACCGGCACCGTGCTCGAATGCGACTCCTACCGGCCCACCGCCGCGATGATCCGGCTGCTGCGAGCGCGGGACCGGCACTGCCGATTCCCCGGATGCCGGCAACCCGCCATCCGCTGCGAAATCGACCACACCACCGCAGCATCCGACGGCGGGGCGACCCACGTGTGCAACCTCGCGCACCTGTGCAAGAGACACCACGACGTCAAACACCACACCCGGTGGCAACTTCGACAACTCCCCGGCGGGCGCCTCGTGTGGACCTCACCGACAGGGCGGGTCTACCGCGAAGACGCACCACCACCCCTCGTCGCCTTCACCATCGGGGAACCACCAGGGAACCCGGACGCCCCGCCACCGCGGAGCGGACCACTGCGACCGTCGGGCGCAACCACCATGACGCCCGGCGCATCACCGCCGTTCTGAGTAGCCGATCGGAGTCACCGCCGATGCACCTCGCCACCCGCGCGCGCCGTCGTGCTTCGGCTCAGGCCATCGCCGTTCCGCCTCGGCGCACGCCACCCGCACGCCCGACGGCTCTTGCCGCGCGGCAGTCGCGCGGTGACCCCATCCGTGGTCGGCACCCGGCCGTGTGGATCACCCACGAGAGGGCCAGCGCCTCCTAGTCCGCGCGCTGCCAGCCCATCAGCACCCAGCCCGGTCAGCCTGCCCCCCGGCATGCCGCCCGGGTCAGCCAGATGCCGAGGCGGCTTCGGCCGCGCCGCGGCCCCATCGGAAGGCGGAGACCGTGGGGTCAGCGGCGATCCAGAACCGCCACGGGAAGGCATCCGTTCCTGCGATCCCGGCGACACCCACGCGCGGACCGGTCGCGACATCACGCTCCGGTTCGTCGCGCAGCGTCAGCCGGGCGACCGCCCCCGCCCGCTCGAGGCCCGCGACCGCGTCGATACCGTCGTGAGCGGGATGCCGCAGCCCGAGCGCCTCGCCGAGCCGGCCGGGGCCCCGTGCCAGATCGCGCGCCGCGCGGGCCGCGGGCCGCCGCAGCCGGGCGGCATCCTCACCCGCGACGATCTCGGCAGCACGCAGCAGCACACCGCCGGCGACACCCGCCGGTCCGCAGACGACATTGACACACGAATGGATGCCGTGACTGAGATAGACGTAGAGGTGCCCAGGCTCACCCCACATCGTTGTGTTGCGCGCGGTCTGCCCCATGCGGGCGTGCGAACCAGGGTCGGGCAGATCGCCGGTGTCGCGCCCGTGATACGCCTCGACCTCGGTCAACCGCGCGACCACCTGAACACCATCGACCGTGACCTCGAGCATCCCGCCGAGCAGACGCGGCGCGACCTCCACGGGAAGCCCGGCCAGCTCGTCACGCGTCGCGGGATGAAACCCGACCGGAACAGCGCTCATGGCCGCGGCGCGCTCTGGCACCACGAGACGTCGAACCCGTTGAGGGCCGACACCTCCTCCCCGGTGCCCAGATCGACGATGTGGGTCTGCACCCGCTCGGGAA
Source organism: Microbacterium arborescens (assembly GCF_049707515.1). Lineage (GTDB taxonomy): Bacteria > Actinomycetota > Actinomycetes > Actinomycetales > Microbacteriaceae > Microbacterium > Microbacterium arborescens_B. The sequence continues at coordinate 242,515 of NZ_JBNAFI010000003.1, read as the reverse complement.
GCGGGAGCAGGTACGCGTCGTACGGATTCGACACCGCGTCCGGCGCGACCAGGAACGCGGCGTACCGACTGCTCGGCGACACGCACGTGTGGAGGAGCAGATCGCCGGGAGCAACGGAGAACACGTCGCGCGTCGCTCCATCCGCGCCGACGATGGCGGCGGAGGTCTCGAGCACGGTGAACCCGTCGACCTGCGACAGCACGCGCAGGGTCTCGTCGGCGTCGCCGGGCAGCGCCGTGACCGACTGCGTCTCGCCGTCCGCGGCATCCGCGGCGCTCAGCGGACGCTCCTCCGCGGTCGCCAGATCGATCGCCACGAGTCCGCTCGCGCGCTGCACGATGGCCTCCGTCGACCCGCGGGCGATGCCGTCGATCGTGATCGCGTTGCCGAGGGATACCGGCTCGCCGCCCCCCGCCGATACGAGGGTCAACGCCCCGTCGAAACCGAGCAGCAGCACGGCATCCGTGCCCGGCACGAAACGCCAGTCGTCGACCCGCGCATCCCCGCCGGCGAACTGCAACCGGTCGGGCTCGTCGTCGGCCCGGCCGTCGGCGAGCGACCTCGTGAACAGCGCGCTCTCGAGGCCGCCCCCCGAACCGATCGCCGCGTCGGTGAAGGTGTACCCGATGAGGTCGCCGCGGTCGGCGGTCTGCAGATTGGTCACGAAGCCGCGTCCGGGCAGCGGCAGCTCGCGCGCGCCTTCGCCGTCGCGGTCGGTCACGACGAGAGTCGAGACGCCCTCGTCGTCGGCGGTGACGATCGCGAGGTGGGTCGACGTCGCGCGGAAGTCCTCGATGCGCGGATCGGTGAACACGGGAACCGCACTCTCGCCGTCGAGCGCGGTCCGGAAGATGGTGTCCTCATCACCGCCCCGCTGCAGGATGTAGGTCTCGAGAGCGGGCGTCGAGAACGACTGCTCGATCGTCGCCGCCGGCCCGCCGCCCAGCCCCGTCACGCCGTCGATCCGCACCGTGTAGTCGGTGGCGTCGCGCAGCGGCAGGACGAATCGGATGCCGATCTGCCGCCCCGACGTGTCGACGGTGAAGTCGGCCGCGGGCTCGATGTGCACCTGCGCGGGGTCGACCTCCTCGAGCGACTGGGTCGTCGTGACGATCAGGCGCGAACCCGCCGACTCGATGCCGGCCTGCGGGTCGACGCTCGTCGCGGTCACCCGCGGCCCCTGCACCGTCGTGAGCACTCCGCTCGCGCCGCCCACGAGTGCGAGCGCGCCCACGACGGCCGCCATCGCGACGACGAACCGCCGCGACCGCCGCTCGCGCATGCGCCCCCGCCGCGACGATGCCACGTCCGACCCCTCAGTACTCATACGGGTCCTCGGGCTCGTCGACGGACTGCACGCCGGTCGCCTCGACGACGAGTGCTCCGTCGCGATCGCGGATGACGCCGGTGACCGTCACCCACTCCCCCGTCGCGGGGACGTCGGACGGCTGCCCGATCGGGATGCTCGCGGGCTGCGCGTCGATGACGCAGTGAGTGATCACGAGACGGGTCAGCCCGAACCCGCCGGAATCGGAGGGAGTCACGAAGCCCGTCAGACTGATCTCGTCGCCCTCGAACGCCTCGGGATTCGTCGCGGTCGCGAAGACGCTCGCCCACTCGCCGACCCCGAACGACGACGTGTCGCCGGTCGTCGCGAGCGCGACGGTGTCGGCTCCCTGGAACAGCGGCGGCGTGCCCGTGTCGCGCGACATCGCCAGCTCGGCCGACAGCGTCGCGGGCGGAGTGACCAGCACGACCGCGACGATGCCGGTCGCGAGCAGGCCGCCCGTCCCGGCCGCCGCCGCCCCGAGCACGAGGCGCCAATCCGGCCGCGACCGCACGGGTGCGACCCCGGCGGCGGGCGCGGCGGTGTCACCGGAGAGAAGAGCGGTCTCGGGCGCGAGCGCGGGGGACACGGTGTCAGGGACAGCGGCGCGGGCTGCTCGGCGCGAGACCGGCACGTCGACATGGGCGTGCGCGGGCGCGGGGGGCTCATGTCCCACCGCGCCGTGGTCGTGCAGCTCGCCGTGGTCGTGACCGTGATCGGCCTCGGCGCCGAGCGGCAGCGCGAAGCTCACGACGGTCCCGATGAGGCCGAGCACCGACATCCCGACGGCGAACCAGGCCGAGTCCGGGTTGATGTAGAGCCCGATCCGCCCCGTGAGGGCGAGCGTGACGGTGATGGCCGCGAGCGCTGCGGCGAGGCCGACACCGAACAGGCGCGTCAGCACGGCGGAGGACTTAGGCAACCAGATTCACCACCCCTCCGAGGGCGATCGCGAACAGCACGACGATCACGACGAGCGCGACCAGCACCCGCGAGCGGAACGTCGTGCGCATGAGCGCCAGCATCTTCACGTCGACGAGCGGACCGACGAGCAGGAACGCGACGATCGAGCCGGGAGTGAAGGTCGATGCGAACGACAGCGCGAAGAACGAGTCGACGTTCGAGCAGATCGACACGATCATCGCCAGCAGGATCATCGCCAGGATCGACAGAGCCGGGTTCGATCCGATCGCGAGCAGCGCGTCGCGCGGGACGAGCACCTGGACGGCACCGGCGATCGCCGACCCGAGGATGAGCGCGGGCATGACCGCTCGGAGCTCGACGACGAACTGGGCGAGGCTGCGCCGCCCCTTGCCGCCGGGGTCCTCGGCGGCGAGCTCGCACGCGGCCAGGAACCGGTCGGTCAGCAGGCCGTCGGGATCGGGATGCCGTGAGTACAGCCACCCGATGAGGTTCGCGACGGCGTAGCCGCCGAGCAGACGGGCGAAGAGGATGCCGTCGTCGAAACCGAACGCCTGATGCGTCGTGATGATCACGATGGGGTTCACGATCGGCGCCGCGATGAGGAAGGTCATCGTCTCGGGCACGGAGAAGCCGCGGATCATCAGCCCGCGCGCGAACGGCAGGTTGCCGCACTCGCAGACCGGGATGAGCATGCCCAGCAGCGACAGCACCGCCCGGCGGGCCCAGGCACGCCGCGGCATCCACCGCTCGATGACTCCCGGAGGCACCCACACCTGCACGATGATCGACAGCGCGACGCCGAGCAGCACGAAGGGCAGCGACTCGATGAGGACGCTGAGACCCAGGGTGACGCCGTCCTGCGCGCGCGTGGGCAGCGCGGGACCGGGCGTGAGCGCTGCGACGGCGATGAGAGCGGCGACGACGGCCGCACCGACCCCCAGCGCGACGGCGGAACGCGTCGCGGGCGAAGGCGCGAGCCGTGCGGTCTTAGGCCCCGCCACGCTTCTCATCGGTTCGGGCGGCGGAGCACGCGGCGCAGAGACCGAAGATGTCGACGACGTGCTCGGCCTGCGTGAAGCCGTTCGCGGCAGCCGTGCGGTGCGCCCATTCCTCGACATCCGAGGCCTGGATCTCCACCGTCAGTCCGCACGACCGGCAGATCAGGTGGTGATGGTGACCCTCGCTCGAGCACGCGCGGTAGATGGCCTCGCCCTCGGGGCTCTGCAGCTGATCGGCCTCGCCCGATGCGGCGAGGGTCGCGAGCGCCCGGTAGACCGTGGCCAGTCCGATGCCGGTGTTGTCGTCGCGCAGGGAGGCGTGCAGATCCTGGGCCGAGACGAAACCGCGGGCGTCGGACAGCGCCGTGCGCACGCGCTCGCGCTGCCAGGTGTTCCGCTGAGCCATGGCGGCGAGTCTACTCGGCGTGTCTCGGGGTCGGCTGGGTGCGCAGCACACGGCCGCGGCGGCCGCCGATGATGCGGCACACGAGATAGATGGTGAACGAGATCGTCGTGATGTAGGGGCTGACGGGCAGGGTGCCCGCGACGGCGAGCAGGATGCCGCCGACCGCCGAGACGACCCCGAACAAGGCCGCCAGCAGCGGCACCGAGAGCGGCCCGCTCGCAACGCGCACGGCCGCGGCGGCGGGGGTGACGAGCAGAGCCATCACGAGCAGCGCACCGATGATGTGCACCGCGACGGCGACGATGAGGCCGAGAAGCAGCATGAACCCCAGCGACACCGCGACGGTAGGAACACCGCGGGCCGCAGCCGACTGCGGGTCGAGCGAGTCGAAGCGAAGGGGACGCCAGATCAGCATCAGCGCGACGAGCACGAAGGCCCCGATGCCGATGAGCCAGCTCAGCTGGCCCGACTGCACCGACACGATCTGCCCGGTGAGCAGGCTGAACCGGTTGGCGCTGCGACCGTCGTAGAGCGAGAGGAAGAGGATGCCGAGGCCCAGGCCGAACGGCATGAGCACGCCGATGATCGAGTTGCGGTCGCGGGCGCGCGACCCCAGCCACCCGATGAGGGCGGCCGCGATCATCGACCCCACGATCGATCCGGTGACGACATCGACGCCGATCAGCAGCGCCGCCGCGGCGCCGGCGAAGGAGAGCTCGCTGATCCCGTGCACCGCGAAGGCCATGTCGCGCTGCAGCACGAAGACGCCGATGAGGCCGCCGACGAGGCCGAGCACGGCCCCCGCCCACACCGAGTTCTGCACGAGCGCGAGGATGTCGCCGTACACGGGGAGCCCGCCGAACATCGCGTCCCACACGTCGGGCCAGTTCATGCGTGGTCTCCGTGGTCGTGGTGGTGATGCGAGGCGTCGGCATCAGGGGCGCCGACGACGACGAGCCGGTCACCGGCCCGCAGCACGAACACCGGCGCTCCGTACAGGTCGCTGAGGACGGGTGACGTCAGCACCTCCTTCGGGGTGCCGAGAGTGAAGCGGCCGTTCGCGATGTAGAGGATGCGGTCGACCTTGCCGAGCACGGGATTGATGTCGTGCGTCACGAGCAGCACGGCGGCACCCGAGCGCCGGTGGCGGTCGATGAGCCCGACGACGGCCTGCTGGTTCGCGAGGTCGAGGCTCGTGAGCGGCTCGTCGCACAGCAGCAGCTGCGGGTCGTCGGCGAGTGCCTGACCGACGCGGAGGCGCTGCTGCTCGCCGCCCGAGAGGACCCCGACCGGACGGTCGGCGAATGCGCTCGCACCGACGCCGTCGAGCAGCCGGTCGACGCGCTCGCGGTCGCGCTTGCGGGGAAGCGGGAGGCCGAAGCGGTGGCCGTCGACCCCGAGGGCGATGAGGTCGCGGGCCCGCAGCGCGGTGTCGCGGGGAAGCGGTCGCGCCTGCGGCAGGTAACCGATCGACCGGTTGCCCCTGCTTCGCACCGATCGGCCCAGCGCGGTGATCGAGCCCTCGCTCAAACGCTCGAGACCGAGGATCGCCCGGAGAAGCGTCGTCTTGCCCGAGCCGCTCGGACCGAGGACGGCGATGAGCTCTCCGGGTTCGACGGTGAGGTCGAGTCCGCTCCACAACTCGCGTCCGGAACGGCGCAGGGCGGCACCACGGATCTCGAGCAGGCTCACCGGGTCAGCGTACCCGCCTAACCGATGCGGCGAAGCGGTCGATAGAGGCATCCAGGAGTCCACGGATGGACTCCGGGAGCCCAGGACGGGCTCCCGCTCATCCCAATCACGGAGGAATGAAACATGGGAATGCAGATCGCCACCAACGTGGGCGCGCTCAACGCGTACCGCAACCTGTCCAACACGCAGAACGACGTGTCGAAGTCGCTCGAGAAGCTCTCGAGCGGTCTGCGCATCAACCGCGCCGCGGACGACGCCGCAGGTCTCGCCATCTCGGAGGGACTGAAGTCGCAGGTCAACGGCCTGAACGTCGCATCGCGCAACGCCCAGGACGGCATCTCGGTCATCCAGACCGCGGAAGGCGCCCTGACGGAGGTCCACTCGATCCTCCAGCGCATGCGCGACCTGGCCGTCCAGGGCGGCAACGGCTCGAACAACGCCGACTCGCGCGACGCCATCTCGAAGGAGGCCGGTGAGCTCAGCCTCGAGCTGCGGCGCATCGCCGAGTCGACGAACTTCAACAGCATCGACCTGCTCAAGGGCGGCACGCTGACGTTCCAGGTCGGCTCGGGCGGCACGGAGAACGACGCGATCACGATCAACCTGGCGGACGTCGCGGACGCCGTCGGCACGCTCGCCTCCGCCGACGGCACCGCCGTGGGCGCCGGCTTCGTGATCACCGACAACGCCGCCGCACGCGGCACCGTCGACACGATCGACACCGCGATCAACGCGATCTCGACCGCCCGGTCGAGCCTCGGTGCATCGCAGAACCGCTTCGAGTCGGCCATCAACACCCTGAACGTGTCGGCGGAGAACCTGTCGGCGGCCAACAGCCGCATCCGCGACACCGACATGGCGGCCGAGATGGTCAAGTACACCGCGGCGAACATCCTGTCGCAGGCGGGCACCGCCATGCTCGCGCAGGCGAACCAGGCCAACCAGGGCGTGCTCCAGCTGCTCCGGTAAGCCTCGCGACGGTGGGTCCTGCGCCGCCCGACGCAGGACCCATCGCCGTCGCGGGCGCACCGCGGGAGCGCGCCTGAGAGAACTGACGAGGAACCCGATGACATCCCCCCGAACCCTGACGCCCGGTCTCCCCTTCCTGTGGGAACGGGCTCGACACGTGAACCCGGGCAGCCTCGTCGCCCGCGCTCGGCGAGCGGGCCGGCGGCACGGCCGGAGCACCCTCGGCGTCGTCGTCGACATGCTGTGGCAGGCGGGCGTCCGCGGCGTGGGGTTCCAGGACTACATCGACTACGACTTCGCGATGCTCACCCCCGCCGAGCGGGCGACCTACATGACCAGCCCGGTCTCGCACCGCCTCGCGGTGCGGTTCGACGACCCGGCCTACCGTCATCTGTTCCACGACAAGATCGCCTTCAACGACACCTTCGCCCCGCACCTGCAGCGCGAGTGGATGGTCGTGACCGACGACAACGCCGACGACGTGCGCGCCTTCGCGCTGCGACACGGAACGATCGTGACCAAGGAGCCGATGGGACGCGCGGGACTCGGCGTCCACCGCTACCTCGCCCGCGACGTCACCGACTGGTCCCGGTTCCACCGCGGACTGCTCGAGCGCGGCGAGACGCTCATCGAAGAGGTCATCAGCCAGCACGACGAACTCAACGCCCTCTGCTCCGGCACCGTGAACACGACGCGCGTGACCACCTACTTCGACGGCGAGCGCACGCACATCCTCGCGATGGCGCAGAAGTTCGGCCGGGGCGCCGTGAGCGACCAGAACGCCTTCGGCGGCTTCTACGCGATGCTCGACGAGACGGGACGCGCGACCGGCGACGGCTACGACTCGAACGACCGCGTCTATCCGACGCACCCCGACAGCGGCATCCGGATCGCCGACTTCCGCCTGCCGATGTTCGAGGAGGTGCTCGACTTCGTCGACCGTCTCGCCCGCGTCGTGCCGCAGGTGCGATACGTCGGCTGGGACATCGCGGTGTCGCCGACCGGTCCGGTGCTCGTGGAGGGCAACTGGGCGGCGGGCGTCTACGAGAACAAGCCGAGCGCGACCGGCATCCGCACGGGCCACAAGCCCCGCTACCTCGCCGCGATCGAAGCGGACGCCCGGGCGGCATCGCCCGCCGCGCAGGGCGTCACGGTTCCCGCGGCCGCCTGAGCCCGTCCGGCCCCGCGGCCGCGCCCGGCGCGTGCGCGTCAGGACAGCAGCGCGCGGACCGGGAGGTCCTGACCCTCGAGGATCACCTGAGCGGCCGCGCCGGTGCGCCGGTTGATGACGACGGGGGCGAGGAGATTCACGCCGATGCCCTCGTCCGTCATCCGTGCGACCACCAGCACGCGGGCGTCATCGGGCGCTGCGAGTCCCAGGTCCGCGACGTGCGCGTCGGAGAGCACGGGGGCGTAGTCCTCGAGGACGGCCGCCGGATCGACCGCGAACAGCCGCACCTCGGGATCGGCGGCGGCCGTCAGCGCGTACAGACCGCCCGCGGCATCGACCTCGTCGAGCGCGAACGCCGTGTGCGGCGACAGCCCGGGCGGAGGTGTCACGAACTCGAGCGCGGTCATCGGAGGAACTCCATGAGCGTCGGCTGCATCACCCGTGCCGTCACCGCGAGCGCGGACTGGTACACGAGCTCCTGCGACCGCAGCGCGACGAGCACCTCGACCGTGTCGACGTCCTCGACGGCCGCGCGCTGCGCCTCGAGGGACACCGTGGCGTCGGCCGCCGCGTCTTTGGCTCGCATGATCTGATTCTGCCTCGCCCCCACCGTGCCCTGCACCCCCAGCATCGCGTTCAGACGGTCGTCGATCTGATCGATGCGGCCGCGGACGTCGGCGCCGCCGCGCAGATCGGCGACGATCGACCCGATCAGCGCGAAGACCGAGTCGTCCCCCGACCCGAACACCTCGGCGCCGCTCGCGTCGACGCGAACCGTCTCGCCGTCGGCCACGCGCCGGCGGACCTCGCTGCCGGCGACGCCCGCGAACGTGAAGTCGGGGTTGAACGCGCTGCCGTCCGTGGTTCCCGCGAAGACGGATCGTCCGAGGAGCGTGGTGTTGGCCTGCGTGAACAGCTCGTCGGCGATGGTCTCGAGCTCGAGTGCGATCGCCTCGCGGGAGTTCGCGTCGAGGGCGCCCGAGTTCGCGCCGCGCAGCGTCAGATCGCGGGCCCGTCCGAGCAGCGACGTCGACGCCGAGATGGCGTTGTCGACCGTCGTCACCCAGGTGAGGCCGTCGCCGATGTTGCGCGCGTACTGGGAGTTCCGGTGCTGGGCGGCGTGAAGGTCCAGTGCCGCCGCGGCGGCGGCGGGGTCGTCCGAGGGCGCCGCGAACGCACGCTGCGACGTCGCCTGGTTCTGCAGTCGCGACAGGTCGTTCAGCCCCGACTGCAGGTTGCGCAGGGCGGACTGGGCGAGGGTCTGCGACGTGACTCGGGTGATCATGGCGCTCCGGATGTCAGCGGCCGACGAGGCCGGTGCGGTTGATGAGGATGTCGAGAGCTTCGTCGACGGCGGTGAGGACACGCGCGGCCGCCTGGTACGCGGTCTGGTAGGTCAGCAGGCTCATCGTCTCCTCGTCGTTGTCGACGCCGGCGACCGACTGCTGCGCGGCGACGGCCGCGACAGCCGTCGTCTCGGCTCGCGCCGCGTGACCGGCCTCGGCCGCGGTGGCCACCGCGAGGCGCGATACCACGTCGCTCCACAGGGCGTCGGGCCCGTCGGCGCGCTTCCCGATGCCCGACAGGTCATCGGCGTTTCCGCCGTCGAGCGCGCCGGCGCCCGGACGCGCGATCGCGAGCTCATCGCGTCCGCGAGGCACGACGCTCAACCCGAGGGCCGCGGGCACGCCGGCGGCCAGAGCGAAGAAGTCACCGCCGGCAGCCCCCGATGCCGTCGCACCGAGACGGTGCTGCGCGTTGACGGACTCGGCCAGGGAGGTCGCCAGGTCGTTGTACGACGCCGCGAGCCCGGCGAGCACTCCGCCGGCGCCGGCCGGCGCGAGCACCGACAGCGTGCCCGCCAGCTCACCGCTCGATACGCCGACCGGCGGAGCGCCGGGCTCGCGCCACGCGAGGGTTACGGGCTCACCCGCCCCGATGGAGCGGGGCCCGGCGACCTCGAGCGCACGGGCGCGGGATCCCGAGACGAGCGCGTTCCCCTCGACCCGCAGCGTCAGCGTGCCGTCGGGCTCGATCGTGCCCACGGCGCCCGACAGGCGGGAAACGGTCTGGGCGAGCAGATTGCGCCGGTCGACGAGTTCGTTGGCCGAGCCGCCCGCGGCGGCGGCCTCGCGGATGCCGGCATTGAGGTCGGCGATCTCGGCTGCGGCGGCGTTGACCTGGTCCACCGTGCGCTCGGCGGCATCGCGCGCCGCGGACCACTGCTCGGCGACGGAGCGGTAACCGTCGGCGACGCGCGCGGCGAGGGTCTCGCCCCGCGTCAGCACCGCAGCCGCTGCCGCCGTCGAGTCGGGCGCGTTCGAGAGGTCCTGCCATGCCGTCCACAACTGGGAGAGCTGGTCGGACACACCGTTCTTACTCGGCTCGGCGAGCGCCGCCTCCGCCCGCGCCGCGGTCTGGGCACGTGTGGACCAGTAGCCGGATGCGGCGAGGGTGTCGCGCACCCGCGCGTCGAGCACAGCATCTCCCAGGCGCCCGATCGCGTCGACGGAAACACCCTGCCCCGCGACCGGTCCGAAGCGGGTGGAGCCCGCGGGCGCGGCGATGGCCGAGGTCTCCAGCCGCTGCCGCGTGTAACCCGGGGTCAGCTGATTGGCGACGTTCTGCCCCGCGATGTCCATGCCACGGCGCGCCGCCGCGAGTGCGCTCGCGGCCGTCCCCAACCCGCTGAATGTCGACATCGGTGTCCTCACATCTCCCGGTCGACGATGCGCGCGGTGTCCTCGCGGACCCGACCACCGCCGGTGGTGTATTCGCCCGTGCCGGCTTCGAGCCCGGCGAGCGTCTCGTCGACCGCGCGGCTCGCGGCGCGCAGGTGAGTCTCATTGGCGTCTTTGAGCTGCGAGACCTCGGCCATACGCTCGGTGAGGGCCGCGCGGTGCTCGGTGAAGACGTCGCGCCAGGTGCCGGTGGGTGCCGAGTCGAGCAGCTCCGCGAGGGTGGCTGCTTCGGGCACGCCCCACTCGCGCGCGACCGCGGCCACTTCGACGTCGCGACCGAGGCCGGACTCGCGCAGCTGCTCCAGCACACGCTCGATCTCACGCGAGGCGAGATGGATCCATCGTGTGTTGCCGGCCTCGAGCAGCAGCCGCTGCTCCTCCAGCTTGAAGATCAGCATCTCCAGCAGCTCGCGCTCGCGCCAGAGCTGCATCGACAGTTCGTTGGCTCCCAAGGTGTCCCCCTAACCTCAGCGACCCCTGTGGACCGCACCGAACGACTCGCTCTTCTGACGAACCGTTCTGAAGCGATCATCCTCGTCTATCGGCCGTGGAGTCGATCCCGTTACATCTGCTCAGGATTTCGTATGAGATCTTTCTCATTTTGCTTATGATGGCCTCAGCCGGCGTGACGGCATCCGCGAATTCGGGCCGCGGAAGTGGGTGCACGCCACGAAAGAGGACCCCGTGCAGCCCTTCGGTCTTGCCGAACGCAATCGACTCATCGAAGAAAACCTCCCCCTCGTGGGTTACCTGGCGCGGGACCTGCACTCGCGAGCGACCCACGTGCCGCTCGAGGAGCTGGCCTCGGTCGGGGCCCTGGCCCTCGTGACGGCGGCCGACGCGTTCGACCCCGACCTGGGGGTCCCGTTCGGCGCCTACGCGCGGCGCCGCATCCTCGGGGCGTTCGCCGACGAGATGCGCTCGATGGACTGGGCGTCGCGCGGCATCCGCAAGCGCATCAAGGAGACCACCGCGGTCCGCGACACCCTCACCGCGCGCCTCGGCCGGGTGGCGGGGGTCGACGAGATCGCCGCCACGATGGGCCTGCCGCGCGCCGCGGTCGTCGAAGCGCTCGATGACGCCGCGCGCACGGTGACGAGCATCGACGACGCGACGGTGCTCGAGGTGCCGAGCGGGATGATCCTGCCCGACGAGGCGGCGGTGCTCCGCGAGCGACGCGACGTGCTCGAGCGCGCGGTCGCGGCTCTGCCGGAACGCATGCGCGCGATCGTGCAGGCCGTCTACATCGAGGAGCGCCCGGTGAAGGAGATCGCCGCCGAGCTCGGGGTCTCGCACTCGGCCGTCTCGCAGCAGCGCGCCGAAGCCATCCGGCTCCTCCGCGACGCGCTCGAGCGCTTCGCCGCCGAGGAGCAGCCGGCCGAGCCGGTCTCCCGCGTGTCGGTCGAGACCCGCGAGGCGTACTTCGCCCGCATCACCGCGCTCCTGCCGCGGGGCGGTCGCGGCATCGCGCCCGCCGCATCCGTCGCGCTCTGATCCGTCGCGCTCCGATCCGTCGCGCTCTGACCCGCGGCGCTCTGACCCGCTCGCTCTGATCCGTCGCGCTAACGGTCACGCGGGCGCGGCCGATAGAGCGTACGGACGGCGCGCACGCCGCCGCACCGACGACGACAGGACGGGCTCATGGCGATCTCGATCGACGGCCTCGCCTCCAAACTCGACACCAAGGCCATCATCGACGCGCTCATGAACGTCGAGCGGCTGCCGCGCACGATCCTCAGCGCCAAGTCCGATGACCGCAAAGCCGTCATCGCCCAGCTGCAGTCGCTGAACGCGTCGTTGCAGTCGCTGGCGACGAAGGCGAAGGATGCCGCCGCCCCGACGGCGCTCCTGCAGCGGACGGCGACCAGTTCGGACGACGGCGTCACGGTCACGGCATCCGCCGGCGCCCCGGTGCTGCGCGCCGACATCGCCGTGGACCGTGTGGCCACAGCCCACAGCGTCGTCACGGGGGCCTTCGGCTCGGCCGCCGACGATCCGCTCGTCTTCACGGTGCGCGGCGCCGACGGCGAGCCGGTCGAGGTGCGACCGGCGTCGGGGTCGGCCGCCGACATCGCACACGCGCTCAGCGCGACCGGCACCGGGATCACCGCATCCGCCGTGTCGGCGGGTGTCGACGCCGACGGCCGGGCGCTCTGGCGGCTGCAGATCACGGCCACCGAGACCGGCGGCGCGAACGCGTTCCAGGTGTTCCGCGGTGACGCCGCCGCGGTCGCCGCGGGAACGGCGAGCGACCTCGCCGGCGAGCCGGGCTCGGCGATCGTGACCGTGGGCGCCGACGCGCAGGTCCGGCTCTGGGCGGGGACCGCCGCCGAGCAGACCGTGACCTCGGCGAGCAACACCTTCACGTCGCTGTTCGCCGGCGTGGACGTCACCGTGACCCGCGCGCAGTCCGCGCCGGTCGCGGTGACCGTGACGGCCGACGCCGCCGGCAGCACCGACGCGGCGAAGGCGTTCGTGACGCAGATCGGCACCCTCCTGGCGGGAATCGCCCGCGGCTCGACCGCGACGGCCGCCACGGCCCCGGGCGAGCAGACCAGGCTGGGCGTCTTCACCGGCGACAGCACCGTGCGCGCGCTGAGCCAGGCCCTCACGGGTGCGGTGCAGCTGCCCCTGGACGGCGTCGCCCCGTCGGCCGTGGGACTGAGCGTCGACCGCTGGGGCGCGCTGACCTTCGACGAGAAGGCGTTCACGAAGGCCCTGACCGAAGACCCCGCCGGGGTGCAGAAGGTGTTCGCCGGGGTCGCCGAGCGCGTCCAGGATGTCGCCGAACGGTACTCCGACAAGTACGACGGACTGCTCACGACCCGCATCACCGGACAGGAGACCGAGGTGAAGATGCTCGGTGAGCAGCTGGGCCGCTGGGATCTCCGGCTCGAGCAGCGCCGAGCGACCCTGGAGCGGACGTACGCCGCGATGGAGACGATGCTCTCGCGCCTGCAGTCGCAGTCGTCGTACCTCGAGTCGCAGCTGTCGGCGCTGTCCGGATCGGCGAACAAGTGAACGCCGCCCTGCGGGCGCAGCAGCGCTACCGCGAGGAGACGATCCTCTCGGCGAGCCCGTCGCGCCTGGTCACGCTGCTCTTCGACCGCCTGCTCCTCGACGTCGACCGCGGCGAAGCGGCGCAGCGATCGGGCGACTGGGAGTCGGCCAACACGCAGTTGCAGCACGCTCAGCGCATCCTCGTCGAGCTCTCCGGCTCGTTGAGCGACGACTGGAGCGGATCGGCGTCGCTGCGCGCCGTGTACGACTACATCACCCGCACCCTGATCGGGGCGAACATCGGGCGCGACCCCGAGCGCACCCGCGAGTGCCGTGATCTCATCGCCCCGCTCCGCGATGCCTGGCACGCCGCCGCCGAGGCGGCGCCCGCGTGACCTGGTCCGAGCTGCTCGACGCGCTCGACGCCGAGCTCACCGACGGCGGTACGGGCGCCGGGTGGCATCCGCCTGCCGGAATCGGCCCGCTGCCCGCCGACCTCGAAGACCGGGCACGCTCGCTCGTGCGCGCACAGACGGAACGGGCCGCGAGCGTCCGTGCCGAACTCGACGCCCTGCGCCGACACCTCGACGCCCTCGACCGCATCCCCCCGTCGCGGCCGGATGCCGCGGTGTACCTCGATCTCGACGGCTGACCCGACCGCCTGACCCGACGGCCTGACCGACCGGCTGAACGAGGCCCGCGACTAACGAGGTCGCGGATCCGGCCGATAGGGGATGCTGAGCACGGATCGCTCATCTCATCGGCCAGGGATCGGCCACATCGTTCGACGGAAGACGCCTTCGTGCTCGAATCTGTGACCACCACCGCGCTCACGAGCGCCCTCTCGGGCCTCTCCGAGCGCCAGCGTGCCATCGCCGACAACATCGCCAACGTCAACACCTCCGGGTACCGGGCCAAGATCGTCAGCTTCGAGAGCGCCCTCGCCCGCTCGGTCGAACGCGGCGACGGCGCCGTGACACCGACCGTCCGCGAATCGACGGCCCCCACGCGCCTGAACGGCAACAACGTCGACCTCGACACCGAGACGCTGGCCAACATCGAGGCGGTGCTGCGCTACCAGTTCGCCGCGCAAGCGGTGGGGGGCACCTTCAGCTCGCTGCAGACCGCCATGAGGACGTCATGACCTTCGACGCGATCGGCATCGCCGCGTCGGGGCTGACCGCGCACCGGACCTGGCTCGATGCACTGAGCGACAACATCGCGAACGTCAACACCGCCGTCGCACCGGGCGACGATGCGTTCCGCCAGCGATACATCGCGGTCGAATCCGCCGGCGACCCCGGCGGTGTCCGGGTCGCGGGCGTCGTCTGGGGCGACACCGCGGGACGCCTCGTCCACGAGCCGAACAACCCGCTGGCCGACGCCGACGGCTACGTCCGGTACCCCGACATCGATCTCGGCGAGCAGATGAGCCACCTGATCCTCGCGCAGCGCGGCTACCAGGCCAACGCCGCTGTCGTGGACCGCGCGAAGACGACGTACGAGGCCGCTCTCCAGATCGGACGCCGCTGATGCCGCCGCTGTCGGGCATCGACGCCCTGGGCTCCGCCGCATCCGCCCTCACCTCCTCCGTCCGCGAGCCGCAGCAGACCGACGGGTCCGGCTTCGGGGCGAGCCTGACCGGCGCGGTCGACGAGCTGCGCGCGATGCAGTCGACCTCGAACGAGCTCGCCGTGTCGGCCGTCACGGGCGACCTCGACGACATCCACGCCGCGATGATCGCGTCCTCGCGCGCCTCGGTGACCCTTGAGCTCGTCGCCGCCGTGCGCAACAAGGGCGTCGAGGCGTTCAACGAGATCATGCGGATGCAGGCCTGATGCCCGCCGCCGTCACCTCGCTCTGGACGCGCCTGCGCTCGACCATCGCCGGTTTCACTCTCGCGCAGCGCACGATCGCGATCATCGGCATCGCCGTGCTCGCGATGGGCGTCTTCGCCCTGGCCAGCTGGATGTCGCGGCCGACGCTCACGCCGCTGTTCTCGGGCCTCTCCGCCTCGGACGCCAGCGCGGTCGTCGAGCAGCTGCGCTCGGGCTCGGTCCCCTATGAGCTGACCGACGGCGGATCGACGGTGCTCGTGCCCGAGACCGCGGTGTACGAGCAGCGCCTCGCGGCGGCATCGGCGGGGCTGCCGACGGCCGAATCGGCGGGATACTCCCTCTTCGACAAGATGGGCGTGACGAGCTCGGAGTTCCAGCAGTCGGTCACGTACAAGCGCGCCATCGAGGGCGAACTGGCGCGCACGATCGGGGCGCTCGAGAACGTCGCGACGGCCTCGGTGCAGCTGGCCATCCCCGAGGAAAGCGTGTTCGTCTCGCAGCAGGTCGAGCCGACGGCATCCGTCTTCATCGAGACCTCGCGCGGCGTGACGCTCCCCGCCGAGCAGGTCGAGGCGATCGTCCACCTCACCTCCGCCGCCGTGAGCGGGATGAAGCCCGAGAACGTCGCGGTCGTGGATGCCGCCGGCCGCACCCTCTCGGCGATCGGCGGCGACGCGACCCGCGGCACCGACCAGCAGGCGGGCGCCTACGAGACCCGGATGACCTCGAGCGTGCAGCAGATGCTCGACACCGTGCTCGGCGCCGGAAACGCCACCGTCTCGGTGGCCGCCGAGATGCAGCAGGCCGCGACCGAGCGCGTCGACGAGACCTACACACCCGTCGAGGGGGCGCTGCCGGCCACCGAGGAGACGAGCACCGAGACCTTCACCGGAACCGGGGGCCAGACCGGCGTGCTGGGCACGGAGCTGCCGGCCGGGGCCGACGGTGCCGGCACCTACGAGTCGACGCAGACCAACCGCTCGAACGTCGTGAACAAGACCGTCGAGAGCACCTCGACACCGGCGGGCGCCGTCGCGCGCCAGACCGTCGCCGTCGCCGTCAACGCCGACGGCACCGATGTCGTCGACGTCGCACAGCTCGAGGCGCTCGTGGCCTCGGCCGCCGGGATCGACCGGGCACGCGGCGATCAGGTCACCGTGGAGCTCGTGGCGTTCAGCGATCAAGGCGCTGTCGCCGCCCAGGCGGCACTCGACGCCGCCCGCGAAGCCGAGGAGGCCGAGCGCGCCGCCGAGACGCTCCGCACCTCGATCGTCGCGGCCGTCGTCGTGCTCGGACTCATCGGCGCGACGATCGCCGGCGTCGTGATCGCCCGTCGCCGGCGCGCGGCCGCCGAAGACGAGGCGGTGCTCACGCTCACGCCCGTCGACGAGCCGCTCGACGGCTTCGACGCCCTCACTCGCGGCCTCGCGACGCCGCTGCTCGACGCGGCGCCCACCGTCCCCCTGCCCGCGATGGAGACCGAGCCCGATCCCGACCCCGAGCCGGTTCAGGTCGCCCTCGACCGCCGCCGCGCCGAGATCGGCGACTTCGCCCGCCGCGACCCCGCCCGCACCGCCGACCTCCTGCGCCGGCTCGTCCGCGACTCGACCGACGCATGAGCGGGCTGAGCGGAACCCAGACCGCGGCGGTCGTCATCATGAACCTCGACCGCGCGCAGGCCGTCGAGGTGCTCAAGCACCTCTCCGACGACGAGGCGGAGGCGATCGCAGCCGAGATCATCCGGATGCGCGACCTCGACCTCGAGACCACGCGGGACGCGCTCACCGACTTCCAGCGCGTGGTGCGCGGCCACCTCCCGCCCGTCCGAGGCGGGCGCGACCTGGCGACCGGGCTGCTCGAGGCCTCGCTCGGACCGGAGCGGGCGGCGGGCGTGCTGACGAAGGTGTCGTCGTCGATGACGAGCTCGTCGTTCGAGTTCCTGACCGCCGTCGAGCCGGCCCAGGTCGCCAGCATCCTCGACGGCGAGCTGCCGCAGACGGTCGCGCTCGTCGTCGCGCATCTGCCCGTCGATCGCGCCGCGTCCGTCCTCGCCGAGATCACCGACCCGGCTCGCACCGACGTCGCCCAGGCCATCGCCACGATGGGCACGGCGTCGCAGGAGGCCGTCGCCGTCGTCGCGGCCGCGCTGCGCGCACGCTCGGGCGCCCTCACCACGCGCGACGCCCGCGAGACCCTCGGCGGTGTGCAGCCGCTCGTCGACATCATCAACCGGTCCGACGCGACGGTCGAGAAGGCCCTGCTGGCGAGCATCGAAGCGCGAGACAGCGCACTGGCCGAAGACATCCGCTCGCGCATGTTCACCTTCGCCGACATCGTCGTGCTCGATGACCGCGACGCCCAGCGGGTGCTCCGCGGCATCGACGTGCGCGTGCTCGCGCTCGCGCTCAAGGGGTCGTCGGGTCCGGTCGCCGACGTGATCCTGCGCAATATGACGGAGCGCAACCGCGAGGCGCTCCAGGAGGAGTCGCGCCTGCTCGGCACCGTGCGGGTCTCGCAGGTCGAGGAGGCCCGCGCCGCGATCGTGCGGACGATCCGCGAGCTCGAGGCCGCCGGCGACATCCGGGTGCAGCGCGTCGAGGAGGAGTATGTCGTCTGACGCCTTCACGCGGCTCGAGATCCCCCGCCTGTCGGGGCCGTCGCTCACGCAGGAACGCGACCGTGCGCGGGCGCGCGGACACGCAGCCGGGTACGCCGCGGGATATGCGGAGGGGATGCGGCTGGCCGCAGCTCGCGCCGAGCGCGAGGCCGACGAGCGCGCCGAACGCGACCTGCGGGCGGCGGCGGCCGAGCGGGCACGGGTCGACGCGGTCGTCGCGGCCCTCGAGAGCGCGTCCGCCGCGTTCGACGCCCGCACGGCCGAGCTGACGGCACCGGCCGTGGCCGATCTGTACGCGAGGGCGGTCGAACTGGCCGAGGCGATCGTCGGGCGCGAGCTGTCCGATCCGGTGCGGTCCGCCCTCGCGACCGCCACCCGTGTCGATCGTGCCGTGTCGGGGCTTCGGGATCCGCGCGGGTCGGCACCGGGCGAGGAAAGCGGGCTTCCGGTCGCGCGGCTCTCACCCGCGGATGCCGAGACGCTTGCCGCCACCGGCTCCGGGCCGCGCTCGGTCGCGGTCGAGGCCGATTCGGCTCTCTCCCCCGGCGACGCGATGATCCGGCTCGCCGACGGCGCGATCGACCTGCGGATCAGCGCCGCCTTCGCTCGGGCCCGCCGGTGCCTCGAGGACGGCGCATGAGCGCCGCATGGTCCACCGTCCTCGAGGCGGCGCGACCGCTTCGAACCGGCACGGTGTCGCGCATCGTCGGGCTGGGGGTCGACATCCGCGGGGTGCACGGCGCGGTCGGCGACCTCGTCGACCTCGGCACGGAGCCCGGCATCGCCGCCGAGGTGGTCGCGGCCGACCACGGCGTCCTGCGCTGCATGCCGCTCGCGGCCCCCGACGGCCTGCGGGTCGGCGACCCGGTGCGGGCGCTGTCGGGCCCTGCCCGCGTGCCGGTCGGCACCGGGGTGCTCGGGCGGGTACTCGACGGCCTCGGCCGCCCGATCGACGGCCGGGGCCCCGTCGTCGCCCCGCGCGTCGACCTCGACCACGCGCCGCCGCCTGCTCTCGGGCGCGAGCGCATCACCGACCCCCTCGTCACGGGAGTGCGCGCGATCGACACCCTGACGCCGATCGGCCGCGGCCAGCGGATGGGCCTGTTCGCCGGATCGGGAGTCGGCAAGTCGTCGCTGCTGTCGATGATCGCCCGGGGCTCGTCGGCGACGGCCAACGTCATCGCCCTCGTCGGGGAGCGCGGACGCGAGGTGCGCGAGTTCCTCGAAGACGACCTCGGCCCCGAGGGCCTCGCCCGCTCGGTGGTGGTCGTCTCGACCTCCGACCAGCCCGCGATGGCCCGCCTCCGCGCGGCATCGACGGCCACGCGCATCGCGGAGTCGTTCCGCGACGACGGCCAGCACGTCGTGCTGATGATGGACTCCCTGACGCGCGTCGCGATGGCGCAGCGCGAGATCGGCCTCGCCGCCGGCGAGCCGCCGGCCACGCGCGGATACCCGCCCTCGACGTTCCCCGTGCTGGCGCGGCTCCTCGAACGAGCCGGCACCGACCGGCAGGGCTCGATCACCGGCATCTACACGGTGCTCGTCGAGGGCGACGACCACAACGAGCCCGTCGCCGACACGGTGCGTTCGATCCTCGACGGGCACCTCGTGCTCGACCGGACCCTCGCGGTGACCGGCCACCACCCCGCGATCGACGTGCTCGGGTCGGTGTCACGGCTGGCCGGCAAGGTTGCGACCGCCGAGCAGCGGAGGCTCGCCACGACGCTGCGATCCGTGCTCGCCGCCCGTCAGGATGCTCAGGACCTCATCGGCGTCGGCGCCTACCAGTCCGGGGCGAACCCGCGCGTGGATGCCGCCGTCGCCTCGGAACGCGCGATCGACGCCTTCCTCCGACAGGACCTCGACGACCGCTCCCCGGCTGCCGAGTCGTGGCGTCGTCTCGGCGAGCTCGTCGCCTCGTTCGGGAACGTCTCGTGAAGCGCGGCTTTCCCCTCGCGGGGCTGCTGCGCATCCGCGGCATCCAGCAGCGGACCGCCGCAGCGCACCTCTCGCGCGCGGCCATGGAGCAGCAGCGCACGGAGACACGGGACCGGCAGGTGCGGGCGGCGCTGACAGCCTCCGCCGACACCCCGGGAGACGTCCGCACCCTCGCCGCGCTCGCCGCCAGCCGCGTCGCCGCCCGGAGCCTGCTGACCGACCTCGACTCATTGCGGCGGGCACAGCGCGACGAGGTCGACGCGGCGCGGGCTCGCCTGACCGAGGCCCGACGGGCGGAGCAGGGGATCGAGCGCCTCGGCGAGGCGTTCCACGAGCGGGAGCGGGCACGGCGGGATGCCGCTGAGCAGGCGGTCCTCGATGAGATCGCGCTGCGCTCCGCGTCGCCGGACCCTCTCGCTGCGCCGAAGGCTCCTCTCCCTGCGCCGAGCCCCCCTCTCGCTGCGCCGAGCCCCCCGAGCGGACCCCGTTCCCCCGAGGGTGCGTCATGAGCCTGTGGGGTGTGCAACCCGCGCCGGGGAACGTGATCATCCGCCGGGGACTCGACGTCGCGACGAGTGACGCCGGCGGCGGTTCGACGACCGCGTCGGAGGTCTTCGCGCTCGTGTACTCGGGACAGTCCGCGGCCGACGCGCGGGCGACCCGCGGGACGACGGCGGATGCGGCGGGGCAGGACGCGGCGGGGACAGGCGCGGTGGGGACAGGAGATTCTGCCCCGCGGACCACGGAGCCCGCGTTCGACGCCGAATCCCGCGGCGGCGTGCCGGACGCGGCGGACGGCGACTCCGGTCCGCTCACGTCGGGCGACCTCGCGTCCGTGGCCGGCAGCGACGCCGGGTCCGTCGATCCGGCCATCGCGGCATCGCGTGTTCCAGCCCCGATCGCTTCCGCCGCCCCGACCGCACCGGTCGGCTGGGCGCCGGGCGTCGCCTCGCCGACGGAGGCCCGCGCGGCGTTCCGGACGCCCACGACCGATGCGAGCGCCGGGCTCGGGCGAGAGGTCGACGTCACGCCCCTCGCGGCATCCGCGGCGACCGGGACCGATGAGGCCGCCGGGTTTGGGCGAACGGTGAACGTCTCGCCCCTCGCGGAATCCGCGTATCGCCCCATGGCTCTCGGCGACCCGGACGCGGCCACCGGCACGGGCGCTTCGGCGGTCGGAGCGCGCCCGGAGAGCGCCGCGGCATCGGCGGCCGGAGCCGCCGCGGCCCTCGCACGAGCAGCGACACCGGCGCCGACTCCGACTCCGACTCCGGCTCCGGCTCCGACTCCGACCGCAGCCCCGGCCTCCGCACCGATGGCGGCACCCGCATCTGCCGGGCCATCGGTACCCGCGGCGGCGTTCGCGACGGCGATTGCGACGGCGACGGCGACGGCGACGGCGACGGCGACGGCAGCATCCATTCACGAGGCGGCTCCGGCGCCGTATGCAACCCGGCCGCACTCGTCCGCGACATCCGGGCCGTCGCCCGCCAGCGCGCCGACGGCACCGGCACCGGCACCGGCACCGCCAGCAGCCGCGGCAGCTGCGCCATCTCCCCCAGCGACGCCGGCCGCGTCAGCCGCGCCATCCGCGGACCCCGCGCCGCTGCCGACCGGAACGCAGGCACAGCACGAGGCACTGCCGACGCGGCAGGATGCGGCGCCGACGGCACAGGCGGCATCCGCAGCTCAGGCGGCATCCGCAGCTCACGCGGCTTCGGCGGCACAGGCGGCATCGGCGGCCCAGGCCGTCGCGGGCTCCGCCGCGTCCGTGACCGCGACTCCGCCCGCTGCTGCCTCGGCCCCGGCCTCATCCCCACCCGCGCCCACACCCACGCCACCGCCGGCGCACCCCGCGCTCGCACCGCAGCTGCGGTCCCCGGTCCTCTCGCTCGCGGGCGCCGACCCCGGCCGCCACACGATGGTCCTCCGGGTATCGCCCGAGTCCCTCGGCCCGATCACCGTCACCGCGCACATCTCCGGGTCGGCCATCACCGTCGAACTCGCCTCCGGCAGTGCTGCAGGCCACGATGCGATCCGGGCCGTGCTCGGCGACCTGCGGCGTGAGCTGGCGGTGCTCGCGCCGTTCTCCTCCGTCAGCCTGGCCTCCAGCGGAGACCCGGCGGTCCCGGCATCCCCCGCGCACGGACCGGGTGCCGGGGGCCAGCATGCCGGGGGCCAGCACGCCGCCGCGGGCGGGCCCGGCGGGTCGGGCGGTCAGGCATCCGGAGGGATGCCGCAGACGCCTGACGACTCGCGCGGCAGCGGGCACCCCCGCGGCGTGACGCCAGAAGCCGACGCGGCGACGCGCGCCGACGGCGACATCCCCCTCACCGAACCGCGCCGCGCCGCCCTCCCGGGCACCGGACGCATCGACCTCTACGCCTGAACCGGAGAATCGCCATGAGCAGCATCGCCCCCGTCGGCCTCGTGGGTGCCACGCCCCCCGCGTCCGCCCCGCCCGCCGCGCCGAAGCAGAC
The DNA here is from genome assembly GCF_049707515.1 of Microbacterium arborescens. Classification (GTDB taxonomy): domain Bacteria; phylum Actinomycetota; class Actinomycetes; order Actinomycetales; family Microbacteriaceae; genus Microbacterium; species Microbacterium arborescens_B. The sequence continues at coordinate 220,411 of NZ_JBNAFI010000003.1, read as the reverse complement.
GCTCGACGCCGAGGTGTTCCTACAGCTGCTCGTCGCGCAGATGAAGAACCAGGACCCGAGCTCGCCCCTCGACACGAACGAGATGATGGCGCAGACGACGCAGCTGGCGATGATGGAGCAGCTCGTCGCGCTCACGACGACCTCGTCCGAGCACTTCGCGCTCACGATGCGCCAGACCGCGGCCTCCCTCGTCGGCCAGCAGGCTTCGTACGTCGATGCCGACGGCACGACCCGCAGCGGTCGCGTGACGCAGGTGTCGTTCGAGAAGGGCGTGCCACTCGTCACGATCGGCGGCACGGCCGTTCCCCTCGACGTCGTCTCGGGCATCTCGGTGTCGGACGCCGCCACGGTGCCGCCGCCCCCGGCATCCGCATCCTGACCCCGTCACCGCCCCGCATAACGCTCCGCACCCCCGCATCCCAGACCCCACACCGAAGGACACCCCATGCTCCGCTCGCTCTACGCCGGAATCTCCGGCCTCCGCTCGCACCAGACCATGCTCGATGTCACGGGCAACAACATCGCCAACGTCAACACCGTCGGATTCAAGGCCGGCTCGGTGCAGTTCCAGGACACCCTGTCGCAGATCGTGCAGAACTCACGCGCCGCCCAGGCGGATGCCGGGGGCACGAACGCGGCCCAGGTCGGTCTCGGCACGCAGGTCGCCGCCGTCCGCACGAACTTCACGCAGGGGTCGCAGCAGGCGACCGGCGTGCCCACCGACCTCATGATCGCCGGAGAGGGCTTCTTCGTCGTGCGAAACGGCGCCGAGACGCTCTACACGCGCAACGGCTCGTTCGGGTTCGACGCGGCGGGACGCCTCACCACCAAGGACGGCGCCCTCGTCCAGGGCTGGAGCGCCGTCGACGGCGTCGCGCAGACCGGCGGGCCGGTCGGGAACATCGCACTCCCGGTGGGTGCGACCTCGCCCGGACGCGCGACGACGACCGCGAGCGTGACCGGAAACCTGCCCTCGGGCACTCCCGCGGGAGAGAGGCTCGTCCGCGACGTCACCGTCTACGACGCTCAGGGCGAGGCGCGCCAGCTCGCGCTGACCTTCACCCGTACCGCGGGCGGCTGGGACGTCACCGACGGCACCGCGACGACCGCGCTCGCCTTCACCGACGGACGCCTGACCGCGCCCGCCGGCATCACCTCGGGCGGCGTCGCCGTCGACCTCTCGGCGATCACCGGCTACGCCGATCTCAGCACCGTCAAGATCGGCGGCCAGGACGGCCGCGCGCCGGGCAGCCTCGTCTCCTACACCCTCTCGGCCGACGGCAGCCTCGTCGGCGCCTTCAGCAACGGCGCGACCTCGGTGCTCGCCCAGATCGCCCTGGCGTCGTTCGACAACCCCGAAGGACTCGAGAAGGCCGGCTCGTCGCAGTACCGCGCGGGGGCGAACTCGGGTGCGGCCGCCGTCGGCGTCGCAGGAACCGACGAACGCGGCGGGCTCGTCAGCGGCGCCCTCGAGATGTCGAACGTCGACCTCTCGCAGGAGTTCACCAACCTCATCGTCGCCCAGCGCGGCTTCCAGGCCAACGCCCGCATCATCACCACGAGCGACGAGGTGCTGCAGGAGCTGACCAACCTCAAGCGCTGACCGCGGCACGGCACAACTCCTCCAGACCGCGGCGAAGTCGGCCGGAAAGGCCGGATCCCCCGCCGGCCACGACCGTTCTGGAGGAGTTGTGCGCGCGACCGCGCCCGTCGCCCGCTAACCGACGGCCTTCGGCTGCCGACAGTCCCCGGGGAGCCGCCGCACCCGCGACGACCCGCTCCCGCATCCTGCGGACCGACGAGAAGGGCGACATGATCGTTCTGACACGACTGAACCGCCACCGGTTCGCCGTGAACCCCGACCTCGTCGAACGCATCCAGGCGAGCCCCGACACGACGCTCACCCTCGTCGACGGGGCGACATTCGTCGTGGCCGAGACGATGGATGCCGTCATCCAGAGCATCGTCGAGTTCCGCGCCCGCGTGCTGGCGACGGCACTCGATCACGTCGGGTCATCCGGGCCCGCGTCGGCGACCGGGACCGCAACCGCGTCCGCCGCTACGACCGCCGCTACGACCGCCACGATGGAAGGCGAGCGCTGATGGATCCCTCCCTGCTCATCGGCATCCTGCTCGCCTTCGGCGGCCTGTGGGCGATGATCCAGCTCGAGGGCGCGAGCATCAACGCCCTGCTGCTGCCCGCGCCGATGGTGCTCGTCTTCGGCGCGACGATCGCGATCGGGATCGCGGGCGGCACCCTGCGCGACGCGGCGGGCGCCGTGCGCGCGCTGCCCCGGGCCTTCATCGGCATCAAAGGATCGACCGAGGCCCTCATCGACACCGTGGTCGGCTACGCCGAGAAGGCCCGCGCCGAAGGACTGCTGGCGCTCGAGAGCGCCGTCGCCGACGAGAAGGACCCGCTGCTGCGCCACGCCCTGCAGAGCATCGCCGACGGCACGGATGCGGAAGACCTCCGCGTCGTGCTCGAGGACCGCGTCGCGACGGTCGCGGCCGAGCGGCGCACGGCCTCGCGCTTCTACTCGGCGCTGGGCGGGTACGCGCCGACGGTCGGCATCGTCGGAACGGTCGTCTCGCTCACCCACGTGCTCGAGTACCTCGACAAGCCCGACCAGCTCGGCCCCCTCATCGCCGCTGCCTTCGTCGCGACCCTCTGGGGCCTGCTGTCGGCGAACTTCATCTGGCTGCCGATCGGCACGCGGCTGCAGCGCCTCGCCGAGATCGAGATCGACCGCATGACGCTCGTGACCGAGGGCATGCTCGCCGTCCAGGCGGGCAACCCCCCGATGCTGGTCGCCGAGCGGCTTCGCGCCCTCGCCCCCGAGACCAAGCCCGGTCGCGGTCGCGCGAAGGCGTCGGCCGGCGAGCCCGCGGACGCGGGAGTATGAGCGCCCCGCGGCGCAGGCGCGTCATGGAGTCCTCGCACGAGGGCCCCGATGAGCGCTGGATGGCGTCGTACCTCGACATGATCACCGTGATGATGTGCATGTTCATCGTCATGTTCGCGATGTCCAACGTCGACCAGGAGAAGTTCGAGCAGCTCCGCGCCTCGCTCGCGACCGGGTTCGGGTCGGAGATCTCCGAGACGCGCGACGTGTCGGAAGGGGTGGTCGTGCCGCCCGAGCTCGTCGAGGAGGAGGGCGAGGGCTTCGTCGCGACCCCTGTCGGTCCGACTCCGGCCGAGGCGGAGTACAGCTCGCTCGACGACCTGCGTGCACGTCTCGAGGGCGCTCTCGCCGAACAGGGCCTGGGCGACGCCGCGACCTTCACGATCGACGACCGGGGTCTCACGATCGGGCTCGTCAGCGCCGAGACGTTCTTCGACACCAACAGCACCGACCTGAGCGATCGCGCCCGCGCCGTGCTGGACGCCGCCGGAGGGGTGCTCGCCGCAGACACGCACCTCATCTCGGTCGAGGGTCACGCCGACGCCCGACCCGCCGTCGCGCCGTTCGCCGACAACTGGGAGCTCTCGACCGCGCGGGCCAACGGCGTGCTCGGCTACCTCGTCGACGCGCGCGGCGTGGCCCGTGAGCGCATCAGCTCCGTGGGATTCGGTTCGTCGCGCCCTCTCGCCGAGGGATCGAGCGCCGAAGCCCTCGCGCAGAACCGGCGCGTCGACCTCGTCGTGCTTTCGGATGCCGACGCCGAGGTGCGCGGCGAACTCCCCGCGCTCGCCGCCGCCGACGGCTAACCAGGAGCGATCCGCGGCCGATAGTCCGTGGCGTGCAGACCGTGCCGACCGCCCCGAGCGCGCGATCCGAGGATGCCGCGACCGCGGCCCCGGAACGCTACGACTTCGGCCGACCCGCGGCGCTGTCCCGTGAGCACACGCGCGCACTGGCGGGGGCCTTCGACGCCTTCGCGCGCCAGTGGGCGATGCAGCTCGCCGCGAAGGCCCGCGTACGCGCGCACATCGCCCTCGAACGGGTGAGCCTCGAGACCTACGACGAGTACGTCGCGACGATCCCCCCGACGACGACCCTCGTGCTGTGCTCCGACGCGAGCTCGGACGACCGCGCGGTCATCGAGTTCCCGCTGCCGTCGGCGCTGTCGTGGATCGTGAAGATGCTCGGCGGCGGCGGCTCGCAGCGCCCGGAGCCCCGCGCCCTCACTGCGATCGAGCAGGCCCTCATCCGCTCCCTCATGGACGAGACGCTCGCGCACCTGCGCACCGCGCTCGGCGCCCTCCTCCCGCGCGAGCTCAGCGTCGGGGCGGTGCAGTACAACGCCGCCTTCGCGCAGGTAGTCGGCGGTCAGGACCTGGTGGTCGTCGCGCGTTTCTCGCTGCGCCTGGCCGACCGCACCGAAAGCGCCACGATCGCCCTCCCCGCCACGACGCTTCTCGAGCGCCTGTCCGACAGCGCCTCGGCGCCGCGCGCCACGAACGACCCGGGCCTCGTCCGGCAGCACGTCGAGCAGACGCCCGTCGAGGTCACGCTGCGGCTCGCCCCCCGGGCCGTCCTTCCCGCCGAGGTCCTCGACCTCGCCGTCGGCGACGTCATCACCCTCGCCCACGGCGCCGACCGTCCGCTCGACCTCACGGTCGACGAGCACGTCATCGCCTCGGCGACCGTGGGCTCGCACGGGGCGCGTCTCGCGTGCGTCGTGACGGCATCCGATCTCTCCCCCGCTCTGTCCGAGGAGTCGACATGACCAGCACCACCACCCATGAGGCAGCGGCCGCGGCTGCGTTCGCCGACCGCCTGCCCACCGCCTCGCGCATCACGGCGCGGCCCGGGACCAGCGCGGGCGAGACCGGCGACGCGGTCGTCGTCTCGTCGGTCGGCGACACGAGTGCCGCGCTCGCGGTCGTCGTCCTCGACGAGTCGGCCCTCCTCGGCGCGGACGCGGACCTCCCCCTGACGGAACGGCTGCGCGATGCCCTGGATGCCGCCGCCACGGCGTTCGGACCGAGCGTTCTGGGCGAGGCGTCGATCGGCGACGCCTCGGCGCTGTTCGCTCACCCGGCCGCGCAGGTGTTCGACCTCGTCGATGAGGACGCGCGCGTGATCGGACGCCTCGCGGTGCGCGTCTCGCATCCGGCGGCGGTCTCGCCACGTCGCCTCCAGCGCATCGCCGGCGTCGAGATGGAGCTGACGGTCGAAGTGGGCCGCACCCGGATGGCCGTCCGCGACGTCCTCGACCTCGAACCGGGCCGGATCATCGAGCTCGACCGTTCGGCGGGCGCTCCCGCCGACGTCAAGCTCAACGGCCGCCTCATCGCCCACGGCGAGATCGTCGTCGTCGACCAGGACTACGCGGTGCGCATCACGCGCATCATCGAGAACGCGGAGGCCTGACATCGACGATCTGCTGCTCGCGCTGCGCGTCGTCGTCTCCCTCGGCGTCGTGCTCGCGATCGTGTGGCTGCTCCAGCGGCGTCTCGCCCGCGGCGGCACCTCGGTGGCGGGCGCGGGGCGCGGCCGCGCGCGGCGGTCGGCGCGAGCGGATGCCGCTGCCGCCATCACCGTCGTCGCCAAGCGCGGCATCGGACCCAAGGCGCAGGTCGCCGTGGTCGAGATCGATGGCGCCCGTTACGTGCTGGGCATCACCGAGGGCGGGGTGTCGATGCTCGATCGCATCGACCCCGACGTCTCGGCGACGGATGACGCCGTGGCCCGGCCCGGGCTCCGGGACGTCGTCGGCGACGCTCCTCTCACGCCGCCCGTGCCCCTCCTCCGGTCGCAGGCGCGAGCCGAGCGCACGGCACGCACCGAGCGCACGGCACGCACCGAGCGCACGGCACGCACCGAGCGCACCACGACGATGACCGCGCGCGACGCGGCGCACGTGCTGCGCCGGGCCCTCGGCGCGTGATCTCGAGCGGCGCGGTCGGCGCGCTCGCGCTCGTCGCCGCGTCGACGCCCCCGCCGAACGGCGGCATCTCCGTCGACATCAACGGGATCGACGGCACCCCGTCGTCGTCGGTCCTGACCCTCATCGGCATCACGCTGCTGTCGGTCGCCCCGGCCCTGCTGCTGATGATGTCGTCGTTCACGAAGATCTTCGTGGTGCTGGCGATGACCCGCAACGCCCTGTCGCTGCCGACGATCCCACCCAACCAGGTGCTCGCAGGACTCGCGCTTTTCCTGACGCTGTTCATCATGTGGCCGGTGCTCACCGAGATCAACACGGTCGCGGTGCAGCCCTACGTCGACGGGTCGCTGACCTTCACCGACGCGGTCGCGGTCGGCGCCGATCCCCTCCGCACCTGGATGCTGACGTTCACGCGCGAGGAGGACCTGGCGCTCATGACGCGGTTCGCGGGCGCCGAGAATCCCGAGGACGCCGCGAGCGTCCCGATGATCACCCTCATCCCGGCATTCATGATCTCGGAGTTGCGCGCGGCCTTCATCATCGGCTTCGTCATCTTCGTGCCCTTCCTCGTCATCGATCTGGTCGTGGCCGCGGCGCTCATGTCGATGGGCATGATGATGCTCCCGCCCGTGATGATCTCGCTGCCGTTCAAGATCCTCCTGTTCGTCCTCGTCGACGGGTGGGGACTCATCCTCCGCACCCTCATGGAGAGCTACGGAGCGGGCGGATGAGCGGGGACGGCGCATGAACCCCGAAGCCGTCCTCGACATCGGCATGGAGGGCGTGATGCTCGCGGCCAAGCTCGCCGCCCCGCTGCTGATCACGGCCCTCGTGGTGGGGTTCGCCATCTCGCTTCTGCAGTCGATCACCCAGATCCAGGAGGTCACGCTCTCGTTCGTGCCGAAGGCCGTCGCCGTAGCGATCGCGCTCGTCGTGTGCGGGCACTGGATGATCGCCGAGGCGATCGCCTTCACCCACACCATGTTCGACCGCATCCCGCACCTGCTCTCGGGCGGCTGAGATGCAGGTGCTGCTCGACTTCGCCTGGATCGAGGCCACCGGACTCGCCGCCGTCCGCACGACCGCGTTCGTGTTCACCGCCCCGCCCTTCTCCTACGGCGCCTTCCCCGCCCGCATCAAGGCGATGGTCGCGCTCGGGGTGGCGCTGGCCCTCAGCGGCACGGTGACCCCGGGTTACGAGAGCCTCGACACCGGCGGCTTCCTCCTCGCCCTCACGCTGCAGGTCGTCACCGGTGCGCTCCTCGGCTTCCTCGTGATGGCCTGCTTCGCGGTCGTGCAGTCGGCCGGCGGGCTCATCGACGTGTTCGGCGGCTTCCAGCTGGCGCAGGCGTTCGACCCGCAGATGAACGTCAACGGCGCGCAGTTCACGCGCCTGTTCCAGATGATCGCTCTCGCGCTCCTGTTCGCCAGCAACGGCTACCAGCTGATCCTCGCGGGGCTCGCCCGGAGCTTCTCGGCGATCCCCGTCGACGGCGCGCTCGACCTCGCCCGCCCCGTCGAGCTGCTCGTCGACACCGCGTCGCAGCTGCTCGTCGCCGCGCTCCAGATCGCGGGCCCCCTGCTGCTCGTGCTGTTCCTCGCCGACATCGCACTGGGACTCGTCAGCCGCGTCGCCCCCGCCCTGAACGCCTTCGCGCTCGGCTTCCCGCTGAAGATCATCCTGACGTTCCTGCTCGCCGGCAGCGTCATCCTCGCCCTCCCCGCCGTCGTCGGCGCCCTCACCGACGACGCGACCGGGCTGCTGATCGGCGGCACGCGATGAGCGGCGGCGTCTCATGAGCAGCGACAGCGGCGAGCGCACCGAGCACGCGAGCCGTCGCCAGCTGCGCGAGGCGTATCGCAAGGGCAAGCTCTCGCGCAGCCAGGACCTGTCGGCCTGGCTCGCGATCGGCACCGTCGCACTCGTGCTGCCGGCCATGATCGGAGCGGGCGCGGATGCCGGGGCCGCACAGTTCGTCGAGGTCGCCGCCGCCATCCGCGACCCCGACCCCCAGCACGCCGTCGCCGTACTGGCGTCCGCGCTCGGCAGCATCCCGGCCATCCTCGGCACGGCGCTCGTGGCCGTCGCGCTCGTCGCGATCGTCGGATCCGTCGCCCAGGGCGGTATCCACCTGCGCGGTGTGCCCGCCCGATTCGAGCAGTTCAACGTGCTGAACGGCGTCAAGCGGCTCTTCGGCGTGCAGGCCCTGTGGGAAGGCGCGAAGGCCCTGCTCAAGACGGCCGCGATCGGGCTCGCCCTGTGGTTCGTCATCGCCGGGCTCATGCCCGTGATCACGATGAGCGGCGCCCACCCGATCACGCGCCTGCTCGAGATCGCCTCGACGGTCGTGACCTCGCTGCTGATCACCGCCGTCGCCGTCGGCGTGCTGCTGGCAGCCATCGACGTGCTCGTCGTGATGCGCCGCAACCGCAAGCACACCCGCGTGACGAAGAAGGAGGCGCGCGACGAGCACAAGAACTCCGAGGGCGACCCCCTCATCCGCAGCCAGCGGCGCGCGCGGCAGATGGCCATGAGCCGCAACCGGATGATCGCCGCCGTCGGCGACGCGGATGTCGTCCTCGTGAACCCCACGCACATCGCCGTGGCCCTGCGCTACGAGCCCGGCAAGTCGGCGCCCCGCGTGGTCGCGAAGGGCCAGGGTCTCATCGCCGAACGCATCCGTGAGCGGGCGCACGAGGCCGGCGTCCCGCTCGTGCGCGACATCCCGCTCGCGCGAGCCCTGCACGGGGCGTGCGAGCTCGGCCAGGAGATCCCGGGCGATCTGTACACCGCCGTCGCCCGCGTGCTCGTCTTCGTCGACGGGCTCAGGCGCCGCGGCGCCGCCCGTGGCGTCCACACCGTTCCCGAGAGGAGGACACCCCGATGAACATCCTGAGAAGGTCGCTGGTGCCGATGGGGGTCGTCGGCATCATCATGCTGCTGATCGTGCCGGTGCCGCCGCCGATCCTCGACGTGCTCATCATCACGAACATCCTGTTCGCGCTGCTGATCCTGCTGACGGCGATGTTCGTGAAGAAGCCGCTCGATTTCGCCGTCTTCCCCTCGCTGCTGCTGGTGGCCACCCTGTTCCGTCTCGGCCTGAACGTCGCCTCGACGAAGCTCATCCTCGGGGAGGCGCACGCGGGTCAGGTCATCGACGCCTTCGCCGCGATCGCCGTCGGCGGATCGCTCGTCATCGGCATCGTCGTGTTCCTGATCCTCATCGTCATCCAGTTCGTCGTCGTCACCAAGGGCGCCGAACGTGTCGCCGAGGTGGGCGCCCGGTTCACCCTCGACGCGATGCCCGGCAAGCAGATGGCCATCGACGCCGACCTCAACGCCGGACTCATCACCGATGCCGAGGCCCGGCGCCGGCGCGCCGAGATCGCCGCCGAGGCCGACTTCTACGGCGCGATGGACGGCGCGTCGAAGTTCGTCAAGGGCGACGCGATCGCCGGTCTGGTGATCATCATCATCAACCTCGTCGGCGGCGTCGCCATCGGCATGCTCTCGCGCGGTATGGAGCCGGGCGAGGCCCTCAACACGTACGCCCTGCTGACGATCGGCGATGGGCTCGTCACGCAGATCCCGGCTCTGCTCATGGCCGTCGCCACCGGCATGATCGTCACGCGCTCGGGCGCGGAGTCCGACATGGGATCGGCCGCCGCGGCGCAGTTGACGCAGTCGCGCAACGCCCTGTCGATCGCGGGCGGAGCGGCGATCGTGATGTCGTTCATCCCCGGGATGCCGATGCTGCCCTTCCTCGTCATCGGCGCGACGCTCCTCCTGATCGCCCAGCGCGTCGGGCGCCGTGACCAGGTGCGGGCCGCCGAGGACGCCCCGGCCGCCGACCCCCGCGGCACCGCCGACACCCCGGAGGACCTGGCCGAACGGATGCGGGTGCACGCTCTGGAGATCCTGCTCGCGCCCGACATCGTCGACCTCGTCACCGGCGGCCCCGACGACCTGCTCGGACGCGTGCGGTCGCTGCGACGCAAGACCGCGCTCGAGCTGGGCCTCATCGTGCCGCCGGTGCGCACCCGCGACAGCATCGAGCTGCCGCCCGCAACCTACGTCATCCGGGTCGCCGGCATCGAGGCCGGCCGGGGGGTCGCCCCGCGCGGCTCGCTCCTCGCGCTCGGCTCGGGCCTGGAGACACTCCCCGGCTCGGCGTCGCCCGACCCCGTCTTCGGCATCGAGGGCAAGTGGGTGCCGCTGGAGATGCGCCACAGCGCCGAGCTGGCGGGCGCGACCGTCGTCGATCGGGCGAGCGTCATCATCACCCACCTCTCCTCCGTCATCCAGTCCCACGCCGCGCGGCTCCTCAGCCGTGAGGACGTGCGTCAGCTCACCGAGGCGCTCCGTCAGGCGAGTCCGTCCGCCGTCGAAGAGCTCACGCCGGCCCTGCTCTCGCTCGCCGAGGTGCAGCGCGTGCTGCAGGGCCTGCTCGCCGAGCGCATCCCGATCAACGACCTCGCCCGCATCTACGAGGCGCTCGCCCTGCGGGCGAAGACGACGACCGACCCGGATGCCCTCATCGAGGCGGCACGCCTGGCCCTCGGGCCCGCCGTCGCGACCCGCTTCGCCGAGCAGGGGCGACTGCGCATCGTCATGATCGACCCGCTGCTCGAGCAGTCGATGCTCGAAGCCATGCGGCCCAGCGAGGACGGCCCGCACATCGCGCTCGATCCGCACCGCCTCGAGGCGGTCGTGGCCTCGACGCGATCGGCGCTCGCGGCCGCGGGGCCCGGGCCCGAGCCGGTGCTGGTGTGTGCGCCGTCGCTGCGCTCCGCGGTTCGGCGCCTCATCTCGTCGCAGACCGACGGGCTGCCCGTGCTCTCGTACACCGAGGCGACGGCGGGCGGGCTCGCCATCGACACGGTGGGGGTCGTGCGCGACACGATCGGCGATGCCCACGCCATCACGCCCGCATGAGACTCGCGCGGTGCGCGAGGCGCGCGCGGCGCGTCCGGAAAGTAGGGTGATCGAGTGCTGGTGTTGACGCGACGGGTCGGTGAGAAGGTGCTCATCGGCGACGACATCGAACTCACGGTGCTCGAGGTCAAGGGCGACAGCATCCGGCTCGGCATCGAGGCTCCGCGTTCGACCCGCATCCAGCGCGCCGAGATCGTCGCGGCCGTGGAGACCGAGAACGTCTCGGCCGTTCGCTCATCCGCAGACGAACAGCAGGCGCTCCTGAACGCACTCGTCCGCCGCCAGGGCGAGGCCCCGACGGCGGACTGAGGACGTTCTCGACGGCGCGTCAGCCGGCGAGAGCGCTAGAGATCTCGTCGATGTTCTGCTGCATCCACTCGACGTAGTCGCTCCCGTCGGGCATGAGCTCGGAGAACTCCAACACCGGGATGTTCAGCTCGCCGGCGAGGTCGGTGACCTCCGTCGTCTCGGCGCCACCGGTCTGCGCGTTGACGATCACGATGCGCACGTCACCGGAGCGCAGGATCTGCTGCGCCTCGAGCAGGGTCGCGGGCGGCACGTCCTGCCCCTCCTCGACGGCCTCGCTGAAGGCGGCCGGGGTCGCATCCTCGAGGCCGGCGGCGGCGGCGAGATAGACCGGCACGGGCTCGGTGACGAAGATCTTGTCGCCGGCGTGATCGGCCGAGATGCCGTCGAGCGAGGTCTCGAGGCCCTCGATGCGCTCGATGAGGGCCTGCGCGTTGGCCTCGAAGGTGTCGGCCTGCGCGGAGTCGAGCTCGCCGAGCTCATGCGCGATGTCCTCGACGAGGTGCGCGATCGTGTGCGGGTCGTACCAGACGTGCTCGTTGAAGCCCTCGATGTGGTCGTGGCCCTCGTGGTCGTGGTCGTGGTCATCGGCGGCGTGCTCGTCGGCGGCGTGGTCGTCGGCGGCCGGCGCGTCGGTCGCGGCGGGCGTCGCGGACTCGTCGGCGTGGTCGCCGTCGGCGTGGTCGCCGTCGGCGTGCTCGTCGTCGCTGTGCCCCTCGGCGCCGGGGAAGTCGTGCGAGAACTCGACGGCCGTGAGCACCGGAGCGGTGCTGCCGCTGGCCTCGACGAGCCCGTCGAGGAACGAGTCGTACCCGCCGCCGTTCTCGATGATCAGGTCGGCCTCCGACACCGTCAGCTGATCGCGCGCGGACGCCTCGTACGAGTGCGGGTCCTGCGCGAGGGACGTGATGATCGACGTGACCTCGACCGCGTCGCCGCCGACCTCGGCCGCGAGCGAGCCGTAGACGTTCGTCGACGCGACGATGCTGAGCTTGCCGCCGCCCTCCGAGCCGCCCGCGGCGGGCGAGGTGGTGCCGGCGCAGCCGGCGAGGGCGAGGGATGCCGCGGCCACGAGCACGGCCGCGGGGAGGAGTCGACGGGTCATGTTCTCGATTGTAGGTTACTGATAATCGTTCTCCCAAACTGGCGCGGACAGCTCCCGTCGGCGGCGGGAGGTTTCGGCGAGCCGAACGATTCGCTCGGCCGAAATGCTGTCAATCAGGGCTTTCCGTCATTTTCGACGGCCCGCGACTGGCAAGCTCGATGACGGCCGATCTCCGTTCGACGGTGCCGGGACGATCGCCCGCATCCCGTCATCCCCGCTTCGAGGAGGAGCCATGTCGCCCTGGGCGCTCTTCATCCTCGCGGTCGGCGTCTCCGCCGACGCGTTCGCCGTGGCCCTCGGCAAAGGCCTGCAACTGCGCGCCCATGTCGTGCGGGGCGCCCTCCTCATCGCCGGCGCCTTCGGTGTCGCCCAGGCCGTGATGCCGCTGATCGGCTGGCTGCTCGGCAGCACGTTCGCCGAGGCGATCGCTCCGTTCGACCACTGGATCGCCTTCGCCCTCCTCGCCGCGATCGGCGCGAAGATGCTCTGGGAGGCCTTCCGCCCCGACGACGGCGCGGATGCGGCATCCGGTCTGTCGGCGCGCGAGATCGTGCTGCTCGCCCTCGCGACGAGCATCGACGCCCTCGCCGTGGGGCTGTCGTTCGCGTTCCTCGACGTCCCTCTCTGGATCGCGGTCGTCTCGATCGGCGTCGTCACCTTCGCGCTGTCGTTCGCCGCGGTCCTCGTCGGTCACCGCGTCGGCACGCGCTGGCGCAAGCCCGCCGAGATCATCGGCGGCATCGTGCTCATCGGCATCGGCACTCAGATCCTCATCGAGCACCTCGTCGCGGGCTGAGGCCCAGCGCGCTGTTCGCCGGCGCGCGTCGGCTGCGCGAACCTCGGAAGATCGCATGAACCTCGGACGCATGTGCGCGAACGGTCCGAGTTTCGCGACATCATCCGACGGGCGGATGCCGCGGGGAGCGGATGCCGCAGGGAGCGGATGCTGCGGGGGTCAGCCGGCGAGCTTCGCCTTCACGTACGCGACGACGGCGTTCGCGTGGCCGTGGCCCAGGCCGTGCTCGGTCTTGAGCGACTCGACGACCTGCATGTGCGGCGCGCCCTCGGTCAGCTGATCGGCGGCGATGTCGAGCCAATGCTGGATCGGCAGTCCGTAGGTCTTCTCGATGCTCGGGAAGTACGACGCCGGGCCCTTCGGCTTGTTCGCGGGGTCGATGTCCGGAGCAGGAACGCGCGGCGCAGTCATGCGCCCGAGAGTACTCCCGCCCGTTCGTTGCCGAGGACGCACCCGCCCGGCGAGCACGCACCGCCCGTCGTGCGCGTTCGCGACGACGGTATGTCCTCGCGAGAGAGCGACGTGTCAGTCGAGCAGCAGGGCCGGCTCCTCGAGCACGGATGCCACGTCGGCGATGAACCGGCTCATGCCGTCGCCGTCCACGACGCGGTGGTCGAACGAGCCCGACACCGTCGTGACGTAGCGCGGGCGCACCTCGCCGTCGACGACCCACGGCTTCTGCCGGATCGTGCCCATCGCGACGATGCCCGACTCTCCCGGGTTGATGATCGGGGTGCCGGCATCCATCCCGAACACGCCGATGTTGGTGATCGTGATCGTGCCGCCCTGCTGGTCGGCGGGCGCGGTCTTGCCATCGCGGGCGGTGAGCGTCAGCTTCTCGAGCGCTCGGGCGAGGCCCCGCATGTTGAGGTCCTGCGCGTCCTTGATGTTCGGCACGAGCAGCCCGCGCGGAGTCGCCGCCGCGATGCCGAGGTTGACGTAGTTGCGCACCCGGATCTCGGCGCCGTTCTCGGTCTCGACCCACGCGGCGTTGACCATCGGCGTGCGGCGCACGGCCCATACGACGGCACGCGCGACGATCAGCAGCGGCGACACCTTGATGTCGGCGAAGTCGGGCGAGGCCTTCATCCGCTTGACGAGCTCCATCGTGCGGGTCGCGTCGACGTCGGTCCACACCGACACGTGCGGGGCCGTGTGCGCCGAGTCGACCATGTGCTTGGCCGTGACCTTGCGAACGCCCTTGACGGGGATGGTCTCCTCGCGGTCGTCGGCGGCCGCAGAAGCGACGACGGCCGGCGGCACCGGGATCGTCTGCTCGCGGACCTCGGGACGCTCCGGGGTCTGCAGATTCCGGAAGACGGATGCCTGCGACGCGTGGTTGACGACGTCCTCGCGGGTGACCTCGCCCGCGGCGCCTGTCGGCGTGACCGAGGCGAGGTCGACGCCGAGGTCGCGCGCGAGCTTGCGGATCGGCGGCTTCGCGACGGACCCCACTGCGGCACGGACCGGCGGCTCCGCGGGCTTGCGGCGACGCGACTGCACCTGGCCCGCTCCGCCGTACCCGACGAGGACCGATCCGTTCTCATCCGAGGCACCGCCCGCGGCCGCCGGCTTCTCGGCCGGGCTCTCCTCGGTCGCGGCCGGGCCGCTCGCGGCATCCGTACCGCCGGTCGAGTCGGCGATGGTGATGATCGCCGCCCCGACCTCGACGGTCGTCCCCTCGGGGACGAGCAGCTCGCCCACCGTGCCCGAGAACGGCGACGGCAGCTCGACGAGCGACTTGGCGGTCTCGATCTCGACGAGGACGTCGTTGACCGCCACTTCGTCGCCGGCGGCGACGTGCCACTGCACGATCTCGGCCTCGGTGAGGCCTTCGCCGACATCCGGCAGATGGAAGGTCTGGTTGCTCATGTCAACTCACGGTAGTCGTGAGACCCCACTTCCGCGCCGAGACGGTGGGGTGAACCCAGGGTCTCGGCGCGAACATGACGTCTCGCGGGTAGGGGGTGGGGGGTGGGGGGGTCAGTAGGCGAGGGCGCGGTCGACGGCCTCGAGGATGCGGTCGGCGTCGGGCAGGTAGGTGCCCTCGAGCTTCGCGGGAGGGAAGGGCACATCGAACCCGGACACCCGCAGCACGGGCGCCTCGAGCGAGAAGAAGGCCTGCTCGGTCACGGTCGCCGTGATCTCGGAGCCGAGCGACGTGAAGCCGGGCGCCTCCTGACCGTAGACCATGCGCCCGGTGCGGCGCACCGAGTCGACGATCGGGCCGTAGTCGACCGGCGACAGCGATCTCAGGTCGACGACCTCGCACGAGATGCCCTCGCTCTCGGCGAGCGCAGCCGCCTGCAGCAGCACCGACACCATGGCGCCGTGTCCGACCAGGGTGACGTCGGTGCCCCGACGGACGATGCGCGATGCGTGCAGCGGCAGCGCCCGCGCGGCGAGGTCGACCTCGCCCTTGGTCCAATAGCGCGCCTTCGGCTCGAGGAAGATGATCGGGTCGTCCGAGGCGATGGCGTCCTGCATCATCCAGTACGCGTCGTTCGGCGTCGACGGCGAGACGACCCGCAGGCCGGGGGTGTGCGCGAAGTACGCCTCGGGGCTCTCCTGGTGGTGCTCGACGGCGCCGATGTGTCCGCCGTAGGGGATGCGGATGACGACGGGGAAGGGCACCCGACCGTCGTGCCGGTTCGTCAGCTTCGCGAGCTGCGTCGTGATCTGGTCGAAGGCGGGGAAGACGAACCCGTCGAACTGGATCTCGCACACGGGACGGAAGCCCGCCATCGCGAGTCCGATCGCGGTTCCGACGATGCCCGACTCGGCCAGGGGTGTGTCGAGCACGCGGCGGGTGCCGAACTCGGCCTGCAGCCCCTCGGTCACCCGGAAGACACCGCCGAGACGGCCGATGTCCTCGCCCATCATCAGGACGTGGTCGTCTCGCTCCATCGCGGCGCGCATGCCCGCGTTGAGCGCCTTGCTGAACGGCAGCGTCTCGACGCTCATGCGCGTCCCTCCTCGAAGGATGCCTCGTAGTCGGCGAGCCACTTCCGCTGCTGGTCGACGAGCGGATGCTGCTCGCTGTAGACGTGCGCGAACATGCTGTCGGCCTCCGGTGCGATCAGCTGATTCGTGCGGACGCGGACGTCATCGGCGTAGGCCGCGGCCGCGGCATCCACGTCGGCGAAGAAGGATGCGGCGGCGCCGCGACCCTCCAGATAGGTGCGCATCCGGGCGATCGGGTCGCGCTGCGCCCAGAACGCCTCCTCGTCACTCGTGCGGTACTTCGTGGGGTCATCGCTCGTCGTGTGCGCGCCCATCCGGTAGGTCAGCGCCTCGATCGCGCGCGGGCCCTCGCCGGAGCGCGCCTCGTCGAGCGCGAGCTTGGTGACGGCGTAGCTGGCGAGCACGTCGTTGCCGTCGACGCGGATCGACGGCATCCCGTACCCGGCCCCGCGGCGCACGAGGGGAACGCGCGACTGGGTCGAGACGGGCACGGAGATCGCCCAGTGGTTGTTCTGCAGGAAGAAGACCTGCGGGGTGTTGTAGCTCGTCGCGAAGACCATCGCCTCGTGCACGTCGCCCTGGCTCGACGCGCCGTCGCCGTAGTAGACGACGACCGCTTCGTCGCGCTCGGGGTCGCCCGTGCCGGTGCGGCCGTCGAAGACCATGCCCATGCCGTAGCCCGTCGCGTGCAGGGTCTGCGACCCGAGGACGAGCGTGTAGATGTGGGCGTTGCCGTTCTTGGGGTCGGTCGGATCCCACCCGCCATGGGTGAGCCCGCGCATGAGCCGGATGATGTCGATCGGATCGACCCCGCGGATCGTGCACACGACGTGCTCGCGGTACGACGGGAACAGGTGATCCTGCGGGCGGGCGGCGCGAGCCGATCCGACCTGCGCGGCCTCCTGCCCGAAGGACGGCGGCCACAGGGCCAGCTGTCCCTGACGCTGCAGGTTCGTCGCCTGGCGATCGAAGGCGCGCACCGTGACCATGTCGCGGTAGAACGTCTCGAGCTCGGAGTCGGCGAGCGCCTCGATCACCGGCAGATAGCGCTCGGCTTCGGGCGACGGGTCGAGTGAGCCGTCGGCCGCGAGGACGCGGACGAGAGCGGGATCGTGTTCTGCTTCGTCGGTCACCCTCCCACGCTAACGCTCCCGGTATGGCCCGATCTGCATGCGGTCGACAACGGATGCCGCGATTCGCGGTGCGGACGGCACAAGCCCACGGCCCACGGGCCGGTGCTGCGGGCGGGTGCGGGTGCGAAGTGCGGGGTGCGGGGGCGGGGTGCGGCGATGCAAGGGATCGTGGCCGACACCCCGAGCCGGCAGCATCCGAGGCCGGGTGTCCCTTCCGCTTCATTGCATCGCGGCACGGCGCGGCCCGCGCGGCGCTTCAGGCGGGCTTCAGCACAGACGCGCCACACTGAGGAGGATGCGCATACTGGTGGTCGACGACGAGGTGCGCCTCGCCGACGGGATTCGGCGGGGCCTCGAGGCCGAGGGCTTCGCGGTCGACGTCGCGCACAACGGCGTCGACGGACTGTGGCGCGCCCGCGAGACGCGTTACGACGCGATCGTGCTCGACCTCATGATGCCCGGCATGAGCGGGTGGAAGGTCTGCGAGGCTCTGCGGGCCGAGGAGAACTGGACGCCGGTCCTCATGCTCACCGCCAAGGACGGCGAGTGGGATCAGGTCGAGGCGCTCGAGTCGGGCGCCGACGACTACGTCACGAAGCCCTTCTCGTACCCGGTCCTGGTCGCGCGGCTGCGCGCCCTGATCCGCCGCGGCGGCATCGCGCGACCGGTCGTGCTCGAGGCGGGCGACCTGCGACTCGACCCCGGAGCGCGCCGCGTCCGGCGGGGTGAGGTCGAGATCGAGCTGACCTCACGGGAGTTCGCGGTGCTGGAGCACCTGATGCGGCACCGCGGTCACGTGATCTCCAAGCGCGACCTCATCGCGGGGGTATGGGACGACGACTTCGAGGGCGACCCCAACATCGTCGAGGTCTACGTCGGGCACCTCCGGCGGAAGGTCGACCGCCCCTTCGGGCGAGAGGCGATCGAGACGGTTCGCGGTGCCGGCTACCGGCTCGCGGCGGACGGCGGATGACGATGACGATGAAGACCACGACGGCGATGAAGACGACGACCGAGGTCTTGCACCGTCGACCACGCGGCCTGCGGGCACGCATCACGCTGCTCGCCACGGCGACCGTCGCCGTCGTCATGATCGTCGGGTCGGTCGCCTTCCACGCGGTGCTGAGTGCCAGCATCACCGCCGCTGCCGAGCGCACCGTCGAGACCCGCGCCGAGGAGATCGCCGCACGCGTCGAGAGCGAGGGACCGGCGGCCGTCCGCGCGCTCGACGATGAACTCGTGCAGCTGCTGGATGCCGGCGGCGCCGTCATCGCAGCGTCGAACGACGCGGACGACGGGATGCTGCCCGCGGCGGGAGACGCGAGCGGCGCCGCGACGTACGACGGCGATCGCGTGCGCGTCGTGAGCGAAGAGCTCGACGGCGGCCGGCGGCTCGTGCTGGCCGTTCCGATGGACGACGACGCGGAGACGCTCGGCACGGTCGCCGCGCTGCTGGCCGTCTCCACCCTCCTCGTCGTCGCTCTGGTCGCCGCCATCACGTGGTGGGTCGTCGGCCGGGCGCTCCGCCCGGTGGCGCGCATCCGCGCCGAGGTCGACGAGATCACCGCCGACCGGCTCGACCGGCGCGTGGCCGAGCCGCCGTCGGGCGACGAGATCGCGGCGCTGGCCGCCACGATGAACCGGATGCTGGGGCGGCTCGACGATGCGGCGGCGGCTCAGCGCCGCTTCGTCTCCGACGCATCGCACGAGCTGCGGTCGCCGCTGGCCACCATCCGTCAGCACGCCGAGCTCGCGCGGGCGCACCCCGGTGCGACGTCGCTCGACGATCTCGCCGAGGTCGTCGAGGCGGAAGGCATCCGCATGCAGGACCTGGTCGACGGGCTGCTGCTGCTGGCCCGGCTGGACGAGCACGCGCCGAGCCGCCGTCAGGGCGTCGACCTCGACGACCTCGCCCTAGCCGAGGCCTCTCGCCTGCGCGCAGCATCCGCCGGCCGGCCCGAGCACCCGCTCACGATCGACACGTCGGGCATCGGCGCCGCCCGCGCGACCGGCGACGCGCGGCTGCTGGCGCGCCTGGTGCGCAACCTCGCCGACAACGCTGCGCGTCACGCGCACTCGCGGGTCGGCCTGACCACGGAGACCACAGCAGACGGCGGCATCGCCGTGCTGCACGTCGACGACGACGGGGCGGGCATCCCGCCGGAGGAGCGCGAGCGGGTCTTCGAGCGCTTCGTCCGGCTCGACGAGGCTCGGGCCCGGGATGCCGGGGGCAGCGGCCTCGGGCTCGCGATCGTCCGCGGCATCGCCGAGGCCTCGGGCGGCACCGTCACCGTGACCGCGTCGCCCTCCGGCGGAGCCCGGTTCACGGTGACCCTTCCCGCCGGCGACTGACCCTCCGGGGTCGCGGGCGAGGGCCAGGGCCGCGGGCGACGGGATGGGGCCGGGGCCGCGGGCGACGGGACCAGGGTCCCGAGTTCCGCGTCGCTGAAAGCAGCTTCAGGTGGTTTCAGCGCCGCTTCAGCGGTCGGTCGGCACCATCGAGGCATGAACGACAACAACAGCGCCCCCACCGACCGCACCCCCGACGACCAGCCGACCACGCCACTCGCCCCCACCGGGCAGCCGTCCGCGGAGCACGCCCCCGTGGCGCCCACCCCTGCGGCGCCCACCCCTGCGGCATCGACCCCCACCGACCACGCCGCCGCGGCGCACACCTCCACGGAGCACGCCCCCGTGTCGCCCCGCCGCCGCGGCCGACGCACCGCACTGCTCGCCGGAGGTGCCGTCGTCGCCGCGGCGCTCCTCGTCGGGGGCGGAGCCGCCGTCGGCGCTGCCGTGGCCGACGACGATGATGAGGACGACGACCGGGTCGCGAGCCTCTCGTCGAGCGACGACCGCGCGGATGACGCGACCGGAAGCGACCGCGACTCCGCCGCCGGCGCCGGCGCCGGCGCGACGGACGCGTACGGCGCGGCATCCCTCGACGACCTGACGGCGGTCGCGGACGCGGCCCGTGCCGCGGCGGAAGGCGACATCGTCTCGCTCGACGCCGATCGCGACGGCAGGTGGGACGTGCAGCTGATCGCGGCCGACGGCTCCGAGACCGGGGTGCGCGTCGCAGCCGACGGCACCGCGACGGTCCGCGAGACGGAGGCCGCCGACGCCGATGACGCCGCCGCGCAGAACGTCCTCGACGCTGCGACGCTCCGCACCCTGGTCGAGGCCGCGCTGGCGGAGGCCGACGGCCGGATCCTCGACGTCGACGCGGACGACGACCCCCGCTCGCCCTTCGACGTCTCGGTGCTCACCGCCGACCGGGGTGTCGTCGACGTCACCCTCGACGTCGACGGCACGGTGCTGGGGACCGAGATCGACGACTGATTCCCGGCAGGGCCGCGGGCGGTTCGCCAGCCGGGCCGGTGCGTGGCGGCACGGTATGCAAGGGATCAGGGCCGACACCCCGGGCGGGTGGCATCGGAACCGGGGTGTCGTGACGGATGCCTTGCATCCCGGTCCGCCCCCGGCCTCGGGGCGGGGTGGGATGATCGGCGGATGACGTCGTCGTTCGAGATCGAGACGCGTGCGGCGGTTCCCGCTGCGGCGCTCTTCGACGCATCCCTCGACATCGGCGCCCACGTCGCCTCGATGCGCGGCACCGGCGAGCGTGCGATCGGCGGGGTCACGACGGGCCGCATCGGGCTGGGCGAGACGGTCACGTGGCGGGCCTGGCACTTCGGCATCCCATTCCGGATGACCTCGCGCGTCACAGCGCTCGATCGGCCCCATCGCTTCGTCGACGAGCAGGTCACCGGACCGTTCCGCACGTTCCGACACGAGCACCTCTACCTCGAGCGCGACGGCACGACGATCATGACCGACCGCGTGACCCTCGCGTCACCGATGTTCGGACGGCTCGCCGAGCGCGTCGTGCTCGGGCCCTACCTGCGCCGCCTCCTCACGCGTCGAGCACAGCACCTGGTGGCGACGCTGTCGGGCTGATTCCGCACCCGCGTCCGGCGCACCCCGCCAACACCCCGCCCATGCCCCGATGCAAGGGATCACGACCGACACCCCGATGCAAGGGATCACGCCCGACACCCCGGGGCAACGGCATCCGCACCGGGGTGGCGCCGTCAATCCCTTGCACCCGCGCACCGGCAGGCCGGCAGGCCGGCAGGCCCACCCGTGCACCGGTAGGCCGGCAGGCCCACCCGCGCGCCGGCAGGCCCACCCGCGCACGCGGCGTCGTTCAGGCGCTGAGATCAACCACGGCTGCACCGAAGGCGCCGAGCCGCAGGGTCGTCCCCTCGACATGCGCTCCGAACGACAGGAGAAGGATGCCGCGGCCGCCGAGCGCCACTTCGCAGGGCCGGTCGGCGGGATTGAGCGCGACGAGAAGCGACCCTCCGCGACGGTATACGAAGGGATAGCCGGTCGATTCGACCGTCACGTCGGACCGCGCCGACAGCCGGGGATCGACCCGCCGCAGCGCGATCGCCTCGCGCACGAACTGCAAGAGGGATGCCGGGTCTCCCAGCTGGCGTGCCACGGTCGGGGCGTCCGGAGCGGGGTCGGCGGGCAGGTAGCGCGACTCGTACGCCCGTCGTCCGAGCACCTCGACGGCACCCCACGCCATCGGCGTCCGCGAGCCGGCGCGCTCGTAGGTCGGTCCGAGCGACGAGCCCTCGAAGGGACCGATGCCCGGCACATACCGCATCCCGATCTCGTCGCCGTAATAGATCGAGGGCATCGCCGGCCAGGTCAACACGAGCAGGAGCGCAGCGCGGGCCTGCTGGGCGTCGCGGCCGCCGCTGACCAAGCGTGTGAAGTCGTGGTTCGCCGTCGGCAGCCCGACGATCCCCTGGCTGCCTGCGGCCCGGATGGCATCGCGCGCCGCGAACCACGCCTCGACGAAGTCGGCGGCGTCGCCCCGCCCGGCGGCATCCGCCCAGGCATCGCGCTGCGGCCAGTCCGCGTGCACGGTACCCGAGCCGTTCTCGAACAGCGACTTCAGCGGCATCCCGTCGAAGTCGCCCCCGAACTGGAGGAAGAAGTCGACGTCGAATCCGGCCGGAACGGCGCGCGCCGGATCGCCCCATTCCGAGATGAGGATGCGGCCGGGGTGGGTGCGGTCGAGCCTGCGGTGCACGTCGTGCCAGAGCTTCGAGGTCTCGACGTGTCCGGGATCGTCCTTGACGAGCGATGCGGCCATGTCGACGCGGAAGCCGGCGACGCCGCGGTCGTACCACCGCCGGATGATGTCGACGAGGGCATCCCGGTTGCGCTTCGGGCCGGGCGCGTCGACGGCCTGGCGCCAGGGCTCGTCGGGGCGAGGACGCGCGTAACCGAAGTTCAGCGCAGGCTGGAAGTCGAAGAAGTTCGGCTTGTAGTACCCGCGGCCTCCCCGCGGTACCGGCACGAACCCCTCCGCCTCGTCGGGGCTGAAGACGTAACGGTCGCCCGCCGGATCGCCCGCGGCGTCGGTCTCGAGCGCCTCGGCGAACCAGGCGTGCTCATCGGAGGTGTGGCCCGCCACGAGGTCGAGCACGATGCCGATGCCCCGCCGCTCAGCCTCTGCAAGCAGCCGATCCATCGCGGCGTCTCCGCCGTACCGTTCTGCCACGCGGTCGAAGTCCGCGACGTCGTACCCGGCGTCACGGAAGGGCGAGGCGAACACGGGATTGAGCCACACCGCGTCGACGCCGAGCCACGCGAGATACTCCAGCCGCGCCGCCACGCCGTCGAGGTCTCCGATGCCGTCGCCGTCGGCATCGGCGAAGCTCTGCGGATAAGCCTGATAGAGCACGATGCGGTCGAGTCGATCGGCCAGGGATACGACGGTCATGGTGCGGCTCCTTCGCGGCATCGTCGGCATGAGGGGTTGATGTAACCGGTTACACGGGGCTACAGTACCCCATGTATCCGGTTACATCGCCGGATCGCCAAGCATCGCCACAGCAGCCGACACGACGCCCGACGCGGCAGCCGACACGGCATCCGACACGAAGAAGTGAGGTGACCCGGTGGTATCCGAGCCCCCCGCCGCGCGCCCGACCATCCGCGACATCGCTCGCGAGGCCGGGGTCTCCGTCGCGACCGTGTCACGGGTCACCCACGACGACCCGCGCGTGGTCGCCGACACGAAGCGACGCGTCCAGGACGCGATCGACCGGCTCGGCTACCGTCCGTCTGCTCTCGGCCGGGCCCTGTCGTATCAACGCACGAACACCCTGGGCATCGTGCTCCCCGGCCTCGGCGGTCCGTACTTCGCGCAGCTCATCGAGGGCGCCGAGTCGGTGGCGGTCGAGCGCGGCGTCGTCATCAACGTCGTCGGAACCCATCTGCGCCCCGACGCCGTGGCCGCCGTGCGTCAACTGGCCGAACGCACGGACGGCCTCATCATCGCGGGAGGCACGCTTCCCCCCGGCGAGGTCGCGGCGCTCGCGCGCTCCGGCCGGGTGATCGTCGTCGCGGGTGAGGCCGACGAAGCCGCGACGATCGTCACAGACGGACGCAGCGCCGCCGCCGAGCTGACCGGACATCTCGCCGACGTCCACGGCTATCGCCGCATGCGGTTCGTCGGCGAGCCCTCGGGTTCCCCCGACACCGCCTGGCGTTACCAGGGCTTCCGCGACGCGCTCGCCGAGCGTGGGCTCACCGAGGCCGGTGAGCCCCTTCGCCTTGGCCTCGACGTTCGCAGCGGCGCCGTCGCCGCTCGCCTGCTGCACGACGCCGCGGACTTGCCCGAGGCGCTCGTCTGCGCCAACGACGAGCTCGCGATCGGCATGCTCGCGACGTTACCGGGCCTCGGCCATCGCATCCCGGCCGACGTCGCGGTCACGGGCTTCGACGACCAGGCTCTCGCCGACCTCGCCTCGCCGCGCCTGACGACCGTGCACCAGCCGGTCGCCGAGCTCGGCGCGCGCGCGGCGGCCGGTGCCCTCGGCGACGACATCCGCTCGCACACCGTCGTCCCGATCCACCTCGTGATCCGGGAGTCGTGCGGCTGCGCCCCGGAGGCGATCGCCGAGTGAGAGAACGGCCGGTCGACGACGACCGGCCCCCAGAGGAACGAGGAGGTTCCGATGAGAAGACACAGGAGACTGACGACGGGCGCTCTCGCCCTCACGGCAGTGCTCGCGACGTCCGCGTGCGCGAATGTGGGCCTCGAGCCTGCGCCCGAGGCGCCCCCCGGGTTCATCGACGAGCTGCGGATGCCGTCCGAGGCCGGCGGCTCGGTGCAGGGGCTGCTGAACTACAACTGGCTCTCGCCCAACGCGACGGTGCAGACCTGGCTGTTCGAACCGCTCATGATCCGCGACCGGTTCACGTGCGAGGCCGTGCCGTGGCTCGCCACCGACTACGAGTGGGAGCGACCCGACCGCCTCGTGCTCACCCTGCGCGAGGGCGTTCAGTGGAGCGACGGCGAACCCTTCACAGCCGACGACGTCGTGTACACCTTCATGGCGGGCAAAGAGTTCCCCGCCGCCGACAAATCGGGACTGTGGGGCGACTTCTTCGGTGCCCCCGCCGAGAGCGTCACGGCCGCCGACGACCACACGGTGGTGTTCGAGTTCGCGGGCGCCGCGGTGCCCAAGACCGACGCCATCCTCCAGAACACCAAGATGCTGCCCGAGCACATCTACGCGGCGCACGGCGACCCCACCCTCTTCGTCGACGAGCAGGGAGTCGGCACCGGACCGTTCACCCCCGAGTCGTACAACGGTCGCCGCCTCGTGCTCGAACGCAACGAGAACTATTGGAACGCCGACCAGGTACGCGTCCAGCGCCTGTCGCTCGAAGGCCAATACGACGCGAACTCCGGGGCGCTGAAGCTCCGCAGCGGCGCGCTCGATCTCTACCGAGGCGACATCCCGAACCCCAACCGCTCGGTCGTGGCCCCCGATCCCGAGAACGCGCACTTCTTCTACCCGCCCGACGCCATCACCGCGCTCGTGCTCAACAACGAGCGCCCCGTGCTGAGCGACCCGAAGTTCCGCGAGGCCTTCGCCTACGCGCTCGACCGCGACGCTCTCAGCCAGCGCGCGAGCTTCGGGATCATGGAGCCCGCGAGCCAGACGATGCTGCTCCTGCCGTTCCAGGAGCAGGCGGTTCCCGAGCAGTGGCGCGGCAAGGAGTTCATCCCCTACGACCCCGACCGCGCGAACGAGATGCTCGATGCCGCCGGCTACGAGCGCGGCCCCGACGGCCGACGCGTCGATCAGAGCGGCGAACCGCTGTCGTTCGTCTTCAGCGTGCAGGCCGGATGGATGGACGTCATCGCGATGGCGGATGTCGTCGCGCGCAACGCCGCCGAGGTGGGTGTCTCGGTGCGCATGGTCACGACCGATCCCAACGCGATCGAGGGGATGCAGAAAGCCGGCGACTTCGACATGACGATCGACTTCATCAGCGGCGGCTGCCAGCGCGCCCGCGACCTCGGAGCGAAGCTGCAGGCCTCGCAGATCTCGACCGAGCAGGAACTGCTGCTCAACCGGGCTCGCTACGTCAACCCGGAGATCGATGCCCTCATCGCCGAGTGGACCAACACCACCGACGAGAGCCGCACCGCCGAGATCGAGGGGCGGATCATCGACATCTTCATGACCGAGTTCCCCTACATCGCGCTCCAGTACGCCCCGAACCGGCTGATCTACCGCACGAACAACGCCGTCGGCTGGCCGAGCGAAGACAACCCCTACCCGGTCGATCAGCTGATCAGGGTGCTGCCGAATCTCCGCCCGCCGGGCGACGCGGATGCCGGCGGGGAGGGCTGAGCCGTGGCCTACTACGCTCGCAAGACCTGCTACTTCCTGCTGACCCTCTGGGCAGCGGTCACGCTGAACTTCATCATCCCGCGGCTGCAGCCCGGCGATCCGGCCGAGATCATGGTCCGCCAGCTCAACGGGCAGGGAGAGATCGACCCGGCACAGGTCGCGGCCGTCAGGGCGATGCTCGGCTATTCCAACGACAACGTGTTCATCGCGTACGTCGACTACCTGCGCCAACTCGCCTCGTTCGACCTGGGCACGTCGTTCACCTATTTCCCGTACCCCGTCGCTCAGGTCATCGGCCAGGCGCTGCCATGGACCCTCGTGCTGGTCGGCATCACGCAGATCCTGTCCTTCGTCCTCGGCACGCTCTTCGGGGCGATCGCGGCGTGGCGACGCAACAGCCGCTTCGACGCGACGATCTCGGTAGGCTCGACCTTCGTCGGCAATCTGCAGTCGGTGTGGATCGGCCTCATCATCCTGTTCGTCTTCGCCTACACGCTCGGCTGGTTCCCCGCATCCGGCGGCTACGGGTACACGACGCCGGGACTCACCCCCATCCACATCGCCGACGTCATCTCGCACGGGTTCCTGCCGGCGCTGACGCTGATGGTCACGGCGCCCATCGGGTTCATCCTGTCGATGCGCAACACGATGGTGCAGGTGCTCGGCGAGGACTACATCCGCCTCGCCGCAGCCGCCGGGCTGAAGGAGCGCACGGTCGCCCTCGGCTACGCGGCCCGCAACGCGCTCCTCCCGGTCATCACCGGATTCGCCCTGTCGCTGGGCGTGCTGATGGGCGGCTCGATCCTCATCGAGACGGTGTTCGACTATCCGGGGATGGGACGGCTCATGGGCGAGGCCACCTCGAACCGCGACTTCCCCCTCATGCAGGCGATCCTCCTGGCGACGATCGTCATCGTGCTGACGGCGAACTTCATCGTCGACCTGCTCTACCCCCTCATCGATCCCCGGGCCCGCCGGGCCAAGGCATGAAAGGCAGGTGACCGACGATGTCCGATGAGACCCCTCTCCCCCAGCCGGCCTCGATGCCGCAACCAGCGCGCACCGATGCCGCCCGCACCGATGCCGTCCGCACCGAGCCCACCCGCACCGAGCCCACGCGCACCTTCCGGCGACGCGTGACCGCCGACGATGCGTCGACGAAGGAGATCGTGGCGGTCGTCCGCCCGGCCCGGTGGTACGCCGTCATCTGGTCGAGCAGGAAGGCGCGCGTGGGCATCGTGATGCTCGCGGTGTTCCTGCTCGTCGCGGTCTTCGCCGACTTCCTTTCGCCGTACCGGCCGAACGACGCGACCTTCGCCCCTTCCGAGGACCCGAGCTGGGCTCACTGGATGGGTACGAACACCCTCGGATACGACATCTGGACGCAGCTCGTTCACGGCACCCGCCTCTCGTTCGCGATCGGCGTCCTCGGCGGACTCGCCACGATCGTCATCGCGATCGTCGTCGGCCTGCTCGCCGGATACCGCGAAGGCGGGCTGCTCGATGACATCCTGTCGTTCCTGACGAACCTGGCGCTCGTGATCCCGGTCCTGCCGCTCATGATGGTGATCGTCGCGTACAGCGAGACGCGCGGGCTCGGACTGCTCGTCTTCGTCATCGCGATCACCAGCTGGGCCGGCGCGTCCCGCGAGATGCGATCCCTCATCATCTCGATGCGCAATCGCGACTACGTCACCGCGGCGCGATTCGGCGGGGACGGGATGCTGCGGATCGTCTTCCGCGAGATCATGCCGAACATGTCGTCCCTCATCGTGTCGGGATTCATCGGCGCGGCGACGGCGGCCATCGCGGCCGAGGCCGGCCTGTCGTTCATGGGCTTCGGTGACCCGAACACCGTCAGCTGGGGACAGATGCTCGCCCAGGCCAACGCCAATGGCGCGCTCGTGCAGGGCCTCTGGGTCTGGTTGGTCGCTCCCGGCGTCATGCTCGCGCTGCTCATGACGTCGCTGACGTTCGTGAACTTCGGCGTCGACATGTTGAGCAACCCGCACCTTCGCGAAGAGGAGAAGTCATGAGCCAGGCATCCGCTGCAGGCACGGCGTCCGTGCTGGAGGTTTCCGACCTGTCCGTGCAGTACCGGCCGAAGCTCGGCGCCACGCTCGACGCGGTCAAACACGTCTCGTTGCGTGTCGCCCCCGGCGAGTTCGTGGGCCTGGCGGGCGAGTCGGGCTCGGGCAAGACCACCTTCGCACAGGCGGTGCTGCGGCTGCTCCGCAGTCCCGGGCACATCACCGGCGGCTCGATCCGGTGGGGCGACCGCGACGTCACGGCGCTCGACGACGACGAGCTGCGCCCGCTGCGCTGGTCGTACGTCTCGACGGTGTTCCAGTCGAGCATGAACTCGCTCAACCCGGTCGTCCGCGTCCGCCGGATGTTCGAGGACATCCTCGCCGAGCACACCGGAGCGAGCACGGCCGCGGCGCGCGAACGGGCGGAGGAGCTGTTCGACCTCGTCAGTGTCGACGCGCGATTCCTCGACATGTTCCCGCACGAGCTGTCGGGCGGCATGAAGCAGCGCGTGAACCTGGCCCTCGCCCTCGCGCTGAAGCCGAAGCTCGTGCTGTTCGACGAGCCCACCACGGGGCTCGATGTCGTCGTGCAGAAGTCGATCCTCGACAAGATCCGCGAGCTGCAGGAGCGCGAGCGGTTCGGCGCCATCCTCATCACTCACGACATGGGCACCCTCCTCGACTTCGCCGACCGCGTCGCGGTCATGTACGAGGGCGAGATCGTCGAGGACATGAGCGCGCAGGATGCCGTGACCACGGGCCCGCGGCATCCGTACTCGATCCACCTGGTCGGGTCGTACGCCGAACTGCTCGGCGAGGACGTCGCCGGTTACACCGGAGCCGAGCTCGAGGCTCCCGTCGAGGTGTCGCAGGAGGCGCCGGTCGAGCACGCCCCGGTCATCGACGTCGAGAGCCTGCACCGCCGGTTCTCCAAGCGGCAGGGGCTGCGGACCGAGCACGTGGATGCCGTGAAGGACGTCTCGTTCACGCTGCGCGAGGGTGAGGTCACCGCGCTGGTCGGCCAGTCGGGCTCGGGCAAGTCGACGATCGCCCGCATCCTGACCCGCATCGACGATCCGACCTCGGGCTCGGTGCGCTACTACGGCAAGGCCGACGGCGAGCCGCACGACGTCACCTCGCTGCGGGGCCGTCTCGCCCGCGAGTACCGCCGCAACGTGCAGTACGTGTTCCAGGATCCGTACGCCGCCCTCAACCCGACGCTCACCGTCGGGTACTCGCTCTCGAGACCGCTGGCGAACTTCCTGCACGTCGGGCGCCGCGAAGCCGTCGAGCGGTCGGCGAGCCTGCTCGAACAAGTCGGTCTGACACCGGCGGGGCGTTACCTCGGGCGCCTCCCGCACGAGCTCTCGGGCGGTCAGCGTCAGCGCGTCGTCATCGCCCGCGCCCTTGCCGCGGAGCCGAGGCTCGTCGTCGCGGACGAGCCGATCGCGAGCCTCGATGTCTCGATCCGCGCCGAGATCCTCGAGGTGCTGCAGTCGCTCGTCGCCGACCACGGCGTCGGGATGCTCTACATCACCCACGACCTGCTCTCGGCGAAGAGCCTCGCCAACCACGCGCTCGTGCTGCGCGGCGGCGAGCTGATCGAGTCGGGTCCCGCCGACCAGGTCATCGACAACCCGCAGGCCGCGTACACGCGGCAGCTGCTGGACGCCATTCCCAATCCCTTCGAGAAGAGGACCGCCGCGTGACCGACCCTGTGCTGCCCGAGCCCGACGCTGCGCTACCCGACGGTGGGCTGCCCGACGCTGCGCTGCCCGACGCTGACGCCGCGCTACCCGACGGTGGGCTGCCCGACACCCCGCTGCCCGGCGCTGACGCTGGGCTGCCCGACGCCGACGCTGCGCTGCGCGACGCTGACGCTGTGCCGCCCGACGCTGCGCTGCCCGACACTGGGCTGCCCGACGCTGCGCTGCCCGACGACATCCGGGAGCTGACCGAGTTCGAGGTCGACGCGTCGATCCGGTGGCTGTGGGCACACGCGACCGGCGACCTCGACAGTCCCGGGTGCGGGCTCGTGCTCGACCGCGACGACCTGCCGGGGGTCGCGACGGTCGCGGCCACCGGCTTCGCCCTCGCGGCGTGGTGCGTCGGCGTCGAGCGGGGCATCCTCGACCGCGGCGAGGTGCGCGACCGGGTCGTCGCGACGCTCCGCACCCTCGAGGAGTCGGTGCCGCAGCGCGGCGGGTTCCTCGCGCACTTCGTCGACGCCGAGACCGGCGAGCGCCAGGGCCGCTCGGAGTACTCCACGATCGATACGACGCTCGCCCTGTGCGGCGCCGCCGTGGCGGCATCCTTCTTCGCCCACGACGGCGACACCGGACGTGAGATCGGCGCGCGCACCGAGCGCCTGCTGCGGCGCATCGACTGGCCGTGGATCATCGACGACTCAGGTGACCGGACGATCGTGCGGATGGCCTGGGTCGCCGGCCGCGAGGACGATTACGCCGACGGCGCAGACGACGCCGGGTTCGTGAGCGCCTGGTCGATGACGGCCGAGCAGTTGCCCATGTACCTGCTGGCCGCGGGTCACGAGTCGGTGTCGCCCGATCTCGCGCGCGCGCTGTGGCGGGGATTCGACAAGCCCGTGGGGTCGTACGGCGGACACGAGTGCGTGCACGAGCCGGCCGGGACCCTGTTCACGTACCACTTTCCCCTCGCGTTCTATCCGTTCCAACGGGTCCGCGACCTCGACGGACGCGACTGGTGGGCGAACGCGCGCGAGGCCTCGCTGGCCTCTCGGGCCTGGTGCGCCGACCAGGCGGGACGGTGGAAGACCTTCGCGGCCGGTCTCTGGGGTCCGGCGGCCGGCCTGGGACCGGGTGGATACGTCGTCAACGGCGCGCGACCGGCGCTGCGCGAGCCCCACGCCGACGGGACCGTGCCTCCGGTGTCGCTCTTCGGCGCGCTGCCGCTGGCCCCCGGCGCGGTGGCGCCCGCGCTCCGCGTGCTGCGCGATGAGCATCCCGGCGCATGGAACGAGTGGGGCGCGACCGACGGAGTCAACCTCGAGGGCGACGACCCCTGGTATGCCGAGCCGCGCTACGGGCTCAACAAGGGCGCGACGGCGCTGCTCGGAGCCGCCGCCCTCGGCTCGACCCTCGTGTGGGATGCGTTCTCGCGGCACCCCTGGATCTCCCGAGGCGCCGACAAGCTCGGCTTCACGCCCGCCTGAGCAGGTGCGCGCGGGTCCGGCGCTCATGCCGCGATGCAAGGGATCGTGACCGACACCCCGGGGCAACGGCATCCGCACCGGGGTGTCGCCGACGATCCCTTGCACCCGCGCACCGGCAGGCCGACCCGTGCAGCGCGACGCCCACCCGCGCACCGCGCACGCCGGCGAGGCGGGTGGGATGCTGGTCGCATGAGCTTGCCGCACCGCGATGAGTGGAGCACCGACGCGCGAGGCTTCCGCCGGTTCGAGAAGACCGTGCGGGTGGGGTCGGGGGATGCCGTGTGGCGGCGGGCGCGCGCCGATCTGCTGGCATGGCGGGTGAAGACGCGCAGCGGATTCCGCGTGGTGCCCGCCGTTCCGGCCGTCGTCGGCGGGCGGCACTGGCTCGAGGTCGGTCGCGGAGCCCTGACACTCCGCGAGCCAGTCGAGGTCGTCGCGTTCGTCGACGAGCCCGACCGCGTGGGATACGTCTACCTCGCGCTGCCCGGGCATCCGCTCGAGGGCGAGGAGGCGTTCCTCCTCACGCGACGCGGCGACGACGTGCGCTTCACGCTGCGATCGCTCTCGCGGCCGGCGCCGACCCTGTTCTGGCGGATCGCCCACCCGGCTGTCCGCGTCGTGCAGGTGATCGTGCGGACGCGCTACCTCACCGCCCTCCGGCGGGGCGATCGCGGCTCGGGCTAGACGCTCACGTCGCGGCGCGAACCGCGATGCGCGGGATCGAGACCGACACCCCGGTGCGTCCGCATCCCTCCCCGCGTGTCGAGCGCAGAGCATTGCATCGCGGTTCAGGAAGACGTAGCCGTGCCGTGCACGGGCGGGCTCAGCCGACGACGGATGCCGCAGCGGCGACGATCCGTTCGATCGACTCCTCTTCGCCGATCGAGATGCGCACGCCGTCGCCGGCGAACGCGCGGACGATGAGGCCGGCCGCATCGAACGCCTCGGCGATCTCGAGCGCCCGCTCACCGGCGGGGAGCCAGACGAAGTTGCCCTGCGCGACGGGGATGTCCCAGCCCGCTTCGCGCAGCCGATCGGCGAGCGCATCGCGGCGCGCGGCGATGTGGCGCACGCGCTCGAGCAGCTCGTCCTCGGCGTCGAGGCTCGCGAGTGCCGCCTCTTCGGCCTGAGCGGTCACCGACAGCGGGATGCCGGTGCTGCGGGCCGCGTCGAGGATGCGGTGGTCTCCGATTGCGTAGCCGACGCGGAGGCCGGCGAGACCGTACGCCTTCGAGAAGGTACGAAGGATCACGACGTTGGCGTGACCTGCCGCGAGGACGGCGGCGCCGGTGACGGCATCCGGGTCGGTGACGAACTCGGCGTACGCCTCGTCCAAGACGATGAGGACGTCCGAGCGGACGCGCGCGACGAAGGCGTCGAACGCCGCCTGACTCACCACCGGACCGGTCGGGTTGTTCGGGCTGCAGACGATGATCATCCGCGTGCGCTCGCTGACGGCATCCGCCATCGCATCGAGGTCGTGCCCCGCATCAGCGGTCAGCGGCACCTGCACGGCGGTGGCGCCGGCGACGGTGGCGAGGCCGGGGTACGCCTCGAACGAGCGCCACGCGAACATGATCTCGTCGCCGGGGCCGCTCGTCGCCGAGGCCAGCTGGTAGAGGATCGACACCGAGCCGGCAGCGACGTGCACGCCGTCGGGGGCGACGGCGTACCGATCGGCGAGCCGCGCGCGCAGGCGCCCCGCCGACGCGTCGGGATAGCGATTGAACGTCGTCGCGGCGCGCACGGCCTCGACAACTCCCGGCAGCGGGTCGAACGGGTTCTCGTTGCTCGACAGCTTGAACGCGTCGGCCGAGGCCTGGCGGCCCTGGCGGTAGGCGGGCAGCGCCGCGATCTCGGGTCGGATGCGCACGGGCAGGTCGGTCACCCTGCGAGTCTACGGATGCCGCGGTTACGGCCGGATGACGCGTCGAGGGGGCCCGTGGGAGACTGACGGCACTATGAACCTTGTCATCCGCCTGATCGTCAACGCGTTCGCGATCTGGATCGTGACGCTGATCCCGGCGCTGCAGGTGTCGGTCGCGGCGTTCCCCCCGGGCGGCGACCTGCAGCTCGTGCTCACACTGCTGCTGATCGCCGTCATCTTCGGTCTCGTCAACGCGATCGTCGGCACGGTGCTGAAGGTCCTGGCGTTGCCGCTGTACATCCTGACCCTCGGGCTCATCTCGTTCGTCATCAACGGCTTCCTCCTGTGGCTCACCGGCTGGGTGACCTCGGGCTGGGACTGGGGGCTGCGCATCGGCGACTTCTGGCTCGCAGTGCTCGCGGCCATCGTCATCACGCTGATCAACGGGGTGGCCGGCATCCTCTTCCGTCCTCGCCGCGACCGCGACCGCGTCGGGCGCGACCGCCGCTGACGGCTCCCCGCGGCCCACTCCCCGCACGGCCCACTCCGCACGGCCCACTCCCCACGGCTCTTCCCACACCTCCCGCTCCGCGCGGCTCGCATCAATCGGCGTCCGACCGTTCGACACGGAAGGTCGTGACGACGGCGGGCCGATCGCCGGCGAACTCCGACAGCCGCTCGTGGATCTCGTGCACGCGCGGATCGCCCGACTCGTCGGCGAGCGCCGCCGTCTCGCCGTAAGCATCCATCGAATGAGCACCGAGCGTGACGTCGGCGACGGCGGGGGCCGGGTCGGCCACGCGTTCGACGACGATGCTCCCCGGCGCCCCCGCGCCGCCGGGGTGCCCGCCCGATTGCAGCGCCGGAACGGGGTCATCGGTGTGGCGCACCGTCACCTCGAGCACCGCGCCCCCCGGGTCGGCATGGACGGGCGAGCCGAAGGTCACGTTCCCGAAGACGCGGAACGGGCCGTCGAGGGCGAGGCGGGAGGTGACGGCGCCGCCCTGCGAGTAGCCGACCGCGAGCACGGCGTCGCCCGGCCGGGCCCCCGCCTTGCGCAGCGCCGCCACGACGGCGTCGTACGACGCCGAGCTCCGACCGGCGTAGAGCTGCACGTTGGAAGCCATGTCGAACGGTTCACGGCCACCGGACCCCAGCGCCGAACGCGTTCCCGCGACGTACACGGCGAACCGGCTCTCGCCCCGAGGCAGGTCGTAGCGCTCGACGCGCAGCTGATCGCCCCCACCCGGAATGCGCCCGGCGAGCGCCGCGATCGTCGTCGGAGGCGCCGCCGGCGATGACGCGGATCGCGTGAGACCTACCGGCACCGCCGGGCCGTCCCTTCCGCGCACCGGGGGCGTCCGCCCGAGCCCCAGCGCCCCGAGCGCGGTCAGGGCGAGGCCGCTCGCGGCGACAGCGGCTCCCCCCACGAGCCCGAGCGGCGCGGCGGCGCCCCCGATCTGCCGTTGCAGCTCGGCGTGCCGGAGCAACGGCCAGGTCGCGAGCAGAAGGTCGGCGCGGGCGGCGGCCTCCGGCGCCCGGTCGTGAGCAGCCGCGATCCGACGATCGAGCAGCGCCACCAGCCGCCGGTCGCGCCCGCCCGCGGCACGTCGCGCGGCTTCGAGCTCGACGATGTCGTAGACGTCGGCGACCTCTCGCAGCGAACCGGCGAGGGATGCCGCGTCGGCGGCGAGATCGTCCACGAGACGGGCGAGGTCGGAAGCCAGGCCGGCAGAGGGCCATGCGGTCGCCTCGTGCTGCGCGAGCTCGCGCGACGCGGCTGCGAACTCGGCCCGCAGCGCGTCGCACCGCGCCGACAGCCCGCCCAGCACGGATGCCGCGTCACGCAGCTGCTCGGTGTCGACCGCGATGACTCCCCCGCCTCGGATGTCGAGAGTGCCCTCGCCGCTCATCGCGCGCCCCGGCCCATCACGAGGCACCCATCACGAGGCGGGCCTGGGCCCAGTGCAGCTCGTCGTCGAGGACGTCGACACGCGCGGTGGCGTCATCCCCTCGCTCCCGCCACGCTGCGAGCCCGGCACGATACTCGCGTGCCGCGCGAGCCCGCCAGGCGGTGTCGTGCTCGAGATCGGCGACCCGGCGCCGGATCGCGTCGAGTTCGTCGCGCGCGGCGCGCAGCCGCGTACGCAGCGAGGTGAGCATCTCGAGCGCGCGGGCAGCGGCAGGATCCGCCGCGAGCGAGGCCTCGAGGATGGCGGGAGGCGCGGTCATCCGGCCACGATGCACCGAGGAGCGCGACCCGCGTTCCTGCCCGGGCCCGATCGGGCAGAAGAGCCCGCAGGAACACGTCTGTGCAGGAAACGCCGCATCCACCAGAATGGAGCGGTGACCCGACGCGCCGAACCCTTCCGCGTCATGTTCGTCTGCACGGGGAACATCTGCCGCTCCCCCATGGCGGACGTGGTGTTCCGGTGGTTCGTCGACCAGTCGGGTCTCGGTGACCGCATCGTCTCGGCGAGCTCGGGGACCGGCGATTGGCACGTCGGCGAACCCGCCGACGGACGCACCCTCGAAGCTCTCGAGCGCCGCGGGTACGACGGCGGACGGCATCGCGCACGGCGCTTCACCCTGTCGGACTTCGACCGCTCCGACCTCGTGGTCGCACTCGACCGGTCGCACGAGCGCGTGCTGTCCAACTGGGCGCGCACCACCGCCGACACCGACAAGCTCGGCCTGCTGATGTCGTACGACCCGCAGTCCGGCGGCAATCTGGACGTGCCCGACCCGTACTACGGCGACGCCGGGATGTTCGACGAGGTGCTCGCTATGATCGAGAGCGCGAGCCGGGCGCTCTTCCGGCAGCTCGAGCCCGCGATCCGCACCACGTCCTGAGCGCCCGTTTTCACCGAATGGAGCCTCGTGACCTCTCTGCCCCCGCAGCCCCTGAGCCCCCTCGACGGCCGATACGCCGCCGCGGTCGGATCACTCGCCGACTACCTCTCGGAGGCGGGCCTGAACCGCGCCCGCGTCGAGGTGGAGGTCGAGTGGATCATCGCCCTGACTGACCGCGGCCTGTTCGGCAGCTCGGCCCTCTCGGATGAGCAGAAGTCGCAGCTCCGGAGCCTGTACCGCGACTTCGGCCAGGACGAGATCGACTGGCTCGCCGCGAAGGAGGCGGTGACCCGCCACGACGTCAAGGCCGTCGAGTATCTCGTCCGCGACCGGCTGTCGACCCTCGGGCTCGACGCGATCGCCGAGCTGACGCACTTCGCCTGCACGAGCGAGGACATCAACTCGGCCTCCTACGCCCTGACCGTCAAGCGCGCGGTCGAGAACGTGTGGCTCCCGAAGCTGCACGCCGTCATCGGCGCGCTCGGCGACCTGGCTCGCGAGCACCGCGACGCCCCGATGCTGTCGCGCACGCACGGGCAGCCCGCGACGCCGTCGACGATGGGCAAGGAGATCGCCGTGTTCGCCTGGCGTCTCGCCCGCGTCGCGAAGCAGATCGAGGGCGGCGAGTACCTCGCGAAGTTCTCGGGCGCCACCGGCACCTGGTCGGCGCACCTCGCGGCGGAGCCCGACGTCGACTGGCCCGAGCTCTCCCGCGCGTTCATCGAGGGCCTCGGCATCGACTTCAACGTGCTGACCACCCAGATCGAGTCGCACGACTGGCAGGTGGAGCTTTACGACCGCGTGCGTCACGCCGGCGGCATCCTCCACAACCTCGCCACGGATGTCTGGACCTACATCTCGCTCGGCTTCTTCGCCCAGATCCCCGTGGCCGGTGCGACCGGGTCGTCGACGATGCCGCACAAGATCAACCCCATCCGCTTCGAGAACGCGGAGGCGAACCTCGAGATCTCGGGTGGTCTCTTCTCGACGCTCGCTCAGACCCTCGTCACGAGCCGGATGCAGCGCGACCTGACCGATTCGACGACGCAGCGCAACATCGGGGTGGCCTTCGGCCACTCGCTGCTCGCGCTCGACAACCTGCAGCGCGGCCTGACCGAGATCTCGCTCTCTCGCGAGGTGCTGCTCGCCGACCTCGACGCCAACTGGGAGGTCCTGGCCGAGGCGATCCAGACCGTCGTGCGCGCCGAGATCGCGGCCGGGCGCTCGCAGATCACCGACCCCTACGCGCTGCTGAAGGACCTCACGCGCGGCCGGCGCGTCGGCGGACCCGAGCTCGCCGAGTTCGTGCGCGGCCTCGACATCGGCGACGCCGCGAAAGAGCGCCTGCTCGCGCTCACGCCCGCGACCTACGCGGGCCTGGCCGACGACCTGGTCTCGCGCCTGGCCTGAGGCCAGGAGGCCTGGTCGGGCTCATCCGGCTGGCGCCGAAAACGCACCGCCCCGCCGAGAACGCTCGGGGTGCGGTGCGTTTTGGCGTGAGCGGTGCGCGCTCGGCGCGGCGCGGCGCGGCGCGGCGAGCGCGCCTGCGGCTCAGCGCTGCGGAGACGACGGTGACGAGCCGGATGCGGAGTCGTCGGGGGTCTCGGACTCGTCGGGGTAGAGAACCGGGCGGTCGACGCGCTTGCTCACCTGCGCGGGGTCGACGGCCAGCATCAGCAGCGCGATGATCACGAGCGTCGCGATGAAGGCGATGCCGGCGACGACCAGCGCCACGACGACGGCGCGCTCGACGGCTTCGCGCGGGATCGCCTGGAACGCGCCCATCGACACGAGGGTGATGACACCCGAGAAGACCGCGGCGACGAAAGCGAGGCCCAGCAACTGGACCGGACGCATGATCTCGCGGCGGGTGGGGTGTTCGCCGCTCACGATGCGACCTCCGGATCGGACGAGGGGGATGACGGGACGGATGCCGCGGGCGCGAGCTCCTCGCGCCGCGGCGAGAACCCGGCGATCCCCAGGAAGACGGCGACGACCGCGGCGTACCCGCCGAAGAGGCCGACGCCGATGGTGATGCCGGTGAGCGTGAAGGCTCCGGCCTCCTCGATGACGTAGTCGAGGCGGTACGCCGGGTTCACCAGCAGCAGGCCGACCACGAGCAGGAGCGTCACCGCCCCGATGAGCACCTCGTCGCGCGCGACCGAAGACCCGCCGCGGCGCCCGCGGACGCCCGCGATGAGCTCGATCAGACCCGTGATCGCCGCCCACGAGATGACGACGACGAAGAAGCCGACCGTCGTCCGCAGCGGCGGGATGCCGCCCAGGATCGCGGCGATGAGAGTGACGGCGCCGAGCAGGATCGGCACCCCGCGGCGGCCCGCCGGGCTCGTGAGCCACGCGCTGACGAAGAAGACGATCGCGGTCGCGGTCGCGAAGCCGCTGAAGACCGACATGCCCACGAGTGCGGAGTGGTCGGGCGAGAACGTGATCATGACCGCGGCGACGGCGGCGAAAAGGGCGCGCGCCAGCTGGACATGCCGCACCTCGAAGGTGCGGGCGGCGGATGCTGCAGACACGGCGGGACCCTCGCGGTTCAGAACTGGATTCTCTTGATTCTACGCGTCCGGCTCGGCGCGCCGCCCGCCGCCGAGACATCCGGAGGGGAATCCCCGGGCCGCCGCCGACGTTGCGCCTCGGCATGAAGGCACTGACGTACACCGAGTTCGGCGGCAACGACCGCTTCGAGATCACCGAGCGCGAGATGCCCCACATCGGGCCCGACACCCTTGTGGTGCGCGTGGTGGCGGCGGGCTTGAACCCCGTCGACTACAAGCTGCGCGAGGGATACCTGCAGGGCGTGATCGATGTCCTGCTGCCCGCCGTGCCGGGGTGGGACATCGCGGGGGTCGTGGAGAAGGTCGGACTTGACACCCCCGAGTTCCAGGTCGGAGACCCCGTGCTCGCCTACGCCCGTGCCGACGTCGTGAGCGGCGGCTCGGTCGCCGAGTACATGGCCGTGCCCGTGCGGACCGCCACCCGCAAGCCCGAGGGGCTCGACTTCGCCGCGGCGGCTGCGATTCCGCTGACCGGCCTGACCGCGCTGCAGGCGATCGAGCGATCGGATGTCGCCGAGGGCGCGACGGTGCTCATCCACGGCGCTGCCGGCGGCGTGGGCTCGTTCGGCGTCCAGCTGGCGCGACTGCGCGGCGCACGGGTGATCGGCACCGCATCCGAGGGCAACCACGCCTACCTCCGCGAGCTCGGCGCCGAGCCTGTGGTCTACGGCGAGGGCCTCGCGCAGCGTGTCCGCGAGATCGCCCCCGACGGCGTCGACGTCGTACTCGACTTCGCCGGCGGGAGCTCGCTCGACTCGACCGCCGAGCTGCTGCGCGAGGGCGGGGTCGTCACCTCGATCGCCGACCCGCGGGCGGCATCCGAGTTCGGCGGCAACTACATCTGGGTGCGCCCGAATGCCGCCCAGCTGGCCGAGCTCGCCCGCCTCGCGGCCGACGGCTCGCTGCGCGTCGAAGTCGCCGAGACCTTCACCCTCGATGACGCCGCGGCAGCCTACGCGCGACTCGAAGAGGGGCACACCCGAGGGAAGATCGTCGTCACGGTCTGACCCGCGCCGGGATGTCGCAGGCGCGCGCCATGCTGGTGGCGTGCGCCTGCCGACCGATGCCGCATCCGAGATGCCCTTCCCCTGTCGTGTCTGCGGCGGTCGGGCGGGCGATCTCGCCGACGGGTCGGAGCATTGGGTCTGCCGCCGCTGCGGGTGGCGCCTCGGCGACGCGTTCGACGCCGACCTGCCGCGCCCCGTCGTCGCCGTCGTGTACTACCTGCGTTTCGGCGGGCGCGTGAAGATCGGAACGAGCGAGCGGCCGCGGCAGCGCCTGGCCGCCATCCGGCACGAGGAGCTCCTCGCCCTCGAGCGCGGCGGTCGGCCCGTCGAGCAGCAGCGACACCGCGAGTTCGCCGCACTGCGCGAGGGCGGCGAGTGGTTCACGCTCAGCGCCCCGCTGACGCAGCACATCGAGGCGTTGCGCGCATCGTCGGCATCCGCTTCGGACCCCTGGCTGGGGTACGACCGCTGGCTCGGCGACGCGTACCGGCGCGCGTCGTCCTGACGCCTCGACAGCGGGAACGCCGCAGGCAGCGGCCGACGGTCAGGCCTCGGTGAGGAACTCGATCGCGGTCTGCCGGAAGACACGTGAGCCGGGCGCGTTGAAGTGGTGCCGGTCGGGGATCTCCACGAAGCGTCCCTGCGGCGTCGCGGCGGCGAGCGCCTTCGACCCCTCGATGATCGCGTCGCTCGAGCCCGTTGCGAACAGCACGGGCTGTCCGGGGGCCTTCGCGGGGTCGGGATCCACCGTGCCCGATGCCCGCATGCCGCCGGCGATCGCGAGCAGAGCCCGCAGGTCGTTGCCGGGAACCCGCTCGGTGAGACGGACGTAGTTCTGCGTGACCGGATCGGTCACCTCCGTGCCGTGCTCGACGAGCGCGCGCACCTGGTCGATGTCGAGCCGGGCGAGCGGGATGCCGTCGGGCACGCCGCCCAGCACGCCGCGGGTGATGCGCGACGAGAAGTCTTGCAGCACCTCCCAGCCGACGCGCGCACCCAGCGAGTACCCGACGTACATCGCGGTGTCGACGAGGTAGGTGTCGAGCACCGCTTCGACGTCCGACGCGAGCTGGTGCAGGTCGTAATCGGAGGGACGGTGCGGCTTGTCGCTCGCGCCGTGGCCGCGCTGGTCGAGGCCGAGAACGCGGAACCCGGCACGCTGCAGGTCGCGCACCCACCCGGTCGAGACCCAGTTGTCCTTCGTGTTCGAGGCGAAGCCGTGGACGACGACCACCGTCGGCAGGTCGTCCTCCCCCCACGAGTAGGTGGCGATGCGGTGGCCGTCCTCACCGACGAGGACGAAACGCGGGTCGGGAAGCTCGGTCAGACCGGAGGATGCGGGGAGGCTCACCGTCCCATTCTCGCGCCCCGCGGCATCCGTCACTTCTTCTCGGGGTCGTGGCCCCAGTTCATGAGCGAGTACCGCCACGCCGTATCGGTGACGTCGCCGGAGGGGCGCTGCGCGAGGTGCCGCTTCACGTAGCCGACGACCTTGCGCATGTGCTGCAGGTCCGAGTCGGTCAGGTCGTCCTTCTTCGTCCGCAGCAGGTCCACGATGCGCCGGCCGGACGCGTGACCGGTCGACTCGCCGCCGCCGTCCTTCTGACCGACCTCCTGCGACTCGTCGGTGTCGAGCCACTTCTCGAGCTCGGCAGGGCTCATGTTCACGGCATCGCGGAAATCGCGTCGGGTCTGGTCGTCGTCATCGCTCATGCTGCGATCGTGGTCGCTGGGCTTCTGCGCCCGCATCCCCTTGACAGGCCCCCGGCTCGCTCAGGAGCTCTCTCGAGCACGCAGGTCTTTGCGCAGGATCTTGCCGGCGGTGGACTTCGGCACCGCCTCGATGAACTCGACCCGTCGCACCTTCTTGTGCGGTGCGACGTTGTCGGCGACGAAGGCCATGACCTCCTCGGCGCTCAGCGCGCTGCCCGGCGCGGCCACGACGAACGCCTTCGGGATCTCCTGGCGATCGTCATCGAGAACGCCGATGACGGCGGCATCCATGATCTTCGGATGAGACAGCAGCAGCGCTTCGAGCTCGGCCGGGGCGATCTGGTAGCCCTTGTATTTGATCAGCTCCTTGAGGCGGTCGACGATCGCGAACCAGCCGTCGGCGTGGTGCACCGCGATGTCCCCGGTGTGCAGGAACCCGTCGCCGTCGAGCGTCTCGGCGGTGGCATCGGGTCGGCCGAGGTATCCGAGCATCACGTTCGGTCCGCGCACCCACAGCTCACCCGGTGCCGTCAGGCCGTCGGCGCCGTGCTCCTCGATCTCCGCGCCCGTCTCGATGTCGACGATCTTGGCCTCGACGTTCGGCAGCAGCACGCCGACCGAGCTCACCGGCATGTCGGCGCCTTCTGGCGGTATCGCGTGCGAGACCGGGCTCAGTTCGCTCATCCCGTATCCCTGGAAGATGCGTGCGTGGATGCGACGGCCCGCGGCCTCCGCCGTGTCGCCGTCGAGCGGCGCGGCGCCCGAGAAGACGCTGTGCACGCTCGAGATGTCGAATTCGTCGACGATCGGGTGCTTCGCGAGCGCGACGGCGATCGGCGGCGCGATGAAGAGGAAGGTGCATTCGTGCGTCTGGATGAGGCGCAGGAATTCGACGAGATCGAACCGGGGCATCGTGACGAGGCTCGCGCGTTGCCGGAGGGCGAGATTGAGCAGCACCGTCATTCCGTAGATGTGGAAGAACGGCAACACGGCGAGCACGCGGTCGTCGCGTTCGAGGCGGATGCTGACGCGGCACTGATGGACGTTCGCGACCAGATTGCGGTGCGAGAGCATGACCCCTTTCGGAATGCCCGTCGTGCCCGACGAGTAAGGCAGCACGGCCACGTGGGTCGCGGGGTCGAAGGAGACCGCGGGTGGCACGCGCTGCTCCGAGAGCAGTTCGCGGAGGTCGGGGTGTCCCGCCGCTCCGTCGAGCACGATGATGCTCTCATCGCTGATGCCGACGGCATGCGCCGCCGTGACCGCCTGTTCGAGAAGCGGTGACACGGTGACCAGCAGACGCGCGCCGGAGTCCTCGAGCTGCTTCTGGATCTCGTCTGCCGTGTACAGCGAGTTGACGGTAGTCGCGATGGCGCCGAGCCGCAGGATGCCGTGGAAGACCGTCGCGAAAGCCGGGATGTTGGGGCAGAGCACGGCGACGACCGTGCCGACCTCGACTCCGCGGGCCGAGAGCGCGCCCGCGAACGCGTCGACCTGCGCGCGGAGCTGACCGTAGGTCGTCTCGGCCCCGGAAGCGGGGTCGATGAGCGCGACACGTTCGAGGTCGCCGTCGTCGAGCGAACCGAAGAGGTAGTCGTAGACGCTCAGCTCGGGGATCTCGATGCTCGGGTGGGGACTGTGGAACACGGGCGTCTCCTTCAGGACCGGCGACGGCACTGTCGCGTGCGCTCATCCTCGCACCGGCACGGGGTGCTGTCACGGGGTGGATTCGCGGCGGTCGCATAGGGGCGCCTCGGGTGATTCCTGCTGTCTCAGGTGAGTTCGCGGCGGCGTGCAGGGGGGCGCCTTCGGCGATTCCTGGACAATTCGGGGCGGTCGCGACTTATCCCCTGCTGTACGGATATTCGACGGGAATGTCGGAGGCTGTTGCGACAATGGGAACATGCAATCGAGAGCGGGTGAAAACGGGACGGGATTCGGCGACTCGTCTGTGTCGCCGCACGCGCCCGCCTTTTCCGGATTCGCGGACGCTCTGACCCTGTTCCATGTCGGTGAGATCGCTCGCACTCGCGCGCTCGCGGAATTGGGCAGGTCGGCGCTGCGTGAAGCACACCGCGACGGAGTGCGCGGGATGGCCTCCGATATGGAACTGCGGTCGGTCGCAGCCGAAGCCGCCGGCATGGCGCGTTCGACGGACCGGCGCCTGCAGAGTGAGATCGATCATGCGATGACCGTCGTGGACGACTACCCGGCGGTGTTCGCGGCGTGGGCGGAGCGGCGGATCGAACGCGGGCACGTCGACGTCGTCGTACGCGTCGGGGCGGACGTACCCGCGGCGGTACGGGCGGAGTACGCGCAGGCCGCGATCGGAGTGTGCGAACGGGACGTGCCCACGCGGGTGCGGCCGGCGCTGCAGGCCCTGGCCGCGCGGTTGCACCCGCAGACCTTCACCGAACGGCACCAGGCGGCGACCGCCGGGCGGTGCGTGCGGATGCTGCACGGCGGCGACGGGATGTCGGATGTGATCGCGACGGTCCCGACAGTGATCGCGGTGGGAATGCTCGACCGGCTCACGCAGATGGGCCAGACGGTCACAGACGCCCGCGTTGGCGTGGGGGCTGGCGAAGTGGGCACGGGCGAGGCGCCGGACACGCGGACGATGGATCAGCTGCGCGCTGACATCCTCAGCGACCTCGTCCTCGGCGGGGCGCCCGTGGTCGACCCGACCTATGGGACCGACCGTACCGGCGGGCTCGGCGCGATCCGCGGACGGGTGCAGGTCGCTGTCACGGCCGAGACGTTGATGGGCAAGGACGAG
The DNA here is from genome assembly GCF_049707515.1 of Microbacterium arborescens. GTDB lineage: Bacteria > Actinomycetota > Actinomycetes > Actinomycetales > Microbacteriaceae > Microbacterium > Microbacterium arborescens_B. The sequence goes on along the minus strand of NZ_JBNAFI010000003.1, from coordinate 176,577 downwards.
CACCCCGCCGAGGTGGTGGGTGCCGCGCTGATCGACGCCGACACGGCGCGTCAGCTCGCGGGGCAGGTGTCCGAGTGGGACCGGCTCTTCATCGACCCCGTCACCCGCACCCCGGTCGAGGTCGACACATACCGGCCGACCGCGTCGATGAAGAAGCTCCTCACCGCCCGAGACCAGCACTGCCGGTTCCCCGGATGCCGGCGGGCGGCGATCCGGTGCGAACTGGACCACACCATCGACTACGCCACAGGCGGCCACACCCACATCTTCAACCTTGCCCACCTCTGCCAACGACACCACTCCATGAAGCAATTCACCAAATGGGGAGTCCGGCAGGCCGGGGGCGGGGTTCTGGAATGGACCTCACCCCTCGGGCGCATCTACCGCGAGGACGTGCCGATACCGGCGGTGTGCTTCACGACCGACACCCCGAACCCACCACCACCGGGCGCGGGAACGGGCGGGCCAGCCGACGACCCACCACCCTTCTGAGGGATAGCGGCACCCGAACGCTCCGCGGCGGCGAGTCGACGACGCGTGATGCTCGGCCCACCATCCGCGACGCTACGAGTCATAGATCGCGCATAGCCCTGTCCGACGAAACGGATGGGTGCACGAGCGATGCTCGGCGAACCACGAACCCGAGGAGCCCGCCATGCCCCGCATCCCCGAACCGGATCAGACACCCGACGGACCCGCCTACGAGGGTCGCCTGCTCGACCGCGCCGACGACGAAGTCGTCGACCAGGGCGCACCATTCGACGTCAGGACGCTGCTGACCCGGCGTTCCGTGCTCAGCCTCGCCGGGATCGGGCTGGGCGCTGCCGCCCTCGCTGCGTGCACGCCCCGGGCGACGGCGTCCCCGGCATCCACCGCTGCCTCGACGCCCACCCCGGGTTCGACCGGCACCTCCCCCGCCGTCCCGGCGCCGACCGGCTCGTCGGCAGCCGACGTGCCCGCTGGCGAGATCCCGGACGAGACCGCCGGCCCCTACCCCGGCGACGGGTCGAACGGACCCGACGTCCTCGAGCAGTCCGGCATCGTCCGCAGCGACATCCGGTCGTCGCTCTCGGGCGGCGCGACCGCCGACGGCGTGCCGATGACGCTGCGGCTCACCATCCTCGACACTGCCAACGGCGACACCCCGTTCGCCGGTGCCGCCGTATACGTGTGGCACTGCGACGCCGCGGGCCGATACTCGATGTACTCCAGCGGCGTCGAGAACGAGAACTACCTCCGCGGGGTGCAGGTGGCTGACGCATCCGGCGCCGTCACCTTCACCTCGATCATCCCCGCCTGCTACTCCGGCCGCTGGCCGCACATCCACTTCGAGGTCTACCCCGACACCGCCGCGATGACCGACGCGACGAAAGCCATCGCGACGTCGCAGGTCGCCCTGCCCGAGGACGTCTGCTCCGCCGTGTACGCCCTCCCCGCGTACAGCGGCTCCAGCCGCAACCTGGCGCAGGTGTCCCTCGGAGCCGACAACGTGTTCGGCGACGACGGCGGCGCACTCCAGCTCGCGACGGTCTCGGGCGACACGGCATCCGGATACGCCGTCTCGCTCACCGCCCGCGTCGACACCGCGACGACACCGACCGCCGGCGCAGCTCCCGGTGGCGGGTCACCCGGACGACCCTGACCCCGCGGGCCTGACGCGACCCGTTCCGGCACGGCGGGCGCCGCCTCGCTCCACGACGATCCGGGGCACCACCGCCACCAGCACGAGCATCGCGACGAGCTCGACGAGCGTCTGGGTCACCACCACCAGCGGCGTCAGTGCGAACGAGGCCGGCAACGCGAGCGCGAGCGGAAGCACGACGAGCGAGTTGCGTGTGACCGTGCTGAAGACCACCGCCCGTCGACGTGCGACATCGAGGGCCGCAATCCGGCCGACCGCGAGCCCCACGGCGAGGGCGCACAGAACGAACGCCGCGAAGACCGGCACCACCGGAGCGAGCGAGGCGATGGAGCCGCCGACCGCCGCGGTCTGCGACGAGACGGCGACGAACAGCGTGAGCATCATGACCGGGATCATGGCGTTCGTGAGTCCGGCCGACACCCGCCGCACGCGAGACGAGCGGCGGCTCGATGCCTGCATCGCGGCGGCGAGGACGAGGGGAAGCGCGATCAGCAGCAGGAACGCCTCCACGAACGGACCCGGATCCATCGCCGCGACCGCCTGCTCGCCGGCCATAACCCACAGGTAGCCGGGCAACAGCAGCAGCTGCAGGACCATGAGCAGCGGCGTCGCTGCCAGCAACCGGTCGCGCGAGCCGCCGGCGAGACCCGCGAAGACGATGACGTAGTCCACGCACGGCGTCAGCAACACGAGGAGCACCCCGAGCAGCAGCGCCTCATCGCTCGCCACGACCCGCGACAGCAACCACACGACCAGCGGAACCACGACGAAGTTCGCGATCAGCACCGCCGCGAGGAACCTCCCGTCACGTCCGGCATCCCGCAGTCGGCCGAGCGGGACGGTGAGGAACGTCAGGAACAGCAGCAGCCCCAGCACCGGAGTCAGCGACGCCTCGACAGCGGCGCCGAAACCGGGAAGCGCGAGCCCCACCACGGCGCCGAGGACGAGCGCCCCCAGGAACAGCCACGCCTGATGCCGTTCACCCGCCGCGAGCGCCCGCATCATGCCAGCATGCCGCACGGCTGACCAGAGGTGTCCCAGCGACCCCCGATCGAGGTGCAATGAGGACTCCGCTACGGAAGGACCATCATGCGCGGAGTCATCATGCACGCCCCCGGAGACGTCCGCGTCGAAGACCGCGACGACCCGACGATCGAGAAGCCGACGGATGCCGTGATCCGGGTGGCGGCGGCCTGCATCTGCGGCTCCGACCTCTGGCCCTACCGCGGCGACGATCCCGTGCGGCGACCGACACCGATGGGACACGAGTACGTCGGCGTCGTCGAGGAGATCGGCGACGCCGTGCGCGGCCTCGCGGTCGGCGACTTCGTCGTCGGCTCGTTCATCGCGTCGGACAACACCTGCGAGATCTGCCGCGCCGGCTATCAGTCCCACTGCGTCGACCGCGTGCCCATGGGCCGGCTCGGCTCGCAGGCCGAACGCCTGCGCGTTCCCCTCGCCGACGGCACCCTCGTCGTCGTCCCCGGCCAGCCCACCGAAGCCCAGATCCGCGGCCTGCTGGCGGCATCCGACGTCCTCGGCACCGGCTGGTTCGCTGCCGTCGCCGCCCAAGCCGGCCCCGGCAAGACCGTTGCCGTCGTCGGCGACGGAGCTGTGGGTCTGCTCGGCGTCCGCGCCGCCGCGCAGCTGGGCGCCGAGCGCATCATCGCGATGTCGCGACACACCGACCGCCAGGCACTGGCTCGCCGCTTCGGCGCGACCGACATCGTCGAGGAGCGCGGTGCCGACGGCGTCGCCCGCATCACGGAGCTCACCGACGGGCTCGGCGCGCACTCGGTCATCGAGGCCGTGGGGACGCAGGAATCGATGATGCAGGCGATCCGCTCCACCCGGGCGGGAGGCCACGTCGGATATGTCGGTGTCTCGCACGACGTCGAGCTCCCGGGCGCCGAGCTGTTCGGCTCGGGCGTGCACCTGCACGGCGGGCCCGCTCCCGTGCGCCAGTACCTGCCCGAACTGATCGACCTCATCATGTCGGGCACGATCGATCCCGGTGCCGTGTTCGACCTGACCCTGCCGCTCGAAGACGCCGCCGAGGGCTACCGCGCGATGGACGAGCGCCGCGCCACGAAGGTGCTGCTCACCCTCTGACCGGTGCCACCCACCCTCTGACCGGTGCCGCGCACCCTCTGACCGGTGCCGCGACGCAAGGCATCCGATCCGACACCCCGTTCAGGATGCCGCCGGCCCGGCGCGTCGGCCGCGATCCCTTGCATGCGGGATCGCGGCAGACGCTCAGGCCTCAGTCCCGGATACTGATCGACCGTCGGCGTGCCCGGGTCGCGACGAGGACGAACCCGAGCAACGTCATCGCGACGGCGAGCACGATCGGCGCAGACGAGACCTCGCCACCGGATGCCACGAGCATCCTGGCCGCCCCGGCAGCCGAGCCGGGGGCCGGCGCGCCCACCGAACCGCCTCCCGACGCCGACGGGTCCGTGCCCGCGGGGGTTCCCGCCCCGGGCCCGCCCGCGCCGGGCTCTCCCGCGCCGGGCCCCTCCCCCGGCTCGCTCTCGCCGGGCGACACGGCGACGTCGGCGAGGCCGCCGTGGGTCAGGCTCAGGTATGGCGCCGAGTGGATCGTCGTCATCGGCCCCTCTTCAGCCAACAGCGCCGCACGGGCATCTGTCGGAAAGTGGTTCTGCGCCAGCTCGAAATAGCTCATGCTGTGCGCCGTGACGCCCGCGTCGCGCAGATAGTCGATCGTGCGGACGTTCGCGAGCTTCGTCAGGTCGCCCGAGTAGTACGGGAAGGATGCCGGATCGGCGACCCAGCCCGTCGCGGCATCCGCGGCATCCGCCAGTCCGCGTCCGTTCGCGTTGACGTAGTCGTGCACCTCGTAGCCGTGCGCCGACAGCGTCTCGGCGACGAGGAACAGCGGCAGCAGCGAGAAGTGCGTGTACCAGATGCCGTAGTCGCCGACGCCGTTGTTCCGGCCGACCTCCTCGGGAAGATGTCCACTCGCGTCGATCTGGTGCTCGAGCAGCTCGACAGCCCGTGCGTGTGCAGCAGCGAGTCCCTCCTCGTCGCCGAGATACGCCGCGGCGGCCGTGGTCGTCTCGAGCGCCCAGCTTCCCCAGTTGTTCGTTCGGTGCAGGATCGACCCGGCAACCGGCATCGCCGTCTCGCGCAGGAAGCCGGCGAACACGGACTCTGATGCCGGGCTCCACACCGAGGTGCCGCGCAGCAGCTCTGCGGCATGGACGAAGGCGGGGAAGTGGTAGCTGAACGCGAGCGCGGAGTCCTCACGGGTGCGTACGCACTCGACCGTGGTGGTCCAGGCGTCGATGAACTGCGCAGCGTGGTCGCCGTAGCGGACGTCGCCCGACAGACGATAGGCCAGGGCGAGCTCGTAGGCGGTGTTCGCATCGTTCTGCAGCCCGTCACGGGCGGCGCGGTGCGCGGTCGGATCGTTGTAGAAAAACGGCACGAAGAACGTCTCCGGCGGAGCGGGCGCCCGCTCGAGACCCGCATCGGCGGCCGTCAGCAGGCGCGTGTACGCAGATGCCTGCGGCTGTTCGCCCGCCGCGATGCGCGTCGCTATCGCCGCGACGCGCGCGTCGCTCACGAGAACCTCGCCGCGGTCGGCGTCGAGCGCGGGCGCTCCCGACCAGCCGACGCAATCTGTCGGCACCGGCTCGTCACGGTCGACGATGCCCGACAGTCGCACGGAGTCGACGGACATCCGGACGTCGCGATGCGCCGCGAGCGCGAAACCGCTGCCCGAGAAGGCGGCGTCCTCGACTTCGATCAGCGGCGTCCCCGCTTCGTCCGCGCCGCCCAGACCCACCCGCATCCGCTCGCCGTCGAGCGACGCCGTGACCGTGATCGGGGCAGAACCCGGGCGCGCGTCGGTCTGCGCGGTGCCGAGCACCGTGACCCGCCCGTCGCCGGCTGCGCGGATGACCGCCAGCTCTCCGCTGTTGCGCACGAACACGGTGTAGCCGGACTGCGTGTAATCGTCGGCCGTGCCGGTGCGACGCACGGTGAAACCGGCCCACGCACTGCCTTCCCCTCCCGTCGAGGCGAAGGTCACCGTCGCGGTCGCCGCCTCGGCGAGACCCCGACCGGTCAGCGCGAGGATCGACCCGCGGGACGACCCGGGCTGCACGACGCGTGCGACGCCGTCCGCCGCCTCCCACGTGCCCGCGGCCGGCAACCAGTCGGCAGACAGGTCATCGAATGCCTCCTCGTACGTCGCTGGCGCCGCCGGGGCGGCCAGCGCGGGCGCAGCGGGCGTCGCGAGCGCGACGACGCTGAACAGAGCGAGCGAGAATCTCCATCGATTCTTCATTTCGTACCTTTCGTCCGGTGTTCACATCACGCGCAGCGAGACGATCCGCGCCTGCGCAGCGCCGTTCGTGGCCGTGACCCGCACGCGCAGGCCGGTCACTCCGTCGACCTCGACCTCATGCACGCGCTGGCGTCGGCGGTTCGCGGTCACGCTGACCCGTTCGATCCAGACACCGTCGGTGCCGCAGGTCTCAACGACGTAGTCGCGGACCAGCTCGGGGAACACGCGGTCGGGCGTGCGGTGATGGTGCAGCGTGTTCAGCTCGACGTCGGTGTCGTCGTCGAACACCAGGCGCACGGCGCTGATCGACTGTTCCTGATTCCACGCGAGGGCGAGGTGCGGCGCCGTGTCGTCGGGACGCGCCATCCACAGGTTCGGCCCACCGAAGAACCGCTGGTAACCGCCGACCGCCTGCTGCGCCGCGAACGCCGAGGTCTCGGGGTGCAGGCGCACACGCGCAGTGCGGCCGCGCAGCGGGATCGCGGGCCACGCGATGACGCGCTCCGACTCGTCGATGGCGACGTTCTGGTCACCGTCGGCCTGCGGGCGGTGCGGCAGAGTCAGCACCCCCGGCACCTGCGCGTCGGCGAGTAAGACGCTCACGTCGGGGTCGGCGCCCAGGACCACGACCACGTTCTCGGGCTCGTCCGGAGCCCAGGTCAGCGGGAACCGCACCCACTGGGGCTCGGGAGCGGCGGCGACCTCGACCTCGACCCGGGCCCGTTCATCGAGGGGAACCGCGTTCTGCCGGCGGCCCGTGCTCCACAAGGCAGCGGTGAGGGTCGTGGGCCGGGCCACCTTCAGCAGGACGTCGACGCCGTCGAGCCGTGGGTCGACCGGAAGGAGCACGCCGACGTCGGAGTCCAGCGGATGCTCGGCTACCGCCGCATCCGGCTCGAGCTCGACCGGGTCGATCGTCGTCGCGACCGACGACGCTGTCACGCGGGCGCGCCTGGCCAGGTCGGCCGGGTCGGTGTTGCGCACCCCGAACACCGAGGCGTCCTGGCGCAGGAGCACCTGGCGCAGCTCCTCGGCATGATCGGTCGAGAGAGTGCGCGGGCGCACCCCGAGGTCGAGCGCGAGGGCGGCGCCGGTTCCCGCCGCCTCACCGCCCGCGCCGCACGTGGCCATCACACGGGTCGACCCGAAAGCGACGTGGCTCGCCGAGATGTCGCGTCCCGCCACGAGCAGGTTCGCGACGTTGCGCGAGTAGTAGCTGCGGAACGGGATGCCGTAGATGCCGTCGGAGTACCGCTGGTGCGCTCCCGCCTCGATGGCGTACATGCCCTCGACCGGATGCAGATCGATCGACCACCCGCCGAACGCGACCGCGTCGTGGTGGTCGACCTGATCGAGGATGTCGTTCTGGGTCAGCACGTGGTCACCCAGGAACCGGCGGTACTCGCGCTTCCCGGGGATCGTGCCGACCCATTCCAAGTCGAGCGTCTCGGCGTCGAAGCGCCCCGAGTTCTTGATGTAGTCCCAGATGCCGAAGATGACCGAGCGCAGCTCGTCGCGGATCGCCTCGTTGTCATGGACGGTGTCGAGGTGACCACCCCATTCGATCCACCAGTAGTGCGCGCCCGAGTCGCCGGAGCGCAGGATGCGCGACGTCGGGATCGGGGTGGTCGAGATGTCCTTCGCCGAGTCCGGCGCGACGAAGTCGACCGGTCGCCCCAGGTCCTTCGTATAGAAGAGGATCGTCGAGCCGAGGAGCTCGTCATCGGCCGTCTCAGGCGCCCATGCCTCGCCGAACTCGTCGCGCGCCTCCCGCCCGATGCGGAAGTCCGCACCCGCGAGGTAGCCGATGAGGCCGTCGCCGGTACAGTCCAGCACGTAGGGACTGCGGAACGTCGTGGCGGTCTCCGACCCCATCGTCCACCCGTGCACGGCCGTCACGACCCGCTCGCCGTCGATGTCGTCGGTGTCGATCTCCCGCACGTCCGTGTTGAGGAACAACCGGATGTTGGGCTCGGCCCGCACCGCGTCGAGCACGACCTCGTCCCAGATGATCGGGTTGCCCTCGGGGTTGCGGTACTGGTTCTCGACGTAGAGCTCGCCGATGACGCCGCTCTCACGGGCGAACCGCTGAATGCCGTGCGACGTCGCGCCGACGACCCAGACACGCACCTCCGACGACGAATTGCCGCCGAGCACCGGCCGGTTGCCGATGAGCGCCACCTGCTTCCCCAGCCGCGCGGCGCTGATCGCCGCGCAGACTCCGGCGAGGCCGCCGCCGACCACGGTGATGTCGGATTCGATGTTCTGAGTGCGCATGGTTCCTTCAGGGCAGGGGGATCACCGGCGAAAGCGAGACGGCTTCCGCCGGTGAGACGGCGGTCTGTTCGAGCGGTGAGACGGGCGGGCGAATCCCGACGGGCGACCCCGGACGGGCTCAGAGCAGGCGGGAGATCGCCTCCCCCGCGGTCTTCATCGCGGCGGCGGGCTTGGCCTGACCGATGAGGACCGCCTGCACCTGCTCGGCGATCGCGGTCTCCATCTGTCCGTAAGCGGGGTACTTCCACAGCGGGCTGGGCTTGGCCGTCGCGGTGACCGAGGAGGTGAACGCCTCGACGAAGGCGTTCGAGGTGACGGCGGACGACGAGAGGGCGGCATCCGTCGTCGGCGGCAGCCCCAGCGCGGTGAAGTACGTCTCGCTCTGCGCCGTGTCGCTCGTGAGCCACGAGGCGAAGTCGGCCGCCGTCTGCGCTCCGTCGCCGTCGACGACGACGACGAGGTGCCCCCAGAGAACGTGCTGCGGAGTCTGACCCGCCTTCAGCACCGGACGGGCGATCGGGGTCATCTTGTCGCCGAGCGAGGCGTCGGGCGACTGCGACAGCACCGCCGACTTGCCCACCGGCGCGTCGTCGTAGAGCGCGGTCGATCCCTGCGCGAAGAGGGTACGTGCGGCGGCCCGGTCGACGTCGGGGGCGATGAGTCCCTCGTCGTAGAGCTTCTTGTACCACTCGACAGCCTTGATCGACGCCTCATCGCCGATGGCCGACTCGTCGCCGTCGACGATCGGCGAGCCGAAAGTCTGCATCCAGACGACGATGTCCTTGAGCTGCGCGGCCTTCGTGCTCGCCGCGTAGGGGATCACCCCGATGCCCTTGAGGGCGCGCAACCCCTCTTCGAACTCCTCGATCGTCGTGGGTGCCAGCGACGCCCCGGCGCGGTCGAACAGCTCGGCGTTGCCGATGAGGCCTACAGCACCGATCGTCCACGGCAGCCCGAGCTGCTTGCCGTCCGACAGCCCCGCCCCGAGCGCGGCGTCGGTGTACCCTTTGCCCTGCGCGAGCGCCGACAGGTCGGTGAGCTTCCCGAGCGCGGCGAGCGCCGACAGCCACGCGACATCGAGCTGCGCAGCACCGGCGAACTGACCGCCCCGCACCTGCAGTGTCAGCTGATTGAGGTAGTCGTTGTACGGGTAGGCCACCGTGTCGATCTCGATGCCCTCGGCCTGCCGGAAGCTCGACAGGGCGGATTCGATCGCCGGTTTGGCTGCTTCCTCCGACAGGCTCCACGACGAGAACGTGAAGTCGGTGGCGGCGCCGCCGCCGCCGGGTGTGGCCGCTGGCGCACCGGAGCCGCCCGGAGCGCAGCCGGCAAGGCCGAGCACGGCGGCGCCGCCGATGCCGAACACCGAGTACCGCAGCAGCGCGCGCCGCGAGATGTCCTGAACCATGAATTCTCCTTCGAATCGGGTGGGTGGGTCAGCCCTTGACCGCGCCGGCGGTGATGCCGCCGACGAGGAAGCGCTGGAGCAGGATGAACGCGACGCACACGGGCACCGACACCACGAGGGATGCCGCCATGAGCGCGGGCCACGAGGTGCTGGCCTCGGAGATGAACGTGTTCACGAGACCGGGCGGCAGCGTCTGCCGATCGGGCCCGGCGAGCGTGAGCGCGAAGATGAAGTCGTTCCAGCCACGGACGAAGGCGAACAGGCCCGCCGCGACGAGGCCGGGCGCCGCCAGCGGGAACACGACCGAGTGGAAGATGCGCCATGGGCCGGCGCCGTCGATGCGCGCAGCCTCGATGAGGTCGTCGGGCAGCGCGTCGAAAAAGCCCTTCAGCATCCACACGCACAGCGGGAGGGTGAAGGTCGTGAACGACAGGATCAGCGCGAGGTAGGTGTTCAGCAGGCCGAACTGCGCGAAGACGAGGTACAGCGTCACCAGCAGCAGGGCCTGCGGGAACATCTGGCTCGAGAGCACGAAGTACATGAGCGACTTGCGCCCCGCGAAGCGGTACTTCGAGAACGCGTATCCCATGTACATCGACACCACGACCGACAGCACGGCGGTCACGACCGACACGATCACGCTGTTGCGGAGGTATCCGAAGATCTGCTCGTTCCCGAAGACCGTCGCGTAGTGCTCGAACGTCACCTGCGTCGGGAAGAGGGTCGGCGGGAAGGCGAACACCCGGTCGCTCGGCGTGAGCGAGGTGACCAGGAGCCAGTAGACGGGGGCGAACCCGAACAGCACGATGACCGCGAGCGCGGCCCACATGCCCCAGCGGACGCGGCCGCGACGTCGACGCGCCGGCCGCGGCCGCATGGGCGTAGCCTCCGGCGATGCTGCCGGGGCGGGGGCGGGAACGGGGGTGATGGTGCTCATCGGGAGCCTTCCTTCTCGCCGCGCTCGGAGAGCCAGACGTACACGACGACGAGCACCGTCAGCAGCGCCATCCAGACGACGCCGAGCGCGCCGGCGTGGCCCAGGTCGTAACCGCGGAACGCGGCGTCGTACACCTCGGTCGCGAAGGTGCTGGTGGTGCCGGCGGGGCCGCCGCCGGTGAGCACGAAGATGGTGTCGAAGTGCTGGAAGTTCCAGATGAACTCGAGCAGCACGACGAGTGCCGCGACGCCGCGGATGTGGGGCCAGGTGACGGCGAAGAACCGGCGGACGACGCCGGCCCCGTCCATCGAGGCGGCCTCATGCAGCTCGCCGGGAACCGTCTGCAGGGCGGCCAGCAACATGACCATCACCCAGGGAAAGGTGTTCCACGTCTTCGCGATGATGAGAGCGCCGCGAGCGGCGTCGGTCTGGAAGAGCCACGCGACCGGGCTGTCGATGGCACCGAGACTCATCAGGATGCCGTTGAGCACGCCGTAGTTGGCGTCGAAGATCCACATCCAGAGGAACGACACGACCACGCCCGGGATGAGCCACGGGATGAGGAAGGCACCTCGCAGCAGCCGCTGACCCGGGAAGCTCTGGTTCAGCACGAGCGCGAGCGCGAGCCCGATGAGGAACGGGGCGAGGGTCGCGCCGACGGTGAAGATGAGGGTCTGCCAGACGAGACGGCCGAAATCGTCGGCGAGCACGGCGGCGATGTTCTCGAGGCCGACGAACTCCATGCCGGGGTAGAGCAGGTTCTCGTCGAAGAACGCTGAGACGAGCGACCGCAGCAACGGATACAGCACGATCGCGCACAGCAGCACGAACCCGGGCAGGAGCAGGAAGACCAGGAAGGTGCGCTCGCTCAGCCGCGAACCGAGTCGGCCCCGCCCGGGGCTCTCGTGAGCTGTCACGCTCGAAGAGGTCATCGTCGTCCTTCGTCTCGTCGTCCGACCGTCGTCTGCGACTGCCGGGATGGCGACCAGCGGTGTCGCCGAACTCAGAGTGCACGACGTGCGCACACTGCGCAACTGCCATGCACTATGTGCATAATGGGATGACAGACGGCGGCGGCGAGAGCGAGGAAGCATGGCTGCGGAGAAAGGCGCGAATCAAAGCGTCGAGAAGGCGATCACAGTGCTCGAGACCTTTTCGGGAGGTGAGCCCATGCGCGTGAGCGATGTTGCACGCGAGGCGGGGATCGGCCAATCGACCGCGTCACGCCTGCTCGCGACGCTCGAGGCGGGCGGGCTCGTCGAGCGCGATCCGCAGACGTCCCTGTACTTCCTCGGCGCCGAGCTGATGACGCTGGCCGGCATCGCGATCAATCAGAACCGGGTGCACCGCGTCGGCCGTCAGATCGCTCAGAGCCTCGCCGGCGAGATCGGCCTGGGTGTCAACATCGCCCTGCTGCGCGGCGCGGAACTGGTCTACCTGTGCAACTTCGAAGGACCGCTCTCGCCGAAGTCGCACACTCTGATGGGGCAGCGTGTGCCGCTGCATGCGACCAGCATCGGCAAGGCCACGCTCATCGGCACCAACCGCGACAAGCGCACACGGCTGCTGCCGGAGCTCCCCGGTTTCACCGAGGCGACCATCACGACGCACGAGGCTCTCGACCGCGAGGTCGCTCTCACGGCGAGGCGCGGCTACGCGATCGAGGTCGAGGAGTTCGTGCTCGGGCGCGCCTCCACCGCCGCACCGATCCTCGATCGCAGCGGGAAGATCGTCGCCGCCGTGTCGATCTCGGGTCCGGTCACGGCGATCGATCTCGAAGCGCGCGGCGCGGAGCTGGGCCGCGCGGTCGTCGAGACCGCCGATCGCATCAGCTCAGGCCTGGGCTACCAGGGCCCCGCGAGCTGACGAGTCGGCCGGGCGGGCGCGGTTCACTCGGCCTGTTCGCCGGCTGCGGCCGCGTTCGCCGCGCCGTCCTTGCGATCGGTGCGACGGCGACCGGCGCGCGCCACGAAGAAGAGGATCGTGCCGACCACGATGTAGCCGGCCGTGCCGAGCCAGACGGGGCCGGTCTGCTGCGTCAGCAGCACGATGCTCGCGATGATCGCGAGCACGGGAACGACCCGCGGCACCGAGAAGTGCTTGTGGTCGACCTTGTCCTTCTTCAGCACGAGCACGCTGACGTTCGCCGAGAGGAAGACGAGCAGGAGCAGCAGCACCGTCGTCTCCGCGAGCGTGCCGATGTCGCCGACCACCGTCAGCAGCATCGTCGCGCCCGCCACCACGAGGATCGACACCCACGGCGTGCGGCGCTTGGGCAGCACGCGGCCGAAGGCGCGCGGAAGGAGCTCCGACTCGGCGAGGCCGTAGCCCACCCGGCTCGCCATCACCATGAACAGGAGCGCACCGTTGGCGATCGCAACGAGCGCGATCAGGCTGAACAGCCACGGCGGGATGGCCGCCCCGCTCGCGGTGACGACGTCCAGGAGCGGCCCGGTCGACTCGGCGAGCTCGGCCGGGGGCACCACGATGACGGCGCCGATCGCGATGAGCAGGTAGACCACCGCAGCCGTCGTGATCGCACCGAAGAGTGCCCGAGGGTACGCCTTCGAGGGGTTCTTGACCTCTTCGGCCATGTTGGCGGCGGCCTCGAAGCCGAGGAACGAGAAGAAGGCCACGATGGATGCCGCGAAAGCGCCCTGCAGCGGCGGGACGTCGGGAGCGAACTCGAAGATGCGAGCGGGCTCGCCGCCGCCCCCGGCGAAGACCATCGCCGCGACGAAGATGACGATGACCAAGCCCGTGACCTCGATGACCGAGGCGACGAGGTTGGTCGCGAGCGACTCGCGGACACCCCGGAGGTTGATCAGGGTCAGCACGGCGATGAACGCGATCGCGACCGGGATCGGGGGGACGTCGAAGAGGGCGGCGAAATAGTCTCCGGCGAAGGCGTTGGCCAGCGCTGCGGCGGTCGTGATGCCCGAGGCCATCATGAGGAAGCCGACGATGAACGACAGGAACGGCTTTCCGAACGCGCGGTCGACGTAGCGCGCCGCACCGCCCGCGTGGGGGTACTTCGTGATGAGCTCGGCGTAGGTGCCGGCGGTCAGCAGCGCCACGACGAGCGCGATGAGCAGCGGCAGCCAGATGACGCCGCCGACATCCGTGGCCATCGTCCCGACGAGGGTGTAGATGCCGGCGCCGAGGGTGTCTCCGACGATGAACGCGAACAGGAGGGGTGTCCCGATGGCACGCTTCAGTCCCGGCCGATCCTCGGCGGTCGGCGCACTGGTGTCGTTGGTCATCGCAACACTCCAGCGTTTCGGGGCCGATTGCGGCAACCCCTGGCGCTGTCACACGATATGTGGTTATGCCCGCGTCACCGACCGATGGCCGCTACGGGGCAGGATGAGAGCATGCCGGATGCCCCCGCTCGCTCGTTCTTCCGCGGCGCCGCCGACCTCGTGCGCGGCTTCGGCTTCTGGTCGCGCCGCCCCGGGGTCATGGCGCTCGGTCTCATCCCCGCCGCCATCGTCGGGATCGTTCTGCTCGGCGGACTCATCGCGCTCGGCGCGTTCCTCCCGCAGATCGTCGACGGGCTCACGCCCTTCGCCGACGCGTGGCCGGATGCCTGGGCGACGGCCGTCCGCATCGCCGCCGGAACGACCCTGCTGGGAGCCGCGATCGTGCTGGTCGCGGTGTCGTTCACGGCGCTCACCCTCATGGTCGGCGAACCGTTCTACGACCGCATCTGGCGCGCCGCCGAGGCCGACATCGGCGGCCCGGTGCCCGAGAGCGAGGGCGGGTTCTGGCGCTCGGTGGGCGACGCGGTCGGGCTCATCGCGCGCGGCCTGCTCGCCGCCGTGCTCGCCGGTCTCGTCGGGCTCATCCCCGTCGTCGGCGGCGTGCTCGGGTCGGTGACCGCCATCTCGCTCACGGGCTGGCTCCTCGCGGACGAGCTGAGCTCTCGTGCGCTGTCGGCCCGCGGCATCCTGGCCCGTGACCGCCGTCGCCTGCGGCGCGCTCACCGCGCTCGCTTCCTCGGCTTCGGGGTCGCGACGCAGCTGTGCTTCCTCGTGCCGCTCGGCGCGGTCTTCGCGATGCCGGCCGCCGTCGCCGGCTCCACCCGGCTGGTGCGAACGGTGCTCGACTCCCGCGACTGAGCCGTCAGGCGTGCCGGACCGAGTCGGGCTCCTCGTCGCGGATGCGCGCGTTCTCGACCTGGAACGTCGAGTGCAACACCGACACCTCGAAGTGCTCGGCGACGCACGAGCGCACTTCCTGCAGCACCGCGGCGGCATGACCGTCGGTGAAGCAGCGATCCTCGACGACGACGTGCGCGGTGATGGTCGGCAGGCCCGAGGCGACGGTCGACGCGTGCAGGTCGTGGACGTCCGTCACGTGCTCGAGGCGCAGGATGTGGGCACGGACGTCGTCGAGATCGAGCCCGTGCGGGGTGAACTCCATCAGCACCGACGCCGTCTCCCGCATGAGCTTCACCGCGCGGGGCACGATGAGCGCCGCGATGAAGAGGCCGGCGACGGCATCCGCCTGCATGAATCCAGTCGTGGCGATGACGATCGCCGCGACGATGACCCCCACCGACCCGAGGGCGTCATTGAGCACCTCGAGGAATGCCGCGCGCATGTTGAAGTTGGCGCCCCGACTCGACGACAGCACGGCGATCGCCACAATGTTGGCCACGAGGCCGACGACACCGAAGACGAGCAGCTCGAGCGCCGGTACCTCGGGTGGCTCCAGCAGGCGCCGGATGCCTTCGATGGCCGCGTACACGCCCACCACCAGCAACAGCGCCGCCTGAGCCATCGCCGCGATGACCTCGATGCGGCGGAAGCCCCACGTCCGTCGGGCGTTCGCGGGTCGCATCATGAGGGTCGCCGCCACGAGCGCGACGAGAAGGCCCGACGCGTCGGTGAGCGCGTGAGCGGTGTCGGTGAGCAGCGCGAGGCTGCCCGTCACGACCGAGCCGACCGCCTGTGTCACGACGATCGCCGCCGCGATCCCGAACGCGATCCACAGCTTCGACCGGAAGTCCGCAGCCCCGCCCGCACCCTCGGCGGCGCGGGCCGGGCCGTGCCCGTGTCCGGCGCCCATCAGCCGGCCGCCGCAGCGTCGGCGATCGGTCGCGGTCGGCGCAGGTGCGCGCAGAGGGTCGCGCGCGTGCCGGTCGCGTGCAGCAGACCCTCGGCCGCCGTGATGAGCACGGCGGTCGCGTCGGGCTCGGCCAGCGCGTACCAGGATGCGCGTCCCTCCGGGCGGACCGTGACCAGGCCGCACTCGAGCAGGAAGGCGACGTGCTTGCTCACGGTGGACTGCGCGAGGCCGACGTGGTCGACGAGATCGCGTACGCGATGCTCGCCGTACGAGAGGTGCTGCAGCACGGCCAGGCGCGTCGGGTCGGCGAGCGCCTGGAAGAGGTGCGCGTAGATCTCGGTCGCGCGCGCGTCCAGCTCGACCGGCTCACGCTCCACCCTCGCGGCATCCATCGTCATACGGCGATGATATCGCCGTATGGGCGCATCCGCCAGGGTCGCGCGAGAGTCAGGCGGTCAGCACGGAGGTGCGCCCCTCGTAGACGTCGCGATCGAGGTCGCCGTCGGCATCCGCGACGAGCATCGCGACGAAGGTGTCGCCGTTGACGTTGAGGAAGGTGCGGAACACCCCCGCGAACCAGTCGACGGCGATGAGGAGGCCGACGGCCTCGAGCGGGAGCCCGAGCGATGTCGCGAGGAAGGTCGCCACGACCGGGAAACCGCCGGGCACCGTGATCGTGCCCATGTTGAGGAGCACCGCCAGCCCCATGCCGAGGACGATGGTGCCCGGGTCGAGGTCCAGACCGCCGGATTGGGCGAGGAACATGACGACGAGCATGTAGTTGAGCACCGCACCGTACGAGCCCATCGTCAGGCCCACCGAGAGGGTGAAGTTGGCGACGGGGCGAGCGACCCCGACCCTCTCGATCGCGGTCTTCAGCACCGTCGGATAGGTCACCGCCGAGCTCGTCGTCGTGACCGCGATCATCGTCTGCTGTGCGAGCTTGGCGGGGAGCAGGCCGATGTTGACGCGCGTGCGCGCCCACACCACCGCGACGAACAGCACGAGGAGGATCAGCACCCCGAGCAGCGTCGACCCGAGGTAGCCGAGGGCACCGAGCACGACGCCGAACCCGACGGTCCCCGCCAGATCGGCCAGCAGGCAGAACACGCCGATCGGCGCGACCACCATGACGAAGCGGATCATCGTCAGCACGACCTGCTGGATCTGATCGAAGAAGTCGAGCACGAGTCGGTTGCCGCTCGTCGTGACATACACGTTGAGCGCTGCGCCGAACAGTAGCGAGAACACGATGATCGGCACCATGGCCGCACCCGACATCGCCTCGAAGACGTTGGTCGACACGAAGCCGACGACCGTCTCCTGCCAACCGGCCGCCTCGCCCGCGGCGTCTTCGAGGGTCGGGTCGACGGCGCCCGAGAAGTCGACACCCGCACCCGGCTGCACGAGCGAGCCGATGATCCACGCGACCACGGCGGAGACGGCCGCGAAGCCCAGCATCCACGCGAAGGTGCGCGTCGCCAGCCGGCCCATCCCCGACCCGCGCAGCGACCCGGTGGCGACGATGATCGACGACATCACGAGCGGCACGATGGCCATTTGGATGAGGCGGATGAAGATGTCGCCGACGAACGCCAGGTTCGCGGCCGCGTCGCCCAGGACGAGGCCGAAGACGATGCCGAGCACCGCCGCGAGGCCGATCTGCAACGCCGGGTTCCGCAGTGCTCTCTTCACGATTCCGTCCTTCGCACACGTCGTCCCGCCGAGTCGCGGTCGGTGACACGCTAGGCGGGACCGTGCGGACGAATCCCAGGATTGGTAGGACCGTAACGAGCCTTTTACACGACCGGAACCTCGGGGGAATGAACGCTCCGCGAGCTCGGGCATCCACCGGAGCCCGTCCGGACCGTGGGAGACTGAGCGGCGCACCACCAGCCGAGGGAGTACCCGTCGTGACCGACCCCATCGGAGCGAGCCTCGGCCCCCTCCCCCGCACCCAGGCGCTCCTCGCCGACGACATCGCGCGCCACCTCGAACGCTTGATCGTGACCGGCCAGCTCGCGTCGGGTGCATCCCTGCCGCCCGAGCGGGTCCTCGCGCAGACGCTCGGCGTCTCGCGGAACGCGCTCCGCGAGGCCCTCACCCGTCTCGCCGGTCTCGGGCTCGTCGAGCGCCGGCAGGGCAGCGCCAACCGGGTCACCCGCACCGTTCCGCTCGCCGCCGCCCTCGCCGACCGGATGAACGACCTGGCGGCCGAGTTCCGTCACGCCGCGGAGTTCCGGGCCGTGACCGAGCCGCAGCTGGTGCGCCTCGCGGCCAGCCGCGTCGGCCCCGCGCAGCTCGACGCTCTCCGGGCCCTGCTCGAATCCGGCGACGAGAACGATCCGGAAGGCTCGGCGGGCCTCGACATCGCCTTCCACACCGCGATCGCGCAGGCCACCGGCAACCCGCTGCTGGCCGCCCTGGGCGAGCTGACCGCGTCGTGGACGGTGGCCGCCCGCCTGTCCTCGCACCTCGACGCCGACGGGCGGCGCCTGTCGCACGACGGGCACCTGCGCATCCTCGCCGCCCTCTCCGCCCGCGACCCGGATGCTGCCGAGTACGCGATGCGCATCCACCTCGCTGAGATCCGCGACGTGATCGAGCGCAGCGGCCTGCCCGATCCGAACTGAGCTTCACGACGCGAGTGGTAGGACCAATCGGCGCCGCATCCGCTACTGTCTTCTCGAACCGGCCCGTCGTGGGCCGCGATGAGAGGCGCACCGTGCGACGCAACCGCCCGACCCCTGCATCCGAACGGCGCCATCTGGCACCGGCCGAGCGCCGGACCGCGCTGCTCGCGCTGATGCTGCTCACGTTCGTCACGGGACTCGTCGACGCCGTCGGCTACCTCGCGCTGGACCGCGTGTTCGTGGGCAACATGACCGGCAACATCGTGATCCTCGGCATGGCGGTCGCCGGCGGCGACGACCTTCCGGTGCTCGGACCGGCGATCGCGCTGGCCGCGTTCACCGTCGCGGCCTTCGCCGCGGGACTGTTCCTGAAGTCGCGGCGCAAGCAGTGGGGCGGCGCGGTCTCCGGCCTGCTCACCGCGGGCGCGCTCGTCCTGGCAGGGCTCGGCGTCGCCTTCCTCTTCCCCGGAGCGCGGGAGACGGAGGCCGTCGTCCTCACCGCATCGACCCTCACCGCCGCGGCGATGGGCCTGCAGGCGGCCGTGGCGCGGAGCGTCGCCGTCGCCGACATGACGACTGTCGTGGTGACCTCGACCCTGACCTCCCTCGCAAGCGAGTCCCTCGTCGACGACGGCGTCCGGGGCGTGTGGAACCGCCGGCTCGGAGCCATCGTCGTCCTCTTCCTCGGCGCGCTGGTCGGGGCCCTGCTGCTGCACTTCGGTCCGGCGGCGCCGCTGCTGCTGTCGGCCGTCCTGACCGCCGCCGTCGTCGTGCTCGGCCACGCGCGGCTGTTCACCCCCGCCCGCCGCGGGGCGGTCGTCGCATGAGCGTCCTGCAGCCCGGCGTCGGCGACCTCCCCGGCGACCACTACCTCGCCGCGGGGTCGGACACCGTGATGTGGGGACGCCTGCCGTGCGCGATAGATGCCGCCGTGCTGACCGTCGCCTCGGGCGCGACCGTCACGATCGACACCGTGAGCCACGAAGGCATCCTCGAAGACCAGGGCAAGGATCCGCGTGCCTACTTCGGACGCCACGGCGTGGCGCCCGGCGACGTTCTCGAGGATGCGGTTGCCATCGCGGCCTCGCTCTCGCGCGACCCCGCCGGCGACGGGCCCCACGTGATCACCGGCCCGATCCAGGTGGAGGGCGCGGTTCCCGGCGACCTCCTGAAGATCACCGTCGAGCGACTCGTACCCCGCGTGCCCTACGGCGTCATATCGAATCGGCACGGCAAGGGGGCGCTCGTGGGCGTCCTCCCGCGCGGGCCCCACCCGGTGAGCGTCTTCACCCCCGTGGAGGAGCGGGCATCGGGAGCGGTGGCCACTCTCCCGCTCACCGACGACGGAGATCGGATCGTCGAGTTCCCGCTCCGGCCCTTCCTCGGCACCATGGGCGTGGCCGTCGCCGGCGGCGAGCGACCGCATTCCGTCCCACCGGGTGCGCACGGGGGCAACCTCGACATCAACCTGCTCGTCGAGGGCACGAGCCTCTACCTGCCGGTGCAGGTACCCGGCGCCCTGGCCTACGTCGGCGACCCGCACTTCGCGCAGGGCGACGGCGAGGTGGCGCTCACCGCTCTCGAGGCGTCGCTTCGGGCGACGCTGCGGTTCGAGGTCGTCCCCCGCGCCGAGGCTCTCCGTGAGTTCGGCGAGCTGACCGGTCCGCTCGTTCGCACCGAGGAGTTCCTCGTGCCGACCGGCCTCGACGTCGACCTCGCCGAGGCCATGCGCAAGTGCGTGCGTGCGGCGATCGACCTGCTCGCAGCCCGCTGGGGCATGGACGAGCACCTCGCCTACGCCTACCTCAGCGCGGCGACCGATTTCGACATCTCCCAGGTCGTCGACATCGTGTGCGGCATCCACGCCCGCATCCGCGAGTCCGACTTCGAGAAGGTGCCTCCGCGGGATCCCGGCGCGAGCCGGGCCGTCATCAGCGCGCGCGACGGATTCTGATCGGCCCCTTCGCCGTCGAGGGATCGACGACAGCACCTCGCTGGGTGATCTCGACCTCGCCGTCGGCCACGAGCCGGCGTGCGGCACGGCGAGCGGGCTCCATGAGGTCGCGCCATTCCTCGCCGCCGACCTTCCGCGCCGCCTCCGACGGGCAGATCGTGGCACCTGCCGCGCGGGCGCTCAGCAGTTCGAGGATCGTCTCGCCGAGCCGCGCATCGACGGGACGGATGCCGCGACGGCGGCAGGCGTCCGAGCAGTAGCGGACCTCGTCCCAGTTCGCCGCCCACTTGGCGCGCCACTGCATCTCGCGCCCGCACGAGGCGCAGGTCTTCGGCGGTGGCGTCGCGGTGGCGGCGGCTCGGGACATGCCCTCAGTATCCGCCCGCCCGAGCACGATGGGGCGGGCCATTGACACGCGAAGGGAAACGACGGAGGCGACCGCTACGCCAGCAGCCGCGTCTCGCAGCGCGACTCGGTGACCCCGTCGCCGTCTCGCTCGACGGCCCACACCGCACCCGCCGGCGCCTCGGTGAGCATCTCGACCGGCGCGCCGTCGACGTAGAGCACCGCGGCGCCCTCATCGAGGCCGAAGCCGTTCGGCAGCGTTCCGTCGGCGATCGCGCGGTGCAGCGCGGGACGCCGCTCGGGCTGGGAGTCGTAGTGCACTCCGACCGACCGGTCGACGAAGCCGAGCGCGTCGTCGATCACCGCGACCGGACCGAACGTCGTCGTGGGGCCGCCGACGTGCCAGCAGATGGCGCCGGCCGACGTGCCGGCCAGCACGGTCCCCCGGTCGGCCGCCTCGGCGAGAATCTCGGGCAGGCCGTGTACGCGCCACACCGCGAGCAGGTTCGCGACGCTGCCCCCCGCGACCCAGACCAGGTCGCTCCCGAGCACCGCGTCGCGCAGGTCGGGCTGGTTCCGCCCGAACAGCCGGATGTGCACGGCATCGACACCGAGCTGCTGCGCCGCCGCGAGCTCGCGCCCTTCGTCGACGCGCTGATCGCCCGCCGCGGTGTTGATGAACGCCACGCGCGGCCGCCGCCCCGTCACACCGGTCAGGTCGAGCGCGTAGCGCTGCAGCGGACTGAACTCGACGTCTCCCCACTCCGCGGGACTCCATCCCCCGCACGTGGCCAGGATCGTGCGCTTTCTGCTCACGAGAGCATCACCTCCGGTGCGTTCCAGGCTCGCACACGCACGTCGCCGAGCACGGCACGGCCGGCGTCGCCCGGCAGCCCGAACCCGACCCGCCGTTCCTCTCCGACATCGAGCCCGAAGGCGTTGTCGTCGAGAACAGCGCCCACCCCGTGCGGGAAGCCGTCGATGAGCACGATCGGCGCCGCGTGGTCTCCGACGTTGCGCACGACGATGGCCCCGTCGACCACCTGCGCCGACAGCGACGTCTGCGGCAGCTCCGACAGGGGCGAGGTCAGCTCCTCGTAGGGCTGGAGCAGCTCCGCCACGGGCCGATCGCCGAGCTCGTCCAGCGGTCGCGCCTCGAGCTCGCGCAACGCGGCATCCTTCCGCTGATGGTTGAAGGGGTACCACTGCGACGAGATCCGCCCGCCCGCGGCATCCTGCAGCGTCACGGCGAGCACGACCGGCTCGACCGGCCGCCCCGCGAGCGACGCCACGATCTCGACCGCATCGACGCGTCCGTCGGCCTCGACGTCGACCCGGCACTCGTGCTCGGCGATGACCCGGAGCTCCGCGTCGTACAGTCGCGCGCGCAACCGGGCATCCGCGAGCGCGCGCGGCGTGTCGTTCGAGACATGGATGCTCGCTCGGAACGTCTCGTCCGCGGCCCAGTCGAACTTCTCGTACGTCGCGTACGCCGACACCGGCGCACCGAACTGCTTCGCCCGGTAATACGACAGCTTGGGCACGCCGTAGTAGTCGATGACCGCCCAGGACGCGCCGGGAAAGGCCTCGCCGATCTTGTAGAACCAGTACGCCGAGGTCTCGTCGCCGCTGTGCGCGCGCATCCGCTCCGAGGCGAAGCGGAGCGCATCGCCCTGCCCGAGCTGCGAGTACTCCACGAACGTCCGCCAGTCGCGGATCGGCCCGTAAGCGGCATACCGTGCCTGCTTGAACAGGTCGAAGAGCGAGAACTGCGACTGATGCTGCACGATGGCACCGTGCTCGGGCGGCGGCCACTGCTCGAGCAGCGCCGGGTCGAGGAAGCGCGCCATGCTCGCGAGGTCGCACTGGCTCGACAACCCGTACTCGCCGAAGACCGCGGGCAGCAGACCGGCGTACGCCTCGACGGGCATGCCCTCGTGGTAGACCCCGTAGAAATGCTCGCTGCCGCCCCACGGATCGGTGCGATGGAACGGCCGCTCGGGGTCGTACTGCGCGACGCGACGCCCGATGACCGTGAGCAGATCGTCGGAGGTGATCGTCGCCGGGTTCTCGTTGCCGCCGCCCCACATCACCAGCGAGGGATGATTGCGCAGTCGCCGCACGATGCGCGAGGTCTGCTCGTCGATGGCGGCGAGGTCGGCACCGGTCGAGTCGAGACCGAACGTCAACGGGAACTCCTGCAGCACGAGGATGCCGCGCCGGTCGCACTCGTCGTAGAAGGCGTCGCTCTCGATCGTCCCCCCGCCCCAGGCGCGGAGCATCTGGAGGTTGCCGCGCTCGACGAGGTCGAGGATGTGCCGGTCGACCTCGAAGCCGCGGCGGGCCATCGGGTCGGTCCAGCACCAGTTGGCCCCCTTGAGGAACAGCGCCCGTCCGTTGACGACGAACCGCCAGTCGTAGGTGCCCGGGCCGTGCTTTCGCGGAAGCGGCTCCATCCGCACCGAACGGATGCCGAACGTGCTGCTGAGCACCTGCCCGGCAGCCTGCACCTCGGCGGTGTACAGCGGCTGGTCGCCGTAGCCGAACGGCCACCACAGCCGAGCGTCGGGCAGGTCGACCTCGACGTGATGACGCGTCAGGTCAGGGCCCGCCGAGACGCGCACGTGCTGGTCGACGACCACGACGCCGTCGGGATCGCGGACGACCACCGAGGCCGGGAGGGGCGCCGCGTCGGGATCCGCGTCGTGCGGCGCGCCGACGACGTCCCACTGCAGCCGGACACGGGCGGCACCCGGGGTGGCGTCGGTCACCACGACGGCGAGATCCGCGAGCTCGACCTCGGGCACGCGCTCGAGACGCACCCCGCGCCAGATGCCCATCGAGATCAGGTGCCCGTAGTGCCAGCCCCATCCGGGCGACGGCTTCATGATGCCGTGCCAGTCGCGCGGCGGCGGATCGATGCGCACGACGATCTCGTTCTGGGCGTCGACGTCGATCACCGAGGTCACCTCGACGTCGGGGCCGCCGTACATGCCGACTTGACGCGCGACCGGCCGCCCGTTGACGAAAACGGATGCCGCGTAGTCGAGGCCGTCGAACGACAGGCGGATGCGGTGGCCGCGCCAGTGCGCGGGCACCGCGAACCGACGGGCGTACCACCACTCCTGCTGCTCGATCCGAGTGCGGCGGAAGTACCACGGCCATTCTTCGGGCACGCCGTGCTCGACGAGTTCGGCGTGGGTGTTGTCGTCGACCAGGGGGTCGGCCATCTCCCCCGCGGCGACGAGCGCCCCCTGCACCGTGCCGGGCACGGTCGCCCTCACCCAGGTCGAACGGTCGGTGTCGGGCCGGTGCCAGCCGACGGGACTGCGGCGGGCCGCATCCGATCGGTCGCTCAGCCACCGCTCGATCGAGAACTCCCGTCCCGGCAGCGCGCCGGCGAGCTGCCACTCGCCGTCGAGCGACACGACGTCGGGGCCCGCCGCGACGGGGCCCGCTGCGACGGCGGGGCCGGGACCGGAGCCGACCGACTCGACGGGACGGGAGGGAACCGACGCGTGGTGCTCGATCCAGCGGTCACCGAACAGCGGCGAGCTGAGCCACCGCTCGCGTTCGATCTCGTCAAGCGACGCGGTCACCGCTTACTTCACCGCACCCGCGTACAGGCCGCTGACGAAGTAGCGCTGCGCGAAGACGAACAGCAGCAGGATCGGCAGGCTCATGATGAGGACGGCCGCCATGATGTTGCCCCAGTCGGCGAGGTACTGCGCCTTGAAGTAGAGCACGCCCGTCGTGAGCGTCCGCTTGTTCGGGTCGGTGAGCAGCAGCTGCGGCACGAGGTAGTCGTTCCACACGCCCACTCCCTGCAGGACCCAGAAGGTCGCCACCGCCGGACGCGCGAGCGGGAAGAAGATGCGCCAGAACAGCTGGAAGTAGCCCGCGCCGTCGATGACGGCCGCCTCGACGATCTCACGCGGCACCTGCCGCATGAACGCCGCCATCAGGAAGACGCCGAACGGCAGCGCGCCGGCGATGTAGAGCAGGATGACGCCGGCGTAGCTGTTGATCAGCCCGAGGTCGCGCACGACGCGGAACTGCGGGACGAGCGCGAGCTGCATCGGCAGGAAGATGCCGGCCGCGAGCAGGAGGTAGATCCCCGAGCCGACCTTCGTGGCCTGCCGGACGATCGCATACGAGGCGAGGGCCGCGACGATCGTCGCGACGGTCATGCTGACGAGGGTCAGCAGGATCGAGTTCGCGAACAGATTCGAGAAGTCCGCCTCGTTCCACGACGTGACGAAGTTGTCGAAGGTGGGTGAGATCGGCAGACCGGTCGGGTTGGTCAGCACTTCGAGGTTCGGCTTGAACGCCGTGATCACGATGATCACGAGCGGGTAGATCATCAGGATGCTGAGGACGATCAGCAGGACGTTGACGGGGACGCGCCGCAGCAGACGCGCCGTGGTGCGGCCGTTCATCGACCCTCCTCCTCCGCGGCGATGCGGTTGTTCAGGCGGTTCTGCACCGCGGCGATGGCGATCAGCACGATGATCACCAGCACGGCCATCGCCGAGGCGTAGCCGAAGTTGTTGTTGACCATGCCCTCCTGGAAGACCTGCGTCATATAGAGCTGCGTCGAGTTGCCCGGCCCGCCCCTGGTCATCAGGTAGACCGTGTCGAACGCCCGCAGTGCGCCGTTGATGGAGAGCACCAGCACCAGTCCGATCGAGGGGATCATGAGCGGCAGTGTGATGAAGCGCAGCGACTTCCAGCCGCGCGCACCGTCGACCTTGGCCGCCTCGAGGATCTCGCCCGGGATGGTCGACAGGCCCGCGAGGAAGATCACGATGTTGAAGCCGAGCCCGCTCCACAGGTCGACGAGGATGACGCTGTAGAGGGCGAGATCGTAGTTGCCGAGCCAGTCCTGGGCGAGACCTCCCATGCCGAGGCTGCGGAGGATCGTGTTGAACGTCCCCGTCGTGGGGTCGTACATGAAGCTCCACACGAACACGATCGCGACCGGCGAGATGACCATCGGCGCGAAGAAGATCGCGCGGTAGATGTTCCCCAGCCGCAGCTGCCGGTGCAGCAGCACGGCGAACAGGAATGCCAGCACCGTCTGCACGACGATCTTGAAGAAGCCGTAGATCGCGGTGTTGCCGACCGCCTCCATGAGCACGGGGTCGCCCGAGAAGATGCGCACGAAGTTGTCGAGGCCGAGGAACTCCCAGGCGCGATTGAATCCGCGGGCGTCGGTGAAGCTCGCGACCACGACCTGGCCCATCGGGTACACCGTGAAGACGAGGTACAGGATGAGGGCCGGCGAGATCGCCACCCAGAATTTGCCGGTGGAGCTCCTGCCGGTCCACAGGCGTTCCGCGAGCGTCGTGCGCTTGCGGAACGCGCTCACGTTCTGCGGGTCGTCCACAGCGAGGACGCGGGGATCTTCGACGCGCGTGCTGCTCATCTCGTTCCAATCGGGTCGGTCGGGGCAACCACGACGACGGCGTCGCGCGGGTCGATGGTGAGGGTCTGGCCCAGTGCGGCGCCGGGCGAGCCGTCGAGGCGCTCGATCTGCGCGCCGTCGGCGAGGCCGTCGAGGTGGAGGTCGACGGCCTCCCCGCCGAGATTGGCGACGACGACGACGCGCGAGGAGTCATCGGCATCACGGCGCCACACGGTGTGGCGCACGAGCGCGCCCGGTTCGGAGCCGTCCAGCCCCCGGATCGAGATGGCGTCGCCGCCGACGAGCTCGCCGTTCCAGAGCCAGTCGGCGTAGCGGCGGCGAACGTCCTCCGCCCGGCGGGCGCGCTCGACGGTCGCCGGCATGTCGGCGGGACGGCCCTTGAAGTTGAAGGGCTCGAGGCTCATCGCGTAGCCGTCGAGGATGCTCTGCGCGATCATCCCGTGCTCGTCGAAGCCGGTGAGTGCCGTGACGATGCGCGCATCGGGGCGCAGCATCCTGCCGACGGGGCGGTGCTGCACCGACGCACTGCGGAAGTACGACACGTCGTAGTCCTCGAACTGGGCGTCGTACGCGCCCTCGGCGGCGATGACGAAGGTGCCGGCGGCGTCGCCGAGGCGCGCACGGATGTCGTCGAGGTACGCCGCGTCCCACGTGAAGGCGCTCGCACCGACGGGATGGCCGTGGTCGTCGGCGAAGCAGAGCAGCGCACGCCCGTGGTAGAGCGACTCGTCGGCGAGGATGCCGTCCGCGCCCCACGAGGCCATCTCGGCCACCTCGTTCGCGATGCGCTCGCGCAGTTCGCGCACGCCGAAGCACAGGGGCACGTACCAGGGCGTGCTGATGCCGTATCGCTTGCGCGAGGAGTGGTACACCGGTCCCGGCTGGGCGTAGGGCTGACCGTTCGGGTCGCGTGAGACGAAGCGCTCGAGCTCGTTCCAGTGAGGCCCCGGCTTCTCGACCCACACGTACTTGACGTAGAGCATCGTGGCGACGTCCAGCTCGCGGGCCCGATCGAGCGCATGCTGCAGCTTCGCGGGGCCCCCCAGCTTGGCCGAGGGCCGGTGCCACGGGACGAGCCCGTCCTGACCGCCCTCGTTCCACCCCACGATCTGTATCGCGCCGATTCCGGCGGCGGCGCACTCCTCGATGATGTCGACCAGGTCGTCGAAGTCGTACCGGGCCTCGCCCTCGGTCGACATCAGCTGCACCTGCAGCCACAGGCGCGGTTCAGCGAGCCATGCGGCCCGCGAGCGACGGGTGGGCGCCTGGTTCCGACGGTAGGGCTTCAGCGAAGCGGTCCAGTCTCCCGCGTAGGGCGCGAGCGACATGACGGGCACCTCGACGCGGTCGCCCGTCGCCGCGGGGAAGTGGATCGCGTCGAGCGTCACGGCGGCGTCCGGGCCCGCCGTGCGGGCGAGACTGTCGGCGTAGCCGGGCTCGAGCGACGCGCGCCATCCGATGAAGTCGAGCGTCGGCACGGCCGGCATGACGGTGATGCCGCCGGTGTCGGTCACGAGCGCGACGAAGGGAGAGGTCGGGTTGCCGACGAGCTCGGGGCGCAGGTTGCCGCTGGCGTAGTCGGGGTACATCGTGCCCCAGTAGGGCGCGTTGCTGTCGAACACCGGCAGCAGGTCGACCCGCGTGCCGGTCGAGTAGTCGACGCCACGCAGCTCGAGCTTCGGCGCGGCCGGGCGCACGCCCCGCAGCGACGGGAAGCGTACGGCTTCGACCTCGCCCTCGACGAGGCGGAACGACAACGCCAGCCGTGCGACGCCGTCCTCGATCGCGACCGTGACCGTGATGTCGCCCGCGAGTCGCTCTCCGGCGGAGGTGACCGGGTCGTTCCAGTGCAGCGTCAGGATGCTGTTCGCCTCGTCGATCTCATGGCCGGTGAGCGTCTGCTGCGACGTCTGGACGACGACGGTCCGGTCGCCGCCGCGCGGGATCTCGAGGACGAACAGCGAACCCGCGTTCGCCTCTTCCAGCCAGGCGCCGGTCCTGCCATCATCGAAGCGCACGAGTCCGCCGGTGCGGGGGTCGAAGCGCATCGAGAGATGCGGATCCTCGAGGGTGAGGAGTCGGGTCACGGAACACTTCCTTGAGTTGCGTTGTGTAGCCATACTACACAATAAGAGAGAAATGACCCCCGGATCCGCCGTTAACGGGCCGAATCCGGGGGTCTTCGGTAGCGCTGCTACCGCTGTGGACTATCGCGAGGCGCGGATCTCCTCGAGGGCGGCGTCGAGCTCGGTGACGACGGCCGCCGCATCGGTTCGTCCGGCGATGAGGTTCTGCATGCCGACCAGGAGCGTCTCCTGCAGCTGCGGGTGGGCCGGCAGCACCATCGGGCGGAAGGTCTTGCCCTCCCAGGCCGCCTCCATCTCGCCGAAGAGCGGATCCACCGATGAGACGTCGATCCCCTCGGTCACGGGAAAAGCCTTCACTCCGGTGAGGAACTCGGTGTAGACGTCGTCCTCGAAGAAGAAGTCGATGAAGCGCTCGGCGGCGTCGGTCTTGTCGTTGCCGGGGTTGATGCCCCAGGCGACGAGGTAGCTCCCCCACATGTCGGCGACGTCGGCGTCGAGCGTCGGGAAGTTCATGTACCCGGGTTCGACGCCCGCGGCACGGGCATCCGCGAGGATCCACGTCGCCGGGAACATCGCCGCCGTGCCCGTCAGGAACGCCGTCTTCGCCGCCGCCTGATTCGTGCCGACCGGGTCGGGCATGTAGTACGGCACCAGGTCCTCGACGACCTCGAGAGCGCTTTCGTACCCCGGGGTCTCGGCGAAGGTCGTCTCACCGCCCAGCAACTCGTCGATGATGTCGGGCGAGTCCGGGAAGACGTGCTGGGCCATCGCGTAGTACGCGATGAACTGCGGCCACCAGCTGTCCTGGGCCGACATCGCGAACGGCACGATGCCAGCGGACGAGAGCTTCGCGGCTGCATCCTTCAGCTCGGAGTAGGTCTGCGGGATCTCGGTGATGCCCGCCTGTTCGAAGAGCGCCGTGTTGTAGATGATGCCGTTGCCCGATTGCGAGATGGGCACGTAGTACGCGCCGTCTCCGCCGGAGTCGCGACTGGCCTCGAGCGCCGCCGCCTCGTCGAGCCTCCCGAGGAAGTCGGTCGACGACAGGTCGGCCGCGAAACCGTCCTGGATGAAGTCGGTGAGGTTCTTCGGGTCGAAGCCGTACACGTCCGGCCCCGCGCCTCCCGAGAGGCGGGTCTTCAGCACGTTGTCGTAGTCGTTGGTGTTGACGAACTCGGCGTTGACGGTGATGTCGGGATTGGCGTCCTCGAAGGCCGCGATGACGTTTTCGTACGCCTTCTGGTTGTCGCCGCCGTCACCCCACATGAGGAAGCTGAGCTCGGTCCCGCCGCCGCCCGCGCTGCCGCATCCGGCGAGCGCCGCCGCCGCGAGCGCGGCCACAGCGGCCGCGCTCGCGGGACGGACACGGGAACCGTGCCTCATCGGTTGTTCGCCACGTACTGGGCGAGGGCGGTGTCGAGGTCGGCGAGCACCTGCTGGGTGTCGCGCTCACCGCTGATGATGTTCTGCAGGCCCACGAGCAGGGCGTCCTGGATGCTCGGGTCGGTCGGCGAGAACGCGGCGACGAACTGCTTGCCCTCCCACGACGCCTGCATGTCGGGGAACAGCGGGTCGACGTCCGCGCCGATCTCGATGCCGGTGGTGGTCGGGAACAGCTTCACCTTGCCGAGGAACTCCGTGTAGACGTCGTCCTGCATGAAGTAGTCGAGGAACTTCTGGCCCGCGTCGAGCTTGGCGTCGCCGTTGTTCGGGTTGAGGCCGAAGCGCACCTGGTACGTGCCCCAGATCGAGTCCGATCCGTCATCGGTGGTCGGGAAGTTCATGTACTCGACATCGAGGTCGGCGTCGCGTGCGTCGGAGAGGATCCACGTCGCGGGGAACATCGCCGCCTGTCCGCTGAGGAACGCCGACTGTGCGGCCGTCTGGCTCGTTCCGACCGGGTTGGGCATGTAGTACGGCGTCAGCTCACGGACGATGTCGAGCGACTCCGCCCACGCCTCGCTGTCGGAGAACGTCGTCTCGCCGGCGGCCATCTCGGCACCGAGCTCCTCGTTCGCGCCGTGCTCGGCCAGCGGGTAGTAGACGATGAACTGCGGCCACCAGTTGTCCTGCGCGCTCATGGCGAAGGGCGTGATGCCCGCGGCCTTGAGCTTCTCCGAGGCGGCCAGGAGCTCGGTGTAGGTCGTGGGCTCCTCGGTGATACCGGCCTGGTCGAACAATGCCTTGTTGTAGATGAGGCCGTTGCCCGACAGCGAGATCGGCAGGTTGTAGGTGCCGCCTGCGCGCTGCGAGTCCTCGGCTGCCTCGGGGTTCAGCTTCGACAGGTAGCTCTCGCCACCCTCGGACAGATCTGCTGCGAAGCCGTCGGCGACGAAGGTGTCGATGTTGCCGAGGTCGAAGCCGTAGACGTCCGGACCGGCACCACCGGAGAGGCGGGTCTTGAGGATGTTGTCGTAGTCGTTCGTGTTGAGGAACTCGGCGTTCACCGAGATGTCGGGATTGGCTTCCTCGAACGAGGCGATGACGTCCTCGTATGCGGTCTGCGTGTCGCCGCCGTCACCCCACATGAGGAAGCTGATCTCGGTCTTCCCACCGGCTGCGTCACCCGCGCACCCGGTCAGGGTGCCGATGGTCGCGAGCGCGACTCCGACGAATGCTGTCCCCTTGAGCCACTTCTTCATGGCTTCTCCCTGTCTTCATCGATGGTCTGCGCCAGCTGGCGGCGCGACGTCCGGGTATTGGTAGCGATACTACACATCTACGCCCGTTTCGTCTCGGGTTTATCGAAACGAGACGTTCCGAGCGTCGATTTCGCTAGTGCCACTACTTTCTCGCAGCGGATCCTGGCTAGGGTGATGCCTCATGGAATCCTCCCAGCAGCCGGACGCGATCGGCCGCCGCATCAACGTCAACACCGTCGTCCGACGCCACCAGATCGAGGCCACCCGTACCCGCTCGCTGTGGGAGGACGAGTCGGAGCTCCACTCCGCCGCCCTCGTCGAGCGCTTCTCCGACGCGGTGCGGGCCGCGATCCCGGATGCCCGCCTGACCTGGGCGATGTCGTGGGGGGCGCTCACCGACGAGTCGCCACGCTACCGAGACGTACGCGCGGCCGTGCGACGCGTCGCAGAGGCGCACGACGACGACATCGCCTTCGTTCCCGGAGGCTTCTTCGCGAACCTGTACGGATCGCGCGAGGACGTCTCGCGCGACATCGCCGATGCCGCCGACATCATCGCCCAGGAGTTCGGACGCGCACCGCGGTCGCTCGTGGCCGGGTTCCTCTCGGCCCGGAACATCGCCGACGCCCGCGAGCGCGGGATGCGGACGGTGCAGGGCAACATCTGGAGCCAGTTCGACATCGACCTGCAGGACGGAGACGGCTCGATCGCCTACCCGTACTACCCGTCGCCCTCGCACTTCCTCGTGCCGGGACGCGGCGACGACCGCATCGACGCGGTCCAGCTCGACGGCTGGACGGTCGATCTCGTCGCGGCGCGCACCGCCGGGATGTCGTCCGACTACAACTCTCGGCTCGGCCTCGGCCCCATCGAGACCCTCCACCGGCTCCCCCGCGCCGAGGCGTTGCGCGAGCTGAATGCCACGAGCGAGGCGCACCTGAACGATCGCAACGTCGAGCGCAACGGACTCGGCTGGCTGACGGTCAACTACGAGATCAGCGAGGTCGCCCGCGGCCTCGAGACCGACCCCACCATGCTCGACGCCTGGGCGGGCTGGCTCGGCGGACTGCGCGAGCGCTGGCCCGACCTCCGGATGCCGACGATCGCCGACTTCGGCGAGGAGTGGCGCGCTCGGCATCCCGACAACGACGGGCTGGCGTACCTCCTGCAGCAGCACGGCAGCGGCGTCCAGGCCTCTCGGCTGGGCGAGACGGTCACCTGGTTCATGACCGCCGGCTTCCGCCTCGGCGTCGTGTCGGACGACGACGGCGTCCGCGTGTTCGACTACACCGCCTACGACGGCACCGCCGTCGAGCCGTCGGACCTCGGTGACCGCCGGTGGAGCCTGCTGGGCGAGATCAATCAGAAGCGCACCCGCCCGCAGGACGAGCCCGTGCCGCTGCGGCGGTTCCTCGAGGCCCACCCCGCGGTCGCCTCCGCGTTGGACGCGCACTACGGCGACAGCGTCGAGCTGGCCGCATTGAGGGCGGACGCGTGACCCGGCTGCAGCACCTGACGGTCGACCACGAGACCGACCGCGTCGGCACCGGCGCCCGGCCCGTCTTCGGGTGGGAGGTCGTCGCCGACGAACCGGGCACCCGGCAGACGTCCTGGCGACTCCAGGTCCGCGATCTCGAGGACGTCG
This sequence comes from Microbacterium arborescens, assembly GCF_049707515.1. Lineage (GTDB taxonomy): Bacteria > Actinomycetota > Actinomycetes > Actinomycetales > Microbacteriaceae > Microbacterium > Microbacterium arborescens_B. The sequence goes on along the minus strand of NZ_JBNAFI010000003.1, from coordinate 144,191 downwards.
TGGTGTGGGACTCCGGTGTCGTCGCCGACGACCGCTCGATCGACATCCCTTACGGCGGCCCATCGCTGGCCCCGCTCGCCCGTCATCGGTGGCGCGTCGAGGTCGGCACCACGTCCGGCGCGGCGACCGGCGCGGCGACCGGCGCGGCGACCGGCGCCGGCACGTTCGTCACGGGCGTCGTCGACGCGGACTGGCGCAGTGCCCTCTGGATCGGTGCGGCCGAGCCGTCGGCTGCGGCCCCGATCGTGCGCGGCTCGTTCGCCCTCGACGCCGCACCCACCGAGGCCTACCTGGTCGTCGCCGCGGGCGGCCTGGCTCACGTCGAACTCGACGGTGTCGCGGTCGACGACTCGGTGCTCGGCCCCGGGTTCACCGACTACGACGTCGTCACCCAGTACACCGTCGTCGACGTCACCGATCGCCTGACGCCGGGGCGGCACGTGCTGACCGCCGAACTCGGACGCGGTTTCTACGGTATGCGCGGACGCAACACCTGGAACTGGGAGACGGCTCCGTGGCACGACGATCCCTGCGTCCGGCTGCTCCTCGTCACCCGCGGGCCCGCCGGCGAACAGGTCGTCGCGACCGGCCCCGACTGGCGTGCGACCGACGGTCCCACCCGCAGCGACGATCTCTACGCCGGCGAGGACTTCGACGCGCGTCTGCGCATCCCCGAGGCGGGGAGCCCTGTATTCGACGACGCCGCGTGGCCGCGTGCGCGGCTCGCCGCCGGACCCGCCGGGACCCCCGAGCCGCAGCGGCAGCCGCCCATCGTCGTGGCCGGGCATCTCGAGCCGGAGTCGATCGTCGAGCTCGCAGCCGGGCGCTGGGTCGTCGGGTTCGAGCGGGTCGTGGCGGGCTGGGTCGAGATCGAGGCCGAGGGTGCGCCCGGCGAGGTGATCGAGCTGCGGTTCGGCGAGACGCTCGAGCCCGACGGCACCCCGAACCACGAGGACGAGAAGGGCTACTTCGACGGGCGCTTCCAGACCGACCGCATCATCCTCGACGACACCAGCGTTACGGGCCCGCTGCGCTGGCACCCGCGGTACACGTGGCACGGTTTCCGCTACGTCGAGGTGCGCGCGGCCCGGCTTCCCCGGCTGCGGGCGGCGATCGTGCACACCCGGGCGCCGCAGATCGGGCGCTTCTCGTGCTCCGAGCCGCTGCTGAACACGATCCACCGACTCACCGTCCGGACGATCCTCAGCAACCTGCACGGCATCCCAACCGACACACCGAAATACGAGAAGAACGGCTGGACCGGCGACGGCATGGTCGGCGCGCGGATGATGCTGCAGAACCTCGACACGCACGAGCTGCTCGCGAAGTGGTCGGCCGACATCGCGCACTCGCGCCACGGCGCCGGCGCCCCGCAGGTCATCGCCCCGCACGGCGGCTGGCGAATGGACTGGTCGCCGGCGCCGACGTGGCACTCGGCACTCCTGCTCGTGCCGTGGGAGGTGCACGTGCAGCGCGGCGACCGCGCGGTGCTCGCGGAGATCTGGCCCGACGCCCGCGACTACCTCCGGTTCGAGCTCGAGCGGTCGCCGGGCGGCATCGCCGAGACGACCCTGGGTGACTGGGTGGCTCCCGATACGGATGCCGGCGGCGGCAACCCGCCCGAGGACGCCCGCGTCGCTGCGACCGCGTACCTGGTCGCGATGTGCGACACGGCGGCGGCGATCGCGGCGGAGCTGGGTGAACCGGCCGACGACTGGCTGGCAGCGGCGCGGCGCAGTCGCGACGCGTTCGTCGAGGCGTTCTGGGACGCCGCGTGCGCCGAGGTCCGCGGCGACGGTGACGACGGGTACCGGCAGGCCCACGCCGTGCTCGCCCTCGCATTCGACATCCTGCCCGAGGACGCGCGACAGGCCGCGGCCGATCGGCTGGCGGCGGACGTACGCGCCCGCGGCGACCACCTGTGGACGGGCGCGCTGGCGACGAAGCACATCCTGCCGGTGCTGACGCGATTCGGGCACGCGGATGCCGCCGTCGCGGTCGCGACGCAGACGACCTTCCCGAGCTGGGGTCACTGGGTCGAGCTCGGGGCAACGTCCCTGTGGGAGCACTGGAAGCCCGAGTCGCGCTCGCGCGGGCACTACTTCCTGGGCACGATCGACGACTGGCTCTTCGGCGACGTCGCCGGGTTGCGTCCGCTCGCGCCGGGCTGGCGCCGCGCGCGCATCGCCCCCGGTGTGACGGCGACGTCACTGTCATCGGCGGAGGGCAGCGTGCGCACACCGTATGGCGAACTGTCCGTCCGCTGGCGGCGCGGCGGCGACGGGCTGCTGCGCGACGAGGTCGAGCTGACCTGCGAGATCCCTGTCGGAGTCACGGCCGAGGTCGTGCTGCCCGGCGTGCGGCGCGAGGTCGGCTCAGGCGTGCACACGCTCCGCGCGCACGCCTGAGCCGGCGGTCCGGTTCACCAGGCCGAGTAGCCCCCGTCGGCCAGGACGATCGACCCGGTGAGGTACGACGCGGCATCGGATGCGAGGAAGGCCACGAGCGAGGCCACCTCCTCCGGCGATCCGAGCCGCTGCATCGGCGTGCGGCGGATCCAGTCGTCCCACCACTCGCCCGGAACACCGTCCTTCGTCAGGTCGGTGCCGATGTAGCCGGGAGCGACGGCGTTGACCCGGATGCCGGCATCGACGTACTCCACGGCGAGCGACTTCACCGCGAGGTGCACCGCGCCCTTCGACGCGTTGTAGGCGGCCTGCCGCTGCGGCGCGTTCGCGAGCTCGCCCGACATCGAGCCGATCGCGACGATCGATCCACCCCGGCCCATGTGCCGGGCGGCCTCGCGAGCGCACCAGAACGTCCCGGTCGCGTTGACGGCGAGCACCGCGTCCCACGCTTCGCGCGTGATCTCCGACGACGGCTGATGGTTGGCGATCCCGGCCGACGTGACGAGGACATCGAGCCGCCCGTGGCGAGCGGCGACGTCGGCGAAGACCCCGGCGACGCCCGCCGCATCCGTGACGTCGAGGTGGACGTACTCCACGCCCTCGCCGAACGACTCCGCCGCGTCGCGGCCCACGTCGTCCAGCAGATCGGCGATGACCACCGTCGCGCCGAACTCGCGCAGCGCGGTCACGCAGGCGAGTCCGATGCCCCGGGATCCGCCGGTGACGACGGCCACTCTGCCGTCCAGTTCGAGCCGTTCGCGGTACATCTCTGTGCCCTTCCGAGGTGGTGGGGTAAGGTTTGTAGCGATACTACATGGAGGGGGGATCCGTGACCACGGACACCGCACCCGGCGCATCCGGCACCACTGCAGCACCCACGGAGGACTCGAGCGACACGCTCCTCGAACGCATCACGCGGCAGCTGCCCAGCCTGCGGCGATCGGAGCAGCGCGTCGCGGCGATCGTGCTCGACAACCCCGTCGGGGCGGTCCAGTTCACGATGGCGGGACTCGCCGAGGCCGCCGAGGTCAGCGAGCCGACCGTCATGCGATTCTGCGCCTCGGTGGGCTGCGAGGGGTTCCAGGACTTCCGCATCCAGCTCGCCCAGACCCTCGCGCTCGGCCTCCCCGTCACGCACTCGTCGATCACGCCCGAGGATTCGAGCGCCGACCTGTCGGAGAAGATCTTCGACCACACGATCTCGAGCCTCGACCGGGCTCGCCGCACGCTCGACGCCGCCGCGGTCGAGGAGGCCATCGCGCTCATCCTGGGCGCATCCGACATCCTGTTCGTGGGCTTCGGCGCGAGCGGCATCATCGCGCAGGACGCGCAGCAGAAGTTCCCGCTGTTCGGCGTGCCGTGCCAGGCTCCCGAAGACTTCCACCAGCAGTTCATCGCGGCGACGATGAGCGGGCCGAAGTCGGTCACCGTCGCGATCTCGAACACGGGTCACACCGAGCAGACGATGATCGTCGCCGAGGCCGCACGCAGGGCCGGCGCCTCGGTCATCTCGATCACCGGCCGCACGAGCCCGCTCTCCGACATCGCCACGGTGCCGCTCATCGCGCGCACATTCGAGGACACCGACGTCTACACGCCGTCGACGAGCCGCCTGGCGGGCCTGGTCGTCATCGACATCCTCGCGACCGGCGTCGCGCTGCGCCGCAGCCCCGAGCACACCGACGCGATCCGCCGGATGAAGAGCGAGCTCGCCTCGATGCGTCACGGCGCGGCGCCCGAGGAAGCCGCCTCCGACGGCGAGCAGGCACCGTGACCGAGGGCCGCGCACCGCGCGTGCTCGTCACGTCCCGCTCGTTCGGGGGCGGCGGCACCGACTTCGCGGCCGAACTGGATGCCGCGGGCTACGAGGTGGTCCGGTCCGGCCCCGCTCACGATCTCGACGAACTCGCCGAGCTCCTCCCCACCGTCGACGGCTGGATCGCCGGCACCGGACCGGTCTCGGCGGCACACCTCGACCTCGCACCGGCGCTGCGGGTCGTCGCACGCTACGGCGTCGGCATAGACAAGGTCGATGTCGCCGCGGCAGCCGAGCGCGGTGTCGTGGTGACCAATACCCCCGGCGCCAACTCCGCCGCGGTCGCCGAGCACACCGTGGCGCTCGTCCTGGCCGCGCTGCGCGGCATCCCCGCCGCCGATCGTCGCGTCCGCGCCGGCGACTGGTCGGGCTGGCAGGCGCGCGAGCTGTCAGCGTTGACCGTCGGTGTCCTCGGCCTCGGCCGCATCGGCCGCCTCGTCATCCAGCGGCTCGGCGGATTCGGGCCGCGGCTGCTCGGGGCCGACCCGTGGGTCGCGGCCGACGACCCGATCTACGAGACCGTCGAGCCGGTATCGGCGGACGACCTCGCGCAGGAGTGCGACGTCGTCACGTTGCACGCCCCCGGTGGTCAGACCGTCGTCGACGAGGCCTGGCTGGCAGCGTCCGACCGACCCGTCGTGCTGGTCAACACCGCTCGCGCCGATCTCATCGACGAGGATGCGGTAGCTGCAGCGCTGCGCTCCGGCCGCGTCTGGGCCTACGCCGCCGACACCCTCGCGACCGAGAACCACGGTGAGGGCGCCTCGCCCCTGCTCGCCCCCGACCTCGCCGACAGCGTGATCGTCACGCCCCACCTCGCTGCGCAGACGCGCGAGGGCGTCGACGGCATGGGCGGGATGGCCACCGCCGACCTCCGCGCCGTGCTCGAGGGCCGGGAGCCGCGGCATCCGGTCGTGCCATGAGCGCGGCGCCGGGGCGTGTGCGCACCGTCACGGGCGATGTCGACGCCGCTGACCTCGGCTCCGTGAACTACCACGAGCACCTGTTCCAGCGCTCTCCTCTGCTGCCCGGCGACGACCTCGACGACGAAGATGCCTCGTCGCGCGAGGCGGCGGAGCTGCGGGACTCGGGATTCGCCGCGCTGGTCGACGCGACACCGCTCGGCCTCGGGCGACGTCCGGCCGCGATCCGACGGATCTCGCGCGGGACGGGCGTGATCGTCGTCATGACCACGGGCGCCCACCGTCGCGAGCACTATGCCGAAGACCACCCGTTGCTGACGGCATCCGAGGACGAGCTCGCGACCGCGTTCCTCCGCGACCTGACCCTCGGCGCCGTCGAGGGACTCGACCCGGACTCCGCCGACCCGTATCCCGCGCCCGATCCCGACCCGGATGCCGCGCCGCGAGCCGGGGTCCTCAAGGTCGGCCTCGGCTACTGGCGCATCGACGACGCGGCCCGGCGGGCGATAGCGGCGGTCGGTGCGGCGCACCGCGAGACCGGGGCGCCGGTGATGGTGCACCTCGAGCACGGCACGGCCGCTCACGAGGCTCTCGACGCCCTGGCCGCCGTCGGCGTCGCCGCCGACCGTGTCGCGCTCGCCCACGTCGACCGCAACCCCGACCCGGGGCTGCACGCCGAGCTCGCCGCGCGCGGCTCGTTCCTCGGCTACGACGGCGCGGCGCGAGCGCGCGACTGGCCCGACTCGGTGCTGATCGACTGCCTGACCGAGACCGCACGCCGCGGTGGAGCCGACCGGGTGCTGCTCGGCGGCGACGTCGCCCGAGCGACGCGCTACCGTGCCTACGGCGGCATCCCGGGCCTCCGCTACCTCGGCGAGCGCTTCGTGCCGCGCCTGCGCGACGCCGCCGGAGACGACGTCGTCGAGCGCGTCCTGCGACGGAACCCCGCCGCCTGGCTCGCCTGGCGCGTCTGACGCCGGCGGGCCGGCAGCGGGGTCCGTCCGTCAGGCCTCGACGCGGGCGGGGGTGAGATCGCCGGCCGAGCGGATGACGCCGGGCGCCGTGAACGCCTGCGGGTCGATGCCCGGCCGGGCGTCGATCGTGAACGTCCCGCACTCACCCGGCAGGAGCGTCACGAGCCCCCGGTCCACTCGCGCCGCCGCGTCGACACGGTCGACCTGCAGCACGAGATCCTTGACGAGCGAGCGGGCTGTGATGCGAATCCGGTAGCCCGCGTCCGTCGCCGCCGCGTCCGCTTCGTAGCCCGCCGCATCGAGCTCGAGGCGCGGGTCCTCCGCGAAGTACCACAGTGCTCGCTCACCGGTCGACAGCTCGGCGGTGACGACCTCGCGCGAGCTGTCCGAGGCGTCCGCCACCGACGCGGGAACCGCGATCGTCACGGCCTGGCGCGGCTCGACCTCGACGGTCGACGGTTCATCGGCGAGTACGGCGCCGACGAACCGGAGCCGCCGCAGCGAGACATCGGCCTGCCAGCGGGCATCCGTGTCGTTGTGCAGAACGAGCGCGAGCCCGCCCGCACGCGGCTGGAGCGTGGCGAACCGATCGGCGTAGACATCGCGCAGCGCGTGCCACAGCGGTTTCCGGTGGCCGTGGCCGTCGACCGCGGCCCACGAGATCACGGGCCAGCAGTCGTTGAGCTGCCAGACGATCGCGCCCTGGTTGAGCGGATGCAGCGAGCGGAAGTGCTCGATGCCGAAACGCACCGCGCGCGCCTGATTGAGCTGCGTCGCCCAGTGCCAGTCCTCGATCGAGCGGGGCGCGCCGATGTGGTCGCCGAGGCCGCGCTCGAGCTTGCCGTTGCCGTCCTGGGCCTTCTGGTGCACGAGCATGAGCGGCCCGTACGGGTCGGCCGGCTCGTCGTGGACCACCGAAAACAGCGTCGACCACGCGGGCGGCCCCTGGAAGCCGAACTCCGACACGAAGCGCGGACGGTAGGTGCGGTAGACGTCGTAGTCGACCTGGTTCCAGACGTCCCAGATATGGGTGGTGCCGTGAGCGGGGTCGTTGGGGTGGATGTACGTGCTGAATCCGTAAGGGCTGCCCGGCGAGTACGGCGTCGTCGGGGCGAGCTCCGCCACGATGTCCGGGAAGAGCCGCTGGTAGTACCCGTCGCCCCACGTCGCGCCGCGCAGCCGCGAGCGCCAGTTCCAGTCGACCCAGCCCCAGATGTTCTCGTTGCCGCCGTTCCAGATGACCAGGCTCGCGTGCCCGGTGAGCCGCGACACGTTGTCGCGCGCCTCGGCGGCGAACTCGTCCCACAGCTCGGCATCCTCGCTGTACGCGGCGCAGGCGAGCAGGAAGTCCTGCCAGACCAGGATGCCGCGCTCGTCGGCCAGGTCGTAGAAGTCCTCCGACTCGTAGATGCCGCCGCCCCACACGCGGAGCAGGTTCATGTTCGCCGCGGCGGCGTCGTCGAAGCGGGCCGCGAGCCGTTCGCGGGTCACGCGCGGGAAGAAGGTGTCTTCGGGAATCCAGTTGGCGCCCTTGATGTAGACGGCGCGGCCGTTGACGGCGAGCGCGAAAGGGCTGCCGTCTTCGTCCGCCTCGACGTCCAGCGTGACCGAGCGGAAGCCGATGCGACGGCGCACCTCGGCGGCGCCCACGGCCACCCGCAGCTCGTAGAGGGGCTGCTCACCGTAGCCGCGGGGCCACCACAGGTCGGCATCCGCAGCGCGCATCGACAGCACCGCTCGCTCGTCGCCGGGCCTCACCGAGCCGGTGACACGCTCACCGGCGACCTCGGCCGAGAGCTCTCGGGCATCCGCGCCGTCGGCATCCGGGTCGAGCTCCTGCCATTCGAGCTCGACATGCACGTCGACGCGCCGTGGGTCGCCGTCGACGCCGACGACGGGGCGCGCCGCGGCGATGCGGACCTCGCTCCATCCCTCGATCCCGATGTCGCGCCAGATGCCGGCGGTGACGAGCGCGGGGCCCCAGTCCCAGCCGAAGTTGCACGCGGACTTGCGGATGGCGTTGAACGGGTGGACGTACGAATGGGGTCGCTCGCCCAGCACGGACTCGCGCTCGCGCGCATACGCGATCGGCGAGGCGAACTCGATACGCAGCGTGTTCTCCCCCTCGCGCAGAAGAGCGCCGAGCCGCCACCGATAGGTGCGGTGCTGGTTGGCGGTGCGAGCGATCTCCTCCCCGTTGAGGATGACGCGCGCGACGGTGTCGAGCCCGTTTGCGACGAGGTCGTGATGCGTCTCGCCGTCGGCGGCCCACGAGAAGGTCGTCTCGTACGCCCAGTCCGAATGCCCGATCCAGGCCAGAGCCGACTCGTTGTCGTCCACGTACGGATCGGGGATGAGTCCCGCCGCCAGAAGGTCGGTGTGCACGACGCCGGGAACCGTGGCGGCGATGCTCGAGCGGGTGGCCTCAGCGAACGACTCGGGCACGTCGCCGGCGACGTGCGTGAGCTGCCAGCCGGAATGCAAGGCGAGATGATTCACCCTTCTAGAAGTAGCACAACTACCGGATGAACCGGCCGGATCGGGTCCTTGTCGCCGTTCATTGCATGCTCACCCTGGATTCGCGTAGTATCACTACCGATCCGAGACCCGGATCGCAACGAATGGATAAAAGCATGTGCGCTGCTGCACGACCGGCTGAACCCGCCGCCCTCACCGTCGAGGCCCTGTCCGGCTCTCTGACGGGACCCGCTGAACGCTACGAGAAGCACCTCGCCGACCTGCGCGGCCTGTACCGTGACGCGCCCGCCTTCGAGGCGGCGCTCGCCTCCGACGACGGCGCGCCGGTCTACTGGGTCGACGGCAGCACACCCGAGACGGGGCGGGGTGCCCTGACGATCGGCCTCAGCGTCCTGCGCCCCGGCCGGGTCGGCGAGGAGTTCGCCATGACCCGCGGGCACCTGCACGCGCAGGCCGAATTCGCCGAGCTGTACTTCGGCGTCTCCGGCTCAGGGGTCATGCTCCTCGACAGCGTCGACGGGGAATCCCGCGCCGTCCCGATCGGACCGGGCATCGCCGTTCACGTGCCCGGCGGATGGGTGCACCGCAGCGTGAACGTCGGTGACGATCTGCTGGTGACCCTCTTCGCCTACGCCACCGAGGCAGGCCAGGACTACGGCATCATCGAACGCGCGGGCGGCATGAGCCAGCTCGTGGTCGCCGACGACGCCGGCGGCTGGACCACCCGACCGAACCCGGACCATGGAGGCTACCGTGTCTGACGTCACGACCGCGGTCGGTGCCGAGGCCGTGCTGAGCGACCTCGCCGCCCACATCGACATCAGCTGCGTCCAGGCGCCACATTCCCGCGCCGACATCGAGGAGCTCGCCCGCCGTGCCGCCGCGGGACACTTCGTCAGCGCGCACGTCCTGCCCGGCTGGCTTCCCGTCATGCGCGAGCTCCTCACCGGCACCGGCGTGCTCGCCGGCTCGCCCGTCGGATTCCCCAGCGGTGGCGCCACGACGGCCACGAAGGTGGCCGAGGCCCGCGAGCTCCTCGACCTCGGCGCCCAGGAGCTCGACGTCGTGGTCGCGATCGGGCGGCTCCGCTCGGGTGAGACCGGGTACGTCACCGATGAGCTCGCCGCGGTCGCCGAGGTCGTCGCAGACGCGGTCCCGTTGCGCGCGATCCTCGAGGTCGGACACCTCGACGAGACGGCGCTGCGCAGCGGTGTGGATGCCGCCGTCGCCGCCGGCATCCCGTGGATCAAGACGGGCACCGGCTGGTCGGGTCGCCCGACGACGATCGAGCACATCCGGATCATCGCCGAGCAGGTCGACGGTCGCGCCGCGATCAAAGCCGCCGGCGGCATCCGTGACATCGAGACCATCCGCACCATGGCAGCCCTCGGGGTCACCCGGTTCGGCATGAACGCCGATTCCGCCGTCGCGGCGGTCGCGGCCTCCCGGAGAGACGACGCATGAGCATCATCCAGACCATGAACGCGACCGGCCTCCGCCCCGCGCAGACCCCGACGCTCTACTTCATCGGCGTCACGACCGGGCGGTCGTCGATCCAGCAGGTGTTCCCGCGCTGGGCCGATGAGCTCGGACTCGACGGCGCCGTGCTGCAGGGCATCGACCTGCCGTTGCACGCCCCGCGCGAGGACTACCGCCGGGTCGTGGAGTTCATCGCGAACGATCCGCTCAGCCTCGGCGCCCTCGTCACCACGCACAAGATCGACCTCTTCGCGGCCTGCTCCGACATGTTCGACGAAATCGACCCGTTCGCCCGCCTCATGGGCGAGACGAGCTGCATCTCCAAGCGCGACGGACGGCTCATCTGCCACGCGAAGGACCCCATCTCGAGCGGCCTCGCCCTCGACGCGTTCCTGCCACGCGGGTACTGGGAGGGCTCCGGCGCCGACGCTCTCTGCATGGGCGCCGGCGGATCGACGATCGCGATCAGCTGGTACCTCTCGCGTCGAGAGTCCGGCGCCGACCGTCCCGAGCGCATCGTCGTCACCAACCGCTCGGCGCAGCGACTCGACCACATCCGCGATATCCACGCCGAGCTCGACACCGACACCGCCTTCGAGTACGTGTTGACCCCCACGCCGGAGGACAACGACCGCGTGCTGGCCGGCCTCGCGCCGCGCTCGCTCGTCGTCAACGCGACCGGACTCGGGAAGGACGCACCCGGCTCGCCGCTCACCGACGCGGGAGTGTTCCCGGAGCGCGGCGTTGCCTGGGACCTCAACTACCGTGGCGACCTCGTCTTCCTCGATCAGGCCCGCGCGCAGGAGCAGTCGCGCGCTCTGCAGGTCGAGGACGGCTGGATCTACTTCGTGCACGGGTGGACGCAGGTGATCGCCGAGGTGTTCGACGTCGACATCCCGACCTCCGGCCCGGCCTTCGACCGGCTCGGCGAGCTCGCCGGCTCGACGCGCTGACGATGACCGCCGTCGGCACCTCCAGCGATCTCGGCACCTCTCACGACCTCGTCCTCGCCTACGACCTCGGCACCGGCGGCTGCAAGGCGTCGCTGTGGACCCCGGCCGCGACGGTGGTGGCCGAGACGGTCGTGTCGTACCCGACGGGTCACCCCGCACCGGGCCGCAACGAGCAGCGACCCGCCGACTGGTGGGATGCCGTCGCGGCGGCGACCCGCGCGCTGCTCGAACGGGAGCCCTCGGCCCGCGGCCGCATCGCCGGCATCTCGCTGTCGGGGCAGAGCCTCGGCGCCGTGCAGCTCGACGAGCACCGCGAGCTCGTCGCCCCCACGACGCCGATCTGGTCCGACACCCGGGGCCGCACCGACGAGGTCTTCGCCCGCGTCGCCGAGTCGGAGTGGTATCGCCGCACCGGCAACGGCTTCGGCGCTGCGCTCTATCCGCTGACGAAGGCCGCGGCCTTCCGAGCCGAGGAGCCGGATGCCTGGGCGCGAACGCGCCACCTCGTCGGGTCGAAGGACTGGATCAACCTGCGGCTCACCGGAGAGCTCGCGACCGACCACTCCATGGCATCGGGAAGCGGCGCCTACGACCTGACGGCGGGCGACTACGACGATGAGCTCCTCGCCGCGGCCGGCCTCGACCGCGGCCTGTTCCCGCCCATCGTGGCGTCGGCCGCCGTCGTCGGATCGCTCACCGACGACGCGGCGGCGACGCTGGGCCTGCCCTCGGGCATCCCGGTCTTCGCGGGCGCCGTCGACAACGCCGCCATGGCGCTCGGCTCGCGCGGGACGGCCGAGGGCCGCATCTACGCGGCGCTCGGCTCGTCGAGCTGGATCACCGTCACGTCGTCCGAGCCCGTCATCGATGACCACGCGCGTCCGTACGTGTTCGCTCACGCGATCCCCGGGATGTTCATCAGCGCGCTGTCGACGTTCAGCAGCGGCACGAGCCTCGAATGGCTGCGCGCGACGCTCGCTCCGGGCGCAGAGACCGGCGCGTTCATCGACCTCGCGGCCGCCAGCGCACCCGGCTCGCGGGGGGTGACCTTCGTGCCCACGCTCGCCGGGGGCACCCCGCTCGAGGGCGGCAGCGCCGCGCGCGGCGGGTTCACCGGGCTGCACCTCGGCGCCAGGCCGGCGGACCTCGTTCGCGCGTGCCTCGAGGGCATCGCGTTCTCCCTCGACCGCAGCCTGACGCTCATGCGGCGGCTGAGCGGCTCGAGCGAACCCCTGCTCATCACGGGCGGCGGCAGTCGGTCGTCGCTGTGGAACGGCATCTACGCCGACATCCTCCGCTCCCCCCTGCAGCAATCGCCGGTCGACCAGCAGGCCGCGACGCTCGGGGCGGCTGCCATCGCCTTCGTGGGTCTCGGAGTCTGGGACGACTTCGCGCAGGCGGATGCCGCACACGCCGCCCTCGCTGAGATCTCGCCCACCGCCCCGGAGTCCTACGCCGAGGCCCGTGCCCGGTTCGACGCGGCCGTCGCCGCTCTCGCCTCCCTCACCCCGACACAGGAGAACCCCTCATGACCGACCTTCCCCTCGTCGTCATCACCGGCGCGAGCTCCGGCATCGGCGCCGCCACTGCGCGCGCGTTCGCCGCCGCCGGCCACCCGCTCCTGCTCATCGCCCGCCGCCTCGAGCCCATGGCCGAGCTCGGACTGGAGAACGCCGAGCTCGCCGCCGTCGACGTCACTGACACCGCGGCCGTCGCCGAGGCGCTCGCACGCGCCGAGGAGCGCTTCGGTCCCGCCGATCTGCTGGTGAACAACGCCGGCCTGATGGCCCTGTCGTCGGTGGCGGAGCAGGACCCCGCGCTCGTCCAGGAGCAGTTCGACGTCAACTGCGTCGCGCTGATGAAGAACAGCCAGCTCGTCCTTCCCGGGATGCAGGCGCGCCGTCACGGCACGATCGTCAACATCGGTTCGATCGCCGGCAAGCAGCTCTACACCGACCACACCGTCTACAACGGCACGAAGTACGCCGTGCACGCCATGACCGAAGGGCTGCGCCGCGAGAACGCCGCCCACGGCGTGCGCGTGCTCCTCGTCGCCCCGGGCATGGTCGACACCGGCCTGCTCGGCAACACCGGCGACGGCGCCGTCCTGGACGGGTACCTCGACTACAAGAGCAGCATCGGCGGTGGCCTGCGTCCCGCCGACATCGCGCAGGCGATCCTCACCGCGTACCAGCTGCCCCAGCACATCAGCTTCCGCGAGATCGTGGTCGCCCCGACGTCGCAGGACGCCTGATGAAGCGTCGCGGCATCCTCAACGCCGAGCTCGCGGGGCGGCTCGCCGGGCTCGGCCACACCGACCGGTTCCTCGTGACCGACTCGGGATTCCCGGTTCCGTCCGGCGTGCCGGTCATCGACCTCCGGGTCGTCTACGGCCTGCCCGGCTTCGTCCCCGTCCTCGACGCGATCCTCGCCGAGGTCGTCGTCGAGGCCGCGATCGTCGCCGACGAGCTCGCGGGGGCGAACCCGAGCATCGCCCGCGCCATCGAGGGCTATCTGCCCGAAGCTACCGCGGTGCCGCACGCCGAGCTGAAGCGGGCCGACGACATCCGCTTCGCGGTGCGCACCGCCGAAGACACCCCGTACGCCAACGTGCTGTTGACCGCGGGCGTCGGGTTCCCGGTATGACCGGGGCCGAACCGCTGACCGGCGCCGGACCGCTGCGCGGCGAACCGATCGTGCCGGTGGTGGTGCTGAACGATGCGGCCGACGCGCACCCCCTCGCCGACGCACTCGTCGCCGGCGGCATCCGCTGCGCCGAGATCACGCTGCGGACCCCCGCGGGCATCGAGGCCATCCGGGCGCTGCGCGATCGTGACGACATCCTCGTCGGCGCGGGCACCGTCGTCGACCCCGACCAAGTCGACGCGGTCGTCGAGGCGGGAGCCGCGTTCGCCGTCTCGCCGGGCTTCGACGCGGACGTCGTCGACCGCTGCGCCGAGCGCGGCCTGCCGATCGTTCCCGGCGTCGCCACGGCGAGCGACATCCAGGCGGCGCTGCGCCGCGGCCTCCGTCACCTGAAGCTCTTCCCCGCCGGTCTCGTGGGCGGCCTCGCGGCGGTGCGAGCCTTCGCCGGCCCGTTCCCGGACGTGCGGTTCCTCCCCTCGGGGGGCGTCTCGGCGGCGAACGCCGGCGACTACCTCGCCGACCCCGCGGTCTTCGCCGTCAGCGGTTCGTGGATGGTGCCGGCCGACGCGTTGCAAACGGGCGATTGGGCGACGGTCGAACGGTTGTCTCGGGCCGCTTCCGGCGCCGCGGCGGCCACGGCCGCGCGAGCCGACGAGGAGTAGAGCTCCTAAGATCAGTCGGTTTGTGTAGCGCGACTACGGACTAGGACCGCGATACGTGCCTTGTGGATGGCTATCTGCCTGATATACCGTGCTCGACAACACATGTGCGTAGTCACACTACCTCGTCCCGCCATCAGCGGGCCCGAACTTCGGCGACTGCGCTCTATCGATGGAGATAGGAGATCCCCCGTGAAACGACGAATCGGCGCTGCAGCCGCAGCGACCGCCACCGTTATCGCCGGTTCCGTGATGGCAGCCGCCCTCGGACCCGTCGCCCCCGCCACCGCCGACGACACCGCGCCGGCGGAGCAGCGGACTGTGACCGTCGACCTCGACCAGGTGGTGCAGGAGGACTACCTGGGCATCGGCGTCAACGTCATCCCCTGGAGCCTTCTCGACGGGACCACCCGCCTCGGCTACGACGAGGCCGACTGGGAGGTCGACGTCGAGCGCATCCTGACCCTGCAGCCCAAGGTCGCTCGCGTCTGGTTCCAGATCGACTGGATGGAGCTCGAAAAGGGGCAGTACGACTTCGACAGCCCCGAGATGCGGGCCTTCTACCGCTACCTCGACGCGTTCGAGCAGGCGGGCACCGAGGTTCTGCTCAACTTCGGGTGGAAGGTCGGCGAGCGCGTTCACGACTGGTTCCTCTACCCGGGCGTCAAGAAGCCGTACGAGAGCGCCCCCGGCGACCTCGACGCCTACGGACGCTCGGCTTCGGCCCTGCTCGACGAGCTCATCAACGCGCGCGGCTACGACAACATCGACTTCCTGACCTTCTACAACGAGCCCAACGGCAGCTGGGACTTCGAGGGCCCGGCCGACCAGAAGGCCTACTACGCCGAGATGGCGCGTAAGGTCCACGACCAGCTGATCACCGACGGCCTGCGCGACCAAGTGCAGATCTGGGGGCCGGAAGAGGTCAACGCACCCGACTGGACCGAGTACATGGCCGAGAACGCGGGCGACGTGTTCGACCAGTACTCGTTCCACCTGTACGGCGAGTCCTACGAGTTCCTCGGCGAAGCGATCGACCAGCGACGCTCGACGATCGGCGACGCTCCCCTCAACCTCTCCGAGATGGGGTGGACGAACCCGGGCACGAGCGTCTGGGAGACCGGATACGCCAACTACATCATCGGCAGCGCCAACAACGGCGTGCACTCGAATCTCGTGTGGCAGCTCAACGGCGTGATGACGCATGACCCGGCCGGCGACACCAACGGCTCGTACAACCTGTGGGACTCGCTGGTCCTGGGACTCGAACCCACCGCCGCGTTCTACGAGGCGGGTCTGCTCATGCGCTACATCCCCGAGCACAGCACCGTGCTGGGCACCGAGACCTCGCACGACGACGTCCGGGCGACGGCCTTCCGCGATCGCGACGGTGAGCTCACCGTGCTCGTCGAGACGCAGTCGGGATCGTCGAAGGACGTGCGCGTCGAGTTCACCGGAGGCGCCGTCACCGAGCCGTTCACGCGCCTGGCGTACTCCGACTCGATCGTCGAGACCGAGAAGAACGCGCTGCTGCCCGCCTCGTCGGGGACGCTGACGCCCGACGGCAACGCCTTCACCGACGACGCGATCGGCGGCGAGAACACCTTCGCGATCTACACGACCTCCCCGGCGGCGACCCAGGTGGCCGTCGACCCCGTCGAGTCGACGGTCGCCGGGGGTGCGCAGCTCGACCTCGGCGCGCGCGTCATCGACGGCGCCGGCGACCTGACCTGGTCGGTCGTGGGCGAGGGCAACGGCTCGATCGATGACGACGGCGTCTTCACGGCACCGGATGTCGACACCGAGCGCACCGTCGCGATCCGTGCGACCCTCTCCGACGGCGTCTACGGCGTCGCGCAGGTTCTCGTCACGCCGGCTCCAAAGCCCGGTGTGACGGATGCTCCGGTGTTCAGCCTCGAGCCGGGCCTCTACGAGTCGGTCGAGGCCGTGCGCATCACGACCGGAACCCCCGGCGCCGAGATCCGGTACACGACGGACGGCAGCGTTCCGACGGCCGACTCGACGCTCTACACGGGTCAGATCGTGCTGGAACCCCTCAAGACCACGTATCTGCGGGCGATCGCGGTCGGCGACGGGCTCGAGGACTCGGGCGTCACCTCACGCCTGTACAAGGTGCTCGACGTGCAGAACGCGCCCGACGGATACGTGTTCTGCCAGTACCAGGACGGCGGCGACTGCACGTTCGAAGGCGAGGCCAGCGTGGCCTTCGGCTCGGACGGCCTGTTCCGCTACGGCACCTTCAGCGGCGGCGTCGCGTGTACCGCCGCCAGCTTCGGCGGCGACCCCAACCCGGGCGGTGACAACCGGTGCTTCGTCAACCCCGACGTTCCCGAGGAGGAGCCGATCGTCACGATCTACAACGCCGGCTTCGAGCGCCCGGCCACGGGCGGCACCTCGAACGGGCCGATGGTCAACGGATGGACGTTCAGCGCGCGTGCCGGCATCCAGCACAACAACAGCGTCTTCCAGCCCGCCTTCCCCGCCCCGCAGGGTGAGCGCACGGCGTACCTGAAGAGCGACTCGGGGCTCGCGAGCCGCATCGACCAGACGGTA
Organism: Microbacterium arborescens; assembly: GCF_049707515.1. GTDB lineage: Bacteria > Actinomycetota > Actinomycetes > Actinomycetales > Microbacteriaceae > Microbacterium > Microbacterium arborescens_B. The sequence continues at coordinate 127,281 of NZ_JBNAFI010000003.1, read as the reverse complement.
CGGTTCCCGGCCGGCACCTTCGCGATCACCTTCGCGGCGGCCAACCGCGTGGGCTTCGGTGGGCAGCAGGAGTTCGACGTCTTCGTCGACGAGCAGAAGCTCGGCCATTTCGTGCCGACGCTCGACGGGAAGTACACCGCGTACGAGTCCGAGCCGTTCACCGTCGAGGAGGGCGAGCACACGATCTCGTTCGTCGCCACGACGACCGAGGGCGACAACACCGGCTTCGTCGACGACGTGCAGATCATCGCGTCAACGGTGCAGCCCGAGCCCGACACCGTCAAGCCCGAGGTGACGCTCGTCGCTCCGGTCACCGCCGGTCCGCACCGCTCGCTCGAACTCCGGGTCGACGCAACGGACGACCGGGGCCTCGCGCGGATCGTCGCGAACGTCTATCGCGACGGCACGCTCGTCAGGAGCACGCAGACCGCCGTCGACGGAGCGGCGGCCGGGACGCACACGGCCTCGGTCGCGCTGCCGGATGGGCCCTACACCGTGCGTTACAACGCCCACGACCTGGCCGGCAACGTCGCGCAGACGAAGACGTTCGACGTCACGATCGACGCGACCGCTCCGACGGTGACGGTCAAGGACGGCGCATCGTTCACGGCGCGCGACGGCGACGACTACTCGCTCGTGAGCTTCAAGCTGCACGACGCGGGCAAGATCGACAAGGCGGTGCTCAACGGCGTGACGAAGGACCTGACGGACAACGCCTGGTCGGACGTCAATTTCGTGAAGCCCGGCGTCTTCGGCGCCGTGTCCGGTGCCAACACCCTCGTCGTCCATGACGTCGCGGGCAACACCACGACGGTGGAGTTCACCCTGCGGTAGTCCGCGGACGTGGACGACGGGCGGGTCCGGGTGCGAGCCCGGGCCCGCCCGTCGTTCGCTGGATTACGGCGCGCCCGCGCGGGCGGGATACGGTTCGATCGACGGAAGGACGAGCCGATGCATCCCGACCTGCGCAGCCTGCCCAAGGCCGAACTGCACCTGCACATCGAGGGCACGCTCGAGCCGGAGCTGGCTTTCGAGCTCGCCGGGCGCAACGGCGTCACCCTCCCCTTCGCCGATGTCGACGAACTGCGACGGCGCTACGACTTCGCCGATCTGCAGTCCTTCCTCGACCTGTACTACGCGTGCATGACGGTTCTGCGCACCGAACGGGACTTCACCGACCTCGCGCTGGCGTACTTCGCGCGTGCCCAGGCCGACGGAGTCCGTCACGTCGAGATGTTCTGCGATCCACAGGTGCACGCGGGCAATGGCGTGCCGGTGACGACCGTCATCGACGGACTGCTGGAGGCCTTCGCGATCGCCGACGAGCGCTGGGGCATCACGGGCGGGTTGATCCCCTGCGTCGTCCGCGATCAGCCCGTCGCCTCGGCCGACGCCCTGCTCGACGAGCTGGCTCCCCACGCCCACCGCCTCATCGGCATCGGGCTCGACTCGGCCGAGGTCGGCTACCCGCCCTCGCTGTTCGAGCGCGTGTTCGCCCGGGCCGGCGCGCTCGGGCTGCGACGGGTTGCACACGCCGGTGAGGAGGGGCCCGCGGAGTACATCTGGCAGGCGCTCCGGGTGCTCGGGGCGGAACGCATCGACCACGGCATCCGCGCCGTCGACGACCCCGACCTGTTGCGCCATCTGGCCGAGCACCGCATCGCGCTCACCCTGTGCCCGCTGTCGAACGTGCGGCTGCAGGCCGTGACGGGGCTCGACGCGCACCCGCTGCGCGCGCTCATCGACGCGGGCGTGGTCGTGACGATCAACTCCGATGACCCGGCGTACTTCGGCGGTTACGTGGCCGACAACTACGCCGCGATCGCCGAGCTCGGGCTCGGCACCGCCGACCTGGCCCAGCTGGCCCGCAACTCGATCGACGCATCCTTCGCATCCGACGAGCGCGCGGCCGGGCTTCACGCGCTCGTCGACGAATGGACCGCGACGCACGGGTGATCATCGGCGGCCGGTCCGCTGAGACCTGATCGGCCGTCCGAGCGGTCAGCCGCGCGCGTCGTTCACGAGCGGGATGACCTGCTCGGCGAAGCGCTCGAGCTCGTCGAGCGCCGGCGAGAACTGCAGCAGCAGCGTGTCGACCCCGACATCCTGGAACTGCCGGATGCGGTCGGCGACCTGCTGCGGCGTGCCGATGAGCTCGGGGCGCAGGCCGCGGTTCGACACCGAGTACTCGCGCAGGCTGATCTCGACGTCGAGCTGCGACTTGGTCACGAAGTCCTGGTACGACTCGTACGCGGCTCCCGAGCGGACGTCGGTGATGCGGGCGAGCTCGGCCTGCGCCTCCTCCTCGGTATCGCGGACGATCGCGAACGCCGCCATCCCGAAGTGCCGGAACGCGGGCTTGCCGGCGCGCTCGCGCCGCGCCCGCATGTCGGCGATCTTCGCGCTCAGCTCCTCCACCGTGCCGCCGTGGGTGACGTACGCGTCGGCGAATCCCGCGATCGCGGCGCGACCCGCCTCGCTCTCGCCGCCCGCGTAAATGAGCGGCTGGGTGGCGGGTTTCGGCTCGAGATGGGTGCCCTCGAGCGAGAAGTGGCGCCCCTCGTGACTGAACGGAGTCTCCGACCACAGTCCACGGAGCACATCGACGTACTCGGTCGTCAGCGCATAACGGTCGTCGTGGTCGGCGAATGGGATGCCGTACTGACGCGCCTCCTCGGCCCACCACGCCGACACGACGTTGAGGGTGAAGCGGCCCTGCGCGATCTCCTGGATCGTCGCCGCCTGCTTCGCGGCGAGCGCGACAGAGTGGTAGCTCGGCCGCAGCGCGGCCATGATCTCGAGGCGCGACGTGACCGCTGCCGTCGCCGTGGCGATGGCCCAGGCGTCGAGCGCCGGGCCGGCGTGCCCCTTGATGTCGTTGAGGTTCAGCTCCGGCACCAGTGTCACGTCGAAGCCGCCGTCCTCCGCGGCCCGGGCGATGCGGGCGATGTGCTCGAAGGTCGCGGGAGTCTGTTCGTCGGCGACGTTGCGCAGCCAGCCGCCGTAGGTCGGCGTCCAGTATCCGAATCTCATGCGTGCTGCCTCTCCGACGGAGCGTCCGTCGATCCCGTCGATCCTCACACGCGTCGAGCCGATGGGGCGTCCGAGTGACTGGATCGCGTCATGGTCCGTCACGCGGCCCCCGCGCATCATCCGTCGGTTTAGCCTGGCGGGATGTCGAGTTCGCCCCAGGTGTACGTCATCCACGAGAACCCGGAATGGTGGGCGCCCTTCGCCGCCGCCTTCGACGCCGCGGGCGTTCCGGCCGAGCAGTGGCTGCTCACGGGCGGCTCGATCGACCTGTCGGCCGAGCCGCCGCAGGGCGTCTTCTGGTCGAGGCTGTCGGCCTCGGCCCACACCCGCGACCACGCCGAGTCGAAGGAGTACGGCCGTGCCGTGCTCCGCTGGCTCGAGTCATGGGGCCGAACCGTGATCGGCGGCAGTCACGTGCTCGAGTTCGAGGTCAGCAAGGTCGCGCAGCATGCGGCTCTGCGCGCGAGCGGCATCGACGTGCCCCGCACCGTGGCCGTCTTCGGCACCGCGGACCTGAAGAGCCGGGCCCGCGAGTTCCCGGTGCCGTTCATCAGCAAGCACAACCAGGGAGGCAAGGGCCTCGGGGTTCGCCGGTGGGATTCTCACGACGAGTTCGACGCCTGGGTCGACAGCCCCGAGTTCGAGGCATCCCCCGACGGCATCACCCTCATCCAGGAGTTCCTGTTCGCGCGCGAGCCGTTCGTCACCCGCGCCGAGTACGTCGGCGGCGAGTTCGTCTACGCGGTCCGCGTCGACACGAGCGCGGGCAGCTTCGAGCTCTGCCCCGCCGATGCGTGCGTCGTCGAACCGGGCGCGGCGGGCGGCGGCGAACCGGCGTTCCCGCCGTTCGCCCTGCGCGACGAGGTCACCGCCGAGCACCCGGTCGTAGCTCAGCACCGCGCGTTCCTGCAGGCCGCCGGCATCCGCATCGCCGGGATCGAGTTCGTCGAGACGATCGACGGGCGCCTCGTGACCTACGACCTCAACACCAACACGAACTACAACCCCGATGTCGAGGCCGCGGCCCCCGCATCCGGTCCCGGCGAGATCGCCCGCTTCCTCGGCGGGCTGCTGCGCGCCGAGGCTGGCGTGCTCGCCGGCTGAGTCGCGCGAGACGGTCAGACCGACGCGCCGTCAGCGGATCCTGGCCGCCGGTCGTCGAAGGCCGCAGCCCACCGCGGCCATGGGTCATCGTCCTTCGATGGCGAGAAGGCGCTCGACGCGGGGCTTCACCTCGGTGGCCAAGAGGGTGAGCGATTCGAGGAAGTGCTCGTGCGGCAAGCCGCCGATGTCCATCTGCAGGAAGTGACGCATGTGCCCCATGAAGCCGTGCAGGTGCACGATGCGCTCCGCGACGTCGTCAGGATCGCCCACGTAATACGCGCCCGGCGCGTGCGCCTGGGCGAGGTAGGCGTTGTCGTCGGGAGCCGGCCAGCCGCGCAGCTTGCTCATCTGGATGTTCAGGTTCCGCCACCCGGGGTAGAACCGCTCCAACGCTTCGTCCTTGGTCGGCGCGATCAGCCCGAGCGCGGCGACGGAGACCCTGATGTCGGGGCCGGTGTGTCCGGCCTGCTGAGCGGTACGCCGGTAGAGATCCGACAATGCGGAGAAGCGGTGCGGTGCACCACCGATGATGCCGTAACTGATCGGCAACCCGAGGCGGCCGGCGCGGACACTCGAGGGCGCGCTTCCACCGGTGCCGACCCAGAGCGGCAGAGAACCGTTCACGGGCCGGGGCACGACGGTCAGGTCTTCCAATGCCGCTCTCGTGGTTCCGGACCACGTGACCTGCTCGTGCTCGTTCACTCGCATCAGCAGCTCGAGTTTCTCCTCGAACAACTGCTCGTAGTCCCGCAGGTTGTACCCGAACAGGGGGTAGGACTCGACAGACGATCCGCGGCCCGCTGTGATCTCCACCCGGCCCCCGGAGACGGCGTCTGCCGTGGCGAACTGCTGGAAGATCCGAACGGGATCGTCCGTGCTGATCACGCTCACACCGGATCCGAGCCGGATCTGCTTGGTCGCTCCGGCAGCTGCGGCGATCATCGCCCCCGGGGAGGACGCCGGCATCTCCCGCGTGTGGTGCTCGCCGACGGCGAAGTAGTCCAGTCCCGCGCTGTCCGCGTGCACGATGGCGTCGAAGAGGTTCTTGATCGCCTCGGCCGTCGAGCGGAGGCTGCCATCGGGGTTGAGTTGGGTGTCGCCGAAGCTATACGCGCCGAGTTGCATACGAGTGTCTCAATCTGGAATCAGTGGGCGGGGTGGAGGTGGAGCGCGAGCTCGCGCTCGAGCTCGCGGAGGAGTTCATCCCGGGGGAAAGAGCCGTTGAAGATGGCGGTGCCCGGTTCGAACGCCCGGCCGGCGGCCAACGGCCCGGCGTACACGGAGTCGAAGCCGAACCTGTCGAGGACTCCGCGCACGTCGGCTGCGGCGGCCTCGTCATCGCTGGCCACCGCCAGAGCTCGGCGACCGGGCATTCCGCTGGGCACCACGTCATCTTCAAGCTCGTGGTAGCCGATGTGGTTGAGTGTCTTCACCACCCGGGCCTCGGAGAAGTGCCGGCGGACGACCTCGCTGGTGGATGCGACACTCGTCTCGAAATCATCGATCTGTCCGTCGACGGGCGGCCAGTAGTTCATCGCGTCGATCACAACCTTGCCCGCGAGCGCGCCCGCGTCGACGGAGCGGTACTTGCTCAGCGGCACAGCGACAACGACGAGATCGGCGTCCCTCGTCGCATCCCCAACGGTCATCGCGCGGGCCCCGGGGATCACGATCTCAGCGAGCAACGCGATATCCTCCGCGGCTCCCGAGCCTGCGACGCGGACCTCGTAACCGGCGGCCAGAGCCGTCCTCGCCACGGCCGAACCCACGCGCCCTACGCCGAGCACGGCGATCGTGCGGATTTCCGACTCCTGCTGTCGCTCCGATGTACTCACGTACCCAGTCTGTGATGCGACTGAGGGGGTCGCGAGCCGCAGGTTAGGGGGTTACCATAAGTAACCGTGACCTCCGGTTCGACCGCCCTCCATTCCAGCCCCATCCACCAAGCCCATCAGATCGACGATGAAGCATGCCGCGTCTTCCAAGCCGCGGCCGAGTTCGCGGGCAGGAAGTGGAACGCCGCCATCCTGCTCGCACTCGCTCGCGGAGCAACGCGCTTCTCCCACGTCGCGGATGCTGTGGATGGAATCTCGTCGCGACTTTTCAGCGCCCGACTCCGTGAACTCGAATTTCGCGCCCTGATCGTTCGCGAGGTGATCCCATCGGTGCCGGTGCAGATCAGCTATCACCTCACCGAGTCGGGTGAGGAACTGATCCAAATCCTCCAGCCGCTCGTCCGATGGGCGCAGCAGCAGGAGACCCAGGGCGGTTTCAGCTCGGGGACAAGCCTTCAGGTGTGAGAGACGCGCCGCACGTCTTCTCAACACAGCGCACCACTCGGAACCGAGTCCCACGAGAAGCTACAACTCCTCGCCACCTGGAATGCCCCCACCGCACTCAGCCCATTTTCGGCAGGCGGACTGGTGAACGCCCGAGAGCCGGTCGCAACGGTTCGCCGAGAGTCCTCAATGGCGTCATCGTTCTGAGGCGATGCAGTTCGGAAGATCAGGCCGTGGCCCAGCCCGCTCTCAGAATGTGCGGCATCAGAGATAGCGATGCGCCGTCGGCCATCGCAGCACCTCGGGCCCAGCTGACGGCCAGGGCCATGAGGAAGAGGTCCCGCCCGCGCACGTCGCGGCGCGCGAGTCCTTCGTTCTGCGCGCGAGCCAGGAACTGATCGGTGACGACGACATACCCCTCGCAGGTCGAGGTCAGGGGGGATGGGATCTTCCCCAGCGCGGCGCGGAGTGGTTCGGGGAGCCCGTCGAAGGCACTTGCCCACTCGATCAGGGCCTCGAGCCACTGTGCCAGCGCGTCACCCGCATCGCTGGTGGTGCGAGTGATGGCGTCCCGGCGTACGCCGATCTCCTCATCCCGTGCCAGAAGGAGTGCAGCGAGGAGTGCTTCCTTCGAAGGGAAGTGGCGGTAAAGAGTCCCCGGGCCGACCCCTGCTTCCTTGGCGATGGCGTCGAGCGAACCGGAGATGCCGCGCTCGGCGAAGTGATCGCGGGCGATGTCCAGGATGTGCTGTCGATTGCGCGTGGCATCGGAACGGGTGGCGCGCGTTCGGGGTGTTTGCGTCATCTCAGCAGACTCCTATGGTGATGCGGAGGCACTCTCCGGGTAAGGTGAAACGGAGAGCCTCTCCTTACGCTCCTCCACTCTTCCACGACTTGAAGGGCTACCCATGAAGATCGGCATCATCGGTGCGGGCAACATCGGACGCATCCTCGCGGAGCGACTCGCGCGCGCGGGCCACGACGTCTCGATCGCGAACTCCCGCGCCCCCGAAACGGTCGACGCGGCCGCGCTGAGCACGGGAGCGAGGGCGGTATGGGCCGCTGATACGACGAAGGAGGCCGATGTGGTGATCGTCTCCGTGAACTACGGTCAGCTGCCCGGCGTGGCGGCTGTCGTGTCCGGCGCCCCGGAGAACGCCGTGATCATCGACACGTCGAACTACTTCCCGCTGCGCGACGGTGAGGTCGAGGGCTTCGAGGACGGTCAGATCGAGAGCGATTGGGTTCAGAAGCTGTACGGTCGTCCAATCGTGAAGGCCTGGAACAACATCACCACGGCATCGTTCCGCGACAAGGCGTACTCGACGGATCCGGCCACCCGAATCGGCCTCCCTGTCGCCGCAGATGACGACGCGCAGCGCGCCGTCGGGATGCGCCTGGTCGAAGAGACGGGGTTCGACGCGTATGACGCGGGTGGGATCGCCGAATCGTGGCGCCAGCAGCCAGGAAGCCCGGTCTATACGAACGACCTCACGGCAGATGAGCTCCCGGCTGCTCTCGCACGCGCTCGGCAGGACCGCTCCCCGGTGCGGCGCGACCTGATGATGAAGATCTATTTGGAACGTATCGATGCGGACGGCAAAGAGCCTGACCCGGAGCGTCAGCTCGCCCTGACCCGCGCCATCTTCTGAACAACGCGAACGGAGAATGAACGATGAAGCGATGGCAGGCAGCTGAGTTCGGGGAGGTGGCGGACGTGCTCCGCCTCGAGGACGTGGAGCTCCCCGTCCCCGGCCCGGGCGAAGCGCGCGTGAAAGTACTCGCCGCGAGCCTCGCGCTCCCGGACCTGATGATGGTGCACGGGGACTACCCGTTCGTACCCGAGCCGCCGGTAGCGCCGGGTCAGGAAGTCGTGGGCATCGTCGACGCGGCCGGCGACGGATTCCCGCACCCCGTCGGAGCGAAGATCGTCGGCAACGCGCGGGCGGACATCGCCATCGGCGGGTTCGCCGAGTACACGCTCGTCCCGGGCTGGAGTGCGATGCCGGTCATCGACGGGTTGACAGACGAGCAGGCTGCGGGGTTCCCGGGGTCGTTCCATGTCGCGCACATCGGTCTCGAGCACCGCGCCCGTCTGCAGGAAGGTGAGATGTTGCTGGTCCTCGGTGGCGCCGGTCGCACCGGATCCGCGGCGATTCAGATCGGGAAGGCGATGGGCGCGACGGTGATCGCCACCGCGCGCTCGGATGCGAAAGCTCGATTCAGCCGCGAGCAGGGTGCTGATCATGTCGTGGACCTCGGAGCGGCTGATGCGATCGGTGAGATCGAACGCATCACGGGCGGTCGGGGGGTGGACGTGGTGTACGACACCGTCGGAGGGACGGCTGCCGCGAGAGCGGCGAAGACGCTCGCCCGAGGTGCGCGATTCCTCATCGTCGGTTTTGCGAGCGGGGAGCCCGCTCACGTCGACGTACAGGAGTTGCTGATGCGGGACTACTCGGTGATCGGCGTGCTTTCGACATTCCGGCACGACGAGGAGAAGAACGCGACCGTCGATGCTCTCACGGCGATGCTCGCCGACAAGTTGATCGAGCCGCCCGTCACCGCCGTCTACCCGTTCGAGGAGGTGCCGGCAGCACTCGCTGAGCGAGCGGCAGGCGGAATCGGGCAGACGGTGATCACGCTCTCATAGTGCGCAGACGTGGGCCGAGCAGGCAGGCTGGCCTCGTCACGGTGGCAAAGCCCAGACCGCGACATCGGAACATCAATGGATCGGGTGGTGGTCAGACCTGCTCGATGAAGGCGAGGATGTCGGGGTTGATGGTGTCGGCATTGGTGGTGAGCATGCCGTGTGAGAGCCCCTCGTAGACCTTGAGAGTCGCGTTCTCGAGGAGCTCAGCCTGCTTGACTGCGGCCTCCTCGTACGGAACGACCTGGTCGTCATCGCCCTGGAGCACGAGGACGGGGACGGTGATGGCCCTGAGATCCTCGGTCTGGTCGGTCTCGGAGAACGCCTTGATGCCCTCGTAGTGAGCGAGAGCACTGCCGGTCATGCCCTGGCGGACCCAGTTGTCGACGACGGGCTGCGAGAGCTCGACTCCGTCGCGGTTGAAGCCGTAGAACGGGCCGGATGCCACGGCGGCGAAGAACTCGGCGCGGTTGGCGGCGAGGGCTTCGCGGAAGCCGTCGAACACGGTGATGGGCACGCCGTCGGGGTGCTGGTCGGTCTGGACCATGAGCGGCGGAACCGCGGCGACGAGCACGGCCTTCGCGACGCGACCCTGGGGCTGGCCGTACTTGGCGACGTAGCGGGCGACCTGACCGCCGCCGGTGGAGTGTCCGACGTGGATGACGTTGGTGAGATCCAGGTGACGGACGATGACGTCGACGTCGCTGGCGTAGTGGTCCATGTCGTGGCCGGTGCCGACGTCGGAGGAGCGTCCGTGACCGCGGCGGTCGCTGGCGATGACGCGGAAACCCTTCGACAGGAAGTAGAGGATCTGTGCATCCCAGTCGTCGGACGACAGCGGCCATCCGTGGTGGAACATGATGGGCTGGGCGTCACGGGGACCGAAGTCTGTGAAGTAGAGGCTGGTGTTGTCCTCAGCGGTGATGTAGGTCATGGCATTTCTCCTTCGATAGCGACGGCGTCCAGCGCACGGTCTGCTGCTTCCTGAGGTGAGAGTCCGGCGGTCTTGAGGACCCCCGTGAGCGCTCGCGTAGGCGCGAAACTACTGACCCTCAGCGTTGCGGTACTCGTAGGCGAAGCGCACCGCGATCACGTCGCCAGTGTAGGCCCACAGCTCTGTCGACGCGCTTCGCGGATACGGTGACGGGATGGTCAGGATTCTCGTCACAGGTGTTGCTCTCACGTCATAGAGATCGAGCCGCTTCTCCGCCGCGGGGGGCGACGATCGAACTCGATGCGCGGCGGGCCTCTGCGAGGATCGATCGATGCGCGAATCTGTGGACATCACGACCGCCGAGCATTACGTCTGGGGCGACGTGTCCGACGGATGGCGGTTGCTCGACCGACCGGGGCTGTCGGTGATCGAAGAACGAGTGCCGGCAGGCGCTGGTGAACAGTGGCATGTCCACGACACCGCGACGCAGTTCTTCTACGTGCTCGATGGCGCACCCCGGATGCAGACGGCCGAAGGCACTGTGGAGCTGGGACCCAGACGCGGTGTCGAGATCCCGCCCGGCCTCGCTCATCGATTTCTCAACCCCGGGCCCGAAGAGACTCGGTTCCTCGTGATCAGCGCGCCGAACACACGAGGCGACCGGCGACTCATCGAAGTCGAGGACCAAGCCCTGTAGCCGGAACTCAGCGGCGTGAGGCGTGACCGTCACCGAGACCCGCCGGAGCCCGGCGCCTTCATTACCGCGCCGCTCCGCACAGCTAGCGCAGCCCTGCCCTCCGCACAAGCGATAGGGAACGTCGGATGCCGTTCCTACGCTGACACCGTGCTCCGAAACCTCGTGATCGTCCTGGGCGACCAGCTCGATCCCGACGCGAGCGCATTCGACGAGTTCGACCCCGCGCAGGATGCCGTCTGGATGGCCGAGGTAGCCGAGGAGTCGACCCACGTCTGGAGCTCGAAGCCCCGCACCGCCGTGTTCCTCGCGGCGATGCGCCACTTCGCCGCCGATCAGCGCGCCGCAGGACACACCCTCCACTACACCGAGCTCGATGCGCGCGGAAACAAGGGCACATTCGCCGACCAGCTCACCGCCGACCTGACGAGGCTCGCCCCCGAGGCACTCGTCGTGACCGAGCCCGGCGAGTGGCGCGTGCGCGAAGCGCTGCGGCAGACGGCGGATGCCGCCGGCATCCCCCTCGACATCCGCATAGACCGGCACTTCTTCTGCACCGTCGCCGAGTTCGCGGAGCACGCCAAGGGGCGGGCGACGCTGCGGATGGAGTACTTCTACCGCGAGATGCGTGGGCGCCACGGCATCCTCATGACCGACCACGGTCAGCCCGTCGGGGGCCAGTGGAACTACGACGCCGACAACCGCAAGGCGTTTCCGAAGCAGGGCCCCGGACTCGTACCGCCGCGCGCGACGTTCCCGCCCGACGAGATCACGCGCGAGGTGATCTCGCTCGTCGGAAGGGAGTTCCGCGACCACCCCGGTTCGCTCGACACCTTCGCGTGGCCGGTCACGCGCGCGCAGGCTCTCGAGGCGCTCGACCTCTTCATCGACGAGCGGCTGCCGGGGTTCGGCGAAGCCCAGGACGCGATGTGGCCGGGCGACCCCTGGCTCTGGCACGCGCACCTGTCGTCGTCGATGAACCTGAAGCTGCTGCATCCGCGCGAAGTCGTGGCCGCTGCCGAGGCGGCGTACCGGTCCGAGCGGGCGCCGCTGCCGGCCGTCGAAGGGTTCATCCGCCAGATCCTCGGCTGGCGCGAGTACGTCCGCGGCGTCTACTGGACGCAGATGCCGGGCTACCTGCAACGCAACGCCTTCGAAGCGTTCGAGCCCCTGCCCGATTGGTACTGGACGGGCGAGACCCCGATGGCGTGCCTCGCGGACGCCATCGGCACCACTCTCGAGAACGGGTACGCCCATCACATCCAGCGCCTCATGGTCACCGGCCTCTACGCGATGCTGCTCGGCGTCGACCCGCGCGAGGTGCACGCGTGGTACCTCGCGGTCTACGTCGACGCGGTCGAGTGGGCCGAGCTGCCGAACACCCTGGGGATGAGCCAGTACGCCGACGGCGGCCTCATGGGCAGCAAGCCGTACGCGGCGACGGGCAAGTACATCGACCGCATGAGCCCGTACTGCAAGACGTGCCCGTTCGACCCCGCGAAGCGGATCGGCGAGGATGCCTGCCCCTTCACGACCCTCTACTGGGACTACCTCATCCGACACGAGGAGCCCCTCGCCGAAAATCACCGGATGGCGCTGCAGGTGAAGAACCTCGGCCGCCTCGGCGACGACGAGATCACGGCGATCCGTGACCGAGCGGATGCGATCCGCCGCGGCGACGTCGCCGCGCCCACCCACGCCTGATCCGCACGTCCGACCCGACGGAGACCCCATGACCGCGAACGACCTCCCGAACGACATCGCCCTCGTCACCGGTGCCCGCGGCGGGGTCGGCAGGGCGCTCGTCGCCCGGCTGCGCGCCCGCGGTCTGCGCGTGGCGGCCGGAGGACGGGATGCCGCCACCCTCGCCGACGTCGACGCCGACGCCCGCATCGAGGCCGACGTCACGACGCCCGAAGGCGCGGCGAGCGCGTTCGAGGCGTGCCGGTCCGAGCTCGGCGGCGCCCCCGCCCTGCTCGCGCACGCGGTCGGCAGCACCCTCATCACGCCGCTGCACCGCACGAAGACCGACGACGCGCGCGACGTGCTCCGGGTGAACCTCGAGAGCAGCATCTGGATGCTGCAGGCCTGGCTCGACGCCACCGGAAAGGCGCCGGGCGCCGCCGTGTTCGCCAGCTCGGTGGTCGCGCGCATCGGTGTCGCCAACCACGAGGTCATCGCCGCGGCGAAAGGCGGGGTCGAAGCGCTGGTCCGCAGCGCGGCCGCGACCTACGCCGCCCGCGGCATCCGGGTGAACGCCGTCGCCCCCGGCATGACCGACACCCCGCTCACCGCCGGCATGCTCGCGGCGCCGATGCTGCGCGAGAGCGCCGAGAAGCAGTATCCGCTGGGCGGTGTGCAGACAGCCGACGAGGTCGCCGCCGTCATGGACTGGCTGCTCTCGCCCGAGGCATCGCGCATCACCGGGCAGATCATCCCGGTCGACGGCGGGTTCACCAGCATCCGACCGATGGTGAGATAGTGACGACAGCCGATCCGAGGAGCACCGCCATCACACGCCAGACATCGACCGTGGCGCGCCTCGTCCACATCTCGCGACCGATCCTGTGGATCAACACGATCGGCACCGGCGCGCTCGGCATGTGGCTGACCGGGCAGTTGATCGACGTCGCCGCGATCCCGCTGCTGCTGTGGCTGACGCTGCCGTTCAACCTGCTGATCTACGGCGTCAACGACATCTTCGATCAGGAGACCGACGCGCTGAACCCGCGCAAGGGGTCGATCGAGGGCGCGCGCATCGAGCCGCGCGAGGTGAGGCTCATCGCGTGGGCCGTCGCCTTCACCAACATCCCGTTCCTCGTCTACTTCGTCGTCGCGCTGCCGCTCGCCGCCGTCGGGCTGATCCTGCTGTACGCGGGCGTCTTCGTCTTCTACTCCGCGCCGCCGCTGCGCTTCAAAGCGCGTCCGTTCCTCGACTCGCTGAGCAACGCCGCTTACGGTCTGCCGCTGCTGATCATGCCGGTGGCCCTGGATGCTGCGCCGGTATGGCCCGCCGTGATCGGCCTGCTCGCCTGGAGCGTCGCCAAGCACGCCTACGACGCCGTGCAGGACATCGACGAGGACCGCGAGGCCGGCATCACCACCACCGCCGTCCTGCTCGGCCCGCGCGGCACCGCGCTGTGGAGCGGCGCATGGTGGACCGCGTCGACCGTGCTGTTCGCGCTCGTCAGCCCGATCGTCGCGGCCGTGAACCTGGCCCTCGCCGGAACCCTGGTCGTCTGGATGCTGCTGCGCCCGACCCCCGCGACCGGCCGCAAGCTCTACCCGCTGTCGGTCGCCTTCCCGTACATCGCGGGATCGGTCGCGAGCGGGCTGCTGCTGGCCGCCATGTTCCTCGGGATCTACCCTTGAGCCGCATCGTCGTCGTCGGAGCAGGCCTCGGCGGGCTCGCGGCATCCGCTCTGCTCGCCCACGCCGGCCACCGGGTGACGCTGCTCGAGGCGGCCGACACCGTGGGCGGCAAGAGCCGGCGCATCGAGCTCGACGGCGAGCGCATCGACACCGGTCCGTCGCTCGTGACGTTCCCGGCGGTCTGGGACGAGCTGCGCCGCCGGCTGGGCGCGGATGCCGGCTCGGGCGCGGATGCCGGCGGGCTCGACCTCGTGCGCCTCGACGAGGTCGGCCGCTACTACTACGACGGCGAAGAGGTCTCGCTGCCGGTTGCCGAGGGCCATCCCTGGTATCCGGCCTGGCGACGCTTCAGCGATGAGCACGCGCCACTCGCGGCCGACGTGGGCGCGCTGCTCGTGGCCGACCCGCTCGATCGCGCATCGCTGCCCGCGCTGCAGCGGCTGCTCGCCGTGTATGGGCGGCGCCTGAGCACGCGCGCCTACCTCGATAGCCTGACCTGGATGCCGGAGGGCCTGCGCGAGATCATCGAGATCCACACCCTCAACGCCGGGGTCTCCCCCGCCCGCACCCCGGCGCTCTACGCGAGCATGCCGGCGATCATGGCCGCCGACGGTGTCTGGATCCCCCGCGGGGGCGTGTTCGAGATCGTCCTCGCGCTGCAGCGACTGGCGGATGCCGCGGGCGTCGAGATCCGCACCGGCGAACGCGTCACGCGCATCGAGCGCGGACGGGTCACGACCGAGCGTGGTTCCCACGAGGCCGATGTCGTCGTCAGCGGGCTCGACGCGGCCCGACTCGACGGACTGCTCGAGCGAGGCGCTGTCCGGCGCCGGCTCGCACCCGGGACACCGTCGCTGTCGTGCTCGGCCGTCGCGATCTACGGCGTGCTCGAGAAGCCGCTGCCCGAGCGGATCGCCGCACACAGCGTCATCCTGCCCACCAAGCCCGCCGCCCTGCACCGCAGCCTCGCCGCCGGCGACGAGCCGGCCGACACGATGGCATTCGTCAACCACTACCGTGCGGGCGAGATCTACCCGAACGATCGCAGCACGCTCGCCGTGCTGCTCACGAGCCCCGCGGATGGTCGCGGTTACGCCCTCGACCACCCGTTCGTGACCCGCGAGATCGAGCGCATCTCCCGCGTGATGGGCCTGGACGGGCTGCTCACCGACGGCATGACCGAGGCGACCGTGCTCGACCCGCGGTACTTCGGCTCGTTCGGCGAACCCCACGGCGCGCTGTACGGCGCGTCGCACCCGCTGTGGATGAGCGGCCCCCTGCACCAGCCGGCGCAGCACGACCCGTTGCGGCCGTGGCTGTGGCGCGTCGGTGCGTCCGTGCATCCGGGCGGCGGGATCCCGGCCGTGCTCGGCGGGGCGATGATCGTCGCGTCGAAGCTGCTGAAGCGGCATCCGGCCTGAACGACCGCGGGAGCGCAGCGCGAGCGCATCCGGTTCGCAGCCACTCCTGGCACTTCGATTAGAGTAGGCAAGCCTTACCTGGTCCGATGTGCGCGCGTACCGGAGCATTTCCCAGGCGGCTGCACCCACCGAAACCGGAGATCTCCATGTTCACTCGTCGTACCGCGGCCGCAGCCGCGACGACCATCGTCGCCGCCCTCGCCCTCGCCTCCTGCAGCAGCTCGGCGTCGCCGAGCACCTCGTCCGCTCCCGAGGGCGACGCCGGCGCCGGCTATCCGATCGTCATCGAGCACGCCCTCGGGACGACCACCATCGCCGAGAAGCCCGAGCGCGTCGCGACCGTGCAGTGGGCGAACCACGAGGTTCCCCTGGCTCTGGGGATCGTTCCCGTCGGCATGGCCGCGGCGAACTTCGGCGACGATGACGGCGACGGCATGCTGCCGTGGGTCGAAGACAAGCTCGAAGAGCTGGGCGGCGAGACCCCGGTGCTCTTCGACGAGACCGACGGGATCGACTTCGAGGCCGTCGCCGGCACCGACCCCGACGTCATCCTGGCCGCATACTCCGGCCTGACGCAGGAGGACTACGACACCCTGAGCGAGATCGCCCCCGTCGTCGCCTACCCCGAGTCGGCCTGGGCCACCTCGTGGCGCGACGTGATCGAGTACAACGCTCTCGGCATGGGCATGCAGGAGGAAGGCGAGGAGCTCGTCTCGACCCTCGAGGACGAGATCGAGGCCGCGTCGTCGAAGCACCCCGAGCTCGCCGGGAAGTCGGCGATGTTCATGACCCACGTCGACCCGTCCGACCTCAGCACCGTCAACTTCTACACCTCGCACGACACGCGCGCGGCGTTCTTCGAGGACCTCGGCCTCTCCACCCCGGCAAGCGTCGAGGAGGCCTCGAGCGACAGCGAGAAGTTCTCGGGCAGTGTCAGCGCCGAGCAGGTCGACGTGTTCTCCGATGTTGACATCATCGTCACCTACGGCGACGACCAGCTCGTCAGCACCCTCGAGGGCGACCCGCTCCTGTCGCAGATGCCCGCCGTCGCGAACGGTGCGATCGTCTCGCTCGACGGCGCCGGCCCGCTCGGGACCGCCGCCAACCCCACCCCGCTGTCGATCTCGTACATCCTCGACGAGTACCTGACCCTCCTCGCGGAGGCCGCTGGAAAGTCGGCGTGACACACGCCCCTGTTCGCGGTTCGGGCGTCGCCATCGTGCGGCGCCCGAACCGCGTCCGCGCTGCTTGGCTGATCATCCTCGTCGCGGTCACCGTCGGGCTGTGCA
The DNA here is from genome assembly GCF_049707515.1 of Microbacterium arborescens. Taxonomy (GTDB): domain Bacteria; phylum Actinomycetota; class Actinomycetes; order Actinomycetales; family Microbacteriaceae; genus Microbacterium; species Microbacterium arborescens_B. The sequence continues at coordinate 110,505 of NZ_JBNAFI010000003.1, read as the reverse complement.
TCCTCTCCGTCTCCGTCGGGTCGCGCAGCGTGTCGTGGGACGAGATCCTCGCCGCCCTGAGCGGCGCACAGGCGAACCTCGACCAGGCGGCCGTCGGCCAGCGGATCCCCCGCACCGCGCTCGCCCTCCTCGTGGGCGCAGCGCTCGGAGTCGCGGGCGGGGTCATGCAGGGCGTCACGCGCAACCCGCTCGCAGACCCCGGCATCCTCGGCGTCAACATGGGCGCTTCCCTCGCGATCGTCATCGGCATCGCCTGGTTCGGTCTCGCCTCGGCCAGCGGCTACATCTGGGTCGCCATCATCGGCGCCGCAGTGGCCGCCGTGTTCGTCTATGCGATCGGGTCGCTCGGTCGCGGCGGAGCCACCCCGCTCAAGCTCGCCCTCGCCGGTGCGGCGACATCCGCCGCTCTCGTGTCGTTCGTCACGGCGATCTATCTGCCCCGCGGCGACATCGCCGACAACGTGCGCTCGTGGCTCATCGGCGGCGTCGGCGGCGCCACGTGGCCGTCGGTGTCGCTCGTGCTCCCCTTCCTGCTGGTCGGCTTCGCCGTGAGCCTGCTCTCGGCCCGCAGCCTGAACACGCTCGCCCTCGGCGACGACCTGGCCGCCGGTCTCGGCGAGCGCGTGGCTGTCGCCCGAGCCGTCGCCGCCCTCGGTGCCGTGCTCCTCTGCGGCGCCGCGACCGCGATCGCCGGCCCCATCGCCTTCGTCGGCCTCGTCGTCCCCCATGCCTGTCGGCTGCTCGTCGGTGTCGACCACCGCTGGCTGCTGCCCTTCTCCGCGGTCGCGGGGGCCGCCCTCGTCGTCGTCTCCGATGTCGTGGGCCGCGTCGTCGCGCGCCCCGCCGAGATCGACGTGGGGATCATCACCGCCCTCGTGGGCGGACCGTTCTTCGTCGCGATCGTCCGCCGCCAGAAGGTGAAGTCGCTGTGACCGCCCCGAGCGCGGCGTCCGCCAGCACCGCCGTCACCACCACCGCCGTCACGACCGTCGCTAGGCTGCGGCATCAGCGCGGACGCCGACGCCGTGCGGTGATCCTCGGCCTCGTCGGCGCCGTCCTGGTGGCCCTGGCCCTGAATGTCCTGGTCGGGCAGACCTTCTACTCGCCCGCCGAGGTGATGGCGGTGGTGCTCGGTCAGGATGCCGGCGGCGCGACCTTCACGATCGGACGCCTGCGTCTGCCGCGCGCGACCCTCGGCGCCATCGTCGGGCTGAGCTTCGGACTCGCCGGAGTCGCGTTCCAGACCATGCTGCGCAATCCGCTGGCGAGCCCCGACATCATCGGCATCAGCGCCGGATCGAGTGCCGCCGCCGCTTTCGCCATCGTCATGCTGGGTCTCAGCGGCTTCGCCGTCTCGGCGTTCGCCATCATCGCGGGACTCCTCGTCGCGCTCCTCATCTACCTGCTGTCGTCGCGATCGGGATCGGCGGGCACCCGCCTCATCCTGATCGGTATCGGCATCGCCGCGATGCTCGATGCGCTCACGCAGTACGTCCTGTCGCAGGCCGGGCAGTGGGATCTTCAGGAGGCGCTGCGCTGGCTGAACGGCAGCCTCAACGGCGCGACCTGGAACGAGGTCATCACCGCCGGCGTCGCGCTGCTCGTGCTCGCACCGGTTCTGCTGTCGCGTTCGCGCGATCTCGCCGCGCTGCAGCTCGGCGACGACACCGCCGCCGCCATCGGCACACGGGTGGCGCGGACGCGACTGATCGTCGTCGTCACGGCGGTCAGCCTCATCGCCTTCGCCACGGCGACCACCGGTCCCATCGCGTTCGTCGCGTTCCTCTCCGGTCCGATCGCCGCGCGCGTGATCGGACCCCGCGGGTCGCTCCTGGTCCCGAGCGCCCTGATCGGCGCGCTTCTCGTGCTCGTGGCCGACTTCGTCGGTCAGTACGCACTCGGCATCCGGTATCCGGTCGGCATCGTGACCGGCGTGCTGGGCGCGCCCTACCTGCTCTACCTCATCATCCGTACCAATCGCGCCGGAGGTTCGCTGTGACCGACGATCACACTCTGCTCGCCGAGGACCTCACCGTCGGATACGGCGATCGCACCATCATCGACGGGCTCAGCCTGCGCATCCCGTCGGGCCGCATCACCGCTGTCGTCGGGCCGAACGCCTGCGGCAAGTCGACGCTCCTGCGCTCGATGTCGCGTCTGCTGTCACCCCGGGCCGGGCACGTCCTGCTCGACGGCGCCGAGGTTCATCGGATGCCGGCGAAGGAGCTCGCCCGCACGCTCGGCCTGCTGCCGCAGTCGCCCACCGCGCCCGAGGGCATCACCGTCTCAGACCTCGTGGGCCGCGGACGCAACCCGCACCACGGCCTCTTCTCACGCTGGACCACCGCCGACGACGAGGCGGTGGCCGAAGCGCTCACGGCGACCGAGACGCTCGAGCTGGCCGACCGTGCCGTCGACGAGCTGTCGGGCGGACAACGACAGCGCGTGTGGATCGCGATGGCGCTCGCACAGCGAACCGACCTGCTGCTGCTCGACGAACCGACGACCTTCCTCGACGTCAGTCACCAGATCGAGGTGCTCGACCTGCTCACCGACCTCAATCGGAATCGCGGCGTCACCGTCGTCATGGTGCTGCACGACCTGAACCTCGCCGCACGCTACGCCGATCACCTCGTCGCCATGCGCGGCGGCAGCGTCATCACCTCCGGCTCGGCCGAGCAGGTGCTCACCTCGGAGACGATCGAGTCGGTGTTCGGCATCCGCAACGAGGTCATCACCGACCCGCGTTCGGGCAAGCCCCTCATGCTCCCGCTCGGGAGGTACCACGTCGAGGGCGAGTAGCGGGCATACCGGCTCGGCGCCGGTGCGTCGTCGCCATCATGCCGCCGCCGGCGGCCGTGGTCAGGCCCACCGCGACCGCAGCGGCTGCGAGAGCCAGCGGAAGGGTGGCGGCGCCGGCGATCACGCCGACGAGGATCGGCCCGCCCGCGTCACCCACCTCTCGGCCCAGTTCGGCGCTGCCCATCGTGCGCCCCATCCGCTCGGGCGGGGTGGTCGACGCCAGGCGCGCGAAGCCGAGCGGGGTGATCGCGCCGACGCCCAGACCGATGAGCACGGCCGCGAGCACCATCGTCGGCACGGAGGGGGCGAAGGCGACGAGGACGAGTGCCGCGATGAGCAGCACGGCGCCCGTCACCATGACCGCGACGACACGGTGGGGAGCAGCGTCGTGGAGACCACCGATCCGGGGCTGCACGACCGCGGACACGACGGCGAGCAGACTCACCACACCCATGCCGATGAGCGGATGCAGCCCCAGTTGCGCGCCGACGAAGGGGAGGAATCCCACGGCGATGCCCAGGGTGCCGGTGGCCACCGCGAGAAGGAGAACGGGGCCGAGGAAGACCGGCGCCGTCGACTGCCGCACGAGCTCCACGAGCGTCGCCCGCTGCTTGGGCAGCACCGGCACAGCCGGCATCGCGACGAGTGCCCACGCGGCCGCCGCGACGGCGAGCAGCGCGAGCGCGAGGAAGAGGGCGGGAAGCCCGGCCCACATGATCAGGGCGGCACCGATGAGCGGTCCGGCGGCGTACCCCAGGCCCTTCCAGGATCCGTACTTGCCGAAGTACCGTCCGGCTGACGCGGGGCCGACGAGGCGTGCCACCGCCGAGGAGGAGGCCGGGGAGAACGCGGCGGCCGCGGCTCCTTGGCCCAGCCGCGCGACCGCGAGCACGGCGGCACTCGAGGCGAAGACGCCTACGAGCGAGGCGGCAGCGAACACGAGCAGACCGCCGACGATGACGGGTTTGACTCCGACCCGGTCGCTGAGAGCTCCGAAGAGCGGCTTGAGAACGACCTCCGCGATGTCGTAGATCGCGAGGATGAGCCCCAGCGTCACCAACGTCAGACCGATCTGATCGGTCTCCGTGCCCAGAGCCGCAGCGACGCCGTGCGCCCCGAAGGCCGTGGTGAACCCGGCGAGGTACAGCGGTTTCAGGCCGATGATCCGTGTCGTCACGGATCGAGCGTAGACGCGCGCCGTGGACTCACACGCCGGAGTGCGCCTCCGCGGACGCCGCGCCGGCGGCGCGCCCGCCACGGCCGCGCGCCCACCGCGCCAGGAAGTACAGGGCCACCCCGACGATGAGGAGAACAGCGCCGAAGATCCACACTCGAAGCGTCTGCTGGCTCAGGAGAAGCAGGCACGACGCGATGCCGAGGACCGGGACGAACGTCCACACGCGGAAGTGATCGTGCTCGACACGGTCACGGCGCAGGACGAGCACCGAGATGTTGGCGCTCAGGAACACGAAGAGCAGCAGCAGGACGACGGTCTCGGCCAGCAGCGCGAGGTCGCCGACGAGTGTCAACAGCATCGCGACGAGCGTCGTGGCGAGGATCGCGACCCACGGAGTACGCCGGCCCGGCAGCACCCGCGACAGCGTGCGCGGCAAGAGCCCCTGCTCGGCCATGCCGTACGTGAGACGGCTCGCCATGATCATCGTCAGAAGCGCGCCGTTGGCGACGGCGATGAGCGCGATCAGGCTGAACAGCCACGACGGGACGGCGACGCCGCTCGCCTCCACGACGGCCAGGAGAGGTCCGCTCGAGCTCGACAGCTCCTCGGGCGGCAGCGCGATGCTGCTCGCGAGACCGACCAGCACGTAGACGAGCCCTGCGGCACCGAGCGCGGCGAAGAGCGCACGCGGATACATCTTCGAGGGCTCCTTGACCTCTTCGATCATGTTGGCCGAGGTCTCGAACCCCACGAAGGAGTAGTACGCGATGATCGCGCCGGCGAGCACCGCGGACGCGACCCCGGTGCCCTCGGGAACCTGGGTGACGCGCGACACATCCCCGCCGCCCCCGGCGAGGAGGAACCCGACCACGACGACGACGATGACCAGGCCGGAGACCTCGATCGCGGTCATGACGAAGTTCGCGCCCATCGACTCGCGGATGCCGCGGGCGTTGAGCGCTGCCAACACGGCGAGGAACACGATGGCGACCGGAACCACGGGAACCTCGACGAACGTCTGCAGGTACTGGCCCGCGAACGCGATCGACAGCCCTGCCGCGCTCGTCACTCCGGCGGCCAGCATGCAGAAGCCCACGAGGAACGACACGAGCTTGTTCTTGAAAGCCCGCTCGGCGAAGACTGCCGCGCCTCCGGCGCGCGGGTACTTCGTGACCAGCTCGGCGTACGAGCCGGCGGTCAGCATCGCCAGCACCAGCGCCGCGAGCAGAGGCGCCCACAGCATCCCACCCACGCGCTCCGAGAGCACACCCATCAGTGCGTATACGCCCGCCCCCAGAACGTCTCCGAGGATGAATGCGAACAGCAGCGGTCCGCCGATGCCGCGCCGCAGGCTGGAAGGCGCAGGGGTATCTGTCTTGCTCATTCCGAGAACATTAGGTCGCGGCATCCCGAGACCCGTAGCGGGTTGACACCGGGCGCATGGCGCATCCCCTCGGGATGCGGGTCCCGCGTATCCTCGCGAGACACGCGGAAGGGATGTTTCTCAGCGGTAGCGCCGCGGCACGGTCCAGGGGCGACCGAACTCGGTGTTGAACGACTCGGGGTCGAACGGGCTGTCGCCGCCGGCGGGGAAGCTCGTCAGCTCGCCGAACACGACCCGCCCGTCGACGTCGTACAGATCGACGCGGACGAAATCGGCGCTCTCGCCGAGGCGCTCAGCGATGCTGATCATCTCGTCGAGATGCGCGGGACGGGCGCGCTCGGGCTCAGCCCACGGCGGCCCTCCGCTCATCGGGATACGACTCCAGTCGGGGCGGAAGAAGTCCTGCGTGCGACCGCCGAAGCGCCCGCCGTCGACCTGGATGAAATGGCATCGGCCGTGGAAGACGAAGAACTTGTAGTCGTCCGGGATGCCGCCGTCGGCGCCGACCAGGAACTCTTCGACGATGACGCGGCGCGGCACCTGCCCGTAGACCCACTCGCGGTTCGGACCCTGCCCGTAGAGCTTGGTGAGCCAGCCCGCGGCGATCGCCGCGATGTCGTGCGGGTTCGCGGCCTGCGGCCGTACATGCCGATAGACCCAGCCCCAGCGCGCCTCCGGAAGCCGCGCCTCGGCGGGCGCAGCGGGCGACACGACGATCGCGGCGCCGCTCCCGTGCGTCGGCTTCACCACGTAGGCCTCGGGCCACTCGAGGTTCAGCAGATCCTGCGGGTCATCGACGATCGCGTACGCGCGGGGCAGGTAGTGCTCGCCGATGACCGCGGCGACGTGGTCACGCACGGCGGCCTTGTCCGCGAATGTGACGATGATGCTGCGGCGGTCGCGCAGCATCTTGTAGCGCACCTTCTCGCGGAACGTCGTCGGGTTGCGGGTGCGCCACAGGCGCAGCATCCGCACCAGCCGACTGCGCTCACGCCACCTGACGCCGCCGCGTGCTGCGCTCACGACTCGTCGGTGTCGTCTTCCTCGTGGCCGACCGACTTCGCTTCGAGGAACGAGCAGAGCTCGGCGGCGACGGTGAACTCGGCGGCAAGGGCGTGCATCTGGAAGCTGCTCAGGATCGTGAAGTCCGGCTGCGGCTCGATGGTGACCCGCCAGCGTGCGTCGCCGACCTCGATCGGCTCCATGAAGACCGATACCGACGAGTTCGCGAGGGGCACGACGACGAGGCCGGTGTCGGAGCCCTCGGACCCGTCCTGCACGAGCACCCTGATCAGATCTCCCGCCCCCCGGAGGTCGTTGAACTCGCGCAACCAGCGCTCGAGCGTCTCTTTACTGCGGAACGGCATCGGGCTCCAGACTGGCCGAGAAGGGGGGCGCGCGGAATCCCGCGCATTGGATCCTAACGGGTCATCAGCCGCAGATCTGCTGCACGTGCTCGCGCCACGACCGTGCTACGGCAGTTGCAGCGCTCCATCCACGCGGCGGGGGATGTCGACGGGTCCGTCGCGCAACTCCGGGGGGAGTTCCGAGGCCGGAGCGTTCTGCCAGGCGACGGGTCGAAGGTAGCGCCGGATGGAGGTGGCGCCGACCGACGTGTGCACAGAATCGGTCGACGGCCATGGCCCGCCGTGATTCTGGGCCCATGCCACGGCGACCCCCATGGGGTACTGATCGAACAGGATGCGTCCCGCCCGGGCGCCCAGGGTCGCCCGAGCGGCGGGCACACCGGTGTCGCCCGGCTCGAGGAACAGCGACGCGGTCAGCGATCCGGGCAGCGAGGCCGCGAGGCGGGCGGCGTGATCGTCGTCGCGATAGCGCACGACGACAGCGGTCGGTCCGAAGCACTCCTCGGTCAGGCGGGCCGGCAGCTCCTCGCCCTCGAACTCGACGAGAGAGGGAACCGTGCGCCCGCGCTCTGCTGCGGCAGCGACCTCGCCGAGGCTCGCACCGGACACTTCCTGTGCCCCGGTTGCGGCCACCAGATCGACGACGCCGGCACTGTAGGCGGCAGCCATTCCGCGTGTGAGTGCAGGCTTCGCCTCGACCCGGCCGATCTCCCCCGCGAGAGCGGTGACGAGTGCGTCTCCCGTGGCTCCAGCGGGAACGAGCGCGACTCCGGGTTTTGTGCAGAACTGTCCGCCGCCCAGCACGATCGACGCCGCCAGTCCCGCCGCGATGGACTCCGGCCGGGCTGCGGTTGCAGCGGGTGAGATGAGGACCGGATTGATGCTGCCCAGCTCGCCGTAGAACGGGATGGGGTGCGGCCGGGACGCTGCGAGCTCCGCCAGGGCACGCCCACCACCCGGCGATCCCGTGAAGCTCGCCGCTCGGATGAGGGGAGCCTGAACGAGATCGATTCCGGCCTGGTACCCGTAGACCACGGAAACCGCGCTGCCCACCACGGGCTCGACGACGGAGGCGATCACCGCACCCACCAGCGCGCTGGTGGCCGGGTGCCCGGGATGCGCCTTCACGACGACGCCGGCGCCGGCAGCCAGAGCGGCGGCGGTGTCGCCCCCGGCTACCGAGAAGGCGAGCGGGAAGTTGCTCGCCGCATAGACGGCGACGGGTCCCGAAGGCACGAGCATGCGCCGCAGATCGGGCCGAGGACCCATCGGGGTGTCCCCGGCGTGATCGATCGTCGCTTCCAGATACGACCCCTCTCGCACCACGTCGCCGAAGAACCGCAGCTGGAAGGTCGTCCGTGCGAGTTCGCCCTCCAGCCGGCTCGTTCCCAGCGCCGTCTCCGCATCGGCCGTGGCCACGATCTCTCGGCGGCGCGCCTCGAGCGCGTCGGCGATCGACTCGAGGAGGGACGCCCGCCCGGAACGGCCGAGCGTGATCAGGTGATCCGTTGCCCGCGCGGCCGCGGTGACGGCTGCGGCGAGCCCTGCGCCATCGGTTTCCTCGAGGTCGAGTGAGCGCTGGATGCCGGTCGCCGGGTCGGTGGTGGTGACAGGGGTCATGTGTCGTGGTCCTTCGGTCCGGGTGAAGTCGTTCGATGCTGCGAGCCGCACACGGGGCGGGTGCGGGACGGGTGCGGCGGGGGTGCGCTCACATCCAGGCGGTCGATCCGTCGGGCTTCACCGGGACGCGGCGCTCCCAGTGCACCCAGTCATCCTTCGCGAGTGAGCTCTCGTCGATGGTGATTCCCCATCCGGGCCGGTCGGGCCGCAGTTCCAGGTGACCGTCACGCGGCTCGTACGGGTCATGGCACCACGACACCGGGTCGGGTTTGAACTCGAGGATCGAGAAGTTCGTCGTCGCGGCGGCGAAGTGAACGTTCGCCGCGGTCGCTAGAGGTCCGAGCGGGTTGTGCGGGGCGACCGGAACGTAATGGGCCTCGGCGAGATGAGCGATCTTGACCATCTGCGTCAGCCCGCCGACCACGCAGATGTCGGGCTGGACGATGTCGGCTCCCTGCGCGGTGAGCAGACCGAGGAACTCGTAGGGCGAGTAGAGCGATTCGCCCGTCGCGAGCGGCACGGACAACGCCGAGAGCTCGGAGCGGATCCGGGCCCAGGCCGGAAGGTGCTCCGGCCTGATCGGCTCCTCGAGGAACAGCGGTTCGTTCGGGGCGAGAGCGGCACCGAGCGCGACCGCCTGCTGCGGCGACCACAGGCACGCATGCGCGTCGAAGGCGAACTCGACGTCTGCCGGATGTGATTCACGCACCTCGCCGAAGTACCGTCCGAGCTCGGCTGCGACGACGCCGAACCGGTGCCGGTGCAGATCGGCGCGGTAGGGACTCAGCTTGAACGCGGTGAACCCGAACTCCTCGTGCAGTTCGGACGTGCGATCGACCAGCTGCGGGATGTCCGGGGCCGAGTACAGCCCGGCGTAGACCCGCACCCGGTCGCGCACGGCACCGCCGAGCAGCTGGTAGACGGGCATCCCCGCCGCTTTCCCGGCGATGTCCCACAGCGCGTGATCGATTGCCGCGAGAGCTGCCAGACCGATCGCCCCCGGTGGGAACCGGGATGACTGCAGCAGCAACTGCGACACGTACGAGGTGCGGCGGGCGTCGATGCCTTTGATCTGCTCGAACAGGTACTCCAGCAGCGGGGGGAAGGCGAGATCGGGGCCGTGGTTGTAGACCTCCGCCCAGCCGTCTATCCCGTCATCCGTGGTGATCTTCACGAGCACGCGCGGCCGATCGCCGACGCGCTGCAGGTAGGTGTCCAGCCTCTCGATGACGCTCATGCCGGCACCCGTACGGACTGGGTTCCGGCGGTCGTCGTCGGCGGCGGTGCCGACCACGAGGCGATCGACTCGGTCACTTCCTCGCGAGCTCGAGCAGACAGCGGGGCGCTCGGGGGACGAAGATCCCGGCGGCAGAGGCCGAGCTGGTGCATCGCCTCTTTCACGACGGCGACGTTGTCGGCAGAACGACGACGGGCTCGCAGGTGCTCGAACTGGCGGATGCTGCGCCACACCCGCTCCGCCTCGGCTGGATCATTGCCCCGGAGGGCATCGAGCATGGCGAGCGATTTCGCCGGCACCACGTTCACGAGCCCGGACGTGAAGGCTCGCGCACCGCCCTGCCAGTAGGCGGGAGCGTACGACTCGGCGAGACCGGCGATCCACAACACGTCTGCAGTCGTGCCGGCGGCGACCTCCGCGCGAACCGACGCGAAGACCACCGGATCCGGCACGGAGTACTTCAGCGCCACCACGTTCGGTGCTCGGTCGATCAGTCGGGCGATGTGAGCACCGGTCACCAGCGGCGTGCTGAGGTAGGGCACCACGCCGATCTCCGGAACAGCGTGCGCGACGGTGACGTTGTATTCGACCCATCCCTCGGGCGACAGGTACGGCAGGACGGGTTGATGCACCATCACCGCGTCGACGCCGGCCTCCCGCGCGAACCGCGCGTCCGCCACGGCCGTGGCGAGGTCGAAGCCCACGCCACCGACGAGCACGGCTCGGCCGGCAGCCGCGTCCGCGACGGTGAGAAGGACGGCTCTGCGCTCCTCGGGCGAGAGCGCATAGAACTCCCCCGTGTTGCCGTTCGGAGTCAGCGCGGTGACACCGGCGGTGACGAGCCGGTCGATGAGGCTCGCGAGCAGCGGGTGATCGACGTCACCGCCCTCACCGAACGGCACCACAGGAATGCCGACGACAGTGGAGAGTCGGTCGATCAGGGAAGCGCGGTCGAAGGATGATCCGGTCATCATGACGCCCTCTCATTCGTGGGGTGGATGACGTCGGAGAGCGCCACAACGGGTTTGATGCGCACCCAGAAGGCGTAGATGCCCGCGCTGATGAGGCAGCTCAACGCGGCGAACACCAGCGGTCCGACGTAGGAGTTGTTGCTGAAGGTGAGGAAGAGGCCGATCGCGATGGGGCTGATCAGGTTTCCCAGCTGCGAGCCGAAGTTCTGGAACCCGGCGACCGAGCCGACGGTGTCGGGCGTCTCGGCAACCTCGGCGGGAAGGCTCAGGATGGCCGCTCCGGCGAAGGAGTGCGCAGCGCTCGAGACGGTGAGCACGACCATCACGAGCACGTTCGACTCGATGAAGGGACTGAACCCGATGCAGGCGCTCAGAACCAGACCCGCGATGATCGGGATCTTTCGCGCGGCTCCGGCGGACACCCTGCCCGACGCGAGCAGCCGATCCGACACGATGCCGCCGAGAACGGTCGCGCCGATCGCGATGACAGCCGGGATCGCCCCCACCAGCCCGAACTCCTCCTTCGACAGGTTCCGATCGTTCAGCAGATAGCTCGGATACCAGGTGAGGAAGAACGCGCCGGCCAGAGAACGGAAGACGTACCCGAACATGAGCGCCCAGACCTGATTGTCGCGCAGGAGCGCCCGCCACGGCTTCTTCTCGGCGGCGCTCTGGGCGAGGACCATCTCACCCTGGTCGGAGTTGATGTACTCCAGCTCGGCGGCGTTCACGCGAGCGTGCTTCTCCGGTGCGCGGTAGACGATGAGCCAGCCGATGACCCACAGGACGCCCACCGCGCCGATCAGAAGGAACGCGAACCGCCACCCGGCGAACAGTGCCAGCGCGGTGACGATGGGGATGGAGAGCGCGGTGCCGATCTGCTGCCCCATGTCGAACAGGCTCGAGGCGAACGCGCGCTCGCGGCGCGGGAACCACCGCGAGACCACCTTGATGTTCGCCGGCTGCACCGGCGCTTCTCCGATGCCGAGCCCGAGCCGGAACACGATCGTCGACGCCACGCCGGTCGCGAGCGCGGTGAGCGCTGTCCAGATCGACCACCAGCCGACCGCGATCGGGTAGATCACGCGCGGCCCGAACTTGTCGAGCAGCCAACCGGAAGGGATCTGGAAGAGCGCATACGTCCAGAAGAAGGACGAGAGCAGCACGCCCTGAATGGCGGGCCCGATCTCGAATTCCTCGGCCATGAAGGGCAGCGCCACGCCGAGGGCAGCCCGGTCGAGGTAGGCGATCGTGAGTCCCAGCGCCGAGAATCCGACGATCGTCCAGCGCGTGTTGCTGCGTCGAGCACGCGCGGTGGATGCGGCGGAGGAAGACGGTTTCGTATCATTGTGAAGCATCGTTGCTCCTTGCTAAGCGACGGTGACCACTCCGTGAGGAGCGTTGAACAGGGGGCGGCTCGGGAACTTGGCGGTGAACGAGCCGTCTCTTTCTCTAGGCCGACCCTCCTTCCGCGGAGTCGGGTCCCGTGGGCGCGATGCGTCGACGGGCGAAGTCGGCGACGTGCTCACGCACCAGGCGTGCCGCGGCTTCCGAGTCGCCCGAGCGGGCGACCTCCAGGATGCGGGCGTGCTCTGCGGCCTCGTGGCGCCACGAGGCGGTACGAGCCCACGAGCCGGCCGAGATGAGCGCGATCTGGTCGCGGAGACCATCGAGCGTCTGCACGAGCAGCGGATTGCCGCACTCGCGGTACAAGCTCCGGTGGAAGTCACGGTTCGCCAGGCTGCGCTCGGATCCGCTTTCGGCGGCTTCAGCGCGCTCCAGGGCCTCGACGGCTCCCGCCGCGTCGAAGCCGGCGGCGACGCTTCGCCGAACCGCTTCCGGCTCGAGCAAGAGGCGCATGTCGTAGACGGCGACGGCGTCGTCCTCGGTGAACACGCGCACGACCGCGCCGGTGTATGGCCGGATGACGACGAGGCCGGTTCCTTCCAGCGTCTTCAACGCCTCGCGGACCGGCGTCTTGGATACCCCTAGGCGACTCGCGAGATCCGATTCGACGAGTGCGTCGCCCGGGCTCAACTGCCCGTTGAGGATCGCGCTTTTCAGCAGTTCGAGGACGTGCGATGTTCGTGATGTCGTGGCGACAGGTCCGAACGATGGGATCGACATCGCTGGCACACCTCCTCGTGGCTCTCGTACATCATATATGAGAGCCGGTGTCAGCTGTCAACCGATCAGCCCTCGGCTACAGGATCGTCACGGAGCCGGATCGGTGATCCCGATCCGGCTCCGTGGCGGTCATGCCAGCGCCTCGATGACAGCCTTCGCGACGGCTTCGCTGGATTGCGGGTTCTGGCCGCTGATGAGGTTGCCATCACGCACCACGTGCGACGTCCACGGCGCGCCGCCCACCACCAGGGCGCCACGCTCGCGAAGCGTGCTGGCCACCAGCCACGGCGTGTTCTGCCCCAGCCCTCCGGTCGACTCCTCCTCGTCGGTGAACACGGTGACCCGGCGTCCCGCGAACGCGAACACACCCGAGGCGTCGATCGCGCTCAGCAGCCCGGCCGGGCCGTGACAGAACGGTGCGATCAGCGTCCCGGCGGCGTTGGCCGTGGTGAGAATCGTGCCGAGGTCCGCGTCGAAGGCGAGGTCGGCCATCGGCCCGTGACCGCCCGGAAGGACGACGGCGTCGAACGCAGTGGCATCCACCGCGCCCAGCGCAACCGGATGGCCCAGCGCCTCAGCGATCGAGGCGAGGTAGGTGCGGAAGTCGTCTACCTTCGCCTGGTCGCCCACGATTTCCACTGTCAACGAGCCGGAATCGACTGTCGGAACCCGTCCACCGGGCGTGGCGATGATGATGGTGTGGCCTGCCGCAGCGAGATCGCGGTGCGCGACAACGAGTTCCTCGGCCCAGAACCCGGTCGGATGAATCGAGCCATCAGCGAGAGTGAGCGAGTCGGCCGCGGTCACGACCATCAGAATGTTCGACATGAGAGAGTCCTTTCGACAAGGACGACTCTCCTCCCCGCCGCTTCCCAGGAGGCATCGGTGATCCGATGCGTGCCATCAGAAAACCAGGCACTCTGACGGCTAATGGATCAGCCGCCTCAGCTCGGCGGCCACCGCGCCGATCGCCGCGTTGCCGTCTGCCTCCCGACCCCGCGTGGCCAGGTACAGCGTGTTCAACGGCGCCACCTCCGGCCTCTCCAACGCCACCAGGGTTCCCGCCGTCAGATCGGCAGCAACCAGATACGACGGCAGCACCGACATCCCCACCCCCGCCCGAACCACCTCGCGGATGTCCCGCAGGTCGGGGATCACCGCCGCCACCCGCAGGCCGGTCGGCGCCCTCTCGAACACGCTGCGCCAATACCGGCGGATGATCGGGAGATCCTCGGCGTACGCGACAACCGGGATGCTCTCCGGCTCCACCCCCTGCCACCCGGGTCCGGCGACCAGCACGAACTCCTCGTCGTAGAACGGCACCGCGGCAATGCCCCGTCGACGAGGCGGGACCGCGCTCACCACCACGTCGACGGCTCCTGCGAGGAGGCCATCGAGCAGGTCATCGGCGAGTCCGAACACCAAACGGATCGGCGCGCCCACCGCATCGATCATCTGCCGCAGATGCGGCACCACCATGAACGACAGGATCTCCGCCGCACCCCCCACATGCACCGCCCGCGGCGCCGCCGCCGCGCGGCTGGCGAGAACAGCCGCGTCTTCCAACGCATCCACATGCGTGGCGACCTCACGAGCCAGCTCGACCCCCTTCGCGGTCGGCGACACCCCCGACGAGCCCCGAACGAAAAGCGCGAACCCCAGCGTCGCCTCCAACGCCTGCACATGCGCCGACGCCGTCGCCTGCGACACCCCCAACAACTGCGCAGCCCGGGTCAACGACCCCGTCCGAAACACCGTCACGAACGTCCGCACATGATCGAGGCTGGTACCCGCCATGTCACCCCCTGCTGGATCGGTCGTTCACCCCAAGAACATAGTGATCTGCGGCCGGCACACCGCGAGCGTCCGCCACGCGCGCACGCGCGTGCGTCTCTTCGACATCGCCGCCAGACCCGGTGGTAGAGGATCACGGAGCGCATCGAAGCGGGTCAAGTTCCAGCTCCCTCGACCATGCGCCCGAAGGCGAACGCAAGTGGCGGAATTGCTACTCGATCGCCACTTCCCGTGAGAATCCGCCATCGTCGCCGATGACCGACAGCTCAGTCCATTCCCACGGCCATGTCGGTGAAGCGCGAGAAGTGACCCTGGAACGCCACCGTCACGGTGTCGGTCGGGCCGTTACGGTGCTTGGCGACGATCAGATCGGCCTCACCGGCGCGGGGGCTGTCCTTCTCGTAGGCGGCCTCGCGGTGCAGCAGGATGACGATGTCGGCGTCCTGCTCGATCGAGCCCGACTCACGCAGGTCGCTGATCGCGGGCTTCTTGTCGGCACGCTGCTCGGCACCACGGTTCAGCTGCGATAGCGCGATGACCGGGACCTGCAGCTCCTTCGCGAGCAGCTTCAGGGCACGCGAGAACTCCGAGACCTCCTGCTGGCGCGACTCGACGCGCTTGCCGCTCGTCATCAGCTGCAGGTAGTCGATCACGACCATCTTGAGACCCACGCGCTGCTTGAGGCGGCGGCACTTCGCGCGGATCTCGACGAGCGTCATATTCGGGCTGTCGTCGATGTACAGCGGCGCGTCGTTGATCCGCCCGCGGGTCGCGGCGACGGTCGTCCAGTCGCGCGAGTCGAGCGTTCCTTTACGCATCGACTGCAGGGGCACAGCTCCCTCGGCGCTCATGAGGCGCATCGCGATCTCGCTGCGCCCCATCTCGAGCGAGAAGAAGATCGTCGGCGAGTCGTTCTTGATCGCGGCGGCGCGGGCGAAGTCGAGCGCAAGCGTCGACTTACCCATGGCGGGTCGGGCGGCGACGACGATCATCTGGCCGGGATGCAGACCGTTCGTCAGTTGATCGAGGCCCGAGAAGCCGGTCGGGATGCCGGTCATCTGACCGTCACGCCCGCGCGCGGCCTCGATGTCGTCGATGGCCGCGGTGACGGCGACCTCGAGCGGGACGTAGTCCTCGGCCTTCTCTGCACCGGTGACCGAGTAGATCTCGGCCTGCGCATTGTTGACGAGGTCGACAGCGTCGCCCTGGCCGTTGTAGCCCATCTGAACGATGCGGGTTCCGGCCTCGACGAGCCGGCGCAGCAGGGCACGCTCGTTGACGATCGTCGCGTAGTACCCCGCGTTCGCCGCGGTGGGCACGATCGAGGTCAGGGTGTGCAGGTAGTCGGCGCCGCCGGCACGCTGCAGCTCACCGTTCTTGATCAGCTCGTCGGTGACCGCGACGACATCGGTCGGTTCACCGTGCGAGTAGAGCGAGAGCAGCGCCTCGTAGATGAGTTCGTGCTTGGGCACGTAGAAGTCCGTGCCGCGCAGCGTCTCGATGACGTCCGCGACGGCATCCTTCGATAGCAGCATTCCGCCGAGCGTGCTCTGCTCGGCGAGCATGTCGTGAGGTGGGGTGCGGTCGGGTTCGCGCCGTCCGCCGAGCCTGTCGTCAGAGATGTCCGCGATCGACATCCGCACCCCCGCATCCTGGCCTGTGACCGAGCCGGAGTACACGGTATGGAGGGCATCTGACACCCGCAAACCGGCCTGTGGATAACTCTGTGGAGAGATTGCGGGAAACGCCGCGACGGTTGTGCAGAAGTCCTGTGGAAAACGCCCGGGAATACGTCGAAAGTCAGCGAGTTTCTACCGTCTGACCAGGGCTTCGAGTTTCCCCAGCCTGTGGATGAAGATCCTGGTTGAAGTCTCACTTGAAGGTTGTCATCTGGGGACTCACTTGTGTAAAACACCGTACTTGTCAAGTCCACCGGAGCCCCCGCGCGTCACGCGTCGCAACGATCGCACCCGTCACTCCGTGACCTCCGGAGCGCCTCGAGAAGCGGTCCTCCGAGGCGCGCCGGGCCCCCCGCGTGCTCCTGTTCCAGCCTGCGCGAACGGGGGCCTCAGACGCCGTCCCACAGGAGCATCCCGTGTACGGTGCACGGCCCGGAAACGACGGATGCCGCGAACCCGAAGGTCCGCGGCATCCGTTCTGGTGCGCCAGGTATTACTTGGCGGCGACCACCTGCAGGGTGATGACGGCGGTGAGGTCGTCACGCAGGCGAATGGTCGCCTCGTGCTCGCCCACGGCCTTGATCGGCGAGGTGATGTGGATCTTGCGCTTGTCGAGGTCGCCGAGGCCGGCGGTCTTGACCGCGTCAGCCACGTCGGCGGGCTTGACCGCACCGAACAGACGGCCTTCGGCGCCGGCCTTGACCGACAGCTTGACCTTGTTCGACTCGAGGTTGTTCTTGAGGGCCACGGCCTCTTCGTGGTCGTGGATCGCGCGGGCGTCACGAGCGGCGCGGATGGACGCCACCTGCTTCTCGCCGCCGCGGGTCCAGGCCACTGCGAAGCCCTGGGGGATGAGGTAGTTACGGGCGTACCCGTTCTTGACCTCGATGACGTCACCGGCGCTTCCGAGCCCGGCGACCTCGTTCGTGAGAATCAGCTTTGCCATGTCGGTGCTCCTTACCGGCCAGCGCCGGCGTAAGGCAGGAGCGCCATTTCGCGCGCGTTCTTGATCGCCTTGGCGATCAGACGCTGCTCCTGCACCGAGACACCGGTGATACGACGGGCGCGGATCTTCCCACGCTCCGAGATGAACTTGCGGAGCGTCGAAACGTCCTTGTAGTCGATGACGCCGACGCGGATCGCCTTCGCGGGGGCCGCGTTCTTCGCGCCCTTCCGCGGCTTGCGGCGGTCGCCGGTTGCCTTTCCAGCCATTGTGTTTCCTTACGAGTGTGATGATCGGATGCCGCTGCGCGCAGCATCCGGAATCCGATTCAGAACGGGGTGTCGTCGCCGTAGGAGGCGCCGCTGGTACCCGGTGCGCTCCACGCATCGGGAGCCGAAGAACCCGGGGTCGCCCACGGCTCCTCCTGCACCTGCTGCTGCGGGCGCGACTGCTGACCGCCACCGAAGCTTCCGCCGCCACCACCACCGGAGCCGGATGCCGCGCGCGTGACCTGTGCGGTCGCGTAGCGCAGCGAGGGGCCGATCTCGTCGACCTCCAGCTCGATCGCGGTGCGGTTCTGGCCCTCACGGTCCTGGTAGGAGCGCTGACGCAGGCGGCCGGTCGCGACGACCCGCATGCCCTTGGTCAGCGAACCCGCCACGTGCTCGGCGAATTCGCGCCACACGGACGCGCGGAGAAACAGCGCTTCGCCGTCCTTCCACTCGTTCGCCTGACGGTCGAAGGTGCGAGGAGTCGAGGCGATCGTGAAGTTCGCCACCGGCAGGCCGTTCTGCGTGTAACGCAGCTCGGGGTCTGCCGTGAGGTTGCCCACGACGGTGATGACGGTCTCGCCGGCCATGTGCCTTAGGCCTTCGCAGCCTTAGCGGGGGCAGCAGCCTTGCGGGCGGCCTTCGCCTCGGAGCGCGCCTTCTCGGCGGCGACCTGTGCGATGGCCTCCTCGGCGCGCAGGACCTTGGTGCGCATGATCGACTCGCTCAGCTTCAGCTGGCGGTCGAGCTCCTGCGTGGTCTCGCTCGTCGCGGTGAAGTTGACGACGGCGTAGATGCCTTCGTTCTTCTTCTGGATCTCGTACGCCAGGCGGCGACGGCCCCAGATGTCGACGTTCTCGATGGTTCCGCCGTCATTCGTGATGACCTTGAGGAACTTGTCAAGGTTGGGAGCAACCTGACGCTCATCGATCTCGGGCTGGAGAATCACCATGAGCTCGTACTGGTACGTGTGCGTCACTGACCCACCTCCTTCGGACTAGAACGGCTCCCGGGCATTTCCCGGAAGCAGGAGGGTGTGTAGCACGTGCCCGACCGAGGTCGGACAACCTCAACAGCTTACCTGATCGCACGTCGGTTCGCCGACCGACCACCGGTAGCGTGGGCGCATGGAGTGGACGGCGGACGTCTCGGTCGGCGACTGGCTGCGCGAACGGGTCGATGAGCCATGGCGCGGGACGATCCACGACGTCGTGCCCCGCGGCTTCGAGGCGTACGCGCGGATCCTCCATCCGGCATCCGTTCAGGCGCGGGCCGACGGCACGCCCTTGCCGTCACCGGACGCGTGGTTGGCGATGGGGTGGCAGCAGTCGCAGCAGATGAGCTCGGACCTCGTCACCGATCCCGTCACATGGGCGGAGACCGCCGCCGCTTTCGGGACGACGCTGCACCCGCTGGCGCAGTGGGACGCGATCGTCCGCTCGCCCGAGTTCGGCTCGAATCAGATGACATCCCCCGACGGCCGCTGGTTCCAGGCGCCCGAGATGGGCGAACTCGACCCGCACCGTCTGACTGTTCTCGCGCGTGAGCTCGACAGGCACACCTCGACGGCGGATGACGTGTACGCGGGCCTATGGGAGGGTCGCGGCGGCCTGCTCGGTCATATGGGCCGTCATCCCTCGCGCGCGTTCGTCCAGATCGGCGACCCCGACGACGCCACTCTGGCCCGCCACAACCGCATGCTCGGCTCGTCGTTCTCGGACCGTTTCAACAACGTGTTCCGGAAGCCCACCTGGCAGGAGGGCATCCTCTCGCGCGAGATCTCCGAGGGCCCGCGGCTCACCCTGCCCGAGCGCGCTTTCGTTCTCTTCCGCGGCGACGCAACCGAGTTCGCCGACGACGACTGGGAGCTGCGGATGCCGTGGCGCGACCGCACCGCCGACGCTGCAAGCTTCGACGCGCGCGCGCAGAGCCCCAGCCTGCTCTGGCCAGCAGACCACGCGTGGGTGATGGTCTCGGAGGTCGACTTCGACTCGACCATCGTCGGCGGATCGCATGAGCTCGTCGACGCGATCTGCCGCTCCCCCGAGTTCGAAGCCCTCCCCCTGCCGGTCGACGCATCCCTGTACTGGGGCGCAGACGAGGTGAACCGATGAGCGTTCCGTTCGACCCCCGCCCCCTGCAGGAACCCGTCTCGCCGACGACCGCGCGGGCCTTCCGCAAGCACCTGGCCGACAGCGGTCGACTTCCGGGCGGGTCGGGCACCGCCGGCGTGATCATCGCGGTGGTCGTGGTCGTCTTCGTGGTGCTGGTCTTCGGCGGCGTCCTCTCGGCCATCGTCGGCGGCTTGGTGTTCGCGATCGGGACGCAGTCAGGGTCCGGTGCCGCACTCTCGCTGACGCCCCTCATCCCGCTCGTCATCCTCATCGCGCTCGCGGCGCTCATCCCGTTCTTCGGCCGCCGCCAGCGCGCTGCGCAAGCCGCGGTCTGGTACCGGCTCGACCGCTTCGCGCGCGCCAACGGGATGAGCTTCGAGCCCCAGCGCCCACAGCCGCCGCTGCCGGGCATGATCTTCTCGCAGGGGTCGGGCCGGATGGCATCCAACCTCGTTCGCGGCGACCAGCCGAGGTTCGTGGAGTTCGCCAACTACCGGTACACCACCGGGTCGGGCAAGAACCAGCAGACCCACACGTGGGGCTACGTCGCCGTGCACCTGTCGACTCCTCTGCCGCACATCGTGCTCGACGCGCTCGGCAACAACGGGCTGTTCGGCTCGAACCTCCCGGTCACCTTCGACCGCGACCAGCACCTGAGCCTCGAGGGCGACTTCGACAGGTACTTCCGCCTGTATTGCCCCCGCGGGTATGAGCGCGACGCCCTGTACCTCTTCACGCCCGACATCATGGCGCGCTTCGTCGACAACGCCGCTGCCCTGGATGTCGAGATCGTCGACGACTGGCTCTTCTTCTACGGCCGGCGCGACTTCTCCACCCTCGACCCGGCGACGTGGTCGTGGCTGTTCGGTGCGGTCGCGGCGATGATCGACAAGCTCGCGCAGTGGGAGCGATGGCGCGACGACCGGCTCGCCGCCTCGGCCGGGCACGCCGGGCCTGCGACGTCGGCGTCCGACACCGCTGCCCCATCCCCCGCGGCCGCCGGCGCTGGCGTGTCGGCCGGCCCCGCCGCGGGCACCTCAGGCGCGGGCGCGGGCACCCCGGCCGACGTTCCGACGGGGCCCGGCCCCTCGGCGAGCGCCGCGCCCGCCCTGCCGGTCACCCCGCCGCCCGGTCTGCTCCGCCCGCCGCCCGGTGTCGCCGCGCCGGGCCAACGCCTGAAGAAGGGCGTGCCGTGGATCACGGTGGTCGTCGTGCTGCTGATCGTCACCGTGGGAGCGATCGGACCCGTCATCGCCTTCATCGGCGGACTCTTCGCCGCTGTGCGTTGAGCCGGGCCCGGCGCCGGGGGCAGCGTGTGGGTCTGCGGGGGTGCCGAGCCCATAGCCTGGGCGGATGACGCTGGAGATCAGACGAGTCATCGATGCCGATGAGGAGGCGTGGTCGACGCTGTACGCCGGATACCGCAGCTTCTACTCACTCGAGGATGACGCGTCGGCGGTGCGCCGCACGTGGGAGTGGGTGTCGCAGGGGCGGCACGGTCTCACCGGTCTGGTCGCGGTCCACGATGGCTCCGTCGTCGGGCTCGCCAACCTCCGCCGGTTCGCGCGACCGTCCACGGCCACGATCGGTCTGTACCTCGACGATCTGTTCACCGCGCCCGAGGCGCGAGGCGCCGGGGTCGCATCGGGTCTGCTGCGCGAGGCCGCAGCCGTCGCCGCTGCCGAGGGCGCAAGCGTCGTTCGCTGGATCACTGCAGCCGACAACGCCGTCGCACGACGAATCTACGACGGCGTGGCCACCGCCACGGCATGGGTCACCTATGACATGAAGCCTTCCGCGACCGGCTGAATCCATCCGGAACCCGCTCGTCCACCTCGCCGAGGTCCCACTTCGGCCGGAGACTCACGCCCGATTGCCGGCCCAATCGGGACCTCGCATGCTGTGGCATCCGCCCCGGGCGCGACCGGCGCACTCTTCGCCGCGGTGCGCTGAGCTGCCGCTCAGCGCAGCATCCGCGCCGTCAGTTTCTGCGCCGTGCCGGTGAGGAACATGACGAGCAGCCCGAGGTAGCCGACGGCCGGGAAGCCGATCGCGATCGCGAGGGCCACGAGGAACAGGACGATCATCGAGAGGTCGATCGACATCCCCGCCCGCAGGTCCTGACGTGAAGCGCTGTGCAGCTCCGGATGCCGCGACAGGTGGATCCGGGTGACGAGCAGCATTCCGCTCGTGACGACGAGTGTGCCGATGTAGAGCACCTTCTGCAGAGCATCGTCGGCGACCTGTCCGGTGAGGGCGGTGACGACCGGCATCCACACGATCGTGAGCATCCAGCCGACCGTGATCCACATGAGCGCGGCGGTGATCCGCTGGACGGACACGAAGAGCCGGTGGTGCAGCATCCAGAACATCGCGATCAGCACGAAACTGATGAGGAAGCTCTGCAGCTGATGCCGCTGGTCGACGAGCCACTCCCACGTCGTATGGTCTCGGGCCGCGCTGTCGCCGACGCTCTCCATGAGCGGCAGGACCAGCAGCGTCATCGCGATGGCGACGACCGCGTCGACGAAGGCCTTCGTGCGCTCGGCGCTGAGTCCCCGGAAGCCGGACTCGGGCGCGACGTCCTCGCTCATGCCGAGGATGCTAGCGCGCCCGCGCCGGCCGTCGTCACTGCGAGAGATTGCGGTCCAACCGGTCGAGGAGAGACTCGAGCGAGATCTCGAACTCCTCGTCGCTGCGGTCCTCGCTGAGCAGCGCTCGCAGGCGGAGGACTTCGGGAGCATCCTGAAGATCGACGCGCCCGTCACCCTCGGGTATGGCGGCATCGCCCTCATCGAGGGCTTCGTCGACGGGTCCCGTGTCGGCGCCGCGGACGGCTGATTCGAGAAGCAGTTGCCCGAGGAGGAAGCTGCTGAACGCTCGGTAGGCATCGACCGCCTGGCCGTCGGTGAAGCCCTGCGAGATCAGCGAACTGAGGAAGATGTTCACGACTTCGACGCTCCGCAGCGGCGGACGCAGCCAGGGAGCTGCCGGGTGTCGAGTCGCGATCAGCGGGAAGGCCTGAGGGTGATCGATGGCGATCCGGCGAACGCTGTGAGCCGTCACCTGCAGGAATCCCTGCCATCGCGTGTGGGTCTCGGCGCTCAGTGTGGAGGTGAGGTCGGCCATGAGGAGCGCAACGACGCCCTCGAGCAGATCTTCCTTGCCATTGATGTACCGATAGAGCGACATCGCCTCGACGTTGAGTTCCTGCGCCAGCGAACGCATGGAGAGCCCCGAGGCCCCCAGGCGATCGATCTGACCGAGAGCGGTCGCGACGATGAGGTCGCGACTCAGCCTCGGAGAAGAAGCGTTGCCTGACGTGCTGTCGTCGTGACCCATCGCGAGCATCACCTTCCGGTCGTCCTCGAGTGTCCCACTGCTCGCGCACCATGCGCGCACGGGCCGCGTCCGACTTACGGTGTAAGCCGGAAAACCATACGCTCATCCGCCTGCGACGACAACGGCATTCGCGGCAGCCATCGATCGACGTACCGTCGCGCCATGAGCAGCAACAGCACTCCTGAGTACCGCGAGCCGGGTGCGCCTGTGTTCGATTCCGACTCCACCAGCGCGGCCGTCCCGGTCGAAAAAGGCCACACCGTGCGCCACGACGTCCACGAACGCGAGAAGGCGGAGTTCGGAGGCTTCAAGTTCGGATCCGCGTTCTTCGGTTGGCTCACCGCCATGGGATGCACCGTTCTCCTCACCGCCCTCGTCGCCGCGATCGGGGCCGCCATCGGCGTCGGCAGCGGCGCCACTCCCGACCAGGCCGCCGACGCAGCCGCGGACAACAGCACGACGGTCACCGTCGTCAGCGCCATCGTCATCGGTCTCGTCCTCCTCATCTCGTACTTCGCCGGCGGCTACGTGGCGGGACGAATGGCCCGCTTCAGCGGCGCGAAGCAGGGAATCGCCGTCTGGATCTGGGCGATCGTGATCGCGATCGTCGTCGCGGTCATCACCGCGATCGCCGGATCGCAGTGGGACATCCTCGGCAACCTGCAGGGCTTCCCGCGCATCCCCATCACACCCGAGACCGCGACCCTCACTGGCATCCTCACTGCGCTCGGCGCAGCCGTCGTCACCCTTGTCGGAGCCGTCCTCGGCGGACTCGCCGGGATGCGTTACCACCGCAAGGTCGACCGGGTCGGACTCGGGAGCTGAGCGCACCTCAGCAACCGCCGCAAGAACACCAGTGAAAGGCAAGACCACCATGATCAGTGAACAGAACGTCGCCAGCCTCATCGGAGCGAACGTCACCGACCCCGACGGCCACAAGGTCGGTTCCGTCGGGCAGATCTACGTCGACCCCGCGACCGGAAGGCCCAACTGGGCCACCGTTGCCACCGGGTTCTTCGGCACGTCCGAGTCGTTCGTTCCGCTCGATGACGCCGACGTCATCGACGGCGACCTGCGGGTGCCGTTCACCAAGGACTTCGTCAAAGGCGCCCCTCGGATGGAGACGGACTCGGAACTGTCCGAAGCCGAAGAGGCGAACCTGTACGAGTACTACCAGGGCCGCGACTCCTCGGGCGGCGCAGCCGATCGCGACCGCGACGTCTCGACCGATCATGCGGATGCCACCGCGGGCCACGACACGTCCGGCCCCAACACCGATCACGCGATGACCCGTTCCGAGGAGCAGCTGCACGTCGGCACCGAACGGGTGGAGACCGGCCGCGCACGGCTGCGCAAGTACGTCGTCACCGAGCAGGAGACGGTGACGGTTCCCGTCAGTCGCGAGGAGGTCCGGCTCGAGCGTGAGCCGATCACCGACGCGAACGCCGGCGACGCGCTGTCCGGACCCGACATCAGCGAGGAAGAACACGAAGTCGTCCTCTCGGAGGAACGACCGGTCATCGCCAAGGAGACCGTGCCGGTCGAGCGGGTCAAGCTCGACACCGACACCGTCACCGACACCGAGCAGGTCAGCGCGGACGTGCGCAAGGAAGAGATCGAGCTCGAGGGCGGTACTCCCGGAACCGCACACGATCGCCCCTGACCGACCTGTGCGCCCGTGCGGACGGGACGTCACCACGGAAGCGCCCCGTCGCGACAGCGAGCGGGGCGCTTTCGTGGATCGCGCCCCGCCTCAGCGCGGCGTCACCGCGACCGCGACCTGCCGTAGCGCTTCGAGGACTCTGCGGACGGGCGCGTGCGCAACCGCGTCGGGGCGGGCGAGCACGTCGACGTGGCGCGCGAACGGGGCGCCGACGATCGGGCGGAGAACCATCCCGTCCACGGCCAACGGGGCGGCGGTCGTCCGCGGCATCACGGCGACGGCACCGCCGGCGCGGACGACCTGAGCGGCGACGGAGAACTCGTTGATGCGGTGGTCGATGCGCGGGCTCTGACCGATCAGCGCGCCGAGGTGGGTGAGCACGCCGGCAAGAGGGAAGCCCTCGTGCGTCGAGATCCACCGTTCATCCCGCAACTGTTCGGGCCGGACGGCCTCAGAAGCGGCGAGGGGATGCGTCGCGGGCAGCGCGATGTCGAGCGGCTCCACGAGGAGCGGCATGACCACCAATCGCCGAACCGGCCACTCCGGATCATGCGCGAGGCGATGCGCGATCACGAGGTCGTAGTCGGCGGTGAGGCCGGCGAACTTGTCCTGTGCGACGTCGGCATCGGCCAGCGAGACCCGCGGCCCGTCGCCCAGCTCTGCGAGGAGCGGTGCGAAAAGGGTGAGGCCGGCGCTGTGGAACGCGGAGACGCGGACTGGCCGCTCATCATGGACGAGGAACGAGCCGACCGCGTCCTGTGCCTCGGCGAGGGCCTGCTCGACGCGCGTCGCCGCGATCGCGAGCGCTTCGCCGGCCTCCGTCAGTACGAGCCGGCGCCCCTGCTTGACCGTCAGTGGAACCGGCACACCGGCTTGCAATGCCGCGAGCTGCTGCGAGACCGCGGACGCGCTCACGTGCATCGAAGCGGCGACGGCCGCGACGCTGCCGCGGTCGCCGAGTTCGCGGAGAAGGCGGAGCCGAGCCGGATCCATAAGCAGATCCTTCAGTGTCGATGAAGAAGCAGGCCGTTGCTCTTCCGCATCGGCCCTCTGAACACTAGCCCTATGCCTCTCCGCCCGAGAACCGATTCCCTCGTCGATGCCCTCCTGCTCGGCGTCGCGGCCGTCTGGGGTGCGAGCTTCCTCGCCGCCAAGGACCTCGCTGCGGACACGGGCGTACCGTCGGCCGTCGCTCTCCGCTTCCTCGTCGCCGCAGCCGCGACGGCTCTCCTCTGCCTGGCACGGCGCGAGCACGTCCCCCGGGGACGGGGCCTCCTGATCGCCGTCGGCCTGGGCTGCTCGCAGGCCGCGGTCATCGGGCTCGAGACCTGGGGCGTACACCTCACGACGGCGACGAACGCGGGACTCCTGATCAGCCTGGCACTGGTCATGACTCCCGTCCTCGAGGGAATCGCCTCTCGCTCCTGGCTGCCGCGGCCATACTTCATCGCCGCCATCGTCGCCGTGGTCGGCGTCGCGCTCCTCGTCTCGGAGGGCGGTCTGCGCGAACCCACCATCGGCGATGCGCTCGTCATCGCCGCGGCGGCCGTCAGAGCGTTCCACGTGACGGCGAGCGCGCACCTCACCCGCGGCCGCGCGGATGGCTCACTTGGTATGGTGCTCGTTCAACTGGTCGTCTGTGCTGCCGTGTTCACGGTCATCGCCGGGCCCGATCTGCCCGCGGCCGCCCTCCGACTCGACGCGGGCGGCTGGATGAATGCCCTCTTCCTGGGGCTGCTCTGTTCGGTGTTCGCCTTCGTCGTGCAACTCTGGGCCGTGAGGCGCACCTCCGCCTCGCGAGCCAGCATCCTGATGGGCACCGAGCCGGTGTGGGCACTGCTCGTCGGCGTCGTCATCGCGGGCGAGGCGATCGGATTCATCGGGCTCTGCGGTGCCGTTCTCATCGTGGCCGCGAGCTATGCCGGTCAGGCCATCGAGCGGCGGCATCGAGAGCAAACGGAGGCGACCGCGAACCGATCCGGAGCTGCGCACGCTCCCCTGTCGATCGAGTGAGCCTCTCGCACGAACGCCGAATGCAACGGCCGAACGGCCGAATGCCCGACCACACCCGTCGCCTGGGCGATAATGAGCGCTGGGCATGGGCGCAGGGTCCTCGCCGTGGTCATTGGAGGACCGGATGCCGTTTCGGACGATGGAAACGCTGGAAGCATGGCTGGCGGAGTTCGGCGAGCTGGGTTACCCGATCAGCGACCGGTTGCGTGTGATGCCGCAGGAAGGCCCCGACGGACAGGACACCGGCTTGATCGGGCTCGACCTCGCCAACGCCGGGACGGTGACCTACCTCCAGCCCGAGCCGATCGGGTCGACGCACTGGGCCATCACGTTCGAGGCCCGCGAACTCGAGGTCAAGCTCGATGCCGGCCGGGCACTCGAGTTGTCGACCGAGCTGGCGATGGTCTCCGCGCTCTGCGCATTCCTGCAGAGCAAGTCCACCGCCTTCCTCCTCGAGCAGCACGCCGCGGCGACGTCCAGCTGAGGCGTCACGTCAGCCGCACGGGCCGCCTCAGCGCCGCGAACGGCGCGTGACGAAGCCCTCGGCCTGCTTGGACTCATGGGCGACGCGCACGCCGTAGCGGTACGCGAGCTTTCCGCCGAGCCACCCCGAGACACTCAGCGTCAGCAGGCTCACCGCGCTGAAGATCACGCCCGCGATCGGGATGTCGTCCGTCGAGGTGCGCAGGAAGAGCTGGAACAGGTACGCCCCGCACACGACGAAGTTGAGCCCCATGTGGATGGTGGCCGTGCTCGACGACCGGGTGCGGTCGGGGATGCGCATGTAGTCGAAGATGCCGAGCACGATGGCCACGACGCTCCCGACGAGGCCGATCCCGATGAGCACGCGCGATCCCACGGCGTACGGGGTGGGGTCGGCGACGATCAGGCCGATGATGTCGAAGACGAAGCTCGCGATCCACGCCCCGATCGGGATCGTGACGGCGATCGGGTGGAACGGATGTCCGTAAGGGCCGGCCAGCGGATTCGCAGGCCGCTTGTCGGGACGGGTGTCCAGGTCGGTCATGATCTCTCCTCGGTCAGGGCAACGGTTCCAGGCCCTCGGCCTGGGTCGTCTCGGTCGCGACGCGGACTCCGTACGTGTGGGCGAGCTTTCCGCCGAGCCATCCCGACACCGAGAGCAGCGCGAGTCCGCCGAAGCTCGCGATCATGGCGAGCGTCGGAACCGTCTCCTCCTCGACGCGAAGAGCCAGGCTTCCCGCGAAGACCGCCATGGCGATGAAGTTCAGCACCATGTGGGTCAGACCCGTCACCCGCGCGGGCGTGCCCTTCGGAATGCTGCTCCAGTCGATCAGACCCAGCACCGAGGCAACGACGGCGCCGAGAAGGCCGATCGCGATGAGGATGCGGGCGCCCAGGGCGTAAGCCGCGGCATCCGGGCTCATGACCGCGATGACATCGAAGACGGATGCCGACACCCACGCGCCGATGGGCAGGATGATCGCGATCGCATGGAACGGATGCCCATAGGGCCCCGCGATCAGCGACCGCGGGTATTTCGCCCGTGTCAGGGGTGCGGTGTCGACCATGGCGTTTCCTCTCGTCCGACATTCCGACCGTACGGGCGTCCCGGGGGGAGGTACGTACCGGGTTGACAAGCCCCGCGTCCGACCTCTACGGGCGCTCGCGCAGGCTGCGCTCCACCGCCTCAACCAGCGAGCGGAACCGCGGCGACGAAGCGAGATCGTCGAGCAGGACGACTCGGCGGTCGGCGTCCGCGAGCGGCACCTGCCAATTCGGGTACTCGTCGTCGGTTCCCGGCTGGTTCTGGACGCGCTTCTCACCGACCGCGTCGACCAGCGAGACGCCGAGCAACCGCGAGGGGGAGGCGGCGAGGAGGACGTGCAGGGCCTCGACGACCTCCCGCTCGCCGGCGTCGTCGCCGATCAGTCCGCGCGAGCGCAGCATCGCCAGCATCCGGTCGCGCTCCTGCTCGAAATCGGCGAGCTCGTCCTCCACCGAACGTGTGAGCAGCTCGAGCCGCGCGCGCAGGGCGACGTGCTCACCGTCGAGGTACCCGGCGGTCGGCGGCAGGTCGTGCGTGTTGACGGTGGCGAGCACGTCCGTGCGGTAGCGCTCCGGGGCAAGAGGCCCGCCGTCCTCATCGGTCTCGAACCACAGCACCGACGTGCCGAGGATGCCGCGCTCGGCGAGGTAGTCGCGCACCCAGGGCTCGACGAGGCCGAGGTCCTCCCCGATGATCACGGCGCCCGCCCGGTGCGCCTCGAGGGCGAGGACACCGATCATCGCCTCGTGGTCGTAGCGGACATAGGTGCCTTCGCCGGGCCCGAGCCCCTCCGGGATCCACCAGAGGCGGAAGAACCCGAGGATGTGGTCGATGCGCAGCGCTCCCGCATGCCGGAGGAGCGAACGGATCATGTCACGCAGCGGCGTGTACGCGTGCTCGGCGAGAGCCTGCGGCAACCACGGCGGCTGATTCCAGTTCTGACCCTGCTGGTTGTACATGTCGGGCGGCGCGCCCACGACGACACCCGGCGCGTAGAGGTCTCCCATCGACCAGGCGTCCGACCCCACCGTCGAGACGCCCACCGCGAGGTCGTGCATGATGCCGATCCGCATCCCGGCTGCTGCCGCCGACGCTGCCGCTTCATTCAGCTGCTCGTCGACGATCCACTGCAGCCAGACGTGGAAGGCGATGCGATCCCCCAGCGTGTCCCGGAGCTCGGTGACGACGGGGTCGTCGATCGCGGTGCCATCGGGCAGGCGCTCCCCCGTCTCCTTCTCGTGCTCGCGCACCGCGGACCACAGCGCGAAGTCGGCCAGGGCCGACCCCTCGCGGCGGGCGAAGGCGTCGCGCCGCGCGCGGCGCGCGGGCGACAGGGGGACATCGTGCACGAGAGCGAGCGCTTCGCGCTTAGCGGTCCAAGCGGCGTCGCGATCGATCCGCTCGGCGTTCGTGTTGCCTTTGGCCGCAGTCTGTTGCAGCGACGAGAAGCGTTCGCGCGCGGCATCACCGAGGTATGCCGCTTCGGGAATGAGCTCGGGTCGCACGTACAGGGGAGCCAGGAAACGACGAGATGACGGGAGGTAGGGCGACGGCTCGATCGGCGTCGTCACCTCGGCGGCGTGCACCGGGTTGATCAGCAGATAGTCCGCACCGGCCTCGCCCGCGACCGCGGCGAGGTCGGCGAGGTCGGCGAAGTCCCCCAGTCCCCAGGAGCGGCGGGAGCGCACTGAATACAGCTGAGCCATCAGACCCCAGGAGCGCTGCGCCCTCTCCGCGGGCGGCGGGGCCAGCCGCTGCGGCGTGACGATGAGCGCGCCGCTGTCGAGCACCTCGTCATCCCCGCCGTACTGTCGCGCCTGAACCGTATGCCACCCCAGCGGGACGTCGGCAGGCACGGGAACCCGCACCCGCCAGCGCGTCCGGCCGTCGACACTGCGCGCGACCGGCTGCTGCTCGGGAATAGCGAGTGGGCGCACGGAACCGTCCTCGAGCACCAGGGCGACCTCCACGTCATGACCGTCGGCGACGTGCAGCTCGATCGTCCCTCCCCCGCGGCGAACGACCGAGGATGCGGGCACGAGGCGCCGCCAGGGTGCCGCCTCCCCTTCGGCGAGAGCCGCCGCGGCCTCGTCGTCGTCGGCAGCCGCCACGCCCATCGCGCCGAGGATCGCGCGCAGCGTCGCGACGGGCACCTGCACCTGCACGCCCGAGTACGACCAGTACTCCGTGGCGACGCCGTGCGCCCGCGCGAGCGCGAGGAGCGTCGGTGTCGGCGCGTCATTCGGCGCGTTCATCTCGGACATCTCGCCACTCCTCATCTCCTCGACCGATTCGGTCACGACCCCGTCACCCGCTCGAACAGTCCCGGGTAGCTGAGGACGAATCCGTCGTCGTCGACCGTGATGGTCCGGCGGAAGTCGCGGTCACGCGACTCGAAGCAGTAGGCGCGCGGTCCGACACGCGTGTATCGCTGACGCCCAAGCCCGACGTCGAGGGAAGGCACCTGCACCCAGGCCACCTCGACGTCCGCGTGTCCGCCGACGGTGAGCTTCAGCCGCCGGATCGGCAGGGCGTTCGTCGCGGGGGTGGCGGTGATGTCGATGTCGATCGCGCCGTCGACCTCGCCCACGATGCGGGTGCCGTCATCGGAATACTCCGTCG
Source organism: Microbacterium arborescens (assembly GCF_049707515.1). Classification (GTDB taxonomy): domain Bacteria; phylum Actinomycetota; class Actinomycetes; order Actinomycetales; family Microbacteriaceae; genus Microbacterium; species Microbacterium arborescens_B. The sequence goes on along the minus strand of NZ_JBNAFI010000003.1, from coordinate 79,853 downwards.
TGCAGCGCTCGATCGTCTCGACCGATCCGATGCTCGTCCATGTGATCCGCGTGGTCCTCACGGATCGCCTCCCCTCGAGGTGCGGATGCCTCGGCACCCACCGGAGCGATGTTTCACGTGCAACATCGCGCCGCCATCCTCTCAGCGCATGCGGCGCGACGGAACGGTCGCTTGTCGGGGTTGCCGAGCGAAGCGAGTCATGCGACGATGCCGGGTCGCCGGGGACGACGGGGCGGGTCAGTTCGCGCTGCGCGCGGCCCACCACTCGCGCAGTCGCTGCTCCGCAGCATCCTCGCCGATCATGCCCTCATCGAGCCGGATGTCGAGGAGGTACCGGTACGCCTCGCCGACCTCGCGGCCGGGGCGGATGCCGAGGATCTCCTGGATGCGGTTGCCGTCGAGCTCCGGTCGCATCGCGCCGAGCTCCTCTGCCGCCGCGAGCTCGTCGATGCGGCGTTCGATGTCGTCGTACGCCGACTTCAGCCGCGCGGCCTTCCGCTTGTTCCGCGTCGTCACATCGGCGCGCGTCAGGATGTGCAGACGTTCGAGCTCGTCGCCCGCGTCGCGGACGTAGCGCCGCACGGCCGAGTCCGTCCACGCACCCTCGGAGTACCCGAAGAAGCGCAGGTGCAGCTCGACTAAGCGGCTCACCGATGCGATCGTGTCGGAGTCGAACCGCAGAGCCTGCAGGCGCTTGCGCGCCATGCGCGAGCCTTTGAGGTCGTGGTGGTGGAAGCTCACTCCCCCGCCGGGCTCGAGCTTTCGCGTCGCGGGCTTGCCGATGTCGTGAAGCAGCGCCGCCAGACGCAGGACGACATCGGGCTCGGTACCCGGGTTGCGCTCCTGCTCGAGCTCGATGGCCTGGCGCAGCACCGTCAGGGAGTGCTCGTAGACGTCTTTGTGGTGGTGGTGCTCGTCGATCTCGAGCCGGAGAGCGGGCACCTCGGGCAGCACGAGCTCCATCAGCCCCGTGTCGACGAGCGACCGGATGCCGTGATCGGGGTCATCGGTGCGCAGGAGTTTCACGAGCTCGCCCTGCACGCGCTCGGGGCTCACGATTGTCAGCGTCTCGCGGAGTTCCGCCATCGCCTGCCGGGTGGCGGAGTCGAGCGAGAAGCCGAGCTGCGACCCGAAGCGCGCGGCGCGCAGCATCCGCAACGGGTCGTCGCCGAAGCTCACCGCGGGATCGCTCGGAGTACGCAGCGTCGTGGCCACGAGGTCTTCGACGCCGCCCGTCGGGTCGACGAGGGACGGCCCCGGCACGCGCAGAGCCATGGCGTTGACGGTGAAGTCACGGCGCGCGAGGTCCTGCTCGAGGGTGTCGCCGAACTCCACGGTGGGCTTGCGGGTCACACCGTCGTAGCTGTCGGCGCGATAGGTGGTGATCTCGATCTGCTCGCCGCGGATCTTCGCACCGATCGTGCCGAAGGCGCGGCCGATGTCCCACGTCGCGGTGGCGAGCGGCTTGACGACGTGGAGGATGTCGTCGGGCCGGGCGTTCGTGGTGAAGTCGAGGTCGTTGGTCTTTCGCCCCAGCAGCGCATCCCGCACGGGGCCGCCGACGATCGCCAGCTCGTAGCCGGCGCGCTCGAATGCGTCGGCGAGCGCGGAGACGACGGGGGATGCCGCCAGGGCGCCCAGGCGCGCGACACCCTCGGCCATGTTCAGCATGCCCCGAGCCTACCCGGCCCCTCCGGGCCTCCCTCAGCCCGCGGTTCCGCTCGACCGTGCAGTCGGCCGGTCGCCCAGTCGCCCGGTCGCTCAGTCGGCCATCGCCGGCGATACGTCGGCGAACGACAGGAAGCCCGTGAAGAGCAGCTCGCGCACGCGAGGCAGCAGATCGGCGCGCAACGCACCGGGGTCCACCTCGAGCAGGTCGGCGATCGCCGCCACCAGCACTCCCACCGGAAGATCACCGTCGCTGGCTCCCACCAGCGCGGCGAGGGCGGGATCGACGTCGAGCACTCGGCCGAAGCCGGCACCCTGTCGCAGCTCGATCACCTGCGGGTCTTCGACGCCGGGCACATGGTGGCGCGCCTCGGTCACATCGGGCGCGACCCGCAGCACCGCGACATCCAGATCCGCGTCGGTCATGCTCGAGAGCCGCTCCCACGCGGCGAGCGCATCACCGACGTGCGGACCGAGGGCGCCGGGGATGCTGCCCGCGACGCGCTCGTAGCGTGCGAGCGTCGGGATGAGCGGCGGCCGGTGCAGCGTGATGTAGCCGAAGCCGACAGCCGTGACGCCGCGACCGGCGAAATCGTCAAGCCAGGCCTGGACGAGCGGAGCGTAGGCGGGCGAACCCGGCGCCGTGCCGCCGTCGCGCACCCACAGCTCGGCGTACGCGAGAGGATCGAGCTGTTCGCGCTCCACGACCCACGCGTCCAGCGCCACGGACGACTCCGACACCCACGAGCGCACGCGCTCGAGGCCGTCCTCGCCCTCGCGGTACTCCCAGTTGCCGAGCAGCTGTGCCACACCGCCGGGGGCGAGCACCGAGCCGACCTCTCGCACGAAGGCGGCGACGAGGTCATCGCCGGCCATCCCGCCGTCGCGGTACTCGTACGCCGGGACGCCCTCCACGCGCGGTGTGATCACGAACGGGGGGTTCGACACCACGCGTTCGAATCGCTCCCCCGCGACCGGATCGAACAGGCTGCCCAGCCGCGTCTCGATGCCGGCGACGTCGTTGAGGAGCGCGTTCAGCCGCGTGAAGGCGAGAGCCCGCTCCGACACGTCCGTCGCCACGACCGTGTCACCCGCGCGTCGCGCCCGGAGCGCCTGGATGCCGCACCCGGTGCCGATGTCGAGCACGCGGCCCACCCGGGTCGTGAGCTGGAGTCCCGCGAGCGTGAGCGAGGCACCGCCGACCCCGAGCACGTGACCGGTCGGCAGTGGACCGCCCACGGCCGCCTCGTCGAGGTCGCTCGCGATCCACCAGTGGCCCTCGCCGGCGGCATCCGAGATGTCCTGCGGTCGCACGAGGGCGTCGGGCACGACGAGCTCCCCCTCCCCGTGCGCGAGCCCGAGATCGATCAGCCCGTCGGCCCCGAGCGTGGGCAGCGCGGTGTTCACGACCGCGCGCGGCGCGGAGCCGCCGAGGAACAGCAGTCCCGCCAGCACGGCGAGGGCGTCGGTGCGTCCGGCGAGCACGCGGCGAGCGGGCTCGACGAGGCCGTGGCCCACCGCGGTGTCGACCATCGTGCCCCAGAGCCCGCGCACCGCGTCGGCGCGGTACCCCGCGGCATCCAGGTCGGTGCGGAGGGCCGCACAGCGGCCGGCGTCGGGGTTCAGGGTCACCCGACCATTCAACCCTGCAGAGCGCACGAATAGCCGCAGGCCCCGGCCCGCCTCGGATGACGCACAGCAGCGCCGCCCTAGACTCTGTGCGACCCTGCGGTCGGGTATCGCAGCGGGTCGAGAGCCGCCATGACCGACATTTCCCCTGCCCCCGCCCGCGCGCGTCGCGGCCGTCGCGGTGCCCGCCTGCTCGGGTGGCTCGCCGCGGCAGCCATCGCCGTCGGCCCGCTCGCCGCCCCCGGCGCCGCCCTGGCCGACTCCACGCCGACTCCGACGCCGAGCGCGAGCGCGACTCCCGGTGCTTCCGGAACCACAGCCCTCATCGTCGCTCCGGCCAACTCGGGGCTCGTCGCGACCGGCGCCGACGCCACGATCTCGGTGGTGCAGCGCAACGGCTCGGAACGGGCTCTCTCCGCCGGTGCGGTGTCGGTGGGGCTTTCGCGGTCGGCGCTGACCTCCGCGCAGGCCGTGGTCGATTGGCTCCGTCCCTCTGAGGATGCCGCAGAGCCGCTGCCGGTGCTCGAAGAGGTGGGCCGGGCCGACGTTCCCGAGCTCGCCGCCGGCGAGGAGCGGGGCACGAACGTGACGGTCTCCGCCACCGAGAAGGACCTCGTCGGGCTCGCGCCCGGCGTGTATCCCGTCTCGGTCTCCGCCCCCGGCGGCTCCTCCCGCACCGTCATCACGGTGCCGCGCCCCGACGCTCCCGCCCGGTCGGCCACGGTCGTCGTTCCCATCACCGCGGGGGCCCGGACGTCGGGGCTCCTCACGGCGACCGAGCTCTCCGATCTGACCGGTGACGACGGAGCGCTCAGCGCCGCCCTCGACGCCGTCGCGGGAACACCCGCCGTCCTCGCCGTCGATCCGGCGATCGTCGCGTCGATCCGCGTGCTGGGTTCGAGCGCACCGGCGAGTGCGACGGCGTGGCTCACGAGCCTCATGACCCTTCCCAACGAGCGCTTCGCGCTGCAGTTCGGCGACGCGGACCTTGCAACCCAGGTGCACGCCGGGCTCTCCGGCCCTCTCGAGCCCATGACGCTCGCCCCGTACGCCGATCCCGCCGACTTCGCCCCCGCCGCGGGGTCGACCACGAGCGCTCAGGTGCCCGATCTCGACGAGCTGCTGGCCGTCGGGACCGCGCTCAACACCGTCGACGACGTGTTCTGGCCCGCCGGTGGCACGGCCGGTGCGGATGTCGTGACGACGATCGACGCGACCTCCGGACCGGACGCCGCCGCGCTCACCCTCGTCCCCTCCGACACCGTGTCGAACGCCGTGTCAGGCGCCAGTGAGGATGTTCGAGCGGCCGTCGGCGAGGCCGACCTGCTCGTATACGACCGTCTGGTCTCGTCGGAGCTCGCGCGCGTGGCTGCGGCATCCGACGACGCACCGGTGCGGAGCGCGGCGCTCGCGGCTGCGACGGCGCAGGTCGCGTTGAGCGGCGAGGGACCGCTGGTCGCCACGATCGACCGGCCCGCGACGAGCTCGCGCGCCGGGCTGCGCAGTGCCATCGCAGCCGTCGCCGCCAGCCCGGGCGCATCCCCCGCCTCACTCGAGGACCTCCGCGCCGTGCCCGCGTCGCAGGTGACGGTCGCGGAGATCCCGGCCGCCGAAGACCGCGTGGCCGCCCTGCAGCGCTTCCTCGACGACGAAGCCCGCCTCGCCACCTTCGCCACCGCGCTCGTCGAGCCCGCTCAGCTGACGACGCGCGAGCGCACCGCCATCCTGCAGCTGATCGGCAACGCGTGGCTGGCGGACCCCTCGGCCTGGACGACGGCGGTCACCGACCACGAGCAGGCCACCGTGAGCACGCTGGATGCCGTCGGCATCGCCAATCCCGGCACGATCAACTTCCTCGCCACGAGCGCCCCCATCCCGGTCACCGTGCGCAACGACCTGCCGTGGCCGGTCTCGCTCGTGCTCTTCGCCGAAACCGGCGACCCCCGCCTCATCGTCCAGAAGGCGACCGTCGTCGAGGCCGGAGCCCAGCAGAACACGCGTGTCGACGTGCCCGTCGAAGCCCGCGTCGGGCGCGGCGAGACGACGCTCGATCTGCAACTGCGCAGCACGGCGGCGGTGCCGATCGGTGCCCCCGAGGCCATCGAGCTGACCGTCCGTGCGGAGTGGGAGTCGGTCGGTATCGCGGCGATCGTCGTGGTCGTCGTGGTCCTCATCGTCGCCGGTGTGATCCGCACGGTGCTGAAGCTGCGCCGGCGCCGAACCCACGGCGTTCCCGAACAGCGGAACGACCCCGAACAGCAGGAGATCACCGAGTGAGCGGAATCGGCCGAGCAGGAGCGGTCGTCGCCGCGGGAACACTCGTCTCCCGGGTCACGGGCCTCGTGCGCAACATCGTGCTCGCCGCTGCGCTGCCGGTGATCGCCACGAGCGCCACGGGCGGGGCGGCCGACGCGTTCGCGATCGCCAATCAGCTGCCGAATAACATCTACGCGATCATCTCGTCCGGCCTCCTGGCCGGCGTCATCGTCCCCCAGATCATCCAGGCGGCGAAGCACCGCGACGGCGGCAGCGCCTTCGTCTCCAAGCTGCTGACGCTCGGCGTCACCGCCCTCTTCGTCACGACGGTCATCGCCGTCGTCGCTGCGCCTCTGCTCGTGGCGGCGTTCGGCTCCCGGCTGGGGCCGGAGGCATCAGCGCTGACGCTGGCATTCGCCTACTGGTGCCTGCCGCAGCTGCTCTTCTACGGCATGTACGCACTTCTGGGCGAGATCCTCAACGCGCGTGGGGTGTTCGGTCCCTTCGCCTGGTCGCCGATCGTGAACAACATCGTGTCGATCATCGGCTTCGTCGTCTTCATCTGGCTCTTCGGGGTCCAAGAGGACGTGGTCGGCTGGACGCCGACGATGGTGTCCGTCATCGCCGGCACCGCCACCGCGGGCATCGTCGCGCAGGCTGGCGTGCTGCTCCTGTTCTGGCGCCGCGCCGGTCTGCACGTTCGTCCCGACTTCGGATGGCGCGGTATAGGACTGCGGCACATCGGGCGCCTCGCGGGCTGGACGTTCCTGATGGTCGTCGTCGGCCAGCTCGCCGGCCTCGTCCAGACGACCCTCGTCAGTGCGGCATCCAGCGCGGGCGCCTCGGTGGCCGCTATGTCCTACGCGTGGCTGGTGTTCATGCTGCCGTTCTCGGTCATCGTCCTGTCGATCGGAACGCCCTACTTCACCCGCCTGAGCGAGCATGTCGCCACCGGACGCCCCGACGCGCTCCGCTCCGACCTGGATGCCGCCACCCGAACGATCGGGATCTTCATGGTCGGCGCGCTTGCCGCGATCGTCGCGGCGATCCTGCCGATCTCTCGCGTCTTCACGACCGGTCCGCAGACGGCGGCGACGTTCGCCTGGGTGCTCGCCGCGTACCTCGTCGCTCTGCTCCCCCTGTCGTTCCAGTTCGTCCTGCAGCGCACGTTCTATGCCCACCAGGACACCCGCACACCCTTCGTGTTCACGTTGGTGCAGGCGATCCTCGTCGCCACGACCGCCGTCACCGCCTACCTCGTGCTGCCTGTCGAATACCTCGCGGTCGGCATCGCGCTGGGCCAGTCGCTCGCGAACATCGTCCAGCTGGTGCTCGCGGTCGTCCTCCTGCGGCGGAAGATCGGCCCGCTCGGCCTCGCCGGCGCGGTACGGGGCGTTCTCCGCTTCATCGTCGCCGGCATCCCCGCCTGCGCCGCGGGATGGGGCGTCTCGCTGCTCCTGACCGTGGTGTGGGGGTGGACGATCGAGACGATCGCCGCCGCGCTCTTCGGAGGCGCCGTGATCGGGCTGACGACACTCGTCGCCTACGTCATCCTCCTCGCCGTGCTTCGCGCGCCGGAGCTCGGTCCCGCCGTCCGCGCGGTGCGCCGCATCCTGGGGCGCTGACACTCCTCTCCTCGGCCGCCGGGGAATGCCCCACGGCTACCATGGGTTGGACGTGTCGGGGTATCCGCGACGCGGATTCCAGACCCCAGAAAGGGATGTCGACGTGCGACAGGTCATCATCATCGGATCCGGCCCCGCCGGCTACACGGCCGCGATCTACGCGGCACGCGCGAACCTGAAGCCGCTGCTCATCGCGAGCTCGGTCGAAGCGGGCGGCGAGCTGATGAACACCACCGAAGTCGAGAACTTCCCCGGCTTCCCCGAGGGCATCATGGGCCCCGATCTCATGACGAAGATGCAGGAGCAGGCCGAGAAGTTCGGCACCGAGGTGCTGTACGACGACGTCGTCGACCTCGACATCGCCGGCCCCGTCAAGAAGATCACCCTGGGCAGCGGTGCGACGCACGAAGCCGACAGCCTCGTCTTCGCCACCGGTTCCGCTCCTCGCAAGATCGGCATCGAGGGCGAGAGCCGCCTCTCCGGACGCGGCGTCTCGTACTGCGCCACCTGCGACGGCTTCTTCTTCCGCGACCGCGTGATCGCCGTCGTCGGCGGTGGGGACTCCGCCATGGAGGAGGCCACGTTCCTGACGAAGTTCGCGTCGAAGGTGTACGTCATCCACCGCCGCGACGAGCTGCGCGCCTCGAAGATCATGCAGAACCGCGCGATGAACAACGACAAGATCGAGTTCGTCTGGAACAGTGAGGTCGCCGACATCCTGGGCGAGGATGCCGTGACCGGCGTCGTCCTGCGCGACACCGTCGACGGATCGACGCGCGAGCTCGCTCTCGACGGGATCTTCGTCGCGATCGGCTACGACCCCCGCACCCACCTCGTGCACGGCGCGCTCGACCTGACCGAGCACGGCACCGTGTGGGTGGACGGCCGCTCGTCGCGCACGTCCGTCCCCGGCGTCTTCGCCGCTGGTGACGTCATCGACCCGACCTACCGCCAGGCGGTCACCGCCGCGGGCAGTGGAACCGTCGCGGCACTGGACGTCGAGCACTACCTCGCCGCCCTCGGCGAGGCCGCCGAGCCTGCGGCCGACTCGTCGCCGCTGCGCGGCCGACCCGACGAGGGCCTGGAGTCGCTCGTCGCCGAGACCGAGAACGCATAACGGAACATTTCACCCGCCCGCGTCGTTGACGTAGGCGACACCCTTTCGAAGGAGATCACACATGACCGCCAAGGCCACGACCGAAAGCACCTGGCAGCAGGACGTCCTCGACGCCGACGGACCCGTCCTCGTCGACTTCTGGGCCGCGTGGTGCGGTCCGTGTCGGATGGTCAGCCCCATCCTCGACGAGATCGCCGGCGAGCACCCCGACAAGATCACGGTGCTCAAGCTCAACGTCGACGAGAACCCCAACCTCGCCATGCAGTACCAGATCACCTCCATCCCGGCGATGAAGGTCTTCAACAAGGGTGAGGTCGAGAAGACGATCATCGGCGCCAAGCCGAAGTTCGCCCTCGAGCAGGACCTCGCCACCTACATCGGCTGAGAGCCCGGACGTAGGAAGTCCCGGTCGGATATTGCATCTGACCGGGACTTTTCTTTGTCCTGCATGAGGCAGGATCAGGAAGCATCCGCGCGCGTCGCGGCATCCCAGCGGCGGTGCGGTTCGCTGCCGAGAAGCCGCCATACGGCACGTGTCAGCTCCGGATGATCCAGGGCGATCTGCCGGAGCACGCGGTAGTTGCGAGCGGAGCTCGGACGTCCACCGCCGTAAGCCGCGATGTTCTCGGCGCGCAGCATCAGCACGACCAGTTCATCGACCGTCGGAAGCTCCTCCATGAACTCCCACGGGTCTTCGCCGCTTCGCAGGCGCTCTTCCACGAGAACCGAGAGCTCGTCGGCCGCCTCCGCGCGAAGCAACTCGACGCTGGCGCGCCTCGGGGTCTGCTCGTCACTCACCGAACAAGCCTAAGCGGCGTGGCCGACATCGGGGTCAGCGGGCGCCGTACGCGTCCTCGCCCAGCTCGGCGAGGATGCGGTTCAGGTCCTGGATCGTCGCGAAGTCGACGACGATCTGACCCTTGCGCGCGCCCAGCGAGATTTTGACCTTCGTGTCGAGGCGGTCGCCCAGCCGACCCGCGACCTCATCGAGGTGCGCCCGCACACCGCCGGCCTTCGGCGCGGGGCGGCGGGTGCCGGCCGACTCGACGGTCTTCGCGGCAGCCTCGGCGGCGCGAACGGACAGGTCTTCGTTGACGATCTTGTCGGCGAGACGCTGCATCCCGTCGGGGCCGTCGACCGAGAGGATGGCTCGGGCGTGACCGGCGCTCAGAACACCGGCCGCGACGCGCTGCTGTACGGGCATGGGCAGCCGCAGCAGACGGATCGTGTTGCTGATCTGCGGCCGTGAGCGCCCGATCCGGGTGGCAAGCTCCTCCTGGGTGATCCCGAAGTCTTCGAGGAGCTGCTGATACGCCGAGGCTTCTTCCAGAGGGTTCAGCTGCGACCGGTGCAGGTTCTCCAGCAGCGCGTCCCGGAGCAGATTCTCGTCGGAGGTGTCGCGCAGAACCGCGGGAATCGCCGTCAAGCCCGCCTCGCGCGCCGCGCGGGTGCGCCGCTCCCCCATGATCAGCTCGTACTTGCCGTCCTCGTTCGTCCGCACGACGACCGGCTGCAGGACACCGAACTCCCGCACACTGTGGACGAGTTCCGCGAGATCGTCACTGTCGAAGTGCGTGCGCGGCTGCCGCGGGTTGGGAACGATGTCGTGAGGATCCACCTGGATGAGCGCGGCCCCTGGGATCGAGACCAGCTGCGGCGCGTCGGCATCCTTCGCATCGGTGGACGTCGACGCATCCCCGGCAACGGTGGCCGTCGATCCACCAGGGAAGAAGACGTCGACCGGGCGCGTTGCCGACGCTTCCGAGGTAGGGATCAATGCGCCGATTCCTCGACCCAATCCGGTGCGCTTGGCCATCAGGCTTCTCCCTTGTCTGCGTGTGGCGTCGCAGACGCGCGCTGCGCGATCTCGACGGCTGCCTCGCGGTATGCCACCGCGCCGGCCGATTGCCCATCGTAGGCGATGACTGTCTGGCCGAAACTCGGCGCCTCCGACACACGGACCGAGCGCGGGATGACCGTGCGGAGTACCTCGTTCGGGAAGTGCGACCGGACCTCCTCCGCGACCTGCTGTGCGAGGCGGGTGCGCCCGTCGTACATCGTCAGCAGGATCGTCGACAGGTGAAGTCGGCTGTTCAAGTGCTTCTGGATCATCGACACGCTGCCCAGCAGCTGGCTCAGGCCCTCGAGCGCGTAGTACTCGCACTGAATAGGGATCAGAAGCTCGTCCGCGGCGGTGAACGCATTGATCGTGAGCAGACCCAGGGAGGGCGGGCAGTCGATGAGGACGAAGTCGATACGATCCTCTGCCGTTGCCAGGTAGTCCTCGATCGCGGTGCGCAGCCGATGCTCGCGCGCGACCTGAGAGACCAGCTCGATCTCCGCACCGGCGAGGTGGATCGTGCTGGGCGCGCAGAGGAGGTTGGGCGACTCCGGGCTGGTCTGGATGATGTCCGAGAGCGGGAACTGGTCGATGAGCACGTCGTAGACGCTCGGGATGTCCGCGCTGTGAGGCACCCCCAGCGCGGTCGACGCATTCCCCTGCGGATCGAGGTCGATCACGAGGACTCGTGCGCCCACAGATGTGAGGGACGCAGCCAGGTTCACCGTCGTGGTGGTCTTCCCGACGCCGCCCTTCTGGTTCGACACCGTGATTACGCGCGGCTCGCCGGAGAACGTGAGGGTGATCGTGTCCAGAGCACGCCGTCGCGACGACAGATCGGCGATCTCACGCGCCAGGGGTGAATCGAACGTCAACGACGCGCGGCCCGAATCGGCTTCTGTCATTCGTTCAACTCCTCGTTGTCAATGTCTCACTCTAGGCAGGGCCGCCGACGTTCGCGTGATCCGGCGGTCCGCCGGTGTTTCACGTGAAACATGCACCCGCGACCGGCCGGCATCCGTGTTTCACGTGAAACATCAGCGCACGGTGGCGCGGATGACTCGCGTGGGCTCCGCGAGGACCGCATCCCCGACGACCTCGACACGCACATCGGTCAGGCGGAACCGTCGGATGGCCTTCTCGGCTGCGGCGATCTCCGTCTGTGCGTTGGCGCCCTTAAGCAGGATCAGCTCGCCACCGTCACGAACCAGCGGAGCGGTCAGAGGTACGAGAGTCCGGAAAGCACTCACTGCACGAGCGGTCACCGCATCGAGAGTCGCACCCCGGTTCCACTCCTCTGCCCGCGTGCGGACGATCTCAACGTTCTCGAGACCGAGGTCGCTGACCTGCTCCGTCAGCCATGCCACGCGGCGCTCCATCGTCTCGATGAGAACCCACTCGACGTCAGGTCGTGCGATCGCCAGCACGAGACCGGGCAGGCCGGCTCCCGAACCCACGTCGCCCACGCGACCCGAGAACAGCGGCGCAGCCGCAGCACAGTTGAGAACGTGGCGTGTCCACAACCGGGGCAGCTCGAGCGGGCCGATGAGACCACGCTCTTCCCCGTGGGCGGCCAACGACGCCGTATAGCGACGAACGAGATCGGCTCGAGGCCCGAAGAACGCCTCGACGGCGTCGGCCGGCTCGGGTTCGATCACGGGTGTTTCACGTGAAACATCAGCCATGACGGATGACGGTGTGCCGGTCGGCGCCTTCACCGTAGGACTCCGACACGACGCCGCGCTCGGCGGCGATGTCGTGCACGAGCTTGCGCTCGTAGCTCGACATCGCAGGAAGCGATGCCTGCGAGGCGCCGTCGTTCAAGCGCTCGACGGCCCGGTCGACCAGGCGCTCGAGCTCGCGCTGGCGCGCGTCGCGCGAACCGCCGATGTCGAGGATGAGCCGCGAGAAGCGACCGGTCTTCGTCTGCACGGCGATGCGCGTGAGTTCCTGCACGGCCTGCACCACGTCGGGGTCGGCGAGCAGCCGCAGCGACTCCGGCTCTTCGGCCTCGACCGAGACGTACGCCCGACCCGCGCGTACGTCAAGGTTGAGGTCGCCGTCGATGTCGGCGATGTCGAGCAGCCCTTCGATGTAGTCGGCCGCGATATCCCCCTCCTGCTCGAGGTCTTCGACCGTCGCCTCGGTTCGCTCAGCCGTCGGGGACTCGGTGGGGTTCGTCATGGTTCCTCGCGTGTTCGATCTATCCGGTGAAGGCAGCCCGGGGCTCAGCCCTGCGGCGTGTCCTTCTGCGACTGCTTCTTCGCGCGCTGCTTGCCCATGGGCTGCTGCCGCTTCGGCTGAGCAGCGCGTGCGCGCTCAGCCTCCTCGAGAAGACGCTGCTGCTCGGCCTCGTACTTCTCCATCGAAATGACGCGGCCCTTCGCATCGAGTGCCTTGCCCTTACGCGCGAGGCGCTCCTCGCGGGCCTTCGCGGCCTCGGATCCGGGGGTCGGAAGGTTGCGGATGACGATGAACTGCTGCGCCATGGTCCAGATGTTCGACGTGAACCAGTACATGACGACACCGAGCGGGAAGAAGACGCCCGAGAAGATGAACGCCAGCGGCAGCACGTACAGCATGATCTTCTGCATCTGGTACGCCTGGCCGGTCTTGGCCTCGGGCGACAGGTTCTTCGAGATGATCTGCAGCTGCGTGATGAACTGCGACACGATCATCAGCACGACGAGGATCACCAGGATGGTGACGGTGGCCGTCTGTCCGAGGTTGATCGCCTCGATCATGTTGGTGTGCAGCGGCGCGACGTCGAACAGCTGCGCGTCGTAGAACTGCTTCGTGAGGTCCACGTTGAGCAGGCCGACGCCACCGACGCCCCATTCGGCGTGCTTCTTCACGTCGCTCAGCGTGTAGAACATGCCGAGGAGGATGGGCATCTGCACCAGTAGCGGAAGGCAGCTCGACACCGGTGTCGTGCCGTGCTTCTTGTACAGCGCCATGGTCTCCCGGCTCATGGCCTCACGAGAGAGCTGGTCGCGCTTGCCGCGGTACTTCTCCTGGATCTTGCGCATGTCGGGCGCGAGCTCCATCATCTTCCGCTGGCTCTTGATCTGCCGCACGAACAGCGGGATGAGGGCCGAGCGGACCACGATGACCAGGCCGATGATCGACATGACCCAGGTCGCACCCGCGGCGGCCGGCATGCCCACCGTGGTGAGGACCCAGTGCCAGAAGACCAGGATCGCCTCGACGAGGAACTTGAACGGCCACATGATCGTGCTGAAGAAGTCAGCACCGCCGGGAGGAGGAGTCGTCGGGGTCGGCACGACGGGAGTCGGCGTGGCGAGGAAGAGATCCAGCACGGGATCAGTCCTTTCTCGGCGGCACGACGAAGCCGTGCCTGGTCAGGGTGTGGCGGAAGTCCCGATGGGCGGGAACGTCGTCGACGCCCCCTTCTGCCCAGGGGTGGCAGCGGGCGAGCCGGGTCGCGGCGAGAGCGGAGCCCTTGACGAGTCCGTGCTGCTGCACCGCACCGACCGCGTAGGCGGAACAGCTCGGGTAGTACTTGCAGACGTCGCCGTAGAGCGGCGACACCACGGATCGGTACGCATGAAGCAGAGCGATCCCGGCATTGCGCGGCGCGAGCGGCACGGCGCGGAGAACGGATGCCGCGTCGAGGCGACCCTCACCGACGGACGCGGTCGGCAGCGTCGACCAGCTCATACCGCCGCACGTCGTCGCAGACACCGCTCCACCTCGTCTCTCAGATCGGCGAAATCCGAGCGCGCCGCGGACGGCAGTGCTCGGATGACGATGTCGGCGCCCTCGCGGACGTCGGGAAGAGCCTGTGCGCAAACGGCCTTCAGCCGTCGGCGCACTGAGTTGCGCACGACGGCTGAACCGACTTGCTTGCTGACGATGAAACCGAAGCGGGGAGCCCGGTCGGCACCGGTGGACACAACGTAGGTCACGGTGTGCGCACCGGCACAGCGAGCACCCCCGCGGACGACGGCCTTGTAATCCGCCCCGCGCGTGATCCGGTTTCCGCGCGCCAGCACAGAAGAGGGTGTGTCAGGCCGAAAGCTCGGTGCGGCCCTTGCCGCGGCGAGCCGACAGGATGGCGCGGCCGGCGCGAGTGCGCATGCGGGCGCGGAAGCCGTGCTTCTTGGCGCGGCGGCGGTTGTTGGGCTGGAACGTGCGCTTGCTCATAGGGATCACTCCGGATCGGCGGTCACCGGAACGCTTCAGACCGGGGACACGGGTACAGGACTGCCCTCGCGGGCATAAGTCAACCGACTAAGGGTACGTCGCGATTTCCTGTAACTCAAACCGAAGCGATGGGAACCCGCAATTATCCACCGCTGTACACAGGCCCTGGCGGCGACACGCGGGCCGGAACTACAGTGGATTTGGCGGTCTCGTCGCCGCATGACTAGCGTGTCACGGGCAGTTATCCACAGCTATCCCCAGATCGGCGCGAAGCTGTGTGGACAAGCATCGATCATCCGCGGGGGAACTCTTGGCTCAGCACGATCTCCCGGACGTACCGGTGTGGAACGCGGTCCTCGACCTGCTCGCCGACGATGACCGGGTGACCCCGCAGATGCAGGGATTCCTCAGTCTCGCGGTCGCGCAGGGCGTGATGGGCGGAACCCTCTACCTCGACGTCCCCAACGACCTCACCGCGGCGCAGCTGAACAAGCGCCTGCGCCAGCCGATCATGGAGGCGCTCGCGCACGTCCATGTCGATCCGGGCGCCTCGAGCTACCGCGTCGTGGTCAACCCCGAGCTCGCCGACGCCCACCTGACGGCCCCGCTCCCCGTGCAGTCCGCGGCGGCCCCCGCCCCGCTCCGGCCCGCGGGCGAGGAGTACGTCGAAGCCCCGGCCTCCGCGTCGCGGCACGACACACGACTGAACCCGAAGTACACCTTCGACAACTTCGTCATCGGGCAGTCCAACCGCTTCGCTCATGCCGCAGCCGTCGCTGTCGCCGAAGCACCGGCGAAGGCGTACAACCCGCTGTTCATCTACGGCGACTCCGGCCTCGGCAAGACGCACCTCCTCCACGCGATCGGCGACTACGCGCTCAACCTGTACACCGGCATCCGTGTGCGGTACGTCTCGAGCGAGGAGTTCACGAACGACTTCATCAACTCGATCGCCAACAACCGCGGCTCCGCCTTCCAGGCGCGGTACCGCGAGGTCGACATCCTGCTGATCGACGACATCCAGTTCCTGCAGGGTCGCGCCGAGACGCAGGAGGCGTTCTTCCACACCTTCAACACCCTCCACGACCACGACAAGCAGGTCGTGATCACCAGCGACGTGCCGCCCCGTCACCTCACCGGTTTCGAGGACCGCATGCGCAGTCGCTTCGAGTGGGGCCTCATCACCGACGTCCAGGCCCCCGACCTCGAGACCCGCATCGCGATCCTGCGCAAGAAGGCCCAGTCCGAGCGGCTGCTCGTGCCCGACGACGTGCTCGAGTACATCGCCACGAAGGTGTCGTCGAACATCCGCGAGCTCGAGGGCGCGCTCATCCGTGTTTCGGCGTTCGCGAGCCTCAACCGCTCGAACCTCGACATCTCGCTCGCTCAGACGGTTCTGCGCGACATCGTCGATCAGGATGACGCGAACGTCATCTCCCCCACCGACATCATCACCGCGACGGCGCAGTACTTCCGGCTGTCGGTCGATGATCTGTACGGGTCCAGCCGGTCGCAGGCGGTGGCCACCGCTCGCCAGATCGCGATGTACCTGTGCCGCGAGCGCACGAGCCTGTCGCTTCCCAAGATCGGCCAGCTCTTCGGCAACCGCGACCACACCACCGTGATGTACGCGTACAAGAAGATCAGCGAGCTCATGAAAGAGCGGCGCTCGATCTACAACCAGGTCTCCGAGATCACCTCGCAGCTCGGCCGGCGCTGACCCCGCGCCCGCAATGCCGCGCTCTCGACGCCCAGCTTGACAGCGCGTCGACGACGCCCGATCATGCCGTTCTGCACAGTGTGGAAAACCTGTGGATAACTTCGCTTCGGCGTCGAACAGTTGTGAACGAATCACACATCGCCTGTGGAGCGCCAGCGGAACGGCCTCGTCGAGCGCACCGTGTCATCCCACGGTCGTCCGCAGTCGGCTCACAAGTTACAAACGTGTGGTTCCCGTGTCTCGACTGACCTCGCGCCAGTTGTCCACAGTTTCCACAGCGGAGATGAAGAAGACAGTTACATCTAGAGAATTTGCGATTCGATCACCGTGACGGCGAACGGACCGGTCGGAACGGTGCTTCGGGAACGGCTCGACTTGGGCACTAGCATGGGAGAGCTTTCATCCACGACAAGGGAGCGCCAGTGAAGTTCCAGGTCAATCGCGACGTCTTCAGCGAGGCTGTGTCGTTCGTCGTGAAGCTCCTCCCCCAGCGCAACCCCCAGCCGATCCTGGCGGGTGTGCTCATCGAAGCGACCGACAACGGGCTCTCGCTCTCGGCATTCGACTACGAGGCTTCAGCACGAACCACGATCGAGGCGACGATCGACGAGCCGGGCACGATCCTCGTGCACGGACGCCTGCTCTCGGAGATCGCCAGCCGCCTGCCGAACGCGCCGATCCAGATCGCCGTCGACGACGACGGCATCCTGCTCACTTGCGGGTCCGCGCGATTCACGCTGGCGTCGATGCCGGTTCAGGAATATCCCGCCATTCCCGAGGTCTCGGGTGAGTCAGGTGTCGTTCCCGCCGAAGACTTCGCGACCGCGATCGCGCAGGTCGCCTTCGCCGCCTCGCGCGACGACGTCACGCCGGTGCTCACCGGTGTCCAGCTCGAGGTGACCGGCACGCAACTGAGCCTCGTCGCCACCGACCGCTACCGCGTCGCGCTGCGCGACATCCCGTTCGACAGCGGCATCGCCGCCGACGAGAACACGACCACCGCACTCGTCCCGGCTCGTACGCTCACCGAGGTCGGCAAGACCTTCGCGCACTCCGGTGACATCACCGTGTCGTTCTCAGGATCCGGCGATCGCGAGATCATCGCCTTCACCGCCGGCAACAAGACGGTCACGTCGCTGCTGATCAAGGGCAACTTCCCGCCCGTGCGGCGACTGTTCCCCGAGGCGACGGAGCACCACGCCGTCGTCAACACCGGCGAGCTGATCGAGGCCGTCCGCCGCGTGGCCCTCGTGCTCGATCGTTCGGCGCCGCTGCGTTTCACCTTCGGTCCCGAAGGGGTGTCGATGGATGCCTCCGGCACTGAGCAGGCTCGCGCGACCGAGTCGGTCGACGCGACGCTCACGGGCGAGGAGGTCGTCATCGGTCTGAACCCCCAGTACCTGCTCGAGGCTCTCGCGGCGGTCAAGAGCGAGTTCACGCGGGTGACGTTCACCTCGAGCGAGAACGCGAACAAGCTCAGCCCGATCCTCATCACCCCGCAGACCTCGGGCGGCGTGGAGTCCTTCAAGTACCTGCTGCAGCCGAACCTCCTCCTCCGCTGATCGTCACCGGAGCGCGGCCACCTCGCGTGGCGCTGTCGGAGACGAGAACTAGGGTGATCTGATGATCGTGGAGCAGTTGAGCCTGGTGGACTTCCGCAACTACGCGGCCGCCGAGCTCTCCCTCGCTCCCGGAGCGAACGTCTTCGTCGGGCGCAACGGCCAGGGCAAGACGAATCTCGCCGAGGCGATCGGCTACTTCGCAACGCTCGGCTCCCACCGGGTCTCGCAGGACGCCCCCATGGTGCGCGATGGGGCGGATGCTGCTTTCGTCCGCGCGCGCCTCGCCCACGGTCAGCGTCGGGTGCAGCTCGAAGCCCAGCTGAATCGAACGGGGTCGAACAAGGCGCGGGTCAACGGCTCACCGGTGCGCACCGCGGAACTCCCCCGCTACGCCCAGGTGGTGCTCTTCGCGCCGGAGGACCTGCAGATCGTCCGGGGTGATCCGTCGGCGCGTCGACGGTTCGCCGATCAACTGCTCATCCAGCGGGCTCCGCGCCTCGCCGGCGTCCTCGCCGATTACGACCGCGTACTGAAGCAGCGCAACGCATTGCTGAAGTCGGCTCGTGCCCGCGGGGTCCGGGGCGAGGGCCTGTCGACGCTGGAGGTCTGGGACGACAAGCTCGTCGCCCTCGGAACCGACGTCATCCGCGCCCGTCTGCGACTCGCGGCCGAACTCGCCGGTCCCGTGGCCCGCGCCTACACGGCGATAGCCGGCGCCGACCACCGGCCGCAGCTGCAGTGGGCGCTCTCGGTCGGCGGTGCCGATCCCGAGGAGGACGACTCGCCGAGCGACGCGGGGGTCGCCGACGCCGCTGCGATCGAACAGCTCTTCCGTACCGCCCTCGCCGACCGCCGCAGCGCGGAGCTGGACCGCGGCATCACGCTCGTCGGGCCCCACCGTGACGATCTGATCCTGCGCATCCGCGATCTTCCGGTGAAGGGCTACGCCTCGCACGGCGAGTCGTGGTCGGTCGCCCTCTCGCTCCGGCTCGCGTCGGCCGAGCTCCTACGCGCGGAATCGACGCTCGGAGATCCCATCGTCATCCTCGACGACGTCTTCGCCGAGCTCGACGCGGATCGGCGGGCGCGACTGGCGGGCATCGTCGCCGATTACGAACAGGTGATCGTGACGGCTGCGGTCGCCGAAGACGTGCCGCTCGAACTGCGCGCCCGCACCGTACGCGTCGAGGCGGGCACCCTGCACGAGGAAGACACCGATGCTCCCCTCTGACGAGGCACCCGAGACGATCGCGACGTATCTGCGGCTGCGCGGGCTCGAGCCGTCGGGCCGGTGGAAGAACCGGCGACGCAGCCGCACCGACGACGACGAGAACCAGCCGTTCACCTCGGGCCGTGACCCGAAAGGGCTCGGCGACGTCATCGCCGACCTCACGCGGCAGGCCGGCTGGGATGCGCAGCTGTCGCGAGAGGATCTTGTGCTGCGCTGGGCGGAGGTGGCCGGCGAGGAGACGGCTCGTCACGCATCCCCCGTCGCCCTGGCGGACGGTGTCCTCACCGTGCAGTGCGACTCGACGGCCTGGGCGAAGAACCTCCACATCATGCGGACGGCCATCACGACTCAGCTGGTGAAAGCGTTTCCGCAGTCGGGGGTGCAGTCGGTGCGTTTCGTAGGCCCGGACGTCCCCTCCTGGAAATGGGGCCCCAGAGCCGTTCCAGGCCGTGGCCCTCGCGATACCTACGGATGAGCCACGTCCCCAGTCATCGAATCCGACTTTCGTTCGCCATACGGGCGCTGAGGCCCGCGCGCGAGCGCGCGAAAGGGTAGACTGGGCGGGACCGACCGAACCGATGTGGAGCGCTCGAAACCTATGACGTCTCAGAATTCCGACAGCGTTCCCGAAGACCCCGAAACCCCCGAAACGGCCGAGACGACTCCGGCCAAGGTGCCCAACGAGTACGGCGCGGATGCAATCCAGGTGCTCGAAGGCCTCGAGGCGGTTCGCAAGCGTCCGGGAATGTACATCGGATCGACGGGCGAGCGCGGCCTGCACCACCTCGTCTACGAGATCGTCGACAACGCGGTGGACGAGGCCCTCGCCGGCTACTGCGACACGATCCACGTGACGATCCTCGAAGACGGCGCGCTCCGCGTGATCGACAACGGTCGCGGCATCCCGGTCGATCCCCACGCCTCGGACCCCACGAAGTCGACCGTCGAGGTCGTCCTCACGGTCCTTCACGCCGGCGGCAAGTTCGGCGGCGGCGGGTACGCGGTCTCGGGTGGACTGCACGGCGTCGGCTCGTCGGTCGTCAACGCGCTGTCCACGCGGTTCGAGGTCGAGATCAAGCGTCAGGGATCGGTGTGGCGCCAGACCTTCGCCGACGGCGGCAAGCCGCAGGCGCCGCTCGCGAAGGGTGAGGACAGCGACGAGACCGGGACGACGGTCACCTTCTGGCCCGACGGCGACATCTTCGAGACGACCGCCTTCGACTACGACACCCTGCGCACGCGCTTCCAGCAGACGGCCTTCCTCAACAAGGGGCTGCGCATCACCCTCACCGACGAGCGTCCGGAGGCGTCTGTCGTCGTCGACCTCGACGAGGGCGGTTCCGAGGCGCGGCAGCGCCGCGACGACTTCCTCTACGAGCGCGGACTCGTCGACTACGTCGAGTACCTCAACAAGCTGCGCAAGACCGAGGTGGTCAACGACGAGATCATCGAGATCGAGTCCGAAGACACCGTGCGCCACATCTCGCTCGAGCTCGCGATGCAGTGGACCACGAGCTACACCGAGAACGTCTTCACCTTCGCCAACACCATCAACACCCACGAGGGCGGTACCCACGAAGAGGGCTTCCGGGCCGCGCTGACGACGCGCGTCAACGCGTACGCGCGCGACAAGGGGCTGCTCAAGGAGAAGGACGACAACCTCACCGGCGACGACATCCGCGAGGGCCTGACGGCCGTGATCTCGGTGAAGCTGTCCGAGCCGCAGTTCGAGGGTCAGACCAAGACGAAGCTCGGCAACACCGAGGCGAAGGCGTTCGTGCAGAAGATCGTGGGCGATCAGCTCACCGATTGGCTCGACCGCAACCCGGCGCAGGCCAAGCGCGTGATCATGAAGGCCGTGGATGCCGCGACCGCGCGGCTCGCGGCCCGCAAGGCTCGTGAGACGGCCCGCCGCAAGAGCGTGTTCGAGTCGGCATCGATGCCCGACAAGCTCAAGGACTGCACGAGCAAGGACCCCTCGATCTCGGAGATCTTCCTCGTCGAGGGAGACTCCGCCGGCGGCTCGGCCGTGCGCGGCCGAGACCCCGAGACGCAGGCGATCCTGTCGCTGCGCGGCAAGGTGCTCAACGTCGAGAAGGCGCGGCTGGACCGCGCCCTCGGCAACAACGAGATCCAGGCGATCATCTCGGCGTTCGGAACGGGCATCGGCGAGGACTTCGCCGTCCAGAAGGCCCGCTACCACAAGATCGTCCTCATGGCCGATGCCGACGTCGACGGCCAGCACATCACGACGCTGCTGCTGACCCTGCTGTTCCGCTACATGCGCGGACTGATCGAGGCGGGCTACGTCTACCTCGCGATGCCGCCGCTGTACCGGCTCAAGTGGACCAACGCCGAGCACGAGTACGTCTTCAGCGACAAGGAGCGCGATGCGCTCCTGGCCGAGGGTCTCGCCAACGGCAAGCGCATCCCGAAGGAATCCGGCATCCAGCGCTACAAGGGCCTCGGCGAGATGAACCCGAAGGAGCTGTGGGAGACCACGATGGACCACAGCACCCGCACCCTGCGCCAGGTGACGATCGACGACGCGGCCGCGGCCGACGAGATCTTCTCGGTGCTCATGGGCGAGGACGTCGAGTCCCGCCGCACCTTCATCCAGCGCAACGCCAAGGACGTCCGCTTCCTCGACATCTGATCGAGCCGGCGACATCGAGAAACTGAGAACGCATGTCTGACGAAGAACGTCCCGACCTCACGCCTGCCCACAACCACGGCAACATCGATCAGGTCGACCTCCAGGTCGAGATGCAGCGGAGCTACCTCGACTACGCGATGAGCGTGATCGTGGGGCGGGCGCTCCCCCGCGTCGAAGACGGCCTCAAGCCCGTGCACCGCCGCGTCATCTACGGCATGTACGACGGCGGCTACCGTCCCGACAAGAGCTACTCGAAGTGCGCTCGCGTCGTCGGCGAGGTCATGGGTCAGTACCACCCGCACGGTGACAGCGCGATCTACGACGCGCTCGTGCGTCTCGTGCAGCCCTGGTCGCTGCGCTACCCGCTGGCCGACGGTCAGGGCAACTTCGGCTCGCCCGGCAACCAGGGTGCGGCGGCGCCGCGATACACCGAGACCAAGATGGCCGCGCTCGCCATGGAGATGGTCCGCGACATCGACGAGGACACCGTCGACTTCGAGGACAACTACGACGGCAAGACGCAGGAGCCCGTCGTCCTGCCCTCGCGATTCCCGAACCTCCTCGTCAACGGCTCGGTCGGTATCGCGGTCGGCATGGCCACCAACATCCCGCCGCACAACCTGCGCGAGGTCGCCGAGGGAGCTCTCTGGTCTCTCGAGAACCCGGATGCCTCGCGCGAAGAGCTGCTCGAAGCGCTGATGTCGCGCATCCACGGCCCCGACTTCCCCACCGGCGCGCAGATCCTCGGAACCAAGGGCATCCGCGAGGCCTACCGCACGGGCCGCGGTTCGATCACGATGCGCGCGGTCATCGAGGTCGAGGAGATCCAGGGCCGTAACTGCCTCGTGATCACCGAGCTGCCCTACCAGGTCAACCCCGACAACGTGGCGCTGAAGATCCGAGATCTCGCCCGCGACGGCAAGATCACCGGCATCGCCGACATCCGCGACGAGACGAGCGACCGCACCGGTCAGCGCCTCGTGGTCGTGCTCAAGCGCGATGCCGTCGCGAAGGTCGTGCTGAACAACCTGTACAAGCACACGCAGCTGCAGGAGAACTTCGGCGCCAACATGCTGGCGATCGTCGACGGCGTGCCCCGCACCCTGCCCCTCGACGGCTTCATCTCGCACTGGATCACCCACCAGATCGAGGTCATCGTCCGGCGCACCCGCTACCGCCTCAACGAGGCGGAGAAGCGCATGCACATCCTGCGCGGCTACCTCAAGGCGCTCGACGCGCTCGACGAGGTCATCGCGCTCATCCGTCGCTCGCCGACCGTCGACGAGGCGCGCGAGGGACTGAAGAGCCTGCTCGACATCGACGAGGTGCAGGCGGATGCCATCCTCTCGATGCAGCTGCGACGCCTGGCCGCCCTCGAGCGCCAGAAGATCATCGACGAGGCGAACGAGCTCGAGCTGAAGATCGCCGACCTCAACGACATCCTCGACACGCCGAGCCGCCAGCGCACGATCATCGCCGAGGAGCTCACCGCGATCGTCGACAAGTACGGCGACGAGCGGCGCACGCACATCCTGCACGGCTTCGACGGCGACATGTCGATGGAAGACCTCATCCCCGAAGAGGAGATGGTGGTCACCGTCACCCGTGACGGCTACATCAAGCGCACACGCAGCGACAACTACCGGTCGCAGCACCGCGGCGGCAAGGGCGTGAAGGGTGCGCAGCTGCGCGCCGACGACGTCGTCGAGCACTTCTTCGTGACGACCACGCACCACTGGCTGCTCTTCTTCACCACGAAGGGCCGCGTCTACCGCACCAAGGCGTACGAGCTGCCCGAGGCCGGCCGGGACGCGAAGGGCCAGCACGTCGCGAACCTCCTCGCGCTTCAGCCCGGTGAAGAGATCGCGCAGATCCTCGACATCCGCGACTACGCCGCGGCGCAGTACCTCGTGCTCGCCACGCGCGACGGCAAGGTCAAGAAGACGGCCCTGACGGAGTACGACACGAACCGTCAGGGCGGTGTCATCGCCATCCGACTGCGCGGTCAGGAGGACGAGACCGGCGGTGACGAGCTCGTCAGCGCCCTGCTCGTCGACGAGGGCGACGACATCCTGCTCATCACCCGCAAGGGGATGTCGCTGCGCTTCTCGGCCACCGATGACGCGCTGCGCCCGATGGGACGCTCGACCGAGGGCGTCAAGGGCATCTCGTTCCGCGACGACGACAGCCTGCTCTCAGCGTCCGTCGCGCGCACCGAGGGGTACGTGTTCGTCGTCACGGACGGCGGCTACGCCAAGCGCACCTCCGTCGACCAGTACCGCACGCAGAGCCGCGGTGGCCTGGGCATCAAGGTCGCCAAGCTGAACGACGATCGCGGCGTGCTCGCGGGCGGTCTCATCGTCTCCGAGACCGACGAGGTCCTCGTGGTTCTTGCCAGCGGCAAGGTGGTACGCTCCTCCGTGGCCGAGGTCCCGGCCAAGGGTCGCGACACCATGGGCGTCGTCTTCGCCCGGTTCGGTGACGACGACCGCATCCTCGCCATCGCCCGAAACGGTGAGCGGGGACTGACCGAAGACGCGGCATCCGAGGATGCCCCCGCCCCGGATGCCCCCACGTCCGCGGATACCGAAGAGAGTGGTTCTGACGCATGAGCACGGTCGCCGACAAACTCGCCAAGAAGTCCACGAGCAAGACCAGCGCCAAGCAGGTGCGCCTGCGCCTCGTGTACGTCGACTTCTGGTCGGCCGTGAAGCTGTCGTTCCTCGCGGCTGTCGCGCTGGCCATCGTGACGATCGTCGCGACCTTCCTCGTGTTCATGGTGCTCAGCACGACGGGTCTCATCAACCGGGTGGACGAGCTGTTCGTGGCGTTCTCCAACGGCGACTTCTCGATCACGCAGTTCCTGAACCTGCCGCAGGTGATGGCGTTCGCGGCGATCGTGGCCATCCTCAACCTCATCGTCATCACGGTGCTCGGCGCGGTCGTCGCCGGCATCTACAACGTGATGGTCAAGGTCACCGGCGGTCTGCTCGTCGGCTTCACCTCCAATTAGTAGATTCCCGGATTCTCGGGTAAAGTCTTGGAGGTTGCCGGCGCGTGAAGCGCGTCGGTACGGGGCTATAGCTCAGGCGGTTAGAGCGCTTCACTGATAATGAAGAGGTCCCAGGTTCAAGTCCTGGTAGCCCCACCCCGAACCCCCTCGGGGCCTTAGCTCAGCTGGTAGAGCGCCTGCTTTGCAAGCAGGATGTCAGGAGTTCGAATCTCCTAGGCTCCACGAACAGAACGCCGGTACTCCTCGGAGCACCGGCGTTTTCGTCGTCTGCGTCAGACGGCTTCGTGGCGTCGGACGGCTCGGGGGAGGGGATCAGCGGGCGCGGTGCTCGGTGATGTCGGCGACGGTCGCGCTGTAGGCCTCGATGAGGGCGTCGGCGTCGACGAAGAGGCTGTAGCCGTGTGCGCCCGCGCCCATGGCGATCCGGCGCCCGACGATCGACGCGTCGGCGTACACGGGCCATTCGGTGGTGCTGCCGATCGGGACGATCGTGCCGCGCTCGTAGCCGGTCGCCGCGAGGGCGAGCTCGGGTTCCGGCAGCCGCAGCTTGTTCACGCCGACGAGCGCGCGGAGCTTCGGCCAGGAGATCACCCGGTCGCCGGGCACGAGGGCGAACAGGTAGGTGTCGTCGCTGCGTTTGACGACGAGGGTCTTCACGATGTCGTCGGGCGCGAGACCGAGCAGAGCGGCGGCCTCGTCGAGGCTCGCGGCGTCGGGCCGCGGTCGCACGACGACATCGAGCCCACGCTCGGCCGCCGCGAGGCGGACCCGAGACGTGGGCTCGAGATCTTCAGTCATCCGATTCAGGCGTCGGGAGCGCGCAGCGGGTCGTCGGCAACCCACAGCTCGTCGTCGGCACGGAGCGTCTGCCATGCGGCGTAGAGCACGCCGGCAGCGGCGGCGACACCGAGGATGAGGGCGATGACGCCGCCGGCGCCACGCTTCTTCTTGGGCTCGGGCAGCGCGGCGCGCGACTGGAACTTCTTGGTCGCCACCTTGCCGTACTTGGCGGCCTTCTTCTTCACCGCCGAGAGGTCGAGGTCGACGCCGCGGCCGTGCGCGATGCGCTCACGGGTGTCGTTCGCGGCATCCCAGACCGACAGAGCGCCGCCGACGACAGCACCCGCGGCGGGGATGAGCGCGCCGTTGTAGACCTTGCGGGTCGCGCGCACGCTCTTGTCGACGTACGGCGCGGCATACTGCTCATACGTGTGCTGAACGGCGGGCTTGACGTGCTCGCGGTTGTAGTGGCCCAGCTGGTGGCCGGCGTCGCGTGCGACGTTGGCGGCCTCTCCCATCAGGACCTGCTGCGACTCCCACAGGGTGTTCGCCTGCTTCTGGAGCTTGCGGAGTTGCTTCTTGCGCTTGCGGCTGAGGCTCACGTGGGCCCTCCCTGCATCGTGGGACGTTTCCCCTCATCTTGCCAGAGAGCGCCCCAGCCAGCAGGGCATTGACAGGTGCGAGAATGGCAGACATGCCTCAGCACACTGCAGTAGCGACGATCCACACCAACCACGGCGACATCGTCGTCAACCTTTTCGGCGACCAGGCGCCGCGCACGGTCAAGAACTTCATCGGCCTCTCGGACGGCACGGGGGAGTGGACCGACCCCGCCACGGGCCGGCCGGGCCAGGGCGCGCTCTACTCCGACGTCATCTTCCACCGCATCATCCCGAACTTCATGATCCAGGGCGGCGACCCCCTCGGACAGGGCATCGGCGGACCCGGATACAACTTCGACGACGAGATCAGCCCCGAGCTCGACTTCCAGAAGCCCTACATCCTCGCGATGGCGAACGCCGGTCTCCGCCGCAACGCCATCACCGGCAAGGCTGAGGGAACGAACGGCTCGCAGTTCTTCATCACGACCGACCCCACGCCCTGGCTCCAGGGCAAGCACACGATCTTCGGCGAGGTCGCCGACGACGCCTCGCGCCAGGTCGTCGACACGATCGCCGCGGTCAAGACCGGCGCGCAGGACCGCCCGGTCGACCCCGTGGTCATCTCGTCGATCGACGTCGCGGCGGTCTGAGCGGTACGTGAGCGCGTCCGAGCTGCGGAGCAACCCCGACAACTTCTGTTACCGGCATCCCGACCGGCAGAGCTTCGTTCTCTGCCAACGCTGCCTGCGCACCATCTGCGCGGAATGCCAGACCCAGATGCCCGTCGGCGTGATCTGCCCCGAATGTCTGCGTGATCAGCAGAAGAACTCGGACGCGCCGCGTCCCCGCCGCACCCCGCGCATCCTGCGCGCGGTGCGTTCCGACGACTCCCGCCCGCTGGTGACCTACGGCATCATCGGCGTGACCTTCTTCGCGTTCGTCGTCGGGCTGATTCCCGGCGTCGGTCGCGCGGTGCAGGGGATGCTGGCGCTGTTCCCGCCGGCGCTGTACCCGGAGTTCACCGGGGTGTTCCAGCCGTGGCGCCTCTTCACGGTGCTGCTCGTCCACGGCGGCTTCTGGCATGTCGGACTGAACATGCTCGCGCTGTGGATGCTGGGCCGCAGCCTCGAGCCGATGCTCGGCCGCGCCCGCTTCCTCTGGCTCTATCTGCTCAGCGGCCTCGGCGGCTCCGTCGCCGTCGTCCTTTTCGGATTCGGCTCGACGGTCGTCGGAGCGTCGGGTGCCATCTTCGGCCTGTTCGGAGCGCTCCTGGTGATCGGTCGCCACATCGGTGCGAACATCACCGGAATAGCCGTGGTGTTGGGCATCAACCTGGTGATCACGTTCCTGCCGGTGCTCCTGAGCGGGCTCGGCGGAGGCGGCGGTGTCCAGGTCTCGTGGCAGGCCCATGTCGGCGGACTGGCGGTGGGTGCGCTGGTCGGCTACATCTTCGCGCGCACTCGGACGATCCGGCGGCGGCGGCTTCAGGTCTGGTTGCTCGGCGCCACCGCAGCGGGACTGATCGCCCTGCTGGCGGTGCCGCTCGCGTTGTACTGACCGAAGTTATCCACAGCTCTATCCCCAGGTGGGGATGGAATCACACCGGTGTGATTCGTTCTTGTGGAGAACGGTTCAGCGCCACCGCGTCGTCATCAGGAAGCCCACGAACGCGATGCCGAACCCGATCACGAGGTTCCACCCGCCGATGCCCGGCACGGGAAGCGTGGAGTTGCTGAGATAGAAGACGAGCACCCACACGAGTCCGATGAGCATCAGACCCAGCATGATCGGCTTGAACCAGACCGGGTTAGGTGCGTCATCCGCGGGGCGTCGTTCCACGGTCGGGTCGTCGTGGTCGCTCGAAGATGCCATGGAAGAATCCTAGCTGTCGGGTTCGCATCATCCCCGGCGGCTAAACTCGCCAATCGTGGAGAGCACCCGCACGTCCGGCCTGCGCGCACGACGTTCGCCGGCGTCGTCGCGTCGCCGCCTGAGCGTCGTCGGTGTGCTGGGGGAGCTGCTCCTCACCGCCGGCGTCGTCATGCTGCTCTTCGTGAGCTGGCAGATGTGGTTCGGTGACATGATCATCGGCTCGCAGAAGCAGGCCGAAGCGTCAGCCCTCGCGCAGGAGTGGCAGGCCGAGGGGTCGGGCGCCGGCCCGGGGAGCGACGCGTCCGTCCTCGACGTTCCGGTGCTCGCCGAGCCCGCGGACGGTTCCGCGTTCGCCGTCATGTACGTTCCGCGGTTCGGTGCCGACTGGCAGTTCACCATCGCGAACGGCACCAGCAAGAAGGCCATCCTCGACCAGGGCCAGATCGGCCACTACGAGGGCACCGCGATGCCGGGCGCCGAGGGGAACATGGCGGTGGCCGCGCACCGGTGGACCTCCGGCGCGCCGTTCGACCCGGTCGACCGCCTCGTCATCGGAGACGCGATCGTCGTGCAGACGCCCGACGGTTGGTACACCTACCGCTTCCGCAACGTCGAGTACGTGCAGGACACCGCCATCGAGGTGCTCAATCCGGTTCCGCAGCAGGTCGACCTGAGCGCGAACGGCAAGTACCTCACTCTCACGAGCTGCGCGCCCAAGCTGAACATGCTCGAGCGCATCATCTCCTACGCGGTGTTCGAGGAATTCACCCCGACCGCCGCCGGCCCGCCGGCATCCCTGAGCGAAGAGGCGTCCACCTGATGTACGCAGCGCTGTGGCGCATCCTGCCCGGACCCTGGTGGCTCCGGATGATCTTCGTGCTCATCCTGGCGGCGGCCGTCGTCTACGCACTGTTCTTCTGGGTCTTCCCTGCCATCGCGCCCTTCTTCGCGCCCGGCGAGGAGTCGACGGTCGGGTGACCACGGTCCTCGTCGTCGACAATCGCGACAGCTTCATCCATACGCTCGTGGGGTATCTCCACGAGATGGGCGCTGAGACCCGGATGGTCGATGCGGATGCCGTGACCGAGCCCGACCGTCTGGTCGCCGCTTACGACGCCGTGCTGATCTCGCCGGGACCGGGGGCACCCGAGGACGCCGGGTCATCGGTGGAGGTCGTCCACGCGGCCGCGGCATCCGGCGTTCCGCTGCTCGGTGTGTGCCTCGGCCATCAGGCGGTGGCGGTCGCCTTCGGGGCGACGGTCGCGGAGGCACCGGAACTCATGCACGGGATGACGTCGGCTGTGCGGCACGACGGGTCGGCGATGTTCGCCGGGATGCCGCAAGAGTTCACAGCAGGCAGGTATCACTCGCTCGCCGTCGACGCGGCGAGCGTTCCGTCCGAGCTGCGCGTCACGGCCCGCGCGGCCGGCGGAACGATCATGGCCATCGCGCATCGCCACCTGCCGATCCTCGGCGTCCAGTTCCACCCCGAGTCCGTGCTCACCGAGGGGGGTCACCGGATGCTCGGGAACTGGCTCGAGTCCATCGGGCTCGCGGGAGCCCAGCAGCGCGGGGCCCGGCTCGTCCCGCAACGACCCGGCGCCTGAGCGCACGACGCGGGTGGGGGGATCAGCTTCCCGTGCAGACGGTCAACGTGACGGTCGACCCGATCGGCACCTCTCCGGGGGCGAGTGACTGCGACGAGACCGTCTGTCCACCGGCTCCCGCGGCGCAGCCCGGGTCTTCGACCACCTCGGGGATCAGCTGCAACGAGTCCTGCTGGAGCTCGCGCTGGGCGGCCTCGACGGTGTAGCCGGTGAGATCGACGAGCGTCACGGTTCCGCTCGCGACCACGAGGTTGACCGACGATCCCATCGCCAGGGACGAGCCCTCTGCTGCGGATGCTTCGATCACGGTGCCGGCCGGGAGCGTCGGGTCGTTGCGCGACCGGACCGTGCCCAGCTGCA
Source organism: Microbacterium arborescens (assembly GCF_049707515.1). GTDB lineage: Bacteria > Actinomycetota > Actinomycetes > Actinomycetales > Microbacteriaceae > Microbacterium > Microbacterium arborescens_B. Next base: position 50,148 of record NZ_JBNAFI010000003.1, on the reverse strand, counting down.
GACCCGCCCGCGTCAGGGCTGCGGTCGCTTCGTCGCGTGAGAGGTTCTGGAGCATCGGCACGGTCGCCATCTCCTGGCCGCTGGACACGTAGACGGTGACGTTCTGACCGGGGGAGAGGGTGACGCCCGCCGCCGGTTCCGTGTCGATCACATCGCCGGCGGGCACGGCATCGTCGCTGCGATCCGAGCGCACGGGAGTGAGGTCGGCTTCCTCGATGAGGTTCTCGGCGAGGTCCCACGACGTTCCGGCGACCTCGGGAACGGTCCGCGACGTGCTCGGAACGGTGGTTCCGGTGTCGCGGAAGGCCAGCACCCAGATGAGCACGGCGATCAGCAGCGCAGCGAGCACGGCGACACCCGCCCAGATCCAGCTGACGGGCGGCCCGGATTGGGTGCGGCGCATCGTGGTGTCGGTGCTGAGCTGGCGCAGCGAGCGCGCGGTCTCGGCGGCGTGACGAGGGTCGGGTCCGTAGAGCTCGCTCGCGAGTGCGCCCATCTGGCGCTTCGTGGGCTGCTTGCCGCCGACGGCCTGATCGAGCGCACCGCGGAACTCCGTCGCATCCTGGAACCGCTGGAACGGACTCTTCGCGAGTGCGCGAAGCACCACGGCATCCAGGGCGCGCGGCACGTCTTCGACGAGCTCGGACGGCGGGAGGGGGGCTTCGCTGACGTGCTGGTAGGCCACGGCCACCGGCGTCTCGCCGCGGAAGGGCGCTCGTCCGGTGAGCAGCTCGTAGAGCACGACACCGGTGGAGTAGAGGTCGGCGCGCGCGTCGACCGGTTCGCCCTTGGCCTGTTCGGGCGAGAAGTACGCGGCCGTGCCGATGATCGCGGTGGTCTCGGCGACCGTCGAGGACGAGTCCGACACCGCGCGAGCGATGCCGAAGTCCATCACCTTCACGGTTCCGGCGTCGGTGATCATGACGTTGCCCGGCTTGATGTCGCGGTGGACGACGCCGGCGCGGTGCGAGTACTCGAGCGCCTCGAGGATCCCGTCGACATAGCGCACGGCGTCGGCCTCGGCGAGGGGGCCAGCATCGACCATGTCCTTCAGGAGACGACCGGAGACCAGCTCCATGACGATGTAGGGGACGGAGTGCTCGCTGCCGTCCGGATCGGTCTCGGTGTCTTCGCCGGCGTCGAACACGCGCACGATCGACGGATGCGACATCCGCGACGCCGCCTGCGCCTCGAGCCGGAACCGCATGCGGAAGCCGGCGTCGTCGGCCAGCTCGCGCTTGAGCACCTTGATGGCGACCTCGCGCCCGAGGGTGACGTCGTACCCGCGGTACACGCTCGCCATGCCCCCGCGCCCGATCGATTCGTCGATGCGGTAGCGCCCTGACAGCACACGTTGCTCTGCTGACACGTCACTCCCTGCGTTCGACTCGTATTCGGATGGTGGCCCCGTGGGCGAGGAGCGGGTCAGTCGTCGTCCGAGTTCCCGTTGCCGTTCCCGTTGCCGGATCCGCCGCCGTTGCCCCCGCCGTTACCGTTGCCGCTGGGCGTGGGAGACGGCGCGCTCTGGATGCTCGCGGCGGCTTCGGGCGAGGCGGACGACGTGCGGTCGCCGCTCTCGCCGGCGCAGGTGACCGTGTAGGTGACCGAGAGGGCGCCGGAGTCGCCGACGGTGACGGTCGCGGGGCGCTGGTTGAGGCTGAAGCTCGAGGTGGTCTGGCCGTTGGCGAAGGTGCCGCCCGAAACCGTGAAGCGGTACTCCGACGGGGTGAGGCCGGCCGGGCAGGTGAAGCTCGACCACATGACCTGGACACTCGAGCGCGCCGTGACGCTCGTGACGGTCTGGCCGTTCGACTGGATCGTCGGCGCAGCGGGCGCATCGAGCGGGCTGAGCTCGGCGTAGGCCGTCAGGGTCACCGAGTCGGTCGGCTGAACGTTGCCGAGTGGCACGACCTCGTAGACCAGCCCGACCTCTTCCTCGCTCGGGGCGGGATTGCCGGGCGCGCAGCTGACGTTCTCGAGACCGGCCTGCTCGGCCACCGCGAGGGCGTCCTCGCACGTGCGACCCGTCAGTCCCAGACCGTCGACGTTGATCGAGGTCGGCGCGCTGGGCGAGGGAGGGGCCGACGGCACGTCGGACGGCGTCGACGGTGCGGGCTGCGTCGGGGTCGAGGCACCGGGATCGGGCTCGTCGCCTCCGCCGGAGAGCAGCGCGAAGAGCGTTCCGCCCAGCACGATCACCAGGAGGGCGATCAGCGCGACGAGCGGCCAGGTCCACCGGCTGCGCTTGCGCGTTCGGGTGGCGGCGAGGTCATCGTCGCCGGCCGCGACGGCTGCGGGCGCCGCGGCACCCGCAGCGGCCAGGCCGGCGCCGGCCGCGGCCGCGCCTCCCGCGGGGAGCAACAGGGTGGCCGTGTCGCCTCCGCCGGCGGTCAAGAGCTGCGTGACGTCACTCGTGCCGGCGCCCGCCGCGATCGCGGGAACGGCGGCATGAGCGGCTGCGAGGTCGCCTCGACGCAGCGCGGAGGCCGCGCGCGCGACGGCGGACGCCGAGGCGGGCCGGTCGTCGGGCTTCTTCGCGATCATCGCGAGGATGAGCTTCTGCACCGGATCGGCGACCGTCGCCGGCAGCGGCGGCGGCTGCTCGTTGATCTGCGCCATGGCGATCGCGACCTGCGACTCACCCGTGAACGGACGCTTGCCGGCCACGGACTCGTACGCCACGATGCCGAGCGAGTAGATGTCGGTCGCCGGGGATGCCGCGTGGCCCGAGGCCTGCTCGGGGGAGAGGTACTGCACCGTGCCCATGACCTGGCCGGTCGCCGTGAGCGGCACCTGGTCGGCGATGCGGGCGATGCCGAAGTCGGTGATCTTCACACGCCCGTCGGGCGTGATCAAGAGGTTCCCCGGCTTGATGTCGCGGTGCACGAGACCCGCCGCGTGTGCGGCCTGCAGAGCGGACGCGGTCTGGGCCACGATGTCGAGCGTCTTGTCCGACGACAGAGCGCCCTCGCGCTCGAGGATCGTCGACAGCGCCTCGCCGGGGACGAGCTCCATGACCAGGAACGCGCTGCCGTTCTCCTCGCCGTAGTCGAAGACGCTGGCGATGCCCTCGTGGTTCACGAGCGCGGCGTGGCGGGCCTCGGCGCGGAAGCGCTCGAGGAACCCGGGATCGCCCATGTACTCGTCTTTGAGGATCTTGATAGCGACGGTACGGCCGATGACGTGGTCGGTGGCCTCCCACACCTCGCCCATACCGCCGATCGCGATCCGCGAATCCAGTTCGTAACGTCCGCCGAAGCTCACGCCTTGCATCGGTCTCATCTGTTCAGCACCGCCTCGATAACCTTCTTCGCAATGGGGGCTGCGATCCCGCTGCTCGTTCCGGCCTGCCCCTGACCGCCCCCGTTCTCGACCATCACCGTGACGGCGATCTGGGGGTCGTCCGCCGGCGCGAAACCGGTGAACCACAACGTGTACGGATCGCCTGGACCGTGCTCAGCAGTGCCCGTCTTTCCGGCGACATCGACGCCGTCTATTCTTGCACCGCTCGCGGCACCGTCACGGACATTGGCGACCATGAGCGTGCGCATCTGCTCGGCGACATCCGTCGTGAGAGCACGCCCGAACTCGCTCGGCTCGAACGTCTCCTGCACCGTCAGATCGGGTGCGACGACCGAGTCGAGCAGCTGCGGCTTCATCACCATCCCGCCATTGGCGATGCCGGCTGAGACCATGTTGATCTGCAGCGGCGTTGCGGTGACATCACCCTGTCCGAAGCCCGACAGCGCCGTGCGCGCATCGTTGAGTCCGCGCGGGTACTCGGAGGTGGAGGCGGCCAGGGGTACATCGATCTCGCTGTTGAAGCCGAACTTCTCCGCCTCCTCGCGGATCGCGTCGTCGCCGAGCTCGACGGCGAGCTCGGCCATCGGGATGTTGCAGCTCAGCCGGAGCGCGGTCGCGAGGGTCACCGTGTCACCCGGACCGCACGTGCCGAGGTCGAAGTTGTGCAGCGTGTTGCTCGTACCCGGGATCGTCCAGGTCGCGGGATTGGGGAAGGTCGACTCGGGCGTGTACTCGCCCGAGGAGAGAGCCGCCGACGCGACGACCAGCTTGAAGGTCGATCCCGGCGGGTTCAGATCGCCCTCGATCGCCCGGTTGAACAGGGGCTTCAGCGGGTCGGCGGCGAGCTCGTCGTATGCGGTGTTGACGCCGGCGGAGTCGTGCGAGGCGAGCAGATTCGTGTCGAAGCTCGGACTCGTGACCATCGCGAGGATGCGGCCGGTCGAGGGGTCGCTGGCGATGACGGCGCCCTCGTACCCCTGGAGCGCGTCGAACGCGGCCCGCTGGATCTGCGGGTCGACCGTGAGCAGCACATTCGACCCGCGGGCCGGCGCCCCCGAGATGATCTGCTCGAGGCGCGCGAGGAACTGCGTGTCGTCGGTGCCCGAGAGCGACTGGTTCATGATCTGCTCGATGCCCGCTGACGAGCCCAGCACGGGGTTGATCCAGCCGGTGATGGGCGCCCACATGGCGGCATCCGTGTACTGGCGCTGCCAGGAGTAGATGTCGCCGCTCGGGACGGATGCGGCCACGACGGATCCGCCCGCGATGATCGACCCGCGCTGCACCTCGAACGAGTCGTACAGGGTGCGCCGGTTTCCGGGGTTCTCGTTCAGGGCCTGGGCCTGGATCACCTGGATCCAGCTGGTCGAGATGAACAAGGCGAGGAACATCGCCAGCATCACGAAGCTCAGTCGTCGCAGTTCCTTGGTCATCCGATCACCACCCGGGGTCGAGAGCGAACCGCATCGGAGATGCGGAGCAGGAGGGCCACGATGATCCAGTTGGCCACGAGCGACGAGCCGCCCGCCGCCAGGAAGGGCGTCGTGAGACCCGTGAGCGGGATGACGCGCGTCACGCCGCCGACCATGATGAACACCTGCAGGGCGATCGTGAACGACAGGCCGGTGGCCAGCAGCTTGCCGAAGTCGTCCTGGCCGGCCAGGCCGATGCGCACGCCTCGGCTCGTGAAGACCATGTAGAGGCACAGCAGCGCGAAGACGCCGATGAGGCCGAGTTCCTCACCGAGGCTCGGGAAGATGTAGTCGCTCTGCGACAGCGGCGTCATCCAGGGCCGTCCCTGACCGAGACCGGTTCCGATGAAGCCGCCCTTCGCGAGCCCGTACAGGCCGTTGATGAGCTGGAAGCTGCCGCCGGCCGCATCGACGTTGTTCGGGTCGAAGGGGTTCAGCCAGTTCTGGAGACGCCCGTTGACGTAGGGGAGCACCTGCGAGGCGAGGATCACGCCGGCGAGCACGAGGCCCAGGCCGATCATGACCCAGCTGGTCTTGCCGGTCGCGACGTAGAGCATCGCGATGAACATCCCGAAGATGAGTGTTCCGGTGCCGAGGTCGCGCTGCAGCACGATGATGCCGAGCGAGATCGCCCAGATGACCAGCACCGGACCGAGCTCGCGGGCTCGGGGCCAGGTGACGCCGAGGAAACGGGTTCCGACGGAGGTGAGCGACTCGCGGGTGCGGACGAGATAGCCCGCGAAGAAGATCGCCAGAGCGATCTTGGCCAGCTCGCCCGGTTGGAACGACACGATGCCGCCGATCGACACCCAGACGTCGGCACCGGCCTCGACGCCGAGACCGGGGACGAACGGAAGGAGCAGCAGCGCGATGCCTGCGAACCCGAAGACGTAGGTGTAGCGGAAGAGCACGCGGTAGTTGCGCAGGGCGATCACGACGATCAACGCGGCGACGAGGGCGATCGCGCACCAGACGATCTGGCGCACGGCCAGCATGTCCCAGCCTGCCGAGGTGCCCTCGAGGTCGATGCGGTAGATCATCGCGATCCCGACACCCGACAGGAGGGTCGCGATGGGGACGACGAACGGATCGGCGTCGCGCGCTCGCAGGCGCAGCACGACATGGATCGCCAGGGCGAGCACGTCGAGCACGCCGCAGTAGATCAGGAACGACGAGTCGATCGCGCCGTTCCGGCCGAGCTGCACGAGGACCAGGGCTGCGGCGTTGATGACGAAAGCGAACAGGAGCAGGCCCAGCTCGCGGTTGCGCTGCGTCTGCGGCATCCGCAGCTTGCGCAACGCTGTGATGACCGAGGTGTCGGCCGAGACGGCGGTACCGGTCACGATGTGCCTCCCTCCACGCGCAGGTTCTCGACGATCGCACGTGCGTCGTCGAGCGAGTCGGCCGTGATGCTCTGCTCCACGAGCTGCAGCTGGTAGGGCGCCAGCCTGTCGAGCGGGATCTCGGTGTCCTCCTCGGGCGTCGACAGCGAGATCGGGCCGATGGTCGGCGGGATGCCGCGGTAGATGACGACGGTGTCTTCGTCGACGCCCACGAAGTAGCGCGTCTGGGTCCAGCTGTAGGCGGCGAACAGCACGACGCCGATGGCTGCGAGGATCACGACGAACCCACCGAACCAGGTGAGGCGCCGCCGGCGCGCGCGCCGCCGATCCTCCTCGATGAGCTCCTCGAGGAACTCGGCGGCCGGTTCGAAGTGCGTCGGCTCGTTCGCGGCCTGACGCACCGGATGCAGCCAGCCGCTGCGCTGCGGGCGGGCGGCGGGCACCTCGATGCCGAGGGGGTGCGATGCCGACCCGACCACCGTCGGGGGGCCGCTGAAGAGCGGATGCTGCCCCCCGACGTCGACGATGACGATCGTGACGTTGTCGGGCGCGCCGCCGTCGAGGGCCTGCTTGAGGAGGTTGTCGGCGGTGCGACCCGGAGCCCAGCCCTGCGCGAGCGCCTTCGCCGTGTGCGGGTCGTCGACGACACCCGACAGGCCGTCGGAGCACAGCAGCCACCGGTCGCCGGGCTGCGTGGGCATGATGAACGTGTCGATCTCGGGATCGGGGTCCATGTCGCCCAGCACGCGCATCAGCACCGAACGGCGGGGGTGGTAGCGGGCCTCTTCGGGGGTGATGCGGCCCGAGTCGACCAGACGCTGCACGAACGTGTGATCGGTCGTGATCTGGGTCAGGGCACCGTCGCGGAACAGGTAGAGGCGGGAGTCGCCGATGTGGGCGATGACGGCGTACTCGTCGACCATGACGAGCGCACTGACGGTGGTCCCCATGCCGGCGAGCTCGGGACGCACTTTGACGGTGCCGATCAGCTCGGCGGCGGTGTCGGCCAGAGCCTCGCGAAGTGCGGCCTCGGCGTCGGTCGTGGAGGCGAAGGCGTGGTCGAGGCTCTCGAGCCGCCGCACCGCGAGGCTCGAGGCGACGTCACCGCCGGCATGTCCGCCCATACCGTCGGCGACGACGAACAGGTTCGAGCCGCAGAAGCCCGAATCCTGGTTGTTCGAGCGCACCTTCCCGGTGTGCGAGATGGCGGCGCTGGAGCCCTGGAAGACCATGCGGACGGGCTACTTCCGCAGTTCGAACGTCGTGGCGCCGACCTTGATCGGCGCGCCCACGACGACCGGAACCGGAGAAGCCACACGCTCGCCGTCGTGCCACGTGCCGTTGGTCGAGTCGAGGTCCTGGATCATCCACTGGTTGCCCCACAGCACGAGCCGTGCGTGGTGGCTCGAGGTGTAGTCGTCGCGGATGACGAGACCCGATTCGCTCGATCGCCCGATGGTGAGGGGCTCCGAGCCGAGCGGAAGCTCGAGGCCGGCCTTCGGACCGCTGGTGATGACGATCCGCGACACGGCGTCGGTCGTGGCCTTGCCGCCCGTGCCCGTCGGTGCGGGTGTTCCCACGGCACCGACGGCTGCGGTCGCGGCATCCGGCGACGACGTGGGCGGACGGGTGACCGACGGGCTGCCAGCGGGCGCACCGCCGACTGCTGCCGGCTCGGGGAGCTTGCGCACCTTCACGCCGAACAGATCGGCACGCAGCGAGTAGACGACGGCGAAGACGAAGAACCACAGCAGGACCAGGAACCCGATCTGCAGCAGCAACAGGGTGAGCGGACTCATCGGGCGTCACCTCGGGTGTCGTACATGCGGGTCGCGTCGGCCGCCGACATCCGGGGGCGGGCGGGAGCCTGCGTCTGGGGGACCACGCGGAAGACGATATCGGTGCGGCCGATGCGCACGACGCCGTCGACGGGCAGCGCGGCCTCGCCGACGCGCGCGCCGTTCAGCTGCGTGCCGTTGGTCGAACCGAGATCCCGCACCATGGCGCGCTCGCCGTCCCACAGGATCTCGACGTGCTTGCGGCTGGTGCCCGCGTCGGGGATGGTGATGTCGGCGTCGCTGCCGCGGCCGATGACGGTGCGCGCCGCGGTGATCGGATGCCGGGTGCCGTCGATGTCGAGAACCGCCTGCCACGACACCCGGGCGCCCGCGTGGGAGTTCGAGTCGACGCGCACGGTGCCCGTCGACAGCTGCAGGTCCGCGTCGAGGGTCACGGTCACCGCGCCCGAGAACGAGTAGCCCTGGGCACGGGCGTGCTTCTCGACCAAGCCCCGGAGCTCGTCGAGGAGCGCGGGACCGATCGCCTGCATCCGCTCGGCGTCGCTGTCGGACAGGCGCACCGTGAAGGCGTTCGGGACGAGGATGCGGTCGCGGCTGACGACCGCCGCCTTCTTGTCGAGTTCGCTGCGGAGGGCGGATGCGATCTCCACCGGCTGGACGCCGCTGCGGAAGGTCTTCGCGAAGGCGCCGTTGACGGCACGCTCGAGACCCTTCTCGAAGCTGTCAAGTAGTCCCACGGGGCTCCTCAGGCAGGCGGATGGTTGCTTCATCGTAGTCAGGCAGCCTGAACGGACGATGCATTGGGGCCCGGATCGGGGCGGGGAAGCATCCCCGGGCGTGATATCCTCGGGAAGTTGAGTCCGTGGAAACGCGGTCTCGCGCGAGTGGCGGAATAGGTAGACGCGCTGGCTTCAGGTGCCAGTGCCCGCAAGGGCGTGGGGGTTCAAGTCCCCCCTCGCGCACAGCGAGATGAAGGCCTCCGAACGGGGAACTGTTCGGAGGCCTTCGCCGTATCCGGGAGATGAATGTGTACGAGAAATCGAAGCCGGCCGGCCCGGCGATGAAGCGCGACGACGGTGAGCGCCTGCTCGGTTCCGCTCGGAGCGGCGCCGTGTTCGTGACCACCGTGTTCGTCGTGACGGTGGTGCAGAGCCTGATGGTCCCCATCGTCGACCTCGTCACGGCGCAGCTCGGCTGGCCGCTGGTCATCCCTGCGGGGGTGGGCATCACGCTCCTGCTCGCGGGATGCGCCGTTCAGGCCCTGGTCTTCCTCCTCGTCGACCGCCGACCCGAGGTCACCGTCGTCGTCGCCACCGCGGTCTACCTCGCGCTCGTGGTCGGGCTCGACGTGCCGAGCTGGTTGTCGAGTATGAAGCTCGTGATCGCGCTGAGCCTCTTCTTCCTCGCGGCACGTCGTCCCGCGCTGATCTCGCTCCTGTGGCTGGTGGGCGTCTCGATCGCGACGGTCGTCACCGTCACCCTGTGGGCGCTGTCGTTGGGCGATGACGTCAGCTTCACGCTGGTGTTCTCGCTGGGGGAGGGGCTGACCTTCGTCGCACCTGCGGCGGGCGCGGTCGCCCTCGGCATCTGGTGGGGCGCTCGGAAGCGTCGGACGGCGCGCGCCCGCGAGCGGGCGGAGATCGCCGAGCGCGAGCACGAGCACCGCGTCGAACAGGCTCGGGATCGCGAACGCGCGCGTATCGCGCAGGAGCTGCACGACGTGGCCGGTCAGCACATCGCGGGCCTCATCACGCTGACCGATGCGGCGCTGCAGATGGCGGTCAGCCGGCCCGACGACGCGCGCGAGCTGATGGCGGATGTGCGCAGCGAGGGTCAATTCGCTGCGGCGAGCCTCGCGGGGGCGCTCTCGGACCTCCGAGCCGTCGGCACGGAGCTGCCGGAGGCGACCGCAGACCTCCGCCGGCTCGACGAGCTGATCTCGTACTGGCGCAAGCGTGGCACGGAGGTCGAACTGGTCGCCGAGGGCGACTTCGCCGACCTCCCGGCTGTCGTATCGACATCCGTGTACCGGTGCGTCCAGGAGGCGCTGACCAACGCGGCCAAGCACGCGCCGGGTGCGCCGGTGAGGGTGGCGGTTCATCACTCGTTCGATCGACTTTCGCTCGTCGTCGAGAACGGTCGCGCGGATGACGGACGAGTCCCGGTGGCCGGCCTCGGCCTCGGCTGGGGCCTGTCAGGGGTGACCGGGCGCATCGAGCTCCTGCGCGGCTCCCTGCGGACCGGCCCCACGCCGGAGGGCGGGTGGCGCCTGGATCTGAACGTGCCGGTTCCGCCCATCACGGACTGAGCGCGGTGCGAGCATGCGGGCCCCCCACCCCATGCCTCCAGTACGCGCGTGCCGGGCTCGTCGGCGTGCCCCGGGGTGGCCGTTAAGGTCGGATCCATGAGTGATTACGCGGTCATCGGACGCCCGGGCTCCTATGCGAAAGGAGTCGCGCGGCGCCTGGAGATCCTGGACCGCGCGATCGAGGTGTTCGCCGAGCGGGGCGCCGGGGGAGCGAGCCTGCGCCGGATCGCGGACGCCATCGGCGTATCGCATGCCGCATTGCTGCACTACTTCGACTCACGCGAGCAGATGCTCGTCGCCGTGTACGAGCATGCCGAGAGTAAGCGCGCCACGGATCCCGACGCCTCGTCCGATGCCGTCGACCTCATTGTGCAAGCCGCGATGCAGAACGCCGACGTGCCCGGTCTCGTCGAGCTCTACACGACCCTGCTGGCCGCTTCGCTCGAGGCGGCGGGCGGCAGCAGTCGCCAGTTCTTCACCGACCGGTTCGACCGCGTGCGGGATTCGCTGACCGAGCGGCTGCGCGAGGATCAGCGAGCCGGCGGCATCCGTTCCGACGTCGATGCAGCCGAGGTCGCCGCCCTGATCGTCGCGGCCTCGGACGGTCTGCAGGTGCAGTGGCTGCTCGACCCGTCGGTGCGACTGCAGGCGACCCTCCAGACGTTCGCGCGGCTGCTGCGGCCTCACGAGTGCGGGTGCGGCGACCGCGGCTGAGGCCGTAGCCGCCGCACCAGATGCGACGGGTCAGCGCACCTTCTTGATGGGGATGATCACCAGCGCGCCGACGAGCGTCACCGCCCCCGCCGCCCACAGCATCGCGGTGTAGTTGTACTCCTGACCGGCGGTGATGCCCATCGTCAGGAAGTACAGCGCGAAGGGCGCGGCCACTGACTGCGGCAGGGCGTTGGCGATGTTGATGACGCCCAGGTCCTTGCCCGGACGCTCGGGATCGGGCAGAACGTCGATGATTAGGGCGTTGTCGACCGCGGTGTAGATTCCGTACGCGAGCCCGAGGAGAAGCTCGGCCAGGTAGAAATGGGCCACGCTGTCGGCCTGCCCCAGCACGATCAATCCCACGGCGGTCGCGGCCGTGGAACCGCCCACGAAGATCTTGCGACGACCCAGCTTGTCGCTCAGCCAGCCCGAGATCACCGAGCTGACCAGGAGCGCGACCGTGTATATGAGTACGCCGTTCGCGACGGCGAGTGTCGCGTCGCCGACCGAGAGCCCGAGGTGCTCCTGCATGTAGAGCAGACGGAACGTCGTGAACATGAACGTGCCGAGGGTGATGAGGAAGCGGGACCACCAGGCGAAGCCGAAGTCCGGGTTCTTGATGGGGTTGGTCCAGAACGATCCGATCAGCGCGCCGAGATTCAGCGGTCGGATCCGGTAGTCGGGCACCTCATCGCGGGCGACGAGCGCGTACCAGACGATCGCGATGACGGCCAGGATGCCGGGGACGATGAACAGTACGGGGAGGTTCCCCACGAGGAGGACCGAGGCATAAGTGCCGGTGAGGATCGCGACGTTCTGGGCGACGGCGATGATGCTCGACCCCTTGCCGCGCTGGAACTCCGGAACGTTGTCGGCGAAGCTGGCGACGAGCGCCGCGAGCACCGCGTTGGCGGCGACCTGGCTGCCGACCCAGCCGATCGTGAGCACCAGCTGGTTCTGCGCGAAGGCGACGACGGCGAGGAACACCAGGAACGCGAGGATGCCGCCGATGAGCCACGGGCGACGACGGCCCCAGCGCGTGCGAGTGCGATCACTCAGCTGGCCCGCGAGGGGATTCGCCAGGAGGGCACCGAGCGCGCCGAAAGGAAGGACCGATGCGATCAGCTCGGCCGCGCCGTCGGGGGCGATCTCCTGAGCCTTCAACTGCATGCTCAGCAGAACCGGCGTCAGCAGGGCGATGAAGAGCCCGAACTGAGCGGCGAAGAGGCCGATGAAGTACTTGGGCCCCACCGGGATGGTGCTCACCGGTCGCGTCAGGGGCGGATCAGCCGGTGAGGGGTGCGCGATGGACAAGTGACGCCTCCTTGAGTCAGACAAAAACCAACCATCGGTTGGTTTTGGATAAAGTAGCCGTCGGCGCTACCCCGCGCAACCTCGCCGTAACATCAGCCGACCGGCGGCGAAGCTCGTCGTCCCCCGAAAGGAATCGCCACCATGGACACATCGGTGTCAGACCTGACCCTCGAAGAGAAGGCGTCACTGACGAGCGGAGCGAGCTTCTGGTTCACCAAGCCGATCGAACGCGTCGGGGTGCCCGAGCTGATGCTCACCGACGGGCCGCATGGACTGCGCAAGCAGCGCGTCGGCGGCGATCACCTGGGATTGGGCGACAGCGTGCCGGCGACCTGCTTCCCGCCCGCGGTCGCCCTCGGATCGTCTTGGGACCCCGAGGTGGCGCGGCGCGTCGGTGAGGCGATGGGCACGGAGGCGGCGATCGAGGACGTCGCGGTCCTCCTCGGCCCCGGCATCAACATCAAGCGCTCGCCGCTGTGCGGCCGGAACTTCGAATACCTCTCGGAGGACCCCGTGGTCTCTGGCGTACTGGGGACCGCCATCGTCAGCGGCATCCAGTCGCGTGGCGTCGGGTCCTCGCTCAAGCACTTCGCCGCGAACAACCAGGAGAGCGACCGCATGCGCGTCTCCAGTGACATCGATGCCCGACCGCTCCGCGAGATCTACCTGCGAGGCTTCCAGCGTGTCGTCGAGGATGCGCAGCCGTGGACGGTCATGTGCTCGTACAACCGCATCAACGGCGTCTACGCGTCCGAGGACCCGTGGCTGCTGACGCAGGTGCTGCGCGACGAGTGGGGGTTCGACGGACTCGTGGTGTCCGACTGGGGCGCGGTCAACGATCGCGTCGCCGGGCTCGCAGCGGGACTCGATCTCGAGATGCCCTCCAGCGACGGGCGCACGGACGCGCAGGTCGTCGCAGCCGTGCGCGGTGGCGAGCTCGACGAGGCCGTCGTCGATGTTGCGGCCGGTCGCGCGCTGGAGCTGGTCCGCAAGGCGTCCGGGTCGACGGCAGCCGATATCACCGGGCCGCTCGACGCCGACGCCCACCACGCCCTGGCGCGCGATGCCGCGAGCCGGTCGATCGTGCTGCTGAAGAACGACGGCGACCTGCTGCCGCTCGCGGCGGACACGTCGGTGGCCGTCATCGGAGCCTTCGCGACCGACCCGCGTTACCAGGGTGCCGGCTCGTCGCAGATCAACCCGACGCGCCTGGACGTCGCGCTGGACGAGATCCGCCGTATCGCCACCGCTGCGGTCACGGCCGCGGCCGGGTTCTCGATCGAGGCCGACGCCGCGGACGAGCAGCAGGCCCGGCTGCGAGACGAGGCGGTCGCCGCGGCATCTGCCGCCGATGTGGCCGTTCTGTTCCTGGGCCTGCCCGCGCGCCTCGAATCCGAGGGGTTCGACCGCGACGACATCGATCTGCCCGCCGTGCAGCGGCAACTGGTCGACGCCGTCGTCGAGGCGAACCCGAGGACCGTCGTCGTGCTGTCGAACGGCGGTGTGGTCGCGCTGCCGTTCGCCGACAGCGTGCCGGCTCTGGTCGAGGGCTGGCTCCTGGGCCAGGCTGGCGGAGGCGCGATCGCGGACGTGTTGTACGGGGTCGTGTCACCGTCGGGCAAGCTCGCCGAGACCATCCCGGTTCGCATCGAGGACACCCCGGCCTATCTCGACTTCCCCGGGGAGTTCTCCCATGTCCGCTACGGCGAGGGGCTCTTCGTCGGGTACCGCTGGTACGACGCGCGTCGACTGCCGGTCGCCTTCCCGTTCGGCCACGGTCTGTCGTACACCACCTTCGCCTACGGCGATCTCTCCGCGCAGGTTCGCGGCGACGGCGATGTCGAGGTCACGGTCGAGGTGACCAACACCGGCTCGCGCGCCGGACGCGAGGTCGTGCAGGTGTACACGTCGCTGCCGGCGGGCCGGGTGCAACGCCCCGTCCGGGAGCTCAAAGCGTTCGCCTCGGTCGAGCTCGACGCGGGGGAGCGTCGCACCGTCACGCTCATCGTGCGCCGAGCAGACCTCGCCTACTGGGACGTCCGTTTCGATCGCTGGGTCGTCGAGGGCGGCGACTACGTCGTCGACGTCGCCGCATCGAGCCGCGACGTGCGCGGTACGCTCAGCCTCCCGGTCACGGGGGATGACGTGTCGTTGCCCCTCACTCGGGAATCCTCGATCGAGGAGGCGCTCGCCGATCCCGGAGCGGGGCCGGTCCTGCGGGAAGCGCTGGGGCGGTCGATGGGCGAGGGCGTCGATGAGATGATCGCCATGGTCGGGTCGCTCCCGCTCGGGCGGATGGGGATGTTCGGTGGAGCGGCCGACGAGACCGAGTCGTTGCTCGAGCGGGTGCTCGGGGCAGCAGGTGACGTGCAGAGCTAGGTGGCCGCCTCTGATCGTGCCGGTTTCGTCGTTTCCGGCCATCGGTTCAGTCCCGCCGGGTCGGGTCCGCCGCCGACGGGTCGATGTTCTCGATCAGGTGCAGCTGCGTCCCGTCGGGATCGACGAGGAAGCCGGCGCGCTGACCCCAGGGCTGCGGTTCGATGGGCTGCAGCCGCGGCATCCCCCGGGGTGTCTCGGTCACGCCCGATTCGCGGACGCGTCGGTAGAACTCATCGGCGTCGTCGACGCGAATGCTGCACATGAACGAGCTCGCCTCGGGCACCAGATCGGGGTAGGGGAAGAACTCCGATCGGACCGTACCTCGGCTGAGGATCAGCCAGTCCTCGCTCCGGTGGTCCTGGCGGAACCCGAAGCCGCCGTAGAACGCGCTCGTGACCTCGAAGTCACGGGACGGGAGGTTTGGAACGGCGTGGTCGGTCATGGTGCGAGACCGTAGTCATCCGAATCCTGGCCCGCCAGACTTCAGCCGATGGCGGCGCGCAGCTCGGCCGCTGCCGCGCTGACGTCGGGGGCGCCGTAGAGCGCGCCGCCGACGACGGCGACCTGGGCTCCCGAGTCGCGCACGGCGGCGATCGTGCTGAGGTTCACGCCACCGGCGATCGAGAACGGCACGCCGGACGCTTCGCCGGCGCGCAGCAGCGTGTCGAGGGAGTAGCCCTCCAGCGCCTGCTCGTCGAGGCCCGCGTGCACCTCGACGAACTCGGCGCCCAGAGCCACGACCTCCTTGGCGCGCGCAGCCTTGTCGGCGACGCCGATGAGATCGACGACGACGCCCTTCCCGCGCGCGCCGGCTGACTTCACAGCGCCGGCGATCGTGCTGTCGTCGGCCGCGCCGAGCACGGTGACGAGATCGGCGCCGGCGTCGAAGGCGAGATCGGCCTCGAGCTCACCGGCATCCATCGTCTTCAGGTCGGCGAAGATCACCTTGTCGGGGTGCGCGTTCTTGAGCGCGGTGATCGCCGAGCGTCCCTCGCTCTTGATGAGCGGGGTGCCGAGCTCGAGGATGTCGACGTGCGCGGCGGCGGCCGCGGCGAGCTCGAGAGCCTTCTCGGTCGAGAGGGTGTCGATGGCGAACTGCAGCTTCATGAGGTGTCCTATCCGTGGGGTGGTCGGGGTGGTCGGGGTTGGTGGTCCGGCGGCGGGCTGACGCGGTCGGCCGGGTCACTCGAGGTTGGCGTGGCGCGGCCACAGCTCGTCGGCGCTCGTTCCCTGCCGCCCCCACATCGCGTGGAACAGACCGTCGCCGATGACGATGACGAGCTGCTCGAACAGGCTCCCGGCGTACTGGCGCGAGGCTGCGGCCGAGCGGTCGAGCTTCTGCGCGGCCGGCACCACGACCACGACGTCGGAGAGTCGGCCGAGGGCGGACCCGGCGTCCGCGGTGATGGCGGCGACGGCTGCCCCCTCATCGGATGCCGTTCGGGCTGCGCGCACCACGCTCTCGGTGCTGCCGGACCCGCTGGCCGTCAGCAGCAGGTCGCCGGCGCGGATCGCCGGGGCGGTCGGTTCACCCACCACGTGGACGTCGAGGCCCAGGTGCATGAGCCGCATCGCCGTCATCCGCAGCGCGATGCCCGAGCGGCCCGCTCCCGTGAGGAACACGCGATCGGCGGCGAGCAGCGCGTCGGCCAGCTGGTCGAGCGCGGGTGCGGCGGCGACGGCGGTGCGCTCGGCGGCGCGCAGCAGCTCGTTCGCGACGAGGGACACGGCGGCGGATGACGAGTGCGCGACCGAGGGGGACGCGGTCGATTCGGGCATGGGCTCCAGTGTGCGCGGATGCTCCGGATGTCGTGATCACCCGGTTGGGTGGTTCCGACTACCCGAACGGGTGGGGTGGGTAGTGTGGGCTGTCATGCACCTGGACGAGATCTCCTCCGCCGCCGCGCGCCGCGCCGCCGCCGACCACGCCCGGGCGCTCGCGGACCAGCGCGACCGGTACGCGCTCACCCTCGAGTCGCTCTTGGCGACACTGCGATCGCCGCGCCTCGACGATCGCGCGGCCCGCGCTGTGGCCGTCGATGTCGCAGCGGGTGCGCTCGTCGGCCTGCGGGTGCAGACGGACGAGCAGGGGGCCGCGCTCGAGCCGGTCGTCGGTGCCTTCGAGCGTCTGCGCGGCGACCTTCGACCCCTCGTTCGGTACAGCGATCTGGAGGTGCAGTTCGTCGAGCCGCCGGCGAACGGTCGCGCGCTGCCGGGCGAGATCGCCCATGCGGCGCGCACGATCGTGCGCAGCACCGTGCTGGCGATCGTCGACCGCGCCGAGACCTCGCGCATCCGCATCCAGTGGGACTGCGACGGACTGCACCTGCTCATCGGCATCCGCGACGACGGCGACGGAGAGCTGACGCGCCACGACGACGCGTTGCGCCCGGTGGCCGAGATCGTCTCGTCGCTCTCCGGACACCTCGCCGTGACCTCCACGAAAGGATGGGGGTCGGAGGTCGACATCCAGCTGCCGCTCGATCCGCCGGCGATCCCCGGGGAGGTGCCCGACGGCTTCGAGGCGAGCCCGCGCGAACGCGATGTGCTTCGCTTCATCGCCGCCGGCCGGCGCAATCGGGACATCGCCGATGCTCTCGGGGTCAGCGAGAACACCGTCAAATTCCACGTGTCGAACCTGCTGCGCAAGGCCGGCGCGGCCTCACGCGCCGAGCTCGCCGCGCTCGCCCGGATGTAGACCCGGCCGTCAGATGCCGTCGAGGGTCGGCGGCAGGGCGAAGACGAGTTCGTCGATCTCCTCGCCGCGGGCGGGGGCGTACGCGCGCTGGCGCCGGATCTCACTGAATCCGTTCTTGCGGAGCACGGCGATGGATGCCTCGTTGTCGGCGGCGACGCGGGCGTAGAGCGGCCGCTCGGCCTCGCGTGCGACGAGCAGTCGGAGGGCGGCGGAGGCGACACCCCGTCCCCGCGCATGGCGGGTGATCCAGTAGGTGACCTCCCGGTCGCCGTCGACGGTGAAGCTCGCGGCGGTCCCGGCGAAGCCGCCGTCGGCGGTCACGACCAGCATCGTGACGCGATCGTCGGCACGGTGCCGCTCGAGCCACGAGTCGAACGCCGCGCGGTCGGACGGATCGTCGGCGGTGAAGGCCGCCTGCCGCACCGCATCCGGATCGCGCATCATCTCGAACACGGCATCCGCGTCGTCGTCGTCGAAGGGTCGGAGATCCACATGTGCCACCCCCGCACGCTACGCGGATGAAATCCGTCTCATCTGCGGGTATCGGTGCGGCGCGAACATCAGTACAGTTGTCCCCGTCACGCTCTGCGTGACGTATCCGGGGGGATCCGTCGACGCCCGGGCGCTGCATTTCTGGCACGCAGCCCGGGCGTCGAATGGGGGAGGACCCCGGTTGTCAGTCCGTGGGCATCAGCTGCGCGCGCAGCTCGTCGATGTCAGCGGCGACGCCGATGGCGCCGCGGGCCTCGTCGGGCGTGCTGAAGCCCCACGACACGAAGATGACGGGCACGCCCTGCGCGGCGCCGCCTTCGACATCGTGGTGACGGTCGCCGACGAGCACGGGACGCGACACGTCGACGCCGTCGGCCTTCAGCCGACGGAGCGCTTCGCCGACGATGTCGGCCTTCGAGCTCAGTGTCTTCTCGTCACTGGTCGCTCCCACGATCTCGCGCAGCCGCGGGGCGAGGCCGAAGTGCTCCATGAGGGCACGCACCTGGATCTCGGGCTTGGAGCTGGCCGTGGACTGCGGCACCCCCGCCTCGTTCAGCTCGACGATGAGGTCGGCGACGCCGGGGTAGAGTCGCGCGCCCGTCGTGTAGCCGTCGGCCTTGCCGAGCACGCGGTAGAACGACACGGCCTCCGTCGCCTTCTCCGGCGTCATCCCGAGGTTCCTCTGGAACGACTCGTGCATGGGCGGGCCGATCCAGTCGATGAGCTGATCGTGCGTCGGCGCAGGGTGACCGAAGTGGTCGAGCGTGATCGTGAGTCGGCGGAGGATGCCTTCGGACGCGTCGACGACCGTGCCGTCGATGTCCCACAGGACGCAGGAGAACGGCGATCGGGTCATGACTCCACCCTACGTTCCGCGCCGCGGGGGAATGTCTCGCGCCCTCCGGGCGCTGGACCTCCCATGACGACTTCCAGCACGTCCTCAGCCCACGCTTCCGGCACCTTCCGCATCGGCGGCGACCTCGAGGTGAACCGCCTCGGTTACGGCACGATGCAGCTCACCGGCCCCGGTGTCTGGGGTCCCCCGAAGGATCACGATGAGGCGATCCGCGTCCTCAAGCGCGCCGTCGAACTCGGCGTGAACTTCTTCGACACCGCCGACTCGTACGGTCCCTACGTCGCGGAGGAGCTCCTCAAGGAGGCGCTGCACCCTTACGGCGACGATGTGATCATCGCCACCAAGGCCGGGCTGACGCGCACGGGCCCCAACGAGTGGCCGCCGGTCGGTCGTCCCGAATACCTCCGTCAGGAGGCCGAGATGAGCCTCCGCCGTCTCGGCCTCGAGCGCATCGACCTCTTCCAGCTGCACCGCATCGACCCGCAGGTGCCGCTCGAGGATCAGGTCGGCGAGCTGAAGAAGCTGCAGGACGAGGGCAAGATCCGCCACATCGGCCTCTCGGAGGTCTCGGTCGACGAGGTGAAGGCCGCGCAGCAGATCGCGACGATCGTGACGGTCCAGAACCTCTACAACCTCCAGAAGCGCGACGCCGAGGAGCTGCTCGACTGGTCGGAGGAGCAGGGCATCGGCTTCATCCCGTGGTTCCCGCTCGCCACCGGTGGGCTGACCGGGGCCGATTCGCCGCTGAGCGAGCTGGCCGAGCGCAAGCAGGCATCCCCCGCCCAGATCGCGCTCGCGTGGCTGCTCAAGCGCTCGCCGGTGATGCTTCCCATCCCCGGCACGTCGAGCGTCGCGCACCTCGAGGACAACCTCCGTGGCGCCGAGATCGAGCTCACCGACGAGGAGTTCGCCGAGCTGTCGAAGCTCGGCGGCTGAGCCCTCGTGCGCGCCCCGTCAGAACAGGCGGGGCGCGCCCGACTCGATGCCCTTCATGGCGTCGTAGTCGAGCGTCACGCAGCGGATGCCGCGGTCGGCGGCGAGCACCTTGGCCTGCGGCTTGATCTCCTGAGCCGCGAACACGCCGGTGACGGGCGCGAGGTGGGGGTCACGGCCGAGCAACTCGAGGTAGCGGGTCAGCTGCTCGACGCCGTCGATGTCACCGCGGCGCTTGACCTCGACGGCGATCGTGCCGCCCGCCGGATCGCGCAGCAGCAGGTCGACGGGGCCGATCGCGGTGGGGAACTCGCGCCGCACCAGCGTCAGGTCTTCGCCGATGACCTCGACCTGCTCGGCGAGGAGCCGCTGCAGGTCGGCCTCGACGCCGTCCTTGATGAGGCCGGGGTCGACGCCGAGCTCGTGCGAGGAGTCGTGGATCATCTCGTAGATCCGAACGACGAGGGTGTCACCCGACTTCGCGTGACTGACCCGCCACTGCTCGACGACCTGCTCCTCGACATCCGGGTCGTCCTCCGGCGTCTCGACGGTGAGCGTGCACGGCGGGCTCATCCAGTTCAGCGGCTTGTACGACCCGCCGTCGGAGTGCACGAGCAGACTGCCGTCGCCCTTGTGCACCAGCAGCCGGGTAGCCAGCGGAAGGTGAGCATTGAGGCGCCCCGTGTATTGAACGGAGCAGCGGGCGATGACCAGACGCACCCGACGAGCCTATTCGCTCTCGCCGCCGGCGGGCGTCCCGTCCCGACCGGGCCGCGATGCGGCATCCGCCGTGACCTCGTAGATGATCTCGAGACCGTCCTCGTCGTCCCACTGCTCGCCGCGCTCGACGAACCCGTAACCGTCGATGAGCGCGCGTGAAGCCGCGTTGTCGGGACTGATGGTGGCGCGGACCGTTCGCACCTCGGGATGCTCGCGTGCGACGTTCAGCAGGATCTCGAGGGCTCGGCGGGCGTAGCCGTGGCGCCGGAGCGGGGGGTCGACGCGATATCCGACCTCCACCATCCCGGTCTCGTCGGGTGGCCCGTGAAAGCCCGCGATCCCGACGGGCACGTCGACGAGCGGATCGACGATCAAGCGGGTGACCCAGGGGGAGTCGCCCGGAGACGCGAGCACCTGCGCGCTCCGGATCCGCCACAGCCAGTCGCATTCCGCGCCGGTGAGGAACGGAGTGGCGTAGAACTGGTCGAGGCTCGCGGCGTCGCCCGCACCGAGGGCATGCAGCACCTGCTCGGGGATCATGTCGAGACGGACGCCCGTGTCGGGGTCCGGGTGATGCCAGGACTGTGTGGAGATCGTCATTGCGGATGATCCTGGCAGAGCGACGGCGCGCCCGCCCGTTCGCGCGACCGCGCGTCCGCGCCCATGGGCCTCCAGCGCAGCCTCGAGGTCCCAGTTCAGCCGGGAATGGCGGCGGGATACCCGGCTCAATTGGGACCTCGGGGCTCAGGCCTGCGCGGGCCACGCGACGGGTCAGTGGCGGCCGGCGCCGACCTTGGCTCCGGGCAGCGGTTTGGCTGCCGACGACGCGAGACCGGAGGCCGCGACCAGCACGACCAGGATGAACAGGGTCGGCAGCAGGCCGATGTGGTCGCTGATGAACCCGAGGATCGGCGGCCCGCAGAGGAACGCGACGTAGCCGATCGTGGCCGCCGCGCTCACACGGGCCGCCGCGCGGGCGGGGTCGTCGGCGGCCGCCGACATCCCGAGGGGGAAGCCGAGCGATGCGCCGATGCCCCACAGGGCGGCACCGACGAAGACGAGCGGCAGATTCGGGGCGAGGATGAACAGCAGGATGCCGGCGGTCGCGGCGACAGCGAGCACGCGCAGCGTCGCGACGCGGCCGAACCGGTCGACGAGGGGGCCGCCGAAGACCCGCACAACGGTCATCGACACGCTGAAGACGGTGAGCGCCGCGGCGCCGATGGCCGCCGTCCCGCCCTCGTGCTCGATGACCCCGAGCGCGAGCCAGTCGTTCGCGCCGCCCTCGGCGAAGGCCATGCCCAGCATGATGATGCCGAGCGTGTAGGTGCGCGGTTCGCGCCAGGCCGACAGCGACACCGCGAGGCGCTGGCGCCAGCCGGGCTTGGGAGCGTCCGGATGCGGCGCGGCGGTGTCGCCGTCTGCGGCGGCGTCGGCGGCGACGGCATCTGTGACGGCCCGGCGCGGGACGTTCGCGATCGCGACGATCGCGAGAACGACGATGAGAGCCGCCATCGTGACCGCGTGGACTGCGACACCGATGCGCAGTCCCGCGGCGATGGCTCCGACGCCCGCGCCGATCACGGTGCCGAAGCTGAAGAAGGCATGGAACAGCGGCAGGATCGTCTTGCCCGACTGGGTCTCGATGGCGGCACCGTCGACGTTCATCATCACGTCGAGGCATCCGTTGCCGAATCCGAACAGCGCGAGTCCCGCGATGAGCATGGCGTAGGAGTGGAAGAAGCCGCTTCCGAGCCCCAGGATCGCCAGGCCGATCGACAGCGTGATGAGCACCCCGAACATGCCCGTGCGGGTGCCGACCCGCGCGATGACCACCGAGCTGGCGGAGAGGCCGAGGATCGAGGCGATCCCCATCGCGAGCAGCGCCAGGCCGATCTCGCGGTTCTCGATTCCGAGGTCTTCTTTGATCGAGGGCACGCGTGCGGCCCATGTGGCGATGCTCAGCCCGCTCGCGGCGAAGATCGCGAAGACGGCATTGCGCCAGCGAAGGTACACGGATCGGGAGAGCACGTCGGTCACCGGGTCAGCGTACCGAATCGATTCGACGTTTCACTACGGCCGGGTACGATCAGGGCGTGAACGCACGTCGGCCCACCATCTCGGATGTCGCGCGAGCGGCCGGGGTGTCGCCGTCGACGGCATCCGTCGTCTTCAGCGGCAAGACGCCCGTGAGCGACGCGACGCGCGCGAAGGTGCTCGCGGCCGCCGCCGAACTGGGGTACCTCGGACCCGACCCGCGCGCGGCGTCGCTTCGCCGGGGGCGCAGCGGGATCATCGGCGTGGTCAGCGGAGGCCGGCTCGGCAGTGTCTTCGGCGACCCCGTGATGCGTATGACGATGGACGCGCTCGCCGACGCCGTCGCTCCCATCGGCGCCGGCCTTCTGCTCCTGCGCGAGGGAAGCGTCGTCGCGGGGGAGCCGACCCTCATGACCGCTCCCATCGACGCCGCAGTGCTGATCGGATGCAGCACACTGCTGCGCGACCACCTCGCGAGTGTTCGCGCACGCGGCATCCCGGTCGTGGTCATCGAGGGCGACGGGGGAGAGGGCGTGCCGCGCATCGCGCTGGACAACCGCGAGGCCCAACGGGTCGCCGCCGAACACGTGCGCGACCTCGGCCACACCCGTGTCGTCGCCGTCACGATGCCCGTGCGGTGGGGATCGGAGTCGGGCTGGCTGTCGCGCGACGACGAGAGCACGACCTCCGTCGACGTCGTCGCCGACCGCCTCGCCGGGTTCCGCGACGTGTTCCCCGATGCCGCCGCCTACGCGGCCGTCGACAGCTCGATCGACGCAGGCGTCACCGTGGGGCGCGCCCTCTTCGCCGGCGACGGGCCCCGGCCGACCGCGATCGTCGCGCAGAGCGATCTGCTCGCCGTGGGCGTGCTGCGCGCGGCGGAGGAGGCGGGGCTGCGAGTGCCGGCGGACGTCAGCATCACCGGTTTCGACGGCATCGTCGTCGACGGCTTCGCGCCGCACGAGCTGACGACCCTCGTCCAGCCCGCCTGGCAGAAGGGCCGGGCCGCCGGAGAGGCGGTCGCCGCCCTCCTCCGGGGCGACACGCCCGACTCGCAGCGGTTCACGAGTACGTTCCGTCTCGGGAACACGACGGGCCCAGCGCCTGTCGAGTCCTGACCCCGTGGGCCGCTCACCCGCATCCTGTCGGTAGGATGGGTGACACGACCCCCCACGCCCAGAGGAGGCCTGTTGCTGATCTTCCTCGGTGCGTTCGCGGTTCTACCGCTGGTTTTGCCGTGGTTGATCAGACGAATTGGGGCTCGCGCCTTCTTCGTCGCGGCGCTTCTGCCGATCGGGGCCTTCCTCGATGCCGCGCTCCGCGGTCCTGAGGTTCTCAGCGGAAGCATTCCGTTCGAGTCATACGCCTGGATCCCGCAGCTCGACATCGCCCTGTCGATGCGGATGGACACGCTGGCGTGGATCATGACGCTGATCGTCACGGGCGTCGGCGCTCTCGTGATGATCTACTGCCGCTGGTACTTCGACGGCAAGAAGGTCGGCGTCGGACAGTTCGCAGCCGTGCTCCTGGCCTTCGCCGGCGCCATGTACGGACTCGTGCTCACCGACGACATCGTCGTGCTGGTGATGTTCTGGGAGATCACCAGCGTCCTGTCGTATCTGCTGATCGGCTTCTACAACGGTCGCGGCGCGAGCCGGCGAGCGGCCCTGCAGGCGCTGCTGGTCACGACCCTCGGCGGACTCGTGATGCTGATCGGCGTCGTCATGCTCGTCGTCCTCTACGGGACGACGAGCCTCAGCGCCATCGTCTCCGCCCCGCCGCCCGAGGGTGCGCTCCTCAACGTGGCGATCGCCCTCACGCTCGTGGGAGCGCTGAGCAAGTCCGCCATCTTCCCGTTCCACTTCTGGCTTCCCGGCGCGATGGCGGCCCCGACTCCGGTCAGCGCGTACCTCCACGCCGCGGCGATGGTGAAGGCCGGCATCTACCTGATCGCCCGTCTCGCGCCGGCCTTCGCTCACGAAGACCCGTGGCGGCCCATGGTCATCGGACTCGGCGTCTTCACGATGCTTCTCGGCGGGCTGCAGGCGTTGCGCGAGTCAGACCTCAAGCGCATCCTCGCCTTCGGCACCGTCAGCCAGCTCGGCATGCTCACCGTCGTCCTCGGCTACGGCGAGCGGAACTCCGCGCTCGCGGGGCTGGCGCTGCTCGTCGGCCACGCGCTGTTCAAGTCGTCGCTGTTCCTCGTGGTCGGCGTCATCGACCGCCAGCTCTCCACCCGTGACATCCGCGAGCTCTCCGGCGTGGGCCGGCAGGCGCCGACGCTCGCCGTGTTCTCGATCATCGCGATCGGGTCGATGGTGGGCCTCGCCCCGACGATCGGGTTCGTCGCCAAAGAGGCGGTGCTGTCGTCGCTGCTCGAGGGTGGCGGGGACCCGGCCTCGCTGGCGCCCCTGATCGGCATCGTGCTCGGGTCGGTGCTGACGACCGCGTACGGTGCGCGCTTCATCTGGGGTGCGTTCTGGACGAAGAAGGATGCCGCGGGCGAGACGCTCCCGCGCACCGAGTGGCCCGATCCGCCCATCGGTTTCCTCGCCGCGCCGGTGCTGCTGGGCGGGCTGTCGATCGTCGGCGGTATCGCCGCCCCGCTGCTGGACGCCGCGTTCAGCGGTTACGCCGACACGATGCCCGAGTCGGCCGGCTCCGATGGGTACGAGTACCACCTCGCGCTGTGGCACGGTCTCGAGCCGGCGCTGTTCCTCTCGGTGGGCAGCATCCTCGCCGGTCTCGCGCTGTTCTGGTTCGTCGGCCGCGGCGGCGGCACGCAGCGCCGCTGGCTGCCCTTCACCGCCGTCGATGCCTACAACGGCACGGTGCGCGCGGTCGTGCGCACCTCGGTCTGGACGACGTCGCTCACCCAACGCGGATCGCTGCCCGTCTACGTCGGAACGATCTTCGTCGTGTTCGTCGCGGCCGAGGGCACGGCGCTCATCGCCCACGGCGGCTGGCAGGCCGACCTCGCGGCATGGCACTCGCCGATGCAGGTCTTCGTCGCCCCGGTGATGATCATCGCGGGCATCATCGCGGTGCGCGCCCGCAAGCGCTACACCGGCGTCGTGCTGGTGTCGGTCACCGGCCTCGGGATGGTCGCGCTCTTCGCGTCGGCGGGAGCCCCCGACCTCGCGCTGACGCAGATCCTCGTCGAGACCGTCACGCTCATCGCCTTCGCGCTGGTGCTGCGCCGCATCCCCTCGCGGATGGGCGATCACAACGCCTCGGTGTGGCCGATCGGCCGTGCGCTGCTCGGGCTCGCCGTGGGTGCGACGATGGCGCTCGTGGCGATCGTCGCGACCAGCGCGCGCGTCGCCGAGCCCATCTCGACGGCCTTCCCCGACCTCGCCTACGGGATCGGTCACGGCAAGAACGTCGTCAACGTCACCCTCGTCGACCTGCGCGGATGGGACACGATGGGCGAGCTGTCGGTGCTCATCCTCGCCGCCACCGGTGTCGCCTCGCTCGTGTTCGTCACCCACCGCTCCGACACCCTGTCGCGGGCCGTCTCGTCGCTGCCGCCGGGGGTGCTCCGCACGCGGCGCCCGCTCGTCGAGACGGCCGAGGGTCCGCGTCCGCGGGCCGGCACGGGCTCGTCGCGGCAGGCATGGCTCGTGGGAGGGCAGAAGCTCCGCCCCGAGACCCGGTCGATCATGCTCGAGGTGATCGTCCGCATCCTCTTCCACACGATCATCGTCGTCTCGCTCTACCTGCTCTTCGCCGGTCACAACCTGCCCGGCGGCGGGTTCGCGGGCGGTCTCGTCGCCGGCATGGCGCTCGTCATGCGCTACGTCGCGGGCGGGCCGTACGAGCTCGGTGCCGCGGCTCCGACCGATGCGGGCCGTCTGCTGGGCGTCGGGATGGCGCTGGCCGTCGGCACCGCGATCGTCCCGCTCTTCTTCGGCGCGCCGGCCCTCACCAGCACGTTCTGGGAGGCCGAGCTGCCGGTCCTCGGCCACGTCGAGTTCGTCACGTCGACGATCTTCGACGTCGGGGTCTACCTCGTGGTCATCGGGCTCGTCCTCGACGTGCTCCGCTCGCTCGGTGCGGAAGTCGACCGTCAGCGCAAAGCCGGAGAGGAGCTCGCCCGATGAACGTCTCGCTGATCCTGATCATCATCATGGGGGTGCTCTTCGCCGCCGGCGTCTACGCGATGCTCGAGCGCAGCCTCACGCGAGTGCTCATCGGCTTCCTCCTGCTCGGCAACGCCGCGAACCTGTTCCTGCTCGTGGTCATGGGCGCGCCCGGCGTCGCACCGTTCTACGGTTCCGCCGACGATCCGGCCGAGTTCAGCGATCCGCTGCCGCAGGCCCTCACCCTCACGGCGATCGTCATCACCTTCGCCGTGTCGGCGTTCCTGCTCGCCCTCATCTACCGTTCGTGGCAGCTCGGCCAGGCCGACACCGTCGAGGACGACGAGGCCGACATCGCCGTGCGCGGCCGCGTGGCCGAGGACGAGGAGGCGATGGAGCAGGAGATCACCGACGAGGACGACGACGCGACGACCGACTTCGTCGGCGACCTCACCTCGCCCATTACCGTGCTGCACTCGCGCGACTTCGACGCGCTGCGCGACGACGCGCCCACCGATCGCCCCGGAGGAGACCGATGAGCGCCCTGGTCCCCCTCCTGGTGACGCTGCCCCTGCTGGGGGCCGCGGTCGCACTCATCTTCGGTCGTCGCCGCCGCATCCAGGTGGGCGTCTCGATCGTCACGCTCACCGCGACGCTCGTCATCGCGGCCGTGCTGTTGAACGCGATCAACGCCACCGGCGTGCCGATCGCGGTGTCGGTGGGCGGGTGGCCGATCCCGTTCGGCATCGTGCTCTACGTCGACCGGCTCGCGGCCCTGCTCGTCGTGGTGTCGAGCGTCGTGCTGCTCGCCGTTCTGCTCTTCTCGGTCGGACAGGGCGCCGCCGACGGCGACGACGAGACGCCGGTGTCGATTTTCCACCCGTCGTACCTCATCCTCTCGGCGGGCATCTTCAACGCCTTCATCGCGGGTGACCTGTTCAACCTGTACGTCGGTTTCGAGATCCTGCTCGTCGCGTCGTACGTCCTGATCACGCTCGGTTCCACCGAGTCGCGCATCCGCACCGGCGTCGTCTACATCGTCGTCTCGCTGGTGTCGTCGATCCTGTTCCTCTCCGCCATCGCCGCGATCTACGGGGCGCTCGGAACGGTCAACATGGTGCAGCTGTCGCAGCGGATGACCGAGCTGCCGCAGGAGACCCAGCTCGTCCTGCACCTGATGCTGCTGCTGGCCTTCAGCATCAAGGCGGCCGTCTTCCCGCTGTCGTTCTGGCTGCCCGACTCGTACCCGACGGCACCGGCGCCGGTCACGGCGGTGTTCGCCGGCTTGCTGACGAAGGTCGGCGTCTACGCGATCATCCGCACCGAGACCGAGATCTTCCAGGACAACGACGTCAACACGCTGCTGCTGATCGTCGCCCTCGCAACCATGATCGTCGGGGTGCTCGGCGCCGTCGCGCAGGCCGAGCTCAAACGGATCCTGTCGTTCACCCTGGTCAGCCACATCGGCTACATGATCTTCGGGCTCGCCATCGCGACACCCGCGGCGGTCGGAGCGACGATCTACTACATCGTCCACCACATCGTCGTGCAGACGACCCTCTTCCTCGCGGTCGGGCTCGTCGAGCGCCGCGCAGGGTCGACCTCGATCCTCAAGGTGCGGGGCCTCATGCGCGCGGCGCCGCTGCTCGCCGTGCTCTACTTCATCCCGGCGATCAACCTCGGTGGTCTCCCGCCGTTCTCGGGCTTCATCGGCAAGTACGCGCTCTTCGACGCGGCGGCCGACGAGGGCACGCCCCTGATGTACGTGCTCATCGTCGCGGGCATCATCACCTCGCTGCTCACCCTGTACGCGCTGATGCGCGCGTGGAACCTGTCGTTCTGGCGCGAGAAGGACGAGACCGGTGAGGGCGAGAGCGAGACCGACGCGCGCATCGCGTACCTCGGGGATGCCGAGGGCGCCGACGTCCAGACGCAGAGGCGTGTCATCCCGCGCATCATGACGGCCGCCACGGCGGGCATGGTCGCGGTCACGGTGGCGCTGACCGTGTTCGCCGGGCCGCTGTACGACCTGTGCGCTGCAATCGGGGACTCGCTCCTGCAGCCGGTGACGATCAGCCAGCTCGAGCGGGAGGTGCAGGGATGAGGGGCGCCGCCAAGCGCAACGCCGCGACCGCGCTGTGGCGACAGCTGCCGTTCTTCGTGTGGCTCGTCGCCCTCTGGATGCTGCTGTGGGGCCAGTTCACCGTCCTCGCGGCGCTGACCGGAATCGTCGTGGCGCTCTTCGTCACCCGCATCTTCCGGCTGCCCCCGGTGGAGCTCTCGGGTCGGGTCAACCTCTGGTGGGGCCTGGTCTTCTTCCTGGAGTTCCTGCTCTCCCTCGTCAAGGGCTCGCTGCTGGTGGCCTGGCAGGTCATCGACCCGCGGCGTCAGCCGGGAGCCGCGATCATCGCCGTTCCGTTGCGCACGGATGACGACCTGATCATGACGCACGTCGCGGTGACGGCATCCCTGATCCCCGGCTCGCTCATCATCGACATAGACCGCGACCGCCGCATCCTCTACGTGCATGCCATCGGCGTCCGCAGCCAGGAACAGCTCGAGCAGCAGCGTCGCGAGATCCAGCACTGGGAAGAGCGCATCGTCCGCGCGGTCGGGTCGAAGGAACAGGCGCATCAGCTGTCGGATCTGCGGAGGGAGCGCTCGTGACCTGGCTCATCGTCGTCATCTCGGTCGTCTTCGCCGTCTCGGCGCTGCTCACCCTCTGGCGCATCATCGTCGGACCGTCGATCCTCGACCGCGCCGTGGCGTCGGATGTGCTCCTGACGCTCGTCATCTGCGCGCTCGGTGCCGAGATGGCGATCAACCATCACACACGCACCCTGCCCGTGCTGCTGATCGTCGCGGCGGTCGGCGTGTTCGGCTCGATCTCGATCGCCCGCTTCGTCGCACGGAAGGACAACACGGACGCATCATGAGCATCACCGACGTCATCGCCCTCGTGCTCGTCCTCCTGGGCGCCCTCCTGTGCCTCACCGCCGCGATCGGTCTGCTGCGTTTTCGCGACGTCCCCACACGCCTGCACGCCGCGACGAAGCCTCAGGTGCTCGGCTTCATTCTCATCTGCATCGCCGTCGGGGTCTCGCTGCACTCGTGGCCGGTCGTCGCGTTCCTCGTGCCCGTAGCGCTCATCCAGCTCGCCACGGCGCCGCTGTCCGCGCACATGGTGGGGCGCCAGGCCTACCGGAACCAGACGCTCGACCGGGACTCGCTCTTCGTCGACGAGTTCGCCGAGGCGCCGGCACCCAGCGACACCCGCGACTGAACGGGCTGGCGCGGCCGGACGGTCAGGCGCCTACCCTGCGAGCGTGTCGAGATGGCGTGCGAGCACTCGGTCCGCATCGCGGGTGGGGTCGTCCGACGGGGTCCACAGCAGGTGGAGGGCCAGTCCATCGAGAAGGGCGTGCAGGCGGACGGTCTCGAGCTCGCGGTCGAGACTCGCGTCGAGCAGGCCTGCTCCCGCCAGCTCGTCGAGCACCGCCGAGCACACTTTCCGAACTACGGCAGCCCGGCTGCTCGCTCTCAGCTACATTGCAGTTGCGTACTGAAATGCGGAAGCGACCCAGCCAAGGATGACCCAGGTCAGGACCGGGGTGATAACGCTCACCAAAGCAAGAACCCACATCATTCGATCGCGCGTGCGGTATGCCAGGCCGCCCGCCCACATAGCGAGCAAAAGACAGACGGCGGTGGCACCAGCTGTCAGGAATGTGATTGTCCAGCTCGAGTGAATGGTGGCTGTGGAGCCGTCCGCGAGCAGCCAGGTGCACCGCCGACCGATGGGCCATGCGGAGGCTTCGGCATGTGTCAGAGCCTGCTCTGTCAAGGAGGCATCGGCAGGCGGAGCGAGTTGACATTGCGCCTCTGCACTGACTCTCGTTTCCAGATACTGAGCAGCAAGTCCGACCATGAGGAACGCTGCAGCCACGAAAAACAGGGCCGCGAGGAAGGCTCTGATTGGTCGGTGCCCTTTAATGCTCATGGTCGGACCTCCGCTCAGAAATTGCTGGAGTCAGCACGGGTGCTGGCTGGGGGCGACTTCTCCGTAGCCCCCAGAGTTCCAGCACACGGTCGGTGCCGTCCAGTTTCGCCGCTCACCGAGCATCGGGCGCGCACTATATCCGCATGATGTGAGCCCCATGCAGTCCGTGTTGGACAGCCAGGGCTGCAGCACACAGCCCGCGGAGTTCACAGGTTGGATGGTCCCGAGGCGCCGGCACCCAGCGACACCCGCGACTGAACGGGCCGGCGCGGCCGGACGGTCAGGCGCCTACCCTGCGAGCGTGTCGAGATGGCGTGCGAGCACTCGGTCCGCATCGCGGGTGGGGTCGTCCGACGGGGTCCACAGCAGGTGGAGGGCCAGTCCGTCGAGAAGGGCGTGCAGGCGCACGGTCTCGAGCTCGCGGTTGAGATCGGGTTCGAGCAGGCCTGCTCCCGCCAGCTCGTCGAGCACCGCCGAGCACACTCTCCCGACACCCTCGTGCAGCTCTTGCGCGTTGCCCGTGAGGCCGGGGTCGGTGAGCGCGAGCCGGCTCAGCTGAAGCTGGACGGTCAGTTCCACGCGGCGCGTCATGTCGAGGGGCAGGAGCTCCCGCATCCACCCCATCGCACGCTCACGCCCCTCGCCCGATACGGCGCGGATGCGGCTCGTGACAGCGGTCCGCAGGCGCTCGAAGCAGAATCGGCGCAAGGCGTCCTGCGTGGGGAACGCGCGACGCAGCGATGCCGTCGCGATACCGGCTTCGTCTGCCACCTTCCGAACCGACAGGGCGGCCAGGCCGTCGCGGGCGAGCACTCGGAAAGCTGCTGCCGCGATCTCGTCGTTCCGATCGTCGTGGTCGATGAGGCGGGGCATGACCTCATCCTGCCGCAGCGGCGGGTGGGCGCTTCGGCCACACCGAGTAGCCGAACGCCCAAAGCACGTCGACGCCCACGATCACCCCCAAGACGGGGAAGAAGCCGAGCAGTTCCGACGTGCGGTCTGCGTCGCCGACGAGCAGGATGAGCCCGCCGAGGATGGTCGCGGCGATCGCTGCTGCCAGGACGGTGCGAGGCACGTCCTTCCAGCACGCCACGGCGTATGCGGCTCCGTACAGCCGGGGCCGTGGCGCGGCCCCGCGGAAGCGGGTCGCGAACTTCGCGTCCGCCCAGGCGACCATGCGATGTCCGTAAGCGACGGAGACGCCGATGTAGAGCGCCGCGAGACCGTGGTGCCACGAGGCCGTGCCGCCGCGCAGCAGATCGACGGCGACGAGAACGAGAAGGATGAGGTCGATGAGCGGTGCTGCGAGCAGGAGCACCCCGCCCAGTCGCGGGCGGTGGAGGACGTAGCGCGTGATGAGCCCACCCGCGATCGCGACCCAGAACCCCACCTCGCAGGCGATGATCGCAGCCAAGATCATGGCGATTCCTTCCGAGAGGTCGAGGGCGTCTATTTAGCACGACTGTACTAAATAGTTCGTTTCGCGCAATTCCGCCCGCGGCCGGTCATCGTCCGATTGACTAGAGGCATGACGTCCGCCCCTCCTGACACCCGGGCCGCGGTTCTCGACACCGCTCCGGTGATCCTGGCGTCGGCGCGCAGGTCATGGGAGCCCTTCGCGCGGCAGGCGATCATCGCCGCCTTCGTCGTGGGCGCCGCCGTCGCAAGTGCCGCGATGCCGTGGCTGAGCGTGACCGATGCGTCCCGGATGTGGCAGGGCGCCGCGCTGGCGGTGGCGCTGCTGCTGGTCGCCGCGCTCATGGTCAGGTCGCCGGCTCTCCGACGCGCCGAAATAGCCATCCCGATCGGCGACTTCATCGCCGTCGGGCTCCTGAGGTTCGGCACGGGCGACACCCAATCGGTGTTCCTCGCCATCATCGTGCTGCCCGTCATCTGGATCGCCGCCGGTCCCGGCCGCTGGCGCATCCTCGTGCCCCTCGCCGGCACATGCGTGACACTGCTGCTGCCGATGGTGCTCGTGCCCGGGCACGGCATCACGGTGAGCGAGACGGTGCGCCTGGTCATCGCCGTGCTGGTCTACGCGGCGGCGGGCGCGGTCGTGAACGAGCTGTCGCGACTCTCGCTGCAGAAGCTGACGACGTCGCAGTGGCACCGGCGCCTCGCCGAGGCCGAGGTCTCGCAGGCCGCCCTCGTGCAGCGCTCGCTCCAGCCCGTCGACGGCTCGTCGTTGCCGGGCAGCTTCCGGGTGGCCGGTGCCTGCGTACCCGCTCGCACGGTGGGCGGGGACTTCTACGACTGGTACGCCACGCCCGACGGAGGTACGGCGTTCACCCTCGGCGACGTCATGGGCAAGGGCGTCGGACCGGGGATGATCGCCGCCGCCGTCCGCACCGTCATCCGCAGCAGCCTCGACGAGGCGGACCCCGCCACCGCCCTGCGCCGTGCGGCCGTGGGTCTCGACACCGGCCCGGCCGCTGCGATCGGAGCACAGTTCACCACGTGCTTCCACGCCCGCATCAGCCTCGACGGCACGTTGCGGTGGGTCGACGCCGGCCACGGACTCACGGTCATCCGCAGCATCGACGGTACGAGCGTGTTCCTCCGATCGGGGCACCTCCCGATCGGGGTGGGGAGCAACTGGACCAGCTCGGAGGTCTCGCTCCAGCCGGGAGACAGCGTCATCAGCGTCAGCGACGGCGTGCTCGACCTCTTCGGCGGCTCGCTCGACTCGATCGACCGTTATCGCGAGTTCATCGAGGGGCGCGATGACATCGAGACCATCGTCAACGAGCTCGTCGCCCGCGCCACCCGGACCGAGCAGGAGGATGACGTCACCGTCATCGCCGTCACCTGGGGTGCGGCCTGAGGGATCGAGGTGCGCTCAGCGCGCACGGTTGCGCACGAGCTCGAGCGCGGCCTTCTCGTACCAGCTGCCAGCAGCGGGACCGCCGTTGCACAGGCCGTCGCTCTCGCCGGGTCGCTTGATCCACAGCAACGCGTCGAGCGCCGAGCCCGGGGCTCCCGCGCGCGGCGTCGTGCCGAGGCCGACGCCCGAGGGGTTGCACCAGTCGCCCTGCCACCCGCGGCCGTTGCGCGAGGTGTCGATGACGTAGCGGGGCGTGCCGCCGAGCAGCGCGCGCAGCCGCTCCGCGTACTGCTGCTCCGTCGCGGTCCGCGAGAAGTTGGAGACGTTCGTGGCGAACCCGCGGCCCTTCAGCACGCCGGCGTCGCGCAGGCGCTGGGCCATCGTCTCCGGAGGCACCCAGTTCGCGTTCCCGGCGTCGATGTACGCGGCGACGCCCGCTGCGGTGAGTGCCGATACGGCATCCCGGATGAGGCTCGTGCGCGGGCCCTGGCCGGCGCAGTCGCCGAGCATCGCGAGCGCGTCGGGTTCGACGATGACGGCCGAGCCGGTGCCGCGCAGGGTGTCGGCGATGAGCTTCGTCCAGGCGCGGTACCGCGTCGGCGTGAGTCCGCCCGACGAGTGGGCCGCGCAGTCGCGCGCCGGGATGGCGTACATGACGAAGGTCGCGACCTTCCGCTGCTTCTTCGCCGCGGCGGTCTCGGCCTTGAGTACGCGGACGAGCTCGGCATCGCTGTACCACTCGCCGAGCCACGTGGCGGTGGGCGTGCGGGCGATGACGTCGAGGGCGTCGGCGACCGCGGTGCGACCCTGCGCTCGTGCATCCGCCGCCGCGACGGCCGCAGCCGAGTAGGTGGGGAGGGCGGCCCCGCGCGCGAGGGGATTCGGACCCGGATGCGGGGCGGGCGCGGAGGCCGCGGCGCGTTCGGGCTCCGCCGCATGAGCGCTGCCGGTCACGGAGGCGACCGCCCCCAGGGCGACCGCCATCGCGAGAAGCGCGGCCGCGGCGGGCGGCATCCGGAGACTGGGTCGCATGGGGTCCTCGTTCGAAACGTCAACCGAGGATAACCGGACCGCCGCTCGTCTGGACCGGTCGACCGGGTATTCCCTTCGCGTTCGGGAGCGGATGCGCGCGATCGACGGCGCGTCAGGAGCGTTCGGCGGTGGCGTCCGGCACGCGACGCTCGCTCAGTTCGGGCCGGGTGCGAGGACGAACTCTCCCGTCGGACCCGGGTTGACCGCTATCTCCCACCTGAAGCCGTCGGGGTCGGCGAAGTAGCCCGAGTAGCCGCCCCACTCGCGCCGGCAGCCCGCAGTCACCGGTGCGCCGAGCGCTGCCGCCTCGGACAGGACGGCGTCGACGTCGCGGGGCGTCGCGACGTTGTGCGAGAGGGTGAGCGGCGCCAGTCCCGTCGCCGGCGCTGCACCGATCTCGGCAGTGAACCCGGCGAGCGACCAGAGGGAGAGGATCAGGCGATCGGCCACCGGAAGCATCAGAACGTCGTCGCCGACGAAGATCGGGGTCCAGCCGAGCCCGTCGACGTAGAAGGCCCCGCTGCGGTCCACATCGGCGACGGCCAACGTGATGAAGCTGAGGCGTTGTTCCATGCTCCGAGTGTGCCAGCCCGGGTGGTCAGCCGATGAGGCTCGGCTGCAGGTCGCGGAGGGTGCGGCGATGCGTCATCCGGGTGACCCCGATCGCCGCGAGCAGCAACGCGCCCAGCATCCAGGTGAAGAGCACGGCGAGGTCGAGGCTCACGCGGCTGAGGTCGCCGCCGTACATCCACTGCCGCATCCCGTCGACGACATAGCCCATCGGCAGCACGTGGTGCAGGGCCGCGAGCGGAGCCGGCAGCGTCTGCCACGGGAATGTGCCGCCGGCCGTCACGAGCTGCAGAACCATCAGCACGAGACCGACGAACTGGCCGAC
Source organism: Microbacterium arborescens (assembly GCF_049707515.1). Taxonomy (GTDB): domain Bacteria; phylum Actinomycetota; class Actinomycetes; order Actinomycetales; family Microbacteriaceae; genus Microbacterium; species Microbacterium arborescens_B. The sequence goes on along the minus strand of NZ_JBNAFI010000003.1, from coordinate 14,944 downwards.
CGATCCCAGCCAGACGTTGAGCGCGAGGATGATCGCGGCGTAGGTGAACGACGCGGTGAGCAGCATCCCCAGCGTCCCGACCGGGCTCGAGAAGTCGAACCCGAGCGCGAACGAGAGCACGCCGAACAGGACCACCATGCCGACACTGCCGAGCATGGCCGGGGTCAGCCAGCCGGCGAGCGTCACCCGCACGGGCGAACGCAGTGCCGTCACGGCGCGACGTGAGATCGGCTTGACGATGAGGAACAGCGCGTAGATGCCGATCCACCCCGCAAGCGCAGCGAAGAACGGCGCCAGCCCGGCACCGTAGTCGCCGGCCTTCGCGAGATTGCCCGAGTCGACCGACACCGGGTCGGCGATCGTCTGCGCCTGCTGATCGCGAAGGCCGGGCGTCGAGTCGGGCAGCTGCGCGACACCCGAGTCCAGTCCGTCGCGCAGTGTCACGAGCCCGCCGTCGAGGGTTCCGAGACCCGAGGCGAGCTGACGGGCGCCGTCGTGGAGTCGGGCGGCTCCGTCGGCGGCCTCTCCGGTCGCCGCGGCGAGCTGACCCGCACCCGACGACACGGATGCCGCGCCATCGGCGGCCTGCGCCGCGCCCGTGGCGAGCTGCGCGGCACCCGAGCTGACCTGGGCAGCCCCGGCGGCGAGACGATCGATCTGCCCCACGGCATCGTCGACGCGCGTCGCGCCCGACTGCAGGCGCTCGCCGATCGGATCGAGGCGCGCGAGCACGTCGTCGATCTGCGCCTGGTCGAGTCCGCGGTCGGCGAGCAGAGCCGCGATGTCCGACCGCACCTGAGGCAGTTGCCCGGCGGCCTCGTTGACGGCACTGCGGGCGCGATCGGCATAGCCGGCGATCTCCGCGGTGCCGTCGGACACCTGGGCTGCGCCCGTGGCGAGGTCGGACGACCCCTGCGCGAGCGCACGCGTGCCGTCGGCGAGCTGCGACGCCCCGGCGGCGAGGCTGCCGGCGCCGTCACGTAACTGCACGGCGCCGCTCGAGAGCTGACCGGTGCCGTCGGCGAGATCGTTCGCGCCGGAGAGGGCCTGGCCCGCGCCGTCGACCAGCTGGTTCGCGCCGTCGGTCGCGTTCTGCAGCTGCACGCGGATGTCGGCGATGCCGGTGAGCAGTCGCGACGCGGCCTCGCGACCGACGAGCTCGGCCACCGAGCTGCGGATGCGCTCCACGGCCTGCGAGCCGATCGAGGAGGCGAGGTAGTTGTTCGCGTCGTTCGTGGCGAGCACCAGCGTCGCCTGATGGGGGTCGTCGCCCGCCGCGCTCGTCAGCGCCAGCGAGAAGTCGTCGGGCAGCGTGACCGAGAAGTCGACGTCGCCCGTGCGCAGCGCCTCGCGCGCCTGCGCGGCATCCATGCGCCGCCACCCGAAGGCTCCGTCGTCTATGAGCTGATCGGCCACCTGCGAGCCGTAGTCGACCGTGCCGTCGCCATCGCTCGCGGGCGCGCCCTGGTCGAGGTCGACGAGGGCCACCGGGATGTCGGCGAACTTGCCGTACGGGTCCTGGTTGGCCCACAGGTAGAGGCCGCCGTAGAGCACGGGCACGAGCATGAGCGCAATGAGCGCGACCACCGACATCCGGGTGGCGGTCAGGCGGCGCAGCTCGGCGCTGATCAGGGCGGGGATCTTCATCGGGCGGCTTTCGGGCGGGTGCCCCGCAGCCGGATGCCGCTGGGAAGCGGCCGACGGTGCGGCGCGGAGGGGTCGGATTCGGTGAGGAGGTTCGCGGCTGCCTGGCCGGCGATCACGAGCACGGCATAGCCGCGGCCGGCGAACTCCTGTGCGAGTCCCCACCAGGCACGGGGGTCGCCGCCGTGCCGGTCGGGGGAGACGAGGACGAGGCCGTCGACGCCGGGCCGCAGGACCGCGAGCTCGAGCAGCATCCGGATGCGGTCGGTCGCGGGCACATCTCCGATCGGAACACGCGAGTACGCGCGCAGGTCGTGCTCGTCGAGCCAGCGTCGGGCGGAGAGCGGATCGGCGGGTCGGCCCGCGAACATCAGCTCCTCACCGACCACCCCGACGGTCGAGATGTTCGGCGGCACGTCACTGACGTCGGGCGCGTCGACGAGGGCGGTCCGGTGCCTGAGGCTGCGGCTGGCACGGGCTCCGTCGAGCGTCACGGTGCCGCCGTCGGGCCGCATCCGCCCGCTCGCGATGAGGCCCAGAACCGTCGGGCGCTGCTCGGTCTCGGCGATGGCGAGGGTGGCGCGGCCCGATCGGAAGCTGAGGCTCGTCGGCGGCAGGGCGAGGTCGCGTCGTCCCTTCGCCACCTCGCGCAGCTCGACGCGCATCAGGACGCCGCCACGACGTCGGGATGCGAAGCGATGAGCGTCTCGGCCTCGCGCCACGAGAGCCCCGCGATCGACAGCACGGCGCGCACGACGAGGGATCGCGCCTCGGGCGACGAGGCGTCCAGGCGCACGATGACGGTGCGCGCGGTCTCCTCGATCAGGCGCGCGAGCGTCGGGGCGGCGACATCGGTGCGCAGGCTCTCGTCGTCCTGGCCGCGCCGGACGAGGTTCATCAGCGCGCGACGGAGCGGGGCGAGCGCCGCCGCGGAGTCCTCGACGTGGCGTTCGTCGAGCGCGACGGCAGCCGCGACCTGCACGTGGGATGCCTCGCCCCACAGGCGTCCGGTGAGGCGGGCGAGCACGACGGGCGCGGGCTCGGTGTCGAGGTGGAGGTCGGGGTCGGCGGCGATCGCGTTGAAGCGCTGGGCGCCCGAGGCGACGAGTTCGCGCACCAGGGCGTCGCGGTCGTCGAAGTGGCCGTAGAGCGCGCGGCGGCTGAGGCCGGCGGCGCGCGCGATCGCATCGACCGAGGCGCTCGGGTCGAGTGCGAGCGTTCGCGCGGCGGCCGAGAGCAGGCCGGCGCGGTTGGCGGCGGCATCCTTCCGCGGGCGACGGGTGGAGACAGTGTCGGTCACCCGTCGATGATACGAACGTGCACACGTATGTGCAAGTTCTCTCGCCGTCGTACCCGTCGCCTACGGTGGGGCCGTGTCTGGCAGCCCGCCGACGCGTCCCGGATCACGAGCCTGAACCGATGGAGGGATCAGCGATGGACCACCGACACGGAGAGTTACTGCAGAGGACGGCCACGGCGCGGGCGGACGAACTGCCCGGCTCCGAACTGACGCACCCGTTCGGTGCGGAGTGGGACGTCTTCAAGGTCCGCGGCAAGGTGTTCATGCTCCAGACCGACCGCGAGGGCGAGAAGATCGTGACCGTGAAGGCTCACCCGTCCGACAGTGAGGCTCTCCGGGCGCAGTACGACGACATCCGACCCGGCTACCACATGAACAAGCGGCACTGGATCACCCTGCATCCCGGCGGGGGACTGGAGGCGCAACTCGTCCGCGAGCTCGTCACCGATTCGTACCTGCTCGTCGTCGCCAATCTGCCCCGTCGGCTGCGTCCCGTCGACCCCGAGATCTTCGGCGCGGACTGACGTCGGCGACCAGCCGAGCTGGAGCTGTCGAAGCCGGTGCCGCGTCGGATCACTCGGATGCGGCGGGCTGCGCCGCGTGAGGGCGGTCGCCGGGCCCGGCGCCGTGTCAGTCGGCGCCGAAGTCGAACGAGGCGGACTCGCCCGCGGCATCCACCTTGTCGGCGAGATCCTGGTCGGTCGGCTCGACGTTGCCGGTGATCTCGGCGGCGCCGCCGCGCTCGAGGTCGCCCACGAGCTCGGCCGTCGGGCCGCCGATGAGGCCGATGCCGACGTAGTGCTCGAGGCGCGACCGCGAGTCGGCGATGTCGAGGTTGCGCATCGTGAGCTGGCCGATGCGGTCGGTCGGCCCGAAGGCCGAGTCGCCGACGCGCTCCATCGAGAGCTTCTCCGGCGAGTACGACAGGTTGCGGCTCTCGGTGTTCAGGATCGTGTAGTCCTCGCCGCGGCGCAGGCGCAGGGTCACCGTGCCGCTGATCGCGGAGCCCACCCAGCGCTGGATCGACTCGCGCAGCATGAACGACTGCGGCTCGAGCCAGCGGCCCTCGTACATCAGGCGGCCGAGGCGGCGGCCCTGCTCGTGGTAGGTGGCGAGGGTGTCTTCGTTCAGGATGCCGTTGACCAGGCGCTCGTACGCGATGAACAGCAGCGCCATGCCCGGAGCCTCGTAGACACCGCGGCTCTTCGCCTCGATGATGCGGTTCTCGATCTGGTCGCTCATGCCGAGGCCGTGGCGACCGCCGATCGCGTTCGCCGCCATCACGAGCTCGACGATGTCGGAGTACTCGACGCCGTTGACCGCGACGGGGCGGCCGGCCTCGAACGTGACCGACACGTCCTCGGTCTCGATCTCGACCGCGGGATCCCAGAACCGCACACCCATGATCGGCTCGACGATCTCGAGCGACACGTCGAGGTGCTCGAGCGTCTTCGCCTCGTGCGTCGCGCCCCAGATGTTCGCGTCGGTCGAGTAGGCCTTCTCGACCGAGTCGCGGTACGGGAAGCCGTGCGCGACGAGCCACTCGCTCATCTCGGTGCGGCCACCCAGCTCGGTGACGAAGTCGGCGTCGAGCCACGGCTTGTAGATGCGCAGCGCGGGGTTCGCGAGCAGGCCGTAGCGGTAGAACCGCTCGATGTCGTTGCCCTTGTAGGTGGAGCCGTCGCCCCAGATGTCGACGCCGTCCTCCTTCATGGCGCGGACCAGCATCGTGCCGGTGACGGCACGGCCGATCGGCGTCGTGTTGAAGTAGGTGCGACCGCCCGAGCGGATGTGGAAGGCGCCGCACGCGAGGGCGACGAGGCCCTCCTCGACCATCATCGGCTTGCAGTCGATGAGGCGCGAGCCCTCGGCGCCGTACTGCAGCGCGCGGCCCGGGATCGACGCGATGTCGTCCTCGTCGTACTGGCCGAGGTCGCCGGTGTAGGTGAACGGGACGGCGCCCTTGTCGCGCATCCAGGCGACGGCGACGGAGGTGTCGAGACCCCCCGAGAAGGCGATGCCGACGCGCTCGCCGACGGGCAGGGACTGGAGGACCTTCGACATGGGGACAATCCTACTGAGCGGGCGGGCGGGCGATGTGCGGCGAGCGTGAGCCGCGGGTGTCAGCCCTGCGTGACGGGCACGACGAGGCCGCCCCAGGTCTCGTTCTCGAAGTCGGCGACCTCGGGCGAGGTCAGCAGGTCGTAGAGCGCGACGATGCGGGGGTCGTCCTTCAGGTCCGGGCGCGTGGCGAGCACGTTGTAGTACGGGCTGCCCTCGCCCTCCGTGAGGATCGCCTCGTCGGCCGTGAGGCCGGCGGGCAGCGCGAAGCTGATCGTCACGAACGCGGCGTCGACGTCGGGCACGGCCTGCGGGAGCGTGGCGTTCTCGATCTCCTGGAACTCGAAGTCGCGCGGGTTGTCGGTGATGCCGGTGAGGTCGACGACGTCGTCCGAGACCTCGATGAGGCCCTCCTGCGCCAGCAGCTTCAGCGCACGTCCCTCATTGGTGGGGTCGTTCGGGATGGCGATCGTGGCGCCGTCCTCGAGGTCGTCGAGGCTGTCGACCTTGTCGGAGTAGAACGCCGCCGAGGGCAGGTACGCCTCACCCACGCTGATGAGGTCCGATCCGGTGTTGCTGTTGAAGTTCTCGAGGAACGTCGAGTTCTGGAAGAGGTTCGCGTCGATCGACCCGTCCACGAGCGCCGTGTTCGGGGTGTTGTAGTCGGTGAAGGGCACGAACTCGATCGTGAGCCCGAGCTCGGCGGCGCCGTTCTCGGCGATGTGGTTCAGGATGTCGCCGGCGGGCGTCTGCAGCGCGCCGACCTTGATCGTGCCGAGGCTGTCGCCGTCACCGGAACCGGCGTCTGCGGTGTCGGCCGAGCTGCCACAGCCGGTCAGCAGCAGAGCGGCCGATGCGACGGCGGCGACGAGGAGCGGTGTGCGTGCGGTGCGAGACATGGGGGAGTCCTCTCAGGGAACGGATGCGGATGCGGGTGCGGTGCGGAGCGAATGCGGTGCGGAACGGGTGTTGCAGCGGTTCGGTGGTTCAGGATGCCGGTGTCGTGATGCGGGCGCGTCGTGCGGCACGTCGCGAGGCGCCGCGGCTTCGAGGGGAACGCCGGGCGAGGCGCCGGGCGCCCCAGCTGGCGAGCCCTTGCAGCACCATGACGATCGCGAAGATCACGACGATGACGCTGACGATGTGGATCCAGCTGTACTGCTGGTAGCCGTAGCGGATCGCGACGTCGCCGAGGCCGCCGCCCGCGACGGTGCCGACCATGGCCGAGAAGTTGATGATCGAGGTCACCGTCGTCGACAGGCCGAGCAGCATCGCGGGCGCCGCCTCGGGCAGCAGCACCTTCGTCACGAGCTGCCAGCGGCTCGCACCGAGGGACGCGGCGACCTCGAGCAGCCCGTCGTCGACCTCCTTGATCGCGATCTCGACCATGCGGGCGAAGAACGGGATGGCGACGACGGACAGGGGCACGATCGCGGCGGTCGGCCCGATGAAGGTGCCGACGATGAGTCGCGTGAACGGGATCAGGGCGACCATCAGGATGATGAAGGGCACGGAGCGGCCGAGGTTGACGATGAAGTCGAGGACGCGGTTGATCACGATGCCGGCACGGCGCGAACCGAACGGCGTCGCAAGGAACCGGCCCTGTTCCGTGCCGACGAGCACGACCCCGAGCGGTAGCCCGATGACGATCGTCGCGAGCAGCGCGACGCCGACCATGTAGAGCGTCTGGGCGGTGGCGACCAGCAGCAGGTTCAGCAGTTGCTCGTTCATGCGGCATCCCCTCGGCCCGCGCCTGTCGGCGTGACGGTGCCGGCGTCGCGCAGGACGTCGACGATGAGCCCCTGACCGCGCAGGTCGGCGATGACGGCGGATGCCGCGGCCGCGGGCACCTCGAGGCGGGTACGACCGGCCTGTGTGCCGGCGATCTGCTCGACGAGTGCGCCGAGCAGCGAGACATCGACGTCGTGGTCGCGGGCGATCCGGGCGATGACAGGACGATCGGCGGTGCCGCCGGCGAAGGTGATGTCGATGACGGTCGCGCTCGGGTCGGCGCCCGCGGGGATGGGGCCGAGCGGGAAGAGCTGCGATGTGAGCCGGGAACCGGGCGTGCGGATGACGTCGGTCAGCCGGCCACTCTCGACGATGCGCCCGTGCTCGAGGAGGGCGGCCGAGTCGCACGTCGACTTCACGACATCCATCTCGTGGGTGATGAGGAGCACCGTCAGCCCGAGCTCGGCGTTGATCCGCCGGTACAGGTCGAGGATCGCGGTCGTCGTCTCGGGGTCGAGCGCGCTCGTCGCCTCGTCGGAGAGGAGCACGCTCGGGCCGCTCGCGAGGGCGCGCGCGATGCCGACGCGCTGCTGCTGCCCACCCGACAGCTCGTGGACGGACGCGTCGCCGCGGTGGCCGAGGCCGACGAGGTCGAGCATCTCCTGCGCACGGGCGCGGCGCTGGGCCTTCGACGTGCCGTCGAGCTCGAGCGCGAGCTCGACATTGCCCCGCACCGACCGGCTGCCCAGCAGGTTGAACCGCTGGAAGACCATGCCGATGCGCCGGCGTGCCGCGCGCAGGCTGTTCGCGTCGAGGGCGGTCAGATCGACGCCGTCGACGACCACTCGGCCTGTATCCGGCCGCTCGATGAGGTTGACCATCCGGGCGAGCGTGCTCTTACCCGCCCCGCTCTGGCCGACGATGCCGTAGATCTGCCCCGAGGGGATCTCCAGCGAGACGTCGTCGACGGCGGGCACGCCGCCGTACGTCTTAGATACGTGCTCGAGCGCGATCACGGTCGGGCCTTTCCGGAGGTCTGCGCCGTCGGGTCGTCGGCGTCACACCGAGTTTCGCGGGCGTTCCCGCGCCGGCGAATTCGCGTTACCGCAGATGTCGCCGGCGTTTGCGCCGCCGGGAACCCCACTGCGCCCGAGAACGCACCGTCGCCGCGAGAAGGTACCCCGCAGGGTGCGTTGTCGCAGGGGTGGTGCGTTCTCGCCACGGCTTCGGCGACGCGGCGGCGCGCGGCAGGAGGCCGGGAGCCTCAGCCGAGCGAGACGCCCGTGATGGTGACCTCGGTCGCGGGGGCGCCGTCGGCGGCGCCGCCTTGTGCCCCCGCGGCGGCGACCTCGCGTACGACGGCCAGGCCCGCCTCGTCGAGCTGGCCGAAGACGGTGTACGCCGGGGGCAGGGGGGAGTCCTCGTAGACGAGGAAGAACTGCGAGCCGTTCGTGTTCGCACCGGCGTTCGCCATCGCGACTGTCCCGGCCGGGTAGGTCTCGCTGTCGTCGAGCTCATCGGCGTAGCTGTACCCGGGTCCGCCCCGACCGGTGCCCGACGGGTCGCCGCACTGCAGTACGAAGATCCCCGAGGTGGTGAGGCGGTGGCAGGGCGAGTCGTCGTAGTAGCCCTGCTCGGCGAGCGACGCGAAGCTGCCCACGGTGCACGGAGTGCGATCGGCATCGAGGGTCATCGGGATGTCGCCGACCGACGTCTGCAGGACGGCGGCGAGCTGACCCGACACCTCGGCCTCGGCGGGCGGCATCTCGACGTCGCGCACCCCGCCGGCGGCTTCGACATAGGCGCAGGCACCGTCGGGCACGGCATCGGCCGTCGGCATCGCGTCGGGCTCGGCGGGCGCGGGCGACGACGCGCATCCCGCCAGGGCGAGAGCCGACAGGACGAGCAGGGTGGAGCCGAGGCGAGCGCGCATGAACCGAGCCTAGGGTCTCGGATGCCGCATCCCGGGTAGCGCGTTCGAGGGCACGCGGCGCCGATGCCCGCGCGGACGATGGCCGCGCGGGCGGGGCACCTGTTCAGGACGCGCTCCGGGTGGCACGATCGGACCGGGACGCCCGCGCGCCGCGGGCCGGAAGGGGCGATGATGGCTGACGACGCGAAGGGCGGGGCGGGATTCTCCGACGAGGAGAAGGCCGCGATGAAGCAGCGTGCCGACGAGCTGCGGTCGACGAAGGGGCTCAAGGGGGCGGCGAAGCTCGCGAAGGAGCTTGAGGCCTGCATGGCGGCGATCGAGGCGCTCGAGGGGATCGACGGCGAGGTGGCCCGGACGGTGCACCGGATCGTGTCGGAAGAGGCATCCGACCTCGATCCCAAGACGTTCTACGGCTTCCCCGCGTACGCGCGCGGCGGCAAGGTCGTGATCTTCGTCCAGCCGAAGTCGAAGTTCGACACCCGCTATCCGACGCTCAACTTCGATGAGACCGCGACCCTCGACGACGGGGCGATGTGGCCGACGTCGTTCGCGATCGTCGAGGTCACTCCCGAGGTCGAGCGCCGGATGCGGGAGCTGGTGCGCGCCGCGGTCGATTGAGCCTGCGGACTGCTCGCGCTCAGGACAGCAGCGCCTCGGCGCGCAACGTCAGGGCGATCGCGACGAGCGTCGACAGCAGACCGGCCGCCAGCAAGAGCCCGGGATGCGCGAGACCGATGACGAGCTGTCGCGTGCGCGGCGCCTCGGCGAGGAAGTGCTCCGGGATGCGGTGCCGCGTCGGTACGGCGGACCATCCGCGCAGGCGCACGAGGTAACCGGCGTAGCGGATGATCAGCACGCAATAGAGCAGCACCGTCACGGGCGGCACGATGCGCCCGAACAGATCGGCGGCGGTGAGCCAGGCCGTCTCGATGTCGCTGCCGCTCTCGTCCGTCAACTGCACGGCGATCGCGGCGCCGATCACGATCGAGCCCAGCCAGAAGATGAAGGCGCTGAACAGGGCCAGGAATCGCGCGAAGAAGTGGGCCAGGATCGACGGCTCGTACTCGAGATGCGACCGAGGAGTCTGCGAGAGGACGGCGAGCGTGGCCACGAGGGGTGGCAGCGCCGCGGTGAGAGTGAGGGCTGCGCGTAGCCAGTGCGGACCGCCCAGAAGATCGCACACGACCAGCAGGGCGACCGTGCCGGTCATCCAGACGACGCCGAGGGCTGTGGGATGCGAGATCAAGAACGACGGATGATGCTGCTCGAGGCGTGCACCGACGCGCTCGACGAGTCGCCGTCCCCGCTCGTTCGCCGCCACGGGGGGATGCTACTACCGCCGGGGATGCCTGGTCGGGCAGGGAGTAACCTGGAGGCGTGCGTACCGTCCGTCTGCTGATGCCCTCCGGGCGTGAGGGGGTCTCCGGCGCGCTCAGCGCCGGCGGCACAGGCGCGGCATCCTTCGTCCTCCTCGCCGGTTGATCCGGCGCGCATCGCGTCGACCTCGTCCGCGATGCGCCTTCCCGATCGCGGGCGGCTCCGTTCGCTCCGCGACGATCTGCTCATGACTGCGTGCTGGAACCCCGCTCCGGGTGACGGCGCGAGAGTCGTGCGCGAACGCGTACTCAGACAGGACCTTCCATGTTCGCTCTCACCGAGAAAGCCATCCGCTCCTCGTTCATCAACGTCTCTCAGCGCGAGCGCAGCTCGCTCGTCGTCCCCGCCGATCTGACGGACGTCGATTGGTCGACCCGTGACTACTACGGATGGCGCGACCCCAAGACGCCGATGCTCGGGTTCATCGTCGCTGACGTCGACGGGGAGCCCGTCGGCCTGCAGCTCCGTCAAGCCGACCAGCCCACGAGGACCCGACCGCAGTGCTCGTGGTGCTGCGATGTCACGCTGCCGAACGACGTGGTGTTCTTCGCCGCGAAGCGCGCCGGCAAGGCCGGCCGTTCCGGCAACACCGTCGGGACCCTGCTGTGCTCGCGGTTCGAGTGCTCACGCAACGTGCGTCGCCTCGACCCGCCGCCCTACCTCGGATTCGACGCCGCGGCCGCACGCGACCGCCGCGTCGAGGCACTGCGCACCCACGTCGACGGGTTCTTCCGCGACCTGCGCGACGGCGTCTGACCCCGGGGCTGCCGCGCGCTGACTGGCCGGCATCCGACGTTCACGGGCGTCCGGTCCGGCTCCCTTTCGCGGCGCAGGGCCGGACGTCTCAGCGGCCCGGGATCGAGGCGGCGTCTGCGAGCAGGGCGTCAGCGGCCAGTGCGTCGAGCGAGAGGTCGAGGCTCGCTGCGACGGCTGCGACCGTGGCGAACGACGGGGTGGCGAGCCGTCCCGTCTCGATCTTGCGGAGAGTCTCGGGCGATACGCCCGCGGCCGTTGCGACATCCGTGATCGACCTGTCGCCGCGGGCGCGACGCAGGAGGCTCCCGAGGCGGCGGCCGCGGTCGCGTGCTTCGGGGGTCAGTGCCCGACGGACCATCATGCGCCCATCGTATCGGTATAGTTTGACCGGTATTTGTATACCGCCTTATGGGAAGAGACAGTCGATGATCGAGATCTTCGCGCCGCACGAGATCGACCGAGCCCGCGAGACGGGCGCGATCGTGGGCGGCATCCTGCGCGAGATCGAGTCGCGCGTGCGGGTCGGGACCAACCTGCTCGAGATCGACGAGTGGACGAGGCAGCTCATCGCCCAGAACGACTCGACATCCTGCTACGTCGATTACGCGCCGTCCTTCGGTCGTGGCCCGTTCGGGCATTACATCTGTACGGCCGTGAACGACGCGGTTCTGCACGGGATGCCGCATGACTACGGCCTGGCGGACGGCGATCTGCTCACCCTCGACCTCGCGGTCATCAAGAACGGCATGGCCGCGGATGCCGCCATCAGCTTCATCGTCGGCGCACGTCGGTCCGCCGACGCGGTCGCACTGATCGAGGCGACGGAACGGGCTCTCGCTGCCGCTATCGAAGTGGCACGTCCGGGCAATCGGGTCGGCGACCTCTCCCGCGCGATCGGCACCGTGCTCTCCGGCGCGGGCTACTCGATCAACACCGAGTTCGGCGGTCACAGCATCGGGTCGGTCATGCACGGCGACCTCCACATCCCCAACAGCGGACGGCCGGGCCGCGGCTACACGCTGCGGCCGGGTCTGCTCATCGCGATCGAGCCGTGGGTCATGGCAGACACGAACGTCCTCGTCACCGACGCTGACGGGTGGACGCTCCGCAGCTCGACCGGATGCCTCACCGCGCACACCGAGCACACGATCGCCATCACCGACGGGGCGGCGGAGATCCTCACTCTGCCGCGGTGACCTGAGGAGGTCTGCTGCGGGCGCGGCGACGGGTGGCCCACACCGCGCCGAAGCCGACCACGACGAAGCACACGGCGATCACGACGACATACGCCGCGACCATCCCCCATCCGCCCGGATTGTTGGGGTTCAGGAAGGGGTACGGATACCAGTACGGCTCACCGGTCGTCGGGTTCGTGACGAGTGGCCCGCGGACGAGCGTGTACGCCACCCACAGCAGGGGAAAGGCCACGATCACCCAGACGACTCGCCATCGGAGCGCCCGCCGGCGGGTGCCGATCAGCAGGTCGAGAAGGAGGAAGATCGGTCCGATCAGATGCAGCACCTCGTTCGACCACGGCACCGGCTCCGATCCCTGCGGAAGTGTGATGCCGCGGAGGAGGGCGTTGTAGATGATCCCGGTGATGACCATGTACGTCGTCGCGCAGGCGAGCGCCGCGGCGAGCCCGAGCGAGGTCTCCGCTCCGGTCGGGCGGGTGAGCGTGCGGATGGCCGCCGACGCGAGCACGGTCGCGGCGATCACGTTCGAGAGGATCGTGAAGAAGCTGAAGAAGTTCGCGAACACGGTGGCGACATCTCCGCCGGCCTCCGCCGTGCGCGTCAACGAGACGGCCAACTGGGTCACGACGGCGGCGAGGATCACGACGGCCATCGGCAGACGGAGAAGCGACCACACCGTCACCTGCTGAGGGTTCTGCACGAGGGGACACTATCGCCCGCGGTGCGGTCCGTGACCGTATGTGGCGGCAGCGCGAAAGAGCGCACATCGAGGCGGCTAGCGTCGCCGTGCGGCATCCGCGGTATGGATCGCGGCTGCTGCGCGTTGGGTTCGACGGCGCCGCATGCGAAAGCGATGGTGTCGACGGCCGAACGCGATCAGCGGTCTGTTTGAGAGGACGATGCCCCATGACCATCACCACCCCCACGGTGCTCGGCGTTGCCGACGTCCGGGACAACGCCGCCTGGCACTCGCTGACTGGCGCGCACGCGCATCTCGCCATCGGTGACGACCTCGTCCGCCGATACCCGGATGACGTCGCAGGCTTCGTCGGGGTGCGGTCGTGGGATGAGCCCGCTGTCTGGGACTCTCTCGCGACCGTGGTGGGTTCGGGCAACGAGTTCAGCATCAGTTCGCCCGATGTCGCTCCGCAAGGTGCGGGTGCGCCGTCTGCCGCACCGGCGCCACAGCTTCCGGATGGGTGGGTCGAGACCTTCCGCGGGGCGGGCGTGCAGCTCGTCGAGACCGACCGCCTGCGACCCCGACCGGATGACGAGGCGGTCGAGCTCGGCCAAGCGGATGTGGCCGAGATGCTGGCCCTGGTCGAGCGCAACCGGCCCGGGCCCTTCCGTCCGCGGACCTACCTCCTGGGGCGGTACATCGGCATCCGGCGCGAGGGGCGGCTGATCGCGATGGCGGGGGAGCGCCTGCAGCCGGGCGAGTGGACCGAGATCAGCGCTGTCGCGACCGACGAGGCCTTTCGCCGGCAAGGGCTGGCCTCACGGCTCGTCCTCGACGTCGCGTTCCACATCCAGCAGCGGGGTGGCCGCGCGATGATGCACGCGGCGGCGTCGAACGTCAACGCGATCGCCGGCTACGAGAAGCTCGGATTCGAGCTGCGACAGCGGACGAGCTTCACCGGCGTGCGGATTCCCTGACCGCGCGCTCCTCCCCAAGTAGCGATGGCGGGCACTTGTTGAGTTCGTAGCTGTGTTCGAGGGTGATGTCTGACCCCTCTGCGACAATGGGAACATGTCAGCGACAGGTCAGTCGAGCGAAGACACCGCAGAGCGGGCGCCGCACGACGCTGCGTTTGCTGGATTCCGACGCTCGCTCGACCTCCTTCACGCGGGTGAAGTCGCGTCGGTGCGTGCCTTGGCCGAGTTGGGTCGGTCGGCTCTGCGCGAGGCGCGCCGTGATGGGGTGCGTGGGGTGGCGTCGGACATGGAGCTGCGGTCGGTGGCGGCAGAGGCTGCGGGCATGGCGCGGCGCAGCGACCGCCGACTGCAGGCGGATATCGATCACGCGTTGACGATCGTGGATGACTACCCTGCCGTGTTCGCGGCGTGGGAGTCGCGCCGGATCACCCGCGACCACGTCGACGTCGTCGTGAAAGCCGGGGCCGGTGTGCCCGCGGAAGTGCGCGCGGAGTTCGAGGTCGCGGCGATCGCGGTATGCGAGCGCGACATCGCCACCCGAGTCCGAGAGCCGTTGCGGGCTTTGACGGAGAAGCTGCATGAGCGGTCGTTCACACAGCGGCACCGCGAGGCTGCCGCGGGACGGTGCGTGCGGATGCTGCACGGACCTGACGGGATGTCGGATGTGATCGCGACGGTCCCGACGGTGATCGCGGTGGGAATGCTCGACCGGCTCACGCAGATGGGCCAAGCGGTCAAGGACGCACGGGTAGGTGCCGGAGTCGCTGCGGGTGACGGTGCGGGTGGTGCGGATGCTGCGTCGAGTGCGGATGCTGCGGCCCCGGGCGAGGCGCCCGATGCGCGGACGATGGACCAGCTGCGCGCTGACATCCTCAGCGACCTCGTCCTCGGTGGGGCGCCCGTTGTCGACCCGACCTATGGGACTGATCGGGCGGGCGGGCTCGGCGCGATCCGCGGACGGGTGCAGGTCGCTGTCACCGCCGAGACGTTGATGGGCAAAGACGAGCACCCCGCCGAGGTGGTGGGAGCCGCGCTGATCGACGCGGACACGGCGCGGCAGCTCGCGGGGCAGGTGTCCGAGTGGGACCGGCTCTTCATCGACCCCGTCACCCGCACCCCCGTCGAGGTCGACACATACCGGCCGACCGCGTCGATGAAGAAGCTCCTCACCGCCCGAGACCAGCGCTGCCGGTTCCCCGGATGCCGGCGCGCCGCGATCCGGTGCGAGATCGACCACACCATCGACTACGCCAAGGGCGGCCACACCCACATCTTCAACCTCGCCCACCT
>NZ_JBNAFI010000002.1:0-615746 GCF_049707515.1 Microbacterium arborescens | reverse complement strand
GGGTGGCGTGGCGGGGGTGGCGTGGCGCAGGGGGTAGGGGCGGGGCGCGGGCGGGCCGGCGGGGGTGGCGTGGCGCAGGGGGTAGGGGCGGGGCGCGGGCGGGCCGGCTGGGCGCGGGTGGCTTGGCTTGGGTGGCGGGGCGCAGGGGTAGGGGTGGGCGGCCGGCAGCGGGGGGCCGAGGGTCGGGCGCGGGTGGGGGTGCGGGTGACCGGGCGCGGGTGGCGTGACTTGGGTGGCCGGGGGCGAGTGCGGAAGGCGGGTGGCGTGCCTCGTGCGTATCGATGGACCAGGCGTGTAGGTGGTTCGAGCGCGTCGGCGGCTGCGCGCCGGTGGGTCGTGTCGGTGGCGCGTGTAGGTAGTTACGCACCGGACGCTCGTGCGCGTGGGCGGCTTGTGCGTATTGGCCGCGATGCCTGTGGAAAGTCGTAGGGCGATGTCGGAGGTCCATGACAAGATTCGAACATGCATTCGAACGGGCGTCCGGACAACGGGATGGGAAGCGACGGCGACATGGACGCCCTCGCCCGACTCGTCGCGGATGCTGAGACGGCCGCGGATGCGGGCCGCGCGGCGCAGATCCACGAAGTACGGGTGCTCGCCGCCGCCGGTCGGCTTGCCGAGAAGCAGGCGGCGGGCGCTTCGGAGAGGGTGAAGGCACGCGAGATGGCGTTGCGGGGCATCGCGGCGGAACTGGCCGGCGTGTTCGTCGCCACCGACCGGACGCTGCAGCGGCGCATCGATGAAGCCCGGGACCTCGTGGAGAACTACCGCCTCACGATGGCTGCGTGGGAGGCGGGCCGGATCGTGCGGGGGCACGTGCGCGTCATCCAGGACGTGGGATGCATCATCCCCGCCGACACCCGGGAGGAGTTCGAGCGGGTCGCGATCGAGAAGTGCGAGGGCGAGACGCCGAACCGGGTCCGGGACGCACTGCAGTTCCTGGCCGACCGGCTGCACCCGCGGACGTTCACCGAACGCCACCAGGGAGCTGCGGCAGGGCGCTGCGTCCGCGCGCAGGCGGGGCCGGACGGGATGTCCGACCTGATCGCAACACTCCCCACCGTCATCGCGGACGGCATCGTCGACCGCCTGACCCGGCAGGCGCGGGAGATCATCAACGCCCGGCCCCGCGCGGATAGGGCCGACGGTGCGGACGCGGCGAGGGCTGCGGATGGCGCGGATGCGGTGGACGCCGCGGTCGGCGCGAATGCTGCGGGCGCCGCGGTCGACGGATCGGCTATCGGCGACGCGGCCTTTCTCGGGACGGCCGACACGGACCTATCGCTCGGCGATGACACACGCACCATCGACCAGGTCCGTGCGGACGTGTTCTCCGACCTCCTCCTCGCCGGCACACCCGCCCTCGACCCCACCGCCACCGGCGACGGAGAAGGGACCCTCGGGGCGATCCGCGCGCACGTGCAGGTCGCGGTGTCGGCGCTGACGCTCATGGGACAAGACGAGGGTCCTGCTGACCTGGTCGGCCGCTCCCCCATCGACGCAGCTACCGCGCGGGAGCTCGCCGGAAACAGCACCTCCTGGGACCGGCTGCTGACCCACCCCGTCACCGGCACCGTGCTCGAATGCGACGCGTACAAGCCGACCGCGGCGATGACCCGGCTGCTGCGGGCGCGTGACCGGCACTGCCGGTTCCCCGGCTGCCGGCAACCCGCCATCCGATGCGAAATCGACCACACCACCGCCGCATCCGAGGGCGGACCCACCCACGTGTGCAACCTCGCGCACCTGTGCAAACGCCACCACGACGTCAAACACCACACCCGGTGGCAACTCCGACAACTCCCCGGCGGACGCCTCGTCTGGACCTCGCCGACGGGTCGGGTCTACCGCGAAGACGCACCACCACCCCTCGTCGCCTTCACCATCGCGGAACCACCAGGGAACCTGGATACTTCACCGCCATGGGGCGGACCACCGCAGCGGACCAACACGGCTCAAGGTTTCGTCACCCCGCCGGACACACCGCCACCGTTCTGACGTGAGATCCGCGCGTGCGCGATCGCGTTCGCGTGCGCGATCGCGTTCGCGGAAGCCGTCCGACACCACGCTCCGTGACGGCTCGACCCGGGTCGGCGGCCGCAGGAGCGGAGTCAGCCGATGATGGGCACGACCGTGGTCACCTCCGGCGCGGGATCCGTGGCGAGTCGCGCATGCGTCTCGACGTCGTAGCGCGCGTCTCCGTAGCGAAGCTTCTGCCGCTCGATTCCTTCGGCACGAAAACCGGCAGCGGTCGCCACCCGGCACGAGGCAGAGTTGTTCACCCGGTGCCCGAGCTCCAGCCGGTGCAGACCGTACTCGAACGCCCGACCGCTCACCGCGACGAGCGCGTGGGAGGCGTATCCGTTTCCCCGTGCCGACGCCGCGAGCCAGTACGACATCCACGCCGTCTCGTGCCGAAACTCGATGGCAGAGACCCCGACGTTGCCGACCGCGATACCGTCGGCGACGACGGCCCAGTTCCACGTCCGCTCGTCGAATCGCAGCGACTGCTCGATGAACGACTCCGCAGCCGACACGCTCGTCAGCTCGGCCCCGCCGAACTGGACGGCCAGGTCCGGTGCGCCGCTCGCCGCCTCGGTCAGCGCCGAAGCATCCATCCGGTTCCATGGGCGAAGGACGATACTCACGACCCCATCCTGCCGCGGCGACCGGGACCACCCCGCAGGCCGACCCGAACGGCCACGACGCCGAGGCAGGTCGCGTGCTGAACCGGCGCGTCATGCCGCACAACACACGAAGGCCCCGCAACTGGCGAGAGTTGCGAGGCCTTCGTGCTGGTGCACCCCCTCGGACTCGAACCGAGAACCCACTGATTAAGAGTCAGTTGCTCTGCCGATTGAGCTAGAGGTGCAGGCTGTTCGCGGTGAAGCGAACCGAGGAGAAACGTTACCACCACTTGGCGTCATCTCGCCAATCGAGGCCCGCGGCGCGTCGTATCCTTGAGCCGTGACCCCCACCACACCGGATCCGTCCGCGCCGCCCGCCGACGATGTCGCGGACGACCTGGCCCTCGCTCTCCGCCTCGCAGACGCCGCAGACGCGGTGAGCATGTCGCGCTTCGACGCGGCCGACCTCGACGTGCAGCTCAAGGCCGACGCCTCACATGTCACCGAAGCGGACCTCGCGACCGAGCGGGCGATCCGCGACCTGCTGACGGCGGAACGACCGGCAGACGGTGTCCTGGGTGAGGAATACGGCACGAGCGGTGATGCGCGACGGCAGTGGATCATCGACCCGATCGACGGCACGGCGAACTACATGAAGGGCATCCCGATGTGGGCGACCCTCATCGCACTCGCCATCGACGGGGTGCCCCGGGTCGGGGTCGTCAGCCAGCCCGCCATCGGGCGCCGCTGGTGGGGAGCAGCCGGTCACGGCGCCTGGAGCAACGTTCCGGGCGAGACGGCACCGCGACGGATCTCCGTCTCCGCGGTCGACGACCTGGCGCACTCGAGCATCAGCTTCCAGAGCATCCGTCAGTGGGACGAGGTCGGTCGCGCGGACCAGCTCCTCGCGCTCTCGCGCCGCGTCTGGCGCGACCGCGGCTACGGCGACGCCTGGCCCTACATGCTCCTCGCGGAGGGGCGCCTCGAGTTCGTCGCCGAGTTCGGCGTGAAGGAGTACGACATCGCCGCCCACGTCCCCATCGTCACGGAGGCGGGCGGTAGGTTCACCGACATCGACGGCGCCGAGACCGTGTCGAGCCGTTCGTCGCTCGCCACCAACGGCATCCTGCACGAGACCTTCCTCGAGCTCGTCTCCCTCCACGGCGGACGCGCATGACCCGGCGGCGCCTTCTTCTCGCGCTGACAGCCGGCTCGATCGCGACCGTGACGCTCCTCGCGGGCTGCTCCTCGCCTGAGCCTGTCGAGAACGCATCACCCGAGGCGGTCCCCTCGTCGCCGGTCGCGACGCCGCAGCAGACGGCGTCGGAGCCGGCGCTGCCCGACCCGACCTGCGAGAACATCATCCGCGAGGCGAGTCTCGAGGAACTGCAGTCGCAGGGCTGGGAGTACCAGCAGGAGCCGTTCATGATCGGCGAGACCTCGATCGACGCCGGCGTCTCGTGCACATGGACGAACGCCGCCGAGCCCGGCGGCAACATCCTCCAGTTCGGGTGGGCGCCGCTCACCGCCGCGGAGACGGCCGACGCCGAGCGCACCCTCGAAGCGCAGGGCTGGATCCGCGAAGAAGGTGACGGCGGGGTCTACCTCACCGAGGACCCCGCGTTCGCGCTCAACATCGACGCCGACGGTTACGGCGTGACGTACTTCTTCGGCGAGGGCTACGTCCAGGTCGCCGACGTCAAGCAAGGCCTCGTCATCATCGAGCGGCGCTGATGACCGATCTGGAAGCCGTCGGCGTCGCCGACGACCTGGCCGCCCGGGTCCGCGACGCCGAGCGCGACCTCCTCACGAGCGTCGTGCGTCAGGATGCGCGCCGGCTACGAGAGCTGATCCACCCCGATTTCACCGAAATCGGTCGCTCCGGACGCCTGTGGACGCGCTCCGACCTGCTCGTCGAGCTCGTGGAGGAACCCACGCGCGAGACGCCGGAGACGGATGAATGGGTCGTGCAGCGACTCGACGTCGACACGGTTCTCGTGACCTACCGCATCGTCGCCGCCGACCGCGTCAGCCGGCACTCGTCGGTCTGGGCCACGGCGGGCGAATCCCTCGCACTGCGGTTCCACCAGGGCACGGACCAGTCCCCCGGCGACGCGCGCCGGGAACGTCCATAGGGTCTGCGGACCGCCAGGTCAAGCACCTGCATCGACGCCCGTGGCGGGCCACAATCGAAACATGCCTGCACTTGCGATCATCCTCATCATCATCGGCATCGCGCTGCTGTTCACCGGAATCTTCGTCGAAGCGGTGAAGTTCCTGCTGTTCGTCGGCATCGCGCTCATCGTCATCGCGGTCATCGCCTGGCTGATGCGCTCCATCCGCAACAAGACCTGATTCCGCCCGAGACAGCGAAAGCCCCCGCACCTCTTTCGAGGCCGGGGGCTTTCGCATGCTGTGACAGCGGCAGTGGTGGAGATGGGGGGAATCGAACCCCCGTCCATCGCTGAGATACGGCGTCTTCTCCGGGCGCAGTCTGTAGAGGCGTTCTGCTCGGCCCCGACTTTCAGTACAGACACATAAGTCGACGGGCCCAGTTCGGGAAGAGTCCCGCGTGACGTCCGAACGCCGTCACGCAGCAAGATCCCTAGATGACGCCAGGATCCGTGGCGGGATCACACACGGTCTGACGGACTATCGGGCTCGCTTATGCAGCGAGGGCGAAGTCAGTGCGCTTGGATTCGGCACTTATAGATTTGCAGAGATCGTTAACGAGATAACCCTGCATCCTCGGCCCGCTTCTCGCCGACACACAGGCGATGTCGAAACCGATCATCCCCATGAGCCTTCGATCGAAGGGCCGCTGTCACACTGTGGAATTGCCAGGACGGATGCCGAAACACCCGAGCACTACAGCCTACAACCGATCAGCGCTCGGCGCCATTCCCGGGCGCCGCGCCTAGAGTCGGATCATGGCAGACATCCTGATCTCCGTCCGTGGCGAGGCCGAACGACGGGTCGCGCCCGAGGTCGCGATCGTCCGCGCCGCAGCCGCGGCCGACGGCCCGGAACGCACCGCCGTGGTCGCCCGCGCGACGGCGACGATCGCGCCGCTTCGCACGCGCCTGGAGGAGCTGACCCGGGCCGGCGTCGTGTCGAACTGGTCGAGCGGGTCGGTGTCCACGTGGTCCGACCGCCCCTGGAACCCCGACGGCAACCAACTCGCTCCCGTCCACCACGCCACGATCGACCTCAGCGCGACGTTCGACGACTTCGTGGCCCTCGCGGAGTGGGTGTCGTTGCTGTCGGACGACGGAGGCATGCGCGTGTCGAACGTCGAGTGGCAGCTCTCCCCCGCGACCCGGGCGACCATCGAACGCGAGGTCGCGACCTCGGCGGTGGGCGTCGCCGTCACGCGGGCGTCCGCCTACGCCGCGGCCCTCGGCCACGGCGCCGTCGAGCCCGTCGAGATCGCGGACGTCGGACTGCTCAGCGGAACCGATCCTCAGCCCGGCACGCCGATGTTCGCGCGAGCCGCGGCGATGTCGGCCGACACCTCGTCCGGCGGCATCGAGCTGCGTCCCGACGAGATCGTCGTGACGGCCGCCGTCGAGGCCCGCTTCCGAACGCACTGATCCCCGTCCCGCGCAGCTCTCTGTCGCGCGCTTCACGCGCGCGACCTGGAGCGCCGACCCGCGGCGGATGCGGGCTAGTCGCCCAGACGATTGCGAGTGCGCATGGCGCGCTCGGCCTCGCGCTTGTCCTCGCGTTCGCGGATCGTCTGCCGCTTCTCGAACTCGCGCTTGCCCTTCGCGACGGCGATCTCGACCTTGGCCCGACCATCGGAGAAGTACAGCCGCAGCGGGACGAGCGTGTAGCCGCCGGCGCTCACCGCGTGGGAGAGCTTGATGATCTCCTCCTTGTGCAGCAGGAGCTTGCGGGTGCGTTTGGTCGCGTGGTTGGTCCAGTGCCCCTGCGAGTACTCCGGGATGTGAACGGCATCCAGGAAGGCCTGCCCCCCGTCGATGTAGGCGTACCCGTCGGTGAGATTCGCCCGTCCCTGTCGCAGCGACTTGACCTCGGTGCCGGTGAGCACGAGCCCCGCCTCGTAGGTCTTCTCGATGGTGTAGTCGTGGCGGGCGCGCTTGTTGCTCGCGACGAGCTTCTCGCCCTGTTCCTTCGGCATCACGCGCCTCCTTCCCCTGGTGCACTGGCGCAGCCCTACAGTCTAAGGGCAGACCATCGCCGTCAGCGACGCCGCCCGCCGATCCGTGTCAGGTGCGCAGCCAACGACGGATGGCGAATCCCGCCGACACGGCCGCCAAGACGACACCGATCACGATGACGGCCGGCACCACGATCGCCACGTCGCCGAGATCCACCCACTCCGTGACGAAGTCGATCTGCGACGAGAGGTAGTCGCCCACGCCGATCTGCACCATCGCGATGATCGCCACACTCGCGAGGGCCGAGCCGATCAGCGCCGCGAACACCCCCTCGAGGATGAAGGGCGTCTGGATGAACCGGTTGGATGCACCCACGAGGCGCATGATCCCGAGCTCGCGACGACGCGCGTAGGCCGACAGGCGGATCGTCGTGGCGATGAGGAGCACGGCGGCGATGAGCATCAGCGCGGCGATGCCGATCGCGATGTACGTGGCGATCGTCAACGCCGAGAACAACGGATCGAGGTACTGCAGCTGGTTCGCGACCTCTTCGACCCCGTCGAAATCCTTGAACGCCTCGCTGATCACCTCGCTCTGCGACGGATCGGCGAGATTGACCCAGTACGTGTTGTTGAGCTGCTCGGGCGTGACGAACTCCGCGTAGTCCTCGCCCATGAGCGAGAGCACGTTGTCGTAGGCCTCCTGGCTGCTCTCGAAGCGCACATCGCGCACGACGCTCTGCAAAGCCGGCGACTCCAGCCGTTCGGCGACCGCCGCGATCTGCTCCTCCGTGGCGGGCCCGTCGGCGCAGTTCTGCACCGTGGCTTCCTCACGGCACATGTAGACCGCGACCTGAGCGCGCTCCGACCAGTAGTCCTTGGTCTTGCTGATCTGCATCTGCATGAGCATCGCCGCGCCCACGAAGGTCAGCGAGACGAAGGTCACCAGCACGACCGAGATCACCATCGACGCGTTGCGGCGAAGGCCCGTCAGGGCCTCACCGAGGATCAGACCGATTCTCATGACGTCGGCCCCACTTCGTCGCTGCGATCGTCACGATCGCCGAGCCCGAGCCGCTTGGCGACGTCGGGAAGGCCGAGGCCGGCGAGATCGATGTCGGGAGCCACGATCGGGATGGTCCGCGTCTCCCCCACGGGTGGAGGCGGCTCGACGGGCGCCTCCGGCTCGTCGGGGACGTGAGCCGTCGGAGGCGTTTCGGCGATCTCGCGCTGCAGTTCGAGGACAGCGGTGAGGGCGGCGACCGCCGCGGCGCCGCGGACCGGCTCGGGAGCAAGGCTCGGCAGCGCCGAGGTGTCGCCGTAACCGCCGCCGACCTCGTCGCGCACCATCGCGCCGCCGCTCAGCTCGATCACGCGGCGCTGCATCTGATCGACGAAGCCCGCCTCGTGCGTGGCCATGACGACCGTCGTGCCGTTGGCGTTGATGCGCGCGAGCAGCTGCATGATGTCGACGGATGTCGCCGGATCGAGGTTTCCCGTCGGCTCGTCGGCCAGCAGCACCTGCGGCCGGTTGACGATCGCGCGCGCGATCGCGACGCGCTGCTGCTCCCCGCCCGAGAGCTCGTGCGGCAGGCGCTTCTCCTTGCCCGCGAGGCCCACGAGCGCGAGCGCCTCGGGGACGGCCTGCGAGATGAACGCGCGCGAGGAGCCGATCACCTGCAGGGTGAAAGCCACGTTCTGGAAGACGGTCTTGTTCGGCAGCAGCCGGAAGTCCTGGAACACCGCTCCGATGTGCCGGCGGAAATAGGGCACCTTCCGCGTCGACAGCCCGCGGAGGTCGCGACCGAGGACGACCACGCGCCCTTCCGAGGCGACGTCCTCGCGCAGGATCATCCGCAGGCACGACGACTTGCCCGATCCGGACGCGCCGACGAGGAAGACGAACTCGCCGCGCTGGATCTCGAAGTCGACGTCGCTGAGCGCGGGCTTCGAGGTGCCGCGATACCGCTTGCTGACGTGTTCGAACCGGATCATGACTCGACGAGCCTAAGCGGCGGTCCGAGGGAACCAGGCCGCGACACCCGCGCGCCGCGGCATCCGCGCCTCAGCACTCGATCAGGCGTCGTCGTCCTTGCGCTTGCGCCACCGGATGCCGGCGGCGATGAAGCCGTCGAGATCGCCGTCGAAGACCGTCGAGGGGTTGCCGACCTCGTGGCCCGTGCGGAGGTCCTTGACGAGCTGCTGGCCGTAGAGGAAGTACGAGCGCATCTGGTCGCCCCAGCTGGCGGTGATCGTGCCCGCGAGCTCCTTCTTCTTCGCCGCCTCTTCCT
The DNA here is from genome assembly GCF_049707515.1 of Microbacterium arborescens. GTDB lineage: Bacteria > Actinomycetota > Actinomycetes > Actinomycetales > Microbacteriaceae > Microbacterium > Microbacterium arborescens_B. The sequence continues at coordinate 606,705 of NZ_JBNAFI010000002.1, read as the reverse complement.
CGCGCTGCAGCAGCATGAGGCGCGTCTGGAGAACGCGCATGGCAGCCGCGCGGTTCTGGATCTGGGACTTCTCGTTCTGCATCGACACGACGATGCCGGTGGGGATGTGCGTGATGCGGACGGCCGAGTCGGTCGTGTTGACCGACTGCCCGCCGGGACCGGACGAGCGGAACACGTCGACGCGGATGTCGTTCTCGGGGACGTCGACCTCGACGGCCTCCTCCATGACGGGGATGACCTCGACGGCCGCGAAGCTCGTCTGCCGCTTGTCGGCCGAGCCGAACGGGCTGATGCGAGCGAGGCGGTGCGTGCCGGCCTCCACCGACAGGGTGCCGTAGGCGTACGGCGCGTCGACCTCGAACGTCGCCGACTTGATGCCGGCGCCCTCCGCGTAGGAGGTGTCCATGACCTTCACGGGGTACTTGTGACGCTCGGCCCACCGGAGGTACATCCGCAGGAGCATGTCGGCGAAGTCGGTCGCGTCGTCGCCGCCGGCGCCGGAACGGATCGTGACGACGGCGGAACGCTCGTCGTACTCGCCGTCGAGGAGGGTCTGCACCTCCAGCTGCCCGATGACCTCCTCGAGCTGTTTCAGCTCCTTGCGCGCCTCGTCGGCCGACTCCTCGTCGTCCATCTCGAGCGCGAGCTCCACCAGCACGTCGAGGTCGTCGAGACGACGCTCGACCTCGGTGACGCGCTTGAGCTCAGCCTGTCGGTGGCTGAGGGCGCTGGTGACCTTCTGCGCCTTCTCGACATCGTCCCAGAGGTCGGGTGCGCCGGCCTCCTCAGACAGGCGGGCGATCTCGGCCCGCAGAGCCTCGACGTCGACCACCGCCTGGATGTCGGCGAAGGTTGAGCGCAGGGCCTGGATGTCGGCGGAGATATCGAATTCGAGCATGGCACTCCAGAGTATCGTGGAAGCAATGGGAGCCAGCCACGACGACGAACCGATCCGGCGAGTCCTGTGGCGTCTAGCGCCGATGATCTACGGCCCGACGACACTGTTCGGACTCGGCGAAGGCGCCGTCATCCCCCTCATCCCGGTTATCGCATCGCAGCTCGGTGCCGACGTGGCCACCTCCGCGCTCGTCGCGGCGGCCCTCGTCGTGGGTCAGCTGTGCGGCAACCTGCCGGCGGGGTGGGCTGTCGCGCGCATCGGTGAGCGCGCCACCATGATCATCGCGGGCCTGCTCGCCCTCGTCGGCGTCGCCGCGATGGCGTTCGCCCCGGTGCTCGGCGTCTTCGCGGCATCCGTCTTCCTCATCGGCATCTGCGCGGCGGCCTTCGGTGTCGCCCGGCACGCCTTCATGGCCACGCGGGTGCCTCTGGCCTTCCGCGCGCGTGCGCTCTCGCTCCTCGGCGGCAGCTTCCGTCTCGGGATGTTCGTGGGGCCGTTCATCGCCGCGGCCCTGCTGTGGGCGTTCGGCGACGAGCACGCCACCATCTGGTTCTTCGGTGTCTGTCTGGTGGCGATGATCGCGCTCGTCGCGTTCGGCCCGGAACCGGAGAAGCGACTGGGCCCGCCGCCTACGGTCGCGCGGACAGCCGAGGGCGAGGCGCTCACGACGGCACCGGTGCGCACTCGGAGAGTTCCCGGGACGGGAGTCGTCCGCACCGCCTGGCGGAATCGCGACGTGCTCGCCCGGCTCGGCGTCGCGGCCGCATCGCTGTCGGCTCTGCGATCCACCCGTCAGGTGCTCCTTCCGCTGTGGGGCGTGGCGATCGGGCTCGACGGCTCGACGATCGCACTCGTGGTCGGGGTGTCGGGCGCGATCGACTTCGCGCTGTTCTATGCCAGCGGTCAGGTCATGGACCGTTTCGGGCGCCTGTGGGCCGCCCTCCCCGCCATGCTTCTCATGAGCGCGGGCCTCATCGCGCTCGCGTTGACGTCGGCCAGCGCACAGCCCGAGCTCTGGTTCGCCCTCTTCGCGGCCGTCCTGGGCGTCGGCAACGGACTCTCGAGCGGCATCCTCCTGACCCTCGGAGCCGATGTCGCGCCGACCTCGAACCCCGCACCGTTCCTCGGATCGTGGCGCACACTGACCGACGCTGGAGGCGCGGCCGCCCCGCTGATCGTGTCGGCCATCACTGCCGTGGCGTCGCTGCCGGCGGCGGCCGCCGTGATGGGGGCCTTCGGCCTCGTCGGCGCCTTCGGGTTCATCCGGTGGGTGCCCCGCTTCGTTCCACGCACCCGGCTCGACAGCGGATCCGACGCCGGAAAGGACCCGGGCGACCTCGATGACCTGGATGACCTCGATGCACAGACGTAACTCGTCTCTCTCGCGGAGGATCGCCACGGCGGCGACCGGGGCCCTGGCCGCCGTCACCGTCGTGGTGCTCGCGGGCTGCTCCCCGACGCCACCGGCTGGCGAAGACGGCGGCGGCGACGCACGAGTCGACGGCCGAGTCGACGGCCGAGGGGATGCGAGCAGCCCCGGCGTCATCCTGCCGCCGGCCGGCGGAGCACCGGACTATCAGCTCGGCGGCGCGTACGAACCGGCCGACGGCGTCGGGATCGTCGGCCGTGACCGCACCGCCGAGCCCGCGGCGGGCCGGTACTCCATCTGCTACGTCAACGGCTTCCAGACGCAGCCGGGTGAACGCGATTCGTGGGACCCCGATCTCCTGGTCACCATCGAGGGCGAACCGCTCGTCGATCCCGAATGGCCCGACGAGGTCCTCCTCGACACGTCCACCGCCGACCGGCGCGAACGCATCCTCGCCGTCGTCTCTCCGTGGATCAACGGATGCGCGGACGCCGGGTTCGATGCCGTCGAGTTCGACAACCTCGACTCCTTCACCCGCTCCCACGGTGTTCTCGACAGCGACGACAACCTCGCGCTCGCCCGCGCTTACGTCGGCGTCGCCCACGCCGCGGGCCTCGCCGCGGGTCAGAAGAACGCCGCGGAGTACGCGGTGCGACTGCGCGACGAGGCCGGGTTCGACTTCGCCGTCGTCGAGGAGTGCGCAGCCTACGACGAGTGCGGCGACTACACCGAGGTCTACGGCGCCGCCGTCGTCGACGTCGAGTACACCGACAACCTGCCGCGGAGCTGGGCGGAGATCTGCGCCGATCCGGCCACGCCGGCATCCGTCGTCCTGCGTGACCGCGACCTGACGCGGGAAGGCTACCCTGAGCACGTAGCGACGCACTGCTGAGGCGAATCATGGTCTGAAGCGTCGCGGTGACGCAACCCGTTCCCGCGGGCGGCGAACACCTGGGAATGTGGACCTCCACCGAGGGAGATCAATGGTCGTCGAGACGACGCTGGGCCGCGACGGCACACGCCGCGATGCTGCGCGCCAATCGAAGAAGTCCGCGCGGCGCCTCGCGCTCATCCGCCTCGTCGTGCTGCTCGCGGCGATCTCCGGCCTGAACTACATCGTGTGGCGCTGGCTCGCCTCCGTGAACTGGGAGGCGTGGTGGATCGCGGTGCCGCTCGTGCTCGCGGAGACGTACAGCCTCATCGATTCCCTCATCTTCGCGATCGGCGCGTGGCGATTGCGCGAACGCCACGACGCACCGCCCCTGACCCGCGACGTCACCGTCGATGTCCTGGTGACCACCTACAACGAGCCGCTGGATCTCGTCATGCGCACGGCGCGCGCCGCGCAGGCGATCCGCTACCCGCATGAGACCTGGATCCTCGACGACGGCGACCGCCCGGAGCTCCGCCGGCTCGCGGAAGCCGAGGGGATCGGCGTCGTCACGCGCTCGCAGGCGTGGCGCGACCGCCCGCGCCACGCGAAGGCCGGCAACATCAACAACGCGCTGATGGTCACGGAGGGCGAGTTCCTGCTCATCCTCGACGCTGACCAGGTGCCCTCTCCCCGCATCCTCGATCGCACCCTCGGCTGGTTCATGGACGATCGGGTCGCTCTCGTGCAGACTCCGCAGTGGTTCGTCAACGTGCCGGCCAGCGACCCGCTCGGCAGTCAGGCGCCGCTCTTCTACGGGCCGATCCAGCAGTCGAAGGACGGCTGGAACGCGGCGTTCTTCTGCGGGTCGAACGCGATCCTGCGCCGTGAGGCTCTCATGCAGCTGGGCGTCTCGCGCTACGTCGACGAGGTCACCCTCGCCGTCAACCGCGGTGTGCGGTCCTCCCGACGCGTGCTCGCCCGCGCTCGCCGCGATCACGGGTCCGATCCGCGCATCGCCGCCGCCCTCGACACCGTGGCGGATGCGCTCGACCAGGTCAAGGTCGAGATCGCACGGGGCGACGCGCTCGCCGACGTCACCTACGCGTTCCAGAGCCGCATCGAACGCGTGCGCCGCGAACTGAGCGATCAGGACGTATCGGGCCTGCAGGACGAGCTGCGCGCCCTCGCCGAGCTCACCGCCGACACCGAGGCGTTGGCGGTCATCGACGAGGTGACCCTCGATGCTCTGGGCGATCGAAGTCTCTCCCCCCTGGCCGCGCTCGAGTCGATCAGCATGCTCGTCTCGACGTTCGACGTCGGCCGGGACGAGGAGGCTCAGGCGATCATGCCGCTCGCCACCATCTCGGTGACAGAGGACATGGCGACCTCGATGCGGCTCCACGGCCTGGGATGGCGCTCGGTCTATCACGACGAGGTGCTCGCCGAGGGGCTGGCCCCCGAAGACCTGCCGACCATGCTGACCCAGCGGCTGCGGTGGGCGCAGGGGACGATGCAGGTCATGTTCCGCGAGAATCCGCTCGTGCAGCGCGGGCTCAGCTGGGGCCAGCGGATCATGTACTTCGGCACGATGTGGAGCTACCTGGCGGGCTTCGCCGGGATCGTCTACATCGCCGCGCCGGTGCTCTATCTCTCCTTCGGGGTGATGCCGGTGCAGGCGTGGAGCGTCGATTTCTTCGCCAGGTTCATCCCCTTCTTCCTGCTCAACCAGCTGCTCTTCCTCGTCGTCGCGAACGGACGGCCGACCTGGCGCGGCGCGCAATACTCCCTCGCGCTCTTCCCCGTCTGGATCCGTTCCGTCACGACGGCGTTCACGAACGTCTACCGCGGACGGGCTCTCGGGTTCGCCGTCACCCCGAAGACCCGCGCCGCCGAAGACAGCCCGCGGTGGGACCTCGTGAAGCCGCAGCTGATCGCGATGGCCGCACTCGTCCTCTCCCTCGTGGCCGTCGCCATCCGGTACGCCGTCGGGCAGGCCGAGGGTATCGCGCCCCTCATCAACATCGTCTGGGTGCTGTACGACCTGATGGTCTTCAGCATCATCATCCGCGCCGTGCTCTACCGGCCACCGGCGCATCTGGAACTGAAGGAGACCTGACCCATGCTCGACCTCGATATCGACGTACGCGAGAACGGGAGGGTCGTCCGCCCCCACGGACGACTCACGATGGTGTCGGCGCGCCCCTTCCGCGAGCGGGTGACCGAAGAGATCGCCGCCGCGAGCGGCGCTCCCGTGATCGTCGACCTCTCGGATGTCGCGTTCATCGACTCGTCCGGACTCGGCGCCCTCGTCGCCTGCCTCAAGACGGCGCGCCAAAGTGGCGGCGACCTGCGGCTGGCCGCCCCGAGCGAGCAGGTGACGATGGTGCTCGGCCTGACGAACCTCGACCGCGTGCTTCGGCCGCGGGCCACGGTGCAGGACGCCCTCGATGGCTGACACGGTGCACCGCTCCCTCGTCGCCGAGGTCTCCCTCGAGAGCGTCGAGGCCGTCTACGACCTGCTCTCCACGTGGTGGGAGGAGGCGGGCGATGTCGAACCGCGCACGCGCTTCGCCTTCGAGACCGCGGTGGTCGAGATCGCCGGCAACATCGTCGAGCATTCCGTCGCCGCGCGCGGGGCCGAGGGTCGCCGCTTCACCCTCGACCTGTACGCCACCCGCGAGACGCTCACGGCGACCTTCCAGGACGATGCGCAGCCGGCCGAACTCGACCTCAGTGCCGTCACGATGGCCGACGCCGATTCCGAGAACGGCCGGGGGCTCGCCCTCGCGCTCGCGAGCGTCGACTCCCTCGACTACCGATACGAGAACGGGCGCAACGTGTGGAATCTCGAGTGCCGCCGCGAGTGAGGCGACCTCTGCAGCGGATGCTGTCGGCGATGGCCCTCGCCGCCGCGGCGGCCTTCCTCGTCGCCCCTGCCGCGGCCGCGTCGACAGCCGTGGACGCCCGACCCGCCGCTGTCGACACCGCGAGCGCCGCGACCGACGACGTGACGCAGGACGGCCTGTGGTTCGGTGCCGAGCTCGACTGGGGTGCCGACGGGCCCGACGGGTACGCCGACCGGCTCGGCGAGACGCCCGCGACCTACGCCATCCGGCTGTCCTACCCGCTCGACGACACGGCCCGCGAGGACTGGTCGCGCGCTGCGACGGCCGCCGCCGCCCAGGGCGCCGTGCTCATCCTCAGCATGGAGCCGCGGGTGCCGCTCGCAGAGCTCACTCGCGACGATGCCGCCGCGTTCAACGCGATGCTCGAGAAGACGCAGGGCGACTACGACACGCACCACCTCGTGCGCTTCGCTCCGGAGATGAACGGCTCGTGGACCTCGTGGGGTCAACAGCCGCGAGAGTTCGCGCGCGCCTTCGAAACCGTCGCCGACGTCGTCCACGACGGCACGTCGGGCGCCGAGATGGTGTGGGCTCCGTCCTACGGTGCGGGCTACCCGTTCGAGCGGGCCGACGGGCGCCTCGAGGACGTCACCGCCGCAGATCTGCGGGCGCTCGACACCGACTCCGACGGTCTCCTGACCGAGGCCGACGACCCGTACGGCCCCTACTTCCCCGATCAGGATGCCGTCGACCGGGTCGGCCTCACGATGTACTACTTCGGCAAGGGCGAGGCCGGTGCGGCGGCGGGCCGCGACGTCCCCCTCGAGTCGAACAGCTCTCCCGACGAGGGAGAGGTCGCTGCCCGCTTCGCCGAGCGCTGGGGATACACGGTGCCCCAGTCGGCGACCTTCTACGACCGGTTCGCGCGCGGCGAGGACCGGGACCTCCTCCTCGACACCGGCGCTCTGTACGACTTCTCGCTCGACGGCGACGATGAGCTCGCGGTGAAACAGGGCTGGTGGCGGCAGGTGCTCGCCGAACTGCCCAGCCACCCGAGGATCACGGCGATCACCTGGCTCGAGACCGTCCGCGAAGAGGCGGAGGCGGGCGCTCAGGAGGTCGACTGGCGCATGACGGCCTCGCCCGAGCTCGCGGACGCGTTCCGGGCCGACCTCGAGGCGTCGGGGCAGGTGCAGTGGAGTCCGATCACCGAGGTGATCACACCGGAGCAGGGCTCGGCCAGCACGGTCCAGGTGCGTCAGGGCAACGACGAGATGAACTGGATCACCGGCACCGCCGCCGTGCTCGCCGTCGCGTTCCTCGTCTCCGGGATCGTCGGACGGATGCTGCCGTCCTGGCGCTACCCCGACGAATCGGCGTCCCGCGACCTGCGCATCGACATGATGCGGGGGTTCGTGATCATCGTGGTGGTCGTGACCCACATCGAGGTTCTCAGCCCCTACTCCCTCGCCTCACTCAACGTCATCGGCGCGATCACGGGAGCCGAACTCTTCGTGCTGCTGAGCGGCGTCGTGCTGGGGATGGTGTTCCCGGTGGCGGTCAAACGCGGGGGCGAGTGGGCGACAGCGGTCGCCGCGTGGGGTCGAGCGCGCAAGCAGTATCTCGTCGCGCTCGCCGTCATCCTGTTGGTCTTCATCGTGAGCTTCGTGCCGTTCATCGATGCGTCCGCGATCATGACCTTCACCGACCGGGGCACGGGCGAGGACGGCACGAGCACGACCGGCCGCGTCTACGACCTCTACCCCAACGCCGACCGGCTGCTCGACTACCCGCCGCCCTGGTACGCGGTGCGCCAGCTGCTGCTGCTCGAGATGGGCCCGTGGCCCTTCAACATCATGGGCCTGTTCGTCGTCCTGAGCTTGGCCTATCCCGCCCTCATGTGGCTCATCCACCGCCGGATGTGGTGGCTCGTGCTGCTCGGCAGCTGGGGTCTCTACGCGTTGCACATCGTCCGGCCCGACCTCGCGCCGCTTCCGTCGCAGTTCAACGCCGTCTTCCCGCTGCTGGCCTGGCAGGTGCTGTTCACGCACGGCCTCGTCATCGGGTATTACCGGCGCCAGATCATTCGGGCGCTCACGTCGACGCCGGGGAAGATCCTCGTCGGCGTCTTCGTCGTCGGCTACGCGGGATTCCTCGTCTATCTCTGGGCGGGCGACAGCTTCGGGTTCGAGCCGGCGCCGTTCCCCGCGGGTCTGTACGGGATGCTGTACGACTCCGGCTACCCGCGCATCGACCTGCACTGGGGCCGCCTGCTCGATCTGGTGCTCGTGATGGCGAGCAGCTACGCCGTGCTCACGGTCGCGTGGAAGCCGATCAACGCGGTCATGGGCTGGCTCTGGATTCCGCTCGGCCAGGCGAGCCTGTACGTCTTCATCGTGCACGTGTTCTTCGTGCTCGCCGTCGCGAACATCCCCGGCCTCGACCGCGCGAGCTTCTGGCAGGGCACCCTGATCCACACGGCCGTGATCGCCCTGATCTACCTGATGGTGCGGCGACGGTTCCTGTTCTCGGTGATTCCCCGCTGACCTCGCGAGGGCGGGCGCGACTCAGCGAACGGAGATGACCACAGCGGTGACGTCGTCGTCGACGACGTGCTCCGAGACGCGGATCGAGAGCTCGTCGAAGAACGCGTCGGCACCGGCGGCCCGGCGGAGGTCGTCGCCGATCTGCCGCAGGCTGTCGAGGGTGGAGTCGTAGGCGTCGAGCGCGCCGTCGGACACCGAGACGATGAGGTCGCCGTGGGTGACCTCGGTCTCCCCCGCTTCCCAGTCGGCGTCGGAGGGGCGCAGGCCGAGCGGCAGGTTCCGCGAGCTCAGCCGCTCGCTCGATCCGTCGGCGCGCAGCAGCAGTGTGAGTCCGTGCCCGGCGTCGACGTACGACACATGGCCGGTGCGCGTATCGATGACCGCGTGGAACAGGGTCGCGAAAGTCTCGCGATAGCGGGCGTCGTGACGTGCGTAGTCCTCGACCGAGAGCATCGCGTCGACGGGTTCGAGGTGTCCGCGCTGCTGGAGCACACCGATCAGCTCCTCGGCGAAGCCGCCCGCTTCCTCCCCCTTGCCCATGACGTCGGCGAGGGTGACGATGATGCGATCGCCGACCTGCTGCCAGCTGCTCCGGTCGCCGCTGACACGTCCGTGCGGAATGGCCAGGGCCGCGAGGCGGACCTCTCCCGCAGCGAGGCGATCGGCTCGCACGGCTCGCAGGGCGTCGTCAGCGACGGCGTCGGGCGGAACGAGTTCCGGGTCGTTCATGCGCATCTCGGCCTGAGCCCACTGCCCGAACCGCTCGAATGCGTCGCGATCGGCGTCGCTGAGGTCGCGGGGTGCCGTGTCGAGCAGGCACAGGGTGCCGACCGTCTCGCCCGCATCGGTGTGGATCGGATACCCCGCGTAGAAGCGGATGCCGTGCTCCGCCACGATCGCACGGTCGGCGAAGCGCGGGTCGGCGCGGCCGTCGCGGACCTCGAGCACCGCGGGCTGCTTGACCGCCTCGCCGCAGAACGACTCCTCGATGGGGGTGTGGCGGAAGTCGGATTCCTCCGGTTGCGACTTCGTGAAGACCGTCTCGGAGTTCACGACGTTGACGACGGCGTAATCGACGTCGAACATCTCGCGCGCGAGCCGCGTGATGCGGTCGAAGCGCTCCTCGGGCGCGGTGTCCATCAGGCCCAGACGCGAAACCGCGTCGTCGTCGACATCGATCTGTTGCGTCATGAGCGGGCTCCCCCTCCACACATAGCCGGTCACTCGACTCTAACGAGCGAGCGGCGATCGAGAAAGGAGCGCGCCCGCTCGTTCGCGTGTCTCGGACTCACCGCAGCACGGTTCGACTCGTCGCGGTCGACTCGATGCGCACCCCGTCGGGGACGAACATCGACGACACCGGTGGGTGCCACACCGTCACGACGGTGACGCGCGCCGACATGCCGTCCGGGGTGGAGGCATCGACGAGCGTCGCGTCGCCGGATGCCGCGACCACCTCGGCCGCCAGACCGTGCACCTCGGCAGGGTCGAGCAGAGCCCGCGGCGCGCCGTCGTCGATGACGAGCGCGAAGGCATCGGATGCCGCCAGCGCTGCGGCGTCGGCCACGGTGTCAGCCCGCCGGTGCGCGAGGTAGAGGCTCGTCGCATCGATGGTGATCAGCACGAGGACGACGGCGAGCAGCGCGTAGCCGAGGGTGAGCGGCAGCATGCTGCCCTCGTCACCCAGGCGGCGCCGATCACTCACGGTTCGCCCCACAGGCGCGGCATCCGCTGCACCGCGCTCGCCTCGATCGGGACGCGGGCGATCCGGTCGAGGCCCAGCACGGGTGGGACGAGCGGTAGCGCGGCCTCGGTCTGCACGGTGACCCGGATGATCTGCCCCGCGCGCGGACACGGGCCGGCGCCGGCGCACTCGACGGCGAGCGCGAGGCTTTCCGGTGCGACAGCGTACTCCGCAGCCACCGCCTCGGCGATGGTGGCGGCACGTGTGTCGGCGTGTGCGGCATCCGTCGCGGCCGCGATCGCGCGGGCCGCGTGTCGCGCTGTGGCCTGTGCCGCGAACGCGTGGGACTGGACGACGTTCAGCGAGAGGATGAGGTACACGATGGGGACGAGGAGGATCAGGCCCGCCGTGAGGAACTCCAGGGAGGCCGAGCCGTCTTCTCCCACCCGCGGGTGAGGCTTACGCGTCTCAGTCCAGGTCATCGACCGGCGCACGGCCCGTCACCTCCCAGACACCGGGAACGCCCGCGAGGCCGGCAAGCGGCAGGGTGAGCCGAAGCGACACCTCCACAGCGGTGCCATCGCCGGACGCGTCACGCCGCGCCCGCGCATCCTGCACGAATCCCGTACCGGCTGTTCGCTCGACGATCTCGCGGGCCCGCTCCGCGCCTTCCGCGTCCGACGCATCGGCGAGCGCGGCGTGGTACGCCCCCTCCACCGCCGCGTCGTGCGCGACGGTTCGGACGTAGGCCGCGAGGCCGAGCTGAAGGACGGCCAGGGTCAGGAGCGTGAGCAGCGCCCCGACCATGACGAACTCGGCCGGGCTGGACCCCCGCTCGTCGTGCGCGAGGGTCACGTCACAGTCCTGAGACCCGAGCGATGGCCTGCTCGAACAGGTTCGACAGCGCCGGCCCCGCGAGTGCCCAGATCACCACGACGAGCCCTGCCGTCATGAGGGTCACCAGCACCCATCCGGGAACGTCTCCGCGATTGTCGCCCCGCAAGCCCCCGATCACGCCGCGGAGCACGGCGCTCGACGTCCCGGTCGATTTCCTCGTAGTCGCTCTCCTCATCGTCTCTTCCTTTCCTCGTTCGTCGCGGCCGCAGCGGCCCAGACGGGATCCCTCTTCCGGTCACAGCCCCAGGCGCAGCATCACGATCCCGGGGAACACCGCGAACACGACCGAGAGCGGCAGCACGAGGAAGACCAGCGGCAGGAGCATGAGGATCTCCTTCCGCCCGGCCTGCTCGATGAGCGAACGCTTGGCGTCTTCGCGCGCATCCGCGGCCTGCGTCTGCAGCACGTGCGCCAGCGGGGCTCCGCGCTCGATAGCACCGACGAGCTGGTCGACGGCTCGGTCGACGCTCGCGACATCCAGTGACCTGGCCATGTCGCGCAGAGCATCGCTGAGCGACGAACCGGTGCTCGCGGCGACGACGGCGGCGCGCAGGTGGCCGGTCAGCTCGCCCGCCCCCACGTCGCTCACACGACGAAGCGCATCCGTGAGGCTCTCCCCCGCTGCCAGACACAGGGCGAGGAACTCCAGCACGGTCGGCACCTCCTCGCGCACCTGCCGCATCCTGCGCTCCGCGGCTCGGACGAGCACGGCATGGACACCGAGCACCGCGCCGCCGGCGAGCACCCCGGGAAGCAGCGCCGTCGCGCCGTTGCCGTCGCCCCGGAGCGCGACGGCCACCGCCAACACGGTTCCGAGCGCGAAACAGGCGAGTCCGATCATCAGCTGCCGCGCTCGGAAGGCTCCCGGCGAAACCGACCAACCGGCACGGACGAGCCTGCGGCGGAGCGCTGCCGACTCACCGAGGCGCGCTTCGAGGCGTTCTCGGGCCGCTCCCCACCCGGTCGGCCACGGCATGGCGGGACGGAGCGGTGTCAGGCCGATCGGATCGGCGATGTCGCGCAGGTACGGCCCGATGCGGCGCTCGAGCGACGGGGCGACCCAGCGCGGCACGCGGGATGCGGTCAGCACCACTCCCGAGGCGAGCGTCGTCCCCAGCACCACGGCGAGCGCGAGATCGGAGGCCGCCGTCACCGCGCCCACCTCCGCGGTTCGGGAAGCCGGCCGATGCGCAGCATCACCCGGTAGGCCACGAACGACACGACAGCGCCCGCGATGACGAGAAGTGCGCCCTCGCTGCTGGCGTAGGCGCGTGCACCCTCGGGACGAAGCGCCAGAAGGGTCAGCACGACCCAGGGCGCGATCAGCCCGAGCACAGCGGCGCCGTGGATCCACGACTGACGCGCTTCGACCTCGGCCCGCAGCGCCGCGTCGGCACGTACCGACCCCGACAGTGCCTGCAGCACCGGCACCAGCTCGGTACCCCCGACCTGTCGCGCCATGCGAAGCGTCTCGACGATGCGATCGGCGATCGGGTCGGCGAGGACGGCTTGCAGTCGCGCGGCGCTGGTGTCGAAGTGGCCGGATGCCGCGAGGTCGCGCTCGAACCCGCGGAACGCGGGGCGAAGGGGCGGGGGCCCGGTCTCCGCGATCGACGACACCGCGTCGCCGAGCGGCATCCCCGCGCGGACCGAGGCCACCAGGAGGTCGCAGACATCGGGCCAGAGTCCTCGCCGCCCGCGGCGCAGCCTCCGCGACCGCGACCGCAACCACGAGGTCGGGGCGAGTGCCCCCACCGCGGCCGCGATCAGGGCGACGGCGGGAAGCGAGGTCACGAGCCACGCGGTGGCCGCGGCTAGCACCGCGCTGGCGAGGGAGACTGCGCCGAGCCCGCTCACCGGCACATGGGCGAAACCCGCGCCTTCGAGGAGGCTGCGGCCGATTCCCCGGGTCTTCCCCTGACCGGCGGGTCGCCGCTCCTCCCGGGGCCAGAGCCACGGCGCGACCATGAGCACCAGGCCGGCTCCGAGCGTCGCACCGCAGAGGAGGATCATGCCGCGCTCCGGTAGACCGAGCGGGTGAGGATCACCCCGTCGACGACGGCGCCGGTCGGCGAGGCGATCTCGGCGATGCGTCTGCGACCCGACGGCAGCAACTCGCAATGGACCACGAGATCGACCGATGCCGCGAGCGCGTCCTGCACGAACCTGACGTCGATGTTGCGGCCCGCGAGCAGCGGAAGCGCCGACAGCTTCCGGAGAGCGTCGTCCGCGGAGTTCGCGTGCACCGTCGCCGCAGCGGGGACGCCGGTGTTCAGGGCGAGCAGCAGGTCGAGGGCCTCGGCGCCGCGCACCTCGCCGACGACGAGGCGATCGGGTCGCATGCGCAGCGCTTCCTTCACCAGGCGGCGCAGCGTCACCTCTCCGCCACCCTCGAGGCTCGGCTGGCGGGCCTGAAGGGCGACGACGTCGGACAGATCGACGGCGAGTTCGAAGGTCTCCTCGACGGTGACGACACGGTGCTCGGCAGGGCTTGCGGCGATCATGGCGCTGAGCATCGTGGTCTTGCCCGCGTGCGTAGCGCCCGAGACGATGATGTTCCTCCCTCCGGTGATCGCCGTTCGCAGGACATCAGCCGCGGCATCCGGAACGGATCCGGCGGCGACCAGGTCATCGAGGGTGCGGAACGTGTGCAGGAACTTGCGGACGTTCACCGCCCAGTGCCGCGTGATGTCGGGGATGACGACATGAAGACGCGACCCGTCGGGAAGCGATGCATCGGCGAACGGTTGACTCAGGTCGACGCGGCGCCCGCTCGCGTGCAGCATCCGTTCGACCAGATCGCGGACCTGCGCCTCGGTCAGCGTGAGCGCGACGCGTTCGCTTCGGCCCCCGCGAGCGACGAAGACCCGGTCGGGAGCGTTGATCCACAGCTCCTCCACGCTCGGGTCATCGAGCAGCGCCTGCAGCGGGCCGTAACCGGCGACAGACGCCATCACGCGGCGTACCGCGGCGTCCTCGTCGTCGACCGGTTCGAGCCCCCGGGCGAGAGCGAAGTCGTTGTGCCGGCGCACTTCGGCGACGGCGACCCGTTCGGCCTCGTCGGGTCGCCGTGCCGGATCGATGCCCTCAGACCGAAGGCGATCACGCACACGCACCGCGATACTCGACAGCGACGAGGTCCCGGGTGGAGGCGGCGCCGAGGCCGCGGGGGCCGCCTCGGGCGGGGTGGAAAGGGTCGTGCTCACGCGCAGCATCCTGCCCGCCGCGCGCCACGATCCGCCCGCGTTCTCCACAGGCCGAGGACCGCCGGCCCCACCGACCCCCGCTGACCGTGCGAGCGGGATCGGGACCGGTCAGGACCGACGCAGCCGCCGCCGGGCGAGCTCGGCGAGCACCACGGCGTGGGTGTCGAGGCGTCCGTCGTCGTACACGGCCGTCGCCGCGTGCATGCCGGGCGCCGAGGCGGCCGGGGTCTCCTCCGGCCGGACACCGAGGAACAGCAGCGTCCCCGGCACCTCCTCGAGGACGTACGCGAAGTCCTCCGACGCCATCGAGGGGTGCGGCAGGCGCACGACGTTCGCCTTACCGTAGACCTCGTCGAGGAGCGTGAAGACCTCGCCCGTCTCCGCCGGGTCGTTCACGGTGACGGGATAGGAGTCGATGAACTCGGCGTCCACGGTGCACCCGTGCGCCTCGCCGATCGCGGCGACGAGCCGTGGCAGCTCGTCGCGCACCAGCCGCAGCGTCGCGCGCGACAGCGAGCGCACGTTCGCCTCGATGTCGACCGCCGCCGACAGCACGTTGCCCGCCGCCGAGTCCGACGAGATGCGCGTGACCGACACGACCGCAGGATCCGAGACCGGGATGCGGCGCGCGACGAACGTCTGGATCGCGAGCACGATCTCGGCGGCGACCGGCATCGGGTCGACGGCGTGCTCGGGCCAGGCGGCGTGCCCGCCGGTCCCGGTCACCCGGATGCGCATCCCGCTGGCGCTCGCCATGATCGCCCCGGCCCGGGTCACCGCGGTCCCACCGGCCGTCGTGCAGTCCACGTGCACGGCGTACGCGGCGACCGGCCGCTCGCCCGCGGCGTCGAGCACGCCCTCCTCGAGCATCATCCGACCGCCGGCGTATCCTTCCTCGCCGGGCTGGAACATGAAGACGACGGTGCCGGCGAGCTCGTCCCGGCACGCCGCGAGGAGCCGTGCTGCGCCGACCAGGCCCGCCATGTGCAGGTCGTGTCCGCACGCGTGCATCGCACCGTCGGGTGACGCGAACGCCAGCCCGGTCGCCTCCACGACCGGCAGCGCGTCCATGTCGGCGCGCAACAGCACGACCGGGCCGGGCTCGCCGCCGCGGAGCACCGCCGTCACCGACGTGAGGCGCTCGCCGGTCGAGATCTCGAGGCCGAGCCCATCGAGCGCCTCGAGGATGCGCCGCTGCGTGCGCGGGAGGACGAGGCCGACCTCCGCGTCGGCGTGCAGGCTCCGCCGGAGGGCGATGAGCGCGGGCAGCAGGTCGGGCGGAGCGGTGATCACGAGCGTCTCATTCGGCGAACTCCATGCGTCGACCCAGGACCGGGACGGCCTCGAGCAGCTCACGCGTGTAAGCCGCGGCGGGGTTGGCCAGGAGCTGCTCGGTGGGCCCCGCCTCGACGATCCGCCCGCCGCGCATGACGCAGATCTCGTCGCTGATGTACCGGACGACCGCGAGGTTGTGCGAGATGAAGAGGATCGACAGATTCAGCCGCTGCTGCAGGTCGCGCAGGAGGTTCAGGATCGAGCCCTGCACCGACACGTCGAGCGCCGAGGTCACCTCGTCGGCGATGAGGATGTCGGGTTCGCTCGCGAGGGCGCGCGCGATCGTGATGCGCTGGCGCTGGCCTCCCGAGAAGCCCCGGGGCAGCTCGTCGGCCCGCGCGGGGTCGAGCTCGACCTGTCGGAGCACCTCGGCCACGCGCTCGCGCCGCTCGGCGCGGCTGAACGACCGCGGGCTGGCGATGAGCCCCTCGGCGATCGAGTCGCCCACCGACATCCGCGGATCGAGCGCCGAGAACGGATCCTGGAAGACCAACTGCAGGCGCCGCCGGGCCGCGCGAGACACCGCGCCGCGACCGATCACGCTCGTGCCGTGCACGCGGATCTCGCCGGCGTGCACGGGCGCGAGACCGACGACGGCGTTCGCCACCGTCGACTTCCCGGACCCCGATTCGCCGACCAACCCGAGCGTGCGCCCCGCGGGCACATCGAGCGAGACGCCGGAGACCACCTCGCGGCTGCCGTACCGGACGACGAGATCGGTGATCTGCAGAGCGCTCATCGCGCCACCTCCACACGTGAGAGCTCGCGGTCCGGCGCGGCATCCTCGGCCGACGCGCCGGCGGAAGCGCCGGCGGACGCGACCGCCGCGCCGATGACCGGCAGCGGCTGGGTCCGATCGGTGCGCATGTCGGGGAGGCAGGCGATGAGCCCCTTCGTGTACGGATCGCGCGCGTTCTCGCGGATGCGCATCGCCGGCAGCTCTTCGACGATCGCCCCGTCCTTCATGACCACGACCCGGTCGCAGAAGCCCGAGACCAGCGCGATGTCGTGCGAGATGAAGACGATGCCCGCGCCCGTCGCACGCTGGGCCCGCCGCAGCACGGCGAGCACCTGCCGCTGCACGGTCACGTCGAGCGCCGTCGTCGGCTCGTCCGCGATGATGAGCCGCGGCGTGCCGGTCAGCGCCATGCCGATCATGGCGCGCTGACGCATGCCGCCCGAGAACTGGTGCGGGTAGTCGCGCAGCCGTCCGGCCGCGTCGGGGATGCCGACGGCGTCGAGCCCGTCGATCGCGCGCTGTCGCGCCGCCGCCCGGCTCAGCCCGAGATGGTGGCGGGGAACCTCGGTCAGCTGCCGTCCGATCGTCAGCGCCGGGTTGAGCGAGGTCAGCGGGTCCTGGAACACCACACCGATCTCCACCCCCAGACGGCGACGCTCGATCGCGCCGAGCCGGCCGTCGAGGTCGATGCCGTCGAAGACGCGCCGCTCGGACGTGATGACGGCGGGGCGCTCGAGGAGTCCCGCGAGCGCCATGGCCGTCAGCGACTTCCCGGAGCCCGACTCCCCCACGATCCCCACGATCTCACCGGGCATGATGCTGAGACTGACCCCGTGGACGCGTTCGACCGTGCCGCCGTCTCCGTCGGGGAACGCGATCCGGAGGTCGCGCACCTCGGCGAGCGCGCCGATCGCCTCCGGCGGCGTGGCGCCGGTCGTCCGCGCGGCCCCTTCGGTGCGTCGAGCCTCGCGGCGGCCGAGCGCCGCTGCCCGCGACGCCTTCGCGAAGGCACGCAGGCCCTGACCCGGCTGCTCGCCGACCGTCTCGGCGATCATCGTGAACACGAGTGCCGCGAAGACGACCGCGATCCCGGGGCCGATGGCCGCCAT
The DNA here is from genome assembly GCF_049707515.1 of Microbacterium arborescens. GTDB lineage: Bacteria > Actinomycetota > Actinomycetes > Actinomycetales > Microbacteriaceae > Microbacterium > Microbacterium arborescens_B. The sequence continues at coordinate 589,202 of NZ_JBNAFI010000002.1, read as the reverse complement.
CGGGTTGGTGTAGAGGTGCGCGAGCCCCTCGTCGAGCAGCCGGCCCCAGTCGTACTCGGGAGGCTGCACGCCGAGCCCGAGGAAGGAGAGCCCGGCGAAGGAGAGGAGCGTCGTGCTCGCGGCCGCAGCCGACTGGACGAGCAGCGGATTGGCGATGTTCGGCAGGATGTGCCGCACCATCACCCCCACCGGTCCGACGCCGATGACGCGCGCCGCCCGCACGTAGTCCTGGTCGGTCACCGACGAAGCCATGTTGTAGACGAGGCGGGTGATGCTCGGGATGCCGGCGAGCCCGATCGCGAGCATCGCCCCGACGGCCGAGACGTTCCAGATGACGGAGAAGAACAGCACCAGCAGCAGCCAGGGGAACGCGAGCAGGATGTCCATCACCCAGATCAGCGCCCGTCGAGCCCGGCGAGGCAGGATGGCGGCGACGAGACCGATGGTCAGCCCGCCGCCGATGAGGATGGCGGTCGCACCCGCGGTCAGCAGCAGCGACAGGCGCGTCGCGACCATCACACGGGCGAAGATGTCGCGCCCGATGTCATCGGTGCCGAACGGGTGCTCCGGCCCGGCGGTGGCCCACCGGTCCGCGATGTCGCGCGCCGTGGCGGGCTCGGTCCAGACGTCGGGACCGATCACCGCGATGGTCAGCAGCACGGCGGAGCCGAGGATCGCGGCGAGTCCGGTGCCGCTCACCCAGCGCGAACGGCGCCGGCGGCGCGCAGGCGCGGTCACGGTGACGGGGTCGAGGCGGAATCTTCCGGGGACGGTGTTCGTCATCGCGGCGCACTCACCCTTCTGCGATCGTCGTGCGGGGGTCGATGGTGATGAGGATGAGGTCGACGACGAGGTTCACGGCGAGCACCAGCCCCGCATACACGAGCACCATCCCCTGGATCATCGGGTAGTCCTTCGTCCCGACGGCGGAGATGAGCGTGTTCCCCGCCCCCGGGACGGCGAACACGGTCTCGATGATCACGGTGCCGGCGACGAGGCCCGAGAGCAGCAGGCCGCCGACGGTCAAGGTCGACGTGACGATGTTGGGCAGGGCGTGCCGCAGCAGCACGATGCGTTGCGGCAGGCGTTTGGCCCGCGCGGTGGCCATGTAGGTCGAGTCGAGCACGCGGATCATCTCGACCTGCACGATCCGGGCGAGGTAGGCCATCGGGCCGAGGGCCAGGGCGAGCACGGGCAGCACGACATGGCCGGGGTCACCCCACCCCGCGGGCGGGAACAGGGCGATGCCCATGCTGAACGCCGCGATGAGCCCGACCGAGAGCACGAAGTCGGGGACGGCGATCAGGATGCCGAGGAGTCCCGCGATCCCGCTGTTGGCTGCACGACCTCGACCGGAGCGGGCGAGCAGGGCCGCGCCCATCCCGATCGGCAGGGCGCCGACGACGGCGACGGCGAACCCGAGGGCAGCCAGCGTGAGCGTCGTCGGGAAGCGCGCGACGATCGTGTCGGCCACCGACAGGCCCGTCTGGATCGAGGTTCCGAGGTCGCCGCGGGCGAGACGGGCCAGATGGTCGCCGAGCTGCTGGAACAGCGGCAGGTCCAGTCCGAGCGCCGCGCGGGTGCGCTCGACGAGGGCCGCGGGGGCCGTCGGGCCGAGCGCCGCCCGCACCGGGTCGCCCGGCACCAGGTGGACGAGGAAGAACGCGGCGAGGACCACGACAGCCAGGCTGACGACGAGGCGCCCGGTGCGTCGGAGCGCGAAGTCGGCGCGCGGCGAGAGGCGCGACCGCAACGGCGTGCTCCGGGCCGGAATCGCTGCGGTCGTCTCCGGCCGGTGGTCTGTCGTGGTCATCGCCGCTTCCTCACTCGGTCATGCGGATCGTGACGGGCTGGATGTAGTCGGTGATCTCGAACGTCGCACCGTTCATGAAGGTCGGCGCCTCGGTTCCGGCCATCAGGAAGGTGTGGAAGTTCTCGACGACGGTCTTCTCGGCCTGGTTCCACGACTCGCACGCCGCCTCGGGGCTGGCGGCGGCCCGCCCCTGGTCGGCGAAGGCGTTGTATTCGGGATCGTCGACGCCCATGAAGTTCAGTCCGCCGTTCTCGGGGAACGCGCCGCCGTAGAACAGATCCTGCGTGACGGGGCTGCCGACGCCGATCTGGATCCACCCGGTGTCGTAGTCGAAGGTCTCGTAGAGGTACTCCGACCAGGCGGCGCCGTCCATCGCGATCAGGTTCGTCGCGATGCCGAGCTCGTCCCAGTCCTCCGCGACGAGCTCGGCGGCCGAAGCGTGACCGCCCGACGCCGCGTCGTAGATGAAGTTGATGCTGAGGGGCGTGCCGTCCTTCGAGCGGGAGCCGTCGGCGCCGGCGGTCCACCCGGCCTCGTCGAGCAGCTCGGCGGCGCGCTCGGGGTCGGACGACGGGCGCTCCCACACCGGCTCCTCGTTGAAGCACGTGAAGGGCGCGTCGGTGATCCACGACGTCAGCTCGTAGGGGCGCCCGCCGGTGACGACCTCCGTCGCCTCCTCGTGGTTGAAGCCGAGGACGAGCGCCTCGCGCACGAGGGGGTCGGAGGTCGGACGGTCGGGCCGCTCGTTGAAGAGCATCTGCCCGATGGGGTTGATGCGCCCGGCATACGTGTAGCCGGCGGACTCGATGCGATCGACGTCCGGGCCCTCCACCTGGGCGGCGTTCAGACTTCCCGCCAGGAGGAGGTTGGCGCGCGTGGACTCGTCGGTGACCACCGACACCTCGAGGCCGTCGGGAAGGCCCGCAGTCTCGGAGGTCAGACCGTCGGGGCCCCAGGTGTAGTCGTCACGCGTCTCGAACGTGTACTTGTCGGCCGCGACGCCCGTCAGCCGGTACAGGCCCGTGCCGTTCGAGCCCGACTCGAGGCTCGAGGGGTCGTCGAGTCCTGCCTGCGCGACCATGAAGATGTCGCCGACGATGTTCGCGAGGAACGGGTCGGGTGCATCGGCCGTCACCTCGAGCGTCAGGCCGTCACCCGTCGCGGTCAGCCCGGCGGGCAGGACGTCCGCGAGCACCGTCGCGTTGGCCGGGTCGGCGTGATAGTTGATGTTGGCGGCGGCCACCGCGCCGTCGAAAGGCGTGCCGTCGTGGAAGGTGATGCCGTCCTTCAGCTGGAACGAGACGGACCGACCGTCCTCCCCGATCTCCCACGAGTCGGCGAGCCAGGGGTACTCGACCCCGTCGCCGTCGGTGTAGATGAGGCCTTCGTACGCGTAGGTCAGGATCTGCAGCTCCTGCGGCTGGTTCGCCGTCATCGGCTCGATGCTCCCGACCTCGGGGTAGACGGCGTGACGGAACACGCCGCCCGAGACGGGCTCGTCGCCGCCCTGCGCGCCGCCGGAGCAGCCGGCGAGGGCGAGGGCGAGGATCGCGCCGCCGGCGAGGACCGCCGGCAGGGTGGTGCGTCGGTGCATGATTACTCCTCGGGTTGCTGGTGCAGGGGGTGGAGCTGTCAGGTCGCGGCGGGGACGTAGGCCCCGAGATGCGCGAGCGGGCCCGCGGCCTTGACCGAGACCTTGACGGTGGGACGCGTGGTGTACGAGACGGGGGTCTCGAGGACATCGACGACAGCGACCTGCAACGGGTCGGCGCCGGCCTGGATGGCCTTCGCGATCGCCGCCCGCGAGGCCGCCTCGATGGCGGCGTCCCGATCCTCGACGTCGCTCATCTGATCGGCGCGACCGCCGGCGAGCGAGATCGCCGCGCCGACGGCGTTGGCGACCCCGCCGTGCTCGGGACGGATGACCGGTCCCGCGCCGGGCAGGTCGTCGGGGACGAGGAACGCTCCCCCGCCGACGACCACGAGCGGCAGGTCGAGCCGCCCGAGCGAAAGGCGCTCCACCGCTTCTTCGAGCCGCTCTTGCGCGACGGCGAGGGCGGACCGCAGCGCTGAGCGCGTCGTGCCCGGCAGTGGCGGGAGGGCGCGGCCGTCGACCGATGCGCCCGCGAGCACAGCGGCATCCGTCAGCGTCGGGGTGGCTCCGCCGAACAGCAGGGCCTCGTGCTCGATCCGGTAGCCGACGGATGCCGGTCCCACCCGCCCTGAGGCGGGATCGACGACGGTGCCCCCGCCGATGCCGACGCTGAGGATGTCGGGCATCCGGAAGTTGGTGCGCACGCCGCCGATCTCGCGCGGCAGCGTCGACTCTCGGGGGAAGCCGTTGACGAGCACGCCGAGATCCGACGTCGTGCCGCCGACGTCGACGACGATCGCGTCGTCGGCGCCCGAGAGGTAGGCGGCGCCCCGGATGGAGTTCGCCGGACCCGACCCGATGGTCAGCACCGGATACTGCGCCGCGTAGTCGAGCGACATCAGGGTGCCGTCGTTCTGAGCGAAATAGGTGACCGCGTCGAGCCCCTGCTCGTCGACGACGGTCAGCAGGGCCCGCGTGACCGATCGGGCGACACCGTGCAGCGCGGCGTTGAGCGCCGTCGCGTTCTCGCGCTCGAGCAGCCCGATCGGCCCGATGTCCTGGCTCAGGAACACCTGCGCGTCAGGGCCGAAGTGCTCGCGGATCAGCGCGGCGACCTCGAGCTCCTGTTCGGGGAACGACGGACTGAAGATGCCCGCGACGGCCACCGCGTCGAAGCCGCCGAGCCCGTCGAGGAATCGGAGGACGCCGTCGCGGTCGAGCGGGGCGATGGGCGTGCCGTCGACCATGTGTCCGCCGCCGAGCATGGCGGTGCCCGCGAGAGCGATCGTCGTGAGATCGGCGGGCCACCCGCTCAGGGGCGGGTACTCGGTGGCCGCAGGAGCGCCGAGGCGCACCATGGCGACCCGGCCGAGCTCGCGACGGCTGACGATGGCATTGGTCGCGTGCGTGGTTCCGAGCATGACGCGGGCGACGTCGTCGCGGCGCTCGCCGAGCTGTGCCAGCACGTCGGCGATGCTCGCCCGGATGCCGCCGGTGACGTCCGCCGTCGTCGGCTGCTTCGTCGCGGCGAGGACGGTCCCCCGGTCGTCGAGCACGACGGCATCGGTGTTCGTGCCGCCGACGTCGACGCCGATCGACAGGGTGCGCGGCGCGGTCATCGCTGTCCTCCCTCGAACGGGACGTAGGGCAGGTCGTAGCCGAAGGCGGCTGGCCCGGCGAGCTCGAGACCGCGCTCGGTGCGCCACAGCGGATCGCACGCCCAGGCGAGCACAGAGACGCGCTGCCCGAACCGCAGCATCTCCGTCGAGATGGCGTGTCCCGTCTCGGAGTCGACGATCGTGACGAGGTCGGGCACCGTCGCGAGCACCTCGCCGTCTTCGAGGACGATGAGATTCTCGTTCTGCAGTTCGATGCGCTGCAGTCGGCCGCGGTCAGCGCCGACGCCGGCGATCGTGACCGAGCCGCGGACGAAGCCGCCCTCGGTGCGACGGGCGACGTCGATCACCTTGCCCGCGATGAGGACGGCGGCGTCGAGCTCGTCGGCCACCGCTCGCACCGGCTCGGAGGCCGACAGCAGCGCACGACCGACGCGGATCGCGGCGCTGACCGTGCCCTCGATCACCGCACCCCGAGCTGTCGCCGCCGTCAGCGGGTAGTGCGCTCCCAGGCAGAGGCCGCCGCTGGCCACTGTCACGGCCCGCGCGTGCCGCTCGAGCCACGCGAGGTCGACAGTGCGCATCGTCACCACGTTGCCCACGACATCCGCCATCACCGCGAAGTCGCACGGCACACCCGCGACATTCATCGCGATCATCGTCGCCTCCGGGAACGCCCGTCCCATGCCGTCCGCGTCGAGGAACTTCAGACCGAGCCGCGCGGCCCATCCGACCGGGCTGACACCGTTGCTGCCGCCGATCTCCGCCGCCATGAGGGTCGTGATCCGGCGACCGGCGGCGGCTTCGGCTCCCGCCAGCAGCGCGTCGATCTGGTTCGTCGACGACAGCATCTCGATGCCGACGGTGGGGGCTCCGATGCCCGACATGATGATGATCGCGTCGTCGGCATCGAGCTCCTCGACCGTGACGAGCTCGACCGGCCCCGCGGCCTCGAGCGCCCGCTCGGTCGCGAGCTGCGAGGTGTAGACCGCGCCGCCGCCGCCGGTGCCGAAGACGGCGCATCCCGCGGCGAGGGCGGCGACGTCGTCGGCGCGGACGGACCGCAGCCGTTCGCGTGTCGAGGTGTGGGTGGAGACGTGGACCATGCTCCGACAGTAGGGAGCGATTCACGCGCCGACAATGTGCCGTCACTCCAGAGAATCATGCACACTTGGGTCCATGGCACAGTTGAGCGTCCGTGATCTCCTCGGCGAGCAGGAGCGGCTCGGTATCCGTCTCGCAGCGGGCCCGTCGACCGGCACGGCGATCGAAGCGGTCGACATCGCAACCCTCGACTCGCTCGACTCCCTCGCATCGGGAACGCTCGCGATCATCCCCGGATCGGACAACCCGGCTCCCTACCGCCTCGACGTCGCGCTCCGGCGCGCGAGTGCGAGGGGGCTCGCCGGCCTCGTGTTCACACTCGACCTCGCGCTCGCGGAGACCGCGGCGGCCCTCGCCGAACGCGGACGTGTGCCGGTGCTCGCCGCCGCAGGGGCCAAGCCGTCGGATCTCGCGGTCGCGATCGACCGGCTGCTGTCCGCCGGCGCGTCCGAGGCGATGACCCGCGCCGCCTACGCGATCGAGCAGGCGACCGCCGCGGCATCGTCGGCCGACGGGTCGGTCGAGGCGATCCTCGCCGCCGGCGGGCGCGCCCTCGGGGTGGGTCTCACGCTCGCCGAGGACCCGACGGCGCTGTGGAGCGACAACGACGCCGTCTGCGTCGGCGAGGTGCCGATCGGTCGCCTCGTGGCCGATCGGGCCGACCCCGCCGCGGATGTCGCGCGACCGGTCATCGCCTCGCTCGTCTCGCGCGCCACGCAGCGGCAGCTGCGCGACCGGTACGCGCCCACCCAGTCACGCGCCGACCTGCTCGTCGAACTGGTGCTGGCCGAGTCGTCGCGCGTCGAGGCGTTCGTCGGGCAGGCCGCGCGGCTCGGCTTCCCTCTGCCGCTGTCGCACGTCGTCGGCTGGCTGAAGCCCACCGCGATCGGCGATCCCGACGCTCGGCCGCCGCGCGGCGTGGAACCGGCTCTCGAGCTGTTCGCCCTGCAGCTGGTGGAGGGCCGCGACGAGATGTGGCACGTCGCCTTCATCCAGGAGGACATGCTGCTCGTCAGCACCGAGGAGCACGGAGCCGGCGACCATCAGCGTCGCCTGCGCGAGGTCGGCGAACGACTGCAGCGTCACGCGCAGCGTCTCGCCGGCACCGGGTGGGCGTACACGCTGGGGCTCGGCACGCCGCAGCTCGGAGCGATCGGACTGCGTCAGTCCGCGGCCGAGGCGCGGATCGCGGCCGACTCGGCCGTCGCCGCGGGACGCCCGGGCGGCGTTGAGCTCACCGACGTGACGGGGCTTCGCCGCGTACTGCTCGACTTCTACGCCTCCCCGATCAGCCGCAGCCTGCTGGGGGACGTGCTCGAACCGCTCGACGCGCTCGGCCCGGAACGCGCCGCGACCTCGGTGCGCACGCTGCTCGCCTATCTCGCGCACCGCAACTCCCTCGCCAACGCGGGCCGCGAGCTCAATCTGCATCCCAATGCCGTGGGCTACCGCCTCAAGCGCATCCGCGAGGTGCTCCAGCTCGACCTGGACGATCCCGACGTGCGCTTCGCCGTGGAGCTCGCCTGCCGCGTACGCCTGCTCGGAGCCAGTCGCTGAGTCGGCGCCCTGTGGCGATGGCACATCCTCGCTCACAACGCTGTGCTGCCAGCACCTTGCGTGCTCGATATGGTCGCCTATCGTCGAAGGATGCTCTACAGGGAATTCACGCGGGTCGACCTGGCCGGGATCCGGGCCAAGCTGGGCGAGCCGAGTCAGGCGGCCGTCGATAAGATCCTCGACCACCTCGACGACAACTGCCTGCGCTTCCTCGCGCACTCGCCGTTCCTCTGCCTCTCGACGGCGGATGCCGACGGGGCCTGCGACTGCTCGCCGCGCGGTGACTACCCCGGATTCGTCCGCGCCCTCGACCGTCGCACCCTCGTGATCCCCGACCGGCTCGGCAACCGCCTGGTCGACTCGTTCCGCAACATGCTCGAGAACCCGCACATCGGCCTGCTGTGCTTCGTCCCCGGGATGAGCGAGACCCTCCGCATCAACGGAACCGCCTACATCACCGACGACCCGGATCTGCTGACGATGCTCGAACAGGACCATTCCGTTCCCGAGCTCGCCGTTGTGGTGCGCACCGAGGAGGTGTACCTGCACTGCGGCCGGGCGCTGCTTCGCGGCGGGATCTGGGACGCCGAGATGCAGGACCTGGCCGCTGAGGTCCCGACGTCGGGCGCGATCTGGGCGAGCATGTCGGGGCTCGATGCGGAGGTGGGCGACGCGATCGACCGTTCGGTCGCGGCGGGCAACCGGGTGCTGTACTGAATGCGTGACCGCAGCGACATGATGCCGCTCGTGGTGAGCGACATCCGGCGGCAGACGCCGTCGATCGTCAGCGTCCGTCTCACCCACCCCGACGGTGACGACCTGCCCGGCTGGGAGCCCGGAGCGCACGTCGACCTCCAGCTCATCACCCGGCAGGAGCGTCAGTACTCGCTCTGCGGCGATCCCGCCGACGCGACGTCGTATCGCATCGGTGTGCTGCACGAGCCGCTCTCGCGCGGCGGGTCGCACTACATCCACACCCACCTGCGTCCGGGGCGGCGGGTGTGGGTGCGGCCACCGCGCAATCTCTTCGCCCTCGAGACCGCACCCGCCTACCTGCTGCTCGCCGCGGGCATCGGCATCACGCCCATCCTCGCCATGGCGCGCCGCCTCGCCGCCGTTGGAGCGGACTGGCATCTCGTCTACCTGGCCCGCGAGGCTGCGCACGTCGCCTTCGCCGACGAGCTCGAGGCGCTCGGCGACCGCGTGCGGCTCCACCTCAGCGGCAGCGAGGGACGACTCGACCTGCGCGCCGTGATCGCGTCGCTCGCGCCCGGCACCGCGGTCTACGCGTGCGGACCGCAGCGGTTCGCCGATGCGCTCGAGATCCTCCGCGACGCCCTCCCGCTCGGTGCGCAGCTGCATATGGAGCGCTTCGAGCCCGTGCCCCGCGTGTTCGGTCCCGATCAGCCCTTCACGGTCGTTGCGAAGCGCTCTCAGCTCGAGGTCGTCGTCCCGGCGGAATGGTCGATGCTGCAGGCCCTGCGCGGCGCGGGCATCGATGCACCCGGCTCATGCCTCCGTGGCGTGTGCGGCTCCTGTGCGCTGCGCGTCACGGCGGGGTCGCCCGAGCACCGGGATTCGCTGGGCACGACGGGAGACGCCGTCATCCACCCGTGCGTCTCGCGATCGATCGGCCCCGCCCTGTCCGTCGACATCTGACGCCCCGACTCACAGCGCGTCGTACGTGAACCGTCCCCCCAGCAGGGTCGCGGCGACCGGCATCGCCCGCAGAGCGTCGCGATCGAGGTCGAACGGGTCGGCATCGGTGATCACGATGTCGGCGGGGGCGCCCACGGCGAGCGGATGCCGCACGCTCGCGGCCAGGGCCACGTCGAGCGGCAGCGCCTGCTCGGGGTGCCAGGCGTCTCGGGCTCCCCTGCTGCGCGTCACGGCGGACGCGATGGCATGCCACGGATCGAGCGGCGCGACAGGCGCGTCCGAGCCCAGTCGCAGGTCGACTCCGGCCGCATGCAGCGACCCGAAGGCGAAGGCTCGGTCGGTGCGGCCCGCCCAGTAGCGGTCGGCGACGTCGCGGTCGTCCATCGCATGTTCGGGCTGCACGCTGGCGATGAGGCCGAGCCGGGCGAAGCGCGCGAAGTCGTCGCTGCGCACGAGCTGGGCATGCTCGATGATGCCGGTCATGCCGAGTTCTTCGAACGTGTCGAGCACCTCGGTGTTCGCCCGGTCGCCGATCGCGTGCACCGCCGCCGCGACACCGCCCGCGCGAGCGCGGACGAGCAGGTCCCGCAGTTCCCCGACCGGGATGCTGCTGACCCCGCAGCCGTGCGCGGCGTGGGCGTCGAGGCCGGGGTAGGGGTCCCAGCAGTAGGCGGTGCGGGTGTTCAAGGAACCGTCGACCACGACCTTCAGCCGGCCCATCGTCACGAGCCCCGACGCATCGACGGCGTCTCCGGTGCGCAGCCCGCGGCCGATGACGGTGTCGAGCCGATCCGGCCACACCGAGGCGTCGATGCGCAGCGAGTCGACGCCGGCGGCGACCCGCGCGGACCACTCGTCGATGTTGAGGACGTTCTCGTACTCGACCACCCCGACGATGCCCCGCGCCGCCGCTGCCGCCGCGGCGACGCGGTAGTCGTCGACGGGCAGCGCGGCCTCGGCGTGGAACCGCTGCAGCACCCCGATCCACTCCCCTTCGCTCACGACGCCGCTCGCGTCGGGCCGCAGGCCGAGCCGGACGGCACCGGCGGTGTTCATCCACGCGCTGTGCAGATCGCCGTTGATCAGCACGACCGGCTGGGCGAACTCGTCGAGCGCCGCCTGCGTCACCGGCTCGTTCCAGAGCCCGTCGCGGTAGCCGTAGCCGAAGAGCACGCCGTCGGTCGTCGGGAATCCGGCCGCGACGGCCGCCCGGACGGCACCGACGGCATCCGAGGCGCTCCGGGTGCCTGACAGATCGACACGTCGCTGCTGGATGACCCATTGCGTGAAGTGCACGTGCGCGTCCCACAGCCCGGGACCGACGTAGCGCCCGTCGAGATCGACGACTCGCGCGCCGTCCCCGTCGAGCGCTCCCCGCGGAGCGAGGTCTGCGACGAGACCGGACGAGAGCCGGATGTCGACGGGCTCGCCGCCGCCGTAGGTGCGCGCACCGCGCAGCAGCAGATCACGAGAGGTCATGGGTTCTCCGTTCGTCGGCGCGGCCGTGCACGCGCTCCATCGTGTCGGCCAGGGCCGGGTTGGCGTACGGGCCCGGCTGCCGCAGACGGTGCAGCACACGATCGACCACGTCCGGACCCTTGTCCTGGCTCATCTTCTGCTTCGCCTCGAAGCGCGACACCCGCAGCCGGAAGCCGACGGTTCCGCCGACGATGCGCCGGGCGTACTCCTCGTTCTCGAGCGTGCCCGCCATGGGGAAGGGATCGGGAAGGGGCTTCTCGAGGTGCGCGACCATCCGATCGAGCAGAGCGAGGTTGTCGTCGTCGCTGAGCAGTTCGGGTACGCCGTAGGCGTGCGCGACGGTGAAGTTCCAGGTGGGGACCGCGGGCGACACCTCGTACCAGCCCGGCGACACGTAACCCTGGGCCCCCGAGACGATCACCAGCACCTCGTGCCGGCCGAGTTCGTGCAGCCGCTCGTCGGGCCTGCCGACGTGGCTGACGATCACGATGTCGTCCTCGCCGTCGTCCTCATCCCCGATCTCGTCGAGCATGATCGGGTAGTGCGAGGCCACGAGGCCGCGCCCGGGCACGAACGAGACGATCGAGGCCCACGGGTTCTCGCGCACGAGCTCTCTGACCCAGGCGGCGTCGGTGACGGCGTAGTCGGGGGTGTGCCTCATCGGATGCCGCCGACGGGTGCGGGCACCGCGTAGCGCCGCGGCGTGCCGAATCGGTGGGCCGTGATCGACACGGCCTGCTCACGCAGGTAGGGCAGGGTCTCGATACGGCCGGAACCCACGACGGGGGCGTCGTGCAGCGCGACGGCCGGCGATCCCGCCGTCGCTCCCGCGAACACCGCGGCCGAGCCGCCGAGCAGCCGGACGCGGCCACCCGTTCGGGCGAGCGCGGCAGCACGGCGCGTCCAGGCCGCCTCGTCCTCGACGCGAACGGGCACGCCCGCACCCTCGAGCCACGCCCGCACCGCGGGGGCGAGCTCGGCGGCGGAACTGACCGTTACGGCCGCGCCGACGCGGACGCCGGCCGCGACCGATCGGACGAGGGCGACGTCGGACACGGCCTCGGCGCGCACCGTCACGGGCACCGCGGCGTAGCGGAAGACGTTCTGCTCCGATTCCAGTGCGGTGACGTCGCGGGCGACGCCGAACTCGTCCCGCCACGCGGCGGCGTCGCTGGCGAGCGCGGCGGCGAGCCACGCCCGATCCGCCTCGGGCACGGCAGCGGCCGCGGCGGCGGCGAAGGCGTCGGTGCGGGCGGGGCGGCCGGCCGTCGTCGCGGCGTCGGTCCACGTTCCGAAGCCGGCGAGGTAATTGGGCCCGCCCGCCTTGGTTCCCGAGCCGACGACGGACTTCTTCCACCCGCCGAAGGGCTGTCGCTGCACGATCGCCCCGGTCGTCCCGCGATTGACATACAGGTTGCCCGCCTCGATGCGGCTCAGCCAGGTCTGGATCTCGCCCTCGTCGAGCGCATGGAGTCCCGAGGTCAAGCCGTACTCGATCGCGTTGACGAGGTCGATGGCCTCATCCAGGGTCTCGGCGGTCATGATGCCGAGCACGGGGCCGAAGTACTCGGTGAGGTGGAACTCCGAGCCGGCGCGCACTCCGTCACGGATGCCCGGACGCCACAGCGCTCCGTCGGCGTCCAGCCGCTGCGGCTCGACGACCCAGGACTGTCCGGCCTCGAGGGTCGTGAGGGCTCGCAGGAGCTTGCCCGAGGCCGGCTCGATGAGGGGACCGACGCGGCTGGCGGCGTGCCAGGGCGAACCGACCTCGAGCGACGTGACCGCGTCGACGAGCTGCCCGCGGAACCGCTCGGAGGTCGCGACCGACCCCACGAGCACGACGAGGGATGCCGCCGAGCATTTCTGGCCGGCGTGACCGAACGCCGACATGGCGACGTCCTTGGCGGCCAGATCGAGATCGGCGCTCGGCGTGACGATGACGGCGTTCTTGCCGCTGGTCTCGGCGAGCAGCGGGAGGTCGGGGCGGAACGAGCGGAAGAGCTCCGCCGTCTCGTACGCACCGGTCAGCACGACGCGTTCCACGTCCGGGTGCGCGACGAGCCGCGCACCGAGCGACCCCTCTTCGAGCTGGACGTAGGTGAGCACGTCGCGGGGCACCCCGGCCTCCCACAGCGCCTCGACCATGACGGCGCCCGAGCGGCGGGCCTGCAGCGCGGGCTTGATGATCACGGGGCTGCCGGCGGCGAGCGCGGCGAGCGTCGAGCCGGCGGGGATGGCCACCGGGAAGTTCCAGGGCGGGGTGACGACGGTGAGGCGCGCGGGGGTGAACTCGGCGCCGTCGACATGCGCGAGGCCGCGCCCCTGCTCGGCGTAGTAGTGCGCGAAGTCGATGGCTTCGGAGACCTCGGGGTCGCTCTGCTCGACGACCTTGCCACACTCGGCTCCCATCACCTCGATGAGGTCGGCGCGCCGACGCTCCAGGACGTCACCGGCGCGGTGGAGGATCTCGGCGCGATCGTCCGCGCTGAGCGCCCGCCAGGACGCACCCGCGGCGACCGCGGCATCCACGGCGGCGTCGACGTCGGCGCTGTCGACGAGCACGTGCGCGTCGGCCGTCTCCTGGCCGAGGGCGGAATCGCGCATGCGCTCGAGGATGCCGTCCGCCCAGCGACGGTTCGCCGCGATGGCCGGGTCCGAGTCCGGCGTGTTCGCGAACCCCGTCGCCGCTGCCGGTGCCGGGTCGGCGGTGCGGTCCTGCACGCGGCGCGGGGCGGGGACATCCGCCGGCATCGCGTCGATCGCCGCCAGGAACCGGTCGCGCTCGCGGGCGAACAGCTGCTCGTCGGCGTCGAGGTCGAACACCGCCGACATGAAGTTCTCCGCCGAGGCCCCCTCCTCGAGTCGCCGGATCAGATAGGCGATCGCGACGTCGAACTCCCGAGGGTGCACGACGGGTGTGTACAGGAGGATCGACCCGACGGTGCGGCGGACGACGGCCGCCTGCGCCGTCGCCATCCCGAGCAGCATCTCGATGTCGATGCCGCCCACGACCCCGCGTCGTTCGGCGAGCAGCCAGGCCAGCGCGATGTCGAACAGGTTGTGCCCGGCAACGCCGATGCGCACGTGCGCGGTGTGCTCGGGCCGCAGCGCGTAGTCGAGCACCGCTTTGTACGAGGCATCCGATGCCTGCTTCGACTCCCACGTCGCGAGCGGCCAGTCGTGGATGTCGGCGTCGACGCGCTCCATCGGCAGGTTGGCGCCCTTGACGACGCGCACCTTGATCGGGGCGCCGCCGGCGGCGACCCGGGCGGCGGCCCACTCCTGCAAGCGCATCATCGCGCCGAGCGCGTCGGGGAGGTAGGCCTGCAGCACGATCCCGGCCTCGAGCTCGCGGAACTGCGGCTCGTCGAGGATGCGCATGAAGACCGCGAGCGTGAGGTCGAGGTCCTTGTACTCCTCCATGTCGAGGTTGAGGAACTTCCGCCCGGCGGCCGCGACCCGGTACAGCGGACGCAGCGCGTCGACGGCGTCGGTGACGGCGTCGTCGAACGCCCAGGGCGTGTGCGGGGCGACAGTCGACGACACCTTGATCGAGACGTAGTCGACGTCATCGCGTGCCAGGAGCCGGCGGGTTCCGGCGAGACGTCGGGCAGCCTCCTTCTTGCCGAGGATCGCCTCGCCCAGCAGGTTGACGTTCAGGCGGATCCCCTCCTCGCCGCGGATGCGGGCGATCGCCGGCCCGAGCCTGCGGTCGGTCGCGTCGACGATGAGGTGACGCACCATGGCCCGCAGCGCGGCGCGCGCCGCCGGCACCACGATCGCGGGCGCGAGGGGCGCGGCAAAGGCTCCCAGGCGGATCGCGGACTTCAGGTGGAGAGGGAGGAACCCGGGGATGAAGGGCGTGAGGGCCGCGAGGTTGCGTGCGGCGACCCGGGTGTCCTCGGGACGTACGACGCCGTCGACGAAGCCGACCGTGAAGTCCAGGCCGCGCGGATCGCGGAGGACGCCCGCCAGGCGTTCCGCCGACGCGTCGACCTTCTCGGCGCGGCTGGCCTCGAGCCAGCGTCGCACGAGGGCGACGGCATCGTCGGCGAGGTCGGCGAGCGAAACGCCGGTAGGGGCCACGGCCGGCGACGGGGCGGGAGCGGAGGCGGGGGTCATGATGGTCCTTCCGTAGATGCGCTCAGTCTGCGGCTCGCATCTCATCGACAAAAGCGATCGTTTACGATCGGTACTGTTCGAGATTCCCGATGAGTGGAGCGCAGCGTGTTCGATCTCCGCCGATTGCGCCTGCTGCACGAGCTGTCGGTGCGCGGCACTCTCGCGGCGGTCGCCGAGGCCCTCGCGTACAGCCCGTCGACCATCTCGCAGCAGCTCGCGCAGCTCGAGCGCGAGGCCGGCGTCGCGCTGCTGCGTCCGGACGGCCGCCGCGTGCGGCTGACGGCGCAGGGCGAGGCCCTGGCCGCCCACGCCGCGCGGATGCTGGCGGCCGATGAAGAGGTGCGCAGCGAGCTCGAGCGGATGCAGCCGTCGCTCTCCCCCGTCCGGGTCGCGGCCATGCAGTCGGCGGTGCACGGCCTCGTCCCCCGTGTGCTGGAGCTGCTCGCCGTCTCCGCCCCGGGGTTGCGCCTCGAGGTGACGGAGCTGCCGCCCGAGGAGGGGCTGTTCGAGCTGGCCGCGCGCGGATTCGACCTGGTCGTCGCCGAGCAGTACCCGGGTCACACCCGCGAGCACCGCTCGGGGCTCGACCGCGCCTTCCTGGGCCTCGACAGCATCCGGCTCGCCCTCGGTCCCGACGAGCGCGAGACCGAGCTCGCCGCCCTTCGCGACCGCCCGTGGGTGATGGAGCCCGTCGGCACCGCCGCGCGCCATTGGGCGACGCAGCAGTGCCGCGCGGCCGGGTTCGAGCCGCATGTGCCGTTCGAGCTGACCGATCTGACCGCGCACATCCGACTCGTCGCGGCCGGACGCGCCGCCGCGATGATCCCCGACCTCGTCTTCGCGGGAGACGACCCGCCGGTCCGGCTCTTCGACCTGCCCGGAAGGCCGCGCCGTGACGTCTTCACCGCGGTGCGACACGGCGCCTCGCACCGTCCCGCGCTCGAGGCGGTGCAGACCGCCCTGCAGCAGGCCTTCGACGAGGTCGCCTCCTGACCGGGCTCAGAGCACCTTCGCGAGGAAGGCGCGGGTACGCGCGTGCTCGGGATCACCGAGGACCTGGGCGGGCGGGCCGCTCTCGACGACGACTCCCCCGTCCATGAACGTCACGGTGTCGGCCACCTCGCGGGCGAAGCCGATCTCGTGCGTGACGACGATCATCGTCATGCCTTCCGCCGCGAGGTCGCGCATGACGTCGAGCACCTCGCCGACCAGCTCCGGGTCGAGCGCGGAGGTCGGCTCGTCGAACAGCATCAGCTTGGGACGCATGTTCAGCGCCCGGGCGATGGCGACCCGCTGCTGCTGCCCGCCCGAGAGCGACCGGGGGTAGGCGTCCGCCTTGTCTGCGAGGCCGACGCGGGCCAGCAGCGCGCGGCCGCGCTCGCGCGCGTCCCTCGCCTTTTCGCGGCGCACCATCACCGGGGCCTCGACGAGGTTCTCGAGCACGGTCATGTGCGGGAACAGGTTGAAATGCTGGAACACCATCCCGATGTCGCTGCGCTTGCGCGCGATCTCGTCGTCGCGCAGCTCGTAAAGCCGGTCGCCCACGCGCCGGTACCCGACGAGCTCGCCGTCGACGCTGATGCTGCCGGCATTGATCTTCTCGAGGTGGTTGATGCAGCGCAGGAACGTGCTCTTCCCCGAACCCGAGGGGCCGAGCAGGCACCGCACCTGTCCTTTCTCCACGACCAGGTCGATGCCTCGGACGACGTGGTTGGCGCCGAAACGCTTGTGCACGCCGATCGCCTCGACCATCGGGGTGAGAGCAGTCATCGGCGTTCTCCTTCGACATCGATCGGTCCGGTCGGCGGGGCGGGCTCGACGGTGGCGTGCCGCGGCACGAGTCCGTCGAGCCACTCGACGAAGTACGACCGCTCGGCGCGGCGGTCGCCGCGGGTGAATCGCCGCTCGACGAAGTACTGGCCGATGCTCAGCACAGTGGTCACGAGCAGGTACCAGATGCTCACCGTGATCAGCAGCGGGATGACCTCGAAATTGCGCGAGTAGATCGTCTGGGCGGCGAAGAGCAGGTCGCCGATCGCGATGACGCTCACGAGCGCCGTCGTTTTCAGCATCGAGATGGTCTCGTTGCCCGTGGGCGGGATGATGACGCGCATGGCCTGCGGCAGCACGATCCGCCGGAAGATCTGCCGACGCCGCATGCCGAGCGCCTCGGCCGCGTCGGTCTGACCCGGGTCGACCGAGAGCAGTCCGGCCCGGACGATCTCCGACATGTAGGCCCCCTCGTTCAGACCGAGACCCAGGATCGCGGCGAGCATCGGTGTGATGAGGGTGTTGGTGTCGGCTTCGACGAACGCCGGGCCGAACGGGACGCCGAACTGCAGCGTGGGGTACAGCGCGGCGAGATTGAACCAGAAGATGAGCTGGACCAGCAGGGGCGTGCCGCGGAAGAAGCCCACGTAGGCGGATGCCGCTCCGGACACGACGACGTTCCGCGACTGACGGCCGACCGCCATGATCACGCCGATCGCGACGCCGATGAGCATCGCGACGACGGTGAGCCACAGCGTCGTACCGAGTCCGCGCAGGATGCGGCCGTCGAGGAAGTATCCCCAGACCTTCGCCCATTCGAAGTTCGGGTTCGTCGCGACCGACTGCACGAGCATGGCGGCCAGCAGCAGGACGACGACCGAGACGAGCCACTGTCCCCATCGCCGCACCGGAACGACGCGCAGCGGCACCTCCTCGCGGGCGGCCCCCCGCGCGGCCGTGTCCTTTGGGAGGGCCGTGCTCACTTCGCCGCCTGCGCCGGGTCGGTGTAGATCTCGGCGGTGTCGACGGCACCCACCTCGACGCCGAAGCGCTCGAGGTTCTCGAGGTACAGGCCCTCGTCCATGAGCTTCTGCAGCGCTGCCGAGACGGCCTCGGTGAGCTCCGATCCCTTCGGGAAGGCCAGTCCCCACGGGGTGGGCTCGTAGTTGATGTCGAGCGCCTCCATGGCGCCGTCCGACTGGGCCGCCTGATAGACGGCGGGCGGCAATGCGCTGACCGTCGCCTCGACGCGACCCGACGACAGCGCCAGCACCGCGTCGGCGGCGGTGGCGAAGGTCGAGATCTCGATGTCGGGCTCACCGGCGGCGGAGCAGGTCTCGGCCCAAGCGGGCAGGGTGATCGTCTCCTCGGTCGATCCCTTGAGCACACCGACGGAGTGGCCGCAGAGCGTCTCGATCGACAGCTCCTCGGGGTTGTCTCCGGCGACGAGGAGCGTCGTGCCGCCCTGGAAGTCGCTCACGAAGTCGACGGCTCCGAGCCGTTCCTGCGTGATCCCCAGCGATGCCGCGGCCATGTCGACCTTGCCCGACTCGAGGGCCGGGAACAGCGCGTCGAACTTGATGTCGTCGAAGACGATGTCGATGCCGAGCACCTGGCCGATCAGGCGCACCTCCTCCGGCTGCGATCCCGACAGGGTGACGCCGTCCTCGGCGAGGTCGAGGATCGGCGGGTAGCCCGGACCGCTCGCGACGTGGATCTCGCCGGCCTCCGCGATATCCGCCGGCAGAAGGTCGGCGATCGACTGGTCGAACAGCTCGCTCTCGCCGGCCGCGGGCGATGCCTCCCCCGACGACGCGCAGCCGGCGAGGAGGGCGACAGTCGTGAGCGACGCGCCCGCGACGAGTCCGAGACGGGGGACGGGACGGAACGGACGGCGATTCATGGCACTCCTTGGTCGGGCGGGATGGTGCACGGCGACGGTGTCCGCTCACGGATCGATCCGGGCTCCGACAGCGGGGCCGCGACGTCCGTGGCGAGTGCGCTCATGATAGGAACGGCCCTTTTCGCCCCGTCGACGCCCCCGAGAACACGCAAACCCGACGCTCCCGGATCGCGCTTTCGCGACCCGGGCACGAGTCCGGACGTCAGGCCGCGGCACCCGCCGCGGCGGCGGAGCGGTACCCGACGAGACCGGAGAGGTCGGCCGAGAGCTCAAGCGCGACGGCCTTCAGCGCGGGGATGCGGGGCCGCATGTCGTCGGTGGTCCCCACCAGGCACACGGCGGCCGCGACAGCACCGCTGGCATCGCGGATCGGGGCCGTCACGGCGGTCTGCCCGGCCTCTTCGAACGATTCCGTCGCGAGCACGCCGTCGCGCACGAGCACCGCGACGCGACGACGGAAGTCGGCGAGCTCGCGCGCATCGGTCCGCCGCGGGAGGAAGGCCGGGATGTCGTCGGGGTCGAAGTCCATCACGAGCGTCGGTCCGCCGTCGGCGCTGGGGATCGGGCACGGGCGGCCGAGCCACGGCGTCATGTCCAGGCCCGCCCCGAGGCTTCGGATCTCCTCGACGAGGGTCACCGAGCGCATCCCCCTCAGCACCGTGATGAAGGCGCAGACACCCGTGGCGTCGGCTGCTGCCGCGACGAGGGGGGCGCCCTCCGCGACGAGGGTCGGCCGCACGGCCGCGCGGAGCCAGCCGTGGAGCATCCATGTCAGGCGCATGCGCTCGCCGTCGGCGTCGAACCGGACGAAGCCGACGCGATGGCACGACTCGAGCAGGCGCAGCGCCCGATCACGACGGATGCCGGTGGCCGCGCAGAGCTCGGAGACCGTGGCCTCCGCCGGCCCGAGAGCTTCGAGGAGCACCAGGGTCGCCGCGAGAGCCGAGGACGGGCCGCCTCTCGCCCCCGGCGGCGTCGGTCGCGCGCGCGGTGCGTCGAGCGTTCGCTCGAGCGTGCGGCGTTCCGCCGCCAGGGCACGCCGCGCGACGGGAACGCCCTCCTTCGCCCGGTTGACGGGCAGGCGCACGGCGAGCACCCCGACGCACTCGCCGCCCGGCTCGAGCACCGGCACGGCGAGCTCGACGCACTTGCCGATCCGCGACTCGGTCACCTGCCCGCCCATCCCGACGCCGACGCGCGCGAGGGCCTGCACGCTCGCGCTGCGCTGGTCCGCCACGAGCTCCCCGGCCCGGGCCGGGGAGTGCAGCGTCCACGGCGACGGGACGGCGTCGACGATGCGAACGCCCCCGAGCGCGCCGACGGCGAGCACCGCGGTCTCGCCGGTGCCGTGCGCGAGCCGGGTGAGGGCCGAGCGCGCGGCTGCGACCGAGGGCTCGGAAGCGACACCCGACAGGCGCAGCGCGGCCGGCCCGACCCGATACGAGCCGTAGGCCTCACCGCGCGCGAGAAGGCCGAGATCGACGAGTTCCGCGCACAACCGCGACGCACTGCTCAGCGGCATTCCCGCCGCTCGTCCGATCGCTCCGGTGAGCATCTCCTCGGTGGGATCGGGACGTCCGGCCACCACCTGGACGACGCGGAGCCCCGCCTCCACTCGTGCGGTCACGGGTACCCCCTTCGCCGGTAATCGGCAAACCTCACGCGCCGGGTTTGCATGAGGCCAGCACTGTAACAGCGTCGCACGACGGCGTTCAAATAATGGCGGTCAACGAATGGGAAGGACTCGGGCCACATGGAGAGATTCGATGTCGCGGTCGTGGGCATGGGCGCTCTGGGAAGCGCCGCCGCGTACCACCTGTCGCGCACCGGAGTGCGGACGATCGCGTTCGAGCAGTTCGAGCTCGGCCACGTCCGCGGGGCGTCGCACGACACGTCGCGCATCATCCGCACCTCGTACGGCTCGTCCCCCTACGTCCGTCTGGCACAGGCCTCGTACCGCGACTGGGCGGCTTTCGAGGCGGCCACCGGAGAGCGTCTCACGACCGTCACCGGCGGTCTGGTCTTCATCCCGACCGACGGCCCCTTCGCGGCGTCCGACTTCGTGTCGAGCCTCACCGAGGCACAGGTGCCGCACGAACTGCTCGCCCCGGAGGACGTGCACGCACGCTGGCCGCAGTTCTCCCTGCCCGCCGACGTCGAGACCGTCTACACGCCCGACTCCGGTATCGTCCACGCCGCTCGGTCGGTCGCAGCCTTCCAGATGCACGCCCGCATGAACGGAGCGGTCATCCGCGACCGCACGCCGGTGCTGAGCCTCCTCCCCGACGAGTCCGGCGTCGTCGTGCGCACCGCGGACGGCGACGTCCACGCCGGCAAGGTCGTCCTCGCGGCCGACGCCTGGACCAACGCGCTCCTCGCCCCGCTGGGCGCGGAGATCCCGCTGATCACGATGCAGGAACAGGTGACGTACTTCGCCCCGGAGGACCCCGACGCGTTCGACCGCGACCGGTTCCCGGTGTGGATCTGGGAGGACGAGCAGTGCTTCTACGGCTTCCCGACGTACGGCGAGCCGACGATCAAAGCGGCGCGCGACCGGTCCGACAACGTCATGTCGCCCGATGAGCGCACCTTCGTACCCTCCCCCGAACTGCTCGCGGAGCTCTCGTCCTTCATGTCGTCGACGATCCCCAGCAGCGGCGGCGTGCTCCGCACGGTCACCTGCCAGTACGCCATCACCCCCGACCGCAACTTCGTGATCGGTCCCGTGCCGCAGCATCCCGACATCATCGTCGCGCTCGGGGCCGGGCACGCGTTCAAGTTCACCCCGACCATCGGCCGTATCCTCGCCGAGCTCGCCGTCGACGGCGAGACGACCGAGGACATCTCGACGTTCGGGGTCGCCTCCGCCCACGATCCCGCCTCGGGCATCGACCACCGCCCCGTCCTCGTCGACTGAGGCCGCAGAGAGGAACCCCGTGCCCTTCACCGACACCACCGACGTCGCCCTCTACTACGAGGCCTTCGGCGACGAGGACGCTCCGCTCGTCGTGCTGATCTCGGGCGGTGGGGCTCAGCTGCTGTCGTGGCCCGAGGAGTTCGTCGCCCTCATCGTCGGCGCGGGATTCCGGGTCGTGCGCTTCGACAATCGCGACACCGGCCTCTCGCCCCGCTTCGGCGGGAGGGACGACATCGACGGCGGCTACGGCCTCGAGGACCTCGGCGACGACGTCATCCGCATCCTCGATCACCTGGGTGTCGCGGGCGCGCATCTCGTCGGCCATTCGATGGGCGGCATGATGGCGCAGACCGCCGCGATCCGGCATCCCGGCCGGGTGCTCAGCCTCGGCCTCATCTCGACCATCCCCGGACGCGACCCGCGCTACGTGCTCCATGGCGCGCGCCCCGAGCTTCAGCAGGCTCCGGTGCGGGTGCCGCGGGCTGCGCAAGTCGATGCCGCGGGCGCATACGCCGCGGTCGCCGGCAGTGCGCGGTACCCGATCGACGTCGATTGGATGCGGTGGGCTGCCGGCGAGGCCTTCGATCGAGGCGACGCGCCGGAGGGGTTCAGCCGGCAGTGGGCGGCGCTCCTGCGCGCTCCGGAGCGCCTCGACCTGCTGCGCTCGGTGGCCGCACCCGCGCTCGTGTTCCACGGCCGCGACGACGACGTCTGCGGCTCGGCTGCCGCGATCGACATGGCCGCGGCGCTGCAGGAGGCCGAACTGCAGCTCCACCCGGGCATGGGACACCTGATTCCGCCGGGCCTGTGGCCCGTGCTCGCCGACGGCGTCGTGCGCACCGCGCGACGCGGCGAACAGCTGGCGGGACGCTGACCGAGCGCGCCAGGCGGGCGGTCAGTCACGGGGCGGCCCGAAGACGAGCACGAGCTCCGCGGGCTCGCCGGAGGTATTGCGCACGCCGTGCGGCACCCCGTGCGGGGCGTAGGCGGCATCGCCCGCGCGCAGCACGATCGGCTCAGGGCCTCCCGTCATGACCACCTCTCCGCGGGTGACGACGTACATCTCGTCGGCGCTGTCGACGGAGCAGCTCGCGGGGTCGTCTGCGAGGTGGTGGTGGACGCCCTCTTCGGCACCCGGCTCGAGGTGGTAGAACATCACGCTCGATTCGAGCCGCGTCGAGGAGCGGAAGTAGCGCTCGACCTGCACCTGCCCGCTGCCGCGGTACATCCGCCAGTCGAGCGCGTCGTCGCCCCGCCGCTGCGTTTCCATCCCGATCTCCCCTCGCCGTCGTGCCGCCACGGTAGGGACCGAGCGTCACCGCCTCCGACGAAGCCGCGAGAACCGGCAATCGACCCGTCGTGATTTTGCTCCTTCCGGCGGCGGAAATCCGGCGGACGCCGACCGTCGGGAGAATGTCGCCACCCGCGGGGCCCCGCAGCCCTCCTCCCGAAAGGACATCCCTCATGCGTTTCGTCAGCGTCAGCAACATGGTCGCCTGGGTCCGCGAGACCGGCCCGGAGGCGATCATCGCCGGGATGGTCGACGCCATGGAGGTCGACTTCCGCCGGTGGGAGCGCTTCGAGCGCGAGCCGCGCGTCGCGAGCCACTCCCCGATCGGCGTCATCGAGCTCATGCCCACGAGCGACGGCGAGCTCTACGCGTTCAAATACGTCAACGGTCACCCCGCGAACCCGTCGCGCGGTTTCCAGACGGTCACCGCGTTCGGCGTGCTCGCCGACGTCATGACGGGCTACCCGCTCTTCCTCTCGGAGATGACGCTCCTGACGGCGCTGCGGACGGCGGCGGCATCGGGACTCGCCGCACGGTGGCTCGCGCGCCCCGGCAGCAGCACGCACGCCATGATCGGCGCGGGTTCGCAGGCGGAGTTCCAAGCCCTGGCGATCCGCTCGCAGCTCGGCATCACCGATCTGCGGATCTTCGACACCGACCGTTCGGCGGCCGAGGCGACAGCACGCAACCTCAGACCCCTCGGGTTCGACGTGACGATCGCCGACTCGGCGGCAGCGGCCGCGGCGGACGCCGATGTCGTCACGACCTGCACCGCCGACAAGGCGAACGCCGTCGTGCTGCGCGCCGGAGAGGTGCGCGCCGGCACGCACATCAACGCCATCGGAGGCGACTGCCCCGGCAAGACCGAACTCGACCTCGCCCTCGTACGCGAGAACCGCCTGTTCGTCGAGCACACCCCGCAGACGCGCATCGAGGGTGAGCTGCAGCAGCTCCCGGCCGATTGGCCCGTGACCGAGGTGTGGTCGGTCATCGCGGGCCTCGCGCCGGGCCGCGTCTCCCCCGACGAGATCACGATCTTCGACTCGGTCGGGTTCGCCATCGAGGATTTCACCGCCCTGCGCTACACCCGCGATGCGACCGCGAACACCCGGTACAGCGAGTCGATCGACCTCGTCGCCGAGCCCGACGACCCCAAGGACCTGTTCGGCATGGTCGGGGCACCGGTGCCCGTCGTCTGACCTCCGGGAGCGCGGAGCGGGCTCAGCCGAGCAGGTCGATGCCGAAGCCCGCCACCACGGCCCGCACCTCGACGAGATAGCGCTGGGCCTGCTCGGTCAGCGGGATGCCGGTCCGGCCGATCCATCCGATCTCGATGCGTTCGTCGACCTCGAGCGGCACGGCGACGATCTCGGGATCGAGGTCGTCGCTGATGATGCCCGTCGAGATCGTGTACCCGTCGAGACCGATCATGAGGTTGAAGATCGTCGCGCGATCCGACACCCGGATCTCCTGCTTGCTGGAGAGGGTCGAGAGGATCTCCTCGGCGAAGTAGAACGAGTTGTTCGCGCCCTGGTCGAACGTCAGTCGCGGCAGATCGGCGAGGTCGTCGAGCGTCGCCCGCTCGCGCGAGGCGAGCGGGTTGCGCCGCGACACGAAGATGTGGGGCTCCGCGACGAAGAGCGGATGGAAGGCCAGGCCCGAGTCGCGCAGCAGCTTGTCGATGACGTTGCGGTTGAAGTCGTTGCGGAACAGGATGCCGAGTTCGCTTCGGAGCGTCCGGACGTCCTCGATGATGTCCCACGTACGGGTCTCGCGCAGCGAGAACTCGTACTCGGGGGCTCCCGTGCTCCTGACCATCCGCACGAAGGCGTCGACGGCGAAAGAGTAGTGCTGTGTCGACACGCCGAGCAGGCGGCGCGACGGCGGCCGGCCGAGGTACCGCTGTTCGAGCAGCTCGGCCTGCTCGACGACCTGGCGGGCATACCCGAGGAACTCCACGCCGTCGGTGGTGAGGGTCACTCCCCGGGGCGAACGGAGGAGAAGGTCCCTCCCCACGCGACTCTCGAGGTCCTTCATCGCCGCCGACATCGTGGGCTGCGCGACGTAGAGCAGATCCGCGGCGGCGGAGATCGAGCCCTCGGCGGCGACTTCGATGAAGTAGTGCAGCTGCTGCAGAGTGATCCCGCTCTTGCTCCCGGCCATAGCCACAGCCTATGACACTGCATAGCGGGGATGAATTACCCGATGCCACCGCCCTCCGAGCACCATGAGATCAACACTTCCCGCACGGCTCTTCCGGGCTCGGCATCGATTGGCTGCTCATGGCGAACGAGTTCACGTTCCGCATCACCACCGCCCGCTTCGACGAGGACTACTCGCCGTCGGAGAGCTCGCGGATCACCACCAACTTCGCGAACCTCGCCCGGGGTGAGCACCGTCGCGAGAATCTGCGCAGCGCCCTCGCGATGATCGACGGCCGCCTCAACGACCTCGCGCGAACCGACAACCCGAACGGTGACCGCTACGCAGCCGAGCTCGACATCGTCTCGGTGCAGCTGCAGTTCGCAGCCGGCGGAGACGACCGGGAGTTCCCGTTGCTCGAGGTGCTCGACATCCATATCGTGGACCGACTGACCGGCGAGCGCCATCAGGGCATCGTGGGGAACAACTTCTCGTCGTACCTCCGCGACTACGACTTCAGCATCGTCCTGCCGTCGGCTCAGCAGACCCCCGGCGAGTTCACCGTTCCCGACGACTTCGGCGACCTGCATGGGAAGCTCTTCCAGCACTTCCTCGAATCCGACGCCTACCGCGAGCGCTTCCCGCAGCCGCCCGTGGTGTGCATCAGCGTCTCGACCAGCAGGACCTATCGCCGGAACGGCAACCGGCACGCCGTGCTCGGCGTCGAGTACGAGCAGGACGCGTACTCCCTCACCGACGAGTACTTCGCGAAGATGGGCCTGCAGGTCCGCTACTTCATGCCGCGGGGCAGCGTGGCACCGCTCGCCTTCTACTTCCGCGGTGATCTGTTGAGCGACTACACCGATCTGCAGCTGATCGGCACCATCAGCACCATGGAGACGTTCCAGAAGATCTACCGGCCCGAGATCTACAACGCGGCGGAGCCGGCGAGCGAGGTCTACCGGCCGAGCCTCGAGCGGGTCGATTTCGCGCGCACCGGAATCACCTACGACCGGGTCGAGCGCAGTCAGCTCGCCGCCACGCAGGGCAAGTACGCAGAGGAGCACTTCGTCACCCCGCACCGCCAGGTCCTCTCCCGGTGGGCAGCCCGCTACTCGACACCGGTCCGATGAGCCACGGAGCATCAGCCATGACCCACTCCCTCCTTCCCACATCGATCGTCGGCAGCCTCCCCAAGCCGTCCTGGCTCGCCAAGCCCGAGGTCCTGTGGTCGCCGTGGGAGTTGAGCGGCGACACCCTCGCAGAGGGCAAGCAGGATGCCTTGCGCGCCGCGGCGCACGAACAGCACCGCCGCGGGCTCGACGTCATCAGCGACGGCGAGCAGACCCGCCAGCACTTCGTCACCACCTTCATCGAGCATCTCGACGGCGTCGATTTCGAGCGGCGCGAGACAGTGCGGATCCGTGACCGTTACGACGCGAGCGTGCCGACCGTCGTCGGCGCCGTGAGCCGCAGGCGCTCCGTCTTCGTCGACGACGCGGCCTTCCTCCGCCGGCACACCGATCAGCCCATCAAGTGGGCGCTCCCCGGCCCGATGACCATGATCGACACGCTCGCCGACCACCACTACCGCAGCCGCGAGAAGTTGGCGTGGGAGTTCGCGACGATCCTCAACCAGGAGGCGCGAGAGCTCGAGGCCGCCGGGGTCGACATCATCCAGTTCGACGAGCCGGCGTTCAACGTCTTCTTCGACGAGATGAGGGACTGGGGCGTCGCGGCGCTCGAGCGCGCCGCCGAAGGGCTCCGCGCGGAGACCGTCGTGCACATCTGCTACGGCTACGGCATCAAGGCCAACAACGACTGGAAGGCGACCCTCGGCTCCGAATGGCGGCAGTACGAGGAGTCGTTCCCGCTCCTGCAGCGCTCGAGCATCGACGTCGTCTCGCTCGAAAGCCATCACTCGCACGTGCCGATCGAGCTCATCGAGCTGATCCGCGGCAAGAAGGTGATGCTGGGGGCCATCGACGTGGCCGGCCACGAGGTCGAGACACCGGATGAGGTCGCCGACACGCTCCGTCGCGCCCTGCGGTTCGTCGACGCCGACAAGCTGATCCCGAGCACCAACTGCGGCATGGCGCCGCTGCCGCGGGCCGTCGCGTACGAGAAGCTCAGCGCCCTCGTCGCCGGCGCCGACATCGTGCGCGCCGAGCTCGCCTAGCTGTGCAGGCAGCACTCCGTCGGTGGTTCTCCGCGACTTCGGGCTGTCCCGAAATGTGCGACGCTCACACAGGTCGGCGGCGTCTCAGCTGGTTAGACTGAGCCGTCCGCGGGAGTGGTGGAATTGGCAGACACGCAGGATTTAGGTTCCTGTGCTTCACGGCGTGTGGGTTCAAGTCCCACCTTCCGCACGGATCGGGCGTTCGCCCGCCCTGGCGTCATCCTCTCCCGACGGGAAACTCGTGCATCAGATCGCCCTCATCCCCTGGCTCGACCCCGCCACCATCATCAGCGCGGCCGGCCCCTGGGCTCTGCTCGTGGTGTGCTTCATCATCTTCGCCGAGACCGGCCTGCTCGTCGGATTCCTCCTTCCGGGCGACACGCTGCTGATCATGGCCGGCCTGCTGTCGAACCCGGTCACGCACGCGCCGCACGGCGTCTTCGGCATCAACGTGTGGATCGTCGGGCTGCTGATCGGGCTCTCGGCCTTCCTCGGCGGTGAGGTCGGCTACGTCATCGGTCGCAAGGGCGGCCCCGCGGTCTTCGAGCGCAAGGAATCCGGTCTCTTCAGCCGCCGCAACGTCGAGCGCACGAACGCCTTCTTCGAGCGCTACGGCGGCGTGACCGTCATCCTCGCCCGATTCGTGCCGATCGTCCGCACCTTCGCGCCCGTCGCCGCGGGAGTGGGCAAGATGCCCTGGCACCGCTATTCGCTCTACAACCTCATCGGCGCCGTGCTGTGGGGCTTCGGCCTGACGATCCTCGGCTACCTCGTGAGCCTCATCCCGGGCGTCGGAGAATTCGTCGCAGAGTACATCGACGTGATCCTGCTCGTCGCGGTGGTCGGCACCGTCTTCTTCATCGTGTGGCACTACTTCGCCGAGAAGCGCAAGGCGAAAAAGGAGAAGGCCGCGGGACCCGACGACTACACCGACGCCGACGAGGCTCGCGAGCTGGTGCTCGACCCCGAGGTCTTCCACGAGCACGGCGGACACGCGCACCCGCACGGCCGTGCGCGCGGCGTGACGTCCGCGGGCGGCGAGGACCGCCCGGAGCCGCCGCGGCTCTGATCAGGAAGCCTTCGCGCTCTTCTTCGGGGCGGGCTTCTTCGCTGCCGGAGCCTTCTTCGCGGCCGTCTTCTTCGCCGGCGTCTTCTTCGCCGGTTCCGATGTCGTCTGATCGGCCTTGTCGTCCGGCGTCGAGTCCGACTCGTCGGCATCCGCCTTCTTCGACCCGCCGCGCGCCGCACGGCTGCGTTCGACGCTCGCGCGGAGGGCTTCCATGAGGTCGATGACCTCGCCGCCCTCCTTCTCCGCCTTCTCGCCGAAGGTCTCGGACGTGTCGAGCGCGTCGCCCTTCTCGAGCTTCGCGTCGATGAGCGTCCGCAGCTCCTCCTGGTACTCGTCGGTGAACGCCTCGGGGTCGAAGTCGCTCGAGAAGCTCTCGACGAGCGATGCCGACATCTCGAGCTCCTTCGCCGAGATGCGCACCGACTCGTCCAGGGCGGGGAACGCCGCCTCGCGCACCTCGTCGGCCCACAGCAGCGTCTGCAGCACGAGCATATCGCCGCGCACGCGCAGCGCCGCCAGCCGCGTCTTCTGCCGGAGCGAGAAGCGCACGATCGCGGTGCGGTCGGTCTGCTCGAGCGTCTTCCGCAGGAGCACGTACGACTTCGGCGACGAGGAGTCCGGCTCGAGGTAGTAGGCCTTGTCGAGGGTCAGCAAGTCGATCTGATCGCTCGGCACGAACTCGACGACGTCGATCTCGCGGCTGCGCTCGGAGGGCAGCGACGCGAGGTCGTCCTTCGTGAGCACGACCGTCTGGTCGCCGTCGTCGTACGCGCGATCGATGTCGGCGTACGGCACGACCTCGCCGTCGATCTCGCAGATGCGCTGATACCGGATGCGGCCCCCGTCGGCGTTGTGCACCTGGTGGAGGGGGACGTCGTGGTCCTCGGTCGCCGAATAGACCTTCACCGGCACGTTGACGAGCCCGAAGGTCAAGGCGCCTTTCCAGATCGATCTCATGCAGGCAGTACACACCGCAACCCCGCCGTGGCGCCAGCGGGTAGCGCAATACCCTGTCGGCATGGCAGGAGAACAGACGGTGCAGGTCGAGGGCCGCCGCCTGCGCCTGTCGAACCTCGACAAGGTGCTGTACCCGCGTACCGGCACGACCAAGGGCGAGGTCATCGACTACTTCTCCCGCATCGCCCCGCTGATGCTCCCCCACCTCGACCGCCGCCCGGTGACCCGGAAGCGCTGGCCCGAAGGCGTGGAGAAACCCGACTTCTTCGCCAAGGACCTCGAGCGGGGCGCCCCCTCCTGGCTCCCCCGGATGCCCATCGACCACTCCACCGGCGCGAAGGACTACCCCCTCGTCGAAGAGGTCGCCGCGCTCGTCTACCTCGCCCAGGTCGCGAGCCTCGAGCTGCACGTGCCGCAGTGGCGCTTCACCGACCTCGGCGAGCGCGGTGCGCCCGACCGGCTCGTCCTCGACCTCGACCCCGGTCCCGGCGTCGGACTCGCCGAGTGCGCCGTGGTGGCGCGGTGGGTGCGCGACATCCTGTCGGGCATGGGGATGGAACTCTTCCCGGTCACCAGCGGCAGCAAAGGCATCCACCTGTACGCGCCGCTGGCGGGCGCGCAGACGAGCGATCAGGCCTCGGCCCTCGCGAAGGAACTGGCACGCGCTCTCGAGGCCGACCATCCCGACCTGGTGATCAGCCAGATGAACCGCAGTGCCCGCGCCGGCAAGGTCTTCCTCGATTGGAGCCAGAACAACGGCTCGAAGACGACGATCGCGCCGTATTCGCTCCGCGGACGTGACGAACCCACCGTGGCGGCGCCGCGGACGTGGGACGAGCTCGACGACCCCCACCTCCGGCACCTGCGCTTGGACGAGATGCTGGGTCGTGCGGCCGAGGTCGGCGATCTGCTCGCCCCCCTCGCCCCGGCGCGGACGGCCCCGCTCGCTCCGTATCTGGCGAAGCGGTCGGCCGATCGGACGCCCGAGCCGATGCCCGCGGCCGTGTCGACCGGCACGGGGGACGCGGCGGGCGGGAAGTCTCGTTTCGTCATCCAGGAGCACCATGCCCGGCGCCTTCACTACGACCTGCGCCTCGAGCGCGACGGTGTGCTCATCAGCTGGGCGGTGCCGCGCGGCATACCCGAGAGCGCCGAGCGCAACCATCTCGCGGTGATGACCGAGCCGCACCCGATGGAGTACCTGACGTTCGCGGGCGAGATCCCCGCCGGCGAGTACGGCGCGGGGACGATGTCGATCTGGGACACCGGGGTCTACGACCTCGAGAAATGGCGCGACGACGAGATCATCTTCACCCTCCGCGGAACGGCGGGAGGCGCGGCCGCAGACGCGCGGCTCGTGCTCATCCGAACAAGCGGCGAGGGCGAGAAGTCGCAGTGGCTGCTGCACCGGATGAAGACGGATGCCGCGGCGACGCCAGCGGCGGCCGCGATGCCGGCGGCGGCGGAACCGGCAGCCGAACGCCCGGCGGGCTCGGCGTCGGACGCGACCGGCCCGGTGCCGCCGATGCTCGCCGTCTCCTCGTCACCCGGTCCTGCTCGGGCTTCGGCGCAGCGCTGGGGCTGGGTCGAGTTCAAGTGGGACGGAGTCCGAGCGATCGCGCACTGGGACGGCGAGCGGATGCGGCTGCACGCACGCAGCGGGACCGACATCACCGAGCGGTACCCCGAGCTCACCGGCAGCGACGCCGACCTGGGGCTCGGCGCGCTCCCGCTCGTCCTCGACGGGGAGATCGTCGCCCTCGACGACACCGGCCGGCCGAGCTTTCCGCTTCTGCAGAACCGGATGCACCTCGCCAAGCCCCGCGAGATCGTGCGCGAGCGCGAGCGCACCCCGGTCGACTTCTTCGTGTTCGATCTGCTCCGCCACGGCGAGCGGGACGTCACGGCCCTGCCGCTGCGGGAGCGACGGCGACTGCTCGAGTCGGCGACGGTCGAGGCTCGGGCCCCGCTCACCGTGCCGCCGGTCACCGACGACCTCGACGCGGCCCTCACCGTCGCACGCGAGCTCGACCTCGAGGGCGCCGTCGTGAAGGACCCGGCATCCCGCTACCGCGTCGGAGTCCGCTCCGACGAGTGGCTCAAGGTGAAGCTCACCCGGACGCAGGATGTCGTCGTCGGCGCCATCCGGCCCGGCAAGGGCTCGCGCCGGGGCGGCATCGGATCGCTGCTGCTCGGCATCCCGGACGACGACGGTGCGCTGCACTATGCCGGGCGCGTCGGCTCGGGATTCTCCGACGCCGAGCTCGAACGCCTGACCGCCGCTCTGGATCCGCTGCGCGTCGATGAGAACCCGTTCGTCGGCATCCCGCGCGCCGACGCTTCCGACGCCCTGTGGGTGCGTCCCGAGCTCGTCGGCGAGGTCGAGTTCGCCGAGTTCACGCCCGGCGGCATTCTGCGGCACGCCCGGTGGCGGGGCCTGCGCCCGGATCGCGTGCCCGCCGACGTCCGGCGCGAGTAGAGCGAGCGCCGCCGGACTCACCCCGCCGGACTCACGCCGCCGGACTCACACCGGCGGGTCCGTGCGGTCAGAGCGAGCGGAGCAGTTCGGTCAGGGCGACGAACGCCCGGGCGCGGTGCGATGCGGCGTTCTTCTCCGCGGCGGACCATTGCGCGACCGTCCGCGCGGGCTCGCCCTGCTCGTCGGGCACGAAGACGGGGTCGTACCCGAAACCGCCCTCACCGGCCGCCTCGGTGGCGAGCCGACCCGGCCAGACGCCCTCGACGACGTGCTCGGTGCCGCCGTCGACGAGAGCGATGACCGAGACGAACTGCGCCGTGCGGCGCGGATCGGCGATGTCGGAGAGCTGATCGAGCAGCAGTTCCGTGTTGGCCGCGGCATCCTTCTTGTGTCCCGCCCAGTACGCGGAGAAGGCGCCCGGCGCTCCCCCGAGGGCGTCGACGCAGATCCCGGAGTCGTCGGCGAGGGCCGGCAGCCCGGTGTGGGCTGCCGCGGCACGGGCCTTGATCAGTGCGTTCTCCGTGAAGGTGACACCGTCTTCGACGGGCTCGGGGCCGTCGTAGCCGATGACCTCGAGGTCGGGGCGGACCGACGCGACGATCGCGTGGAACTCCTCGATCTTGTGGGGATTGTGCGTCGCCAGGACGATGCGGCCGGTCATGCGAGCGTCGCGGCCTGGATGTCGCGCAGCTCGGCGCACCCGTTCACGCCGAGCTCGAGAAGGGCATCGAGCTCGCGCTTGTCGAAGGGGGCGCCCTCGGCGGTGCCCTGCACCTCGACGAAGAGGCCGCGGCCGGTGACGACGACGTTCATGTCGGTCTCGGCGCGGACGTCCTCGACGTAGGCGAGATCGAGCATGGGGGTGCCGTCGATGATGCCCACCGACACCGCCGAGACCGAGTCGACGAGGGGGACGGAGCGCTGCGCGATGAACTTCTGCGTGCGACCCCACTCGATCGCGTCGGCGAGGGCCACGTAGGCGCCGGTGATCGCCGCCGTCCGGGTGCCGCCGTCTGCCTGGAGCACGTCGCAGTCGATGACGATCGTGTTCTCGCCCAGCGCCTTGGTGTCGACGACGGCACGGAGCGCACGCCCGATCAGACGCGAGATCTCGTGCGTCCGCCCGCCGACCTTGCCCTTGATCGACTCGCGGTCGTTGCGGCTGTTGGTCGCGCGCGGCAGCATCGCGTACTCGGCGGTGACCCAGCCCTTGCCCTTGCCGGTCAGCCAGCGCGGAACGCCGTTGGTGAACGACGCGGTGCAGAGCACCTTCGTGCCGCCGAAGCTCACGAGGGCGGAACCCTCGGCGTGCGCGCTCCAGCCGCGCTCGATCGTCACGGTGCGGAGCTGGTCGGCGGTGCGCCCGTCGGCGCGCAGGGAGTCGGTCATGAGGGGGTCTCCGATCGGACGGCGGGTGTGGTCAGGATGCCGGTGGCGCGAGCTCGGGCAGCACGATCGCGCCCGTCTGCACGAGCCGCACCGAGGGGACGCCGCGGCCCATGAGCCGATCGGCGAGGGCGAGGAAGTCGTCGGCGGAATCGCCCGTCGCCTCGTAGACGTGATGCGGCACGGCGTCGTCGCTCGCGAGCAGCCCACCGGAGACGAGCTGACGGTAGACGTCCTTGGCGGTCTCCGAGTCGCTCGAGACGAGCGCGACGTCGGGGCCCATCACATAGCTGATCGCGCCCTCGAGGAAGGGGTAGTGGGTGCAGCCGAGCACGAGCGTGTCGACACCCGCGTCGCGAAGCGGCGCGAGGTACTCCTCGGCGACCGCGAGCACCTCCGGCGACTGCGTGATGCCCGCCTCCACGAACTCGACGAAGCGGGGGCAGGATGCCGCGAAGACCTCGAGCTTCTCGTTGACTTCGAGCATGTCCTGGTAGGCCCGGGAGGCGATGGTCCCGATCGTGCCGATGACACCGACGCGGCCGTTGCGCGTCGTCGAGATCGCGGCGCGGACCGCCGGGTTGATCACCTCGACGACCGGCACCTCATAGCGCTCGCGTGCGTCGCGCAGCAAGGCGGACGAGGCGGTGTTGCACGCGATGACGAGCATCTTCACGCCCTCGTCGACGAGCGTGTCGAGCACCTCGAGGCCGTAGCGGCGGACGTCGGCGATCGGCTTCGGCCCGTAGGGCGAATGAGCGGTGTCGCCGATGTACAGCAGCGACTCCCGCGGCAGCAGCTGCGAGACGGCCCGCGCCACGGTGAGCCCGCCGACGCCCGAGTCGAAGATTCCGATGGGCGCGTCGTTCACGATCATCGAGCCTACCTGGCGTCGCGGCCGCGGCATCCCGTGTCGGCGGCGGAATGCCGCGTCGCTACAGTGGCACTCATGGCCTCCAGCGCTCTGCTCACCGACCGTTACGAGATCACGATGCTGCAGGCCGCGCTGCGCGACGGCACGGCCGATCGGCGCTGCGTGTTCGAGGTCTTCGCCCGGCGCCTCTCGGGAGGGCGCCGCTTCGGCGTCGTCGCCGGCACCGGCCGACTGCTCGAAGAGATCGAGAGCTTCCGGTTCGGCGACGAGGAGCTGCGCTTCCTCCGCGATCACGGGTCGCTCGACGAGCGCACCCTCGCCTGGCTCGCCGACTACCGCTTCACCGGCACCATCACCGGATACCGCGAGGGCGAGCTGTACTTCCCCGGGTCGCCGGTGCTGACGGTCGAGGGCACCTTCGCCGAGGCGGTCGTGCTGGAGACCCTCGTGCTCAGCATCCTGAACTACGACTCCGCCGTCGCGACGGCGGCCGCGCGCATGGTGATCGCCGCCGGTGACCGACCGCTCGCCGAGATGGGCTCGCGTCGCGCGCATGAGCGCAGCGCTGTCGCTGCGGCCCGTGCCGCCCACATCGCCGGCTTCGGGGCGACGAGCAACCTCGAGGCCGGCCGCACGTGGGGCATCCCCACGATGGGAACGGCAGCCCACGCCTGGACCCTGCTCCACGACAGCGAGGAGCAGGCCTTCCAGAGCCAGATCGACGCGCTCGGCGTGGACACCACTCTGCTGATCGACACCTACGACATCACCGAGGGCGTCGCGACCGCGATCCGCGTCGCCGGCACCGGCCTCGGCGGCGTCCGGATCGACTCGGGAGACCTGCCCACCGTCGCCGCCGACGTCCGCGCGCAGCTCGACGGACTCGGAGCGCGCGACACCCGCATCACGGTGACGAGCGACCTCGACGAGTACGCGATCGCCGCCCTGGCGGCATCCCCTGTCGACGCGTACGGCGTCGGCACCTCCCTCGTGACCGGTTCGGGCACCCCCACAGCCGGAATGGTCTACAAGCTCGTCGCCCGGCAGAACGACGACGGCTCGTGGCTCTCGGTCGCGAAGGCATCCGCCGACAAGGTGTCGCACGGCGGACGGAAGTCGGCGTTCCGCGCCCTGAGCGGCGGCACCGCGGCGGAGGAGGTCGTGGTGGTCTCCGACGGGTTCGAGCCGCTCGACACCCCCGCAGAGCACCCCGATGCCCGTCCCCTGCAGACCGACCTGTACGTCGAGGGCCGCGCGATCGCCGCGTGGACCGGCGCCGCCGGCGTCCGAGCCGCGCGCGAGCACCACGCCCGCGTCATCGAGGAGATGCCCGTGCGAGCGCTGGCGCTCAGCCGATCCGAGCCCGCGATCCCCACCGTCTACCGCGAGGCCGACTGACTCGGCACGCTTTTCGCTAACCGACGACGTACCGACCACGCATCTTCTCGCTCAGTGCGCACCTTGCGCGGTGCGTGCTCAGCGCAAGGGTGCGTGCTCAGCGCGAGGGTGCGTTCCCGCGCGTCCGGGGCAAGCGACGACGCGTCAGCGCGTCATCGACTCGTAGATCTCCTTGCACGTCGGGCAGACCGGGAACTTCTCCGGGTCACGACCCGGCGTCCACTTCTTGCCGCACAGCGCACGCACCGGCTTGCCGGTCATGGCCGACTCGAGGATCTTGTCTTTCTTGACGTAGTGCGAGAACCGCTCGTGGTCGCCCGGTTCGATCGACTCCTCGCGGATGAGCTCTTCGAGCTCACGGTCGAGGGTCGCGAGACCGCCCTGGTCGGGGGAATCGAGAGGAGTGCTCATGCCGCGATTCTATCGGCGAACGGTCAGGTCGTCTCGGCGAACGCCATCAGCCGGTCGCCGCGCCGGTCGAACAGCGCTCCGCCGATGAGGATGCCCGCGGCGAGAACCACGACGCCGACGCCGACGCCCACGCCGAGCGCCCACCACTGCGCATCGGCTTCGCCCGACAGGTACCGCCACGCCCACCACAGCGCGGGCGAGGCCGCGATGAGTGCGCCGAACAGGACGGCGCCCTGGGCCAGCCCCCCGCCGGTTCGCTGCGGCTGCTGGAACGGGCTGTCACCGTGTCGGGCGACCGCGTAGGGCGCGATGACCGACGACAGTGACGAGAGTCCGAGCCCGCTGAAGAGCAGCGCTGAGCACACGCCGACCATTGCGGGGAGAGCCGCCCAGTCGCCGTGGATGCCGATGCCGAGAGGGATCGCGATCGCGAGCAGCGGCAGCGCCACGAGGAGCAGCGGGATGAGCCGTCCCGCACGATCGGAAGCGCCGCGAACGGCACTGGAGATGTGCAGCCAGATGGCCGAACCGTCGTACGCGAGGTCGTTGTGCACGACCCAGCCGAGGAACAGGGCGATGAGCGGGGCCGGGATCAGCGCTGCGATCTCGTGCGGGACCCCGACGATGACCAACGGCACCACCGCGACCACGGAGGCCACCGGGATGATCGCGACGTCGACGAGATAGCGGGGATCGCGCAGCCAGTAGACGAGCGATCGAGCGGCCACCGCTCCCCCAGGCGTCCCGGGCGTGACGGTGAACCAGCCCAGGCCCCGGCGCTCGCGCACCGACACGGGACGTTCGGTCTGCGTCAACATGCGCCGCACGATGAGCGTCCACACCGCGCCCAGCGCCACGACGGTGAGGATCGCGACGACGACGACCGCCGGCCGCGGGTCGAGCGGCAGGATCCACGCCGCGCCGATGGGCGTCACCGCGAGCGTCTCGACGGCGGAGAGGAGCGGCTGCGGGACCCCGTCGTCCCAGTCGAGGGACGCCAGGAACACCGCGACGGGGATGGCGATCACCGCCAGTCCGAGCAGCAGCAGCGTCGTCAGCTCGCGCGAACGCCGGTCGGCGAGGACGAGGGCTGCGGTCCCGAGCGCGACCCGGGCGAGCAACAGTTGGGTGGCCGCGACCAGTGCAGCCCCGAAGCCCGCGGCCACGGGATCGACGCCGTGCGCGACCCAGGTCAGGGCGACGACGACGGACACAGCGATCACCGACACCGACGGCAGGCTCAGCGGGATGGCGGCGGTTGTCGCGGCAGCGACCAGACGCCAGTCGCGCCCGGTCACGATGAACGCACGGGGGTCGAGGGGGTCGTGCATCGGCATGATGAGCGGCACGAGGGCGAAGCAGAGCGATACGGCGGATCCGCCGATGGCGAGCACGACGAGGGTGCTCGCGAGCGGCGCATCCTGCAGCCGCAGCAGCGCGAAGACGACGGCTGCGACGAACACGGCCGCGACCACGAGCGCCGTCAGAGCCCGGGCGCGATGGAAGCGGAGTGCTCCGACGAGCAGAGCCAGCCTCAGTCGGAGAACGTGTGCAACCATTCGAGGCCCTCCAGCGCGCTGGTTCCGCCGGCGAGCTCGAGGAACCTCTCCTCGAGCGTGCGACCATCGCGCACCTCGTCGACCGTGCCGGATGCGAGGATGCGGCCGCCGACGAGGACGGCGACGCCCGAACAGGCTCGCTGCACGAGCTCCATGCCGTGACTGGAGAGGATGACGGTGCCCCCGTGCGCGACGTATCTCTGCAGGATCTCGAGGATCACGGCGCTGGAGACGGGGTCGACCGACTCGAACGGCTCGTCGAGCACGAGCAGGCGGGGCGAGTGGATCATCGCACCCGCGAGCATGACCTTCTTCGTCATGCCGGCGGAGTAGTCCGAGACGCTGCGTCCGAGCGCGTCCGTCAGATCGAAGGCGGCGGCGAGGTCGGCGATGCGGTGCTCGACGACGGCGGGTTTGAGACCGCGCAGCACGCCGTAGTAGTACAGCAGCTGGCGCCCGGAGAGTCGGTCGAAGGTACGCAGCCGGTCGGGAAGCACTCCCATCCGTCGCTTCGCCCCTGCGGGATCGCGGCGGATGTCGATGCCGGCGATCTCGACCGAGCCCTCATCGGGCCGCAGCAGTCCGGTGATCATCGAGAGGGTCGTGGTCTTGCCCGCTCCGTTGGGTCCGACGAGGCCGTAGAACGAGCCCGCGGGGACCTCGAGGTCGATCCGGTCGACGGCGCGCGCGTCGCCGTAGGTCTTGGTGACGCCGCGGAGCCGGAGCGCCGGGGTGGCCGGGGCGTCCTCGCCCACCGATTCGCCGTCGTCGAGGCTGCTCTGAGTCGCGTGCGGCACAGCCGAGCTCAGGGGCGCGAGGACGTGCTCGTCCGCGGCAGCTGCCGACGCGGGATCGCGCTGCAGCTCGGGTTCGTGTTCGGGCGCGTACTCGGAATTGGGCTCGGGCGCGAGCGCGACCTCCGGCTCGGGCTCGGGCTCGGGCTCGGGCTCGGGCTCGGGCTCGGGCTCGAGCGTGGCTTCGAGCTCCGGCGCGAGCACGACCTCCGGCTCCGGCTCGGGCTCAGGCGTGGGTTCGACCTCCGGCGCGAGCTGGGGCTCCGGCGCGGCCGCGAAGTCCGGCTGCGGCTGCAGTTCGCCCTCGCGTTCCGGCTCCGACGCAGAATCGGCGTCGGGGTCCGTCTCGCGTTCGGGCGCGAGTTCGGCTTCGGGCTCCGTGTCCACCGACTCGGACGCGGCCATCGGCTCGTGATCCGACGGGTCCGGCGGTCGGGTCTCCGGCGCGGAGGTGGACTCGAGTGCCGCCTGCTGCGCTCCGTCATCCGGTCCGGAGCGGTCCGGCTCGAGCTCCGACGGCTGGGGCTCATCCGCCGCTGAGACGAATGCGGCCGCGGCGACCGCGGCCGGGATCTCCGGGAGCGGCGGTGTCGGCGCTGTCGACGTCGGACGCGGGGCGCGCGATGCCGCGGT
Source organism: Microbacterium arborescens (assembly GCF_049707515.1). Classification (GTDB taxonomy): domain Bacteria; phylum Actinomycetota; class Actinomycetes; order Actinomycetales; family Microbacteriaceae; genus Microbacterium; species Microbacterium arborescens_B. The sequence goes on along the minus strand of NZ_JBNAFI010000002.1, from coordinate 550,496 downwards.
CGAGCGCGGCTTGCGCGGGGTCTTCGTCGCCCCCGATGATCCCGACCCGCGCGGCTTGCGCGGCTTCGGCGGCGTCTTCTTCGGCGGGGCCGATACCTCGTCGGGGGGCTGCGGAACAGGGGGCGCGGTCACAGCGAGCTCGGCCGCCACGACATCCGCGGGGATGCCGGGCAGAGGCGGCAAAGACGTGTCGACAGGCGACGGAACACGCTGCTCGTCCTGGGGGGCGGGTGAGTCGTCTGTCACCCCCCAAACCTATCAAGGGGCCCGTGCGCGGCGCGGCGCGGAGTCATCGAGCATCGGCCGACACAGGGATACCACCAAGGTCACGAAAGCACAACGCCTCGGGGTGTCCGGGCGAGCTCTCAGACGGGGTCGCTACCATGAAAAATGCTCTGCCGGGGTTGCACCTCGGTGAATACTGATCTAACTCGTAACCCCAGGAGACACTCGTGAGCCTTCAGATCGTGATCCTCGCCGCAGGTATGGGCTCGCGCCTGGGCCGCTCGCTCCCCAAGCCGCTGACCGAATTGAACGACGGCCGCAGCATCATGCAGCAGCAGCATGACAACATCCGCGCCGCTTTCGGCGACGACGCGCGCATCACCACCGTCGTGGGTTACCGTGCCGAGACGATCGTCGAGGCCTTCCCCGACGTCGACTACGTCTACAACGCCCGCTACGACCAGACGAACACCTCGCAGAGCCTGCTGCGGGCGCTGAAGGCCTCGGGTCGCGGCGGAGTCCTCTGGATGAACGGCGACGTCGTCTTCGACCCCCGCATCCTCGGGCGGGCCGTATCGCTCATCGAGCGCGGCCAGTCCTTCGTCACGGTGAACACCGCGAAGGTGAGCGACGAAGAGGTCAAGTACACCGTCAGCGGCGAGGGCTTCATCCAGGAGCTGTCGAAGACCGTCCGCGGCGGTATCGGCGAAGCGGTCGGCATCAACTACATCTCCGCGCGCGACAAGAAGGCTCTCATCGCCCAGCTCGGCCGGGTCGACGACCAGGACTACTTCGAGCGCGGCCTCGAGCTCGCCATCGCCGAGAACGGTCTGCTGCTCGAGCCGATGGACATCTCCGACCTCTACGCCGTCGAGGTCGACTTCGCCGAAGACCTCGAGCGCGCCAACCTCTACGTCTGACGAGCCGCCGCGGTCGCGGCACGAGATGATGGGTGCCATGGCCCGTAAGGTGCACCGCATCGATTCCCTGCCCGACGACGCTCCGCGCCGCGACAGCGACGAGGTCGACGATGCGCGGCATCCGCTGACCGTCCGCACGCTCGATCGGCTCCTCGCGGTGCAGCGCCCGGTCGTGCTCGCTCACCTCCGGGCCATCCGGCAGCGCCACCCCGAAGCGACCACTGCGCAGGTCGTCCAGATGCTCGAACGCCGCTACCTGACAGCGGTCACCACCGGCGGCGCAGCGGTCGGTGCGACCGCGGTCATCCCGGGAATCGGCACCGCCACCACCATCGCCCTGAGCGGCGTCGAGACCGCGGGCTTCCTCGAAGCGACCGCTCTCTTCGCGCAGTCGCTGGCCGAGCTGCACGGGATCCCCATCGATAATCCCGACCGGGCGCGGGCACTCGTGCTGGCGCTCATGCTCGGCACCGAGGGCGCCGAGCTCGTGGGCCAGTTCGCGCGTCAGGCGAGCGGTCGCGGCGCCCCGCGCAGCTCCTACTGGGGCGAACTGGTCACCTCGTCACTCCCCCGCACGGCCGTCGGCCCCGTCCTGGACCGGCTCAAGCGCGCATTCGTGCGCCGGTTCGCCGCGGCCGGCGGAGCCTCGGTCGTCGGAAAGGCACTGCCCTTCGGAATCGGCGCGGCGATCGGAGGCACCGGCAACCACATCCTCGGTCGTCGGGTCATCTCGGGCGCACGTCGCGCCTTCGGCGTCGTTCCGGCGGGCTTCCCGGCTGCACTCGATCTCCCCGAGAAAGATCAGCCGATCGGACGAGGCGCCGGACTGGTGGCGCAGCGCATCGGCGGCGTGTTCGCCGGCGCCGGCCGTCAGGCGGGCTCGATCGCGTCGCGTCCCTTCCGGCGCGTGCCGCACGACACGGCGGAACCGGCTGAGCCGACGGCTTCCGACCCGGGCGAGCGGGAGGACTCATGACCGCCTTCGTCATCACGATCCTCATCGTCGGCGCCGTCTTCAACGTCGTGACCTGGCCGACCTTCCTCCGCCGCGTCTCGCGCGACCCCCGCGCCACCGGCGCGGACGGGCGGCGCACCCGGTTCTTCACCGTGCACCTCGTGCTCGTCATGATCGCTCTGGTGCTCGCAGCGCTCTTCCTCGCTGCGGCCGTCATGATCGGCTTCGGCTCGAGCTGAGCCTCGCGGTCACGGCCGAGGTCAGGCGTCGTCGAACTCCGCCTCGTCGCGCTCGTCCGCGACGGTGATGGTTCGCGCATCCCACTCGTCCCACCGCTTCATCAGCGAGTCGATGGCCGCGTGGAACCGCGCGGTGGCAGCGCCCGGAGAGGTGTCGCCGAAGTAATGGCGCGACCATCCGCGCAAGCGCTCCGACGCCTCCGGGTCGATCGCGACCCGGTCGGCGACAGCGATGATGGACGCCGCGGCGTCGGCATCCAGCCAGGCGGCGTCCGCGAGATACCCGCCGGTGTCCACGAGGGCCGCGGGGTCGCTCGGCCGAGTGACCAGCAGCGGCTTGGCGACCGCGAGCCGGTCGTAGATCATCGCCGAGATGTCGACGACGGCGAGGTCAGCGGATGCGAGCTGCCAGCCGAGCTCGGGTCCATCGTCGTAGACGTGATGGGCTCGCGGGTCGGCGGCGTTCGCCGCCGCGATCGCCGCGACGATGCGCCGATGCGCGTCACCATACGCCGCGTCGACGACGCCCGAACGCGGGTGTGGACGGTAGATGAGACGGTGCCGCGGCGACGCCAGCACGGCGCTCGCCAGCGCTTCGCCGTGGGTGGCGATCGAGCCGTAGTGCGCAGCCGGCCGGTCACCTTCCCAGGTGGGCGCGTAGAGGATGACCGAACGCCCGTCGTCGGGGTACGGGAGGGCGCCGGAGAAGTGGTCCGCCTGCGGACGGCCGATCGCGATGGTTCGGGCGTCGAGGTCGTAGTCCCACAGCACACGTCCCAGCCGCTCGCGGGCCGCGTCGCCCGCGATGAGCGCGTAGTCGTACGCCTTGAACTGGTTGGTGGTCATGTACATCTTGTCCGACTCGCCGTGGTTGATGAACACATGCCACCGGTGGCCGTAACGGAACATCTGGAAATTCCGGGTGTTCTGGTTGACGTACAACACCACCCGGATGTCCTGCGAGGCGACGAAGGCTTCGAGCGCTCGCACCGTCGGAGCGAAAGCGACGGGCAGCGCGTCGTCGGCGAGCAGCGCTTGCGCGCCGGTGGGACTGCGACTGATCACGACGACCGGCCACGTCTGCGCGAGGCGCTGCAGCGGCTTGTACCACTGCCGCATCTGGTACATGTTCACCGCGCCGTCGGCGAAATACACCGCGATGCGGAAGTGACCCTGCGGGGGCTTCGGCAGCGTCGCGAGAGAGCGTCGCACGTCAGCGTTGGCGGTCCGGTTCGACACGGCCCTTCGCACGAGGCCGACGGCTTTGCGGACGTCCGATATCTTTCCCACCCCTCCAGGGTACCGAGCGTGTCGGCCCGGAGCGGGACGCGTGACATGATCGACGGATGCATGACGACGCGCACCGGTGGCGCCCGGCGCCCGTGCCGGAGCGGAATGCGGGCGTCTCGTTCGTCATCCCGGTGCTCAATGAGCGCGATTACCTCGAGCACGCCGTTCGGAGCGTCCTGGCGCAAGAACTCGACGTGCCGATCGAGGTGATCCTCGCCCTCGGACCTTCCTCCGACGGCACCGACGCCGTCGCGCGCCGGCTCGCCGACGACGACGCGCGCATCCGGCTCGTGCGCAATCCGGCCGCCCACATCCCGGTCGGCCTGAACATCGCGATCCGTGCTGCGCGCTACCCCACGATCGTCCGCGTCGATGCGCATTCCGAACTCCAGCCCGGTTACACCCGCGCGGCCCTCGACACGCTCGCGCGCGTGCGCGCGGCCAACGTCGGCGGCGTCATGCGCGCAGACGGGAACACCCCGTTCCAGCGCGCGGTCGCGCGCGCCTACAACTCCCGGATCGGACTCGGCGGCGGCGCCTACCACGGCGGCACATCCGAAGGACCGGCCGAATCGGCCTACCTCGGTGTGATGCGACGCAGCGTGCTCGAAGAGGTCGGACTGTTCGACGAGGGCATCCGCCGGGGCGAGGACTGGGAGCTCAACCTCCGCATCCGCCAGGCCGGCTATCGCGTGTGGTTCGACCCCGACCTCCACGTGACGTACTGGCCGCGCGAGAGCTGGACGCGTCTCGTGCGGCAGTTCCGCGCGACGGGGTCATGGCGGGGCGAGCTCGTTCGCCGTTTCGGACGGCGCAACGGCCTGCGCTTTTTCGCGCCCCCGGCGCTCGTCGTCGCCGTCGCGACGTCGGTCGTCGTCGCTGCGGTGCAGCTCGTCGGAGCGGTGTCGGGCCGCAACGGCATCCTGCTGTCGGTCCTCCACCTCCCCGTCGCCGCCTACGCTGCCCTCATCGGGGCCGTCGCGGCGGGTCGCGGCGGTGGGCGCGGTCTGCGCGACCGACTGTGGACGCTCGCGGTGCTCCCGTCCATGCACCTCTCGTGGGGCATCGGGTTCCTGCAGGGGGCCTCTCGTGGTGCGCGAGGCACGGTCGACACCTCGCGCCTCGCGAGGAACACACCGCTCCCCTGACGCGGCCGGGCGGAATCCAAGTCCCGCAAATCGCCCGGGTCGGTCGCGCGAGACTGCATGAGTCGATCCCGCGCGGCTTCCTGGTTCACTCCCGCGAGACGAGCCCCTGGTCGAGGATGCGGGCGGCCACGCGTTCGGCCGCGTGCCCGTCGTCCCGGGGATTGAAACGCTCCCGCCAGCGGGCGTACCGCTCGGGGTCGACGGTATCGCCGGCGACGATGGCGTCGACGAGCTCGCGGTAGGTGCGCACGACCGGACCGGGCGCCGATTCGGCCAGGTCGAAGTAGAACCCGCGGAGCTCGCCACGGTAGTGCTCGAGATCGGGAACGAAGAAGTACATCGGCCGTCCGGTGACGGAGTAGTCGAACATGACCGAGGAGTAGTCGGTGATGAGCGCGTCCGACGCCAGCTGCAGGCCCGCCAGATCGGGGTACGAGGTCACGTCGATCACGCGTGTCCCCCGCTCGTCGGTGCCGGGCGCGAGCGTGCGCGAGTGGCCGCGGACGAGCACGACGGCACCCGTCGCGTCGGCCAACGCGGGCAGGTCGAGGAAGTCGACGATCGTCTCGCGGTCATCGCGCCACGTGGGGGCGTACAGCAGCACGCGCTCGTCCGGGGCGATGCCCAGCGAAGCGCGCACCGCGGCGCCGTCACCGGTGCGCAGGTCGTCCGTCCGCGGGTACCCCTCGACCCACACGGGCTTCCGCCGGAACGCGTAGGCGGCCCGCAGCACCCGGGCGCTGTACGGATTCTGCGCCAGCAGGATGTCCCAGCGCCTGCTCTCGCGGATGACGGCGAGGGTCCGGCGCGGATCGAACCCCGGCCGGTGCAGAGCGAGTCGCTTCAGCGGCGTGCCATGCCACGTCTGCAGCACCACCTGGCCGGGTCGGCGGACGAACCGCCGGCGCAGCCAGTCGTTGACCACGAGCAGGCGCGCCGCACCGCGCGCGCGCAGCCACTCGGGGCTGCCCTCGATGACGGCCACGGCGCCGTCGGGCACGGGCACGGAGAGGTCGACGACGCTCCAGTACCGGGTGACTCCCGGAGCGACGCGGGCGAGCTCACGGTCGATCGCACGGGGGTTGTCGCTGGCGCTGCGGCCGTAGAAGCTCTCGAAGAAGACGGCGTTCTCGAGCGCAGCATCCGAATCCGGGCCGACGGGCGACGCCACCGGCGGACCGATCAGCACGTGGACGCCGTTCCAGTTCGCGCGCAGCGTGGGCGCTTCCAGCGGCGGGGCGGCGTCGGCGCGCACCGGGCCGCCGTCGACCAGGAGATCGTAGGGCCCGCTGGGGAGCGGGAGCGTCGCGCCGGCCCAGCGTGCGGTGTGCAGCGGGATGCGGGCGGTCCATCCATCGGCCGCGGCGACCAGGGCTCCCCGCACCCGCGCTCGCTGCCCGACGAGCTCGACCGCCTCAGGCGCCGGTCCCGCGCCGCTCAGGGTGACGACGGGCACGTCTTCATCGCTGAACCGGATCTGCATCATGACCGCTCCCCCGCCGCATCCGGCTCCGCACCTGACGGCGGTGCCGCCTCCGGCACCGCGGCGACGATTGCGGCGTGCACTCGGTGCGCGTTCCGCCCGTCGCGCCAAGCGTGCATTCGCAGGCTCAGGTCATGTGCCGTCTTCCGTCGGCGATCCGCTTCCGCGTCGTCGCGGAGCAGAGCGTCCAGTTGCGCGCACAGCTGCGGCCACGACTGCGCGGCGTCGGCCCCGGCGACCTCGCGGTAGGTGCCGTAGAAGCCACGTGTCTGCCCGTAGCGCTCGACGTCGGGTGCCAGGAACAGCGTCGGCAGCGGCACCAGCCCCGCGTCGTAGGCGAGCGACGAGTAGTCGGTGACGAGCGCGTCCATCGCGGCGAGCAGCGGGGTGACGTCGGCCACGAGGTCGCTTCCGAGCAGGCGGACGCGATGCGTGGGCTCGGGCGGTGTGTACTCGCCGCCGCCGAGGGGGTGCGAACGCACGAGGAGCACGGCGTCGTGCGCTTCGAGAACAGTCAGGATGTGCTTCCAGTCATCCGCGTCGGGGGTCGCAGGATCGGGTGCGCCGTCTCGCCAGGTCGGCGCGTACAGCACGATGCGCGAACCGCCGAGCCCTGGGACGGCCGCCTCGAGCAGCCGGCGCGCCTCGTCGGCCGCGCGTGCGGGATCGGACGGCGACAGGACGTCGACACGTGGCTCGCCGAGCACGGGCACGCGGCTGTCGTCGAGACCGAATGCGCTCTCCAGCCGGCCCCGCACGAGGTGCGACGCGGCGGGCAGCAGGTCGATCTGAGCCTGGGTGCGCCGGTACGCCCACGCGAGCAGCCGGCGGATGCCGGGAACGCCGCGCAGCCGGCCCGGATCCGTCGTCACGGGAGCGTCCAGGCCGATGCGCTTGAGCGGGATGCCGTGCCAGAGCTGGACCAGGAAGGCCCCGCCCACGCCGTAACGGTTGACGTCGCCGAGGCCATGGGTCACCACGACGACGCCGGCACGCGCCGTGTGCCAGAACCCGCGCCAGGTGTCGCGTCGCACGGTCGGGATGCCGAGCCGCCGCGCCTCCTCGGCCTGCCGAGACGTCGACACCAGCCACACCGCCCGCGGTCGCGGCGCCGCCTGCCAGAGTGCGAGCGCGCCGTCTGCGATGCCCACGGCGCAGCCGAAGACCCAGGCGGACCGATCACGGGGAATGACGAGGGTGGCGAGGCGCCCAGCGAGGTATGCCGGGATGCGCAGGACCTTTCGCACGTTGCCCGCGCCGAACGAGAAGGACGCCACCCCGCGAGCCTATCGCGGGGTGGCGTCCTGGCCTGTCGGCATGCGCGGCGCGAGCAGCGGCCTACTGCTGGAGCTCGCCGAGGGTGACGGTCGCTGTCTGCTCGCGGTCGTCGCGGATGTAGGTCAGCTCCGCTTCGCTGCCCGCGGCCAGCGCGCGGACCTGAGCGGTCAGGTCGACCTGATCGGTGATGGCCACGCCGTTGAACTCCGTGACGATGTCGCCGCCCCGCAGGCCCGCCTCGGCGGCGGCTCCGCCCGCACTGACCTCGTTGATGAGCGCACCGGCGCGTGTTGCGCCGGGTGCGGCGGCGGCATCACCGACCGTGGCACCGAGCAGCCCGTGGGTGGCCGAGCCGTCGTCGATGATCTCGTTCGCGACCCGCTCGGCCACGGTCGAGGGGATCGCGAAACCGACCCCGATGGAGCCCGCCTCCGTCGACGTGCCGCCAGCGCTGGCGATGGCGACGTTGATGCCGATGAGGCGCCCCTTGCCGTCGACGAGGGCACCGCCCGAGTTGCCCGGGTTGATGGCGGCATCCGTCTGAATGACCGAGATCGCGATGGACGACGTCGGCTGCGTGGGAGTCTGCTCGCCCTGACCGAAGTCGAACTCGAACGGTGTGCGGCCACCGGGCGACTCCTGCTCCGTGTCGCCCTCGGAGTCGGGGGCGGCCGACGAAGCGATCTGGATCGAGCGGTTGAGCGCGCTGACGATGCCCGTCGTCACGGTGTTGGACAGCCCCAGGGGCGCGCCGACGGCGACGGTCTGATCGCCGACGTTGAGCTTGCTCGAATCGGCGAACTCGATGGGCGTCAGCCCCGAAGCGTCGGTCAGCTTGATCACCGCGAGATCGTACGTCGGGTCGGTCCCGACGATGGTCGCGGCGTACACCCGTCCGTCGGAGGTCGTGACCGAGAGCTCCGGGTCACCCGTGGCGCCGTCGAGGGTCACCACGTGCGTGTTGGTGAGCACGTATCCGTCGTCGCTCAGGACGACACCCGAGCCCGTGCCGCCCGAGGTTCCCGACGACGCGGAGATGGTGACGACGCTCGGCAGGACCTTCGTGGCGATCGCCGTCGTCGCATTGACCGAGTCGGGATTGTTCACCGTGATCGACGAGGGGCCTGCGCTCTGCGAGGCGGGTGCCGCGACGAACGACGACCCGACGGCCGCTGCTCCCCCGACGCCGGCCGCTCCGCCGACGAGGGCGGCGGCCACGAGGATCGCGGCGATCTTCCCACCGCCGACCTTGCTGCGGTCGTGCGCCTCAGCGGTCGTCGTCGCCGGCGTCGTCGCGGCCGGCTGACCGAAGGCCGCGGCCCCTCCGTGCGGAGCGTGCTGACCGTAGGGCTGGGTCGGCTGCGTGTGGAACGCCGATCCGGCGTCGTCCGGCGTTCCCGGCAGGGGCGGGCGCGGCGGGACGGGCGCCTCGGCACGCGGCGGCGTCACTGCCGCATCGGGCGTCTGCTCGGGAGCACGCCGGGCGTCGGCGGTGCTGTCTTCGGGGGTGTGCTGGTCGCTCATCGCGGTTGCTCCTTTGTCCAGGCACGACAAGGTTGCCGCGGGATGCTGTGGTTTGCCTATGCCGGGGATGGGATGCCCCTATGGGTGTAACCTGAGCCCCGTGCACGAGGTTCCCGGCGCCTGGCGTCGCGCCGCACGCGGCGCCGGACTACTCACCGACGACGGTCAGCCCGTCCCCACGATCTTCGCCGAGATGACTGCTCTCGCCACGCGAACGGGCGCGATCAACCTCGGTCAGGGCTTCCCGGATGAGGACGGGCCCGCCGCGGTGCTCGAGGCCGCGCAGAAGGCGATCGCCGCGGGACGCAATCAATACCCGCCGGGCCGCGGCGAGCCCGAGCTCCTCGCTGCGATCTCCGAGCACCAGTCGCACTGGTACGGTCTCGCGATTGATCCCGACACGCAGGCCCTGGTGACCGCAGGAGCGACCGAGGCGCTCGCGGCGACCATACTGGCCCTCGTCGAAGGCCCGGACGACGAAGTCGTCGTCTTCGAGCCCTACTACGACGCGTACGCGGCGCTCGTCGCCCTCTCCGGCGCTCGCCTCGTGGGCGTGCCGCTGCGCTGGCCCGCCTTCCAGCCCGACCTCGACGAGCTCGCCACGGCCGTCACGGACCGCACGCGCATCATCCTGGTCAACGACCCCCACAATCCCACGGGCGCCGTGTTCTCGCGCGAGACGGTCGACGAGATCGTCCGTCTGGCCTATCGCCACGACGCCGTGATCGTCACGGACGAGGTCTACGAGCACCTGACCTTCGACGTGCCGCACGTGCCGATCGCGACCCTGCCCGGCGCGGCCGAGCGGACGCTGACGATCTCCTCCGCGGGGAAGACGTTCTCGGCCACGGGGTGGAAGGTGGGCTGGGTCACTGGACCCGCCGCGCTCGTGCGCGCGGTGCTCGCGGTGAAGCAGTGGCTCACGTACGTCAACGCGGGCCCGTTCCAGCCGGCGATCGCGATGGGGCTCGGGCTTCCCGACGAGGTCTTCACCGGGATCGCCGACCGGCTGCGTGCGGGTCGCGATCTGCTCGGCGCAGGCCTCCGGGAAGCCGGCTTCGCGGTGTCGACCCCGGCGGGCTCGTACTTCACCGTCGCCGATGCCGCGCCGTTGGGCGCTCGCGACGCGGACGCGTTCTGCCGAGAGCTGCCCGAACGGGCGGGCGTCGTCGCGATTCCGCTGACCGCATTCGCGTCCCGCGCGCACCGTTCGCAGTACGCCACGCTCGTCCGCTTCGCCGCCTGCAAGCGCCCGGACGTGCTCGCCGAGGCGTCAGCGCGGCTCACCGCCGCCTTCTGAGCGCGGCACCACCGCGAACCGGCGCAGCTGCAGCGCCGGGTTGACTCGCCGCACGCGGTCGACGGCGTGCGCGTCGACGTATGCGACGGCGATGTCGCTCGCCGTGCCGACAGCGGCGACCTCGACCCCCTGCGGATCGAAGACGCCCGAGTTGCCGACGCCGAGGGGCGGCGGGTGGTCGGCCGCCGCGACGAAGACCGTGTTCTCGATGGCCCGGGCGCGCAGCAGCGTGTTCCACTGCAGTTCCTTCAGCGGTCCGCGCACCCACTGGGCGGGAACCAGCAGAACGTGGGCACCGGTGTCCGCGAGGACGCGCGCGACCTCGGGGAAGCGCAGGTCGTAGCACGTCATCAGGGCGAAGCGGATGCCGTCGACCTCGAACGTCTGCGGCGACGCGATCTCACCGGGCTCCACCCAGTCCGACTCCCGCTGGCCGAACGCGTCGTACAGATGCAGCTTGCGGTAGGTCGCCACGACTCCCCCCGGCCCGACGGCGACGACCGTGTTCCGCACCCGTACGGCATCCGAGGCGCGCTCGAGCAGTCCCGCGACGATGTGCACGCCGTGCTCGCGCGCGAGGTCGTGCAACCCCGCCACGAAGGGGCCGTCGAGTTCCTGCGCGTTCTCGCGCAACGTCTCGTCGAACGGGTCGACGAAGTAGCTCGAGTACTCCGGGAACAACACGACCTCGGCCCCCCGTGACCGGGCCCGCGCGACGAACTCTCCGATCACGCGGAGATTGTCGCCCGCGTCGGCGGCGGGCGCGAACTGTGCGATGGCGAGAGCTGTCATCGGGCCTCCGAGCGGCGGTGACGGTAGACGAGGGGGAACCCGACCCAGAGGGCCGCGATCAGGAGCGCGAGCGCGCCTCCGGCGATCCAGGAGGCGGCGCGACTGACGACGACGTCGAAGACGAACACGACGACACCGACGAGCAGGATCGAGACGGTCACGAGCGCGACCAGCAGGGCCGTGTGACCGAAAGCGACGACGGCCGGCTTGGCGCGGCGGCGGAAGAGCCCGCGGTGCAACGCGACCGGCGACAGCGCCACGATGGCGCTCAGGGCCGCCAGGACGACCAGGACCAGATAGAACACGCGCTGGGCCCCGCTGAGGTCGTCGAAGGCGGGCTGGAACGCCAGCGCGAGGAGGAACCCCGTCAGGATCTGCGTGCCCGTCTGCAGCACCCGCAGCTCCTGGAGCAGTTCGTTCCAGTTGCGGTCGGCGCGCTCGTCGGCCGACTCGCCGCGACCGTCGCCGGCGACGTCGTCGCCACGGTGTGTCACCGGAGTCGCGGGGCTCATGGCGACATCCTCCTCGTCCGATGCCGACCACGGCAACACGGACGCCGCCGCGACGTCACGACACGCCCGGGCGCGCTCCGAAAGGGCCGCTGATTGGACGACCCCGAGAGGCCGTGCTAGCGTTATCTCTTGTGCCGCGGGGTGGAGCAGCTCGGTAGCTCGCTGGGCTCATAACCCAGAGGTCGCAGGTTCAAATCCTGTCCCCGCAACAGAAGACACGAAGGCCCCGTCGAAAGACGGGGCCTTCGTCGCGTATGCGGCACGTGTTCACTCGGTGAGCATGGCCTCGCTCATACCGTCGAGGAACCGCGTCACGGTGCTCAGCTCCTCGGGACTGAAAGGCGCCATGGCGTTTCGCATGTGCGCCATTCGGGTCGAGAAGTGCCGACCGAAGTCCTCGCGTGATCGCTCCGTCAGTTCTATGACCAGCGCCCGACGATCTTTCGGATGCGGTGCCCGCTCGATGAAGCCCTCCCTCGAGAGACGATCGAGCATCTTCGTCGTGGACGCACTGGAGATCCCGAGGTGCCGTGCGAGGTCGTGGGGCTTGACCAGCTCACCCCGTTGCTCGCGGATGCTGAGCATGCGCAGCGCCGAGAGGTCGGTGGCGTTCATGTCCATGTCGGACCGCAGCCCGGTGTGCATGCGATCCATCGCGTCACTGAAGGCGCGTACGGCCTCGAGAGCCGATCGGACCGCCCGCTTCGACACCTGATCGGCGTGCGAGTCAACCATTGGACACCACCTTCCGAGCCTGGTTATCATCGGCTCAAACGCTAGTTAAGCTAACAAAAAGGCCAGACGAATGGCAGACCCTGGACGGTGACCGTGATCTCCCTGCCCGATGACAGCAGATCCGCCGTCGATCGTGCGCTCGACGAGGTCCTCACCCGTCTCACCCAGCGCGCGATCCCCCGAGGCTCGTCCGCCCTGGCGCTGATCCGTGCCGCCGCTGCCGCGGCAGCCGGCGGCAAGCGTTTCCGCCCGGCTCTGGTCATCGCCTCATTCGACGCGTTCGCGGGCGACCGCGCCGCCGCGCCGGGTCTCTGGGATGTCGCGGCGGCCTTCGAGCTGCTCCACACCGCGTTCGTCATCCACGACGATCTCATCGACCGTGACACCGAGCGCCGGGGCGTTCCGAACGTGGGCGGGACGTTCCGCTCGCGCGCGCGCGCCCTCGGCGTGAGCACCGAGGGCGCGGGGCGCGTCGGCGATGCCGCGGCCGTGCTGGCCGGCGACATCCTGCTGTACGAAGCTGCGCGCCTCGTCGCCACCGCGGATGTCGCCGCCGCCCAGCGCGTGCCCCTCTTCGATCTGCTCGATGACGCCGTCCTCGTCTCGGCCATCGGCGAGCTCGCCGATGTCGAGCAGGCCGTCGTCCCGACCGAGCCGGCGACCGACCAGCTGTTGAGCACCGCCCACGACAAGACGGCCGTGTACTCGTTCTGCGCGCCCCTGGCCGCCGGCGCCGTCCTCGCGGACGCCGACGAGGGCGATCGGGCCGTGCTGATGTCCGTCGGCGCCGACCTCGGTCTCGCCTTCCAGCTCGTCGATGATCTGATCGGGACATTCGGCGACGAGTCGCAGGCCGGCAGAGGCGCGGGCGCCGACCTGCGCGAGGCGAAGCGCACGCCGCTCATCTCCTTCGCCCGGGAATCGGCCTCGTGGCCGCAGGTCTCCTCCGCGCTGGCGATGGCACCCACGGGCCCCATCGCGGTGCAGGCCGCGCAGCGCGAACTCGACGCCAGCGGAGCTCGCGAGCAGCTCGTCACCCTGATCGCCCAGACGCTCGCCTCGGTTCGGCGCCGGGCGACGGAGCTCCCGCCCGCGGCGTGCGCGCTCATCGGACAGCTCGCCGACAGCATCGAAGGACGCATCCCGTGACGACCGACCGCACCGCGATCACGCTCTACGACCGCACCGCGCACGAGGCCGCGGCCGTGGTGATCTCGGCCTACTCGACCTCGTTCGGTCTCGCCGCACGGTTGTTGGGCCCCCGGGTGCGTCCGCATGTGCGCAACATCTACGCCCTCGTCCGCGTGGCCGACGAGATCGTCGACGGGTCGGCGGAGCAGGCCGGGCTGCCGATCGCGGCGCAGCGACGAGTCCTCGACGCGCTCGAGGAGGAGACACTGATCGCGGTCGAGGAGGGCTTCAGCGCCAACCTCATCGTCCACGCCTTTGCCTCGACCGCCCGCGAGTGCGGGATCGGTGCCGACCTCGTGCGGCCGTTCTTCGCTTCGATGCGCACCGACCTCGAGGTCACCTCCCACGATGCCGGGTCTCACGACTCCTACGTCTACGGTTCTGCGGAGGTCGTCGGGCTGATGTGCCTGCAGACCTTCGTCAACGCCGGCGGTTCGCATCCGCGTCCCGCCGATCCCGCTCTCGTCGACGGCGCACGCCGCCTCGGCGCCGCCTTCCAGGACGTGAATTTCTTGCGCGATCTCCCCCACGACGTCGGTTCCCTCGGACGCGATTACCTCGGCGTCGACGGGGCGGCCGGAACGTCGTCGCGCGTCGAGGTGCTCGATCGCATCGACGCTGACCTCGACGCCGCCGCGGCCATCATCCCCCGCCTGCCCGCTGACTGCCGACGGGCCGTCACCGCGGCGCACGACCTCTTCACGGCGCTCTCGCGCCGACTGCGACGGGCCGGGAACACCGATGAACGCGTCCGCGTCCCGGGCACCGTCAAGCTCGGGCTCGCTGCCCGGGCGACCGTCGGCGCCGCGCCTCTGCGAGCGGGCTCATGAAGCGCGCGGGCGCCGCCGGCGCAGCACCGGGCTCGCGCGTCGTCATCGTCGGCGGCGGGATCGCGGGCCTCGCCACGGCGGCGCTGCTCGCCGAGGAAGGCTACGCCGTGACGGTCGTCGAAGGACGGGACGAGACCGGCGGGCGCGCCGGCTCCTGGGAGCGCGACGGCTTCCGCTTCGACACCGGTCCGAGCTGGTATCTCATGCCGGAGGTCTTCGACCACTTCTTCGCCCTGCTCGGCACGAGCGCCGCGGCCGAGCTCGACCTGGTCCCCCTCGTTCCGGCCTACCGGGTGTACGCGGAACCCGACGGCGACGGAGCCGGCGAACACATCGACGTCGTCTCGGGGCGTACCGAGGCCACCGCGCTCTTCGAGAGCCGGGAGGCAGGCGCGGGCGCGCGCCTCGACGACTACCTCGACTCGGCCGCCGACGCCTACGACCTGGCGGTGTCGAAGTTCCTCTACGACACGTACGCGTCGTCCGAGGGGCTCCGCGACCCCGATCTGTTGAAGCGCGTGCCCACGCTCGCGCCGCTGCTGACCCGTTCGCTGAACCGACATGTCGCGAGCCGCTTCCAGGATCCGATGCTCCGGCAGGTTCTCGGCTACCCGGCGGTGTTCCTCGGATCCTCGCCCTACGACGTGCCGAGCCTGTACCACCTGATGAGTCACCTCGACCTCGATGATGCCGTGCTGTACCCGCGGGGCGGTTTCACCGAGGTCATCGCTGCCATCGAGCGACTCGCCCGCGCGCGGGGCGTCGAGGTGCGCACGGGCACGGCGGTCGCTCAGATCCTCACCGCCGCCGACGGGACCGCCACCGGCGTGCGACTCGCCGACACGACCGAGATCGCGGCCGACGTCGTCGTCTCCACCGCCGACCTGCATCACACCGAGACGGTGCTCCTGCCGCCCGAGCGCCAGTCGTACCCCGAGCGCTGGTGGCGCAAGCGCACACCGAGCTTCGGTGCCCTGCTCATACTGCTGGGCGTCGAGGGCGAGCTGCCCGAGCTCGCGCACCACACCTTGCTGTTCACGAGCGGCTGGCGCGAGAACTTCGACGCGATCTCCGGCCCCGACGCGCACATCCCCGACCCCGCGTCGCTGTACGTCTGCCGCCCGAGCGCGACGGACGACACCGTCGCCCCCGACGGCTCCGAGAACCTGTTCGTGCTCGTCCCCATCCCCGCCGACCCCGAGCTCGGACGCGGCGGCGTCGACGGCGGCGGCGACGACGTGATCGAGTCCGCCGCCGACCGGGCCATCGCGCAGATCGCCCAGTGGACCGGGGTCTCCGATCTCGCGTCGCGCATCCGGGTCCGCCGCACGATCGCCCCCGGCGACTTCGCCCGCGACCTCGGCGCGTGGCGCGGCAACTCGCTGGGACTCGCCCACACCCTCGGGCAGAGCGCACTTTTCCGGCCCGGCAACGCCTCGAAGAAGGTACCCGGCCTGTACTACGCCGGCGCCTCGGTCCTGCCCGGGATCGGCCTGCCCATGTGCCTCATCTCCGCTGAGCTCGTCGTCAAGCGGCTGCGCGGCGACACCACCGCCGGTCCACTGCCCGAGCCCGCGGCACCGACCGGTTGACCGGTGCCGGGCCTGTACCTCCTCGCCCTGCTCGTCTCCCTCTGCGGCGTCGGGCTGCTCGATCGCCGCTTCGAGCTCGCGTTCTGGCGCGACCGGCGGACGACCGTCGTCGCGACGCTGCTGGGAACGGCGTTCTTCCTGGTGTGGGATGCCGTCGGCATCGCCACGGGTGTCTTCGTCAAGGGCGACGGCGCGTCGCTCCTCGGTATCGATCTCGCCCCGCACCTCCCGGTGGAAGAACCCGTGTTCCTTCTCTTCCTCAGCTACCTGACGCTCGTCGTCTACGGCGGCGCGCGACGCCGCCACGAGCTCCGCAGAAGCCACGAGCATCCGCGAGACGACGCGCGCGGATCGGATGCTGCGCCGTGACGTATCCGCTCATCCTGATCCCCTTCGTGCTGCTCACGGTCGTCGTGACGGCGGCGTCAGCCCGACGGCCCGGCATCACCGCGCGGCTGGCGTGGTCGAGCGCCGCCGCGGCCGTGCTGATCGCCCTGACCGCGGTGTTCGACAACGCGATGATCGCGGCGGGCCTGTTCACCTACCCGGACCAGCACCTGAGCGGCCTGCGCATCGGCCTCGCCCCGATCGAGGACTTCGCCTACCCCCTGTGCGCTGCCTACCTGATACCGGCCGTCGCGACCCTCCTGGAGAAGCCGAACCGATGAACGCCCCCGTGCTCGCGCGCCAACTGCTCGTCGCCTCCCGTCCCGTCAGCTGGATCAACACCGCGTATCCGTTCGCGGCGGCCTACCTGCTCACGGCACGCGAGATCGACGCGACCCTCATCATCGGCACACTCTTCTTCCTGGTGCCCTACAACCTCGCGATGTACGGGATCAACGACGTCTTCGACTACGAGTCCGACCTCCGCAATCCCCGGAAGGGCGGCGCCCACGGCGCCATCCTCGATCGCAGCGTGCACCGGGCGACGCTGTGGGCCGCGGGCCTGTCGTGCCTGCCCTTCGTGGTCTACCTGGTCGCGGTCGGATCGCCCGTGTCGTGGCTCGTGCTCGCGGCCAGCCTCTTCTTCGTCGTCTTCTACAGCGCACCCCCGCTGCGGCTGAAGGAGCGTCCGTTCGCCGACTCGGTGACCAGCAGCATCCACTTCTTCTCCCCCGCCGTCTACGGGCTCGTCCTGGCCGGTGCGACGTGGACGTGGCAGCTCGGGCTCATCCTGCTCGGCTTCGCCGCCTGGGGCATCGCGTCGCACGCCTTCGGCGCCGTACAGGATGTCCTGGCCGACCGCGAGGCCGGCATCGCCTCGATCGCGACCGTGCGGGGCGCGCGGTGGACGGTGCGTTTCGCACTGGCGTGTTACGTCATCGCGGGCCTTCTCATGCTCGCGACGGCCTGGCCCGGGCCGCTCGCGGCCCTTGTCGCGGTGCCGTACCTCGTGACGCTGTGGCCGTTCCGCGACATCACCGACGACACCTGCGAACGAGCGACGGCCGGGTGGGACCGGTTCCTCTGGCTCAACCAGCTCGGCGGATTCCTGGTGACCCTGCTGCTCATCTGGTGGTGGCTGATCACGTCGTGACCGGCCACCACCGTCGCTCGGTCGGAGCGTCAGGCCGCGGGGGTGGTCGCCCCGGCGGCGCCGGCCGTCTCGATGATCCGGCTCGAGCGGATCGGATGGCCCTGCGTCGTCAGGCAGCGACCGGTCGCGAGGTCCCACTTCCAGTCGTGCAGGGAGCAGGTGAGCACGCCGTCCTCGATCTTGCCGGTCTTCGTCAGGTCGGCGCGCAGGTGCGGGCAGCGACGCTGCACCGTCCAGTCGCCGAGTTCGGCGTCCTCGGTCTGATCGGACTGCTCGGCGTACCAGTTCTCGACATACTCGATGCGGTCGCGCGAGAGGCACTTGAGGAAGGTCGTGAGGAACTCGTTGAACTTTCCGCTTCGACCGACCTCGAACTGCATGGAGAGGAAGATCGAGTTGGACCAGTCGATCTCATGGTCGCGGATATTGGTCGACACGAGGTCGGCGGGAATGGTGTACCAGTAGATGCACTCCTCACCGGCATACTCGCGGACCTTCGCCTTGGGGAAGTCCACGACCATGTCGAGGTCGCCGATGCGGAAGCGCACCATCCCCCCGACGCCGTTGCGGATCGTCCGCGCACGACGCAGCAGCGGCTCCCACCACTGCTTGATCTCGGCGAGCATCTCGTCGGGCGGCATGATCGGAGCACGAAGCGCGATCTCGGCGCGCACCTCGTCCTGACGGCTGTCGCGCTGCTCGGCGAGATAGGCCCACTTGTCGGAGAAGATCCGCTCGATCTCGGCATCCGTGTAGAGCGTCTGCGTGACCTCCAGAACGCCGTCGTTCAGATCGACCTGCGTGCCGGGAACGAACAGGTACCCCTTCTGGCCGGGCCGCTCGTCGGCCATGTGCGCCAGGAACTGGGCCTGATCGGTGAAGATCGAGTCGTTCTGCTCGCCCCAGCCGTTGTAACGGAAGAGCCCCTCGCGCAGGAACATCGGCGGGCCGGCCATCGGGAAGACGTGCGGAGCGTCGACCTTGTCGATGTAGTACATCGCCCGCTTGTTCTGAGCGTCGCGCTTGAGCTGCGCGAAGTTCTGCTTCGCGTCCTGCGGCAGGTCGTAGACCATCGGCCACCAGATCGCGCCCGACACCTGGGTGAAGTACGCCTCGGGCTTGCCGAACGACATCAGCTTCTCGAGGTCGAGCGGGTGGGAGTCGTTCTGATTCAGCATCGACCCGGTGCCGTCGTCCACCGAAAGCGACGAGTCGCCGATCGGGCCGTCGCTCGGTGCGCGCAGCGGCGTCACCATGAGCTTGAGGTCGCCGAACTCGAGCGGCACCCCCGCCTGCGTGTAGATGATGTTCTCGTAGCCGAGGTCGCGCAGGTCGCGCTCGAGGTCGTCCGTCGGATAGTCCGGCAGAAGCACGCGGATGTCGGTCGGGACGTGCGCCCGCAGCAGCGCGGGATCGAAATGGTCGCGGTGCCGGTGGGAGATGTAGAGGAAGTCGGCGCGTCCGAAGCGCTCCCAGTCGAGCCCGCGGTTGTCGGGGAACGGGAACCACGAGCCGAAGAAGCTCGGTCCGACGACAGGGTCGCAGAGGATGCTGCCCCCCGCCGTCTCGATGAACATTCCGGCGTGTCCCAGGCCTGTGATGCGCATGACGATGACCTCCTGTTGCGACTGATCGAGTCTACGTGAGGCCCCGCCGGCAGCCGGCCGCGGGGGCCGTGTCAGTTCGATGGACGCCGCCGCACTGCCGCGGCTGCGACGCCGGCTCAGGCGAGGAGCTGCCGGATGTCGTCTGCGGTCAGCGCGTTCGAGAACGAGCCGTCGGCGCCGAGGACGGCACTGATGAGACGCGCCTTGCGCCGTTGCAGTTCGACGACCTTCTCCTCGATCGTGCCGGCGGCGATCAGGCGGTACACCGTCACCGGACGGTTCTGACCGATGCGATGGGTGCGGTCGATGGCCTGCTGCTCGGCGGCGGGGTTCCACCACGGGTCGAGGAGGAAGACGTAGTCGGCCTCGGTGAGCGTCAGCCCGACACCCCCGGCCTTCAAGCTGATGAGGAACACCGGATCGTCGCCGCGTCGGAACTGCTCGACCACCGCGTGGCGCCGCGTCGTGGAGCCGTCGAGCCGTACGACGCCGACACCTCTCGCGCGCAGGTCGGCCTCCACGATGTCGAGGAACGACGTGAACTGGCTGAAGACGAGGGCGCGATGCCCCTCCGCGATCACCTCGTCGAGGCGGCCACGAAGCGCGTCGAGTTTGCTGGGCACGAGACCGGGACCGCCCGCATCCACGAGCGCGGGGGCGAGCGCCAGCATGCGCAGAAGCGTCAGGGAACGGAAGACGATGAACCGCTGACTGTCGAGTTCGTCCAGCAGCCCGAGCACCTTGCGTCGCTCGCGCTGCAGCACGCGCTCATAGACGGCGCGGTGACCGCTCGACAGCTCGACGCGGACATCCTGCTCCTGCCGCGGCGGCAGCTCCGCCGCGACGACGTCCTTGGTGCGTCGCAGCATGAAGGGCCGGACGCGGCGGCGCAGCCGGGCGAGCCGCCTTTCTCGCGCGGGACCACCCTCGAGGTTCTCGTCGACCCGGCCGTGCTCGATGGGGGTCACGTACTCCTCGCGGAAGCGGCGGGCGGACGGGAACAGTCCGGGACTCGTGAGCGAGAGGATGGCCCAGAGATCGGAGAGGCCGTTCTCGAGCGGGGTGCCGGTCGCCGCGAACACCACATCGGCGCGCAGCCCGAGCACGGCGCGATGCGCTCGCGTGCGCGGATTCTTGACGTACTGGGCCTCGTCGAGGATGACCGTCGACCACGCGCGCTCGGCGTAGGACGCCGCGTCCAACCGGAGGAGGGCGTATGACGTCACCACGATGTCCGCGTCGACCCCGTCGAGCCGCACTCCCGTGCTCCCGATGACGACCGTCCGCAGCCCGGGAACGTGCCGAGCCGCCTCGTCGCGCCAGGCCGACACCACCGAGGTGGGAGCGACGACGAGCGCGGGACGCGTCTCGCCGCGCTCGCGCTCGTGCTGGAGCAGGGCGAGCAGCTGCAGCGTCTTGCCGAGGCCCATGTCATCGGCGAGGATGCCGCCCAGGCGCGCATCGCGCAGAGCGGCGAGCCACCCGTAGCCCTCGAGCTGATACGGGCGGAGCGCGGTCACGACACCGGCGGGCGCCGGCGGCGGCTGGTCTGGCTCGGAGCCGGACTCGGCGCCGGACGGCGAGCCGGACTGGCTGCCGCGCAGGCGGTCGACGGCCTCGCGCCACCGCAGCGCAGGCTCGGCCTCGTCGGCGAGGTCCTCGAAATCCGTCCACACCTGCAGCTGGTACCGGCTGACGCGCGCGTTGCCGGTCTCCCACTCCACCAGGTCTCGCGAGTCCTCGATGAGGTCGCGCAGCCGATCCAGAGCGGGGTGCGCCAACGAGAAGTAGGCGCCGTCCGAGAGCAGCATCTTCTTGCGACGCTGCGCCAGTGCGGTGAACAGCGGCCGGAAGGGGATGCGGCGCCCCTCGACCTCGACGTGCACGCCGAGGTCGAACCAGTCGGCATCGGTCGTCTCCACCGTCCGCACGCTGATGCGAGGGTCACCCGACAGCTCGCGGTAGGTGCGCGACAACCCGGAAATCTCGACGCGGACGCCCTCGACCTGCTGCAGCGCCGGCAGCACCTCGTTGGTGAACTCCGCCGCATCGATGCCGGTGCGCCGGCCTGCCGGTGCGAACGGCTCGTCGGTCGCGCTCGCCCATGCCGCCTCGACGGCGGCCCGCAGCCCGTCCTCCCCCGGGGACGAACCGGTCTCGCCGTGCCAGGGCGCGCGGCCGACGCCGGGCACCTGCCAGGCGATGACGTAGTCCGCTTCGTCGCGAGGACGCTGGTCGACGCTGATGACGACTGTCGTGCGGTCGGGCGCCGGCAGGTGCACACCGCCCGCCGCGACCACGACCGTCTCGCGGGCCAGTCGCGGGTGGGCCTCGCGGAGGAACTCGCCGCGCTCGGTCGCCGGAACGGTCACCGGGCCGCCGGTGGCGAGCAGCGCGCGCACCCCCGCACCCAGGACGGCCGGTGCGAAGACGACCCGGAGCGACTCGCCGATCTGGTCGACGGCGTACACCCCGACGTGCCCCAGCGGGCGGGCGTGGGTTGCGACGTCACCGTCGTCGATGCGCACGACCGGCGTGAGTCGCAGACCGTCGCCCGCCGCGTCGACGCGCACCTCGACCGCCGCGGCCTCGCCGAGGCGCACCTCCTGGTCGGGACGCGTGGACACGATCGGGATGCCGAGCGCGGCCGCAGCCCGCAGGTGCGGCCAGAGCAGTTCCGAGTCCGCACCGTCGAGGGTCAGCCACTCGGAGTCGCCGTAGCCCCCCAGCAGCCGGGCGTCGTGCGCGATGCCGTAGAGGGTCGAGAACCAGCGCGCTCGAGCCGGATCGACGCGCCAGGCGCCCCGGCGGAGCGACTCCCAGCTCTCGTCGGCCTGCACCCACCGCCCGCTCGATCCGCTCCGCGAGAGCGGGCGGGCCGCGAGGCGCAGCTCACCGTCGGAGGTGGCGACCGTGCGCGCCGTCGCCGGAAGGACGCGCCGGGGGCCCCAATGAGCCTCGGACGCGCCCTCGCGCTGCCGCAGCTGGACGCCGAGTGCGACGGGAGTCGCCCCCGCCTCCGCGGTCGACAGGACGGCGCGCCAGGAGGGCGTCGTTCGACGGGTCACAGATCCGACCTCATGCGAGGATTCTCGCGCGAACCTCGGACGTCGGTCAGCCCAGTCGAGCCACGCGACCGAGGACGCCGTGGACGAAGGCGCTCGACCCGTCGGTCGAGAACTCCTTCGCGAGCTCGACGGCCTCGTCGATCGCGACGGCTGCCGGAACGCCGTCGTTGTACACGATCTCCCACACGGCGAGCCGGAGGATCGCCCGGTCGACCGCCGGCATCCGGGCGAGCGACCAGTCCTTGGCGAACGTGGTGATCTGCTCGTCGATGTCTTCGCGGTTGTCGATGATGCCGTCGATGATCTCGCGCGCGTACAGCCACGACGCCTCGCGCGCGGGCTCGAGGGCCGCACGCTTGGCCTCGGCGGCGAGCGTCACACCCAGGTCGTCGCCGCGGACGTCGGACTGGAAGAGGATGTCGAGGGCGCGCTTGCGCGCTTTGGACCGGGCACTCATCGGGCGAAGACCCGGCCTCAGTTCACGCGGCCGAGGTAGTCACCCGTGCGGGTGTCGACCTTGACCTTCGTGCCCTGCTCGACGAAGAGCGGGACCTGGATCTCGTGACCGGTCTCGAGGGTGGCGGACTTCGTGCCGGCCGAGGAGCGGTCGCCCTGCAGGCCCGGCTCGGTGTACGTGATCTCCAGGACGACGGAAGCCGGGAGGTCGATGTAGAGCGGGTTGCCGTTGTTGAGCGCGATCTGCACCTGCTGGTTCTCCAGCAGGAAGTTCTTCGCGTCGCCGACGGTGGCGGCGGCGACGGTGATCTGGTCGTAGTCGGCGACGTCCATGAAGACGAAGTTGTCGCCGTCGTTGTAGAGGTAGGTGAAATCGCGACGGTCGACGTTCTCGATCTCGATCTTGGCGCCGGCGTTGTAGGTGCGGTCGACGACCTTGCCCGACACGACGTTCTTCAGCTTCGTGCGCACGAACGCGCCACCCTTGCCGGGCTTGACGTGCTGGAACTCGATGACGTTCCAGAGCTGACCGTCGATGCTGAGGACGACGCCGTTCTTGATGTCTGCGGTCGATGCCATGGGTGTGGAGTTCCGTTCGTGAGGTCGGGCGGCCGGCGGGCCGACGATCGATTCTACGCGAGGATGTCGATCAGCTGCTGCGTCGCGCGCGCGTAGCCGCCCACGCCCTCCCCGATCACGTGCACGGTGGCGACGTCGGACACGTAGGAGTGATGACGGAACGCCTCGCGCTCATAGACGTTCGAGATGTGCACCTCCGCCACCGGCAGGGACACGCCCGCGAGGGCGTCCCGCAGCACGACCGAGGTGTGAGTGAGCCCGGCGGGGTTGATGACGATGCCGACGCAGTCCTCGCGTGCCGCGTGGATCGCGTCGATGAGCACGCCCTCGTGATTGCTCTGGACGCACCGCACCTCGATGCCGCGCTCGGCAGCGGTCGCAGCGACGAGCGCCTCGACGTCGGCGAGCGTCTCGTGTCCGTAGATCGCCGGCTCGCGCGTGCCGAGCAAGTTGAGGTTCGGTCCGTTGACCAGCAGCAGTCGGCGGGTGTTCACGCGCCCACCCTACCGACGTCGCGGCGGCTCAGGCGCCGACCTCCTGATAGGCGGCGAACAGCAGCGACTCGTCGGGTGCCTGCAGCACGGTCGGCTTGGCGATGTCGTCGAGGACGATGAAGCGCAGCATCGATCCGCGCGTCTTCTTGTCGCGCTGCATCGTCGCGAGCAGCTGACGCCACGCGCCCGCGCGATACGAGGTCGGCAGCCCGAGGGCCTCCAGGATGTCGCGGTGCCGCTGCGCCGCCGCATCCGGCAGCCGCCCCGCCAGGCGCGACAGCTCGGCCGCGAACATCATGCCGACCGAGATCGCGGCGCCGTGGCGCCACTGGTAGCGCTCCGCGTGCTCGATCGCGTGGCCGAGGGTGTGTCCGTAGTTGAGCACTTCGCGCAGCCCCGCCTCGCGCAGGTCCTCGCCGACGACGCGGGCCTTCATGTCGATGGCGAGCTCGATGCTGCGGCGGAAGGCGTCGCTGTGCGGATCGACGGCGGCCTCGGGGTCGGCCTCGATGAGGTCGAGGATCTCGGGATGCCAGATGAAGCCGGCCTTGACGACCTCGGCGAACCCGGCGACGCGCTCGTTGCGGGAGAGCCCGTCCAGCAGGTCGAGGTCGCAGACGACGGCGACGGGGGGCCAGAAGGCTCCCACGAGGTTCTTGCCCTCGGCCGTGTTGATCCCGGTCTTGCCCCCGATGGCGGCGTCGACCATGCCGAGCACCGTGGTGGGGACCTGCACCACGGCGATGCCGCGCAGCCAGGTCGCGGCAACGAAGCCGGCGAGGTCGGTGACCGCGCCGCCGCCGAATCCGACGACGGCGTCGGTGCGGGTGAAGTCGGCCTGGCCCATGACCTGCCAGCAGAACGCGGCCACCTCGATGCGCTTGCCCTGCTCCGCGTCGGGGATCTCGGCGAGCAGCACTTGACGGTCGGCCCCGAGCATCTCGCGCATCCGCTCGGCCTGCGCCGACAGCGTCGGCGGGTGGACGATGAGCACCTTGCGGGCGGCCTCAGGCAGGGCCGCGCCGACGAGCGGGAGGATGCCGCGCCCGATGGTGACGTCGTACGGGGCCGTGCCCGCGACGGTGATGACGGTGGTGTCGGTCATGACGTTGCCTCCTGCGCCCACGCCGCGACGGCGTCGACGATGTCCTGGATCCGGCCGGTGGATGTGTCGAAGCTCGCATCGGCGAGCCGCTCGTACAGCTCGCGGCGGCCCTCGGCCACCTCGCGCCAGCGTGCCAGCGGGTCGTCGCCCTGCAGCAGTGGCCGACGGGTGCCGGAGAGACGGGTGGCGATCGTCTGCTCCGACACGGTGAGCAGGACCACCCGGTGCGATGCGAGCTCGTGCTGCGTGTCGGGGTGCAGCACCGCCCCGCCGCCGAGAGCGACGACCCCGCCGCGGCCGAGGGCTTCGGCGACCGCCCCCCGCTCGAGCTCGCGGAAACGAGGCTCCCCGTGCTCGGCGAAGATCTGCTCGATCGGACCGTGGTCGCGGACGACGAGCCCGTCGCTGTCGGTGAAGGTCGTGCCGAGCACACGAGCGAGCTTCTTCCCGATGCTCGACTTCCCGGCCCCCATCGGCCCGATCAGGACGATTGCCGGACCGGTCATCCGATCGCGTCGTCGCTGAGGGCCGACGAGCGCAGCGTCTCGGGGATCGCAGCGAGGTAGCCCTCGAGGTTGCGACGGGTCTCGGCGACGTTGTCGCCCCCGAACTTCTCGAGCACGGTCTCCGCGAGCACGATGGCGACCATCGCCTCGGCGACGACACCGGCGGCCGGGACGGCGCAGACGTCGGAACGCTGGTGGTGGGCGGTCGCCGCTTCGCCCGAGACGACGTCGACCGTGCGGAGCGCCTTCGGCACGGTCGCGATCGGCTTCATCCCGGCGCGCACACGGAGCACGGTGCCGGTGGACATCCCGCCCTCGGTGCCGCCCGCCCTGTCGCTCGATCGGGCGATGCCGGCGTTCGTCGCGAACAGTTCGTCGTGTGCCGCCGAGCCGCGGCGGCGGGTCGTCTCGAAGCCGTCGCCGACCTCGACCCCCTTGATCGCCTGAATGCCCATGAGCGCCTGCGCGAGCTTCGCGTCGAGCCGGCGGTCCCACTGCACGTGGGAACCGAGCCCGGGCGGCAGCCCGTAGGCGAGGACCTCCACGATGCCGCCGAGGGTGTCGCCGTCCTTCTTCGCGGCGTCGACCTCGGTCACCATCGCGGCCGAGGTCTCGGCGTGGAAGCACCGCAGCGGGTCGGCGTCGAGCGCGTCGACGTCATCCGGGGTGGGAAGTGCCGATCGGTCCGGCACCCGCACCGGACCGATCGAGAGGGTGTGGCTGACGAGGCGGATGCCCAGTTCGCCGAGGAACGAGCGCGCCACGGCGCCGAGAGCCACGCGTGCGGCCGTCTCTCGGGCGCTGGCGCGCTCGAGGATCGGACGCGCCTCGTCGAAGCCGTACTTCTGCATGCCGACGAGGTCGGCGTGGCCGGGACGCGGGCGCGTGAGGGCGGCGCCGCGTCCGCGCGACTTCTCGGTGAGCTCGATCGGCTCGGGGCTCATCACCTCGACCCACTTGGGCCACTCGGTGTTGCCGATGCGCAGAGCGATCGGGCTGCCCAGGCTGAAGCCGTGACGGACTCCCGTCGAGATGGTCAGCTCGTCCTCCTCGAACTTCATCCGCGAGCCGCGACCGTAGCCGAGCTTGCGACGAGCGAGGTCGGCTTGGATGGCGGCGCGGGAGACGGGCACGCCGGCGGGCAGGCCCTCCATGAGGGCGACGAGTTCGGGGCCGTGCGATTCGCCGGCCGTGAGCACGCGGAGCATTCGTCTATCCTCCCACGAGCGCCCGGCGCATGACGGCGACCACGTCCTCCTCGCCGGGCAGGGGCGAATCGGGCGACCCGGTGACGAAGATCCGGATCTGCAGCACGGCCTGGTGCAGCAGCATCGTCGCGCCGGGATGCGCGGGGCGGCCCGACTTCAGCCAGGCGGCGCCGAGTGCGGTCGGCCACGTGCCGTAGACGACGTCGTAGAGCGTGCCGCCCGCGTCGGCGAGCCGGGCACCGTCCGCGTCCGCGACCGGCGCGTCGCCGGGCAGGGTCGAGACGGTCAGTTCGACCTCGCCGTCCGGAGTGCCGAGCGCCGAGACCGTCGCCGTGAGACCGCGGCTCTCGGCGAGTTCCCGCAGCGGCGCGGCCGCCTCCGGCCGCCGGGCCGTGATGTCGATGCGCCGGGCTCCGATGCGCTCGAGCGCGAGCAACGCGGATGTCGCCGTGGCCCCGGCGCCCACGATGCGGGCGCGGTCGACCCCCGCGGGCCCGACCTCGCTCAGCGCCGCCGCGAGCCCGCCGACATCCGTGTTGAACGCGGCCCACCCGTCGTCCGTGCGCACGAGGGTGTTCGCGGCGCCGGTGGCGGCCGCCGCGGCATCGCGCGTGCTGCCGGCGTCGTGCGCGAGCGCCTTGAGCGGCATCGTGAGCGACAAACCGCGGAACTGGGACGGCAGATGGGCCAGCTCGTGCGCGAACGACGACTCGTCGACGCGGCGCCGGTCGTACCGCCACGGCAGTCCGAGCTGCGCATAGGCGGCCGTATGGAGGGCCGGTGACAGGCTGTGCGCGATCGGCGAGCCCCACACCTCGAGACGTCGAGGTGCGCCCGAGGCTGCCTCAGCAGCCGCGGTTGTCATTGGCGTCGCACCACGCATTCCACTGCTCGATACCCGCCTGGTGCTCCTCGTAGGTCGCCGAGAAGATCGTCTCGCCGGTGTCCATGTTCCAGGTCACGAAGTACAGCCACGGCCCGTCGGCCGGGTTCATCGCGGCATCGATCGCCACGTCGCCCGGATTCGCGATCGGCCCCACCGGCAGGCCCGTTCGGACATAGGTGTTCCAGGGATTGTCGTCCTCGAGCGCCTCGGCCGACGAGCTGACCGTGCCGTCGTGCATCTCGTCGTAGCCGAACTGGGCGGTCGAGTCCATCTGCAGGGGCATGCCGTCGGCCAGGCGGTTGGCGATCACACGGGAGACCTTCGAGAAGTCGTCGGGCAGTCGCGCCTCGCGCTGGATGATCGACGCCGTCGTGAGAATCTCCTCGCGGCGATCCTCCGGCACTCCGGCCGAGTCCAGGGACTCGATCGTCCGCTCGACCATCGTCCGCACGATGTCGGTCGCCGCCGTCCCGGGGTCGAACTGGTACGTCGCGGGAAAGAGCCATCCTTCGAGCGAGTCCGCGGCCACGCCGTAGGCCGACGGGTCCGCGACGGCGGCCTGGAAGTCCTCGATGGGCAGTGACGTGCCCTCGGCCAGGATCTCCACCGTCTGCTCGACCGTCAGCCCCTCCCGCACCTGCGCCGCGTTCTCGCGCTTGCTCTCGGGATCGAGGATGCGTTCGAGCGCCGCCTCGGAGGTCATCCGCTGCTGCAGCGCGTAGACACCGGGCTGGAACGGCGGGTCCTGCGCGGTCGCGATGAGGTGGTCGTAGAAGGCCGTCGGCGTCTTCGTCACGCCCTGGTCGTAGAGCGTCTGCGAGATGGTGGACCCGGTGTCGCCGCTCACGACGGTGATGAGGACCTCGCCGGTCGCCTCACCCGCCTCGAAGTCCTTCGGCTCCTCCCACCCCATCACCGACCGGATCTGCGTCTCGTAGGTGTTCCAGACCCACGCCGCGCCGGCGCCGATGCCGCCGACGATCGCGAGGATCACGATGAGCACGGTCCACTTCGCGATCCGGCTCTTCCGCCGGTCGCGGTCATGCCGGCTGGGGATGTCGCCGACCTCGTGCGTGCTCACCTCACCGGTGAAGAGCGCGTCGAGAGTGCCGGCGGCGGGGGCCGCACGACGCGGCTGCTGCGCGGCTTCCGCGCCCTCGTGATGACCGAGGTGCCGTGAGGCGGGGGTGGGCACCGGCTCGGGAGGAATCTGTCCCGACTCCTCCGCCGCGTTCTGCGAGGCCGTGCGAGCGGCTCGGCGGCTCAGCGGGACGGAGCCGTCGTGCGGCGGGCGGTCAGTCATGTCAGGGGTGCTCCTGCGAGGATGCGACGGAAGCACCGGGCGGGTTACCGGTGCTCTTCTCGACGTCGAGTGCCTGCTGGAGGAGCACTACGGCGGCGACCTGGTCAACAATGCTACGAGACGATCGCTGAGATCGGCCCGAACCCCGCAGCGCGCTGTGCGCGCTCACGGTGCTGAGCCGCTCGTCGACGAGACGCACCGGATGACCGGCGGCGGCCAGTGCTTCCGCGAAACCGCGGGCGTCGGCGGTCGATGCCGTCTCCCGTCCGCTCAGCGCGACAGGCAGGCCGACGACCAGCTCGACCGCCTCGTACTCCGCGGCGAGAGCGGTGATCCGCGCGAGATCGCCGTCCCCGCGGGGCACGGTCTCCACCGGGACGGCGAGCAGGCCGTCACGGTCGCAGCGCGCGACACCGATGCGGGCCGTGCCCACGTCGACGCCGAGCCGCACGCCCGGACGGAATGCGCTCACAGGCCGCTCGCCGATTCGCGGACGGCGCGGAGGGCCGCCGGAAGCGCCGCGGCATCCGTCCCGCCGCCCTGGGCGACGTCGTCACGGCCGCCGCCTCCGCCGCCGAGGGCCGAGGCCGCCGCCTTGGCGAGCACACCGGCTTTGGCGCCGACGTTTCGCGCGGTGTCGTTGGTGGCGACCACGACCACCGGCCGCTCCCCCACCACCGCGCCGAGGGCGACGATCGCCGCGGCGTCGGCGCCCAGACGATCGCGCACCTGCAGCGCGAGGCTGCGGACGTCGTCGGCGGAACCGGCGGTGCCGAGCGACTCGGCCACGATCTGGAACGGCCCCGACGCTGCTGCGGTCGCCACGAGCTGAGGCAGCCGGTCGGCGAGGGCTCGCGCCTCGAACTGCGCGATGCGCTTCTCGGCGGCCTTCAAGCTCGCCGCGAGCTCCGCGATCCGGGTGGCGAGCTGGTCGCGCGGGGTCTTCAGCGAACTGGTGAGCTGCGAGACGATCGCGCGCTCGGCCGCGAGCTCGCGGAAGGCGTCCTGACCGACGAGCGCTTCGACGCGCCGGTTCGACGCACCCACCGACGACTCGCCGATGAGGTTGATGAGGCCGACCTCGGCGCTCGAGCCGACGTGGGTCCCCGCGCACAGCTCGCGCGACCACGGGCCGCCGATGTCGACCATGCGAACGGTCTCGCCGTACTTCTCCCCGAACAGCGCCATCGCTCCCGCCGCCTTGGCCTCGTCGAGCGACATGATGCGTGTCGTGACCTCGAGGTTCTCGCGCACCGCGTTGTTGGCGATCTCCTCGATCTCGGTGCGCGTCTCCGGCGACAGCGCCTGACCCCACGAGAAGTCGAAGCGCAGGTAGCCGGCGCGGTTGAGCGACCCCGCCTGCGTCGCGCTCTTGCCGAGCGTGTCACGGAGGGCCGCGTGCACCAGGTGGGTCGCGGAGTGGGCCTGCTGCGCGGCGCGACGGTTCGCGGCGTCGACCACGGTCGTCGCCGCTTCGCCGACGGCGACTTCCCCGGTCGTGACCTCGACCGTGTGGCTGACCAGACCCGGAACCGGCTTCTGCACGTCGAGAACCTCGAGCTCGTAGCCGGGGCCGACGATGACGCCCTTGTCGGCGACCTGGCCGCCCGACTCGGCGTACAGCGCCGTCTCGGCGAGGATCACCTCGGCGATCTGACCCTGGCTCGCGCGATCGACCGAGACACCGCCGACGAGGATGCCGAGCACGGTCGACCCGGTCTCCAGCTCGGTATAGCCCGTGAACACCGTCTCGCCCTGTGCCCGGAAGTCACGGTAGACGCTCGTGTCGGCGAGCTGGCCCTTGCGGGAGCGGGCGTCGGCCTTCGCGCGCTCGCGCTGCTCCTGCATCAGAGTGTCGAACGCGCCGCGATCCACGCTCAGACCCGCCTCCTCGACGATCTCGAGCGTCAGGTCGATCGGGAAGCCGTAGGTGTCGTGCAGGAGGAACGCCTGCGCGCCGCTCAGCTTCCCGCCGCCGGCCTTCTTCGCCTGGGCGACGGACTCGTCGAGCAACTCCGAGCCGGCAGCGAGGGTCCGCAGGAACGTCGCCTCCTCGGCGAGGGCGTACTGCGACAGCCGGGCGTAGTCGGTCTCGACGATCGGGTAGGCCTCCTTCATCGCGTCACGCGATGCCGCGAACAGCTCGGCGAAGCTCGGCCCGTCGACGCCCAGCAGCCGCATCGACCGGATGGCGCGACGCATGAGGCGGCGCAGGATGTAGCCGCGCCCGTCGTTCGAGGGCGTGACGCCGTCGGAGAGCAGCATCAGCGACGAGCGCACGTGGTCGGCGATGACACGGAAGCGCACGTCGTCGTCGTGGTCCGCCCCGTAGGTCTTGCCCGCGAGCTCGACCGCCTTGTCGAGGACCGGGCGGACCTGGTCGGTCTCGTACATGTTGTCGACGCCCTGCTTGATGAAGGCGACGCGCTCGAGCCCCATGCCGGTGTCGATGTTCTTGTTCGGAAGCTCACCGACGATCGTGAAGTCGTACTTGGAGCGAACGTCCGTGATCTCGTACTGCATGAACACGAGGTTCCAGATCTCGACGTAGCGGTCGTCGTCGGTG
This sequence comes from Microbacterium arborescens, assembly GCF_049707515.1. Taxonomy (GTDB): domain Bacteria; phylum Actinomycetota; class Actinomycetes; order Actinomycetales; family Microbacteriaceae; genus Microbacterium; species Microbacterium arborescens_B. The sequence goes on along the minus strand of NZ_JBNAFI010000002.1, from coordinate 519,164 downwards.
GCGGGCCCCCCGTCGATGCCGTAGGCCGGTCCGCGGTCGAAGAAGATCTCGGAGCACGGCCCGGCCGGACCCGGCAGACCGGTGCTCCAGTAGTTCGTGTCCTTGCCGAGGCGCTGGATCCGCTCGTCGGGCAGCGTCGAGTGCTCGAGCCACAGCTCGCGCGCCTCGTCGTCCTCCTCATAGACGGTGACCCAGAGGTCCTTCGGGTCGAAGCCGAGCCCACCCTCCGACTCGGGGCTGGTCAGCAGCTCCCACGCGAACGAGATCGCGCCCTCCTTGAAGTAGTCGCCGAACGACCAGTTGCCGAGCATCTGGAAGAAGGTGCCGTGGCGCGGGGTCTTGCCGACCTCCTCGATGTCGTTCGTGCGGATGCACTTCTGCACGTCTGCGGCGCGCGCGTACGGCGCCGGGACGTCGCCCGAGAGGTAGGGGATGAAGGGCACCATGCCCGCAACGGTGAACAGCAGCGCCGGGTCGTCGGTGACGAGCGAGGCGGAGGGCACGATGGTGTGCCCCTTCTTCTCGAAGTAGTCCAGGTAGCGCTGGGCGATCTCGGCGGTCTTCATCGGATTCCTTCGGCAGGCAGGCATCGGCGCCGCGCCCGGGGGCGCGACGCCGCAGTCGGTTCGGGGGTCAGTGTGAGGCTTCGTCGGCCGCGCGCTGGGGCTTCGCGACGGCATCCGGTGCCGTGGGCGCGACATCGGAGGCTGTCTCGATGACGGCGTCGGCCGCGTCGGCGGCGGCCTCAGCGGACGCATCGAGGGCGTCGGGCGCGACGCCCTTCACGTCGGCGGCGAGGCCCTCCATACGGGCCTCCTGCTCGCGGTACGCGTCGCCGATCCGGTCGGTGAACTCCGAGATCCGGGCGTCGACCTCGGCGAGCATTTCGTGACCGCGCGGATCCTTGTTGACCACGTGCGCGGCGACGAAACCGCCGGCGACGCCCAAAACGAACCACAGCGCGTTCTTCATGGCATCCATGTTAGGCGCAAAGCACGAAGGGCGCCGGGAGAACCCGACGCCCTTCGTGGCGATGCTGAGAGTCATCGCGCCATGGACTCAGCGCGCGGCGTAACAGCGCATCTGGCCGCGTGGCGGCTGTACTACGCCCCGCTTAGCGCGCGGCGTAACGGCGCATCTGGCCGCGTGGCGGCTGTACTACGCCCCGCTTAGCGCGCGGCGTAGTACTCGACGACGAGCTGCACGTCACACGTGACGGGCACCTCGGCGCGCTTCGGGCGACGCACGAGGCGTGCCTGCAGCTTGTCGAGCTCGACCTCGATGTAGCCCGGAACCGGGGGCAGGACGTCGGCGTGACCGCCGGCTGCTGCGACCTGGAACGGCTCGAGCGACTCGCTCTTCTCCTTGACGTGGATGAGCTGGCCCGGCTTCACGCGGAACGAGGGACGGTCCACGAGCTGGCCGTCGACGAGGATGTGGCGGTGCACGACCAGCTGACGAGCCTGCGCGGTCGTGCGGGCGAAGCCGGCACGGACGACGAGGGCGTCCAGACGCATCTCGAGGAGCTCGACCAGGTTCTCACCGGTCAGGCCGTCCTTGCGGCGAGCCTCGTTGAAGGTGTTGCGCATCTGCTTCTCGCGAATGCCGTACTGCTCGCGCAGACGCTGCTTCTCACGCAGACGGACGGCGTAGTCGCTGTCGGCCTTGCGCTTGGTGCGGCCGTGCTCACCCGGAGCGTAGGGACGCTTCTCGAGGTAGCGGGCGGCCTTCGGGGTCAGCGCGACGCCGAGGGCGCGCGACAGGCGGACCTTGCGGCGGTCCTGAGACTTCGTGGTCACGAAGTTCTCCTTCCGATGACGTGGTCGCGACGTTCGCGACTCACGGACGTATCTCCATCTCCTCGCCCATCTCGGACTGCACGCCGGGGCACGCCGAGAGGTCTTGATCAGAGGAGAGGGATGCCCGAAAACTGGGCTTCGAGCCGGTCGAGTCTATCAGACCGGCCCGCGGGCCTCCGCGACGACGAGGTCGAGGATGCCGTCGGGGTAGAACGGCTTCGTTCCGCGTCGCAGGTCGTCGATGCGGTACCAGCCGACCGACGTGTCACCGTCGAGGACGTCGAGCCGCTCCGTGATCGGCAGCGCAGCGAGCTCGGTGCTGCGGACGGCGAAGACGTGCGCGATCTCGTGCCCGCGTTTGCCGCCCGCGTCGAAGATGTTCTCACTGACGGCGAGAAGTCGCAGCTCATCGACGTCGGCCGCGAGCTCTTCGTGGAGTTCCCGCCTCATGGCGGCCGCAGCGGTCTCACCGAATTCGATGCCGCCACCCGGTGCCCGGAGGAACGGCGGCCGTCCCACCCGGCCGGCGTACTCCTCGGCGAGCACGTATCCGTCCTTCACCACCACGGCGACCGAGATCGCGCGGATGCGGGGCGGGGCGACGAGCTCGCTCGCGTACGACTCGACCGACCGACGGTAGGCGGGCAGGTGCGGGGCGAGCGCGCGGAGCGCGGTACGGAGGGCGGGCGCGGGCTTGTTGTCGCTGAAGAGCGCGAGCGCCTCGAACGCCCGCGCGGCGTCGACGAGGGGGTCACCGGCGGGGAAGCGGTGCAGCAGCGCCAGAGCGCCCGACGCATCCCCTACGTTCCGCAGCGAACTCGCCAACTGGATGAGGCACGACGACCGGCGCTCCCCCTCGAGCCCCGCTGCCAGCGCCGCGCGGTACAGCGGGATGGCCTCGGCCTCCTCGCCGAGGTAGTCGTGCACGGACGCCCGCTCATAGTCGGCGATCGCCGCGCCGGGTGCGACCTCGGCGAGCAGAGCCTCGAGCTCGATTCGAAGGCGCTCGGCGCTCTTCTCCTCGGCGTTCTCCCAGAACGCGTCGAAGGGGTCGGTCGCCGCCTGCCCGGCCGCGACGGTATGCGAATCCGCCGCCGACCCCCCACCGGCCCCGGCGAGGAGGTCGCGGACGAGTGCCTGCGCGGTTTGCAGCGCGGGGTCGACCGCATCGGCACGAGCGAACCGGACGAGACCGCGCACTGCCGGTCCGCCGTCGCTGATCTCGCCGGTCGTGAGGTGCTCGAGCAGCGCGGATGCCGGGATCGTCCGCACCCGGCCGCTCTCGTGCTCCCCCCAGGTCGGCTCGGCGACGCGGACGCAGCCGGCGGCGATGATCACGTGGCGCCGGCGCCGCCCGTTCGCGGCCGCCCACTCGGCGCCGGCGTCGAACACCGCGCCGGCGCGGTAGCCCGTCTCCTCGAGCAGTTCGCGCACGCCGGCTTCGGCCGCATCCTCGCCCGCGTCGATGAGGCCGCCGGGAAGCTCCCCGAGCACGCGGCGCGGGCCGACCCGGAACTGGTCGAACAGCACGATGGAGTCGTCGGGCGTGACGGCGACCACCGTGACGGTGTCGCCGATCTCGACGACGTCCCAGTCGCTCTCACTGCCGTCGGGCAGCCGGTAGCGATCTCGTCGGACGCGGACGTAGCCGTCGAACGCGAGGGACGACCCGAGCAGGGTCCAGTCGGGGACGTCTCCGGTCATCGCTCACTCCCCCAGGATCTTCCGCAGCTTCTCGACGCGCGCGCCGATGTCGCGTTCGACGCCGCGGTTCGTCGGCTCGTAATAGCGCCGGCCCCGCAGTTCGTCGGGCAGGTACTGCTGCGTGGCGACCCCGACATCGAGGTCGTGCGGATAGATGTAGCCCTTGCCGTGTCCGAGTCGCTTCGCTCCCGCGTAATGGGCGTCGCGCAGGTGCTGGGGCACCCGCCCGAACCCGCCGGCACGGACGTCGGAGATCGCGGCGTTGATGGCGTTGTAGGCGGCGTTCGACTTCGCCGTCGTGGCGAGGTACGCCGTCGCCTCGGCCAGAGGGATGCGGCCTTCGGGCATGCCGATGAAGGCGACGGCATCGGCTGCCGCGACGGCGATCGACAGCGCCTGCGGATCGGCGAGACCGATGTCCTCCGACGCCGAGATGACGAGCCGACGCGCGATGAATCGGGGGTCTTCGCCCGCCTCGATCATCCGCGCCAGGTAGTGCATGGCGGCGTCGACGTCGGACCCGCGGATCGACTTGATGAAGGCGCTGATGACGTCGTAGTGCTCGTCGCCCTGCCGGTCGTAGCGGAGCAGGGCACGATCGACGGCCTGCGCGACATGGTCGGCGGTGATGACGGGGACCTCGTCGTCGTCGCCGGGCTCGGCCATCGTCGCGGCGGCCTCGAGAGACGTGAGCGCGCGCCGAGCGTCACCGGACGCGAGTCGGACGAGCGCCGTGCGCGCGTCGTCGGCCAGCGCGATCGAGCCGGCCAGGCCACGCGCGTCGGTGACGGCCCGGTCGATGAGCCCGCCGAGATCGTCGTCGCTCAGCGGCTGCAGGGTGAGCAGCAGCGAGCGCGACAGCAGCGGGGCGACGACCGAGAACGACGGGTTCTCGGTGGTCGCGGCGATGAGCAGGACCCAGCCGTTCTCCACCCCCGGCAGCAGCGCATCCTGCTGCGCCTTGGTGAACCGATGGATCTCGTCGAGGAACAGGATCGTGGAGATGCCGTACAGATCGCGCTGGTTCATCGCCTCCTGCATGACCTCGCGCACGTCCTTCACCCCGGCGGTGACCGCCGAGAGCTCGACGAAACGGCGGCCGGACGAACGGGCGATCGCCTGGGCCAGCGTCGTCTTGCCCGTGCCGGGCGGCCCCCAGAGCACGACCGAGACGGCGCCGCTGCGGTTGCCGTCGGGTGACGCGAGGGCCACGAGCGGCGACCCGGGACGCAGCAGGTGGGATTGACCTGCCACCTCGTCGAGGGATGTCGGGCGCATGCGCACCGCGAGCGGCGTCTGCCCGGAGAAGAGCGCGCTCGAATCGGTCATCCCCTCAGGCTAGTCGCGCAGGGGGACACCCGGATTTTGTCGCCGTACCGAGCCGCGCCGTAGGCTTGAGCGGCTCGGATCCGGGCATGGAGGAGGCATCGTGGCAGGTCGCGGCAAGAACCGGGACGATCGTGCGGCGCAGGAACGCGCCCGCGTCTACGCTGCTCGACGCGAGTACCACGACGGTCTCGCACGCCGTCGTTCGCGTGACAACATCGTCGCCGCGCTGGCCGGAGGCGCCCTGATCCTCGCCGCCCTCGGCGCCCAGGTCGTCTACTTCACGGCGGGCCCGGGCGCCCCGGTGCCGGCCGAGACGCCGGCGCCCTCCCCGACGCCGTCGACGCCGGGAACGCCGGTCCCGACGACGCCGGATCCCACTCCGACAACGATCCCGACTCCCTGACCCCGCCCGTACTAGGCTGTCCCCCGACCTGACCCCCATGCGGCGCGAGCCGCGACGAGGTGCCTTCCGTGACTTCCACCCCTGACTCCACGATCACCCCCGCCGACGACGCCCCGTGGGGTCGCGTCGATGACGACGGCACCGTCTCGGTGCGCGAGGGGGACCAGTGGCGCGTCGTCGGCCAGTATCCCGACGGTTCCCCCGAGGAGGCGCTGGCCTACTTCCAGCGCAAGTTCTCCGACCTCGCGGGCGAGGTGACGCTCATCGAGGTGCGCCACCGCCGCGGCGGTGCCTCGGCCTCCGACCTGCGCTCGACCGTCAGCACACTCCGCTCGCGCATCGCGGGCGCGGCCGCCGTCGGCAACCTCGCGGCCCTCGAAGCGCGTCTCGTCGCCCTCGAGGCCGAGCTGGATGCGGCATCCGAGACCGAAGCGGCCGAGGCCAAGCAGGCCCTCGACGCGGCGATCGCCGAGCGCACCGCTCTGGTCGACGCGATCGAGGCCATCGCCGCGCGCGATCCGAAGTCGATCCAGTGGAAGCAGACCTCCGCCGAGGTCACCGACCTGTTCGACCGCTGGCAGCGCCACCAGGCCGACGGACCTCGCCTGCCGCGTGGCATCGGCCAGCAGCTGTGGAAGCGGTTCCGCGACGCCCGGTCGATCATCGACAAGCACCGGCGCGAGTTCTACGCGAGCCTCGACGAGACCCACAAGAGCGCTCGCGATGCCAAGCAGCGACTCATCGAGCGCGCCGAGGCGCTCGCGCCGCGCGGCGAGGACGGCATCGGCGCCTACCGCGACCTGCTCGACCAGTGGAAGCAGTCGGGCCGCGCCGGCAAGAAGGCCGACGACGCGCTCTGGGCTCGCTTCAAGGCCGCCGGCGACGCGCTCTACGGCGCACGAGCCGAGCGCGAGCAGGCCGACGCCGAAGAGTCGCAGGAGAAGATCGTCGCCAAGCGTGCACTGCTCGACGAGGCCGCAGCCGTCGGCGCCGAGAAGGACACCGCCGCCGCCCGCGCACTCCTGACGGGCATCCAGCGTCGCTGGGACGAAATCGGACGCATCTTCCCCCGCGAGAAGGAGCGGGCGCTCGACGACGAACTGCGCAAGATCGAGCAGTCCGTGCGCACTCGCGAGGACGCCGACTGGAAGAACAACAACCCCGAGACCAAGGCTCGTCAGGGCGACATGCTCTCGCAGCTGCACGAGGCGATCGCCAAGCTCGAGTCCGAAGTCAGCGCGGCCGAGGCATCCGGCGACAAGCGCGCCATCGCGCAGGCGAAGGAAGCCCTGAGCGCCCGCAAGGCGTGGCTCAGCGCCCTCGGCGGGTAATCGCTCCTCTCCGCCACGGCGGCGCCGGGACGCGATCCTGTCCACAGGTGGGCCGCACAGCTCACGGGCGCGGTCTCCCGGCCGGGAGACTGACGCCATGGTCTGGCCATTCGTATACACCCCCGGCGATCGCCTCTCGGCCTCGGAGCTGGCGGCAGCGCGTCTCGACGGCGACGTCATCGAGGTCGGCGAGGCGTTCATGCCGACCGACGCCGTCGAGACGCCTGAGATCCGTGCTGCTTCCCTGCGTCCCCTCGTCGCGCCCGGGCTCGCGCTGACGCACGAGTCGGCCGCCTGGGTGCACGGCGCGCTCGTCGACCCGCCGCTGCGTCACAGCGTACAGCGCTGCACCGAGCGGCGACGCAACCACGTGCTCGACCACCGCCTGCGCTACCGCGACGTGCGACTGCCTCCCGCCGAGACCGTCCGCCTCGGCGGGATGCCGGTGGCGAACCGCATCCGGACGCTCTGCGACCTCGTGAGGGCCGATGTCGCGGAGGGCCTGCCTCCCGGCGCCGCAGCGATCGCCATGATCGCGACGTTCCCCGGCCTCGCGCTCGACGCTCGCCGCTCGCTCGCGGCCAGCGGTCCTCTGCCGTTCAAGCGGCAGGCGCTCGCCTGGCTGCAGGACGCGGGGGTCAGGACGACGTGACGCGGTAGACGTCGTACACCGCGTCGATGCGCCGGACGGCGTTGAGGACGCGATCGAGGTGCACGGTGTCGCCCATCTCGAACACGAACCGGCTGAGCGCGAGCCGGTCGTTGTTGGTCTGCACCGACGCCGAAAGGATGTTGACGTGGTGCTCGCTGAGCACGCGCGTGACGTCGCTGAGCAGACCCGCGCGGTCGAGCGCCTCCACCTGGATCTGCACGAGAAACAGGCTCTTGGTCGTCGGTGCCCACGAGACGTCGATCAGCCGCTCCGGGTCGCGCATGAGCGACTCGACGTTCGTGCAATCCGCGCGATGGACCGAGACACCGCTGCCGCGGGTGACGAAGCCGACGATCTCATCGCCGGGAACCGGCGTGCAGCACTTCGCGAGCTTGACGAGGATGTCGGGAGCACCGCGCACCAGCACGCCCGAGTCGCTGTCGCGCTTCTGCCGCGACCGGCCGACGGCGGGCAGCTCGATCGGACCGGTGGAGGTGTCCTCCTCGGCTCGGACGAGCGCGGTGACCTTCTCGATGACCGACTGCGTCGAGACGTGACCCTCGCCCACCGCTGCGTACAGGGCGGTGACGTCCTCGTAACGGAGCTGGTGTGCGACCTCGCTGAAGGCATCCTGCCCCATGAGTCGCTGGAGCGGCAGGTTCTGACGTCGCATCGCTCGCGCGATCGCATCCTTGCCCTGCTCGACGGCCTCTTCGCGGCGTTCCTTCGTGAACCAGCCGCGGATCTTGTTGCGCGCCCGCGTGCTCTTGACGAAGCCGAGCCAGTCCTGGCTGGGCCCGGCGTCGGGGTTCTTCGAGGTGAAGACCTCGACGACATCGCCGCTGGAGAGTGTCGACTCGAGCGGAACGAGGCGGCCGTTGACCTTCGCCCCCATCGTGCGGTGACCGATCTCGGTGTGCACCGCGTACGCGAAATCGACGGGCGTGGCGCCGGCGGGGAGGCCGACGACGCGCCCCTTCGGGGTGAAGACGTAGACCTCTTTGGCGCCGATCTCGAACCGCAGCGAGTCGAGGAACTCCCCCGGGTCGGCCGTCTCGGCCTGCCAGTCGGAGATGTGCGCGAGCCACGCCATGTCGTTGTCGACCGCCTTGGCGTCGGCCTTGCCGCCCGCCATCCGCTCCTTGTACTTCCAGTGCGCCGCGACGCCGAACTCGGCCTGCTGATGCATCTCGTGCGTACGGATCTGGATCTCGACCGTGCGACCGCCGGGGCCGATCACCGTCGTGTGCAGCGACTGGTAGAGGTTGAACTTCGGGGTGGCGATGTAGTCCTTGAACCGACCCGGGAGCGGCGTCCACCGCGCGTGGATCGAACCGAGCACGGCGTAGCAGTCGCGCACCGTGGTCACGAGCACGCGGATGCCGATGAGGTCGTAGATGTCGTCGAACTCGCGGCCGCGAACGACCATCTTCTGGTAGACGGAGTACAGCTGCTTCGGACGCCCCATCACCCGTCCACGGATGCGGAGCTCACGCAGATCGCTCTCGACCGCGTCGATGACCGTCTGGAGATACTGCTCGCGCTGCGGGGTGCGCTGCTTCACCAGACTGTCGATCTCGGCGTACAGCTTGGGATGCAGCACCGCGAACGAGAGGTCTTCGAGCTCGCTCTTGATGGCCTGGATGCCCAGGCGGTGCGCGAGCGGAGCGTAGATCTCGAGGGTCTCGGTGGCCTTCTTCGCCGCCTTCTCGGGCGGCACGAAACCCCACGTGCGGGCGTTGTGGAGGCGGTCGGCGAGCTTGATCAGCAGCACGCGGATGTCTCGCGACATCGCGACGATCATCTTGCGCACCGTCTCGGCCTGCGCGGCGTCGCCGTACTTGACCTTGTCGAGCTTCGTGACCCCGTCGACGAGCATCGCGACCTCGTCGCCGAACTCCGCCGTCAGCTGATCGAGGCCGTACGAGGTGTCCTCGACGGTGTCGTGAAGCAGCGCCGCCGCGATGGCACGGGGACCCAGCCCCAGCTCGGCGAGGATCTGTGCAACGGCGAGCGGATGCGTGATGTACGGCTCGCCGCTCTGACGCTTCTGCTGCGCGTGGGCGCGGGACGCGGTCTGGTAGGCGCGATCGATGATCGCGATGTCGCCCTTGGGGTGGTGCGCGCGCACGGTCCGCACGAGCTGCTCGAGCCCCTCGCGGGGGGCAGCCCGCGAGAAGATCCGCGGGACGAGGCGCCGGAGCGAACTCTGGGCAGGGGGCGGGGTGATCTCGGTCATGCCTTCACCTCCGCCATCCAGACCACGATTCTACGCGTGCCGGCGATGCTCAGGCCGCGACCGCGGCACGCTCGCGAGACTCGAGCACCCGCGTGTCGTTCGCCTTGATGGCCGGTTCGTTCTCGCGCAGGAGAGCGAACAGCGGCACGGCGACGAACAGCGTCGAGTACGCGGCCACGAGAGTGCCGACGAAGATCGAGAGCGAGATGTCGGTGAGGGTCTGCGCGCCGAGCCACAGGGCGCCGATGAACAGGATCGCACCCGTCGGGAGCGCCGCGACGATCGTGGTGTTGATCGAGCGGACGAGTGTCTGGTTCGCAGCGAGGTTGACCGACTCACCGAAGGTCCGCCCCGACTTCTCGCCGTCTTCGAACGTGTTCTCGCGCACCTTGTCGAACACGACCGTGGTGTCGTACAGGGAGTACGACAGGATCGTCAGGAAGCCGATGACGGCGGCCGGCGAGATCTCGAACCCGAACAGCGAGTAGACGCCCACCGTGACGACGAGCACATCGACGAGGCCCACGATCGCTGCGACCGACATCTTCCACGTGCGGAAGTACAGCGCGAGGATGAGGAAGGTCAGCGCGAGGAAGATCGCGAGGCCCCACAGCGACTGGCGCGTGACGTCCTGCCCCCAGCTCGGGCCGATGAACGACGAGCTCACCTCGGCGGTGGGCACCTCGTAGATCTCCGCGAGCGCCGCGGTGACCTCGCGCGTTTCGGCATCCGACATCTGATCGGTCTGGACGCGCACGGCGTCCTCGCCGATGGTCGTCACCTTCGTGCCCGCCCCGGGGACGACCGACTGCACGGCGTCGGTGGCGAGCAGCTGGTCGGTGTTCGTCACGTTCGTGACCGTGAACTGCGATCCGCCCGTGAACTCGATCGAGAACTGCGGCGGCTTCACGACGAGCACGAGGACGGACCCGAGCACGAGGGCCCCGGCGATGATGAACCAGAGCGTGCGGCGGGCGACGAAGGGGAACGAGAGCTTCCCCGTGTAGAGGTCGTTGCCGAACCGGTTGAAGAATCGCATCAGTCCTTGTCCCCCGTCGCACCGCGGGACTCGCCCGCGGACTGTTCGGCGCGCTTGCGTTCCGCGATCGTCTGTCGCCGTTCGGCCTCACCACGCGACTTGGCCGCGCGGCGTCCGGGCCCGGTCTTGGCACCCGCCGCAACCGGCGCGCGGAACTGCGCACGTCCGCGGTACACGGCGCCCAGCGCCTCGGGGTCGAGGCCCGAGAGCTTGTGGCCCGATCCGAAGAACCGCGTGCGCACGAGCAGCTGCAGCACCGGGTGGGTGAAGAGGATGAAGATCAGGATGTCGATCGCTGTGGTCAGGCCCAGGGTGAAGGCGAAGCCCTTCACCGTCGAGTCGGCGAGGATGTAGAGCACGACGGCGGCGAGGATGTTGATCGACTTCGAGATGAAGATCGTGCGCTTGGCGCGCGACCAGCCGTCCTCGACAGCGCTCGTGATCGACTTGCCGTCGCGCAGCTCGTCTCGGATGCGTTCGAAGTACACGATGAACGAGTCGGCGGTGAACCCGATCGTGACGATGAGGCCGGCGACGCCGGCGAGCGACAGCCGGAAGCCCATGCGCCAGGCGAGGATCGCGAGTGCGACGTAGGTCAGCACCGCCATCACCACCAGCGACGCGATGATCACCGTGCCGAGCGCTCTGTAGACCACGAGCGAGTACACCGCGACGAGGGCGAGGCCGATGAGGCCGGCGATGAGGCCGATCTGCAGCTGCTGCGATCCGAGGGTCGCCGAGATGGTGTTGGTGCTCTGCACTTCGAAGCTGAGCGGCAGAGCGCCGAACTTCAGCTGATCGGCGAGGACCTTGGAGCTGTCCTGATCGAAGGAGCCCGTGATCGACGGCTTGCCCGTGAGGATCACCGCGTCCATCGACGGGGCCGAGAGCACGTCGCCGTCCAGGACGAAGGCGAACTGGTTGAGCGGCGCCTGCTGGCCGTACAGGCGCTGGCTGATCTTGCCGAACGTCTCGGTGCCCTGCTGGTCGAACGTGATGTTCACCGCCCAGCGTCCGGTCTGCTGCTCGAGCCCGTTCGTCGCGTCGTCGATCGACGAGCCGTCGAGCTCGACCGGGCCCAGGATGTACTTCGCGGTTCCGGTCCGGTCGCAGGTGATCAGGGGCTGATCCGCCGGAGCGTCGGCCGGATCGTTCGCCGGGTCCGCGCAGTCGTAGGCGAGGAACTGCGCCTGCAGCGCCTCGGTGATCCACGCCGGGTCGCTGCCGTTGGACGGCGCGACCGACGGCGTCGCGGGGAGGTTCGGATCGGGTGCGGGGTACGGCGTCTCGTTGCCGTCCTCGCCGACGAAGGTCGTCGCGGGCGATCCGGTGTACAGCACGGCACGCAGCTGCAGCTGCGCCGAGGCGTCGATCCGCTCGCGCGTCTCGTCGTCGACCTCGCCGGGCAGCTGCACGACGATCTGGTTCCCCGCCTGGGTCGCGATGTCGGCCTCGACGAGACCGGAGGCGTCGACGCGCTGGCGGATGATCGATGCCGCCTGCTGCATCTGCTCGCTCGAGGGAGCCGCGCCGTCGGACTGGGCCTCGAGGATGATCTGCGTTCCGCCCTGCAGGTCGAGCGCGAGCTCGGGGGCCCACGAGCTCGCCTTGAAGACGTAGACGCCGAGGGCGTTGACGCCGAACAGGAGCGCGGTCAGGACCAGCAGGCCGGTCAGCGCGCGCCAGGCACGGCGCACGGGTGTGGAAGTCGCCACGGGGAGGTCAGCTTTCGTCGAGCGAGCGCCGGGTTACCGGCGGTTCAGGCGCGGGGCTTGTCGTCGCGATCGACGGTGCCCTCGGGCGCGGCGTCGGCGGCACGGGTGCGCGCGGCGTCATCGCTGACCGAGGTGATGAGCCCCTGCTCGACGTCAGCGACGTACTCGTCGTGGTGCTCTTCGGCCTCGATGTACTCGTCTTCGGTCAGCGCGCCCTCGGCGGGGTCGACGACCCGCAGGATCGCCTGGCTGTGCACCTCAACGTCGACACCCGGCGCGAGCTCGACGCGAGCCGACTTCGAGAGGTCTTCGCCGTCGTACTCGACGATGGTGCCGTAGAAGCCGCCCTGCAGCAGCACCTTCGCCCCGGGCAGCAGCTGACGCGACTTCTCCGCCTGCTCCGCCTTCATCCGCTGAGCGCGCCGACGCTGGCTCCAGAACATGAAGACGATGAGCAGCGCGAGGATGATCAGCAGGCCGTACTCGGCGAAGAACTGCAGCGCCGGGTTGGTGGGAGGAGCGTCGGCCGGGGTGGTGGCTGAGAAGAGCATGGAGGTGGGAGCACCTTTCACGGGTCGGCACGCGAAGAATGCGCAGCCTCGGGATTCGTCGGCGAGAAGCCTTCAGCGATTATAGGTCATCGATCTCCAGCGCCCCGTCGGCGCGAGGGACACCGAGGTGACGGTACGCCGCGGGCATGGCCACCCTGCCGCGGGGCGAGCGTCCCACGAAGCCGATGCGGACGAGGTAGGGCTCCACGACCGACTCGATCGTCTCGCCCTCCTCCCCCACGGTCACCGCGAGCGTGTTCAGACCGACCGGGCCGCCGCCGAAGCGCTTCACGAGGGCATCGAGCACGGCGCGGTCGAGCCGGTCCAGTCCGATCGCGTCCACGTCGTACAGTTCCAGCGCGGCGGCGACATCCGCTTCGGTCGCCCCCACGGCGGTGTCGCCGTGCACGACGACGAAGTCTCGGACGCGCCGCAGCAGACGGTTGGCGATGCGCGGGGTGCCGCGCGAGCGACGCGCGATCTCCGAGCGGGCCACCGGCGGCATGTCGACGGCCAAGACGCTGGCCGATCGCTGGATCACACGCTCGAGCTCCTCGGGCTCGTAGTACTCCATGTGCGCGGTGAAGCCGAACCGGTCGCGCAGCGGGTTGGGCAGCAGTCCCGACCGGGTGGTCGCACCCACGAGGGTGAACGGTGCGAGCTCGAGCGGGATGCTGGTGGCGCCGGCGCCCTTGCCGACCATGATGTCGATGCGGAAGTCCTCCATCGCGAGGTACAGCATCTCTTCGGCCGAGCGCGCCATGCGGTGGATCTCGTCGATGAACAGCACTTCGCCCGGCACGAGGCTCGACAGCAGCGCCGCCAGGTCGCCGGCGTGCTGGATCGCCGGTCCGCTCGACATCCGCAGCGGGCGACCGATCTCGTGGGCGACGATCATCGCGAGCGTCGTCTTGCCGAGTCCGGGAGGACCCGAGAGCAGGATGTGATCGGCGGGGCGGTCCTGCATGCGCGCCGCCTGCAGCAGCAGCTCGAGCTGACCGCGGACCTTCTGCTGCCCGACGAACTCGGCCAGCGAGGTCGGCCGCAGCGCCCCCTCGACCGCGAGCTCGGTCTCGTCGGCGGCCAGACCGTGCGCGTCAGACACCGGACTGCTCCGGTCGCGCCGGGCCGAGCTGAGCGAGAGCGAGCTTCAACAGCGCCGGCACGGTGCCCGGCGCCGCGGGATCCGCCGTGACCTGCGCGACGGCATCGGTGGCCACGCGCTCGCTCCACCCCAGGGCCACGAGCGCCGCGATGACCTGCGCGGCCAGCGTGCCCGCCCCCGCGGAGGGAGATGCGGGCTGAGCCGAGGGCATCGCCTGCAGCTTGCCGGCGAGCTGCACGACGATGAGCTTCGCGGTCTTGGGGCCGATACCCGACACGCGCCGGAACGGTGCGTCGTCCTCGGCGATCACGGCGTCGGCGATCTGGCCGACGCTCAGGGCGGCAAGCACACCGAGCGCGGACTTCGGACCGACGCCGGTGACTCCGATGAGCAGCAGGAAGACCTGGAGCTGCTCCCGGGTCTCGAATCCGAAGAGCGAGAGCGCGTCTTCGCGCACGACCAGGTTGGTGTGCAGGACGATCTCGTCGCCGACGTGGAAGGAGCGCGGGATGTCGGGCGTCACCGCGACCGCGAACCCCACCCCGTTCACGTCGATGACGACGCTGTCGGAGTCGAGGTGCAGCACGCTGCCGCGCAGGGAGGAGATCATGCTCCGAGCCTAAGCCGCGCTTCGCAGGTATGTTCGACCGACACGCACCGGAGCGCCGCCGGCGCCAGCCCGGCACCGCGGCGACTCCTCATCGCCGGGAGAGGCGTTCGGCGTCGGCCCAGGCGCGCTGTGCGGGCGTCAGACCGGCCGCGCCGCCCGTCGCCGTCGCCGCCCCACCGACGCCCCGTCGCCACGCGTGACAGATGGCGAGGGCGAGGGCATCGGCGGCATCCGCGGGCTGGGGAAGCGCGTCGAGCCGCAGCACCCGGGCCACCATCGTCTGCACCTGCAGCTTCTCGGCCGAGCCGTAACCGGTGATGGCCGCCTTGACCTCGGAGGGTGTGTGCGTCGCCGCATCCAGGCCGTTCTCGGCGGCGACGAGGAGCGCGATGCCGCTGGCTTGCGCCGTGCCCATGACGGTGCTGCGGTTGTGCTGGGCGAAGACGCGCTCCACGGCGACCACGTGCGGCCGGTGCTCGGCGATCACGGCCCGCAGCCCTGCGGCGATCGTCGCCAGGCGCTGCTCGATCGGCAGGTCTGTCGCGGACCGGACGACCCCCACGTGTACAAGCCTGGCGGAGCGATCGCGGGCGACGTCGACGACTCCCACGCCGCACCGGGTGAGCCCTGGGTCGACACCGAGCACGCGCAGAGGGGAGGTCACTCCCCCACGCTACGTCCGCCATGCTCGACAGACACGACGACAGCCCGCGAAACGCACAGTTCCCGGCATCCGGCGCCGCAGGACGTGCGCTGGATGCCGGGAACTGTGCCGGAAGTCGGAGCCGTTACTCCTCGTCGTTCTCGAGCTCGGCCTGCACCTCGGGGGTGAGGTCGAAGTTGGTGAAGACGTTCTGGACGTCGTCGCTGTCTTCGAGGGCGTCGATGAGGCGGAAGACCTTGCGTGCGGTGTCGGCATCGACCTCGACCTTGAGGGACGGGACGAACTCGACGTCGGCGGAGTCGTACTCGATCCCCGCCTCCTGGAGCGCGCTGCGCACCGACACGAGGTCGGAGGCCTCGGTGATGACGCCGAAGCCGTCGCCGTGCGGCTCGACCTCCTCGGCCCCCGCCTCGAGCACCGCGAGCATGACGTCGTCTTCGGTGGTGCCCTCGGATGGGACCACGATGACGCCCTTGCGGCTGAAGTTGTAGGCGACGCTGCCCGGGTCTGCGAGGGTGCCGCCGTTGCGGCTGAGGGCGGTGCGCACCTCGGCCGCGGCCCGGTTCTTGTTGTCGGTCAAACACTCGATGAGGAACGCCACGCCGTTCGGCCCATAGCCCTCGTACATGATCGAGGAGTACTCGACGGCCTCGCCGCCGATACCGGCGCCGCGCTTGATCGCGCGGTCGATGTTGTCCTTGGGGACCGAAGTCTTCTTCGCCTTGAGGACGGCGTCGAAGAGGGTCGGGTTGCCCTGCAGGTCAGCACCGCCGAGCTTCGCCGCGACCTCGATGTTCTTGATGAGCTTGGCCCACGACTTGGCACGACGCGCGTCGACGACGGCCTTCTTGTGCTTGGTCGTGGCCCATTTGGAGTGACCGGACATGCGCTCGATCTTACCGGGCCGATACCCGCGCCTCGCGGACGTGCGCGAGGAGGCGTTCGTGGAAGCGGTGCTCGCCCGAGACCTCCGGATGGAAAGCCGTGGCGAGCAGTCGCCCCTGCTCGACCGCGACGACGCCGCCGTCGGGCAGGGTCGCGAGCGCCGTGGCGCCCGGCCCGAGCCCCGTGACGAGCGGCGCACGGATGAACGCGGCGTGGACGGGAACGTCCCACCCCGCGACGGCGAGCGACGTCTCGAACGACTCGCTCTGCCCGCCGAACGCGTTGCGCCGCACCGTCACGTCGAGCCCGCCGAAGGTCTCCTGCCCGGCGATCGCTCCGTCGACGCGGTCTGCGAGCAGGATGAGTCCGGCGCAGGTGCCGTAGACGGGCATACCGGCCGCGATCGCGTCTCGGATGGGCCGCTGCATCCCGAAGGCTCGGGCGAGCTTGTCGATGACGCTCGATTCGCCGCCCGGGAGGACGAGTCCTTCGACCTGCGCGAGGTCGGCGGGCCGGCGGACGAGGGATGTCGTCGCGCCGAGCCCCGTGAGCATCCGAACGTGCTCATGGACGTCGCCCTGCAGCGCGAGCACTCCGATGCGCGGGGCGTCGGCGCTCACCGGCTCACCAGCCGCGGTCGGCGAGCCGGTGCGGGGCCGGCAGGTCGGAGACGTTGATCCCGACCATCGCCTCGCCCAGACCGCGTGACGCCTCGGCGACGATGGCGGCGTCGTCGTGGAAGGTGGTCGCCTTGACGATGGCCGCCGCGCGGCGGGCCGGATCGCCCGACTTGAAGATTCCCGAACCGACGAACACGCCGTCGGCACCGAGCTGCATCATCATGGCCGCATCCGCCGGCGTCGCAACGCCACCCGCGGTGAACAGCACGACCGGCAGTGCCCCGGTCGTCGCGACCTCGGCGACGAGGTCGTACGGCGCCTGCAGCTCCTTCGCGGCGACGTAGAGCTCATCGGGACTCTTCGCCTGCAGCGCTCGGATCTCGGCCGTGATCGTACGGATGTGCCGCGTCGCCTCCGAGACGTCGCCGGTGCCGGCTTCCCCCTTCGAGCGGATCATCGCGGCGCCCTCCGTGATGCGGCGCAGCGCCTCGCCGAGGTTGGTCGCACCGCAGACGAACGGAACGGTGAAGCCCCACTTGTCGATGTGGTGGGTGTAGTCCGCCGGCGAGAGCACCTCCGACTCGTCGATGTAGTCGACGCCGAGCTCCTGCAGCACGCGGGCTTCGACGAAATGGCCGATGCGGGCCTTCGCCATCACGGGGATCGACACCGACGCGATGATCTCGTCGATGAGGTCGGGGTCGCTCATGCGGGCCACCCCGCCCTGGGCGCGGATGTCGGCGGGGACGCGCTCCAGCGCCATGACGGCGACGGCGCCGGCATCCTCGGCGACGCGCGCCTGATCGGCGGTGACGACGTCCATGATGACGCCGCCCTTCAGCATCTCGGCGAGGCCGCGCTTGACGCGCGACGTACCGGTGGTGGTCAGGTCATTGGACACGACGGCTCCGTTCTCGGCCGCGCCTCGGCTAGATACGACCTAGGCCAAAAGTTAGCATGGCATCCGTCATAAGATCGTTCCGATGACTTCCCGTGACACGATCACCGGGCACACGGCAGGCGAGATCGCCGACAGCGTCCGGATGCTGCTCGAGCGAGGCGCCCTCCGCGCCGACGACGCGCTGCCCCCGGTACGCGCCCTCGCCGAGCAGCTCGGCGTCAACCGCAACACGGTCGTCGCCGCCTACCGCCTGCTCGCTCAGGCCGGCGTCGTCGTGGCACGCGGCCGGGGCGGCACGCGGATCGCCGAGGTGTCGCCCATCGCCGCCGAGGGCGTGGCAACCGACACCGTGCTGCGCGACGTCGGGTCGGGCAATCCCGATCCGACTCTCATCCCCGACCCGAGCGCCGTGCTCTCCCGCGTCGCCGGCCGCCCCGTGCTGTACGGCGAGCCGGTCATCGACGGCGGCCTGGCCGGATGGGCGACGCAGTGGTTCCGGGCCGATTCGTCGGGCGACGAGGAGATCCACCTGAATGTCACCGGCGGCGCGGTCGACGCCGTCGAACGACTCCTCGCCCAGGCACTCACCCGCGACGACGCCGTGGCGCTCGAAGATCCGTGCTTCCTCGCGAGCATCCACACGGTCCGGCTCGCGGGCTACCGCGCGATCCCGGTGCCGGTCGACGGCGAGGGCATGACGGTCGCGGGCCTGCGGACGGCTCTGGATGCCGGCGCTCGCGCCGTCGTCATCACGCCGCGAGCGCAGAACCCCACGGGGTCGAGCCTGTCGGAGCGGCGCGCCGCTGAGCTTCGCGAGGTGCTCGCCGACCACCCCTACGTGCTTGTGATCGAGGACGACCACTTCTCGCTGCTGTCGACGCAGCCCTATCGCTCCGTCATCGGCGAGCACCACGAGCGTTGGGCTCGCGTGCGCTCGGTGTCGAAGTTCCTCGGTCCAGACATGTGCCTGGCTGTCACGGCATCCGATCGGACCACCGCCGAACGACTCGCCCTGCGGCTCGGTTCGGGCACCACCTGGGTCAGCCACCTGCTGCAGCGGCTGACGCACGCTCTCGTCACCGACGACACCGCCGCCGCGACGATCGACGCCGCGCGCGAGCACTACGCCGGTCGCAACGCCGCGTTCGCCGCAGCGCTCACCCGCGCCGGACTGCCCTGCTCCCCCGGCGACGGACTGAGCCTGTGGGTCGAGGTGCCCGGCACCGCGCGGGCCGTCGCCGACGCCCTGATGCGTCGCGGCTGGCTCGCCCGCACCGGCGACGAGTTCCGCCTGACCGAAGACTCCCCGTCCCGCCACCTGCGCCTGACCGTCCACGACCTGGGCGACGACGACGCGGGCCTCCTCGTCCGCGACCTCGTCGCCGCCGCCCTCCCCTCCCGAAAGGCATGACCCCCATGAAGGTGCTCTCGATCCAGTCGGCCGTCGCGTACGGCCACGTCGGCAATTCCGCCGCGGTCTTCCCCCTGCAGCGCATCGGCGTCGAGGTGATGCCGGTCTACACGGTCAACTTCTCCAACCACACCGGCTACGGCGCGTGGGGCGGTCCGATGATCAGCCCCGACGACGTGCGGGCCGTCATCTCGGGAATCGAGGACCGCGGGGCCTTCCCGCAGATCGACGTCGTGCTCTCGGGGTACCAGGGCGGCGAGGGGATCGCCGATGTCATCCTCGACGCCGTGGCGCGGGTGAAGGCCGCCAACCCGGATGCCGTCTACGCCTGCGACCCCGTCATGGGCAACGCCAAGTCAGGATGCTTCGTCGCACCGGCGATCCCCATCCTGCTGCGCGAGCGCGTCGTTCCGGCGGCGGACATCATCACGCCGAACCAGTTCGAGCTCGGCTTCCTCACCGAGACCGATCCGACGGATCTCGACTCCACCCTCGCCTCGGTGGATGCCGCGCGCGCGATGGGCCCGCGCACTGTGCTCGTCACCAGCGTCGAGCGGCCCGATCGGCCGGAGGGAACGATCGAGATGCTCGCCGTCGACGACGCCGGCGCGTGGATCGTGCGCACGCCGCACATCCCGATGAAGGCCAACGGCTCCGGCGACGTGACGGCGGCGCTCTTCACCGCCCACTACCGGAGCACCGGCTCCGCCTCCGAGGCGCTGGCCCGGACGACCTCGAGCGTGTTCGATCTGCTGACGCGTACGCACGAGTCGGGTGAGCGCGAGCTCCAGCTCGTCGAGAGCCAGGAGGCCTACGCCCACCCGCGCATGCAGTTCGCGGTCGAGCAGGTGCGCTGACCCGCGTCAGTACTCCCCGGCGGCCTCGGTCCAGGCCTGCTCCCACTGCGGGGCGTCGTCGGGGCAGAGGAAGCGCGTGCCGAAGACCATGATGCTCACCGCGCCCTCCCGCGAGGCGTCATCGACCGCGAGGCTGTCGATGAGCGGCGACGTCACGACGTGCGTGCGGAACGAGGTCACGTCGATCTCGTGGCTGTTCAGGATGGACGTCTCGCACGCGTCGAGCCCGAGCGCGAGCGTCACCGTCTCGGCCTGCTCCGACCACTGACCGCCGTTGGCCTCGAGATGAGCGCGCTGCTGCGCGACGAGCTCCTGCTGGGCCGGGGTTTTGGCCGTGAGCGTCGCCTGGCCCACGGGCTGCTGCTGCTCGGCGATGAAGGCGTCGCGCTCCGCGAGCGCGTCGGCGCTCATCCCACCCGCATCGCCGGTCCCGGGAGTGGCGGATCCGGTCTCCGCGGGCGCCGGCGATGTCGGCGCCGTCTCGCCACCGGGGGTCGCGGGCGCGTCGGCTGAGGTGCAGGACGACAGGAAGAAAACGCCGGCGACGGCCAGGGCGGCGACGGCCGGGGTACGGATGCGGGCGGTGATGGACATGGTGCCTCCTCGGTGAGCGGTTAGGCTATCGCCCTCACGGCGCCCGGCACCGGGGCTTGTGCTCACGTGCGAGAGCGAGGCAGACGCGCGGTCAGGCGACGGGCCAGGCGTCCGCGACGGCCTGCCGGACCTCGCCGAGCAGCTGCGGCAGCGCCTTGGTCTTCGCGATGATCGGGAAGAAGTTGGCGTCGGTCGCCCAGCGGGGAACGACGTGCTGGTGCAGGTGCCCGTCGACCCCGGCCCCCGCGACGGCTCCCTGGTTCATCCCGAGGTTGAAGCCGTCGCACCGCGACACCTCACGCAGGACGCGCATGGCCGTCTGCGTGAGCGCGCCGATCTCGGCGACCTCCTCGGGCGTCGCGAGGTCGTAGGTCGCGATGTGCCGGTACGGGCAGACGAGCAGGTGGCCCGAGTTGTAGGGGAACAGGTTCAGGAGCACGTACGCGGTGCGCCCGCGCGCGACGATGAGCCCGTCGGCATCGGACTTCCCGGGCGCGGCGCAGAACGGGCACTCGTCACGCAGCGGCTCAGGGCCGGCCTGGATGTACGCCATCCGGTGCGGCGTCCACAGCCGCTGGAACTCGTCGGGCACCCCGGCCAGGTGCGCGGCGTCCTCGACCGGGCGCGGGGTGTCCGACGTGCCGCTCACGCGAGCTGCTCCGCCGTGCCCGTCAGGTGCTCCGCCGTGTCGACGAGGGTGCGGTTCCTGATCGCAGCGAGGATGCGTTCGACCGCCTCGTCGACGGGGACGCCGTTGGTCTGCGAGCCGTCGCGGAAACGGAACGAGACCGTGCCGCCGGCACGATCCTGTTCGCCGGCGATGAGCTGCAGCGGGACCTTCTGCGTCGTGTGGGTGCGGATCTTCTTCTGCATCCGATCGTCGGAACGGTCGAGCTCAGCGCGGACGCCCGCCTTGCGCAGGCGCGAGACGATCTCCTGCAGGTAGGGCGCGTAGTCGTCGGCGACGGGGATGCCGACCACCTGCACGGGCGCCAGCCACACCGGGAAGGCTCCTGCGTAGTGCTCGAGCAGGATCGCGAAGAACCGCTCGATCGACCCGAAGAGGGCGCGGTGGATCATGACGGGACGGTGCTTCTCACCGTCGGGACCGGTGTACTCGAGCTCGAAACGCTCCGGCTGGTTGAAGTCGAGCTGGATCGTCGACATCTGCCAGGTGCGTCCGATCGCATCGCGCGCCTGCACCGAGATCTTCGGGCCGTAGAACGCCGCGCCGCCCGGATCGGGGACGAGCTCGAGTCCCGAGCCCTCCGCGACACGGCGGAGCGTCTCGGTCGCCTGCTGCCAGAGGGCATCGTCGCCGATGAACTTCGGGTTGCCGTCCTCCTTCGTCGACAGCTCGAGGTAGAAGTCGTTGAGGCCGTAGTCGCGCAGCGTCTGCAGCACGAACTCGAGGCTCCGCACGAGCTCGTCCTCGACCTGATCGGGCGTGACGTAGATGTGGGTGTCGTCCTGGGTCATCCCCCGCACGCGGGTGAGACCGGAGAGCGTGCCGCTCTTCTCGTAGCGGTAGACCGACCCGAACTCGCTCAGTCGCAGCGGCAGCTCGCGGTAGCTGCGTCCGCGCGAACGGAAGATCAGGTTGTGGAACGGGCAGTTCATCGGCTTCAGGTAGTACTCCTGGCCCTGCCGGGTGACGTTGCCTTCGGTGTCGATGGTCTCGTCGAGCTTCATCGGCGGGTACATCCCGTCGGCGTACCACTGCAGGTGGCCGCTCGTCATGAACAGGTCGCCCTTGGTGATGTGCGGGGTGTTGACGACGTCGTAGTCGTTCGCGAGCAGCTGCTCGCGCATGTACCGCTCGATCTCGTAGCGGATGATGCCGCCCTTGGGGTGGAACACCGACAGGCCGGGTCCGATCTCGTCGGGGAACGAGAACAGGTCGAGCTCGACGCCGAGCTTGCGGTGGTCGCGGCGAGCGGCCTCGGCCAGGCGCTCCTGATAGGCGCGCAGTTCGTCCTTCGACGGCCAGGCGGTGCCGTAGATGCGCTGCAGCTGCGGGTTCTTCTCGCTGCCGCGCCAGTAGGCCGCAGCGACACGGGTGAGGTCCCAGCCGTTGCCGACCAGACGGGTGCCGGGAACGTGAGGCCCGCGGCACAGGTCCTTCCACGCGGTCTCGCCGTCGCGGGTGACGTTGTCGTAGATCGTCAGCTCACCGGCGCCGATCTCGGCGGAAGCGCCCTCGGCCGCGTCCGCACCCGAACCGGGTCCGCCGGCGAGGGCGACCAGCTCGAGCTTGAACGGCTCATCCGCCAGCTCGGCGCGGGCCTCATCCTCGGTGACGACCCGGCGCACGAACCGCTGGTTCTCGCGGACGATCCGTTCCATCTCCTTCTTGATCGACTTCAGGTCCTCCGGGGTGAAGGGCTCGTCGACGCCGAAGTCGTAGTAGAAGCCGTCCTCGATGGGCGGGCCGATGCCGAGGTTCGACTGCGGCCGGATGCGCTGCACGGCCTGCGCGAGCACGTGGGCCGTCGAGTGGCGGAGAATCGCGAGGCCGTCGGGGCTCGAGACGGTCACCGGCTCGACGGCATCCGTCTCGCTGACGACCGTGGCGAGGTCCTTCAGCTCGCCGTTCACGCGCAGGGCGATCACGGAGCGGTCGGGGAAGAGGGCGAAGCCGTCGGCGGGGTACGACACGTCCGACGGGGAAACGACGTCAGTCAAGGGAACATCTCCAGATGGGTGGCTCAGATCAAGGCTACTCAGCTTCGGACGCTCGCCGCGTCCTGCCCGCTCAGGCGGACAGCGTTCGGCAGCCGGCGACGAAGCGCAGGGGCGCGAGAGCTCCGATCCGGCGTCGTTCCATGCGTCGATCCTACTCGGGCGCGCGACGGCCATCGGGGCGTCGCGCAGGGGTCATGATGGATGCCGTGAAGCTCGCCATCGCCGGAGCCGCACTGCTGCTCGTGGCGGCGGGCGCGGTGGTCTCCGGCATCCTCCCGCCGGACGACCTCGTCGAGATCGCCGAACGGGTCGCACCGATCCTCGCCTTCGTCGTCGCCGTCACGATCGTGGCGGAGCTGGCCGCGAAGGCGGGCGTGTTCGACGTCGCCGCCGCGTGGCTCGCCCGCGCCTCGAGAGGACGGACCACCGTGCTGTGGCTCCTCGTGGTGGCGCTCGCCGTCGTCGCGACCGCCTTCCTGTCGCTCGACACGACCGCCGTGCTGCTCACGCCCGTCGTCGTCGCGGTCGCACGCGCCAACGGGCTGCCGCCGCTGCCCTTCGCCTTCACGACGGTGTGGCTGGCGAACACCGCCTCGCTCGTGCTGCCGGTGTCGAACCTGACGAACCTGCTCGCGCTCGGCCGGCTGCCCGAGGGCGGACCGCTGGGGTTCCTCGTCCTCATGGGGCCGTCGGCAGCCGTCGCGATCATCGTGACGGTGGGCCTGTTGTTCCTCGCGCATCGACGCTCTCTCGTCGGGCGTTTCGAGCCGGCACCGGCGCCGCACGTCACCGACCGGATGCAGTTGGGCGTGACCTCGGGCATCGTCGTCCTCCTCATGCCGGCGCTGGTCAGCGGCCTCGAGCCGTGGATCCCCGCCACGATCGCGGCGGCCCTGCTCGTGGGTCTCTTCGCGTGGCGCTCGCCTCGCGGGCTGTCGGTGCGTCTCGTCCCCTGGCAGCTGCTCGTGTTCGCTTCGGGACTGTTCACCGTCATGGCCGCGCTCGAGTCACTCGGGTCCGCGGCGGTCATGAGCGCTGTCGCGGGCGAGGCCGGCGGGCCGTTCGAACTGTGGCGCATGGCGGGGACCGCGCTGGTCGCGGCCAACACCGTCGACAACCTGCCCGCCTATCTGCTGCTCGAATCCGCCGCGGAGACGCCGGAGCGTCTGGGCGCGCTGCTGATCGGCGTCAACGCGGGACCGCTCATCACGCCGTGGGCGTCGCTGGCGACCCTGCTCTGGCACGAACGGCTGCACGCCGTCGGCGTCGAGGTGCCCTGGCGGCGGTTCGTCCTCTGGGGGCTCGTCGCGGCGCCGCTCATCGTGGGCCTGGCCGTGGTGCCGCTCGCCCTGAGCTGAGCCTCCTCTGTCCCGCGGCGCCGGTCAGAGGCGCTCGCGCGGGCGCGTGCTCAGCTTCCGCGGCGCCGCGCAAGGCGCCCCGGATGTCGTCGACGAGTGTCACGTCAGGGTCAGGTCGACCTGGATCTCTCCCGCGAGGCGCTCGAGATCGGCCACCATCTCGGCGGCGTCGAAGTCGGCGGGCAGCCGGACGACGAGCGTCGCCTCGAAAAGCGTGCCACCGGCCATCGGAGCGTCGAGGGTGCGGCTGGTGAGCGCGTCGATGCTCAGGGCATGCGCGCCGATGGCGTCGCTCACCTCGCGGACGATGCCGGGACGGTCGTTGCCCAGCACCGTGAAGCGCAGCACCTGACCGCTCGCGGCGACGGGAGCGAGAGGCTGGTGGGTCGTGATGCGCAGGAGCCCGTCGAGCCGCTCGAGGGCCTCGACGAGGCCGGCTTCGCGATCGGCCGGCACCTCCACCAGCACGATGCCCGCGAAAGCGCCGGCGAGCTCGGCCAGCTCGCTTCGCTCCCAGTTGCCGCCATGGGCTGCGACGGTGTCGGCGAGTGTGCGGACGAGTCCTACCCGGTCGTCCCCGACGACGGTGAGCACCAGCTGAGTCATGGCGCCGAGCCTAACCGGGGGCGCCGTCGACTGCACCGTCGAAGCCACGCGGGACACCCCGGAAACGACAAAACCCCCGGCGAGCCGGGGGTTTCTCGGTGCGCGATACTGGGATCGAACCAGTGACCTCTTCCGTGTCAGGGAAGCGCGCTACCGCTGCGCCAATCGCGCCTATACAGGCTGTTCAGTTGTGAGGCGAGGTGGCGACGGGATTCGAACCCGTGTAAACGGCTTTGCAGGCCGGTGCCTAGCCGCTCGGCCACGCCACCGTGTGTGGTTCTGACCCACGTGCCGGATCACCCTGACGGGAGATCCTCGCACTCGAGCGGATGACGAGATTCGAACTCGCGACCCTCACCTTGGCAAGGTGATGCGCTACCACTGCGCTACATCCGCATTTCGTTCCGGATCGCTCCGGCACTTGTTAAACATTAGCCGACGATCGCGGGAGCGCAAAACCGGCGGCGCCCCGCGCGTGTCTCACCTGCGGGTTCGGGAACCGTCGCGGCATCCGGTATGCTCGTGTCTCGGCCCTCCGGGGCCGGCACGGGCGATTGGCGCAGTTGGTTAGCGCGCTTCCTTCACACGGAAGAGGTCGTGGGTTCGAGTCCCGCATCGCCCACCCTCCCGCCCCGCGTCGATCAACTCGACCGGGGCGTTTTACGTTGTTCTGCTCCGTCGGAAGCTCAGACGATTCCCGACACGTCGAGCAGGGAGCCCACGGTGAAGGTCGTCAGCAGTGCGAGTGCTCCGCCGAGGACCACCCGCAGGACTGGCCTCCCGGGGGCACTGCCGCCGAGGCGCGCGCTCGAATAGCCGGTGAGCGCGAGGGCCGCGAGCACCACCGCGAACGTCACCGACACGCGCGCCTCCGCCGGCGGCAGGAGTATCGCGAGCAGCGGCAGCAGCGCGCCGATCGTAAACGCGAGGGCACTGGCACCGGCGGCAGCCCAGGGGCTCACGACCTCGTCCTCGCGCAGCCCGAGCTCCGCCTCCAGGTGCGCGGCGACCACATCGTGCTCGGTCAGTTCCTCGGCCACCCGCCGCGCGGTCTCGGGCGAGAGCCCTCGCTGCCGGTACAAGCCCGCGAGCTCAGCGAGCTCCGCCTCGGGGTCGTCGGCGAGTTCGCGCCGTTCCTTCGAGATCATCGCGCGTTGACTGTCGCGCTGGCTGCTGACCGACACGTATTCGCCGAGTGCCATCGACACCGCTCCTCCGACGAGGCCGGCGATTCCGGCAGCGAAGATCGGCGCGGTCTGCGCCGTCGCTCCGGCGACACCCACGACGAGGGCGGCCGTCGAGACGATGCCGTCGTTCGCACCGAGCACGCCCGCGCGGAGCCAGTTCAGCCGGCCCGACATCGTCGAGGCGTGGGGTTCGGCCGGGTGACCTCCCGGCGCCTCGGGAAACGCTTCGTTCATGACGCCATGAAACCACCGCTCAGCCCGCGACGCGCCAGCCGTAGCGCTGCGAGAGGGCTTGCGCGACCCGCAGGTAGGTCGACCGGTCGAGCGCGCCGGCGGTGCGGCGGATGCCGGCGGCGGGCACGAGGTAGATCTGGTCGACGTCCAGCCACGACGGCCGGCGCTCGCGGTCCCAGTCCCCCGTTCCCAGCGGTACATGATCTCGCTCACCCTCGTGGGCCTTGCTCGTGAGCTTCATCGCCCAGCTGCGGGTGCCGTCGGCACGGGCCAGCACGAGCAGCGGGCGGTCCTTGCCGCGTGCGGCATCCTCTTCGTAGGGCACCCACGCCCAGACGATCTCGCCGGGATCGGGCTGCGCATCGGGCCGGGGCTCATAGGCGAGCCGCAGGCTGCGCGCGTCGGGCAGGTCGACCTCGACCACGGATGCCGTGTGCGCGGGCCCTCCCGCCGGCGCCGGGCGCGTGTCCCGAGGCGGTCGGCCGGCCTCCCGTCGCGGACGCAGCAGATCCCACACACGCGAAAGCACTCCCATGGGGCCCAAACCTACCCAAGCCGCCGCGTCCCTCGGCCTCATCCGGCAGTTCGTGTCCCTCCTCCCCCGTGAGGCGCCACGTACTGCCCACCGACCGGCGCGCAGAACACCGCACCCGGAGACGCACGAAGGCGGGGCACCGCGGATCACTCCGCGATGCCCCGCCCGGTGCGAGGTGTGCCCGATCAGACCTTCGTGTCCGACAGGGTGTAGCCGACCTCGCCGTGCACGACGGTGTCGATGCCGGCGATCTCGTCCTCGTTCTTGACGCGGAACCCGATCGTCTTCTCGATCGCCAGGCCGATCACGAAGGAGAGGGCGAACGAGTACGCCAGGACGGCGAAGGCCGCGATCGCCTGCACGAGCAGCTGGGTGGCGTCGCCGCCCATGAACAGGCCGGTGCCGTTGGCGAAGAAGCCGAGGTACAGCGTTCCGATGAGGCCACCCACGAGGTGGATGCCCACGACGTCGAGCGAGTCGTCGAAGCCGAGCTTGTACTTCAGCTCGATCGCCAGGGCGCAGGCCGCGCCGGCGATGAGGCCGAGCACGATGGCCCAGATCGGGTCGACCGAGGCGCACGCCGGGGTGATGGCGACGAGACCGGCGACGGCACCCGAGGCGGCGCCGACCGAGGTGGGCTTGCCGTCCTTGATCTTCTCGACGAGGAGCCAGGCGAGCAGAGCCGCGGCGGGAGCGGCGATCGTGTTGATGAACGCGAGAGCAGCGGTGCCGTCGGCGGCGAGCTCGGAGCCGGCGTTGAAGCCGAACCAGCCGAACCACAGCAGGCCGGCGCCGAGGAGCACGAACGGCGGGTTGTGCGGGACGTGGACGCCCTTCTGGAAGCCCACGCGCTTGCCGAGGACGAGGGCCAGCGCCAGCGCGGCAGCACCGGCGTTGATGTGGACGGCGGTACCACCGGCGAAGTCGATGGCTCCGACGCCGAACGTCTCCTGGAGACCGTGCGTGATCCAACCGCCGTACGCGAACGAGCCGTCCTCAGCGAGGCCGAAGTTGAACACCCAGCTGGCGACCGGGAAGTAGACGACCGTCGCCCAGATGCCGGCGAACAGCATCCACGAGCCGAACTTGGCCCGGTCGGCGATGGCACCCGACACGAGTGCGACGGTGAGGATGGCGAACGTCGCCTGGAAGCAGACGAAGGCCATGGGCGGGTACGCAGCGTCCTCGGGCGTCTCGAGCAGGCTGCTCAGACCGATGGCGCTCCAGTCGATCGACCAGGGTGCGACGGTGCCCTCAGCGCCGGGGAAGGCGATGGCGTACCCGAAGAGCACCCAGAGGACGCCGATCAGTCCGAGCGCGCCGAAGCTCATCATCATCATGCTGATGACGCTCTTGGCCTTGACCAGTCCGCCGTAGAAGAACGCCAGTCCGGGCGTCATCAGCAGGACGAACGCGGCCGCGATGAGTATGAATGCGGTGTTGCCTTGATCCATCTCGAAGGGAACCTCTCTGCAGGGACGCAGGTGTAGCGTCGGGTCCCTTCAGTGTCGAGGTGCCCAGTTTCCCCCGACGGCGCACTCGTGTTTCCGAACGGTTACGCGATCGCTCCCCCGGTAAACATCAGGTTTCCTCGCGCCGCGCGAGTCCTGGACAGGCGCTCAGGAATGGGTGAGAGCGACCAGGCGGGAGATGGCGCGCAGGTACTTCTTGCGGTAGCCGCCGCCGAGCATCTCGTCGCCGAACACCTCGTCGAGCGGACGACCCGTCGCACGGATGGGGATCTGCGCGTCGTAGGCACGGTCGACGAAGGCGACGAAGCGCAGCGCCGCGGACTGGTCCGTCAGCTGCGAGACATCGCGCAGTCCGACCGTCGCGATCGAGTCGACGAGGCGGATGTAGCGCGACGGGTGCACGGTCGCGAGGTGGGCGATGACGTCGGCGAAGGCATCGTCCGAGACGAACCCGGAGGCCGCGGCATCCGTGATCGCCGACTCGTACTGTTCGGGGGTGAGAGCCACGGCGTGACCGTCGACGGCGCGCTGGCGGTAGTCGGTGCCGTCGATCCGGATCGTCTCGAAGCTCGCCGACATGGCGTGGATCTCGCGCAGGAAGTCTTGCGCTGCGAACCGCCCCTCGCCGAGGGCGTTCGGCGGGGTGTTCGAGGTGGCCGCCAGTCGCGTCCCCGAGGCGACGAGCTCGCCGAGCAGCCGGGTCATGACCATGGTGTCGCCGGGGTCGTCGAGCTCGAACTCGTCGATGCAGAGAAGGTCGGAGCCGCGGAGCAGCTGCACCGTGTTCTGGTACCCCACGGCCCCCACGAGGGCGGTGTACTCGATGAACGACCCGAAGTACTTCCGGCGGGCGGGCATGGCGTGATAGATCGCCGCCAGGAGGTGGGTCTTGCCGACGCCGAACCCGCCGTCGAGGTAGACGCCGGGCTTCGTCTCGGGCACCTTCTTCGCGCGGCGGAACAGTCCGCTTCGCGCTGCCGGCGCGCCTCCTCCGGCGAAGACCTCGAGCCGGTCCTTCGCCTCCTGCTGCGAGGGGTACTGCGGATCGGCGCGGTAGGAGTCGAACGTCGCCTCGTCGAACTGCGGGGGCGGCACCAGCGCGGTGAGCATCTCCGTGCCGCTCACCTCGGGACGACGGTCGCTGAGGCGCAGGATTCCGGCGGATGTGCTCGTCACGGGTCAACCCTAACGGCGTGAAAGGATGACGCCGTGCGTGTGAGCGAGATGCTGCCTCAAACGGGCGAGAGCGCGGATTCCACGACGGATGCCGGACGGGCCTGGCTCGTCGAACGATACCGGCGAGCGCCGGGCGCGTACGTGCGCCTGAACATGGTGACGACCCTGACCGGGTCGGCGTCGGGCGGCGACGGCACGAGCGACACGATCACCAGCCCCACCGACCGCACCGTCCTCGGCATCATCCGGCGGGATGCCGACGTCGTGGTCGTGGGCGCCGAGAGCGTACGCGCCGAGGGTTACGTCGTCCCCCGCACGGCCGCCCTCGCGATCGTGTCGCGGTCCGGCCGCCTCGACGGTCACCGCCTCACGCGCGCCGACGCCGATCGTGTCGTCCTCGTGGTGCCGGAGGGGGTTCGCCCGGACGCACCGGCCGGCGTCGCCGTGGTCACCGCGGGCGCCGGACCCGACCTCTCCCCCGCTGACGTGGTCGCCGCGCTCTCGGCTCGAGGATGGGACCGCATCGTCTGCGAGGGCGGCCCGAACCTCGCGGCCCAGTTCGTGTCGGCGGGCGTCGTCGACGAGATCTGCCTCACCGTCGCGCCGCGGGTCGGACCCGTGCGGCATCCTGTCCTGCCCGTCGCAGACGAGGTGACGACCACCGTCGTGGGCGCGCTGATGGATGCCGCGGGCTTCAGCTATCTCCGACTGCGCGTCGACGCTCGATCCACTCGCGTATGACCGCGCTCCACCTCTCGGGGTCGTAGTTCCACAGCTTCGTGTGGCGCGCGGTGCGGAAGACCTCGAGCTCCACCAGGTCGGGGCGCGCCTCCGCCAGGTGA
Organism: Microbacterium arborescens; assembly: GCF_049707515.1. GTDB lineage: Bacteria > Actinomycetota > Actinomycetes > Actinomycetales > Microbacteriaceae > Microbacterium > Microbacterium arborescens_B. The sequence continues at coordinate 488,660 of NZ_JBNAFI010000002.1, read as the reverse complement.
TACGACGCGTCCGGAGGGACGAAGCCGTCGTCGTCGCTGTGGAGGATCAGGATCGGATGCTGCAGCTCGGCGGCTCGGGCGACGACATCGAGCCGGTCGAACGGGATGGGCGCATTGAGCCCGACCACCCGCGAACCCCAGCGGCTGTCGAGTGCCCGAACCGCGGTGCTCGCGACGGGACCCGGGATGCGCAGCAGCTGCGCCTGGTGATCGAGGACGATGCGCCAGTCGATCGCCGGCGACTCGAGCACCACACCGGCGATGACGTCGCGGTGCGCCGAGTTCAGTGCCGCCTGGAGGGCGATCGCCCCGCCCATCGACCACCCCATGAGGAAGATGCGGCGAGCGCCGCGGCGCCGAGCGGCGCCGATGGCCGCGTCCACGTCGCGCCATTCCGTGGCCCCCAGCATGTACGTGCCCGATCGGCTGCGCGGCGCCTCGCCGTCGTTGCGATACGAGACCAGCAAGGACGAGATGCCGGCGGCATGGAACACCGGCACGGCGCGAAGCGTCTCGGTCCGCGTCGTCCCCCGGCCGTGCACCTGGATGACCCAGGTGTCGCTCGGCTCGCCCGCTTCGTCGGCGGCCGGGAAGAACCACGCCGGGCAGGGCCCGAGGGGCGAGCCGATCAGCTCGGAACGGAAGGGCAGGTGAAGCTCGGACGGGTCGGAGTAGTACCAACCGCTGAACGCCGCCTCGGCCGACAGTCTGTCGTCCACACCGATCTCCGTGAGGAGCTTGCGCTTCACCGATGCCTCGTCGAGCCCGAGGACGGCACCGACCTTGATGTACGAGGCGGTCCCGGTCGTGAACAGGCCGTAGCGGCCGGGCAACTCGGTGTCGGCGGTGCGCGAGAGAGTGAGCGTCTGCGCGGCGACATCGACGGCGAGCAGCTCGGTGTCCGGGACACGACCGGCGGGCGTCACGACCTTGCGCGCAACCCGCATCGACACCGTTCCCAGCGCGGCGAGTGATATCCCGAGGGCTCCGGCGAGAGCCGCGATCGTCGTCTTCGCGGCGGTGGCTGCGGCGGGAGATGCGCCCGCAGCCCCGGCGCGCCTGGAACCCATCATCGAGGCCTCACTCTAGTCTGTCGACGTGGCCGATTCCCGTCCTCCCGCCGACGCGACGGCATTCGTCGTCGCCCGCGATGCGGTGCTGGCGATGACGTTCCGCGACGACCTGGTCGTCCGCGAGATCAGCGCCCCGACGGGACTCGCCCCGGAGGCCCTGGCGCTCGCCGGCGACGTCAGACCGGAAGCCCACGCCGTCGACTCCCCCTACGGCACCGGCCGGATCGTCATCCTCCACGACGCGGACGAGCCCGACGCCTGGGGCGGCCCCTGGCGCATCGTCGCGTTCGCTCAGGCGCCGCTCGAGCCCGAGATCGGTGTCGATCCCCTGCTCGCGGAAGTCGCCTGGTCCTGGCTGATCGACGCGCTCGACCACCGCGCGGCGTCGTTCCATTCCGTCTCCGGGACCGCGACCAAGACGCTGTCGCGCGGTTTCGGCACTCTTGCCGAGGAGGGCGACGGCGCGCAGATCGAACTGCGTGCGTCGTGGTCCCCCGTCGGAGACATCACCGCCCATATCGACGCCTGGGCGGAACTGACCTGCATGCTGGCCGGCCTGCCTCCGGGGTCGGAGGGCGTCGCCGTTCTCGGAGCACGCCGGGGGGACCGTGGCTGACTACACCGTCATCGCCGATGACGCCGGACTCGAACGCGCCGCCGCGCTGCTGGCGGCGGGCGTCGGGCCGGTCGCCGTCGATGTGGAGCGCGCATCGGGCTTCCGCTACTCGCAGCGCGCCTATCTGATCCAGGTCTTCCGCCGCGGCGCAGGCGTCCACCTCTTCGATCCGCCGGCGATCACGACCTTCGCGCCCCTGCAGGCGGCGATCGGCGACGTCGAATGGGTGCTGCACGCTGCGAGCCAGGACCTGCCCTCGCTCCGAGAGGCGGGGCTCGACCCGAAGGCGATCTTCGACACCGAACTCGCCGCCCGCCTCCTCGGGCACGCGCGCGTCGGGCTGGGCGCAGTCGTCGAGGACACCCTGGGCATCGTGCTGGCCAAGGCGCACTCCGCCGCCGACTGGTCGACCCGGCCGCTGCCGCAGTCGTGGCTCGAGTACGCGGCGCTCGACGTCGAGCACCTCATCGACGTCCGCGATGCGCTGGCACTCGAGCTCGAGACGCAGGACAAGACCGAGTTCGCGGCTCAGGAGTTCCAAGCCGTGCTCGATCGTCCCGTCAAGCCTCCGCGTGAGGATCCCTGGCGCCGCCTCAGCGGTCTGCACACCGTCCGGGGTCGCCGCGCGCTCGCCGTCGCGCGAGCCCTATGGACCGCACGTGAGGACTACGCCCGTGAACAGGACGTCGCCCCCGGACGCCTCGTCCCCGACCGCGCCCTGGTCGCGGCCCTCGCGGCCGACCCCAAGACGAAACAGGATCTCGCGAAGCTGAAGGACTTCACCGGCCGCGCGAGCCGCTCGCAGCTGGACCGGTGGTGGGCGGCGATCGAGGCGGGCCGCGCCGAGCAGTCACTTCCGCCCGACCGCATCCCCGGCGACGGCCTGCCGCCGCCCCGTGCCTGGGTCGACCGCAATCCGCCCGCGGACGCCCGTTTGAAGGCTGCGAAGCCGCTCGTCGAGCAGCGCGCCGAGGAGCTGTCGATGCCGACCGAGAACCTGCTCACCCCCGAGCTCCTGCGTCGCGTCGCCTGGGCGCCACCGGCCGAGGTCTCCGCGGAGTCGGTCGCGGCAGCGCTCGCCGAGCTCGGCGCGCGCCGCTGGCAGATTGAGCAGACCGCACAGGTGATCGCTCAAGCCTTTGTGGATTCCGTGAACGGGGATGCCGAACCGTCCTCGACCGCTTCGTAGGTTCGACCCAACCGATTTTCCGGCCTATCACCGCTCTCTAGGCTGGTGTCGATCCCATCTTCTGGAGGCAAAGTGGCCGAGATCTCGGACGTCTACTTCATCGACGGCATGCGCACCCCCTTCGGGCGCGCCGGCGAGAAGGGCATGTACTGGAACACCCGGGCGGACGACCTCGTCGTCAAAGCGATGCGGGGCGTGATCGAACGCAACCCCGACCTGCCGCTCGACCGGATCGACGACGTCGCCATAGCCGCGACGACGCAGCAGGGAGACCAGGGCCTGACGCTCGGCCGCACCGCGGCGATCCTCGCCGGTCTACCCCAGAGCGTGCCGGGCTTCGCGATCGACCGCATGTGCGCCGGTGCGATGACGAGCGTCACGACGATGGCCGGCTCCATCGGCATCGGCATGTACGACCTCGCTCTCGCGGGCGGCGTCGAGCACATGGGCCGTCACCCCCTCGGCGGGGGCGACACCGATCCCAACCCGCGCTTCCTCACCGAGAAGCTCGTCAGCGCGGATGCGCTGAACATGGGCATCACCGCCGAGCGGCTGCACGACCGCTTCCCCGCCCTGACCAAGGAGCGCGCCGACCGCTACGGCATGCGCAGCCAGCACAAGGCCCAGGCAGCCTATGACGCCGGCAAGCTGCAGCCCGATCTCGTCTCCATCGCGGTGAAGTCGGCCGACGGCGCCTGGGGCCTCGCCTCGGAGGACGAGGGTCGTCGGCCGGAGACCACGATGGAAGGGCTCGCGCAGCTGAAGACCCCGTTCCGCCCGCACGGACGAGTGACCGCGGGCACGTCGTCCCCGCTCACCGACGGCGCGACCATCAGCCTTCTCGCGGGCTCGCGTGCCGTGAAGGAACTCGGGCTCACCCCCAAGATGCGCATGGTGTCGTTCGGCTTCGCCGGCGTGCAGCCCGAGGTGATGGGGATCGGGCCGATCCCCTCGACCGAGAAGGCGCTGGCCAAAGCCGGGCTGACGATCGACGACATCGGCCTGTTCGAGCTCAACGAGGCCTTCGCGGTGCAGGTGCTGTCGCTGCTCGATCACTTCGGGATCGACGACGACGACCCGCGCGTGAACCCCTGGGGCGGTGCGATCGCGGTGGGGCATCCGCTCGCAGCATCCGGTGTGCGCCTGATGATCCAGCTCGCAGCGCAGTTCGCCGAGCGTCCCGACGTTCGCTACGGACTCACCGCCATGTGCGTGGGCCTCGGGCAGGGCGGCTCCGTGATCTGGGAGAACCCGCACTACACCGGCAAGAAGAAGGCTCCCAAGAAGTGAGGCGCGCCGACATGACCTACGACGACATCGACTTCTCCCCCCTCGACGCGCTCACCGGAGACGAGGTCGTCACGCACTCGCTCGTGCGCGATGTCCGTCTGTCCTCGGGCCGCACGCTCGCCCTCATCACCCTCGACAACGGTCGCGATCACACCCGCCCGAACACGCTCGGCCCGGCGACGCTGGCCGAGCTGGGCGGGGTGCTCGACACCCTCGCCTCCCGCGCCGCCGCCGGCGAGATCGACGCCGTGGGGATCACCGGCAAGCAGTACATCCTCGCGGCGGGCGCCGACCTGTCCGACGTGTCGCGTCTTCCCTCGACCGAGATCGCCAAGCTCGTCGCACAGCGCGGCCACCAGGTGCTCGGGCGCCTCTCGCGGCTCGGCGTCCCCTCCTTCGCCTTCGTCAACGGCCTCGCCCTCGGCGGCGGCCTCGAGATCGCCTTGAACAGCACCTACCGGACGGTGGATGCCTCCGCCGCCGCGATCGCTCTGCCCGAGGTCTTCCTCGGCCTCATACCCGGGTGGGGCGGCGCATATCTGCTGCCGAACCTCATCGGCATCGAGAACGCCCTCGAAGTGGTGATCAGCAACCCGCTCAAGCAGAATCGCGTGCTCAAGCCGCAGCAGGCGTTCGACCTGGGCATCATGGACGCCATCTTCCCCGCGGTGAGCTATCTCGAGGACTCGCTCGCGTGGGCCGACGGCGTGCTCGCCGGCTCGGTCTCCGTCAGCCGCAAGAACGAGCCGGGCAAGATCGAGCGCCTCACCAAGTGGCCGATCGCCGTCAAGGTCGCGCGCGGCATGCTCGAATCGAGGATCGGCACCGTGCCCAAGGCACCGTACCTGGCGCTCGAGCTGCTCGAGAAGGCCCGCAGCGGTTCGCGCGACGAAGGCTTCGCCCGCGAGGACGACGCTCTGGCCGAACTGATCTCGGGCGACCAGTTCGCGGCGTCGATGTACGCCTTCGATCTCGTGCAGAAGCGCGCGAAGCGCCCGGTCGGCGCGCCCGACAAGGCGCTCGCGAAGAAGGTCACGAAGGTGGGCGTGATCGGCGCGGGCCTCATGGCCAGCCAGTTCGCCCTGCTCTTCGTGCGCAAGCTCCAGGTGCCGGTGCTCATCACCGACCTCGACCAGGCGCGAGTGGACAAGGGTCTCGCCTACATCCGCGAAGAGATCGGCAAGCTCGAGGCTAAGGGCCGGATCGACGCCGACACGGCCGGCAAGCTCCGCTCGCTCGTGCACGGCACGGTCGACAAGAGCGAGTACGCCGACTGCGACTTCGTCATCGAGGCGGTGTTCGAGGAGGTCGGCGTCAAGCAGCAGGTGTTCGGCGACATCGAGAAGATCGTCGCCGATGACGCGATCCTCGCGACGAACACCTCGTCGCTCTCGGTCGAGGAGATCGGCGCGAAGCTCGCGCACCCTGAGCGTCTCGTCGGGTTCCATTTCTTCAACCCCGTCGCCGTCATGCCGCTCATCGAGATCGTGCGCACCCCGCAGACGACGGATGCCGCTCTCTCGACCGCCTTCGTGGTCGCGAGGGGCCTCGGCAAGAACGCCGTCCTGACGGCCGATGCGCCGGGGTTCGTCGTGAACCGCCTGCTGGCGAAGGTCATGGGTGAGGCGGCTCGGGCGGTCTACGAGGGCACGCCCGTGGCCGACGTCGAGAAGGCGTTCGCACCGCTCGGCCTCCCGATGGGCCCGTTCCAGCTCATCGACCTCGTCGGTTGGAAGGTAGCCGCGCACGTCCAGGACACGATGACCTCGGCGTTCCCCGATCGGTTCTATGCCAACGAGAACTTCCACCGCCTCGCCGAGCTCGCCGAGGTCGTCGAGAAGGACAAGGGCGGACGGGTCACGGGCTTCACCAAGGCCGCGGAGAAGATCGCGAAGAAGGCGACGGGCTCGTCGCCGGTGTCAGCCGACACGATCCTCCGGCGCGTGCAGGACGGCCTCGCGCAGGAGATCAGGCTCATGCTCGACGAGGGCGTCGTTCCCGAGGTCCAGGACATCGACCTGTGCCTCATCCTCGGCGCGGGCTGGCCGTTCATCGACGGCGGCGCGTCGCCCTACCTCGACCGCGAGGGCGCCTCCGAGCGCACGTTCGGCGACACGTTCCACCACCCGCCGATCCGCGGGATCGCGCACCGCTGACGCGAAGCACCCGCTCGACAGGAGAGCCCCGCGGCACGAGCGCCGCGGGGCTCTCCTGTCATGAGCCGGCGACCTGCGCGCGCTGCACCCGCAGATCGCGCTCTCGCATGTCCCGCTGTTCGATCACGATACGCCGGAGTGCGGCCGGCGCGTCCGCGTGAGCATCGAGCCACGCGGATGCCATCGCGAGGTCGTCGGCGGCCGGGAACAGCCCGCGGACGAGGCGCCGAGCGATCTCGATGCTGCGCGTCGCCCACACCTGCTCGATGCGGGCGAAATAGTCGACGTCGAAGGCCTCGATGAGATCACGACGACCGCCCGCACGGACGCCTGCGATCGTGGCATCCAGCTCGTCGTTCGACAGCGTCTCATCGGTCCAGGCCGCGCGCCACGCGGCTTCCCGGACGGCGGGATCCGGCCGCGCGGCCCGGGCGGCACGGTGGGCTCGCCGGCCCTTCGAGGTGTCGTCGCGGGTCAGCTCGGCGTCGATGTCCGTCGCCTCGGCCTCTCCCGTCGCCGCGAGCGCGAACAGCCAGCTCCACCGCAGATCCGCGTCGAGCGCGAGACCGGCCGGCGCCGCTTCGTGGCCGTCGAGCAGTTCCCGCAGCGATGACGCGCGTCCCGCGTCGGCTGCGGCTGCCGAGCCGAGTGCGCGAGCCCAGACCAGCTGCGCGTCGCTTCCCGGGGCCGCCGCGTGCAGCGCGTCCCATGTGGTGTCGAGCCAGCCCGCGGCCAACGACGGTCGCTCGGCCGGTGCCGCATAGCGGGCGATGGCGTAGTCGGCGTGGGCGAGCGCATCGGCGAGCAGGCCGATGTGGGCCTCGGCGACGGCGTGCCGCTTCACGATACGGAGGTAGCGCCCGACCCCGAGACGGGCGTCGCGAACGGCATTCCAGAGCGATGCCCACGCGACCGACCGAGCGAGCGGGTCGGCGATCGTCGACAACGAGCGCTCGAGGGCCGCGGTCGCGTCGTCGTCGAGCCGGACCTTCGCGTACGTGCGGTCGTCGTCGTTCGGGATGATGATGCCGGCAGCACTCCCCGGCAGCGGGGTGCGCGCGTCGACGAGGTCGAGCTCGATCCCCTCGCTCCGTCGCAGCACGCCGTCCGACTCGACGTAACGCCCGATCGTCAGGCGATGCGGCCGGGGGTCCGTCTGCACCACGGCGGGGCGCCCGTCCTCGACGCGCTCGACGGACAGGTCGGACATGCCCGTCGTCTCCAGCCACGCGCGGCTCCACGAGCGCAGGTCGCGACCCGACGTGTGCTCCAACGCCGACAGGAGGTCGTCGAGGGTGGTGTTGCCGTAGGCGTTGTCGGCGAAGTAGCGACGCGCGCCGGCGAAGAACGACTCCTCGCCCACGTAGGCCACGAGCTGCTTGAGCACCGAAGCGCCCTTGGCGTAGGTGATCCCGTCGAAGTTCAGTTTCGCGGCCTGCAGATCGGGGATGTCGGCGACGATCGGATGCGTCGTCGGGAGCTGGTCCTGCTCGTAAGCCCAGCCCTTGCGCCTGCTGGCGAAACTCACCCAGGCGTCCGGGTGGAGTCCGGTCGCGACCGATGCATGGGAGCCCATGAAGTCCGCGAAGGACTCCTTGAGCCACAGGTCGTCCCACCAGCGCATCGTCACGAGATCGCCGAACCACATGTGCGCCATCTCGTGCAGGATCGTGTTGGCCCGCGCCTCGTGCTGGGCGGCCGTCGATGCCCCGCGGAAGACGTAGGCCTCGGTGAAGGTCACGAGCCCCGGGTTCTCCATGGCGCCGAGGTTGTACTCCGGTACGAAGATCTGGTCGTACTTGCCCCACGGGTAGGCGAGACCGAACGCGTCCCCGAAGAACGCCAGCCCGCGGCGGGTGATGTCGATGATCTCCTCGGCATCGAGAGACGGGGCCAGCGACGCCCGGCACAGCACGCCCAGGTCGACGGCGCCCTCGGGGCCGTCCCACACCGCGTCGACGCGATGGTACGGTCCGGCCGCGACGGCGGTGATGTAGCTCGAGATCGGCGATGTCTCGACGAAGGAGACCTCGACGCCGTCCTCGATATCGTGCCGCGTCGCCTCAGCGCCGTTGGACAGCACCTGCCAGCCCGTCGGAGCGCTCACCCGCACCCGCCAGCGCGCCTTCAGATCGGGCTGCTCGAAGCACGGGTAGACGCGCCGCGCATCGGCCGGCTCGTACTGGGTGTACAGGTAGACCGCCTGGTCGACGGGATCGACGAAACGGTGGAGCCCCTCGCCCGACCGGCTGTACACCCCGCGGGCCTCGATCGACACGGTATTGGTCGCCGCCAGCGCATCGAGCCGGATCCGTGCGCCGTCCCACGACACCTCGCGGCTCTCGCCATTGACCGTCACGCTGTCGACGGAGTGCCCGAGGAAGTCCACCCACGTCTCGCCGCCGGGCGCAGCATCGAACGACAGCGTCGCGCGGGTGGCGAAGGTGGTCTCGTCGAGCCGGGCTGCATGCCGCAGGTCGAGGTCGACCTCGATGACATGGACGCGGATGTCGGCTGCGCGCCGCTGCGCGTCGGAACGGGTGAGATTCTCGCCGGTCATCCCTCCATGCTGTCACGCGCGCCCGCGCCGCTGGCCTCGCGACGATCCGACGCGCTACCATCTGAACATGTTCAGTCAACCGGAGCCCGCCGGATCGAAACGGGACCGCACACGTGCCCTCATCGTGGAGACAGCCCTCCGCTCGTTCCGCGAGCGCGGTTACGACGCGACGACGATCCGTCACATCGCCGCAGAGGCGGGAGTCTCGGTCGGAACCACCAACTACCACTTCGCCTCGAAGAACGAGCTCGTCCAGGAGTTCTATCTGCGGGTGCAGCAGGACCATGAGGCGGCGGCTCTCCCCCGGCTCGAGCAGACCCGAGACCTGAGGGAGCGCCTCGCGATCGTCTTCCACACCGGCCTCGATCAGCTGGCGCCGACGCACGAGCACGCGCCGGAGTTCCTCACGGCTGCGGTGTCGCCACGCTCATCCATCAACCCGTTGTCTCCGGAGTCGGATGCGAGTCTCGCGATCGTCGAAGGCCTCTTCCGCGCCGCGGTCGAGGGTTCCGATCACAGATTGCCCGCCGACATCGCGGCGGCCCTCCCGGGTGCTCTCGTGCTGACGCACCTGCTGCTCGCGATGTACTGGGTCTACGACGACACCACCGACCAGGCGAAGACCCGGCGCCTGCTCGATCGCGGCCTGGGGCTGCTCGGAATGGCGCTGCCGCTCGCACGTCTGCCGATGCTGCGGCGCCCGTTGCGCGAGCTCCTCGATCTGATCGCCGAGGCACGGTCGTGACGGCACGCGAGTCGACCCGGCAACCGTCGTCACCGTCGGCATCGCCACGGACGGATCTCGAGCCGCTCGCTTTCACCCGCACCGAGTTCCTCGCGGGTGCCGGGCGCGCCTGGCTCTGGACGACGCTGCTGCTCATCGCCGCCTGGGCGGTGCTGACCGGCGGATGGAGCCTGATCGTCGGCAGCGTGATGATTCTCCTGGCTTCGATCCCGGCGCTCGTTGTCGGAGCTCTCGGAGCGTATGTGCTCGGTCGCCGCCTGCGACGCTCGCCTCGCGTGGCGACGCATCTCGTCCTCTTCGTCGTGTACGGCGCCGTTGTCGGTGCTCTCACGACGATGCTCGTCGTCCCCGTGGTCACCGGCACCTCCGAGGGACTCTCGATCGTCCCCCTCTTCTCCCTCGTCAACGTGCCGCTCAGCGCGATCGGCGTCGCGAGCGCCTGGTTCGTCACCATGCGGCGGGCGCTGCGAGCCGACGCCGCGGCGGCGCGCGACGACAGCTTGCCGACAGCCGACCCGGATGCCGCCGCCGAGGACGCCCTCGATGAGCGCTACCGGGTGATCGACCCCCGTCAGCGCCCCCGGGGCTGAGGCTCGCCGTCGGTCGCGTCGGCCCCGGCGCGCGGCGCGTCGGGCCAGTCCTGACCACCGTCTGCACTCGGACGGGCGACGGGGATGCGGGTTCCGAGGACCTGCGCGACGACGTCGTGAGCGATCCTGGCCGCGGTGAGTCCGGCATCCTCGAAGATCTCGTCGCGCTCGGCGTGGTCGATGAACTCGTCGGGCAGTCCGAGCTCGTCGACGGCCGTGTCGACCCCCGCCTCGCGCAGCACCTGGCGGATGCGCGTGCCGATGCCACCGACCCGGATGCCGTCCTCGATCGTGATGACCAGACGGTGGCCCGCGGCCAGTTCGACGACCGAATCCGCGACGGGGACGACCCAGCGCGGGTCGATGACCGTCGCTCCGATCCCCTGCGCGCGCAGTCGCTCGGCGACGTCCATGCCGAGTCGCGCCATCGGACCGATGCCGACGATGAGGACGTCGTCCGACTCGCCGCGGACGAGCACGTCGGTGCCATCGGGCAAACGCTCGAGCGCAGGCAGATCCGCGCCGACGGAGCCCTTCGGGTAACGCACGACCGTGGGCGCGTCCTCGACCGCGACGGCCTCGCGGAACGTCTCACGCAGGCGTTCGGCGTCTCGGGGCGCGGCGATCCGGATGCCGGGCACCAACTGCAGCATCGCGAGGTCCCAGATGCCATGGTGGCTCGGCCCGTCGGGGCCGGTGACCCCGGCGCGGTCGAGCACGAACGTCACGCCGGCGCGATGCAGGGCGACGTCCATCATCAGCTGGTCGAACGCGCGGTTCATGAACGTCGCGTAGATCGCCACGACGGGATGCAAGCCGCCGAAGGCGAGACCGGCGGATGCTGCGACCGCGTGCTGCTCGGCGATCCCGACGTCGAGCACCCGATCGGGGAAGCGCTGGGCGAATGGGAGGAGACCCGTGGGCCGCAGCATCGCCGCGGTGATCGCGACGACGTCGCCCCGGTGCTCCCCTGCCGAGACGAGCTCCTCGGCGAAGACATCGGTCCAGCTCGTCGCACCGCTCGCGCTCATCGGGCGTCCCGTCACCGGGTCGATCTTGCCGACCGCGTGGAACTGGTCGGCCTCGTCGAGGCGCGCCGGTTCGTAGCCGCGCCCCTTCTCCGTGATGGCGTGCACGATGACCGGAGCCCCGTAGGCCTTCGCCATGTCGAGCGTCTCGATCATCGCCTCGAGGTCGTGCCCGTCGACGGGGCCGAGGTACTTGATGTCGAGATTGGAGTAGAGCGCCTCGTTGTTCACGAAGCGCGAGAGGAATCCGTGAGTGCCGCCGCGCATGCCCCGGTACACGGCCCGCGCGGCGGGCCCGAGCCGTCCGAACAGCGAGGCGGAGCCTTCGTGGAGGGACCGGTAGCCCTCGGTGGTCCGGACCTTGTTCAAGAAGCGGGCCATCCCACCGATCGTCGGGGCGTAGGAGCGCCCGTTGTCGTTGACCACGATCACGAGGTTCCGGTCGTTGTCATCGGAGATGTTGTTCAGGGCCTCCCACGTCATCCCGCCCGTCAGCGAACCGTCGCCCACGACGGCGACGACGTGGCGATCGGTGCGACCGGTGCGGGCGAAGGCACGGGAGATGCCGTCGGCCCAGCTCAGCGAACTCGACGCATGCGACGATTCCACGACGTCGTGCTCGCTCTCGCTGCGCTGCGGGTAGCCCGCCAGGCCACCGCGCGAGCGAAGACGCGAGAAGTCCTGTCGACCGGTGAGCAGCTTGTGCACGTAGGACTGATGGCCCGTGTCGAACACGATCGGATCGTGCGGGGAGTCGAACACGCGGTGGATCGCCAGTGTCAGCTCCACGACCCCGAGGTTCGGGCCGAGGTGACCGCCGCTGCGCGCGACGTTCTCGACGAGGAAGGCCCGGATCTCACTCGCGAGCGCCTCGAGCTCGGGGATCGAGAGGGCGTCCAGATCGCGCGGGTGCGAGATCGAGGAGAGCAACGACATCCCGCTCCTCCTTCCGTCGGGTGGCGGCAAGTCTAATCAGCCGGATGCGCGAGAGGCCGGAGCTCGACGCTCCGGCCTCTCGTGCGCTATCGCGGCTCGGGTGGGCTCAGACGAGCGAGCGCAGCACGTACTGCAGGATGCCGCCGTTGCGGTAGTAGTCGGCTTCACCGGGGGTGTCGATACGCACGATCGCGTCGAACTCGACGGTCTGCTTGCCCTCGGGCGAGAACTCGCTCGGCTCGGCGACGACCTTGACCGTCTTGGGGGTCACGCCCTCGTTCAGCTGCTCGAGACCGGTGATCGAGATGACCTCCGTACCGTCCAGCCCCAGCGACTTCCAGCTCTCGCCGGCCGGGAACTGCAGCGGGACGACACCCATGCCGATGAGGTTCGAGCGGTGGATGCGCTCGAAGCTCTCGGTGATGACGGCCTTGACGCCGAGGAGGTTGGTGCCCTTGGCCGCCCAGTCGCGCGACGAACCCGAGCCGTACTCCTTGCCGCCGAAGATGACCAGCGGGGTGCCCTGCGCCTGGTAGTTCTGGCTCGCGTCGTAGATGTACGACTGCGGGCCGCCTTCCTGGGTGAAGTCGCGCGTGTAGCCGCCCTCGACGACCTTGCCGTCGTTCACGGCTGCCGTGAGCTCGTTCTTCAGGCGGATGTTCGCGAAGGTGCCGCGGATCATCACCTCGTGGTTGCCGCGACGCGACCCGTAGGAGTTGAAGTCCTTCTGCGCGACGCCGTGCTCGGTCAGGTACTGCGCGGCCGGAGTTCCGGCCTTGATGTTGCCGGCGGGGCTGATGTGGTCGGTCGTGACCGAGTCGCCGAGTGCTGCCATGACGCGCGCGCCCGTGATGTCGCTGACCGGGGTCAGCTCCATCTGCATGCCGTCGAAGTACGGGGCCTTGCGGACGTACGTCGAGTCCTGATCCCACTCGAAGACCGGGCCGGTGGGAGTGGGCAGGTTCTTCCAGCGCTCGTCGCCGTCGAAGACGGTCGCGTACTGCTTGATGAACTGCTCGCGCGAGATCGACGAGTCGATGATCTCCTGCACCTCGTCGGTGCCGGGCCAGATGTCCTTGAGGAACACGTCGTTGCCCTCGGCGTCGGTGCCGAGCGGGTCGGTCTCGAAGTCGAAGTTCATCGATCCGGCCAGCGCATAGGCCACCACGAGAGGCGGCGACGCGAGGTAATTCATCTTGACGTCCGGGCTGATGCGACCCTCGAAGTTGCGGTTGCCCGAGAGGACGGCCGTCACGGCGAGATCGTTCTCGTTGATCGCCTCCGAGACCTCCTCGATGAGGGGTCCGGAGTTTCCGATGCAGATCGTGCAGCCGTAGCCGACCGTGTAGAAGCCGAGGTTCTCGAGGTCCTTGTCGAGACCGGACTTCTCGTAGTAATCGGTGACGACCTTCGACCCGGGGCCGAGCGTGGTCTTGACCCACGGCTTGCGCTTGAGTCCGCGCTCCCCGGCCTTGCGCGCCAGAAGACCGGCGGCGATCATGACCGACGGGTTCGAGGTGTTGGTGCACGACGTGATCGCGGCGAGGGTCACGGCGCCGTGGTCGAGGAGGTAGCTGTCACCCGAGGGCTGCGTGACCTTGACCGGCTTCGAAGCCGCGTGACGCGCGCCGCTCGAGAGCAGTCCCGCGTGGGCGTGCTCGTGCTGGTGGGAGATCGTGTCGTCGGAGAGCGTCTCGTGCTCGACGCCCGGGGAGTTGCCGGGGTCGGAGGCGGGGAAGGTGCCCTCCACCTCGACCGCCTCGTCGGCGGGCGTGGCGTAGTTGAGGATGTCCTTGGCGAACTGCTCCTTCGACTCCGACAGCAGGATGCGGTCCTGCGGGCGCTTGGGGCCCGCGATGGAGGGCACGACGGTCGAGAGGTCGAGCTCCATGTACTCGCTGTAGCTCGCCTCGTTCGCGGGGTCGTGCCAGAGCGACTGCTCCTTGGCGTACGCCTCGACGAGGGCGACGGTCTGCTCGTCGCGTCCGGTCAGGCGCAGGTAGTCGAGGGTCACCTCGTCGATGGGGAACATCGCTGCCGTCGACCCGAACTCGGGGCTCATGTTGCCGATGGTGGCGCGGTTCGCGAGGGGGACGGAGCCGACGCCGGCGCCGTAGAACTCGACGAACTTGCCGACCACGCCGTGCTTGCGCAGCATGTCGGTGATGGTCAGCACGACGTCGGTGGCGGTCACACCGGCGGGGATCTCGCCCGTGAGCTTGAAGCCGACGACGCGAGGGATGAGCATCGACACGGGCTGGCCGAGCATCGCGGCCTCCGCCTCGATGCCGCCGACGCCCCAGCCGAGCACGCCCAGGCCGTTGACCATCGTGGTGTGCGAGTCGGTGCCGACGCACGTGTCGGGGTAGGCGCGGAGGACGCCGTCGACGTTGCGGTCGTAGATGACCTTGGCGAGGTGCTCGATGTTGACCTGGTGGACGATGCCGGTGCCCGGGGGGACGACCTTGAAGTCGTCGAAGGCGCCCTGACCCCAACGCAGGAACTGATAGCGCTCACCGTTGCGCTCGTACTCGATCTCGACGTTGCGCTCGAGGGCGTTCTCGCTGCCGAAGAGGTCGGCGATGACGGAGTGGTCGATGACCATCTCGGCCGGCGAGAGCGGGTTGATCCGCTTCGGGTCGCCGCCGAGAGCGGTCACGGCCTCGCGCATGGTCGCGAGGTCGACGATGCAGGGCACCCCGGTGAAGTCCTGCATCACGACGCGTGCCGGCGTGAACTGGATCTCGGTGTCGGGCTCCGCGGCGGCATCCCACGACCCGAGCGCGCGGATCTGCTCCTGCGTGACGTTCGCGCCGTCCTCGGTGCGCAGGAGGTTCTCGAGGAGGACCTTGAGGCTGAACGGAAGGCGGTCGTATCCGTCGACCGTGGCGATACGGAAGATCTCGTAGTCGGTGCTGCCGACCGTCAGGGTGCTCTTGGCTCCGAAGCTGTCAACAGTGGACACGTCTGCTCTCCTTCATCGGCGGGCCGCGCGCTCGCGCGCACTGTCCCATCATCCCCCTCGCCACACCCGTCGATCTAGTGAGGCGACCCTTAGTCGGATCGGGGAAATTTATCTTGACGTCAAGATAAATGTATCACTGCGCGGGCTGCTTGTAGAGCGCGCGCACGGCGAGCCAGGTGACCGCTGCGAGAGGGGCGAACAAAGGAAGACCCATGACGAGCTTCAGCGTGCCGAGGGCGGCGACCTCGTCGGCGAAGTACAGCGGGAGCTGCACCGCGAGCCTGAGGTAGAACAGCCCGGCCCAGGCGATGGCGAGCCAGAAGAAGACCCGGCGCTTGCGCTTGTCGCGACGCCAGGCGACGCCCTCGTTCATGAGGAATCCGGCGGCCAGACCGATGAGCGACCACCCGATGAGGGCGGACACGAGGAACGCCGTGCCGTACGCGGCGTTCGTGATGAGGCCGGGGATGAAGTTGTCCTGGCCGCGTCCGGTCCACAGTGCCAGACCCGCGGCCACGGCCGTCGCGATGAGCCCGCCGAAAGCGGCTCCGGCCGGCCCGCGCTGGAGGAGGCGCAGCAGCGTGAACACCGCCGCAACGCCGACCGAGAGCCCGAGGGAGAGCCAGAGATTCGCTTGGCCCGTCTCGGGATCCGTCGTCGCGGTGAACACGACGATGAACACGAGCCCCGGGAGGACCGCTTCGACGATGCCGCGGAAACCGCCCATCGCACGCCACACGACTCCCCCGGTCGACGACTGCGTCGCCGGGTCGAAGCCCGCCTTGCGCGCGGCCTCGCCGAGCGCCGCACCGAGCACGCCGGACGCCGACGCCGCTTCCGGCGGCGTCAGATCGGCCGAGCGCTCGCCCGGGGTCTCGGGCCGTTCGTCGCCGCTCACGCCGCGCCGGGAGTCGCCGGCATCTTCAGCGGGATGAGGTCGCGCGGCGGCATCGGCGATCCGCCGCGCACCACGACGAGCGACCGGAACAGGTCCTCGACCTGCGCCGCCGCATCGACGTCGTTGGTCGCCGCGCCCCCGATGACTCCCCGCAGGAACCAGCGGGGCCCGTCGACGCCGACGAAGCGCGCGAGCCGCTTGCCGCTCCCCTCGGCTCCCGCGATCACCGGGACCTCGGCGAGGAGCTCCGGACCGAGCGGTCCCTCGCGCTCCTCGACCCGGCCGCCCTGCTGGCGCACCTGCTGGCGGATCTGCTCGCGCGTCTCCTCCCACAGGCCCGTGGAGCGGGGTGCGGCGAAGGGCTGCACCTGCAGCGTCGATCCGGCGTAGTCGAGACCGACGGCCACGATGCGCTTGGTCTGCTCCTCCACCTCGAGGCGCAGGTTCAGGCCCTCGCGCGGCAGCACCTTGATGCCGCCCAGGTCGATGTAGGGCCGAACCGGGTTGGCCTCGGACTCGTCGAACGGTCCGGCTGTGGCGCGATCGGTGGGGGCGGACTTCGCGTCGTCGCTCATGCGGTTGCTCCTGTCTGCTGGTAGCCGGTAGAGCCGAACCCGCCTTCGCCGCGGACGCTCTCGGGCAGGGTCTCGACGGGGATGAAGCGGGCCCGGGTCACCGGCATGACGATCAACTGGGCGATGCGATCGCCGGGTTCGATCACGTAGGGCTCGGACGTGTCGGTGTTCAGGAGCGTGACCTTGATCTCGCCCCGGTAGCCCGCATCGACCGTGCCGGGTGAGTTGACCACGGTGATCCCGTGCTTCGCCGCGAGACCGCTGCGCGGCACGACGAAGGCGGCGAAGCCGTCGGGCAGCGCGATGCGCACCCCGGTGCCCACGAGCGCGCGCTGCCCGGGCTCGAGCCGCACGGCCTCCGCGGAGACCAGATCGGCTCCGGCATCCCCCGGGTGGGCATACGCGGGGACGTCGGCGGCGATAATGGGGACGTCCACGGATTCGCTCACCCCACGAGGCTAATGCACAGTTCCGCCCCCACCACCCCGCACGCAGCGAGCTACCGAGAGCGCCTCAGCCCCTCGCTGTGGGTGCTGGTGAGCGCCGCCGTCTGCGGCCCGATGGTCGCTCTCGTGCTCGCCCCGCTGGACTCGGTGATCGGCCTGGTCGCCGGCATCGCCGTCGGCGCCCTCGTCGTCGCCGGGCTCATCGCCCTCTCCCCCGTCGTGGAGGTCGCCGACGGACGGCTGCGCGTGGGGCGCGCGAGCATCGAACTGGGCTACCTCGGCGACATCGAGACGTTCACGGGTGACGCTGCCCGCCAAGCACGGGGCCCCGGACTGTCGTCGAGCTCCTGGCACCTTCTGCGGGGCGGCATCGACGGCGTCGTCCGCATCGCCGTCGAGGACGACGACGACCCCGTCAGCCACTGGGTCTTCTCCTCGCGCACGCCCGCCCGCGTCGCAGCTGTGATCGACGCGGCGCGCGCGGCGGCGGGTTCGCCCGCGCACGACGCCTGAACCGCCCGGCATGAAGAAAGACCCCCGACGCCGAAGCGTCGAGGGTCGGGGAGGACCGCGGTCGTCAGGCGGCGCACTCGGTGCAGATCGCGCCGACCTTGGTCTCGTGGTCGATCTGGGTGCGGTGCTTCACGAGGAAGCACTCCATGCACGTGAACTCGTCCTCCTGCGGGGGCAGGACGACGACGTCGAGCTCGAGGTCCGACAGGTCGGCACCGGGCAGCTCGAAGCCCGACGGGTTGTCGGCGTCCTCGTTGTCGATCGAGCCCGACGACTTGTCGGGCACGCGCTCCTTCAGGGCCTCGATCGACTCGCTGTCGTCCTCGGTCTTGCGGGGTGCGTCGTAATCCGTAGCCATGTCGAAAGGCCTCTACTTCCAGGTGTCGCCGGTTGCCGCGCCGAGTGGGGCGGCGATAGTTTGCATGACCGGCGCGCTTTTCGCAAAACGTCGCGGAAGATCCTTCCGGGATTCGATGCGGACTGCCGGTTCGACCCCCGAAACCCACGGCGCGCCCCGGATATTCCCGCGGTCACCGGATGCCTGTGACACCATGACGGCACACGTATCGCTGGGAGGGTTCTGCGCATGGAACAGCTCAAGGTCATCGGGACCGAGGAGGGCATCCTCGTCCTCGCCACCGAGTCCGGGGAGCGCTTCGCGTTGCCGGTGAACGAGACGCTGCGCGCCCAGCTGCGCCGCGCCAAGCCGGCGGACGAGCCTCGCACCCCGCGCCCCAGCCCCCGCGAGATCCAATCGCACATCCGTGCCGGGATGACCGCCGCCGACGTCGCGACGCTGCTCGGCGTCCGCGTCGAGGACGTCGTGCGTTACGAGCGGCCGATCATCGCCGAGCGCGAGCACGTCGTCGGACAGGCCCTCGCGGTGCCGGTCCTCATCGCCGGCGAGCTCGAGCCCGACGCCCAGCCCACCTTCGGAACCGCGGTGCGGACGAAGCTGACCGAGGCCGGCGCAACCGGAGAGCGCTGGAGCAGCTGGCGCGAGCCGGACGGCTGGGTCGTGAAGCTCGACTTCACCGTCGGCGAGGTCGAGCACGATGCCCGGTGGTCGTTCGATCCGCGGCGTTCGTCGCTTGCCCCCCTCAACTCCGATGCGACGCAGCTGTCGCGGCAGGGGTCGCTTCCCGAGGGACTGATCCCGCGGCTTCGCGCGCTCGACTCGCATCAGGCCAAGGACGAGTCGCGCTTCGACAGCGGCGCTTTCGGGCCGCGCCATCCCGTCGCCGACACCGAGGCGCCGGCGGCATCCACGGCGCTCCGAGGCACGAACGCGAAGGACGCCGCCACGAAGCGTGCGCCCGAACCCGTCGTCACGTCGTCCGAGACGGCTGACCTGCTCGAGGCGCTCCGCCGCCGGCGGGGGCAACGCGAACCGATGCCGGGAGACGGCCGCGACGAGGACACGCGCGAGCGCACCCCGGTCGCCCTGTTCGACGCGCTCGAGACGAGCCGTCCGGAGCCTGCCGAGCCGGCAGCCGAGGCGCCCAAGGACGAACCGGCGAACGACGACTCGGCGCCCGAGACCCGTCGACGCGGCGGACGCACATCGATGCCGTCGTGGGACGAGATCGTCTTCGGCGCACGCAGCGAAGACGCCTGACACCCGACGCTGACGCTGGGCCCGGGGCCTCAGGCGGAAGTCGTTCGGGGCCTCAGGCGAAGGCGCCGAGGCGGACGAGCGGGACGATCCGCTCCTGGTCGGTGAGCGAGCCGTGCTGGCCGATCATGCGCTGCGGCTTCTTGTCGGCGGAACGGTCGTCGTAGTAGGCGACGCCCGAGCGTGCGGCGACGAGCACGTCTCCGATCCGCGGTGCGACATCGGGGTGCACCAGCCCGAAGAGCCCGGCGTCGATCGCCTCCGTGCGGGTCATCACCCAGGAACGGTCCGACTCCGACGCCCGCCATCGTGATGCGACGCAGTCGGCCGCGCCGTCGGCCGCGTACAGATGCAGCATGCGGGGCTCGCCCCCGATGGTCTCCACGTCACCCAGGAGATCGTCGGACTCCCCCAGGAGGATGTGGCGGTGCGCGGGCACGTCGACCATGCCGTGATCGGCGGTGAGAACCGCCCCGATACCGGGCGCGAGCTGACGATCCCACCGGCGCAGCTCGGCGTCGAGCGCCTCCAGCTCGGCCGACCACCGATCGCTCTCCCACCCGTGGGCGTGACCGATGACGTCGAGCTCGGGGATGTACGCGTACACGAGCGCTCCCTCGTGGGCGTCGGCGAGCGCCTCGGCCAGCGCCAGACGCTCGGCGATCCCGGAGGCCGCGACGAACTCGGCGCCGCGCACCGTCGCCGTCGTGAACCCGGTGCCGGCGTACTGCGCGCGACTCACGACGAAGCATCGTCTGCCCGCCGCGCTCTCGCGCTCGAAGATCGGCTGAGCGCGCTGCCACGACCTCGGGTCGAGTCCGTCGTGCTCCCAGCCCGTGAGCTGGTTGGGGGCCGATGTCGTTCCGGGCACCCGCACCCGGTACCCGACGATGCCGTGCTCGCCCGGGCGCACCCCGGTGAACAGGCTGCTCAGGGCGGCCGCGGTCGTGGCGGGGAACACCGTGCGAGCGGCATCCCGCTTCGTCATCCGCTCCGTGAGGAACCGCGCGTAGGCCGCGCGCTGGGTCAGGTTGCCCCGTCCGAGACCGTCCGCGACGATCACGATGGCCGACCGCGCCGGCGCGAACCAGTCGGCTCGGCCCGAGACGGAGGCGATCAGCTGCGGCAGCACACCGGTGAGGCTCCGGGCCGCGGGCGGGTCGATCGGTAGGCTGGAGGGCATCGCGGACAGTCTCGCATACCCGGCATCCGCACCCCCATCCCCAATCGAGGTCCGAACAGCTCCATGGCCGCATCCCGCACCGCTTCACCCGTCCCCGACCAGCCGGAGCGCATCGAGGACGTCGACGTATCGGCGGAGATGCAGGGGTCGTTCCTCGAGTACGCCTACTCGGTCATCTACTCGCGTGCCCTGCCGGACGCGCGCGACGGCCTCAAGCCCGTGCAGCGGCGCATCCTGTTCCAGATGGCCGACATGGGCCTGCGGCCCGACCGGGGCCACGTCAAGAGCGCCCGCGTCGTCGGCGAGGTGATGGGAAAGCTGCACCCCCACGGTGATTCGGCGATCTACGACGCGCTCGTGCGCCTCGCGCAGGACTTCGCGCTGCGGGTCCCCCTCGTCGACGGGCACGGCAACTTCGGCTCCCTCGACGACGGTCCCGCCGCCGCGCGTTACACGGAGGCGCGGCTCGCACCGTCGGCACTCGCTCTGACGGAGAACCTCGACGAGGACGTCGTCGACTTCATCCCGAACTACGACGGTCAGTTCCAGCAGCCCGCGGTGCTCCCGGCCGCCTACCCCAACCTGCTCGTCAACGGCACGACCGGCATCGCCGTCGGGATGGCGACGAACATGGCCCCCCACAACCTCATCGAGGTCGTGGCAGCCGCTGTGCACCTGCTCGAGAACCCCGACGCCACCCTCGATGAGCTCATGGAGTTCATCCCCGGGCCCGACCTTCCCGGCGGCGGCATCATCGTCGGTCTCGACGGCATCAAGGACGCCTATACGAACGGCCGTGGCAGCTTCCGCACGCGTGCGAAGGTGTCGGTCGAATCGCTCGGTCCGCGCCGCACGGGGCTCGTCATCACCGAGCTGCCGTACATGGTCGGTCCCGAGCGGATCATCGAGAAGATCAAGGACGCGGTCAACGCCAAGAAGCTCACCGGCATCTCCGACGTCCAGGACTTCACCGACCGCAACCACGGTCTCCGCCTGGTCGTCACGATCAAGACCGGGTTCGACCCCAACGCAGTGCTCGAGCAGCTGTACCGGTTGACCCCGCTCGAGGACTCGTTCGGAATCAACAACGTGGCCCTCGTCGAGGGCCAGCCTCAGACGCTCGGCCTGAAGGACCTCCTGCGGGTCTACCTCGACCACCGGATCGAGGTCGTCACGCGGCGCAGCCGCTACCGGCTCGCCCGCAAGCAGGAGCGCCTGCACCTCGTCGAGGGCCTGCTCATCGCGATCCTCGACATCGACGAGGTCATCCAGGTCATCCGCGCCTCCGAGGACGGGGAGCAGGCGCGCGGACGCCTGATGGATGTGTTCGACCTCTCGCAGCCGCAGGCCGAGTACATCCTCGAGCTGCGACTGCGGCGCCTAACCAAGTTCTCACGCATCGAGCTCGAGACCGAGCGCGACCAGTTGAAGGCGGAGATCGCACACCTCGAGGAGCTCCTCGCGAGCGACATCCTGCTGCGCGCCCAGGTCGCGCGCGAACTCGAGGCGGCAGCCGACACCTACGGGACCCCGCGTCGCACCCTCCTGCTCAACGGCGGACCCGTCACGGCCCGCTCGGGCAAGAAGGCCGGCGGTGATCTGCAGATCGCCGACGCGCCCTGCCGTGTGTTCCTCTCGGCGACGGGCCGCATGGTGCGTGCCGAGCTCGGTGACGACCTGCTGAGCAGCGGGATCGTTCCGCCCGCGCGGCGCAGCAAGCACGACGCCATCCGCTCGGCCGTCGACGCGACGGTCCGCGGCGACCTCGGCGCTGTCACCAGCGCGGGACGCCTCGTGCGCTTCTCCCCCGTCGACCTGCCCTCGGTGCCCGGCAACAGCGTGCAGCTCGCCGCCGGTTCGAAGGCGGACCAGTACCTCGGTCTCGGGTCGGGCGAACACGTCGTCGCGATCGTTCCGCTGACCGGTGAACCGCCCATCGCCGTCGGCACCGCGCAGGGCGTGGTCAAGCGCGTCGCTGCGACCGAGTTGGCGCCCGGCAAGCCCGACGCGGAGATCATCTCCCTCAAGCCCGGCGACCGCGTCGTGGGCGCCGTCCCCGCCGCCGACGGCACCGAGCTGGTCTTCGTCACCTCCGACGCTCAGCTGCTGCGCTTCGACGCCGCAACCGTGCGCCCGCAGGGCCGGTCCGCCGGTGGCATGGCGGGAGTGCGCGTCGCCGCCGGAGAGCGCGTTATCGCGTTCACGGCGGTCACGGCATCCGATGAGACCGTCGTGGTGACGATCGCCGGTTCGACGCAGTCGCTCGCCGGTGCCGACGCGGGCAGCGGCAAGGTATCGGCGTTCTCCGAGTTCCCCGCGAAGGGCCGCGCCACGGGAGGCGTCCGCGCTCAGCGGTTCCTGCGCGGCGAGGATACGCTCACCCTGGCCTGGGTCGGCGACAACCCCCGTGCCGTCGGACCCGACGGCGCGACCCGCACGCTGCCCGCAGCGGGTGCGAAGCGCGACGCGTCGGGACAGCCGCTCGAGGGCGTGGTCGGCGCGATCGGAACCGTCGTCGCCTGAGCCGGCCCCGGCGCCCGGCCTGAACGTCGGAGTACCTCACGGATGTCGGACCGAGAGCCGATCCAGCTCCGACGTCCGCGACATTCTCCGACGTTCGCGCGTGTCCGCCGCCGCGCGGCGGGCGTCAGGCGTCGATGGCCTCGCGCGACAGACGGTCGCTCGACGTCACGATGAAGTCGCGACGCGGGGCGACCTCGTTGCCCATGAGCAGCTCGAACACGGCGTTCGCCGAATCGGCGTCCTCCACCCGAACGCGACGCAGCGTGCGACCGGCGCGGTCCATCGTGGTGGTCGCGAGCTGATCGGCATCCATCTCGCCGAGGCCCTTGTACCGCTGGATCGGCTCCTGCCACTTGCGGCCGGACTTGCGCAGCTTGGCCAGCAGAGCGTGCAGCTCGGCCTCGGAGTAGGTGTAGATCGTCTCGTTCGGCTTCGAGCCGGGGTTCACGACGATGACGCGGTGCAGCGGCGGGACGGCCGCGAACACGCGTCCTTCTTCGATGAGGGGACGCATGTAGCGGAAGAACAGGGTGAGCAGGAGCGTGCGGATGTGCGCGCCGTCGACGTCGGCATCGCTCATCAGAATCACCTTGCCGTAGCGTGCCGCGCTCAGATCGAACGATCGTCCGGAGCCCGCGCCGATCACCTGGATGATGGCGGCGCACTCCGCGTTCGAGAGCATGTCGCTGACCGAGGCCTTCTGGACGTTGAGGATCTTGCCCCGGATCGGCAGAAGCGCCTGGTACTCGCTGTTGCGCGCATGCTTCGCGGTGCCGAGCGCGGAGTCGCCCTCGACGATGAACAGCTCGGACTCGGCGACGTCGTTGCTGCGGCAGTCCGCGAGCTTGGCCGGCAGCGACGACGACTCGAGGGCCGTCTTGCGGCGCTGGGTCTCTTTGTGAGTGCGCGCGGAGATGCGCGCCTTCATCTCGGAGACGACCTTCTCGAGCAGCTGACCGGTCTGCGCCTTGTCGTCGCGCCTGGTCGAGCTGAACAGAGCGCCCAGCTCGGCGTTGACCACGCTCGCGACGATCTGGCGCACGGCGGGCGTACCGAGGATCTCCTTGGTCTGGCCCTCGAACTGCGGCTCGGGAACGCGGACCGTGAGCACGGCGGTGAGCCCGGCGAGGATGTCGTCCTTCTCGAGCTTGTCGTTACCGACCTTCAGCCGCCGCGCGTTCTGCTCGACCTGGCTGCGGATGACCTTCATGAGGCCCTGCTCGAACCCCTGCTGGTGGGTGCCGCCCTTGGGCGTGGCGATGATGTTCACGAACGAGCGCGTCACCGTCTCGTAGCTCGTCCCCCACCGCAGCGCGATGTCGACCTCGCAGGCGCGCTCGACCTCGGTCGGCACCATGGCGCCGTTCGCCTGCAGCACCGGCACCGTCTCGGTGAAGCTGCCCGTGCCCGTCAGCCGCCACGTGTCGGTGATGGGCGCGTCGGGCGCGAGGAACTCGGCGAACTCGGAGATGCCGCCGTCGAAGCGGTAGCTCGTCTCGACGCGCTCCTCGGCTCGCTCGTCGGCGATGACGATCTCGAGACCGGGCACGAGGAACGCCGTTTGACGGGCGCGCTGTACGAGCTCTTCGAGGTGGAACGCGGCATCCTTCGTGAAGATCTGCCGATCGGCCCAATAGCGGATGCGGGTTCCGCTGGTGCCTCGCGGCGCCTTCCCGACCACGCGGAGTTCGGACGAACGCTCGAACGGCGTGAACTCCGAGTCGGGGGCATCGCCCGCGAAGAGCCCGGGCTCGCCGCGGTGGAACGACATGGCGTAGGTCTTGCCACCGCGGTCGACCTCGACGTCGAGCCGCTCGGACAGGGCGTTCACGACGGATGCACCGACGCCGTGCAGTCCACCCGACGCCGCGTAGGAGCCGCCGCCGAACTTGCCGCCGGCGTGGAGCTTCGTGAAGACGACCTCGACGCCCGTCAGACCGGTGCGGGGTTCGACGTCGACGGGGATGCCGCGCGCGCGGTCGCGCACCTCGACGCTGCCGTCGGCATGGAGGACGATGTCGATGCGCGACCCGAAACCGCCGAGCGCCTCGTCGACGGAGTTGTCGATGATCTCCCACAGGCAGTGCATGAGGCCGCGGGAATCGGTCGAGCCGATGTACATGCCCGGGCGCTTGCGGACGGCCTCGAGCCCTTCGAGCACCTGGAGGTGATGGGCGGAATACTCAGCGGTCACGATCTCCAAGCGTATCCGTGGCCGCCGACAGGAGCCGGAGGACACACACAGCCGGGCGCGGCCCGCGCCGCCGGTGCGCGGTGAGCGTACGCGCTGAGCGAAATGCTCGTCAAATGGGGCATACCCCCGGCTGGGCATGGTTGTATCGAAGGCACTCAGTTGCACGTCCCGATCGACCGAGGAGGCACCCATTATGACCATGTCGACGACCACCGAGAGCACCGCCGTCCTCGAACACCGCCTGACCGCGGCCGATCGCTGCGATTCGTGCGGCGCCCAGGCCTACATCGCGGCCGAGGTCAACGGCAGCGAGCTGCTCTTCTGCGCGCACCACGGACGCAAGTACGAGGAGAAGCTCCGCGCCGTCGCGACCAGCTGGCACGACGAGACCTCGCGCCTCGTCGCCGCCGGCTGAGTCCCCGGCTCCACGACGAAAGCCCCGAGCATCGTGCTCGGGGCTTTCGCGTTGTCGGAAGTGCGCACCCGGCCGCGGCGGATGCCGGTTGGGCGCGGGCTGATGCCGGTCAGAAGCCGACGGCGGCCTGGTACACGGGCAGCAGCCCGGTGCGGACGCCCGAGGCCGAGGGCTTGGGCTGGAAGACGCTCGAGTTGTGGTTTCCCTCGATGACGACGGGCCCGTTCGGCGTGATCGCCAGGTCCCAGCCGACGTAGGGGGCCTCGGGCGTGCGGCGGGCCAGGGACTCGGTCAGCGCAAGCACCTGATCGAACAGCGGCACCGTGAAACCGACGATCTCGGTGCCCGTGACCGGGTGCTCGCGGTAGACGTTGGAGTTCTTGTCCACGCCGGGGTAGAGCGCGACGCCGTGCTCGTCGAGCATCGTGAACATCCCGCCGGAGGCGAAGTTGTCGATGACGTCGCCGTTGCCGATGCGCAGCACGCACGCGAGCAGGCGCACGTCGCCCTCGGGTGTGAGGAACGTGATCATCCGGACGGTGTTGACGCTGTCGGGATAGAGCGAGGCCATCTCGGGATGCTGGACGATGAACTCGTCGACGATCGACTGCCCGGCCGCTGTCGCCTCGGCGCGGAACGCGGCGGCATCCGTCACGTTCTCGTGCAGGGTGATGCCCCCGCCCCCGTGCCCGTCGAGCGGCTTGGCGAGGACCTTGGGGTGACGTGCCAGGAAGGCGCTCAGCTCGGCGTCGTCGACGTCCCGCAGGTCGAGCGTCTCCCGGCCGAGCAGGTCGGCGTACTCGCGCGCGAACCGGCGCTTGTCCTCGAGCTTCGCGCGCCCCTCCGGCGTGTTGTGCATGCGGGTGATGCGGAACGACTTCGGGTGCGTCATCCAGGTCGCACGTTCACGGGCGTTGAGCAGACGGATGTCCCACACCGCGTAGTCGCGGAAACCCATGTCGTACTTGACCGAGCACCACAGCATGTCGGCGATGATGAACGGAAGCGGCGCCTTCGACACCTTCTGCACCTGGCGCCCGAACTCCACGAGGTTGCCGACCCGGACGTTGCGGGCGCGGTCGAGGAGGTAGCCCAGCCGGACGCGTGATCGACCCATTGCTCGTTCTCTCCGTGTTCTCGGTGTTGCCGTTGCGAGGCGGCTCGCGCTCAGAAGCGCATGGCGGCGCGGTAGCGCGGAAGCAGCCCGCGGCGGATGCCCGACACCGACGGCTTCGACTGGAACACACCGGTGTTGTGGTTGCCCTCGATGACGACGGGACGCTCGGGGGTGATCGCGATGTCCCAGCCGATGTAGGGCATCTCGGGCACGCGCCGGGCGAGGCGATCGACGAGGTCGAGCACCTCCGGGTACAGCGGCACCTGGTAGCCGGTGATCGGCACCCCCGTGATCGGGTGGGTCTCGAAGGGGTGACCCTCTTCATCGCTCGCGGCGTGGAGTGCACGGCCGTCGTCGCTCAGCATGGTGTACATGCCGCCGTTGGAGAAGTTGTCGATGACGCCGCCGTTGCCGACCTTCAGCACCGCGGCCAGAACGTGCACGACGTCGTCGGGGTCGCGGTAGGTCACCACCCGTAGCGAGTTGACGCTGCCCGGATACAGGCGGGCCATCTCGGGATGCTGCACGAGCACCTCTTCGACGAGCGTCTCCCCCGACGCCAGCAGCTCTTCCCGCAACGCCGCGATGTCGCCGACCGACGCGACCTCGCGCATCGTGATGCCGTTGCCGCCGACACCGCCCGGGTTCTTCGTGATGACGCGCTCGCGACCTTCCAGGAACGACGCGAGGGCGGCGGTGTCGGATGCCGAGACGTCCAGCCACGCGCGTCCGAGCTCGTCGCCGAAGCGACGGGCGAACTGCAGCTTGTCGTCGAAGACACCGCGCACGGAGTCGTCGTTGAGCCGGCGCGACAGGTGGAACGACTTCGGGTCGGTCATGTAGGTGCGACGCTCGCGGGCCTTCAGGATGCGGAAGTCCCACTCGGAGTAGTTCTCGAACGTCGTCTCGTAGCGGACGGCGCACCAGGCCATGTCGGCTGCGACCCACCAGACCGGCGCCTTCGACAGCGCGGCCGACTGGCGCGCGAACTGCAGCACGCGCTCGCGGTCGAACGAGACGACGCGCCGCACGAAGAAGCGCGCGCGCCGGTAGAGCCGGTTCACCGCTCCCACGTCAGGCCTCGCGGATGACGCCGAGCGGCGTCGACTGGTGACCCTGACCCAGCGGATTGTCGCGCAGGATGCGCACGAGCCGCTGCTCGCCTGCCCGGTCGAGCGTCGAACCGAGGATGTTGCCGCCGATGTCGTTGATGTCGACGACCGCGACCTCGGCGGTGCCGCCGAGCTGCGACTTGATCCGGGCGGCGACACCCTTCGGGTCGGTCGGCCCGAGGACGACAGCCCTGTTGTAGGGCGGAATCGTTCCCGACGTCGGACCGTCGATCGCGCGGGCCTTGTCGCCGGCGACGCGATAGAAGTCGCCGCGGCGGCCGAAGAGCTTCGTGACCGCGCTGACGGCGGCGGCGAACAGGATGCGCGGCGTGCCGCACTCCCGGAGCGCCATCTCCATCGTCTCGGGCATGCCGAGGCCGATGCCGTACGGGGTTCGGGTGACGTACTTCGACAGGAACCGCGCGAGCGGGCGCACCTCGATCTCGTCGAGCGTGTAGGAGCGTCCCTGGGTGATCGCGACGATCTTCTCGGTGACGAAGAGCAGGTCGCCCCGCTCGACGACGGGGGCGGCGTACTCCGAGATCACGGCTTCGAGGTCGTCGCCGGGCATCACCACGCGCGTGCGGATCGGTATCCGCGCGTAGGACGTTCCGTCGACGACGACCTCGAGAGCCTTGCCCTCGTTGGCGGCGCCGGTCACTCGAGGTAGTCCCGGAGCGACTGCGAACGCGACGGGTGGCGGAGCTTCGCCATCGTCTTCGACTCGATCTGACGGATGCGCTCACGCGTCACCCCGAACGTGTCGCCGATCTGGTCGAGCGTCTTCGGCTGACCGTCGCCCAGACCGAAGCGCATCCGGATCACGCCGGCCTCGCGCTCGCTGAGCGAGTCGAGGAGCGACTCCAGCTGGCGCTGCAGCATCGTGAAACCGACCGCGTCCGCCGGGACGACGGCCTCGGTGTCCTCGATGAGGTCACCGAACTCGCTGTCGCCGTCCTCGCCGAGCGGGGTGTGCAGCGAGATCGGCTCGCGGCCGTACTTCTGCACCTCGATGACCTTCTCGGGGGTCATGTCGAGTTCGCGGCTCAGCTCCTCGGGAGTGGGCTCGCGACCGAGGTCCTGCAGCATCTGCCGCTGCACGCGGGCGAGCTTGTTGATGACCTCGACCATGTGGACCGGGATGCGGATCGTCCGCGCCTGGTCGGCCATTGCGCGGGTGATGGCCTGACGGATCCACCAGGTCGCGTACGTCGAGAACTTGAAGCCCTTGGTGTAGTCGAACTTCTCGACCGCACGGATGAGGCCCAGGTTGCCCTCCTGGATCAGATCCAGGAACTGCATGCCGCGGCCCGTGTACCGCTTGGCGAGCGAGACGACCAGTCGCAGGTTGGCTCCGAGCAGGTGGCTCTTGGCCCGCTGACCGTCGCGGGCGACCCACTGCAAGTCGAGGCCGAGCTGGTTCGACTTCTCGGCTGCCGACATGTGCGACAGCTTCTCCTCGGCGAACAGGCCGGCCTCGATGCGCATCGCGAGCTCGACCTCTTCGGCAGCGTTCAGCAGGGGGACCTTGCCGATTTGCTTCAGGTAGTCCTTGACCGGGTCGGCCGTGGCACCCGTGATCTGCGTCGAGTAGACGGGCACGTCCTCCTCGTCGCTCGACGAGATGACGATCGCGCCGGTGGGGAGAGCCTCGGTGAACTCCGGCTTCTTCGCCTCGGCCTCATCCTCGTCGTCGTCCGCCTTCGCCGCGTCGCCCGCGGGCACTGCGTCATCGGCGACGTCGTCCGTGTCGACCTCGACCTCGACGTCGACGTCCTCCTCGTCCATCTCCTCGTCGTCGGCCTTGGCCTTCGCCTTCGACGCCTTCGCGGGAGCGGCCTTCTTGGCAGCGGGCTTCTTCGCGGGTGCCTTCTTCGCGGCGCTCTTGGGCGCAGCCTTGGCGCCGGTGGCGGGCGCGTCCTCGACGAGTTCGGTGTCCTCGCTTGCGCGGGTGCGGGTGGTCTTCGTGCCTGACGTCACGGTTAGCCTCTCACCGGTGCGAAGGCACCGGGTTCTCGGACACTAGTAAGACCCTTGTCAAGTTCCCCGCCACTCGAGCGAACGAGGAGCACAGGATCGACAACGGGTCAGGTCCTTCATTGTCTCATATCTTGTGCGCTGTTCCCGCGCAAGCATTCATTCCTATGAGAACGCCGACCAGGCATTGCGCATTCCCTCCCCCGGCACGAGGGGAACGGGATGCGCGACTCAGGCGCGTCCGCGCTTGTCGTCGTCTCCGGGCGGGCGCGACGCGAGGAAGCGCTCGAGCTCCGCCGCCAGTTCATCGGCACTCGGAAGATCGCCCGTATGGATGATGGGCTGACCGAGGGCCGAGCCGGCCATGTAGGAGTCGTAGCGCTCTTCGAGGGTGTGGAGCATCGTGGTCAGCTCGTCGCTGCCCGAGACCTGCCCCTCGACCTTCTCGAGATAATCGCGATTCTCGTTGCGGAGGGTGTCGCTGTCGAAGACCAGACCGGTGGCGACGCTGAGGCTGTCGAGGCCGGCGATCGCCGCCGCCGGATACTCGGTGTCGCCGAGGTAGTGCGGGACCAGAAGAGCGAAGCCCGCGACGCTGGCATCGGCCTCGGCGAGGCGGAGCTCGAGGAGGTGTCCCGCGGTGGCGGGGATCTGGGTGCGGGGCTGCCACACCGAGTGGGCTGCGGTCAGCTCCGAACGCGTGCCGCTGACGGTCGCTCCGATGGGGCGGGTGTGCGGCACCGGCATCGGAATGGCGTGCACCCACGTGATGGAGGCCACCTGCATGCCCTCGGCCAGACCGACGACCGTCTCGGCGAATGCCTCCCAAGCGAAGTCGGGCTCGTAGCCCGCGAGCAGGACGAAGGGCTGACCGAGCGAGTCGTGCGCCAGCGACAGCTCCAGGCGCGGAGCACGGTAATCGGTGAGGTGGTCCTCGTCGAAGGTGACGATCGGGCGGCGCGCCCGGTAGTCGAACAGCACGTCGTTGTCGAAGGCGACGACGGTCGTGGGGTCGAGTTCGCCGCGGAAGTACTCCACGATGCGGGAGACGGCGCCACCGGCGTCGGTGAACCCGGTCAGTGCGATGACGAGCGGCAGCCCCGCGGGGACGGGCGGAGACCCGGCGGCACGTGCGTAGAGCGGTCCGGACAGCGGCATGTGTCAACTCTACGAGTCCCATCCGGGGCCCGAGGCGGCTCGCCCCTCGCTGACAGCGAACGCCGTCGGCTCGCGAACCTAGGATGGGGGGATGCCGTTCCCCGAGATCGCGCACAGCAGCGCGCCCGTCACCGATTCCGACGCCGACGCCCTGGTCCTCGCCCTGCCGCCGCTCGACGAGCAGGCCGAGCTCGGCGATTGGCCCGGCATCGCGGAGATGCTGCCCGCCGTCGGGTTCACCGGCGCGCGCGGATCCGTCCATCGCGTCTTCCTCCCCGCGGTCGCGTCCACGCCCCTCGTGGTCGTCGGCACCGGGGCCGAGCCCGATGACAGCGCGCTCCGTGACGCGGTCGGCGCCGCCGTCCGCGTCACCACCGGCTTCCGATCGCTCGCCGTCGCGGCGCCGCTCGCGGCCGCCGAGTCGTGGAGCGCGCTCGCGGAGGGTGCGGTCATCGGCGGCTACCACTTCGCCGGCTACAAGGGCGGAACCCCGAAGCAACGCGCGGAGCGGGTCACGATCCACACCGCGGCCACGCCGTCGACGGACGAGGTCGCCGGCGTGAACGCCGTCGGCCGCTCGCTCGCCCTGGTCAAGGATCTCGTCAGCACTCCCGCCGAGTGGCTGTCTCCGGCCGATCTCGCCGAGCGCGCGGTCGAGGCGGTGGCCGGCCTGCCCGTCGACGTCGAGGTGCTCGACGAGGCCGAGCTGGAGCGCCAGGGCTTCGGCGGCGTCCTCGGTGTCGGGCAGGGATCAGAGCGGCCGCCGCGCGTGATCCGGGTCGATTACGCCCCCGCGGGCGCGGAGCGGCACGTCGCTCTCGTCGGCAAGGGCATCACCTTCGACACGGGCGGCCTCTCCCTCAAGCCGCCGGCCGGCATGGTCGGCATGAAGTACGACATGGCCGGCGCGGCCACGGTGCTGGCCGTCGTCCAGGCCGCCGCCGCCCTCGCTCTGCCGGTGCGCGTGTCGGCGTGGCTCTGCGTCGCCGACAACATGCCCTCGGGGCGTGCGACGCGCCCGGGGGATGTCCTGCGGATGCTGGACGGCACCACCGTCGAGGTGCTCAACACCGACGCCGAGGGCCGGCTCGTCCTGGCGGACGGCCTCGTCGCCGCGAGCCGCACGCGTCCGGATGCCATCATCGACGTCGCGACGCTGACCGGGGCCATCATCGTCGCCCTCGGCAACCGCCACACCGGCGTCATGGGAGACGACACGGCGGTCGCCGAGTACCTCGCCGCGGCCGGCCGCGCCGGCGAGTCGGCATGGCAGCTCCCGCTCCCCGCGCACATGGAGGATGAGCTCGACTCCCCCATCGCCGACATGCAGAACGCGAAGATCGGCGACCCCGCAGGCGGCTCGCTCTTCGCCGGCCTGTTCCTCCGGCGTTTCGTCGGCCGTTCGGGTGAGGGCGAGGATGCACCGCGCATCCCCTGGATCCACCTCGACATCGCCGGCTCGGGCACCACCAAGACCCCGTTCGGCGGCACCGACAAGGGCCCGACGGCGGCGACCGTCCGCTCGCTCGTGGAGTACTTGCGAGGATCGCAGCGATGACCGATCACAGTGCCGACCTGATCGTCCTGGGCGGCGGCAGCGGCGGATACGCGGCCGCGCTGCGCGCCGCCGAACTCGG
This sequence comes from Microbacterium arborescens, assembly GCF_049707515.1. Lineage (GTDB taxonomy): Bacteria > Actinomycetota > Actinomycetes > Actinomycetales > Microbacteriaceae > Microbacterium > Microbacterium arborescens_B. The sequence continues at coordinate 456,149 of NZ_JBNAFI010000002.1, read as the reverse complement.
ATCGTCGGTCATTCTCATCGAGAAGGACAAGCTCGGGGGCACGTGCCTGCACCGTGGCTGCATCCCCACGAAGGCCCTCCTGCACTCCGCCGAGGTCGCCGACAGCGTCCGCAGCTCCGAGCACGTGGGCGTGAAAGCCGCCTTCGAGGGGATCGACGTCGGTGCTGTGCACGCGTACCGAGAGGGCATCGTCGCCAAGAAGCACAAGGGTCTCGAGGGCCTCATCGCAGCCCGGAAGATCACTGTGGTCCGCGGCTCGGGCCGGCTCCTCCCCGACGGGAGCGTGGGCGTCGGCGACGACCGTTACAGCGGCGCTGACGTCGTGCTCGCCACGGGGTCGTACAGCCGCTCCCTGCCCGGCCTCGAGCTCGACGACCGGATCATCACGAGCGAGCAGGCACTGGCCCTGCCCGCCGTGCCGCGCCACGCCGTCATCCTCGGCGGCGGGGTCATCGGTGTCGAGTTCGCGAGCATCTGGCGCTCTTTCGGCGCCGAGGTGACGATCATCGAAGCGCTCGACCGGCTGCTCCCCGCGGAGGATGTCGCGATGAGCAAGGTGATCGAGCGCGCGTTCCGCAAGCGCGGCATCGCCGCCCGGACGGGTGTCCGCTTCGCCGGTGCCGAGAGCGCAGCCGATGGCGTTCGGGTCTCGCTCGAGGATGGAACCGTTCTCGACGCCGATGTGCTCCTCGTCGCGGTCGGCCGGGGCCCCGCGACGACCGATCTCGGTTTCGAGGATGCCGGGGTCGACCTCGACCGCGGGTTCGTCCGTGTCGACGAGCGCCTGCGCACCACGCGGGATCGCGTATGGGCCGTCGGCGACATCGTGCCCGGCCTCCAGCTCGCGCACCGCAGCTTCCAGCAGGGCATCTTCGTCGCCGAGGAGATCGCCGGTCTGCGCCCCACCGTCGTGCCGGACAGCCTGGTCCCCCGTGTCACCTACAGCAGCCCCGAGGTCGCCTCCGTCGGACTGACGGAGGCACAGGCGCGCGCCGAGCACGGGGACGCCGTCGTCGTGCGCGAGTACAACCTCGCCGGCAACGGCAAGAGCGAGATCCTGGGCACCGCGGGCATGGTTAAGGTCGTGCGCCGTCTCGACGGCCCGATCATCGGCGTCCACCTCGCGGGCGATCGCGTCGGCGAGCTCATCACCGAGGGGCAGCTGGCGGTGGGCTGGGAAGCCCACCCCGAGGACATCGCACCATTCATCCACGCTCATCCGACCCAGAGCGAAGCTCTCGGAGAAGCATTCCTGGCGCTGGCGGGCAAACCGCTGCACGCGCTCTGACCGGTCGACCGATGCAGATCAGTAAGCTAGACGGACATCGGCATTTCTTGAAGGAGACAGATTCATGAGCACTTCCGTGGTCCTCCCCGCGCTCGGAGAGAGCGTCACCGAGGGAACGGTGACCCGCTGGCTCAAGAAGGTCGGTGACACCATCCAGGAAGACGAAGGTCTTCTGGAGATCTCCACCGACAAGGTGGACACGGAGATCCCGTCGCCCGTGAGCGGCGTCATCGAGGAGATCCTCGTGCAGGAAGACGAGACCGTCGAGGTCGGCGCCATCCTCGCGAAGATCGGCGATGGCTCGGGTGCACCCTCGAGCGACGCTCCGTCCGACCAGGCTCCGGCCGAGGAGACCCCCGCCCCCGCGCAGGAGGCCCCGGCAGCAGAGGCGCCGGCAGAGCCCGCGCAGCAGCAGTCGGCTCCCGCCCCGGCGGCTTCGGGCGACGCGAAGGATGTCGTCCTCCCCGAACTCGGCGAGAGCGTGACCGAAGGCACCGTGACCCGCTGGCTCAAGCAGGTCGGCGACGATGTCGCGGTCGACGAGCCGCTCCTGGAGATCTCCACCGACAAGGTCGACACCGAGATCCCCGCGCCCTTCGCCGGAACGCTCGTGGAGATCCTCGTCCAGGAGGACGAGACGGTCGAGGTGGGCTCCGCGCTCGCCCGCATCGGTTCGGGTGCTCCGGCCCCCGCCGCCGAGGCACCGGCCGAGCCCGAGCCCGCCGCCGCTCCCGAGGCGCCCGCCGCACCGGCCGAGGCACCCGCGCAGCAGTCGGCTCCGGCGCCCGCCCCGGCTCAGCCGTCGGCTCCCGCCCCGGCCCCGGCCCCGCAGTCGGCTCCCGCCCCCGCTCAGCAGTCGGCTCCCGCTGCGGAGGCGACTCCCGCCTCGGACAACGACGGAGTCACGTACGTGACCCCGCTCGTCCGTCGCCTCGCACAGCAGCAGGGCATCGACCTGGCGTCGGTGAAGGGCACCGGCGTCGGTGGTCGCATCCGCAAGGAGGATGTCCTCAAGGCCGCCGAGGCCGCATCGGCCCAGCCGGCCGCCGCCGCTCCGGCGCAGGCCGCAGCCGCGCCCGCTCCGGTCGAGGTGTCGGAGCTGCGCGGCACGCGCGCGCCGATGTCGCGTCTGCGCAAGGTCCTGGCCAAGCGTGCCGTCGAGTCGATGCAGCAGACCGCACAGCTGACGACCATCGTCGAGGTGGACGTCACCAAGCTGTCGGCGTTCCGCGACAAGGTGAAGGTCGAGTTCAACGAGAAGACCGGAGCGAAGCTGTCGTTCCTGCCCTTCTTCGCCCTCGCCGCCGCCGAAGCGCTGCAGACCTTCCCGATCGTGAACTCGACGGTCGACGGCGAAGAGATCGTGTACCCGGCCACCGAGAACATCTCGATCGCTGTCGACACCGAGCGCGGACTGCTCACGCCCGTCCTGCGCGACGCCGGCTCGAAGAACCTCGCGCAGATCGCGCAGGACATCGCCGACCTCGCCGCGCGCACGCGCGACAACAAGCTGAAGCCGGACGAGCTCGCGGGCGGGACGTTCACCATCACGAACACCGGATCCCGCGGCGCGCTGTTCGACACGCCGGTCGTGTTCCTGCCGCAGTCGGCCATCCTCGGCACGGGCATCGTCTACAAGCGCCCCGGCGTCGTGACGGTGGACGGCAAGGATGCGATCTCGGTCCGTTCGTACGTTTACCTCGCCCTGTCGTACGACCACCGCACGATCGACGGCGCCGACGCGGCGCGCTTCCTGAGCGCCATGAAGGCCCGCCTCGAGGGTGCACAGTTCGAGGGGCAGCTCGGCTACTGATCGGCTGAATCACCTCCTCACGGCTGGTCCGCGACGTCGTAGACGTCGCGGACCAGCCGTTTGTCTCCGTGCGAGACGAGGACGACGACTTGCGCAGGCAGTCGTCCAGAGGGATCGTCCACACGCACGACCTCCACTCCGCCCAGGTCGTCGAGGACGGTCACGTCGCGCGCGTCCCCGGAGGTGGCGATGCCCTCCGGCAGCTCGGCATCCGGTCGTTCGAGGACGTCCGCGCGACAGCCGGATCCGGCAGCCCGCCCGCAGCGCGCGAGCTCGTCGACCGCTCTCGCCATCGGCTCCGCTCCCGCAGCGACGTTCGACGGCTCGGCCGCAGCCGGCTCGGCCGGCGTCGCCGGCCCGGCGCCGCTCGACGCCGGCGTCGGTGTCTCGTCGCGAGCGGCATCGGGGGCGGCACTCGACGCCTGCTCCGCCGGTGGAGCGCCCGCACCGGCCACGCCCGCCGCCTCCGGAGTGGTCGTCTCCGGCCACAAGAAGCCGATGCACAGTGTCGCGACCACCGCGGCAGCAGCCGCCGCAGCCAGTCCCCGTGCCCTGCTGCGCGCTCCGGTCGCGCCGCCGCCGCGACGGAACCGGCGCGCGACGCCGAATGCCGCTCGGCGACACGCGTCCCGCGCTCCGATCATCGCGCTCGTCGCTCGCGCGATGATCTCCCCGTCGATCAGCCCCGCGGCCACCGCACGCACGGTCCGCGTGCCATCCTCGCTCTCCCCGTGGTCGATATCGCGTGGCGGCCGCTGGGACGGCACCGGGTGCGGCGCGACATCGATCGGCTGCGGTGTCGCGACAGCGAAAAGGTCGTCTTCGAGACGGGGAACCGTGAACGGCAGCGTGACGGGGTCGTTCAGCGCCTCGAGTGCGCGCTCACGAAGCGGTCCGGGGAGCGCGGCGCGCGGCAGCCGATTCATCACCACCGCAGACGACTCGCGCCAGGAGCGATCACCGGTGGGAACGAGCACCGGTCGCCCGTCATCGGTCGACCACCACTCCCCCTCGTCCCATTCGGCATCGGCGGCCGCGGCGGCCCCGCGAAGCACGCTCACCGCGAGTGTCACCGCCTGACCCGGTGCGAGGTCGAACTCCGCCTCGCCGCCGCACAGGCGACCCGCGAGCCTGGGCAGCACGACGACGGTGGCACCCGCGGCCCGATCGACGTCGACGGCCGCGAGAAAGTGTCCGCCCGGCTCCGCCGCCCACACCCGGCGCGGCACCAGGTGAGCGTCGACGCGGTACGCGGCACCACCGACTGCCCCGAGTAGTTCACCGGGATAAGGTGCCTCGGGCGGCTGTACGCGCCGAAGCGGAGCTGTCACGTCGCCGGTGTCGGATCGGGTCATCGCGCCAGTCTCGCGACGTGTCTGCGGGGCGTGGCCCCGTGCTCGCCGATGTGTGTACTGCGCTCGTCGGAGGCACGCTGTGCAGGCGGAACGGCGCGTCCGAAAAGGTAGGCTGTGAGCATGTCGTCCCGCAGCACCGCACCCGAGAAGCGCCCCGGATTCTTCTCCCAGCTCCGCTCCCTCTTCACCTTCACGAAGGAGTACTACAGCTGGCTCCCGTGGCTGCTCATCGCGATCGTCGTCGTCGGGGTCGGCCTCGGCGTCCTGGTCGGGTTCCTCATTCCGCCCGGAGCGATCTGGAGCGTCATCCTCTGGGGCCTCACCGGCCTGCTCTTCGGCATCCTCGGCGCCATGATCACGATGACGCGACTGGCGACGCGGGCGATGTACAAGCGCATCGACGGCATGCCCGGGGCGACGGGTCACATCATCTCGACCAACCTCGGCCGCAAGTGGCAGGCGTCGGAGATGCCGGTCGGCGTCAACCCGAAGACGCAGGAGGCCGTCTACCGCGCGGTCGGTCGCGGCGGTGTCGTGATCATCGGCGAGGGCGCCCGCGGACGGCTGACGCGACTGATCAACGACGAGCGCGGCAAGGTCAAGCGCGTGGCGTCCGGCGTGCCGATCCACGTGCTCTACGTCGGGCACGGCGAGGACGAGGTCCCCATCGCGAAGCTCGCCCCCACCATCAAGGGACTGCCCAAGGCGATCGACCGCACCACGATGGCGGCCGTCATCAAGCGCATCGAGTCGGTCTCGCAGTCGGTGACGTCGCTTCCGATCCCCAAGGGCGTCGACCCCATGAAGGCCCGCGCGCAGCGTCCTCGCTGAGCTGCCCCGCTCGAGGCCGAAGGCGGGCGCCCGTCAGGCGCGGACGAGGATCGTCCCGGCCGCCTTGTCGTGCAGTCCCCGCTGGTCCGGGTCGAAGACGACGGCGGGCAGCACCAACACGAGCAGCAGCGTGCGCACGATCGGGCGCCACAGCCCGGTCCAGCCGCCGTGCAACAGCTCGAGACGCAGACCCACGATGCGGTGCCCCGGGCTCCCGGCGATGAGCGGGATGAAGATCACCTGCAGCGCCGCGAACACCGTGATGGGGGCGAACTGGGTCAATCCCGCCTCACCGGGGAGGGCGAACTGGTCGAAGCCGAGGAACGCCGTCGCGATCAACGTCGCCGCGGCGTAGTCGATCAGCAGGGCCGCGAGCCGCCGCCCGAGCCGGCCGACGCTGCCGGGCCCCTGTTCGGGACGCCCCAGCCGCTCGCCGGGATAGGTGTTCTCGCGGAGGGGTTCGGGCACCTCTCCAGCCTAAACGGGCCGCGCCGCGTAACATCCCGGAAACATCCGGGATACTGCCGGGCAACTGGATGCCGATAGGTTCGAAGAGGTCTGGATGACTCCAGGCTGTTCCTCACCCGATCTTGGAGACTCCATGTTCAAAGATTCTTCCGAGGTGCTCAAGTTCATCCAGGACGAGGACGTCAAGTTCCTCGACATCCGTTTCACGGATCTTCCCGGTGTGCAGCAGCACTTCAACATCCCGGCCTCGACCGTCGACGAGGAGTTCTTCACGGTCGGCCAGCTGTTCGACGGCTCGTCGATCCGCGGCTTCGCGAACATCCACGAGTCGGACATGCAGCTGATCCCGGACGTCTCGACGGCTTACGTCGACCCGTTCCGCGAGGCGAAGACGCTGATCATGATCTTCGACATCTACAACCCGCGAAACGGCGAGATCTACGCGAAGGACCCGCGTCAGGTGGCCAAGAAGGCCGAGAAGTACCTCGCCTCGACCGGCATCGCCGACACCGCGTTCTTCGCCCCCGAGGCGGAGTTCTACATCTTCGACGACGTCCGCTACGAGGTGAAGCAGAACTCGAGCTTCTTCGCGGTCGACTCCGAGGAGGGCGCGTGGAACACCGGTCGCGTCGAAGAGGGCGGCAACCTCGGCAACAAGACCCCCTACAAGGGCGGCTACTTCCCCGTCTCGCCCGTCGACAAGACCGCCGACCTGCGCGACGACATCTCCCTCAAGCTCATCGAGTCGGGCCTCATCCTCGAGCGCGCGCACCACGAGGTCGGCACCGGTGGTCAGCAGGAGATCAACTACCGCTTCGACACCATGGTGCACTCGGCGGACGACATCCTGAAGTTCAAGTACATCGTCAAGAACACTGCCGAGGAGTGGGGCAAGGTCGCGACCTTCATGCCCAAGCCCCTGTTCGGTGACAACGGCTCCGGCATGCACACGCACCAGTCGCTGTGGCTGAACGGCGAGCCGCTGTTCTACGACGAGAAGGGCTACGGCGGGCTGTCCGACATCGCCCGTTGGTACATCGGCGGCCTGCTCAAGCACGCTCCCGCGGTGCTGGCCTTCACCAACCCGACGCTGAACTCGTACAAGCGTCTCGTCAAGGGCTACGAGGCTCCGGTCAACCTGGTCTACTCGGCCGGAAACCGCTCGGCTGCCATCCGGATCCCCATCACGGGCACCAACCCCAAGGCCAAGCGCATCGAGTTCCGCGCGCCGGACGCCTCGGGCAACCCGTACCTGGCGTTCGCCGCTCAGATGATGGCTGGCCTGGACGGCATCAAGAACCGCATCGAGCCGCACGAGCCCGTCGACAAGGACCTCTACGAGCTTCCCCCCGAGGAGGCCAAGAACATCCCGCAGGTTCCCAACTCGCTGCTCGACTCCCTCGAGGCGCTGCGCAACGACCACGAGTTCCTGCTGGCCGGCGGCGTCTTCACGCCCGAGCTGATCGAGACCTGGATCGAATACAAGATCGAGAACGAGATCCAGCCGATCAACGCCCGACCTCACCCCTACGAGTACGAGCTGTACTTCGGCGTCTGACCGCAGAACCTCGACGAAGCCCCGTCGCCCGCTCCTCGTGAGCCGGGCGGCGGGGCTTCGTCCATCCCGCCGTCTTGCTTTCGCCCGCGAACGCGGCGCATCCTGGTCGGGTGAATCTCTCCGACGTGCCCGGACCGTTCTTCCACGGGACGAAGGCCGCACTCCGGGTGGGCGATCTCCTGACTCCGGGATTCCCGTCGAACTACCGGCCCGAGATCACCATGAACCACGTGTACTTCACGGCGCTGAAGGACGGGGCCGGGCTCGCTGCGGACATCGCCCCCGTGGCGGGCGAACCGCGGGTCTACGTCGTCGAGCCCACCGGTGAGTTCGAGGACGACCCCAATGTCACCGACAAGAAGTTCCCCGGGAACCCGACGCGGTCCTATCGGTCCGCTTCCCCGCTGCGCGTCATCGCCGAGGTCACCGACTGGACGCGGCTCTCACCCGAGGCCCTGCAGACCTGGCGCGAACGGATCGCGCGGATGGCCCGCGAGCGCGCGGAGATCATCAACTGACCCGTCACTCCGCGAGGCGGACGACCTCCGCGATGACCCGCGGGTGCGCGAGGATGCGGAAGTGCCCACCGGTCTCGAGGCGGACGCTCCGCCCACCGTCGAGCTCACTGCCGCCCGGGATGTGCGGGTCGAACTCGCCGTAGACCGAGACGATCCGCTCGTTCGGCGCGAGCTCCCGGGCCAGCGCCTGAATGCCCGGCGCGTCGGGCGAGAAGGCCCGGAGCGCCGGAACGAGCATGAGTCGCCCGTACAGGGAACCGGCGAACGGGCTCGCCACAGCGACCATCCCCCGGATGCGGCTGCCGACGACGGCATCCGTCATCACCTGCTTGCCGACGAGACCCCCCTTGCTGTGCGCCACGATGACGACGTCGTCGAGGTCGTGCACCTGCAGGTACTCGGTCACGTGCCGTGCGGCGCGAGGCACCGGCCAGCGGTTTCGTCCGAGAGCTGCGATCACATGGACCGGGTGGCCTCGGCCGTGGAGTTCGGTGATGAGCGGCTGCATGAACCGCCACGTCTCGTAGATGCCGGGAAGCACGACGATGGGGGTGCCCGCCCCCGACGCGAAGTCGCCCGGATCGGTGCGCGAGAAGAACGCCCTGACCTGCCAGACCACCGCATACGTGTAGTCGGCGACCCACCATGTCGCGTTCCGGAGACCGTCGCGGATCACGTTTCGCTCCGTCCCATCGCCGCGGCCGTCAGCTCCAGAACGCCGCGCCCGACCGCCTCCGCCGCCGTGCGCTCGACATGGTGGCCCGCGCCCGGCACGACGAGGATGCCGCTGCCCGGCGCACGGGCGGCCAGACGGCCGAGCCACTCGTCGCTGGCGATCGGATCACGCCCGCCGCGCACGAGGAGCACCGGTACCGCGAGGCGGGCGATGCGCTCCTCGATGGGGTAGGTAAGCATGTGCCGCACTTGGGCGAAGAACCATCGCGGACCGGTGCGGAAGTAGTCGGCGGCGACACGGACGTTGACGCGAGGCGGCTCGCGCAGCCCGTCACGCGCCAGGGCGAGGGCCTGGGCCGCGGCACTTCGGTGGCGATCGTCCGCGACCGGGCCGACCAGGCCGACGCCGCTTGCCAGGCCGGGATGCCGCACTGCCGTCTCGACCACCCACTGAGCCCCCATCGAATGTCCGACGAGGACGGCAGAACCCACTCCCACCTGGCGGAGCACGTCGGCGAGCGCATCCGCCATCACCGCGATCGGCACGTCGCGTTTGGGCGCGGGCAGGCCGGCGAAGCCCGGCAGGTCGATGCTGTGGACGGTCGCAGACCGCGCGAGAGCCGGGTGCAGCCGGAGGTAGGAGCGATGCGACATCCCCACCCCGTGCACGAGCACCACGGTCGGAGCGGACGGTTCGGCGACGGAGCTCCAGACGCGGAACGACAGGTCCGCAGCGCTGGTGAGTCGTCGAGCGGTCCACTCGGTGCGGCCGGATCCGTGCAGCATCGAGGTCGTCATCACGGGGCCAGGCTAGGCGAGTCCGCCGGCAAGAGGAGGCGGCTTGACTTCGTGTCAACCACCGTGACCGCCGGCGAGCGTCGCGATGGACTGCTCTCATGACTGATGCATCCCGTGACCAGCAGCCCATCGCCGACCCGGCCGCTCAGAAGACCGGGCGCGACGACACGTCGATCGTGCCCGATCTCGACAGCGATCCCGTCGAAGCCGAGCAGGACCGGATCCCCGACGCGGAGTCGGGCCGGCACTGACCTCAGTGCGCTCCGGCGCCTCCGGCGTGCTGCGGCTCGCGGTGACGGAGGCGCCGGATCAGCGTGATCACGCCCACGATCACGAGCCCCACGATCAGACCGGCCACGGCGGAGACGGCGGTCTCGCCGATCCAGACGATGACCCCGCCCGCCGCTTCGAGCGCGTGCTCCACACCGTGCAGCAGATCGAGGGTGAAGGTCACGCCCACCTCGCCGAGGTTGGCGAGCACGAGGTGGCCGCCCACCCACAGCATCGCGACGGTCCCCACGACGCTGATGACGCGGAAGACTGCCGGCATCGACCGCACGATGCGCATGCCGGTGTGCCGCACACGCGACGACGGATTCTTGGCCATCCGCAGTCCGACGTCGTCGATCTTGACGAGGAGCGCGACGGCACCGTAGACGATCCCCGTCATCAGCAGGGCGATGACCGCGAGAACGGCGAGCGTCTGCCAGATGCCCATGTCCGCGTCGAGGTTCGACAGCGAGATGAGCATGATCTCGGCCGACAGGATGAGGTCGGTGCGCACAGCCCCGAGCACGAGCTTCTTCTCGTCGCGCGGGCCGTCGTCGCCGGCGTCGTGATGCACCCCGAACCACTCCAGCACCTTCTCCGCGCCCTCGTAGCAGAGGAACATGCCACCGAGGATGAGGAGGTAGGGCAGCACGGCGGGAGCGAACGCGGTCAGCAGCAGGGCGACCGGGATGATGATCAGGAACTTGTTCGCGATCGATCCCAGCGCGATCTTGCCCACGACCGGCAGTTCGCGGGCGGGAGTGATGCCCTGCACGTACTGCGGCGTGACGGCCGCATCGTCGATGACGACACCCGCGGACTTCGCCGAGGCGCGCAGAGCCGCGCTCAGGATGTCGTCGACGACAGCCAGCAGACCAACCGACATGTTTCCCCTTAGCCGTAGAAGAGCTTCTCGAAGACGCGGCGGGCTTGACGCGCCGCGCGCATCCAATCCTCCTCCACGATGGTCGCCGATCGTGCCGGGTACCCCAGCAGACGGCCGATTCCGTCGAGGCGCGTGCGATCGGTGGGCAGGACATCGCTGGTCTGCCCCGACAGAAGCGTGTTCGCCGAGCGGAGACGACTGGCCAACCGCCACGCGGCGGCGAGCTTGTCGGCAGCCTCCCCGGGGATCAGCTGAGCCTCGACCGCGGCCTGCAGGGCGCCGATCGTCGAGGTCGTCCGCAATCCGCCGACGCGGTGGCCGTGCTCGAGCTGGATCAACTGCACGAGCCATTCGACGTCGCTGAGTCCGCCCGGGCCGAGCTTGAGGTGCCTCGACCGATCCTGGCCCTGCGGCAGCCGCTCGCTCTCGACCCGAGCCTTGATGCGCCGGATCTCACGCAGCCCCTGCGGGTCCGGCGCGTCGGGGTACCGCAGATCGTCGGCGAGGGCGAGGAACCGGGTGATGAGCGTCACGCTTCCCGCCACGCCGCGGGCGCGCAGGAGCGCCTGCGCCTCCCACGACAGCGACCAGCGCCGGTAGTACTCGGCGTACGACTCGAGCGAGCGCACGAGCGGGCCGTTGCGCCCCTCCGGGCGCAGTCCCGCGTCGAGCTCGATCGGCAGGCGGTGGTCCTCGGAGTATCGGCGCACCCCCTGTACCAGCTGCAGCGCGAGCTCCTGGGCGCGCTGGGCGGGCACACCGCCGGACTCGTAGACGTAGATGATGTCGGCATCGGAGCCGAACCCGAGTTCAGCGCCACCGAAGCGGCCCATCGCGATGACGGAGAAGTCCAGGCGGTCGTCCTCGGGCGGAACGACCTCGCGCCGGACCGCGCGCAGCGTCGCCTGGATCGTCACCTCGGTGATCGTGGTCAACCCGTCGGCGAGCTCCTCGATCGAGAGATCACCGACCACCGCTGCCATCGCGAGGCGGAGCAGCTCGCGCCGACGCAGCGCCCGGACGGCCGACATGGCGTCGTCGATGGAGGCGTGCCGCGTCTGGATGGCGCGCGCCTCCTCCTGCAGCACGATGCCCGGACGCGGACGCAGCTGGCCGGGCGAGTCGAGCCAGGCGATCGACTCGGGGATCCATTCCATGAGCTCGCCGACGTAGCGCGAGCCGGAGAGAAGGCGGGTGAGACTCTCGGCGGCGCCCGACGAGTCCCGAAGCATGCGCAGGAACCACGGTGTGTCCCCGAGCCGCTCGCTGATGCGACGGAACGCCAGCAGCCCGTAGTCGGGATCGACGCCGTCGGCGAACCAGCGGATCATCACGGGCATGAGGTGACGCTGGATGACCGCCTTGCGGCTGAGACCGCTCGTCAGGGCGGCCATGTGACGCAGGGCGCCGGCGGGGTCGCGGAACCCGATCGCGGCGAGACGCGCCTTCGCCTGCTCGGGCGACAGGGTGTGCTCGTCAGCCGGGAGCGCGGCGACGGCCGAGAGCAGCGGCCGGTAGAACAGCCGCACGTGGATCTCGCGCACCTCGCGCTTGATCTCGTCCCAGACCGCGACGACGCGGTCACCGCCGTCACCGATGCGGGACGCGCGAGCGAGGGTGCGGAGCGCCGCCCCGTCCTCGGGCATCAGGTGGGTGCGCCGGAGCTCGCGCAGCTGCAAACGGTGCTCCATGACACGCAGCCGCCGGTAGTCGAGGGCGAAGCGCGCGGCATCCTCGCGCCCGATGTAACCCTCGGAGACCAGCGCGTCGAGGGCATCGAGGGTGGAGCGTTCGCGGATCCGCTCATCGGCAGCCCCGTGGACGAGCTGCAGCAGCTGCACCGTGAACTCGATGTCGCGGATGCCTCCGGGGCCGAGCTTGAGCTGGCGGGCGACCTCTGCGGGCGGGATGTGTTCGGTCACCCGCTCGCGCATCTTCTGCACGCTCTCGACGAAGTTGTCGCGCGCGGCGCTCGCCCAGACCTTCGGCTGCACCGCGTCGACATACTGCTCGCCCAGCTCGATGTCGCCGGCGAGGGGGCGCGCCTTCAGCAGCGCCTGGAACTCCCAGCTCTTCGCCCACCGGTCGTAGTAGGCGATGTGCGAGTCGAGCGTCCGGACCAGCGCTCCCTGCTTGCCCTCGGGCCGCAGGTTCGGATCGACCTCCCACAGGGGCGGCTCGATCTCGACCTCGGAGATCCCGCGCATCGTTTGGATCGCGAGTCGCGTCGCGATCTCGACCGCCTGCGCCTCGGTCACGACATCCTCGTCTGCGGACCCGCCGACGAAGATCACGTCGACATCGCTCACGTAGTTGAGCTCCCGCGCTCCGGCCTTTCCCATACCGATGACCGACAGCCGCGTCGCGGCGACGGCGTCGCGCTCGAAGCGTCCCGCTCCGGGCACTCCGGCGACGAGCCTCGCGCGGGCGACGGCGAGCGAGGCTTCCAGAGCAGCGCCCGCGGCGTCGGCGAGGGAGGCGGCGACCGCGTGCAGGATGAGAGCCGGGTCGGATGCCGTGAGGTCGAAGCGCGCGATGCGTGCCAGCATCCGCCGGTAGCGCACCCGCAGCGCGACCCATGCTTCGTCGCCCGAGTCGGCGGCGAAGCCGTCTCGCGCGCCGACGGACTCGAGCAGGGCGGCGCTCAACTCGTCCCGTGTCGGGAGACCTTCGCCCTCGGAGGCGAGATCGATGAGCTCGTCGGGGTGGCGGAGATAGAACTCAGCGAAGCCCCGCGACGCGCCGAGCACCGACCACACCGCATCCGGTCGACGCCCGAGGACGTCGGAGACGACGCCCGCGTCGCGGCGGGCGATCTGCAGCAGCGCCGCGACCGCCCCGTCGGGATCGGCGGCGAGCTCCGCCGAGGCGACGAGCTCGTCGCGATCGATGCCGGTCAGCTCGGCGAGCTCGCCGAGGTCGGCATCGGCTCGTCCGAGATCGTCGAAGCCCGCCCGGGCCAACCCCGTCAGCCCGATCGAACGAGGTGACCGGGTCATGGCCTCAGAGCATCTCCAGGTTGCTCTTGAGCTCGAACGGCGTCACCTGGGCGCGGTAGTTCTGCCACTCGCGACGCTTGTTGAGCAGCACGTAGTTGAACACCTGCTCCCCGAGCGTCTCGGCGACGAGCTCGGACTCCTCCATGTACTCCAGCGCATGGTCGAGGCTCGCCGGCAGCGGGGCGTAACCCAGCGCGCGCCGCTCGGCGTCCGTCAGCGACCAGACGTTGTCTTCGGCCTCGGAGGGCAGCTCGTAGCCCTCTTCGATGCCCTTGAGGCCGGCCGCGAGCAGCAGCGCGTAGGCGAGGTAGGGGTTCGCCGCCGAGTCGAGCGCGCGGTACTCGACCCGCGAGGACTGGCTCTTGTTCGGCTTGTACATCGGCACGCGCACGAGCGCGGAACGGTTGTTGTGGCCCCAGGTGATGAAGCTCGGCGCCTCGTCCCCGCCCCAGAGGCGCTTGTAGGAGTTGACGAACTGGTTCGTCACCGCCGAGATCTCGTTGGCATGCCGGAGCAGGCCCGCGATGAACTGGCGTCCCGTCTGCGAGAGCTGGTACTGCGCGCCCTCCTCGTAGAACGCGTTCACGTCGCCCTCGAAGAGCGACATGTGGGTGTGCATCCCGCTGCCCGGGCGGCCGCTGAGGGGCTTGGGCATGAAGGTCGCGTAGACCCCCTGCTCGATCGCGACCTCTTTGATGACGGTCCGGAAGGTCATGATGTTGTCGGCCGTCGCGAGCGCGTCGGCGTACCGCAGGTCGATCTCGTTCTGGCCGGGGCCGCCCTCGTGGTGGCTGTACTCGACCGAGATGCCGAGGTCTTCGAGCATCCGGACCGACCGACGACGGAAGTCGTGGGCCGTGCCACCGGGCACGTTGTCGAAGTAGCCCGCGGAGTCGACCGGCTCAGGGCCCTCCGGGCCGTACGACGACGACTTCAGCAGGTAGAACTCGATCTCGGGGTGCGTGTAGAACGTGAACCCGGCGTCGGCGGCCTTCGCGAGCGTGCGCTTGAGGACGTTGCGCGGGTCGGCGACCGCCGGCTGACCGTCGGGCGTCGTGATGTCGCAGAACATCCGAGCGGTCGGGTCGATCTCGCCGCGCCAGGGCAGGAGCTGGAAGGTCGTCGGATCAGGATGTGCGAGCAGATCCGATTCGTAGCTGCGGGTCAGGCCCTCGATGGCCGACCCGTCGAAGCCAAGGCCCTCGGCGAACGCCCCCTCGACCTCCGCCGGAGCGATGGCCACCGACTTCAGGGTGCCGATCACGTCGGTGAACCAGAGGCGGACGAACTTGACGCCGCGCTCCTCGATCGTTCGCAGTACGAAGTCCCGCTGCTTGTCCATCGCGTCCTCTCCGAGACAGGGTCGGATCCCAGACTACTGGCGGCGGCCGCCCTCCGACGGCGGCGTGCCCCAGTCGGCTTCGCGCGCTTCGTCCTCGCGCCACGCCTGCGCACGCTGAGCCATGATCTGCGGCGCTCGTGCGGCCTCCTCGGCGGAGACGAAGGGGCCCGCGCGGTCTGCACCCGGCGACTGCTTGCCGCGCTCGACCTCGTGAGTCGTGAGGTTGTACCAGTACTCGCCGACGCTCTCGGGCATGGTCGCTCCAGACTGCGCCGGCACCGGCGCTCAGCCCGAGCCTAATCCGCGGGGCCCGCGGTCGATAGGCTGGACGGCATGAGTGCGAGTGCGACGCGGGCCGTCGGGGTGGACATCGGGGGAACCGGCATCAAGGGGGCCGTCGTCGACCTCTCGACCGGCGAACTCCTGACCGACCGCATCAAGGTGGCGACGCCCAAGGGCGCTGAGCCCGCGGACGTCCTCGACGCGGTGAAGGTCGTCCTCGACCGCCTCGAGGTGGCCGACGCCGACGATGTGCCGCTCGGTGTCGCCTTCCCGGCGATCGTGAAGAACGGGCGCACCCTGTCGGCGGCGAACGTCGCGGACACCTGGATCGACTTCGAGGCCGAGAGCTTCTTCGAGAAGGGCCTCGGTCGCCAGATCCACTTCGCGAACGACGCCGACGTCGCCGGCGTCGCCGAGCTGCGCTACGGCGCCGCGCGCGAGCACGACGGACTCGTCATCCTCACGACCCTCGGCACCGGCATCGGGTCGGCCATGATCTACAACGGGGTCCTGATCCCCAACTCCGAACTCGGCCACGTCCACCGCGCGAAGCACGGGAAGGATGCCGAGGCTTGGGCCGCGTACTCCGCGATGGAGCGTGACGAGCTCGACTGGCCGGAGTGGGCGGAGCGCCTGCAGTGGTACTACAGCCACATCGAGTTCCTCTTCTCCCCCGACCTGTTCGTCGTGGGCGGCGGCGTCTCCAAGCACGCGGACAAGTTCCTGCCGCTGCTCGACCTGAAGACGCCCATCGTGCCCGCCGTGCACCGCAACAACGCGGGGATCATCGGCGCTGCGGCCCTCGCACTCGCCGGCGAACGCCCCGGCGTCCTGGACGCGACCACGGAAGACCTCGCCGGCACCACCGCGAACTGACACCGCGCGGCCGGGGGCGACGGGGCTCTGGCTTCGGGCGCACTTTCGCGGATCGTGCGCGCTTCAACCCGCGCGTGATGGGCGTATGTGCGCCTCACGCGAGGGGGCGGGGGCGAATGGGCCGGCCTGTACGCCGGGTTCTGTCCGGGGGCGTGAGCCCCGTGGACGGCCATCTCTCTCGGCGACACGTTGCCGTGCCGCTCCAGCGGTCTACCCGGGGACTCGGCGGACCGCGTCAACATCCCCTGTCTGACCTTGCTCCGGACGAGGTTTACCGTGCGAGTCGTGTCACCACGACCCCGGTGGTCTCTTACACCACCCTTTCACCCTTACCGGCGCGAACGCCGGCGGTCTGCTTTCTGTGGCACTGTCTCGCGGATCACTCCGGGTGGGTGTTACCCACCGTCCTGTCCTGTGGAGCCCGGACGTTCCTCGGTGCGGTTGCCCGCCACGCGACCGTCCAGCCGACCCATTCGCCCGACGAGTCTACCGGCGAGCAGGTCGGCCGCAGTCGTCACCCTTTCTCAGCGGATGCCGCGATGCGCACGTCCAGCAGGAAGTCGAGCGGGAACGAGCCGAACAGCAGGCGGCCGGCCGCATCCGCTGCCGCGCGCACGGCCTCGGCCGCCCGCTCGGCGTGCTCGTCCGGAGCGTGGACGATGATCTCGTCGTGCAGGAAGAACGCCAGGTGCGCCCGCCCCGTCACCGGGTGGTCGCCGACGGCGGGGAAGTCTGCAAGGCGCTGCCGAAGGTCGGCCAGCCACGAGAGCGCCCACTCGGCCGCCGTACCCTGGACGACGAAGTTGCGCGTGAAGCGACCCCGTTCGCGAGCCCGAGACCGTGCGAGTGATCGGACGGCGTCGGATGCCTCGGGTTCGGAGGCGTCCGCCTGCAGCTCGCGCCACGTGGGCGAGGGCTCCGGGCTGGTGCGGCCCAGCAGCGTCCGGACCGAACCGCCCTCCTCGCCCACGCGGGCGGCGTCGTCGACCAGTGCCATGGCCCGCGGATACGCGCGACGCAGCGATGGCACGAGGCGCCCGCTGTCGCCCGTGGTGGCCCCGTACATGGCGCCGAGGAGCGCCATCTTCGCCTCCTGCCGCGAGGGGACGGTGCCCCGCGCGACGATGCCCTCGTACAGGTCGCGCCCGCGCGCGGCATCCGCGAGCGCGAGGTCGCCGGCCATCGCCGCCAGGATGCGCGGCTCGAGCTGCGCGACGTCGGCGACGACGAGCCGCCAGCCCTCGTCCGCGCGGACGGCGGGGCGGAGCATCCGCGGCAGCTGCAGCGCTCCCCCGCCCGACGACGCCCAGCGGCCCGTGACCACGCCGCCCGGCACGTAGACCGGACGGAAGCGGTCGGCGGGTATCCACTCGTCCATCCAGGCCCACCCGTTGGCGCTGAGCAGCCGCATGGCCCGCTTGTACGCCAACAGCGGCTCGATGACCGGATGCTCGTGGCGCCGGAGCTCCCACTTGCCCGTCGACTCCACGAGCACGCCGACCCGGTGCAGCGAGCGCAGCAGACGCGGCTGCGAGTCGAGGCTCGCCGTCGGGTCGCCGAGCTCGGCGCGCACCTGTTCCGCGAGTTCACGTACCCGGCTCGGAAGCTCCCCGGGGCGCGGGCGCGGGCCGAGGGCGTCAGCCAGGATCGCGTCGTGAGCATCACGGCTCCACGGCACGCCTGCGGCGTGGAGCTCGACCGCGACGAGCGCACCGGCCGACTCCGCGGCCGTCAGCAGCCTGAGGCGACCGGGGTCGGCCGCGCCGGCGAGGGCATGGGACTGACGAGCGAACTCCGCCACGGTCGCGTCGAGGTCGTGCGGAATGGCGTCGGGCGCGGGCTCCAGCGCGAACAGGACGTCTCGCTCGGCGGAGGGATCTGCCGACGCTGCGTCCCAGGCGGTCGCCGCGCGCAGGTCGGCGGCATCGGCCACGAGAGAACTGTCGCGCAGGATCGCGTGGCACAGCCGCACATCGTGGCAGCGCGCCACTCGGACACCGGCCGCCAGGATGCCGTGGTACCAGGATGTCGTGTCCGACCAGATCCAGCGGGCCTCCGCATCCGCGGCCATTTCCGCCGGCAGATCAGCGGATGAGATGACGCGTCGATCGGTCATCGACCCCGCAGCATCCACGACCGCCACATCGACGGCTCCGTCACCGCGACGCCCGACCGCGCGCCAACGGGCGCGCGGCGTCGTCATCGACGGTTCACAGGCCGGATTCGTCGGTGCGGACCAGGACGCAGCCGCACTCGGGGCACGTGACGACGTCGTCGGCCGCCGCCTGGCCGATCGCCTGCAGATCGGTGCCCGAGAGCTCCATGTGGCATCCACCGCAGGTTCGCCGCTGCAGAAGACCCGCACCCGGCGTGCGCTGGGCGAGCGTCTCGTAGCGGGCGAGCAGATCGGCCGGCACGCGCGCAGCGACGGCGGCACGGTCGCGCGTCGCCGCATCGAGACGCGCCTGCGCCTCGGCGACCGCCGCCTTGCCTTCCGCGCTGAGCCGGCCGCCCTCGTCGTTGATCTCGGCGATCAGGCTCTGCTGAGCGGCGACGGCGGCGTCGGCGGCCTCGAGGCGCTCCATCGCCGCGAGCTGCCCGTCTTCGAGTTCGCTCTTGCGGCGCGCGAGCGACGCGATCTCGTGCTCGAGGCCCTGAGCGTCCTTCGGGTTCGAAGTGGCCGCGAGCCGGTCAGCGTCACGAGCCGCTCGCGCATCGACGACGGCGACGTCGGACGCGATGCGCCCCAGCTCGGCCTCGATGTCGTCGCGCTTGCCCAGGAGACCCGTGAGCTCGACCGACAGCTCCTGGCGGCGCGCCAGCAGCTCGTTCACACGTGCCGCCTGAGCCGGATTGCGCTTCGCGGCCTCCGCTGCGCGAGCCTGCGCGTCGAGGCGAGCGATGTCCAGCAGCAGCAGCTGATCGGCGGGGGTGGCTTTCATGTGGGCCCAGAGAGACTCGAACTCCCGACTCCCTCGGTGTAAACGAGGTGCTCTAACCAACTGAGCTATAGGCCCCTGGTCTCAGTCTACGAGAGCGCCGACCCCTCCGAGCGTGAGTAGGCTGTCGTGCGGTGCTTGTGCGCGCCCGACAACGCCCGCGCCCTGCCCGTGGTGATTACCTGGCACGATCTGCCATACGAGAAAGGTCGCCCGTGACTGTCAACGATCAAGACCCCTACTCCCAGGACGCCCTGGACAGCGACCCGGAAGAGACCGGTGAATGGCAGGAGTCGCTGCGCCAGCTGGTCGACGCGAAGGGCTCGGGTCGCGGTCGCGAGATCATGCTGAGCCTGTTGCAGGCCTCGCACGAGCTGCAGCTGAACGTCCCCCAGGTCCCGGTGACGGACTACATCAACACCATCGCTCCCGAGAACGAGCCGGAGTTCCCCGGCGACGAAGAGCTCGAGCGCCGCTACCGCCGCTGGATCCGCTGGAACGCCGCGGTCACGGTGCACCGCGCGCAGCGCCCCGGCATCGGCGTCGGCGGCCACATCTCCACCTACGCCTCCTCGGCCTCTCTCTACGAAGTCGGGTTCAACCACTTCTTCCGCGGCCCCGAGCACCCCTCGGGCGGCGACCAGATCTTCATCCAGGGCCACGCCTCCCCCGGTATCTACGCGCGCTCGTACCTCGAGGGCCGCCTCACCGAGGACCAGCTCGACGGCTTCCGCCAGGAGGCGTCGAAGGCACCCAACGGCATCCCGTCGTACCCGCACCCGCGCCTCATGCCGGACTACTGGCAGTTCCCGACGGTGTCGATGGGCCTCGGCCCGATCAACGCCATCTACCAGGCGATGAACAACAAGTACCTGACGAACCGCGGCATCAAGGACGTCTCCGACTCGCACGTCTGGGCGTTCCTCGGCGACGGCGAGATGGACGAGGTCGAGAGCCGCGGTCAGCTTCAGGTGGCGGCGAACGAGGGCCTCGACAACCTGACGTTCGTGATCAACTGCAACCTGCAGCGTCTCGACGGCCCGGTGCGCGGAAACGGCAAGATCGTCCAGGAGCTCGAGGCCTACTTCCGCGGTGCCGGCTGGAACGTCATCAAGGTCGTCTGGGGCCGTGGCTGGGACGAACTGCTCTCGCAGGACGACGAGGGAGCCCTCGTCCGCCTCATGAACACCACTCCCGACGGCGACTTCCAGACCTACCGCGCCGAGGACGGCGCCTTCATCCGCGAGCACTTCTTCGGGCGCGACGAGCGCACCGCGTCGCTCGTGAAGGACTGGTCCGACGATGAGATCTGGGGCAAGCTCCGCCGCGGCGGGCTCGACTACCAGAAGGTCTACGCCGCGTACAAGCAGGCGATGGAGCACAAGGGCCAGCCGACCGTCATCCTCGCGAAGACGATCAAGGGCTACGGTCTCGGTCACCACTTCGAGGGCCGCAACGCGACCCACCAGATGAAGAAGATGACGCTCGAGAACCTCAAGCAATTCCGCGACTCGATGCGCATCCCGATCACCGACGCGCAGCTGGAAGAGAACCCCTACCTGCCGCCGTACTACCACCCGGGCGCCGAAGACGAGACGATCCGCTACATGCTGGACCGTCGCCGCGAGCTGGGCGGCTTCCTGCCCCAGCGCCGGACGACCCACGCACCGGTCACGCTGCCCGGCGACGAGTCGTACGCCCTGCCGAAGAAGGGCTCCGGCACGCAGGAGATCGCCACCACGATGGCCTTCGTCCGGCTGCTCAAGGACCTGCTGCGCTCGAAGGACTTCGGTCACCGCATCGTGCCGATCATCCCCGACGAGGCGCGCACGTTCGGCATGGACGCGTACTTCCCGACGGCCAAGATCTACAACCCGCACGGCCAGAACTACACCTCGGTCGACCGCGAGCTGCTGCTGGCCTACAAGGAGAGCCCCCAGGGCCAGATCCTGCACGTCGGCATCAACGAGGCCGGTGCCGTCGCGGCGTTCACCGCCGTCGGCACCTCGTACGCCACGCACGGCGAGCCGCTCATCCCGGTGTACGTCTTCTACTCGATGTTCGGGTTCCAGCGCACCGGCGACGCGCAGTGGGCAGCGGGCGACCAGATGGCGCGCGGGTTCATCATGGGCGCCACCGCCGGTCGCACCACGCTGACCGGCGAGGGCCTCCAGCACGCCGACGGCCACTCGCACCTGCTCGCCTCGACGAACCCCGCCACCGTGTCGTACGACCCGGCATACGGGTACGAGATCGCGCACATCGTCCGCTCGGGCCTCGAGCGCATGTACGGCGGCGAGCACCCCGATCCCAACGTGATGTACTACATCACGCTCTACAACGAGCCGCTCGTGCAGCCGAAGGAGCCGGAGGACGTCGATGTCGACGGCATCGTCCGCGGCATCCACCGCGTGAGCGTCGGCGAGGGCGACGGTCCCCGCGCCCAGCTGCTCGCCTCGGGCGTCGGTGTGCCGTGGGCCTACGAGGCGCAGAAGCTGCTAAAGGACGACTGGGGCGTGATCGCCGATGTCTGGTCGGTCACGAGCTGGACGGAGCTGCGACGCGACGGCCTCGCCGTCGACGAGCACAACTTCCTGCACCCGACCGATGAGCCGCGCACGGCGTTCGTGACGCAGAAGCTCAACGACTCCGAGGGTCCGGTCGTCGCGGTGAGCGACTTCATGCACGCCGTGCAGGACCAGATCCGGCCGTGGGTTCCGCGCCGCTTCGCAACGCTGGGCGCCGAGGGCTTCGGCTTCTCCGACACCCGCCCCGCCGCACGTCGGTTCTTCAAGATCGACGGTCCGTCGATCGTCGTGCGGACGCTGCAGGCGCTCGCCGACGACGGCGTCGTCGACCGCGGTCTGTCGGCCCAGGCGATCGAGCGCTACCGCCTTCACGACGTGACGGCGGGCACGAGCGGGAACGCGGGCGGCGAGAGCTGACCCCTCGGTGACCGACGACAGTTCGAAGGCGGAGACACTCGCGTGGCTCCGCCGGATCTCGGGTGATCTGGCCACGGCCACGATCAATCGGCTCGAGGAGACGCTGCCCTGGTACGCCGAGATGCCGCCTGCGCGCCGGTCCTCCGTGGGACTGGTCGCGCAGGCGGGCATCACCTCGTTCATCCAGTGGTACGAGGATCCGAGCTCGACGCCGCGCATCGCGGCCGACATCTTCGCCGCCGCTCCGCGCGAGCTGCTGCGAAGCGTCAGCCTGACGCAGACGCTGCAGCTGGTGCGGGTGACCGTCGAGGTCACCGAGGAGCGGGTCGCGCACCGGGGCGACGACGTCCGCGAGGCGATCCTGAAGTACTCGCGGGATGTGGCGTTCGCCGCCGCCGACGTGTACGCGCGGGCCGCGGAAGCACGAGGGTTGTGGGATGCGCGCCTCGAGGCGCTCGTGGTCGACTCGATCCTCACGGGCGAGACGGATGAGGAGCTGCCGAGCCGCATCGCGGCCCTCGGCTGGCACGGCCACGGGGCCGTCGCCGTCCTGGTGGGCACCGCTCCCCCCCAGCTCGACGTCGATCAGCTGCGTCGCGCGGCGCGCAAGATGGGCGTGGACGTCCTCATCGGCGTGCAGGGGCTGCGACTCGTGCTCGTGATCGGCCGCGCCGATCTGCCGGGCCGGGTCGAGCCTGCTCCGGAGCTCACGTTCCTCGAGATCGCAGCGCGTCTCGAACCGGGCTTCGGCTCCGGATACCTCGTGCTGGGACCGACGGTGCCCGCTCTCGTCGACGCGAGTCAGAGCGCGCGCGCCGCCCTCGCCGGTTTCGCGGTCGCGGGTGCGTGGCGCCACGCGCCGCGCCCCGTCGAGGCCGACGATCTGCTTCCCGAGCGCGCTCTCGCCGGAGATCCCGTCGCCAAGGCCACCCTGGTCGAGCGCATCTACCGGCCGCTCCTCGCGCACTCGGCCGACCTCGTCGCGACCCTGTGGAGCTATCTCGACAACGGCCGGTCGCTCGAGGCGACCGCGCGGGAGCTCTTCGTGCACCCGAACACCGTGCGCTACCGGTTGAAGCGCGTGTCGGATGTCATCGGGTGGGACGCGACGGGCCCGCGCGAAGCGCTCATCCTGCAGACGGCCCTGATCCTCGGGTCGATCGGGAACGATCTGACGCGTCGCCGCACCCCCCAGTCGCGGCGGGGCTGACGGCGCTTCGAGCTCCCGCCGCCGCCATTCGACCCTGCAGCTGTACGGTCGACACAAAGGTTCGCCGGATTGTTGAGATGTTGCCGCCAGCGGGCGGACTACTGAACTTGGAAGGATGTAACAGTGATCATCGCCGTCTTCCCCGGGCAGGGGTCGCAGTCCCCCGGGTTCCTCACCCCGTGGCTCGAACTGGACGGAGCCCGCGAGCGCCTCGAGCAGTTCTCGGAGCTCGCTGAGGTCGACCTGGTCGCCGCGGGCACGGAGTGGGATGCCGACCGCATCCGCGACACCGCCGTGGCGCAGCCGCTCATCGTCGCGGCGAGTCTGCTCTCCTACGATGCGCTGACGCGCGAAGGCGCTCGTCCTTCGGGCGTCGCCGGTCACTCCGTGGGCGAAATCGCTGCGCTGTCGGCCGCGGGAGTGCTCGACGACACCGATGCGATGCGTCTGGTCGGACTCCGCGGCCGTGCCATGGCGGATGCCGCGACGCGCGAGCCGACCGGCATGAGCGCCGTTATCGGCGGAGACCAGGATGCCGTGGTCGCCCGACTCGCCGAACTCGACCTCACCCCCGCCAACTACAACGGCGGCGGTCAGATCGTCGCGGCGGGCGCGCTCGAGGCCCTCGCCGCGCTGGCGGCCGAGCCGGTTCCTGCGACGCGCGTCATCCCGCTGAAGGTCGCCGGCGCCTTCCACACGCGTTACATGGCACCCGCCGTCGAGACGCTCGCCGCGGCGGCTTCCGCCACCTCGGTGGGCGACCCGGCGCTGACGCTGTGGTCCAACCGCGACGGCGCCGTCGTCGCCGACGGGCGCGACGCGCTCGACCGGCTGGTCGCCCAGGTCGCCTCGCCGGTGCGGTGGGACCTGTGCATGGCCTCCTTCGCAGAACAGGGCGTCACCGGCATCATCGAGTTCGCTCCCGCCGGCACCCTCGTCGGCCTCGCCAAACGCGCACTGCGCGGCGTCCCCTCTGTCGCCGTCAAGACCCCCGACGACCTCGTCGCCGCATCCGCTCTCATCTCCGGAGGTGTCGCATGACCGCCGCCATTCGCCAGGCCACCGGCCCCGCGCACACCCGCATCTACGCGTACGGCGCCGCGCGCGGCGAGAACGCCGTGCCCAACGACGATCTCGTGGGTCCGATCAACTCGAGCGACGAGTGGATCCGCCAGCGCACGGGCATCGTCACGCGCGTGCGCGCCGACAAGGACACCACGGTCATCGACCTGGCCGCGGACGCCGTCGCCGAAGCCATCCAGCGCAGCGGGGTGCCGGCCGACCAGGTCGACGCAGTGATCGTCTCGACGATCTCGAACCCGAAGCAGACGCCGTCCGTCTCCGCGATCGTCGCACACCGCGTCGGGGCCAACCCGGCCGCGGCCTACGACGTCAACGCCGCGTGCGCCGGCTTCTCGTACGCCGTGACCCAGGCCGATGCGCTCGTGCGCGCGGGCTCGGCGCGCTATGTCGCGGTCGTCGGTGCGGAGAAGCTCAGCGACATCGTCGATCCGACCGACCGGACGATCTCGTTCCTGCTCGGAGACGGCGCCGGCGCCGCCATCATCGGCCCGAGCGACACCCCCGGCATCGGTCCGACGGTCTGGGGCTCGGACGGGTCGAAGGCCGACGCGGTCGGCATGAACCACACTCTCGCGGAGTTCCGCGACGGCACCGCGCCGTGGCCGACCCTGCGCCAGGAGGGCCCGACGGTGTTCCGCTGGGCGGTGTGGGAGATGGTGAAGGTCGCGCGACGCGCGATCGAGGAGGCCGGCATCCAGGCGACCGACCTCGCCGCGTTCATCCCCCACCAGGCCAACATGCGCATCATCGACGAGTTCGCCAAGCAGCTCGGTCTGCCCGAGACCGTCGCGATCGGTCGCGACATCGAGACCACCGGCAACACGTCGGCCGCATCGATCCCGCTCGCCACCCACCGCCTGCTCGAGGAGCAGCCCGAGCTGAGCGGCGGCCTGGCGCTTCAGATCGGCTTCGGCGCGGGGCTCGTCTTCGGCGCGCAGGTCGTCGTTCTTCCCTGATCGCGCGGGCCCCCGCACCTAGACTGAACAGCGGCCCGCGTCCGGGTCGGTCCAGAGATAACAAGGAGAAACCCCATGGCATTCAGCAACGACGAGGTCCTCGCAGGACTCGCCGAGCTCATCACCGACGAGACCGGCATCTCGGCCGACGAGGTCGCTGCGGAGAAGTCGTTCACCGACGATCTCGACATCGACTCCATCTCGATGATGACGATCGTCGTCAACGCCGAGGAGAAGTTCGGCGTCACCATTCCCGACGAAGAGGTCAAGAACCTCAAGACCGTCGGCGACGCCGTCACCTACATCACGTCCAACCAGGCGTAACCCGCACCGGCGGGGGCGCACGCCCCCGCCGGGGTTCCACCGAGGAGATCCATGAGCACCCCGCGTATCGTCGTCACCGGAATCGGAGCGTCATCGCCCCTGGGCGGCACCGCGCCCGAGAGCTGGGAGGGCCTGCTGGCCGGCCGTTCCGGCTCGCGCACCCTCGAGCACGAGTGGATCGAGAAGTACCAGATCCCGGTTCACTTCGCCGCCGAGGCGATCGTGCGGCCCGACACCGTGCTCGAGCGCCCCGTCGCCAAGCGTCTCGACCCCGCATCGCAGTTCGCGATGGTCGCGGCGATGGAGGCGTGGGCGGATGCCGGCAGTCCGGACGTCGACCCCGAGCGCTTGGGCGTCGACTTCGCCACCGGCATCGGCGGCGTGTGGACCCTGCTCGACGCATGGGACACCCTCCGCGAGAAGGGGCCACGTCGGGTCCTCCCGATGACCGTCCCGATGCTGATGCCCAACGCGGCGGCGGGCAACCTCTCGCTCCACTTCCGTGCCCGCGCTTTCGCCCGCACCGTGGCGAGCGCGTGCGCCTCGAGCACGGAGTCGATCGTCAACGCGATCGAGCACCTGCAGGACGGCCTCGCCGACATCGTGATCGCGGGCGGCACCGAATCGGCCATCCACCCCATCACGATGGCGTCGTTCGCTTCGATGCAGGCCCTGTCGCGTCGCAACGACGATCCCGCCACGGCCTCGCGCCCGACGAGCGTCGACCGCGACGGGTTCGTCATGGGTGAAGGCGCCGGTGTGCTCATCCTCGAGACGGAGGAGCACGCGAAGGCACGGGGCGCGAAGATCTACGCCTACGCGGTCGGAGGCGGCGTCACGGCCGACTCGTACCACATCACGGCCAACGACCCCGAGGGCGCGGGCGCGTCGCGCGCCGTCCGGGCAGCGCTCGAGCAGGCGGACGCCTCGCCCGACGACGTCGCCCACATCAACGCCCATGCGACGTCGACGCCGGTCGGCGACCCCAACGAGTACCAGGCGCTGCGCAGCGTGTTCGGCGACCGGGTCGATGAGATCCCGGTGTCGGCGACGAAGGCATCCACCGGTCACCTGCTGGGCGGGACCGGCGCGCTCGAGGCGATCTTCACGATCCTCGCGTTGCGCGAGCGCATCGCGCCGCCGACGATCAACATCTCCGAGCAGGACCCCGCCGTCCCGTTCCGGGTATCGGGCGAGACCCAGAGCCTCGGCAGCGGCGACCTGCTCGCGATCAGCAACTCGTTCGGCTTCGGCGGACACAACGCGGTCGTCGCGTTCCGCACGGCCTGACCGCCGACCGCTCGAACGCGCAGAGCCCCCGGGAACGAACTCCCGGGGGCTCTGCTCTTCCTTCGGGTCAGCCGGCCCGTACGTGCTCCCGTTCCCCGGGACTTCAGCACCGGGGCTCGGTACGGACGCACGGGCCGACTGAGGTCTGTGTTGGAGCGGGTCAGCCCACCTTGTGCAGCCACACGACGGCGGCGTCGTCGCTCGCGTGGCGGAAGGGCTCGAGCTCTTCGTCCCACGCCGCGCCCAGGGCGACATCCAGCTCGCGCTGCAGTTCGCGCACGTCTCCGGCCGCGATCTCGACGGCGTAGCGGATGCGATCCTCCCCGATCACGACGTTGCCGGAGGCATCCGTCTGGGCGTAGTGGATGCCGAGGCTCGGAGTGTGCATCCACCGGCCACCGTCACTGCGCGGGGTGGGATCCTCCGAGACCTCGAAGCGCAGGTGCTCCCAGCCGCGGATCGCGGTCGCGAGAGCTGCGCCGGTGCCGGCGGGCCCTTCCCAATAGAACTCGGCGCGGCGGCTGCCGTCGAGCACCGGCTGGTCATCCCAGTCGAAGTTGACCGCGCGGCCGAGCGCGCGTCCCGCCGCCCACTCGAGGTGCGGGCACAACGCGCGTGGCGCGGAGTGGATGAAGATCACTCCACGCGCCTGTGGTGTCGCCATGACTTCTCCGTTTCATCAGGTACGTCTTCCCCTACGACCTGTGACCGGATGCCGGCGGTGTGTTCGGTTGTCGCGTCGATTATCGCCTACGAAGCTGGAGAATCACAAGCGTGTCACGATTTCGTCGACGGGCCGCTGTCAAGCGCCTTTCCCGCAGCGGGCTGGACGCGCATCGTGGAACCCGACGAAAGGATGCAGGATGACCGACAGCACTCCCCACGACCGCCACGCCGACGACGCGCGCGCCGACGGCGGCGCACCGACGGATGCCGCCAGCGACGAGGTCAAGGCCGACGCGGCGCGCGCCGGAGCCGACCTCGAAAAGGGCGACGACAACACCGACTTCCCGCAGGATCCCGCGATCACGCACCCCTGACGGGCAACACCTCAGCGAAGCGAATGGCCGCCTACGGGCGGCCATTCGTGTGTAGGGCGGGTGGGACTTGAACCCACGATCGTCGGGTTATGAGCCCGCTGCCTTGACCAGCTTGGCCACCGCCCCCTGCGATGACGAGCCTATCGCGCGGGTCCCTGCGCCCGCGCGCGGGTCAGTCGTCGATCGTGCGTCCCTTGCTTCCTCGCGGAATCGGGAGCTGCTGACTGTCGAGCACGACCTGCGGGTGGTTGCGAGCAAGCGAGGTCACGCCGTAGACGGCGACCGCTCCGGCGATGGCGAATCCCACGAAAGCGGGCCAGGGTGCCGTCGCCGCCTCGCGGAGGATCACGATGCCGATGATGACCGCGACGATCGGATCGATCACGGTGAGGCCGGCGATGACGAGGTCGGGCGGACCGACGGAGTACGCCGTCTGCACGAAGTAGGCGCCGACCGCGGTTGCGGTGATGAGGCCGACGAGGCAGAGCAGCGTCAACCACTCGAAGTCGCCATTCTGGATGCGTGAGATGACGACCTTCGCGAGCGTCGCCACGAAGCCGTAGACGATGCCGGAGGCGGCGATGTAGAACAGCGGCTTGGCGCGCTTGCGCACCAGCATCCAGACGGCTCCCGAGATGACGAGGACTCCCGCGAGCAGCGCCAGGATGGTGATGAGCTGGGCCTGGTCGATCGGCTCTTCCGTCGCCACGAGGGCGGCTACCGTCACGAAGGCGAGGATGCCGCCGACGCACAGGATGATCGACCGCACCGAGCGCCCCGTCGGCTTGACGCCGGTGATGCGGGCGTTCAGGAGCGTCGTGATGACGAGGGAGATCGCACCGAGCGGCTGCACGAGGATGAGCGGGGCGAAGGTCAGCGCCGCCAGCTGGCAGACGATGGCGAGACCCAGCATGACGGTGCCCGCGACCCAGGACGGGCGCTTGAGCAGACTCATCAGCTGCGCACCGTTGAGACCGGCGCTTCCCGACGAGTTCGTCAGGCGTTCGACCTTCTGCACGCCGCGGTGCTGGTACAGAGCACCGAACGACATGAAGACGGCGCCGAGCAGCGCGAGGGGGATGCCGATGAGGATTCTCGGTTCGCGGAACACCCCGATCAGCTGATCGGTGACGTCATCGAGGCTCGCGACAAACGGAATCACCTCTCGACCATAACGGCGAAGCAGGCTCGATTAGGCTCGCAACGTGCCCGTTCTTCCGATTCGCATCATGGGCGACCCCGTGCTGCACGCCCCCGCCGAGCCCGTCACCGAGATCAACGACGAGGTCCGCCAGCTCATCGCCGACATGTACGAGACCATGGACGCCGCTCCCGGAGTCGGCCTGGCCGCCCCGCAGGTCGGCGTCGGCCTGCGGATCTTCGTCTACAACTACCAGGACGACGACGGGCTTCCGTGGCGCGGCGAGATCATCAACCCGGAGCTGTGGGTGCGCCCGCTCGAGCCCGGCAGCGCCGACCCCGACGAGGAGTCCGAGGGCTGCCTCTCCTTCCCCGGCGAGCGGTTCCCGCTGCGACGTTCCGACGAGGTGCTCGTGACAGGACTCGACCTCACCGGCGCCCCCGTCGAGATCCGCGTCGACGGCTGGCGGGCTCGCATCGTGCAGCACGAGTTCGATCACCTCGACGGCATCCTGTACATCGACCGCCTCGACGACTCGGACTGGAAGACCACGCAGAAGATCGCTCGCAAGCGCGGGTGGGGCCGGCCGGGCAACGCCTGGCTGCCGGGCGTCGACGACCTGGACGCCTGACCCGTGGACTCGGCCGCCGAACCGCGCGAGTACGATCTCGACGCGCTGCGTCAGCGCGTGCTCCTTGAGCGCGGCGGCGAACGGTCGTCGAGCATCCCTCAGCTCGCCGAAGCCGACCCCGACTTGTGCGCCATCGCGCTGGCTCTGCCCGATGGGACGGTCCATTCGTCTGCGGACGGCACGGTGCCCTTCAGTATCCAGTCGGCGGTCAAGCCGTTCCTGTTCGCCCTCGCTCTGGCCGACACCGACGGTGCCGCCCTCGACCGGGTCGGCATCGAGCCGACGGGCGAGGCGTTCGATGCGATCAAGCTCGAAAGCGACACGGGGCGACCGCCGAACCCGATGGTGAACGCCGGCGCCATCCTGACCTGCGCGCTCGTCGACGGCGACAGCCCCGACGCGCGATCCGAACGGATCCTCGCGGGCCTGTCGCGGTTCGCCGGGCGTCCGCTCGAGATCGACGAGGACGTCGCGCGCAGCGAGCACCTGCTGGGCGACCGCAATCACGCCCTGGCGCACCTCATGCGCGCCGAGGGAACGCTCACGTGCTCCGCCGACGACGCCGTGGCCGTATACGCCCGGGCGTGCGCCGTTCTCGTCGACGCGGAGGTCCTCGCCGTCATGGGGGCGACGCTCGCCCTCGGCGGTGTGAACCCGATCACGGGTGAGCGCGTCGTCTCAGCCGAGATAGCACGCGACACGGTGGCCGTGATGGCGACCTGCGGAGTGTACGACGGGTCGGGCCGGTGGATGCGCGCCGTCGGCATCCCCGCGAAGTCGAGCGTCTCGGGGGCCATCGTCATGTCGGCGCCGGGAGCCCTGGGCGCGGTCGTCATCAGCCCGCCCCTCGACGAGCAGGGCACGAGCGTCCGCGGCCGGATCGCCGCGGAGGTGCTGAGCGCAGACCTCGGACTGCACGTCTTCGGCTGAGCTGACGCGTCTCCCCGCTGGGCGAAGCGCCGGACAGCATGGCAGGGCCGCGAACTCCTCGCCGCACCGCGAAGTCCTCGCGGGGCCGAGCGCACCGGGAATGAGTAAAGGCCCGGGGTGGAAGCCCGGGCCTTCGGTGAGAGCCGCGGTAGATGACGCGGGTCTCTCGCTCCCCGGCTTGGACTCGAACCAAGAACCTATCGGTTAACAGCCGATTGCTCTGCCAATTGAGCTACCGAGGATCAGTCACCCGCTCGCGCTGGGCAACCCGTCTATATTAGCAAAGCTCGAGGGGTGCTCACGACACCGGCCGACCGCCGGGCGGGTCGGATGCTCACGACGCCCTCGAGCGCCCATCCGGAGTCCAGGCGACGTCGGATGCCGTCGCACCGTACCCCACCGGCCGCCCGCCGTGGAGGACGAGAGCCGCGGCATCCAGTTCCTCGGCGGTCTCGACGTCGTTGGTCGCGATGACGATCGCCATGCCGGTGTCGTCACGACGCGAGAGCAGCGCCTCGCGGGCCGCGATGCGCACCTCGATGTCGAGGTTGGCGTACGGGTCGTCGCCGACGAAGACCTTCGGGTCGAGCACCAGCGCCCGCGCGAGCGCCACGCGCTGCCGCATCCCGGCGCTGAGCTCGTAGGGGTACTGCGATGCCGCCCCGAGCGGGAGGTGGAGCTCGTCGAGGAGCGACGCGACGCGCAACGACAGCGCACGCTGACTGACACGACGATCTCGCGACGAGATGGGCTCGGCGATGACCTCGGCCACGGTGAGACGAGCCGGGAGCGACGCCCCGGCCGCTTGCGGCATGTAACCCGCGTAGTAGGTCAGCATGCGCCGAGTGCGCCCGCCCTTGCGCACGGAGAGACCCGCCACCTCGCCCGAGCCTCCGACCACCCCGACGTCGGGAGGCGCAGCGCCGGCGAGCACGGCGAGCAGGGTCGACTTCCCCGACCCGGTCGCCCCCATCACGGCGAGCGCCTCGCCCGCGTGCACCGTCGCGCTCACCCCTTCGACGACACGGTCCGCATCGCCCGTCCGAGCGATCGAGAGATCGTCGCAGCGCACCGCGATTTCCGCGTCGGGTCGTCGGGACATGCGGTTCATCCTGCCCGTTTCGCCGCCCGACCGCTACTCGGCGCCGGAGCGGCTATTCGGCTTCCATGAGCTGACGCAGCCGCAGGTCGAGGTCGCGGATGGCGACGCCGATCGACCGGAACTCGGGCGACCCCGGCTCGAGACGCTGCTGCGCGCTCCGCAGCTCGGCCTTCTCCCGATCCAGTGCCCGCTGGCGCAGTTTGCGGAGCGATTCCATCGCGGTCGTCTGCGCGATGCGCTCGGTTCCCGCCGGGAAGTCCGCCGTGAGCAGCTCGATCGCGAGGGTGCGGTAGGGCTCCCGCGTCGCGTCGACGGCTGCAGAAGTCCAGCCCGGGCGGGTCAGGTCGGGCTGCATCGACACGGCCTGACGCACGGCTTCGAGCGCCGGGTGCGGCATGGGCAGCCCGAGTGCGATGTCGACCGCCTGTTTGTCGAGCAGGTGACCGTACTGCAGCACGCCCATGAGCGCGCGCTTCTCGAGCTCGAGGGCGGGCGGCAAGGATGCGAGGGTCACGCGCACCGACACGGGAGCCTGCTCCCCGCCGCCGTCGCTGCGGCCGGCGACGGGCGCCTCGCCGCGCGCGCGCTCTGCGGGACCGGCAGGCGCGGCGCTCCGCCGTGCGGCGCGCTCGACCTCGGGCTGCACCTCCGAGAGGTCGAGCCCGAGCTTGCCGGCCAGCACCCGGGTGTACCCCGGCCGGAGCGCCGTGTCGCGGATGTCGGCGACGATGGGCGCCGCTGCGCGCAGCGCGCCGATGCGGCCCTCGACGGTCGCGAGGTCGAAGGTCGACAGACGCTGATCCATGACGAACTCGAACATCGGCGCCTTCGCCTCGACGAGAGCTCGGACGGCCGCGTCGCCCCGGTTGAGCCGCAGATCGCATGGGTCCAGCCCCTCGGGCGCCACCGCGACATAGGTCTGCGCCGCGAAGCGCTTCTCTTCGCCGAAAGCCCGAAGCGCCGCCTTCTGGCCCGCGGCGTCGGGGTCGAAGGTGAAGACCACCTCGCCCGAGCTGCCCTCGCTGTCGCCCATCACGCGGCGCAGCACGGTGATGTGGTCGGTGCCGAAAGCGGTGCCGCACGAGGCGATCGCCCCCGTCACGCCCGCGAGGTGACACGCCATGACGTCGGTGTACCCCTCGACCACGACCACGCGGTGGTCGCGGGAGATCGACTTCTTCGCCAGGTCGAGGCCGTACAGAACCTGCGCCTTCTTGTAGATCGGCGACTCGGGGGTGTTGAGATACTTCGGCCCCTGATCGTCGTCGTACAGGCGGCGGGCGCCGAAGCCGATCGTCTGACCGGCGACGTCGCGGATCGGCCACACGACCCGTCCGCGGAACCGGTCGTACACCCCGCGCTGCCCCTTCGAGACCAGTCCCCCGGTGAGCAGCTCCTCGTCGGTGAAGCCCTGCGATCGCAGTGCGTCGCGCAGCGCCGACCACCCCTGCGGCGCGTAGCCCACCCCGAAGTGCGCGGCGGCCCCGGCGTCGAAGCCGCGCTCGCCGAGGAACTGCCGTGCCGCCTGCGCCTCGGGGGATGACAGCTGCGAACGGTAGAACTCCGCGGCGGCGGTGTGCGCGGCATACAAACGTGATCGGCCGCTCGTCTCGGGCGCGGCGGCGCCGTCCTCGTAGTGCAGCTGGTAGCCGATGCGCGCCGCCAGGCGCTCGACGGCCTCCGTGAAGGACAAGTGGTCCATCGCCCGCAGGAACGAATAGACGTCGCCCGATTCCCCGCACCCGAAGCAGTGGTAGTAGCCGACCTGGGGCCGCACGTGGAAGCTCGGACTCCGCTCGTCGTGGAACGGGCAGAGCCCCTTCAGCGACCCCACCCCGGCGGTCTTCAGCGCGACGCGCTCGCCGACGATGTCGCCGATGTTCGTGCGAGCCTTGACCTCCTCGATGTCGGTCTGTCGGATCCGTGCCATCAGAGCCCTTCGATGGGCTCGGGCAGGGCGAAGTGGCTCGGCGCCGTCGCCCGCGGATCGGATGACCACAGGCCCAGCTCGCGCAGGTCGACTGGGCCGACGAGCCGCCCGTGCCACTCGATCGCGAATCGGTCGGTCAACGTCGCGACCTGATCGACGATCACCCGGCGCTGGGCGGCATCCGTCACGGCCGCGGCGAAGTCCTCGGCGTGCAGGGCGTCGAGATGCTCGGGACGCTCCCACAGCGCATCGGCGAGCCGCCGCAGCACCCGCCGCTGCTCCTTATAGAGCCCCTTGCGCCCCTCGATGGAGACGACGAAGGCTCCGATGACGCCCTTGAGCACGGCCATCTCGACCTCGATCACGCGGGGCACGATGACCCTGCCGCCGAAGCGCGTCAGGACGGGGACGTCGTAGTGCTCGCGCGTTGCCGCCGTCGCGGCGCGGGCGAAGCGTCCGATGAGGTCGGAGGTGAGGTTCTTGAGCCTCGCCATCGCCGCGCGCGAGCCGTCGTACGACGTGAGCCACTCCGGCAGCCGGGTGAGGCGGTACAGCGCGTCACCCAGCTCGTCCTTCGTGAAGCCGTAGCCCACCCAGCTCTGGATCGCCGTGAGCAGGGCCTCGCGCTCACGGGGGTCGGCGAGCCGCGCGGGGTCGAGGTAGCCGTTCAGCACGGCGTCCTCGAAGTCGTGCACCGAGTAGGCGATGTCGTCGGAGAGGTCCATGACCTCGGCTTCGATGCACCGCAGGCGTCCCGGTGCGCCCTCCCGCATCCACCGGAAGACCGCTTCGTCCTCGGGGTACACGCCGAACTTCTGCCGCCCGCCGGGGTCGGGGATGGCGTGCTCCACCGTCCACGGGTACTTGCACGTCGCGTCGAGGCTGGCGCGCGTGAGGTTCAGGCCCGCGCTCTGGCCGAACGCGTCGACGACCTTCGGCTCGAGCCGCGACACGATGCGCAGCGACTGCGCGTTGCCCTCGAAGCCGCCGATGTCTTCCGCCCAGTCGTTGAGCGCTCGCTCGCCGTTGTGCCCGAAGGGGGGATGCCCGAGGTCGTGGCACAGGCAGGCGGTGTCGACGACGTCGGGAGAGAGCTCGAGGGCGATCGCGAGTTCGCGACCGACCTGCGCCACCTCGAGGGAGTGCGTCAGTCGGTTGCGCGCGAAGTCGGCGGGGCTCGCCGGGCTCAGCACCTGGGTCTTCGCGGCGAGGCGGCGCAGCGCTCCCGAATGCAGCACGCGTGCACGATCGCGGGCGAAGCTGTCGCGGCGCGAGCGGTGCTCCTCGCGGTGGAAACGAGCGGCGTCGTGATCGTCGTAGCCGGCGGGGCGCCCGGCCGAGACGCCGACTCCGCCCGTGACCTCAGCCACCACTGTTCTCGATCTCCGCTGCCGCGATGGCCGAGGACTCCGCCGCGTCGACTTCGCGGGAATCGAGCCACCGGTCGGGAAGCGCGGGACGCTTCGGCGTGCCGGCGCGCCCGCGCTGGCCCTCGGCGGCCGCGCCCGGGTAGGGCGCCGACCAGTCGAGGGTCGCCAGGATCTCGTCGATCTCGGCGAGGCTCGAAGCCGTCGCCAGGCGTGCGCGCGTGTCTCCGCCCACGGGGTAGCCCTTGAAGTACCAGGCGACGTGCTTGCGGATGTCGCGGCACCCGCGCCCTTCGTCCTCGAAGAACTCCACGAGCAGCTCGGCGTGGCGGCGGAACGCCGTCGCCACGAATCCCAGGCTCGCATCCACCTCGGGCCCCGCCGAGCCGGGCTCGCCGAGCGCGCGGGCGAGGTCACCGAACAGCCACGGGCGTCCGAGGCATCCGCGCCCGACCACGACGCCGTCGCAGCCTGTCTCCGCCATCATCCGCACGGCGTCCTCGGCCGACCAGATGTCGCCGTTGCCGAGCACGGGAACGCTCGTCACCGCTTCCTTCAACGCGGCGATGGCCGACCAGTCGGCGTGACCCGAATAGAACTCCGCCGCCGTGCGAGCGTGGAGGGCGACAGCCGACACGCCCGCATCTTCGGCGATGCGACCCGCGTCGAGGTAGGTGAGGTGGTCGGAGTCGATGCCCTTGCGCATCTTGACCGTCAACGGCACGTCGCCGGCGGCGCGCGCGGCCCGGGTGACGATGTCGCGGAAGAGGTCGAGCTTCCACGGCAGAGCTGCTCCCCCGCCCTTCCGGGTCACCTTCGGGACGGGACAACCGAAGTTGAGGTCGATGTGGTCGGCGCGATCCTCCTCGACCAGCAGCCGCACGGCGGCCTCGGTCGTCGCGGGATCCACGCCGTATAGCTGGATGGAGCGCGGCTTCTCCGACTCGTGGTGGGTGATCAGCCGCATGGTCGTCGCGTTCCGTTCGACGAGAGCGCGCGTCGTGATCATCTCGCTGACGTAGAGCCCGGCACCGTACTCGCGGCAGAGCCGTCGGAACGCGGTGTTCGTGATTCCGGCCATCGGGGCGAGGACGACGGGTGCGTCCAGGGCGATCGGGCCGATCCGCAGGCGCGGGGAGGCGGACAGGACGGTACTCACCGGATCATTCTCCCAGAAGGACGGATGCCGGGCGGCGGGCCGGGCGTAGCCTGGGGATGTGAGCGAAGCGACCACCGACATCCGTTCGATCCCCTTCTCCGCAGCGGACGGAAGCGCGACCACTCTCGGCGACCTCGGCGACGGGGTGCTGCTCGTGGTCAACGTCGCCTCCAAGTGCGGACTGACGCCGCAGTACGAACAGCTCGAGCAGCTGCAGCGCACCTACGGCGAGCGCGGGCTGCAGGTCGTGGGCTTCCCCTGCAACCAGTTCATGGGTCAGGAGCCCGGCTCGATGGACGAGATCCTCGACTACTGCGCGATGACGTGGGGCGTGAGCTTCCCCGTCATGGACAAGATCCGGGTCAACGGCTCGCACGCGGCTCCCCTTTACAAGGCGCTCAAGAAGATCCGCAACGCCGAGGGCGCCCGCGGGCCGGTCATGTGGAACTTCGAGAAGTTCGTCGTGACGCCGAACGGCGATGTGCACCGGTTCCGGCCCCAGACGAAGCCCGACGCCCCCGAGATCGTCTCGGTGATCGAGGCGAATCTGCCGCGCTGACCAGCCCGAGGCGGCAGGTCAGCCCGCCGCTGCCACCGCGCTGCGCTCGCCCCAGACCTGGCGGGCGATCTGCGCGAAGGCCTCGGGAGGCTGAGCCCCGGACACGCCGTACTTGCCGTCGATCACGAAGAACGGAACTCCGTTGATGCCGTAGTCGCGTGCCTGGTCTTGATCGGCGCGGACGGCCGGGAGGTACTCCCCCGATTCCAGTGCGACGCGGATGTCGTCGCGGTCGAGGCCGACCTCGGCTGCCAGCTCGACGAGGTCGTCGATGCGGCCCACGTGCCGGCCCTCGGTGAAGTACGCCGCCATGAGGCGCTCGGCCATCTCGTGCTGGCGGCCCTGCGCCTTGGCGGCGTGCAGCAGCTCGTGGGCCTTGACCGTGTTGGTGTGCTGGAGCATGTCGAAGCGGTACTCCAGCCCGGCATCCCTCGCCACGCCCGTGACGTTGTCGAGCATCTGCTGCACCTGCTCGCGCGGCATGCCCTTGTGGCTCGAGAGGAAGTCCAGCTCGTCGCCCTCGAAGTCGACGGGGGTGTCGGGAGAGAGCTCGAACGAGTGGAAGGTCACCTCGACGCGCGGGGCGTCCTCGTCGTCAGCCGTCGCCGCGAGGCCCGACTCCAGATTGCGCTTGCCGATGTAGCACCACGGGCAGGCGATGTCGCTCCATACGTCGATCTTGATTGCGTCCGTCACATCCGGTGCAACGTCGCAGTCGACACGGGCTATTCCCGCCGCCGCGCCCGGACGCAGCTCATGCGGTGGGCGCGTCCACGGCTCCGCCGAATCGGCGGTCACGCGAGAGGTACAGCTGGATGGCACCCCACAGGTCGGACCTCGAGAAGTCCGGCCACAAGGTGTCGAGGAACACCATCTCGGCGTAGGCGGCCTCCCACAGCAGGAAGTTCGAGGTCCGCTGCTCACCGCTCGACCGGATGAACAGGTCGACGTCGGGCATGTCGGGGACGTAGAGGTGGCGACGGAGCGCCTTCTCGGTGATGGCCGAAGGCTTCATCCGTCCCGCCGCGATCTGCTCGCCCATCGCCCGCATCGCGTCGATGATCTCGTGGCGACCGCCGTAGTTGACGCACATCGTGAGGGTCAGCACGTCGTTGTCGCGCGTGAGCTGCTCGGCGTACTGCAGCTCGGAGATGACCGATCCCCACAGCCGCGGCTTGCGACCCGCCCACCGGACCCGCACCCCCCACTCGTTGAGCTGATCCCGCCGCCGGTGCAGCACGTCGCGGTTGTACCCCATGAGGAAGCGCACCTCGTTGGGCGAACGCGACCAGTTCTCCGTCGAGAACGCGTACACGCTCAGGTGCTTGACCCCCGCCTGGATGGCGCCGGCGACCACGTCGAGCAGCACCTCTTCACCCGCGCGATGCCCCTCGATGCGCGTGAGTCCGCGCCGGTTGGCCCAGCGGCCGTTGCCGTCCATGACGATGGCGACGTGGTTCGGCACCCCGCCCCGGGGGAAGGCCGGCGGGTGGACCCCGGTCCAGTCGAGGGGACGATAGGGCACCGCGTCGCGGTGCGTGTACGGCTTGGGACTCATCGCTTCGAGCCTAGATGTTGGCGCCGCGTGCCCGCTGAGCGGTCACCGCGCCGCGCCGATGTGCCCCAGCGAGCGGATACCGCGTTCGAGGTGCCACTGCGCGTAGGCGGCGATGAGGCCCGACGCCGCGTTCGCCGCGCGAGCGGTCCCGGCGTCGACGGTCTCCCACTCACCGGCGATGAGCGCGCGCAGCCGGACCCCGGTCTCGGGCGCGATACGCGCGGACCCCGCCGGCGCGCAGGCATCGCAGACCGAACCGCCCAGCGGGGCGGCGAAGCCGTCGTGCGGCCCCGGGCGACCGCACCGGGCGCACGCGTCGAGCGACGGCGCCCAGCCCGAGAGCGCCATGGCACGGAGGAGGTACGAGTCGAGCACGGCACGGCTGTCGTGATCGCCGCGGGCCAGCGCGCGCAGACCCCCGACAAGGAGCAGGTACTGCTGCGGCGTCGTCTCCGCCTCGTTCAACCGGTCCGCCGCCTCGACCATCGCCGACGCCGAGGTGTAGCGGTCGTAGTCGGTCGCGATATCGGCGCCGTAGGAGCCGAGCGACTCCGCCTGTTGCACGATGTCGAGCGAGCGTCCCTTGTACATCTGGACGTCCGCCACCATGAACGGCTCGAGGCGGGCGCCGAAGCGCGACGACGTCCGCCGTACCCCCTTGGCGACCCCGCGAAGCTTGCCGTGCCGGCGACTGAGCATCGTGACGATGCGATCCGCCTCACCCAGCTTGTGGGTGCGCAGGATCACGACCTCGTCGCGGTAAGTGGGCACGCATCGATTATCCCGCCGACCGGCGACAATGGATCCGTGACGCAGTCTCAGTTCGTGATCCCGCTGTGGGCGGACCTGACCGCCGTCGGCCTCGGTGGGGTGCAGGGCGCCCTGTTCGCCTCCGGATTCGTGGGCAAGCGGCGCCTCGATCTCCTCGGGGTGGTCATCATCGGCATCCTCATCGGCATGGGTGGCGGTCTCATTCGCGACCTGCTGCTCGGCCTGCCGCCCGTGACCCTGCAGAGCAACTGGTACCTGATCACGGCGACCTCGGCCGCGCTCGTCGGGATGCTGCTGTCGAACATCTTCCAGCGGCTGAACGGCGTCATCATCGGCCTCGACGCCGTCGTGATCGGCATGTTCGGCGCGTTCGGCACCAGCAAGGCGCTCCTCGTGGGGCTCCCCGTCGTCCCGGCGATCTTCATCGGGTCGTGCGCCGCCGTGGGAGGCAGCATGCTGCGCGACGTCATCCTCGGACTCCCGGTCGCGATCATGCACGTCGGCTCGCTCTATGCGGTCGCCGCGGCGGCGGGATGCGCCGTGCTCGCCGGTTCCGCGGCCCTGGGCGCCCCGATCCTGGTGGCCGCGATCATCGGTATCACCGTCACCACCGTCATCCGGCTGCTCGCCGTCGTCTTCGACATCTCGTTGCCCGAACAGCGTGCCCTGCACCGGCGCAAGGTCGCCGTCGAGACCGCCGCCATCCCGATCGTCAAGTCCTGACCCGACGAGCGCCCGCGCAACGACGAAGGCCCCGCCGAAGCGGG
The DNA here is from genome assembly GCF_049707515.1 of Microbacterium arborescens. Classification (GTDB taxonomy): domain Bacteria; phylum Actinomycetota; class Actinomycetes; order Actinomycetales; family Microbacteriaceae; genus Microbacterium; species Microbacterium arborescens_B. Next base: position 416,488 of record NZ_JBNAFI010000002.1, on the reverse strand, counting down.
GCCTTGATCGAAGATCGACTTACTTGGAGCCGAAGTTCTTGAAGCGCTGGTTGAACTTCTCGACACGACCGGCCGAGTCCATGATGCGCTGCTTGCCCGTGTAGAACGGGTGCGACGCGGACGAGATCTCGACGTCGATGACCGGGTAGGTCTCGCCGTCCAGCTCGATCGTCTTGTCACTCGAGACCGTCGAACGGGTCAGGAAGGTCTCGCCGGAGCCCAGGTCGCGGAAAACGACGGCACGGTACTCGGGGTGGATGTCAGTCTTCATGGGATTCCTTACTCGGTGCCCTGGATTTTGCCAGGGCGAGGGAAGTCTGCGATGCGTCTGCACCAAAGAGCGATCTTACCAGGTTCAGGATGCCGCCCGAGCCGCGTAGCGCCCATCCTCTTCGGTGAGGCTGATGGGCAGTCCGAAGGTCTCGGTGAGGCTCTCAGCGGTGAGGGCGTCGGCCAGCGGACCGGCGGCGACGAGACGGCCCTCGCGCAGGAGCAGGACGTGGGTGAAGCCGACCGGGATCTCCTCGACGTGGTGGGTCACCATGATCATCGCGGGCGTGGTCGGTGCCTGCGCGTAGCCGCCGAGCAGAGCCAGCAGCTCTTCGCGAGCGCCGAGATCGAGGCTCGCGGTCGGCTCGTCGAGCAGCAGCAGCTCGGGGTCGGTCATGACGGCGCGCGCGATCTGCACGCGCTTCTGCTCGCCGTCCGACAGCGTGCCGAACGTGCGCTCCGCAAGTCCGTCGAGCTTCCATTCGGCGAGCACGCGCATGGCGCGTCGCTCATCGATGTCCTCATAGTCCTCGCGCCAGCGCCCCGTGACGGCGTAGGCCGCGGTGAGGACCACATCGAGGACGGTCTCCTCGGCGGGGATGCGACGCGCCATCGCCGACGACGCGAACCCGATGCGCGGGCGGAGTTCGAACACGTCGGTGCGTCCGAGACGCTCCTCGAGGATCTCGACGGTCCCCGAGGTGGGGTGGAGCAGGCTCGCGGCGAGCTGCAGGACCGTCGTCTTGCCGGCGCCGTTGGGGCCGAGCACCACCCAGCGCTGGTCGTCGGTCACCGACCAGTCGACCCGGTCGACGATGTTCCGGGCGTTTCGGCGGACGACGACGTCGGAGAACTCCAGGACCTGCGGCATGGCTTCAGCCTAGCGGCCGCGCCCCGCCACCTTCGCGTACAACGCGGCGGTCTCGTCGGCGATGGCGCGCCAGCTGAAATCGCTCGCCGCGCGCTCCCGGCCCGCCGCACCGAAGGCGCGCGCGGCGTCGGGATCGGCCACGACTTCCGTGAGCGTCGCCGCCAGATCCGCGACGAACTTCTCGGGGTCGAGCGGCGTGCCGGTGCCGTCGTCGGACTGCTCGATGGGCACGAGCCGTCCGGTCACGCCATCGACGACGACCTCCGGGATGCCGCCCGTCGCGGTTCCCACGACGGCTGCGCCGCATGCCATGGCCTCCAGGTTGACGATGCCGAGCGGCTCGTACACGGAAGGGCAGACGAAGGTGGTCGCCGAGGTCAGGATCGCGCAGAGCTCGTCGCGCTGCAGGAACTCCTCGATCCAGACGACGCCCGACCGCTCGGCCTGCAGCTCGCGGACCAGCCCCTGCACCTCGGCCATGATCTCGGGAGTGTCCGGGGCGCCGGCGCAGAGCACGACCTGCACCTCGGCGGGAAGAAGGCGAGCCGCTCGCAGGAAGTACGGCAGACCCTTCTGCCGCGTGATGCGCCCGACGAACACGACGGAGGGGCGATCCGGGTCGATGCCGTGGCGGTCGAGGACGGCGGGGTCGTGGACCGGCCGCCACGACTCGACGTCGATGCCGTTGTAGATGACCGAGACCTTCTCGGGATCGAGGTTCGGGTAGCTGCGCAGGATGTCGCGCCGCATCCCGTCGCTGACGGCGACGATCGCCGCGGCGTTCTCGTAGGCGGTTTTCTCGATGTAGCTCGACACCGCGTATCCGCCGCCGAGCTGCTCGGCCTTCCAGGGGCGGAGCGGCTCGAGCGAGTGGGCGGTGATGACGTGCGGGATGCCGTGCAGAAGCGAGGCGAGGTGGCCGGCGAAGTTCGCGTACCAGGTGTGGCTGTGGACGACGTCGGCACCGGCGACGTCACCGACGATCTCGAGGTCGGTGCCGAGCGTCTGCAGCGCGGCGTTGGCGTCGGCGAGCCCGACCGGGGTGGCGTAGGAGGTCGTGTCCGGCTCGTCACGATCGGCCCCGAAGGCGCGCACCTGCACCTCGATCGTCTCGCGCAGGGCCCGGACGAGCTCGGTGACGTGCACCCCCGCTCCCCCATAGATCGCGGGAGGATACTCCTTCGAGACGATGTCTACACGCATGGGTCGAACGCTAGTACAGGAGCGTTCCCCGGGCCTAGTGTGGTGCCATGCCAGCAGCGCCCAAGGTCTTCGGAATCGTTCTCGCCGGCGGCGAGGGAAAGCGCCTCATGCCGCTGACGGCTGACCGTGCCAAGCCCGCCGTCCCGTTCGGCGGCCAGTACCGCCTCATCGACTTCGCGATCTCGAACCTCATCAACTCGGGCCTGCGCCAGGTGGTCGTGCTCACGCAGTACAAGTCGCACAGCCTCGACCGCCACGTCTCGCAGACGTGGCGCATGTCGGCGCTGCTCGACTCGTACGTCGCCTCCGTCCCCGCCCAGCAGCGGCTGGGCAAGCGCTGGTTCTCGGGCTCCGCCGACGCGATCCTGCAGTCGCTGAACCTCATCAACGACGAAAAGCCCGACATCGTCGTCGTGATCGGTGCCGATCACGTCTACCGCATGGACTTCCGCCAGATGCTCGACGCGCACATCGCCTCGGGCGCACGCGCGACCGTGGCCGGCATCCGTCAACCCATCAGCCTGGCCAACCAGTTCGGCGTCATCGATGTCGACCCCGCCGACGACACCCGCATCCGCGCGTTCCTCGAGAAGCCGCAGGATCCCGCCGGCCTTCCCGACTCGCCTCACGAGGTGCTCGCGTCGATGGGCAACTACATCTTCGACACCGATGCGCTGATCGAGGCGGTCGAGACCGACGGCGAGCTGCCGACGTCGAACCACGACATGGGCGGGGACATCATCCCCTACTTCGTCGATCGCGGCGAGGCGGCCGTCTACGACTTCAAGCGCAACGACGTGCCGGGGTCCACGCCGCGCGATCGCGACTACTGGCGCGACGTGGGGACGATCGAGTCGTTCTTCGACGCGCACATGGACCTGATCTCGACGCTGCCGATCTTCAACCTGTACAACACCGACTGGCAGATCCACTCGCAGGCCGTCAACTCGCCCCCGGCGAAGTTCGTCCGCGACAGCGTCGGGCGCATGGGCAACGCGATCGACTCGATCGTCTCGCTCGGCTCGGTGCTTTCGGGCACGCACCTCGAGCGCAGCGTCGTGGGGCCGTGGACCCTCTCCGGGGGCGGGGCGACCATCACCGACTCGGTGCTGTTCGACTACGTCAGCGTCGGCGCGGGAGCGCGCGTGCACCGCGCGATCCTCGACAAGAACGTGGTGCTCGAAGACGGGGCCACGGTCGGCGTCGACCGTGAGCGCGACCTGGCTCGCGGGTTCACGGTGACCGACACGGGCATCACGGTCGTGGGCAAGAACGCCCGCGTCGAACGCTGAGAGCCGATCCCGCTAGCGTTGGGGCATGGCCCACGCGCGTTTCCTCGTCGTCTTCGATGCCGACTCGACCCTGCTGCGCAACGAGGTCATCGAGCTCATCGCCGATGAGGCCGGCCGCGGCGCCGAGGTGGCGGCGGCGACCGAGGCGGCGATGCGCGGCGAGGTCGACTTCGCGTCGAGCCTGCGCTCCCGCGTCTCGCAGCTGACCGGCGTCCCGCTCACCGCGTTCGAGCGGGTGCGTGCCCGCGTCGAGCCGACCCCCGGCGCACGCGAGCTCATCGCTGCGATCCACCAGCACGGTGGTGCGGCCGCGGTCGTTTCAGGCGGGTTCCACGAGGTCCTCGATCACATCGCCCCCGGACTCGGGGTCGACGTGTGGCGCGCGAACCGCCTCGGCACCGACGGCGACGCACTCGACGGCACCGTCGCGGGCGCCATCGTCGACGCCGAGACGAAGGCCACGTCGCTGCGCGAATGGGCGGCCGAACGCGCCGTCCCCCTCATCCGGACGATCGCCGTCGGCGACGGCGCCAACGACCTGCGCATGATGGCCGCTGCCGGTCTCGGCGTCGCGTTCAACGCGAAGCCCGCCGTCCGGCGCCAGGCCGATCTCGTGGTCGGCCCCGTCGATCTGCGCGAGCTCATCCCCCTGCTCCCCTGATCCGCCACTGCTGCTCGCATCGGGCGCTGTCACGTGTCCGACCCGAGCGATAGCGTCGGGTCATGGACGTCATCCTCATCCCGGGCCTGTGGCTCGACGCCTCGTCGTGGCGCGACGTGGTTCCCGCGCTCGAAGCCGCCGGTCACCGCGCGCATCCGCTGACGCTGCCGGGAGTCGGCGACGCGGCCGGCACCTCGGGAGCCACCCTTCGCGACTGGATCGCCGAGGTCGTGACCCGCATCGACGCTCTGCCCGGCCCGCTCGCGCTCGTCGGACACAGTGGCGGCGGGAACGTCGCCTGGGGAGCCGCCGACGCGCGCCCCGACCGCGTCGGCCGTGTCGTCTTCGTCGACACGCTTCCCCCGCCTCCCGGCGCGGGGATCTCCGAGTTCCCCGTGGTGGACGGAGCCGTGCCCTTCCCCGGGTGGGACTTCTTCGACGCGCCGGATGTCGCCGACCTCGACGAGGCGACGCGCGAGCGATGGGCGAAGCACACGCATCCCGTTCCCGGGGCCGTGCCCACGGATCCCGTCCCCCTCACCGATGAGCGGCGACGACACGTCCCCGTCACGGTGCTGTCCGGCTCGGCCGATGAGGCCACGCTGCGCAGGATGCTGACCGGCTGGCCGCCGTTCCTGGCGGAGTTCGACGCGCTCACCGACGTGACCGTGGTCGCGCTCGGTACAGGTCACTGGCCGCAGTTCTCCCGACCCGACCGGCTGGCGCGCGAGATCGTCACCGCGCTGGGGTGATGCCGCCGCCCGTCCAGCTCGGCGTCAGGGTCCAGCTCGGCGTCAGGTTCAGTGGCCCATCCCGAGGCCGCCGTCGACGGGGATGACGGCGCCCGAGATGTAGGCGGCGTCATCCGACGCGAGCCAGGCCACGGCACCCGCGACCTCGGCTGACGAGCCGTAGCGGCCGGCAGGGATGCTGCGCTTGTACTCGGCCTGCGTCTCGTCGGGCAGGGCCGCCGTCATGTCGGTCTCGATGAAACCGGGTGCGACGACGTTCGCCGTGATCCCCCGCGACCCGAGCTCCCGGGTCAGCGAACGGGCGAAGCCCACGAGGGCCGCCTTCGACGACGAGTAGTTGATCTGTCCCGCCGACCCGAAGAGTCCGACCACGCTCGAGATGAGGATGACACGCCCCCACTTCGCGCGCAGCATTCCCTTCGAGGCGCGCTTGACGACCCGGAAGGCTCCGCCGAGGTTGGTCGCGACGACGGAGTCGAAGTCGTCCTCCGTCATGCGCAGCAGCAGCGTGTCCTTCGTGATGCCGGCGTTCGCGACGACGACCTCGACCGGACCGAGCTCGCTCTCCACCTGCGTGAAGGCGGCGTCGAGGGATGCGGCGTCGGTCACGTCGGCACGGACGGTCAGGGCTCCCTCGGGACCCTCTCCCGAGCGGGCCGTCACGGCGACGCGGTGTCCGTCGGCGATGAAGCGCTCCGCGATCGCACGGCCGATGCCGCGGTTTCCTCCGGTGATCAGAACGACTCGGGACGTGGGCATGCGGCTCTCCTGTGTCTGCGGCGCGAACCCCGCAAGCCTAGCCGCAGCATCCGCGACGCTCGTGACCGATAAGCTGGCGGCCCGACGTCGACGAGGAGCAGATGTGAGCGACCAGCCCCAGCCGCAGCAGCCGTACCCCGCGCCCGGGCAGCCCGCTTCGGGTGCGCCCGTTCCCCCGCCGGCGCCGCCGTACGCGACGCCGCCCCAGCAGCAGCAGGCGTACCAGCCCTCCGGCTACCCGCCGCCGGCCTACGGCTACGGCGGGTACCCGCAGCAGAGAACGAACACCCTCGCGGTCGTGTCGATGATCGCGTCGATCGTCGGGTTCATCTGGATCCTGCCGGTAATCGGGTCGATCGCCGGCGTCGTGATGGGCCACATCTCGCTCTCGCAGATCAAGCGGACGAACGAGAAGGGGCGCGGGATGGCGCTCGCCGGGCTCATCGTCGGCTACGCCGGTCTCGTCCTCGCGATCGTGGGCATCATCGTGGTCGCCTCGTTCATCGGCTGGGCCGTCGAGCAGGACAGCTACAGCACGTACTCGTCGTCGTTCTGAGCCCGGCCGTGCCCTTCCCGGCGGGCGTATCCTTGATGCACCGTGAAGCATCATCCCGCCACCCCGTCGGCGACCTCGCTGCCGCGAGCACCGCACGACGACTCGACCCGTCGCATGACGAAGTACTTCATCATGATGGGGGTGCGCGTCGTGTGCTTCATCCTCATGGTCGTCATCGCGCCCTACGGCTGGCATACGGCTGCGCTCGCGGTCGGGGCGGTGTTCCTCCCCTACTTCGCCGTGGTCGTGGCGAACGTGGGCGACGACGTGCGCGAGCCGCCCGCCGTCTCACCCCTCGCGGCTCTGCCGGAGCGGCCCGAACACCCGGCGCAGGCGCCGCAGCCGGTCGCCAAGCCGACCGTGATCGAGATCCGGGAGTCCCGGCCGGAGTGAACGACATCGAGTGCTCTCGCGCCGGATGCCGCGCGTCGGCACAGTGGCGGGTCATCTGGCGCAACCCTCGGATCCATGCCGCCGACCGGCAGAAGGTCTGGGTGGCCTGCGATGACCACGTCGCCTACCTACGGGAGTTCGTCGCCGCGCGCGATTTCCCCGTGACCGTCGAACGCCTGGTCTCGGCTGCCGGCGGGACGGACGAGTCGTGACGCGCCAGACCGCCCTGCGCTGGTCGGGGTACGTCGCGATCGCCGTCGCCTTCGCGATCGCATGCGCCTACCTGTCGAACTGGCAGTTCAGCCGCAACGAGGATCGCAACGCTCAGCTCGAGCTCGTCGAGCGCAACTACGACGCCGAGCCCGCGCCACTCGATGGGATCATTCCGAGCAGCGGCGAGCTGGATCCGGCCGACGAGTGGCATCCCGTGGAACTGCGAGGAGAGTACCTCGCCGACGACCAGGTGCTCGTGCGCAATCGACCGCACGGCGGCACCTCGGCGTTCGAGGTCCTCGTGCCCTTCCGCACCACGGACGGACGGGTGTTCGTCGTCGACCGCGGGTGGGTGCCGCCCGCGTCGGACGGACCCGAACCCGACCGGATCGCGGCCCCGCCGTCGGGGATCGTGACGGTGGTGGCCCGGCTCAAGCCCGCCGAAGCCGCCCCCACCTCGGGCCGTTCGGCTCCGGATGGACAGGTGCCGACGATCAACCTCGATCTCGTGGCCGCCGAAGCGGGCCTCACCGGCGACGTCGTGACGTCGGCCTACGGCCTGCTCGTCTCCGAGGATCCCGCTCCCGCCGAGACCCTCGGGGCGATGCCGAGTCCCTCGGAGGATCCGGGCCCGCATCTGTCGTACGCGATCCAGTGGATCCTGTTCGCCATCATGGGCTTCGTCTTCATCTGGTACATGATCCGCACGGAGCGTCGCCACCGGCGTGAAGACGAGGAGGATGCCGCTGCCGCCGCGGCGTCCGCGGACTCGCCCGTTGGCTCCGTCCCGCCTTCCGCCGAGACGGCCTCGGTGGTCCCGCCGACCCTCCGCCGACGACGTGACGCCAAGCGGGATCGCGACATGCAGGACGAGGACGCGATCCTCGACTCGTCGCGCAGCTGAGGCGGCGCGCACCGACCCCGCCGCATCCGGGCTGCCGGTCACACCGGGTGGAGCGCGCTCACGCCAGGGTGATGAGGTCCAGGTAGTCGCGGCCCCAGATGTCCTCGACCCCGTCGGGGAGGATCAGCACGCGCTCGGGGTTGAGCGCCTCGACTGCGCCCTCGTCGTGCGAGACGAGGACGACGGCGCCTTCGTAGTGCGCGAGCGCCCCGAGGATCTCATCGCGCGAGGCGGGGTCGAGATTGTTGGTCGGCTCGTCGAGAAGCAGCATGTTCGCCGAGGACACCACGAGGGTCGCGAGCGACAGACGGGTCTTCTCACCGCCCGAGAGCACGCCCGCAGGCTTCAGCACGTCGTCGCCGGTGAACAGGAACGAGCCGAGGACCTTGCGCGCCTCCGTCTCGGTGATGTCGGGGGCGGAGGACATCATGTTCTGCAGGACCGAGCGCGAGACGTCGAGGTTCTCGTGCTCCTGGGCGTAGTAGCCGATCCGAAGGCCGTGACCCGGCTCGAGAACGCCGGTGTCGGGTCGGTCGACCCCGGCGAGGATGCGCAGCAGGGTCGTCTTGCCCGCGCCGTTGAGGCCCAGAACGACGACCTTCGAACCACGATCGATCGCGAGGTCGACATCCGTGAAGATCTCGAGCGAACCGTACGACTTCGACAGCCCCGAGGCCATGAGGGGCGTCTTGCCGCAGGGAGCCGGTTTGGGGAACCGCAGCTTCGCGACCCGGTCCTCCTGACGCACCTCGTCGAGGCCCGACAGCAGCTTCTCCGCCCGCGCGACCATCTGATGCGCGGCGGCGGCCTTGCTCGCCTTCGCGCCGAAGCGTGCGGCCTGCTGCTGCAGGGCGGTCGCCTTCTTCTCGGCGTTCGCGCGCTCCTTCTTGCGGCGCTCCTCGTCCGCGACGCGCTGACGCAGGTAGTTCTTCCAGTTCATGTTGTAGACGTCGATGACCTGGCGCATGGCGTCGAGGTAGAAGACCCGGTTGACCGTCTCGCCGACGAGTTCGACGTCGTGGCTGATGACGATCAGCCCGCCCTTGTACCCCTTGAGGAACTCGCGCAGCCAGACGACGCTGTCGGCGTCGAGGTGGTTCGTGGGTTCGTCGAGGATCATCGTCTGCGCATCCGAGAACAGGATGCGGGCGAGTTCGATACGGCGTCGCTGACCGCCGGACAGGGTCTTCAGCGGCTGATCGAGGATGCGGTCGGGCAGAGAGAGGTTGTGGGCGATGGATGCCGCCTCGGCCTCGGCGGCGTAGCCTCCGAGCGCCTCGAAGCGCTCCATGAGGTTGCCGTAGCGGCGCATGGCCTTGGCTGCCGCCGCCTCATCCTCGGAAGCCATCTCGAGCGAGGCCGTCTGCATGTCGACGGCGATCGTGCCGAGACCGCGGGCGTCGAGGATGCGGGTGCGCGCGAGCATCTCCGGATCGCCCGACCGCGGGTCCTGGGGAAGGTAGCCCAGCTCTCCCGAGCGCTCGACCTTTCCGTCGCTGGGCAGCAGATCGCCCGCGAGCACCTTCGTCAGCGTGGTCTTGCCCGCGCCGTTGCGTCCGACCAGTCCGATCTTGTCACCGTCGGAGACGCGGAACGACACGTCCGCCATCAGCGTGCGCGCACCCACGCGGATTTCGAGGTCGTGCACGGCGAGCACAGCAGACGTCCAATCGTCGGGAACAGGGAGAAGCGGCCGAGCGGCCAGCCTCTCATCCTACTCGCTGGCTCCGGCCCTTCTCCCCGCTCTCGCGCCCCCACCGCATCACCGGCTCGCGGCATCCGATTAGCGGGAACGACGCGTGCCGGGTAAAGTAAGCCTGCCCTTACCCGCCTCTTCCCTGGAGGACCCTGTGCCCCGCATCCGCACAGCCGCCGCAGCCGTCATCGCCGCCACCCTGCTCCTCGCCGGCTGCGGTTCGACAGCCGCGCCCGACGCCGCTCCCGCCTCGTCCGGAGATGCGTCGTCCGACGCCTTCCCCGTGACCATCGACCACGCATTCGGTGAGACGACGATCGAGAGCAAGCCGACGCGCGTCGCCACCGTCTCGTGGGGCAACCAGGAGGCCGCGCTGGCGCTCGGCGTCGTTCCCGTCGGCATGCCCGCCGTGACCTGGGGCGATGACGACGGTGACGGCATCCTCCCCTGGGTCAAGGACAAGCTCGACGCCCTCGGCGCCGAGACGCCCGTGCTGTTCGACGAGGCCGAAGGCATCGACTTCGAAGCCGTCGCCGACACGCAGCCCGACGTGATCCTCGCCGCCTACTCGGGGATGAGCCAGGACGACTACGAAACCCTGAGCAAGATCGCCCCGGTCGTCGCGTACCCGGATGTCGCGTGGGGAACCAGCTGGCAGGAGCTGACCGTCATCAACGGCACGGCCCTCGGGCTGAAGGACGAGGCCGAGAAGCTCGTCGATGACCTCACGACCCACCTGGGAGAACTCACCGGCGCCTACCCCGACATCGCGGGCAAGACCGCTCTCTTCAGCTCGTTCGACGCCACCGATCTGAGCCAGATCGGGTTCTACTCGACCGCCGACCCCCGCCCGCTCTTCCTCGAAGACCTCGGACTCACCCCCGCTGCGACCGTCGCTGAGCAGTCGAAGGGCACCGATCAGTTCTGGATCACCAACAGCACCGAGGAGATCGAGCGGTTCGCCGACCTGCAGGTGCTCGTCACCTACGGCGACGACACGACGCTCGCCGCGATGCAGGCCGATCCGCTTCTCTCACGCATCCCGGCGGTCGCATCCGGCGCCGTCGTCGTCCTGCCCTCGGCCAACGCCCCCCTCGCCGCGGCGGCGAACCCGAGCCCGCTGTCGATCACCGATCCCCTGACGTCGGAGTACGTCGACCTGATCGGGGCAGCGGCAGCGAAGGCCACCTCGTGATCTCACGTTCACGGCGTCGGATGCCGTGAGCGTTCCGACCACGACGACGGCCCCCGCCGCCGTGAGCGCGCCCCCGCGGCGCGGCTCGCGGCGGCGGCGGGTCGTCTGGCTCATCGTCCTGGCGGCATTCGTCCTCGTCGCAACCGTCGTCTCGGTGACCTTCGGGGCACGGACGGCCTCATTCGACGACATCGTGTCCGGACTGACCGGCAGTGTCGACACGACCTCGGCGGCGGCCGTGTCCAAGCGCATCCCCCGCACGCTGCTGGCCCTCATCGTGGGCGCCGCCCTCGCCGTCTCGGGCGCGGTCATGCAGGGCGTCACGCGCAACCCCCTCGCCGACCCGCAGATCCTCGGGATCAACGGCGGCGCGTCGCTCGCGGTCGTCATCGGGCTCGCGTTCTTCGGAGTGACGAGCGCCTTCGGCTACATCTGGCTCGCGATGATCGGAGCCGCCGTCGCCGCCGTCTTCGTCTACACGATCGGGTCGCTCGGGCGGGGCGGCGCGAGCCCGCTCAAGCTCGCCCTCGCAGGAGCAGCCACCGCCGTGGCGTTCACCTCGCTCATCAGCGCGATCCTCCTCCCCCGCATCGACGTCATGAGCGTGTTCCGGTTCTGGCAGGTCGGCGGCGTCGGAGGCGCGACGACGGAGAAGATCCTGCTCGTCCTGCCCTTCCTCGCGGTCGGCATGATCGTCTGCCTCGCCGCCAGCGGCGCGCTCAACTCCCTCGCTCTCGGCGACGAGCTGGCGGCCGGCCTCGGCGAGCGCGTGCGCACGGCACGTCTCGTGGCGGCCCTCGGAGCAGTCGTCCTCTGCGGCGCCGCGACGGCGGTCGCCGGTCCCATCGGGTTCGTCGGGCTCATCGTCCCGCACATCTGCCGGCTGCTCGTAGGCCCCGACCATCGTTGGCTGCTGCCCGTCTCAGCTCTCGTCGGCGGTGGACTCCTGATCGTCGCCGACATCGTGGGCCGGGTCATCGCCCGGCCGCAGGAAGTCGAGGTCGGGATCGTGACCGCGCTGATCGGCGCCCCCTTCTTCATCGCCATCGTGCGCCGACAGCGGATGCGTGCCCTGTGACCGCGACAAGCGCCGCGACCCGCTCGACGATCGATATCGTCGTCGGCGGCCGCGCCCGACGCGCCCGACGGCGGCGCATCGTGATCGGCGTGCTCCTGACTGCCGTGATCGCCATGTACGCGCTGTCGCTCATGGTCGGCCAGACGTTCTACTCCCCGGCCGAGGTATGGGGGGTGATCACCGGGGAGACCGTGCCCGGTGCGTCCTTCACCGTCGGGGAGCTGCGGCTGCCACGGGCGACCGTCGCACTGCTCACGGGCCTGTGCTTCGGCATGGGCGGCGCCGTGTTCCAGACGATGCTGCGCAACCCGCTCGCCAGCCCCGACATCATCGGCGTGAACGCGGGCGCCAGCGCCGCGGCGGTCGTGGGCATCGTCTTCCTCTCGCTCGGCGAGACCGGGGTCTCGCTGATCGCCACCGTCGCCGCCCTCGTCACAGCGCTGATGATCTACCTGCTCGCCTTCAAGGACGGTGGGGCCGGAGCGCGCTTCATCCTCATCGGGATCGGCGTGGCCGCCATCTTCAACAGCATCGTGTCGTACGTGCTCTCGCGCGCGGCCGAATGGGACCTGCAGGCCGCGATGCGGTGGATCACCGGCAACCTCAACGGCGCGTCGTGGGATCAGGCGCTCCCCCTCGCCCTCACGATGGTGCTCGTCGTTCCGGCGCTGCTGTGGTTGACGCGGGACCTGGAGCTCATGCGCCTCGGCGACGAGGCGGCAGCGGCACTCGGCGTGCCCGTCGAGCGTCGCCGCATCCTCTTGATCATCGCCGCCGTCGCGCTCCTGGCCTTCGCGACCGCAGCAGCAGGACCGATCTCGTTCGTGGCCTTCCTGTCCGGACCGATCGCCGCCCGGATGCTGGGACCCGTGGGGTCACCGGTCCTCGCGGCCGGGCTGTTCGGCTCGCTGCTCGTGCTGGTCGCCGACCTGACCGCGCAGTACCTGCTCGGCCTGCGTCTCCCCGTCGGAGTCGTCACGGGCGTCCTCGGCGCCCCCTACCTCATCTTCCTTCTCATCCGCAGCAGCCGCTCGGGAGGCTCCCTATGACCGCCGACCGCACCCTCGAAGCCCGTGGCGTCCGCCTGGGTTACGGCGACCGGATCATCGTCGATGATCTCGACCTCCTCGTCCCCGGTGGCCGCATCACGGCGATCGTGGGCGCCAACGCCTGCGGCAAGTCGACGCTGCTGAAGTCGATGGCGCGCCTGCTCACCCCTCGGGCGGGATCGGTCCTCCTGGACGGGAAGGACATCCATCGCCTGCCCACCAAGCAGGTGGCACGCGACCTCGGTCTGCTTCCGCAATCGCCGATCGCGCCGGAAGGCATCGCCGTGTCCGACCTGGTGAGCCGGGGACGCACGCCCCACCACGGCCCGCTCGCGCGTTGGACACGGGCCGACGACGAGGCGATCGCGGCGGCGCTCGAGGCCACCGACACCGCGGCGATCGCCGACCGCTCCGTCGACGAGCTGTCGGGCGGCCAGCGGCAGCGCGTCTGGATCGCGATGGCACTGGCGCAGCAGACCGATCTCCTGCTGCTCGACGAGCCGACGACCTTCCTCGATGTCAGCCACCAGATCGATGTCCTCGACCTGCTCACCGATCTCAACCGCGACCGCGGCACGACGATCGTCATGGTCCTGCACGACCTCAACCTCGCCGCCCGCTACGCGGATCACCTCGTGGCCATGGCCGGCGGGCACCTCTACGGTGCCGGCGACCCGAGCGAGGTGCTCACCGCCGAGACGGTGCGCGCCGTGTTCGGCCTCGACAGCCGCATCATCCCCGACCCGCTCACCGGACGTCCGCTCGTACTGCCCATCGGCCGCCACCACGTGCCCGCCGCGATGACGACGGCCGACGCCGGCGGCGCGCACGCCGGCTGATTGGAACACCATGTCCCGACTTCCCCTCGACTTCTTCCGCGTCTCCGTCGCGGCCATCACCGACCTCACCCCGAGTTTCCGCCGGTTCACCTTCCGCGGCGACGATCTCGGCGACTACGGCGATCCCGGGTTCGACCAGCGCGTCAAGCTCCTCTTCCCCACTGACACCGCCTCGATCGACGCCATGCCCACCGGAGCCGACTGGTACGAGGGCTGGCGCGCGCTCGCACCCGAAGCCCGTCCCGTGATGCGCACCTATACGACGCGCGCGGTGCGGCCCGACCGTCGCGAGGTCGACATCGACATGGTCGCCCACGACGTCCTCGGGCCCGCGTCGGCGTGGATCGCGAACGCGCGCGTGGGCGACGAGGTCCTGATCCTCGCGCCCACCACCTCGCACGTCGGCGTGAGCTACGGGATCGACTTCGTCCCGCCCGCCGACACCGATGCCATCCTGCTCGCCGGTGACGAGACCGCGGCCCCGGCCATCGCCGTGATCCTCGAGCAGCTGCCGCCCGAGGCCCGAGGCACGGTCGTGCTCGAGGTGCCGACGACCGCGGACCTCGCCTATCTCCCCCACCACCCCGGCTTCGAACGCCGCATCGCTGCGCGCAGCGGCGAGGGCGATCGTCACCGCCACCTGGTCGCAGCGGTCGAGGACGTCGCCGTCCGTCTCGCCCCGGCGGGGATCGGCGCCGAGGTCGAGGAGATCGACGTCGACGCCGACATCCTGTGGGAGGTGCCGCGCACGGCGAAGGGCGGTGCTGCTCTCAAGCGCGCGCCGCTGTACGCCTGGCTCGCGGGCGAGGCCTCGGCCATCAAGACGCTGCGCCGGCACCTGGTCGGCGTCGTCGGCGTCGACCGCCGCGCCGTGGCGTTCATGGGATATTGGCGGCTCGGGCGTTCGGAGAACTGAGCCCCGGACTCCTCGTCAGGCCGGGCTGAGCGAGCCTGCTCGAGCGAACGCACCGACGCGGGCCACGGCTTCGCGAAGCACCTCCGGCCCGCACCCGAAGTTCAAACGCACGTGGCCCGCTCCCTCGGCTCCGAAGAACGGGCCGTGATGCAGCGCAACTCGCGACCCCTCCCGGATCGGATCCGCCGGGTCGTCGCCCCACCCGTACTCCGACACGTCGATCCATGCGAGGAACCCCGCCTCAGGGATCCGGTAGCGGGCCCGCGGAAGATGCTCCGCCAGCAGGTCGCCGAGGAGACGCCGGTTGACATCCAGCCGCAGGAGCAGCGAGTCGAGCCATGCATCGGCCTCGGGCGAGAAGGCGGCGATCGTCGACAGTGCCCCGAACAGTCCCGTGCGCCACTCGACCTCCCACGGAAGACCGCGCACGACGTCGGCGTTCGCGTCCGACGCGGTCACCATCAGCGCACACTTGAGCCCCGCGAGGTTGTAGGCCTTCGACGCGCTCGTCACCGCGTAGCCGACTTCGGCAGCTTCCGGCGACACGGTGAGGAACGGCGAGAACGGAACGTCGGGGCCGGCCAGCGGGCCGTGGATCTCATCGCTGATGACGACGGCGCCGTGTCGGTGCGCGAGAGCAGCCAGTCGCCGCAGCGACGCGGCCGAGTGCACTGTTCCGGTCGGGTTGTGCGGGTTGCAGAGCAGCACCGCACGGGCTCCCCCGGTCAGAGCGCGCTCGATGCCGTCCAGGTCGAGCTCCCACCCCGACCCGGTGTCGGTCAGCGGGACCTCCTCGACGATCGCGCCCGCCTCGGCCACGGTGTCGAAGAACGGCGGGTACACCGGCGGGTTGACGACCACTCGATCGCCGGGCTCGACAGTCGCACGGAGGAGTTCGACGACCCCCATCATGACATCGCCCGTCCATCGGACGCGTTGGGGATCGACTGTCCACCCCCAGCGACGCTCGGCGAAGCCGACGAACGCCTCCGCGATGCCGGGCTGCGGCGGGGTGTAGCCCGTGTCGCCGATCTCGACCGCTTCGCGCAGGGCACGCGTGATCGGCTCGGCGAGGGCGAAGTCCGTCTCGGCGACGAACATCGGGATGACGTCGTGCGGGAACGATCGCCATTTCGTGCTCGACCGTCGCCGCAGCGTCTCGAGCGGGAGGGCGTCGAGGGGCTGGATGCTCATCCGGCGAGCCTAATCGCGGCGTCCCGCTGACGCCCGAAGGTGTCGCCGCATGACGACACCGGACGACGAAGCCCCCGTGCCCGCCGGTGCGGCGGCCACGGGGGCTTCCCGGGTGAGACCCGTCAGGTCGCTGAACCCGTCAGATCGCGAAGCCGAGCGCGCGCATCATGTCGCGCCCGTCGTCGGTGATGCGCTCGGGACCCCACGGCGGCATCCACACCCAGTTGATGCGGAAACGGTCCACGACGTTGTCGAGGGCCTGCGCCGTCTGCTCTTCGAGCACATCGGTCAGCGGGCAGCCGGCGGACGTCAGGGTCATGTGGATGATGAGTGCGTCGTTCTCGTCGTCCCACGCGAGGTCGTAGATGAGTCCCAGGTCGACGACGTTGATCCCGAGCTCCGGGTCCATGACGTCCTTGAGAGCCTCGGTGACCTCGTCGTACTTGTCGGGCGCGAGTGTTGCGGTCATGTAACGATCCTACGCGTCCGTCAGGCGTCGATGGGCGTGTCGGCGTCGAGGAAGCGGTCGTAGCCCTCTTCCTCGAGGCGGTCGGCGAGCTCCGGCCCACCCTCTTCGACGATGCGGCCCTTGACCATCACGTGCACGAACTGCGGCTGGATGTAGCGGAGGATGCGGGTGTAGTGCGTGATGAGGAGCACACCGAGGTCGGTCTCCGACTTCGCGCGGTTGACACCCTCCGAGACGATCTTCAACGCGTCGACGTCGAGACCCGAGTCGGTCTCGTCGAGCACGGCGATCTTGGGCTTCAGCAGTTCGAGCTGAAGGATCTCGTGACGCTTCTTCTCGCCGCCCGAGAAGCCCTCGTTGACGTTGCGCTGCGCGAACTTCGGGTCCATGCGCAGGTTGGCCATCGCCTGCTTGACGTCCTTCGTCCACGAACGGATGGCCGGAGCCTCGCCCGCGACAGCGGTCTTCGCCGTGCGCAGGAAGTTGGTGACCGTGATCCCGGGGACCTCCACGGGATACTGCATCGCCAGGAAGAGGCCCGCGCGGGCACGCTCGTCGACGGACATCGCGAGGACGTCGTCGCCGTCGAGCGTGATCGAGCCGCCGGTGACGGTGTACTTGGGGTGTCCGGCGATCGCATAGGCGAGCGTCGACTTGCCCGAGCCGTTGGGGCCCATGATGGCGTGGGTCTCGCCCGTGCGCACCGTCAGGGTCAGGCCGTTGAGGATGGGGGTGGCCCCCGCCTCGGTCTCGACCGTCACGTGCAGGTCGCGGATCTCGAGAACAGACATGTCGGGTTCCTTACTTCACTTCACATCGCTGGTCGTGTCACGGATGACCGTGGGATCGATGAGGATGTCGTCCCCGTCGATCGTGACCTCGTAAACAGGGACCGGCTCGTAGGCCGGGAGGTTGAGGGGCTGCCCCGTGCGCAGCGAGAAGGCCGAGCCGTGCGCCCAGCACTCCAGCGTGTCGCCTTCGACGAAGCCCTCGGCGAGCGAGATGTCGCCGTGGGTGCAGACGTCGCCGATCGCGTGGACCTCGCCGTTGCCGTCGAGCACGACGGCCATGGGGACCTTGTCGATCACGACTCGGACTGCCGTGTCCTGCTCCAGCGAGCTGAGCTTGAGGACCTTCTGCGCGGTCATGCCTCGGCTCCGGTGGCGAGCTCGGCCTCGATGGCCTCGAGCAGCTCCCCCGCGAGCTCGTCGACGCCCATCTTCTGGACGATCTCGGCGAGGAACCCCAGGACGACGAGGCGACGCGCCTCGGCCTCCGGGATGCCGCGCGCCTGCAGGTAGAACAGCTGCTGGTCGTCGAAACGGCCGGTGGCGCTCGCGTGTCCGGCGCCCTGGATGTCACCGGTCTCGATCTCGAGGTTCGGGATCGAGTCGGCCCGGGCTCCATCGGTCAGCACGAGGTTGCGGTTCGCTTCGTACGAGTCGGTGCCGACGGCATCCGGGCCGATCAGCACGTCGCCGATCCAGACGCTGTGCGCGCTTTCGCCCTGCAGGGCGCCCTTGTAGAGGACGTCACCGACCGTGTGAGGCCCCTTGTGGTGCAGGTAGACCTGGCTTTCGAGGTGCTGACCGGAGTCGGCGAACGAAAGGCCGTACATCCGCCCCTCGGCACCGGAACCGGCGAGCTCGAGCGACGGGTTCACGCGGACGACGGCACCGCCGAGGCTCACGATGACGTGGGTGAGCGACGCATCGCGATCGACGCGCGCCTGATGCGCAGCGGCGTGCACGGCGTCGTCGTCCCAGCGCTGCAGCGACACGACCGTGAGCGCCGAGCCGTCGCGGGCGATGATCTCGACGTTCTGCGCGTGCGCGGCGGTTCCCTCGTGGCGGAGGATGACGGTGCCGCGAGCGTTCGGCATGGCCTCGATCACGACGTGCGCGTGAGCGAGACCGCCGTTGCCGTGCAGCCGCACGACGACCGGCTCGCTGAGCTCGACCCCGGCGGGGATACGCAGCAGCGGCGCCTCGGCCTCCTGCGACCAGGCGATGGCGCTCGGGAGGTCTTCGGGACGGAAGACCTCGCCGCGCGGTGCCTCACCGACGCGGAGCCGCGCCTGCTCGAGCTCGGCGGGGGCGGTGACCTCGACCGACACGACGCCCGACGGACCGGGCTCGTCGACCAGCAGGGCGCGCAGCCGATCGATCGGCGTGTGCTTCCAGTTGACCTCGCGGCCCGTCGGCATGCCGAAGTCGGCCGGGTCGAACGACGCCGGACGCTCGGATCGCGTCTGAACCGGTACGAATGCCGCCGCAGGGTCGATGTGACCCTTCTCGCCGACGGCGGGGGCCTGGGTGACGCTCGTCATATCAGCCGACGCTGCCTTCCATGCCCATCTCGATGAGCTTGTTGAGTTCGAGGGCGTACTCCATGGGGAGCTCGCGAGCGATCGGCTCGATGAAGCCGCGCACGATCATCGCCATCGCCTCGTCCTCGGGCATGCCGCGGCTCATGAGGTAGAACAGCTGCTCCTCGGACACCTTCGACACGGTGGCCTCGTGACCGAGCTGCACGTCGTCGACGCGGATGTCGATCGCGGGGTACGTGTCGGAACGCGAGATCGTGTCGACCAGGAGGGCGTCGCAGCGCACGGTGTTCGCCGAGTGGTGCGCGTTGGCATCGACTCGTACTTCGCCGCGGTAGCCGGCGCGACCGCCGCCACGGGCGATCGACTTCGACACGATCGACGACTGCGTGTACGGCGCCATGTGGATCATCTTCGCGCCGGCGTCCTGGTGCTGGCCGGGACCGGCGAACGCGACCGACAGGGTCTCGCCCTTGGCGTGCTCGCCCATGAGGTAGATCGACGGGTACTTCATCGTGACCTTCGAGCCGATGTTGCCGTCGACCCACTCCATCGTCGCGCCCTCGTGGGCGACGGCGCGCTTGGTGACGAGGTTGTAGACGTTGTTCGACCAGTTCTGGATGGTCGTGTAGCGCACGCGGGCGTTCTTCTTCACGATGATCTCGACGACGGCGGAGTGCAGCGAGTCGCTCTTGTAGATCGGAGCCGTGCAGCCCTCGATGTAGTGGACGTAGCTGTCCTCGTCCGCGATGATCAGCGTCCGCTCGAACTGGCCCATGTTCTCGGTGTTGATGCGGAAGTACGCCTGCAGCGGGATCTCGACGTGCACGCCCTTGGGGACGTAGACGAACGAGCCGCCCGACCAGACGGCGGTGTTCAGAGCGGCGAACTTGTTGTCGCCAGCCGGGATGACGGTGCCGAAGTACTCCTCGAAGAACTCGGGGTGCTCGCGCAGCGCGGTGTCGGTGTCCATGAAGATGACACCCTGCTGCTCGAGGTCCTCGCGGATCTGGTGGTACACCACCTCGGACTCGTACTGCGCGGCGACGCCGGCGACGAGGCGCTGGCGCTCGGCCTCGGGGATGCCGAGCTTCTCGTACGTCTCGCGGATCTCAGCCGGGAGGTCCTCCCACGACTGCGCCTGCTTCTCGGTGGAGCGCACGAAGTACTTGATGTTGTCGAAGTCGATGTCGCTGAGGTCGGCGCCCCACGTCGGCATCGGCTTGCGGCCGAACAGCTGGTAGCCCTTGAGACGGGTCTTCAGCATCCACTCCGGCTCGTTCTTGAGGGCCGAGATCCCCCGGACGACGTCCTCGTTGATGCCGCGTTGCGCGACAGCGCCTGCGGCATCCGTGTCGTGCCAGCCGAACTCGTACACCCCCAGGCCTTCGAGTTCCGGTCGGTCGATCAGCACATCCGACATGACTTCCTCCTCCTCGCACCGCAACGGTGTCATCCGTCCCGGCATTCCCGACTCCCCTGGGAGTCACGTGGACGGGAATGCCGATTCGCGGGCCTGATGGACGCGGGTGCCGCGCCTAGACTATGAGGGACGACGTGCACACGCGCCGCCATCCCGAATACACCCGATTCTACAGGCAACGCCCCCACCCGCGGGCCTAGCCCGGAACGTACGAGGCGCGGATCGAGCGCCCCCGGAGGAGTGCGATGTCCCAGGTCCGAAGCCGTCCCGGACTCGTCACGACGATCATGCCGACCGCCATCACCCGGTGGACCCGGGTCATGGGCTGGCTCCTCGTGATCACGAACATCGGGATCGTCGGCACGGGCGGCCTGGTGCGCCTGACGGGGTCGGGCATGGGATGCGAGACGTGGCCGTACTGCACGGCGGGGTCGCTCACGCCGACGCCGGAGATGGGCATCCACGGCATCATCGAGTTCGGCAACCGCACGCTGACCGGTGTGCTCGTGATCGTGGCCCTGCTGGCCTTCCTTTCCGTCATCCGGCTGCGCGCGACGCGCCGTGAGCTGCCCGTGCTGAGCTCCCTCGTGGGCCTCGGGATCATCGTGCAGGCCGTCGTCGGCGGCGTCACCGTCTGGCTCCACCTGCACCCGAGCATCGTCGGGCTCCACTACCTGATCTCGGCCGCCCTCGTGGCGGTCGCGACGACGTTCCTGGTCCGCTTGTACGCGGCGCCCGGCCCCCGCGTGCGGGTGGTTCCGCGCGGTTATGCGATCCTCACGCACCTGACGACGCTCGCTGTGACGGTCACCGTCGTCGTCGGCATCCTCCTCACCGGAGCCGGCCCGCACGCCGGTGACGACGCCGCCGCCCGCAACGGGCTCGACCCCATCTTCTGGCAGCACGTGCACAGCTGGCCGGCCTACGTCACCCTCGTCCTGACGCTCGTGCTGGTCTCGGGCGCGGTCCGGCTCCCCCGCACGACGCGTCTGCAGCGCTGGACGGGGCTCCTGCTCGGCGTCGAACTGCTGCAGATCGCCGTGGGCATCTGGCAGGCCCGAACGGGTCTTCCGATCGTCCTCGTGAACATCCACATGGTCCTCGCCGTGGCGCTGGTCGCTGCGATGGTCGCCGTCGTGATGTCGCTGAAAGCTCCGCTGTCGAGTGTGGCGCCCGCCGTCGAACGCGAGTTCGCGCGCACAGAATCCTCATAGGCTCCGCAAGGGAGTCGCCGAGGTCGGCCCCGCAGAGTGTTCGAGGCCGCCATCGGTGGCCGCGACACGAAGGAGCACCATGACCGTTCACCCCCGCCTCGTCCGCAGCATCCCGTTCTGGATCCTCATCGCCGGATCGGTTGCCGCGATCGGCGGTGGCGCCTACATCCTGGTCGACAAGCTCGGCAACATGCAGACGACCATCCTCGACAACACCGCCACCGGCGTCGACGTGTACGTCGGCCAGATCTGGGGCGTGTTCGGCGGCATCCTCGTCGGTGCCGGCATCGTCGGGCTGGCCCTCGCGCTGGCCGTCGCCGCGCTGCGCTCGCTCGTCGCCACCCCGCCCCGCGGTGTCGCCGAGCAGGACGCACCCGGCGCAGCCGACCAGGCGACGGTTGTGCCGGCCGAGACGACCGGGACGTCCGTCATCGACGCCCCTGCGGTCGACGCGTCGACGACGTCCACCCTGGAGTCGCCCGCGAACGACATCCCCACGGACGCCCCGCAGCGCTGACCCGCGCCACACCGACGACGCCGGCACCGTCGGGACCGCCGGCGTATCGCACAGATCGGCCGTTCTCCCCACCCGGGCCTCCCGGTGCTGGGGAGGACGGCCGATCGGCGTATGCGCCCCGCCTGGTCCACTCGGCGGGAACTGCCGCATCTCCGTTCGACTTGGGCCAGCCTCTGCCGAATGCGCAGCCCCGGCGACGCTTCCCCGGGAACGGATTCAGCGTCGCGCCGCGCTGCCGCGCGAGGTCAGAAGGGCAGCAGCGGGTCGACCGCGATGGCCACGAAGACCAGCGTCAGGTAGGTGATCGACGCGTGGAAGACGCGCATCGGGCGAGCCTGCTCGCCACGGACCGCGCGGTTGTACAGGCGGTGCGACTCGTACAGGAACCAGCCGCCGAAAACGACGGCGGAGACGCTGTACACGAGGCCCATGGGGGCCACCGGGATCAGCAGGAGCGAGCACACCACGGTGGCCCAGGCGTACAGGATCACCTGCAGTCCGACCTGCGAGCTGTTGCGAGTGGCGCCCAGCATGGGCACGTCGACCTCGTCGTAGTCGTTCTTGTACTTCATCGACAGCGGCCAGTAGTGCGGCGGCGTCCAGAGGAAGACGAGCACGAACAGGATGAGCGCCGCCCACGAGAGCGTGCCGGTCACGGCGGACCAGCCGATCACGACCGGGAAGCACCCCGCGATGCCGCCCCACACGATGTTCTGCTCGGTGCGGCGCTTGAGGATCATCGTGTAGATGACGACGTAGAAGAAGATGGCGAAGACGCTGAGGGATGCCGCGACCCAATTGGTCGTCACGGCGAGCCAGAGTGTGGATGCCACGGCGAGCGTCCATGCGAAGACGAGTGCTCCGCGAGCCGAGACCTCGCCGGTCACGATCGGACGGTTCTCGGTGCGCTTCATGTGCGCGTCGATGTCGCGGTCGAGGTACATGTTGAACGCGGCGGCCGACCCGGCGCTCATCGCTCCCCCGACCACCGTCGCCAGCACGAGCCACAGGTTCGGCAAGCCGCCGGCCGCAAGGATCATGACGGGCACGGTCGTCACCAGCAGGAGCTCGAGCACCCGGGGCTTCGTCAGCGCGACGTACGCGCGCACCGTGGCACCGAACGACGTGCCGCGAGAGGTGTCGACAGAGGCCGATCCCGCCGTCGTCGTGATGTCCATCGCTCCCCGCATCTCACCGCTGTGAACCTGTCCAGTCTAGGGCATGCGCCGCGTCGGACCTCCGCCCCGGCGCCCGTCTACCACGTCCGTCACACGGCGACTCGAGCGGCCCCGGCCGACGGGCGCCATCGCTATGCTGAGGTCATACGCGCGCCAGCGCCGACACCCTCCCTTCCTGATAGCGGAGCGGCATGCGCAGGCGCTGCCTCTCGAGAAAGGCGACCGAGTGTCGGAACTTCGTTGGGACGAGATCGATCGGCGCGCGGTGGACACCGCCCGCGTCCTGGCCGCGGATGCGGTGGAGAAGGTGGGCAACGGCCACCCGGGCACGGCCATGAGCCTCGCCCCCGCCGCGTACCTCCTCTATCAGAGGGTCCTGCGGCACGACCCGGCGGACACCGACTGGCTCGGACGCGACCGTTTCATCCTGTCGGCCGGTCACTCGTCGCTGACGCAGTACGTGCAGCTCTACCTCGGCGGCTTCGGACTCGAGCTCGACGACCTCAAGGCGCTGCGCACGTGGGGCTCGCTGACTCCGGGTCACCCCGAGTACGGCCACACCAAGGGCGTCGAGATCACGACCGGCCCGCTCGGCCAGGGTCTCGCCACCTCGGTGGGCTTCGCCTACGCCGCCCGCTATGAGCGCGGACTGTTCGACCCCGAAGCCCCCGCGGGCACCTCGCCGTTCGACCACTTCGTCTACGTCATCGCCAGCGACGGCGACCTCCAGGAGGGCATCACGGCCGAGGCCGGTTCGCTCGCCGGGCACCAGCAGCTGGGCAACCTGATCGCGATCTACGACGCGAACCAGATCTCGATCGAGGACGACACGAACGTCGCCTTCACCGAGGACGTCGCCGCGCGCTACGAGGCCTACGGCTGGCACGTTCAGACCGTCGACTGGAAGAGCACCGGCGAGTACGTCGAGGATGTCCCCGCGCTCTACGACGCGATCGAGGCGGCGAAGGGCGAGACCGACAAGCCTTCCCTCATCGTCCTCAAGACGATCATCGGCTGGCCCGCACCCGGCAAGCAGAACACCGGCAAGATCCACGGCTCCGCGCTCGGCGCCGACGAGCTCGCGGCAACCAAGGAGGTCCTCGGGTTCGACCCCGAGAAGACGTTCGAGGTCGCCGACGACGTCATCGAGCACACCCGCTCGCTCGCCGACCGGTCCGCCGCCGATCGCGCCGAATGGCAGAAGGCCTTCGACGCGTGGGCCGACGCGAACCCCGAGCGCAAGGCGCTCCTCGATCGCCTCGAGTCCGGTGAGCTGCCGGCCGACCTCACCGTCCCCGCGTTCGAGGCCGGCAAGGCGGTGTCCACCCGTGCGGCCAGCGGACAGGTCATCAACGCCCTCGCCGACCAGCTGCCGGAGCTGTGGGGCGGCTCCGCCGACCTCGCCGAGTCGAACCTCACGACGATCAAGTCGGGCAAGAGCTTCATCCCCACCGAGTGGTCGACGCACGAGTGGTCGGGCGACCCGTACGGGCGCGTGCTCCACTTCGGCATCCGCGAGCACGCGATGGGTGCGATCGTCAACGGCATCGTCCTGCACGGCAAGACGCGTGCATTCGGCGGCACCTTCCTCATCTTCAGCGACTACATGCGCCCGGCGGTGCGTCTGGCCGCGCTGATGAACATCCCCTCGATCTACGTGTGGACGCACGACTCCATCGCGCTCGGCGAGGACGGGCCCACCCACCAGCCGATCGAGCAGGTCTCGTCGCTGCGCCTCATCCCGAACTTCGCGGTGGTCCGTCCGGCCGACGCGAACGAGACGGCTGCCGCTTGGCACGAGCTGCTCCGCCGGCAGGCGGGACCCGCGGGCATCGCGCTGACGCGGCAGAACGTGCCGGTCTTCCCCCGCGGTGAGGACGGCTTCGCCACGACCGACGGCGTCGCGAAGGGCGCTTACGTGCTCGTTGACGCCGAAGGCGGCCAGCCGGACGTCATCATCGTCGCCACCGGGTCCGAGGTGCAGCTCGCGGTCGAGGCCCGCGAGGCACTCGCCGCGGACGGCATCCAGGCCCGCGTCGTCTCGGCCCCCTCGCTCGAGTGGTTCGCCGAGCAGGACGAGGCCTACCGCGAGTCGGTGCTGCCCTCCGCCGTCCGCGCCCGCGTCTCGGTCGAGGCCGGCGCGACCCCGCTGTGGCGTTCGATCGTGGGAGACACCGGCCGCTCGGTCGGCATCGACCACTTCGGCGCGTCCGCCGACTACCAGACCCTGTTCGAGAAGTTCGGCATCACCACCGAGGCCGTCGTCGCGGCCGCCCGCGCAACAGTTGAGGAGAACAACGCATGAGCACCCCCACCCAGGACCT
This sequence comes from Microbacterium arborescens, assembly GCF_049707515.1. GTDB lineage: Bacteria > Actinomycetota > Actinomycetes > Actinomycetales > Microbacteriaceae > Microbacterium > Microbacterium arborescens_B. The sequence goes on along the minus strand of NZ_JBNAFI010000002.1, from coordinate 391,196 downwards.
CTCCGACGCCGGCGTCAGCATCTGGCTCGACGACCTGTCGCGCCAGCGCATCACGACCGGCAACCTCCAGGAGCTCATCGACACGCGCAACGTCGTCGGTGTGACGACGAATCCGTCGATCTTCCAGGCCGCCATCAGCGCCGGCGTGGGATACGAGGAAGCGATCGAGGCGCAGGCCAAGGCGGGCGCGTCCACGGATGACACGATCTTCGAGCTGACGACGACGGATGTGCGCAACGCATCCGACATCTTCCGCCCGATCTTCGACAAGACGGGCGGTGTCGACGGCCGCGTGTCGATCGAGGTCTCCCCCGACCTCGCCCACGACACCGAAGCGACGATCGCCGAGGCGAAGAAGCTCGCCGCCGCCGTCGATCGTCCGAACGTGCTCATCAAGATCCCCGCGACGAAGGCCGGCCTTCCGGCGATCACCGAGGTCATCGCCGCCGGCATCAGCGTCAACGTCACGCTGATCTTCTCGCTCGAGCGCTACAGCGACGTCATCGACGCGTATCTGACCGGCCTCGAGCGGGCTCGCGAGGCCGGCGTCGATCTGGGCGGCATCCACTCCGTGGCCTCCTTCTTCGTCTCGCGCGTGGACACCGAGGTCGACAAGCGCCTCGCGGCAGTCGGATCGGATGCCGCGAACGAGCTGAAGTCGCTTGCGGGAGTCGCGAACGCGCGCCTCGCCTACGAGCTGTTCGAGAAGAAGTTCGCCGAGCAGCGCGCTCAAGACCTCGTGGCCGCGGGCGCGAACCTTCAGCGCCCGCTGTGGGCGTCGACGGGTGTCAAGGACCCGGCGCTCCCCGACACCCTCTACGTCACCGAGCTCGTGGCTCCCGGCACCGTCAACACGATGCCGGAGAAGACCCTCGAGGCGACCTTCGACCACGGTGTCGTCTCCGGTGACACCGTCACCGGCGCCTACGCCGCTGCGCACAAGGTCTTCGACGACCTCGCGGCCGTAGGCATCGACCTCGAGGATGTCACCCAGCTGCTGGAGGACGAGGGCGTCGACAAGTTCATCGCGTCGTGGCACGACCTGCAGGGCACGGTGACGGCGGCTCTGGAGAGCGCCCGTTGAGCTTCGAGATCCACGTCTCGGGGCACGTCTCCGACGTCGTCGAGCAGACGGTGCCCCGACTGGTGGCCGACCTGGTCGCCAGCGGCATCACCGCCGGTGATGCCGACCTGTGGGGACCGGATGCCGCCGACGAGGCGTCACGTCGTCTCGGCTGGGTGCAGGCGGTCACGGTAGCGCGGCCGCTCGTGGCCGAGATCGAGGCGCTCCGCAGCGACCTCGCCGGCCGGGGCATCACCCGGGTGGTCCTCGCCGGCATGGGCGGCTCCTCCCTCGCCCCCGAGGTGATCGCCCGGACGCACGGCGTGCCCCTCACGATCCTCGACTCCACGGCACCCGGCCAGGTCCTCGCCGCCATCGACGGCGACCCCGAGACCGGCGGCCTCGCCGAGACCGTGCTGGTCGTGTCGTCGAAGTCGGGTTCGACGGTCGAGACCGACTCGGCGCGGCGGGCATTCGCCGCCGCGTGGAGCGACCTGGGCATCGAGCCGGCCGACCGCATCGTCGTCGTCACCGACCCGGGCTCGCCGCTCGAGGCCGAGGCTCGCGAGGCGGGATACCACGTGTTCACCGCTGATCCGAACGTCGGCGGCCGCTACTCCGCGCTCACCGCGTTCGGGCTCGTGCCGGCCGGACTCGCGGGTGCCGACATCGGGCAGCTGCTCGATGAGGCCGACGCGACGCTGCTGGAGGTGGCGGTCGACGACCCGCGGAACCCCGCGCTCGTGCTGGCGGCTGCGATCGCGGGCGGCTCGCCGCGTCGCGACAAGCTCGCGCTCATCAGCGACGGCACGCACATCGTGGGCCTCCCCGACTGGATCGAGCAGCTGGTCGCCGAGTCGACCGGAAAATCCGGCACCGGCATCCTGCCCGTCGTCGCCACGCCGCTCTCGCCCGAGCTCGATCTGCTGCCGGACGACCTGCAGGTCGTGCGACTCGTCGGCGACGCGGTGCACTTCCAGATCCTCGAGCAGCACCCGGGCGAGGTGCTCGTCAGCGGATCGCTCGGCGCACAGTTCCTCGTGTGGGAGTACGCCACGGCGATCGCCGGTCGCCTACTCGGGATCAACCCGTTCGATCAGCCGGACGTCGAGGCCGCGAAGACGGCCGCGCGCGGTCTTCTCGACGCGCAGCCCGAGCCCACTGCACCGGTGTTCGTCGAGAACGGTGTCGAGGTTCGGGTGTCCGACCCGGCCCTCGCCGCGGACGGCACACTCGCGGGCGTGCTCGACAACCTCTGGCGAAGCGTTCCGGCCGACGGATACGTCGCGGTCCAGGCCTACGTCGACCGCACGTCCGTGCCGCAGCTGGCGGGGGTGCGCGAGCTGATCGCGGCCGACTCCGGCCGCCCCACGACGTTCGGGTGGGGTCCGCGGTTCCTGCACTCGACCGGGCAGTACCACAAGGGCGGCCCCGCGAACGGCGTGTTCCTCCAGATCACCGAACGAACGGACGTCGACCTCGAGATCCCGGGGCGGCCCTTCACGTTCGGACGGCTGATCGAGGCACAGGCATCCGGCGACGCGGCAGTGCTCGCCGAGCGCGGGCGTCCGGTCGTGACGCTCACCCTGACGGACCCCGCTACCGAGGTCCTCACCCTTTTCGAAGCAGCCCAGTAGGAAGACCCCTCCCATGACCGTGGAGATCTCGCGCGCCCACAATCCTCTGCGCGACCCCGACGACCGCCGCCTGAACCGCATCGCCGGGCCGAGTGCCCTCGTGATCTTCGGTGTCACCGGCGACCTGTCGCGGAAGAAGCTCATGCCCGCCGTCTACGACCTCGCCAACCGCGGGTTGCTGCCGCCGGGATTCGCCCTGGTCGGCTTCGCCCGGCGTGACTGGGAGGACCAGGACTTCGCGGAGGTCGTCCACGCCGCTGTGAAGCAGTACGCGCGGACGCCCTTCCGCGAGGAGACCTGGAAGCAGCTGCTGCAGGGCATCCGCTTCGTCTCGGGAGAGTTCGGCGACGCCGACGCGTTCAGCCGGCTTCGCGAGACGGTCGAGAAGCTCGACGTCGACCGCGGGACGATGGGCAACCACGCGTTCTACCTGTCGATCCCGCCGAAGGACTTCCCGATCGTCGCCAAGCAGCTGAAGGACTCCGGGCTGGTCGACGAGCATGCGGATGCCGACACCTGGCGGCGCGTCGTCATCGAGAAGCCGTTCGGTAGCGACCTGAAGACGGCACGCGAGCTGAACGAGGCGCTCGAGGTCGCCTTCCCCGCCGACTCGATCTTCCGCATCGACCACTACCTCGGCAAGGAGACGGTGCAGAACATCCTCGCGCTGCGCTTCGCGAACGAGCTGTTCGAGCCGATCTGGAACGCCAACTACGTCGACCACGTCCAGATCACGATGGCCGAGGACATCGGCGTCGGCGGCCGGGCGGGCTACTACGACGGTATCGGCGCCGCGCGCGACGTCATCCAGAACCACCTGCTGCAGCTGCTGGCGCTGACGGCGATGGAAGAGCCGATCTCGATGGAGGCCAACCACCTGCGGGCCGAGAAGGAGAAGGTGCTGGCTGCCGTGCAGCTGCCCGACGACCTCTCGACGGCAACGGCGCGCGGACAGTACGCCGGTGGGTGGCAGGGCGGTGAAGAGGTCACCGGGTTCCTCGCCGAAGACGGGATGAACCCGGAGTCCACGACCGAGACCTACGCCGCCATCAAGGTCGACATCGCGACGCGCCGCTGGGCCGGCGTCCCGTTCTACCTGCGGACGGGCAAGCGTCTCGGCCGCCGTGTCACCGAGATCGCGGTGGTGTTCAAGCGCGCGCCGCAGCACCTCTTCCTGCGCAACCAGACCACGGAGCTCGGTCAGAACGCTCTGGTGATCCGTGTGCAGCCCGACGAGGGCGTCACGATCCGGTTCGGGTCGAAGGTGCCGGGTGCGGCCACCGAGGTGCGCGACGTCACGATGGACTTCGGTTACGGGCACGCCTTCACCGAGTCGAGCCCCGAAGCCTACGAGCGGCTGATCCTCGACGTCCTGCTCGGCGACCCGCCCCTGTTCCCCCGTCACGAGGAGGTCGAGCTCTCGTGGCGCATCCTCGACCCCGTCGAGAAGTTCTGGGCCGAGCAGGGCGGACCGCTCGAACAGTACGCCCCCGGCTCGTGGGGTCCCACTTCCGCAGATGAACTGCTGGCCCGTGACGGCCGCGTCTGGAGGCGTCCATGATCGTCGACCTGCCCGACACCACCGTGTCGAAGATCGCCCGTGAGCTCGTGAACGTCCGAGAGGAGGGTGGCGCCGTCGCCCTCGGCCGGGTGCTGACGCTCGTCATCGCCACGTCGCAGGGCCTCGAGGAAGATGCGATCGAGGCCGCCAACGACGCCTCGCGCGAGCACCCGATGCGCGTGATCGTGCTCATCACCCGCCCCGAGGGCGAGTCGAAGCTCGATGCGCAGATCCGCGTGGGCGGCGACGCCGGTGCGAGCGAGGTCGTCGTGCTCCGCGCCAGCGGCGGTGCGGCCAGCAACGACGAGGCCCTCATCACCGGCCTGCTGCTGCCCGATGCCCCCGTCGTGGCCTGGTGGCCCGACCACCCGCCGGCAGACCCGTCGCAGTCGCCGATCGGCCGCATCGCGCAGCGACGGATCACGGATGCAGCCACGCTGCCCTATGACAGCGGCCGTCTGGCGGCCCTCGGCCCCGGCTACGCCCCCGGCGACACCGACCTCGCCTGGACGCGCCTCACCCACTGGCGCGAACAGCTGGCCGCGGTGCTCGACCAGCCTCCGTACGAGCCGGTCACCGAGGTCGAGGTCATCGGCAGCGGCAGCTCGCCCTCGACGGGACTGCTCGCGGCGTGGCTCTGCCTCATGCTCGACGTTCCCGTGCACTGGCGTTACGCCCCGAAGGACGAGTGGGAGCACGGCATCCGCAGTGTGCGGCTCGTGCGCCCGAGCGGCGACGTGCTGCTCGAGCGCACGACGACCATCGACGCGACGCTGACCCAGCCCGGTCAGCCCTCGCACGATCTCGTCCTTCCCCGCCGAACGCTCCGCGAGTGCCTCGCCGAGGAGCTGCGACGCCTCGGCCCCGATGTGCTCTACGGGCGCGTCATCACCGACGGCTGGGCGCACCTCCACCGATCACCGGCGGGAGACGCCTGACATGCCCACCGCCGAGAAACGCGTCGTGATCAGCCCCGACGCCGACACCCTGACCGGCTCGGTCGCCTCGCGTTTCCTCGACCGCGTCGCGAAGTGGGGCGCGGACGGGCGCACCGTCAACGTCGGACTGGCGGGTGGCGGCATCATCGGCGACGTTCTCGAGCGGCTCGGCTCGCACCCGCAGCGCGACAGCGTCGACTGGTCGCGGGTTCACTTCTGGTGGGTCGACGAGCGCTTCGTGCCACGCGACAGCGATGACCGCAACGAGGCCGTGGCGCGGCGCGCCTTCCTCGACGCGATCGACGTTCCCGCGGTGAACGTGCACCCGATCGCGGCATCCGACGAGGCACCCGATGCCGAGGCCGCCGCCAGCCGGTACGCGTCGGAGCTCGCCGCTGCCGCGACCGACGGCGCCGCGTGGCCCGTGTTCGACATCTGCTTCCTGGGAGTCGGGCCCGATGGTCACATCGCGTCGCTGTTCCCCGACCGCGGTGAGATCCGCATCACCGACAGCGCGGTCTCGGCGGTGCACGACTCGCCCAAGCCGCCCGCCGAGCGTGTCACCCTGACCCGCCCGGTGATCAACGGGTCCAAGCGCGTGTGGATGGTGCTGGCCGGTCCCGACAAGTCCTCGGCCCTCGGGCTCGCCCTCGCCGGTGCGAGCTACCACAGCGTTCCGGCTGCCGGAGCGAAGGGCACGCGCCGGACGATCCTGTTCACGGATGAGGCGACGGCGTCGCAGGTGCCGCCGGAGCTCATCGACGATCAGTACTGAGGCCGCCGGGTACACAGACGAAGAGAGCGGATGCCCCCGGGGCATCCGCTCTCTTCGTCGTTGGCGACCGATCGCGTCAGTTGAGGCCGCGCCGCTCGCGGAGCTGCTGCAGCGCCTCGTCGAGAAGCTGCTCTGCTTCTTCGTCGGTACGCCGCTCCTTCACGTAGGCGAGGTGCGTCTTGTAGGGCTCGGACTTGGCGACGGCCGGCGGGTTCGCCTTGTCGCGACCGGCGGGCAGTCCCGAGTGGGGCGAGTCGATGGTCTCGGGGATCTCGTCGTCGGCGATGCCGGCGGCGAAGTAGCGGACGGTCTCGTTTCCGAGGGCGTCCCAGTAGGAGATGGCGACCCGGTCGGCGTGGTGACCGTGGTCCTGCTCCCCCATCGGGCCGGCGCCGACACGGGTGCCGCGGATCGCGTTGCCTCCGGTGGCCATCAGATCACCGTGAACTTCGTGATGAGGCCGAGCGAGACGATGGCGAGGAACCACGCGAGCGCGAGCACGATCGTGAAGCGGTTGAGGTTGCGCTCCGCGAGTCCCGACGAGCCCATCGCAGAACTCATCCCGCCGCCGAACATGTCGGACAGGCCGCCGCCGCGCCCCTTGTGAAGCAGGATCAGCAACGTCAGGAGCAGGCTGGTGATGCCCAGAAGCACCTGCAGCGCGAACTCGAGGATCTGCACGGTGGTCGTCACCTTTCCGGCGATCGTTCCGATCGCACGAGGGTCAAGTATATCCAGGAGCTGCGCGGATACGCGTACGGCCCGGCGACCCACAGGCCGCCGGGCCGCACGACGTCACACGCCGACGTGCTTCTGGTAGCGGATGATCGCGGCGAACTCGTCCGCGACGAGGCTCGCCCCGCCGACGAGCGCTCCGTCGACATCGGGCTCGCGCATGAAGCCGGCGATGTTGGACGACTTCACCGACCCGCCGTAGAGGATGCGCGTGCGTGCCGCCGCCTCAGCGCCGAGCACGGACCCGATGACCTCGCGGAGCTTCGCGCACACGTCCTGCGCCTGCTGCGGCGTGGCCGCCTGGCCGGACCCGATGGCCCACACCGGCTCGTAGGCCACGACGATGTCGGCATCCGCCGCCACGCCCGCGAGCGCCGCTTCCAGCTGAGCCACCGGAACAGCCGAGGCGCCGTGCTTCTCGAGGTCCTCGGCCGTCTCGCCCACGCAGATGACGGGAGCAAGACCGTGGCGAAGGGCAGCCTGAACCTTGGCCGCGACGACCTCGTCGGTCTCCGAGTGGTACTCGCGACGCTCGGAGTGCCCGATGATCACGTAACGGCAGTCGAGCTGCTTCAGGAACGCACCCGAGATCTCGCCGGTGTACGCACCGGAATCGTTCGTCGAGAGGTCCTGAGCGCCGAGCGCGAACGCGATCTTGTCGGCATCGAGGAGCGTCTGCACGGTACGCAGGTCGGTGAACGGCGGGAAGACCGCCACCTCGACCGAATCGTCGTCGTGCTTGGCATCCTTCAGCGTCCAGTGCAGCTTCTGGACGAACGCGACCGCCTGCAGGTGGTCGAGGTTCATCTTCCAGTTGCCCGCGATGAGAGGCATACGGTTCATGCCCATCCGAGCACCTCCAGACCGGGCAGCTTCTTGCCCTCCAGGAACTCCAGCGACGCGCCGCCGCCGGTCGAGATGTGACCGAACGCCGTGTCGGCGAAACCGAGCTGACGAACAGCAGCAGCGGAGTCGCCGCCGCCGACGACGGACAATCCGTCGACCTCGGTGAGCGCCTGAGCGACCGCGCGCGTGCCCGCCGCGAACGCCGGCATCTCGAACACTCCCATCGGGCCGTTCCAGAACACCGTGCGCGAGGAGCGGACGGCTTCGGCGAACAGCTCCGCGGTCTTCGGGCCGATGTCGAGGCCCATCCCGTCGGCACCGAAGGCGGTGTCCTCCAGGCTGTCCGCGGCAGCGACGACGTGATCGGCGTCGGCGGCGAAGCCGGAGGCCATGACCGCGTCGACCGGGAGCACGAGCTCGACGCCGCGCTCCTGAGCCGTGGCGATGTAGCCCTTGACCCGCTCGAGCTGGTCCTGCTCGAGCAGGCTCTTGCCGACCTTGTGGCCGAGAGCGGCGAGGAACGTGAACAGCATGCCGCCGCCGACGAGGATCTTGTCGGCGCGAGGAAGCAGGTGCTCGATGACACCGAGCTTGTCGCTCACCTTGGAGCCGCCGAGGACCACCGCGTAGGGGCGCTCGGGGTTCTCCGTCAGGCGGTCGAGGACATCGACCTCCTTCTCGATGAGGAAGCCCGCCGCAGAGGGCAGGATCTCGGCGAGGTCGTAGACCGACGCCTGCTTGCGGTGCACGACGCCGAACCCGTCGGAAACCAGCACGTCGCCGAGGGCGGCGAGCTGCTCCGCGAACGCGCGCCGCTCGGCCTCGTCCTTCGCGGTCTCGCCGGCGTTGAAGCGGAGGTTCTCGATCACCGCGACGTCGCCGTCGCCCAGGGCCGAGACGACCTGCTGCGCCGACTCCCCCACCGTGTCGCCCGCGAAGGCGACCGGCTTGCCGAGAAGCTCGGACAGCCGCTGCGCGACCGGCTCGAGCGAGTACTTCGGGTCGGGGGAACCGTCAGGGCGGCCCAGGTGCGAGCAGGCGATGACGCGTGCGCCCTGGCCGATGAGGTGGTCGATGGTGGGCAGCGCCGCACGCACACGGCCATCGTCCGTGATGACTCCGTCCTTCAGGGGGACGTTGAAGTCAACACGGACGATGACGCGCTTGCCTGCGAGCTGGCCCAGCGAATCGATGGTTCGCAGAGCCATGGTCGTCAGAGCTTGCTGGCGACGAGCTCGGTGAGGTCGACGAGGCGGTTCGAGTAGCCCCACTCGTTGTCGTACCAGCCGACGACCTTGACCTGGTTGCCGATGACACGGGTCAGGCCGGCGTCGAAGATGCAGGAGTGGTCGTCGGTGACGATGTCGCTCGAGACGATCTCGTCTTCGGTGTACTTCAGGATGCCCTTGAGCGGACCCTCGGCGGCAGCCTTGTAGGCGGCCTTGATCTCGTCGACGGTGACCTCGCGCTCGAGCTCGACCGTGAGGTCGGTCGCCGAACCGGTGGGAACCGGAACGCGCAGCGCGAAGCCGTCGAGCTTGCCCTTGAGCTCGGGGAGCACGAGGCCGATGGCCTTGGCCGCGCCGGTCGAGGTCGGGACGATGTTGAGGGCGGCGGCGCGGGCACGGCGGAGGTCGCTGTGCGGGCCGTCCTGCAGGTTCTGGTCGGCCGTGTAGGCGTGGACCGTGGTCATGAGGCCCTTGACGATGCCGAAGTTGTCGTTGAGGACCTTGGCCAGCGGCGCGAGGCAGTTGGTGGTGCACGACGCGTTCGAGATGACGTTGTGGTTCTCGGGGTCGTAGAGGTCCTCGTTGGCACCGATGACGAACGTGCCGTCCTCGCCCTTCGCGGGAGCCGAGATCAGGACCTTCTTGGCGCCGCCGGCGATGTGCTTCTTGGCGTCCTCGGCGTTGGTGAAGCGGCCGGTCGACTCGATGACGATGTCGACGCCCAGCTCGCCCCAGGGCAGGTTGGCGGGGTCGCGCTCTTCGAAGACCTTGATGGTCTTGCCGCCGACCGTGATCGAGTCCTCCGAGTACGTGACCTCGGCGTCGAGACGCCCGAGGATGGAGTCGTACTTCAGCAGGTGCGCGAGGGTCTTGTTGTCGGTGAGGTCGTTCACCGCCACGATCTCGAGGTCCGCGCCCTGAGCGAGGGCGGCGCGGAGGTAGTTGCGTCCGATGCGGCCGAAGCCGTTGATGCCGATCTTGACAGACACGATGTCTCCCGTTTCTCGTCGCGCCGGCGAAGCCCGTGCTGGGTGACCGAAACGCGATCTGTTGAAAAAGAAGAGGATGCCGGGATCTGCTCCCGTTGCCGGGAGGAGCCCGGCATCCTCACCTGTTTACGACCCTACTACGCGAGCAGGCCGGCCGTCTTCTCCCGAGCCGTCACAAAGCGCTCGGCGACGTTCTGCCAGTTGGCGATGTTCCACGCGGCCTTGACGTAGTCGGCCTTCACGTTCAGGTAGTCGAGGTAGAAGGCGTGCTCCCACATGTCGAGCTGGAAGATCGGGACGGTTCCCTGTGCGGTGTTCGACTGCTGGTCGAACAGCTGCTGGATGATGAGCTGCGCGCCGATCGGGTCCCAGCTGAGCACGGCCCAGCCCGAGCCCTGGATACCGGTGGCGGCGGCGGTGAAGTGCGCCTGGAACTTGTCGAAGCCGCCGAAGAACTCGTCGATCGCCGCGCGGAGCTCGCCCTCGGGCTCGCCGCCGCCCTCGGGCGAGAGGTTCGTCCAGAAGATCGAGTGGTTGACGTGACCGCCGAGGTTGAACGCGAGGTCCTTCTCGAGCTTGTTGACGTTCGCGAGGTTGCCGCTCTCGCGGGCTTCGGCGAGCTGCTCGAGGGCGGTGTTGGCGCCGGTCACATAGGTCTGGTGATGCTTGGAGTGATGCAGCTCCATGATCTTGCCGCTGATGTGCGGTTCGAGGGCCGCGTAGTCGTAAGGGAGCTCGGGAAGGGTGTACTTCGGCATTCTGTATCTCCTGTCAGCACCGCGCTGCGCGCGGCTCGTGCTGTCGAAGGCGCGCGACCGCGCACCTCGTGGACGATTTTCATCCTATTGAGGGCGAACGCGTCGCACACCCCGTTGCTTCCCGTTCGGAACGCGGTGTAACGCGGCGACTCAGTCGGCCAGGCCTGCCGGAACAGCCGACTCGGTGTCGGGCAGCCCTTCGGCGGCCGCCTTCTTGTCCGCCATGGCGAGCAGCCGGCGGATACGGCCGGCGACGGCATCCTTCGTCAGCGGCGGATCGGCGTGGTGACCGAGCTCGTCCAGGCTCGCGTCGCGGTGGGCCAGGCGCAGATCGCCCGCCTGTTTGAGGTGATCGGGCACCTCGTCGCCCAGGATCTCGAGTGCGCGCTCGACACGAGCGCAGGCGGCGACGGCGGCCTGCGCGGAGCGGCGGAGGTTGGCGTCGTCGAAGTTGACGAGACGGTTCACGCCGGCTCGCACCTCCCGGCGCTGACGCATCTGGTCCCAGGTGTCGGCCGTGCGGGTGGCGCCCATCTCGGCGAGGGTCTGCCGGATGGCTTCGCCGTCGCGCACCACGACGCGCGGGATGCCGCGCACCTCTCGCGCCTTGGCGGCGATACCCAGTCGATGCGCGGCCCCCACGAGCGCCATGGCCGCCTCCGGCGACGGGCACGAGATCTCCAGTGCCGCAGAGCGCCCGGGGTCGGACAGCGAGCCTGCAGCCAGGAACGCCCCGCGCCACAGCGCCGCGAGGTCGGGACGCGATCCGGTCGTCAACTTGTTCGGCAGGCCTCGCACCGGGCGGCGGCGCTGGTCGAGGAGCCCGGTCTGGCGGGCGAGGGTCTCACCGCCGTCGCGGACGCGGACGGCGAACGTCGCGCCGTCGCGGCCTCCGGAGGCCTGGATGCGGGCGAGCTCGGGGCGCACGCCGTAGATCTCGACGAGTTCCCGCGCGACGCGGCGCGCCAGGATCTCGGAATCGACCTCGGCCTCGACGGCCACGCGGCCCGCGATCGAGTGCAGACCGCCCGCGAAGCGCAGGATCGCGGTCACCTCGGCCACCCGTGCGGCGGGTCGAGGGTCGCGCATCGCAGCCAACTCGGTCTTGACGTCAGCGGTCAGCGGCACGGCGCTCCTTCGGGAGGGGGTTCGGGGGACGAAGGAACAGCCTACTCGCGCCCGAGGTCGCGGTGCTTGAGTCGCACCGCCACGCCCGGGAGCCCCGACAGCCGGCGGGTCAGTTCGCGAGCGGTCACGACGGAGCGATGCTTGCCGCCCGTGCACCCGACCGCGACGACGGAGTGACGCTTGTTCTCGTCCTGATATCCGCGGAGCACCGGGACGAGAGCAGCGGCGTACGCGTCGATGAACTCGCGCGCGTTCTCATGCGAGAGGACTTCGTCACGCACGGCGTCATCCTCGCCCGTCAGGGCCTTGAGATCGGGATTCCAGAACGGGTTCGGAAGGAAGCGCATGTCGGCGACGAGATCGGCATCGGGCGGCAGACCGTACTTGAAGCCGAAGCTCATCACGGTGACGGTGTGCCGTGCCGCCCCGACGTCGGCGAACAGGTCGGCGATGTACGTGGCGAGCTGGTGGATGTTGTCGCGCGAGGTGTCGACGATGACGTCCGCGCTCTCGCGGATCGGCGCGAGGCGTTCCCGCTCGCGGCGTATCCCGTCGACCAGGGTGCCGTCGCCCTGGAGGGGATGCGGACGACGCACGGCCTCGAACCTGCGCACCAGCACCTCGTCCGCAGCATCGAGGAAGAGGATCCGCAACGTGCGGCCGTGACGCAGGGCTCGGGTGATCTCAGGCAGAGCGGCGAAGAGATCACCCCCGCGGACGTCGACGACCGCGGCGACGCGCGGCAGGGCGTTGCCCGCGAGCTCGCTGAGCTCGAGAAGCGGTCGCAGCATCTGCGGCGGGAGGTTGTCGACGACGTACCAGCCGAGGTCTTCGAGCGCGTTGGCCGCCGTGGTCCGCCCGGCACCGGACATGCCCGTGACGATGAGAATCTCGCCCGCCGGTACCTCGTCGGTCACCCTCACCACCCCTGTCGTCCGCCGGACTCCACCCTATCCGTCCGCGAGGTGGCGGTGGATCGCCTCGGCCAGGCGCGGCCCGATGCCCGGCAGCTCCTGGATCTCCTCGGGGGTGGCCTGCTTGAGCTTCGACACCGATCCGAAGTGCCGCAGCAGCGCCTTGATCCGCGCCGCTCCGAGACCGGGCACCTCCGAGAGCACCGAGGTGATGTCGCGCTTGCGCCGCTTGCGCTGATGCACGATCGCGAAGCGGTGCGCCTCGTCTCGCAGACGCTGCAGCAGGTAGAGCGATTCCGACGTGCGCGGCAGGATGACGGGGTACTCCTCCCCCGGCAGCCAGATCTCCTCGAGTCGCTTGGCGATGCCGCAGAGCGCGATCTCGCTGTGCCCGGCGTCGGCCAGCGCCCGGGCCGCGGCCTCGACCTGCGGCTTGCCGCCGTCGACGACGAGCAGCTGCGGCCGGTACGCGAACCGGGGGCGCTTGCGCGCCGTGACGACGACCTCGCCGTCGGCGGTCGCGTCGGGCACCGGCTCGTCCTCCTCGTCCGGGCGATCGAGGTACGCGAGGCGCCGGGTGAGCACCTGGTACATCGAGTCGGTGTCGTCCGTCGTCTCACTGACGCCGAAGATGCGGTACTGGTCCTTGCGCGGAAGCCCGTCTTCGAACACGACCAGCGAGGCGACGACGTTCGTGCCCGACAGGTGCGACACGTCGTAGCACTCGATGCGCAGCGGAGCCTCCTCGAGGCCCAGCGCGTCCTGCAGGTCGGTCAACGCCTGGCTGCGGGCGACGTAGTCGCTCGTTCGACGCGTCTTGTGCAGCATCAGCGCCTGCTGCGCGTTGATGCTCGCGGTCTTCATGAGGTCGGCCTTGCGCCCGCGCTGAGCGACCTGCACCGTCACGCGCTTGCCGCGACGGTCCTGCAGCCACTGCTCGAGTTCTCCGGCATCTCCCGGGAGCTCGGGGACGAAGATGTGGCGCGGGATGTCGGCGGCGGCGGCATCCCCGTAGGTGCGCTGGAGGACCTGGTCGACCAGGTCAGCGCCCGAGATGTCGATCTCCTTCTCGATCGTCGTCGCGCGCACACCGCGGATGCGTCCGCCGCGCACGACGAAGTGCTGGACCGCAGCGGCCAGCTCGTCCTCCGCGATGCCGAAGAGGTCGGCATCCATGTCGTCCTCGAGCACCAGCGCGCTCTTCTTCAGCACCGCGTCGATCGCCTGCAGCCGGTCACGGTAGACCGCAGCGGACTCGTAGTCCATCGCGGCGGCGGCCTCGCGCATGCGGGCCGTGAGGTCGCGGGCGAACCGCTGGTCACCGCCGGACATGAACGCGACGAAGTCGTCGACCATCGCGCGATGCTCTTCGATCGTCACCTTCATCGAGCACGGGCCGCCGCAGCGGCCGATCTGCCCGGGGAAGCACGGCCGGCCCGACGCCATGGCCTTCTTGTACGACGAGTCGCTGCAGGTGCGGATCGGGAACACCTTGATCATCAGGTCGATCGTCTCGTGCACGGCCCAGACCTTCGGGTAGGGACCGAAGTACTTCGCCCCCGGGATGCGCCGGTTGCGCGTGACGATGACGCGCGGGGCCTCGTCAGCGAGGGTGATCGCCATGAACGGGTACGACTTGTCGTCGCGGTAGCGCACGTTGAACGGCGGATCGAACTCCTTGATCCACATGTACTCGAGCTGCAGCGAGTCGACGTCGGTCGCCACGACGGTCCATTCGACCGATGCCGCCGTCGTGACCATGCGCCGGGTGCGCTCGTGCAGGGTGTGCAGCGGCGCGAAGTAGTTCGACAGCCGAGCCCGCAGGTTCTTCGCCTTGCCGACGTAGAGCACCCGTCCCTGCTCGTCGCGGAAGCGGTAGACGCCGGGGTCGGTGGGGATCTCCCCCGCCTTCGGCCGGTAGGGCAGGACGTTCGCCACGTCAGCCTGCCTTGCGCGCCGCCGGGGCTCCCAGGATCTCGGCGAGGAACTGGCCCGTGTGGCTCTCTGCGACGCCGGCCACCTGTTCGGGCGTGCCGGTGGCGACGATCGTGCCGCCCCCGGCTCCGCCCTCGGGACCGAGGTCGATGATCCAGTCGGATGCCTTGATGACGTCGAGGTTGTGCTCGATCGTGATGACCGTGTTGCCCTTGTCGACGAGACTGTTCAGCACCTCGAGCAGCTTGCGGACGTCTTCGAAGTGCAGGCCCGTCGTCGGTTCGTCGAGCACATAGATGCTGCGGCCGTTCGATCGGCGCTGCAGCTCGGTCGCGAGCTTGACGCGCTGAGCCTCACCGCCGGAGAGGGTCGTGGCGGACTGACCGAGGCGGACATAGCCGAGACCGACGTCGACGAGGGTCTTGAGGTAGCGGTGGATCGCCTGGATCGGCTCGAAGAACTCCGCCGCCTCCGAGATGGGCATCTCGAGGACCTCGGCGATGTTCTTGCCCTTGTAGTGGACGGCGAGCGTGTCGCGGTTGTACCGCTTGCCGTGGCACACCTCGCAGTCGACGTAGACGTCGGGCAGGAAGTTCATCTCGATCTTCAGCGTGCCGTCGCCCGAGCAGGCCTCGCACCGCCCGCCCTTGACGTTGAACGAGAAGCGACCCGGCAGGTAGCCGCGGACCTTGGCCTCGGGAGTCTCGCTGAACAGCGTACGGATGCGGTCGAACACGCCGGTGTAGGTCGCAGGGTTCGAGCGCGGGGTGCGGCCGATCGGTGCCTGGTCGACGTGCACGACCTTGTCGAGGTTGTCGAGCCCGGTCACCCGGGTGTGCTTGCCCGCCACGCGGCGCGCGCCGTTGAGACGCGTCGCCAGGACCTCGTACAGGATGCCGTTGACGAGCGTCGACTTGCCCGAGCCGCTCACGCCGGTGACCGAGGTGAGCACGCCGAGCGGGAACTCGGCCGTGACGTTCTGCAGGTTGTTGGCGCGGGCGCCGACGACGGTCAGCATCCGCTTCTTGTCGATCTTGCGACGCTTGGCGGGGGTCTCGAGCGAACGCCGTCCGGACAGGTAGTCGCCGGTCATCGAGTTGTCGTCGGCGAGGAGGGCGTCGTACGGGCCGGAGTGCACGACGTTGCCGCCCTCGACACCGGCGCGGGGGCCGATGTCGACGACCCAGTCGGCGGCGGCGATCGTCTCTTCGTCGTGCTCCACGACGATCAGCGTGTTGCCGAGGTTCTTCAGCTTGACCAGCGTGTCGATGAGACGACGGTTGTCGCGCTGGTGGAGACCGATCGACGGCTCGTCGAGGACGTAGAGCACGCCGGTGAGGCCCGAGCCGATCTGCGTCGCGAGACGGATGCGCTGCGCCTCACCGCCCGACAGCGAGCCGGCCGCGCGGCCCAGGCTGAGGTAGTTCAAGCCGACCTCGATGAGGAAGTCGAGCCGCGCCCGGATCTCCCGCAGCACCGCCGCGGCGATCTTCGCCTCGCGATCGGTGAGCTGGAGCTGGTTGAAGTAGGTCTGCGCCTCGGCGAGGCTCAGCCGGGCGACGTCCGCGATGGAGTTCTCGTGGACGAGAACGGCGAGCACCTCGGGCTTGAGGCGGTCGCCGTTGCACGCGGGGCACGGCACCTCGCGCAGGTACTCGGCCCAGCGCTGGCGCTGCGTGTCGGTCTCCGCCTGCAGGTACTGGCGCTCGATGTAGGGGATGACGCCCTCGAAGCCGGACGCGTAACGCATCTCGCGCCCGTAGCGGTTCTTCCACTTGACCGTCACCTTGTAGTTCTCGCCGCGCAGCACGGCATCCTGCACGTCTGCGGGGAGCTTGCGCCACGGGGTCTTGAGCGAGAACTTCAGGTCGGACGCGAGCCCCTCGAGGAGACGCTCGTAGTACTGGAACAGCCCCTTGCCCTGCGTCGTCCAGGGCAGCAGGACGCCCTCGGCGATGGAAAGGTCCTCGTCGCCCAGCATGAGCTCAGCGTCGACGGACATGCGCGTACCGAGGCCCGAGCACGTGGGGCATGCGCCGAACGGCGCATTGAACGAGAAGGTACGCGGCTCGATCTCGGTCAGCTGCAGGGCATGACCGTTGGGGCAGGCGAGCTTCTCGCTGAAGCTCTGCCATGCGTCGTCGCCCTCTTCGTCGACGAAGTTGATCTTGATGACACCGCCGGCCAGGGCCAGCGCGGTCTCGACGGAGTCCGTCACGCGGCCGAGCAGATCGGGACCTGCCACCAGGCGGTCGACGACCACGGCGATGTCGTGCTTGTAGCTCTTCTTGAGCGTCGGCGGCTCGGCCAGCGAGATGACGTCTCCGTCGACGACGGCGCGCGCGTATCCCTTCGCGCTCAGCTCCTTGAAGAGGTCGACGAACTCGCCCTTCTTCTGCGTCACCACGGGAGCGACGACCTGGTAGCGGGTGCGGTCGGGCAGCTCCATGAGCTGGTCGGCGATCTGCTGCACCGTCTGGCGCTGGATCCGCTCGCCGCATTCGGGGCAGTGCGGCACGCCGATGCGCGCCCACAGCAGACGCATGTAGTCGTGGATCTCCGTGATCGTGCCGACGGTCGAGCGCGGGTTGCGGTTCGTCGACTTCTGGTCAATCGAGACGGCGGGGCTGAGGCCTTCGATGAAGTCGACGTCGGGACGGTCGACCTGACCGAGGAACTGCCGCGCATAGGCGCTCAGCGATTCGACGTAGCGGCGCTGGCCCTCGGCGAAGATCGTGTCGAAGGCGAGGCTCGACTTGCCCGACCCGGAGAGGCCGGTGAAGACGACGAGACTGTCGCGCGGGATGTCGAGATCCACATCCTTCAGGTTGTGGACGCGGGCACCGCGGACGCTGAGTTTCGAGGAGGATGCGACGGGGACGATGGGCACCGCACAAGTCTAGGTCGGGCCTCCGACACGGGCGCCGCGGTTCGCCCTCGGCTCACCCATCCGCTAGGGCCGAGGCCGTCAGCGGGCTGTCGGCCGGCGGCCCGCGAACGGAGCGAGGCCGTCGCGGAGCGATACGACGTCGCCCACGGTCATGCCCACGGCGGCCATCACCTTCTCGGGGACGTGCAGCGCATCCGCTCGCAGGGCCCGGCCGCTGTCGGTCAGACCGATCTCGAGCACCCGCTCGTCGCCCGCGCGACGGGCGCGGGTGACGAGATCCTGAGACTCGAGGCGCTTCACGAGCGGCGACAGCGTCGCGGGCTCCATCGCCAGGTCGGCCGCGAGCTCGCCGAGCGCTCGCGGTGAGTCCTCCCACAGGGCGAGCATCACCAGGTACTGCGGATGCGTCAGGCCGAGAGGCTCGAGTATCGGGCGATAGATCGCCACGACGTTCCGGGCAGCTGTCACCAGGGCGAAACAGAGCTGGTTGTCGAGCCGCAACAAGTCATCGGAGGATGGCACAGTCGAATCCTATACGCCCTAATCGTTAGTACACTGAGGAACATGACCGAGCCCGACCGCCGACCCTCGTTCCACGCACGCGTCCGGGAGGCGGGCGGCTGGTACGCGTACCTCAACGCCCGGCTCATCCGAGCGGCCGGTCCCGCGTCGGTCGGACCGTACGACACCGAGCCCGAACCCGAGCGGACGGGCCGTGCCTGCCCGCTGTGCGGTCATCCCATGACCGAGCACGACGTCGACAGATCAGGACCCAAGCCGTTGCTCCACTGCCCGCGCTGAACGCGGGCGGGCGCGAGGGACGGCGCGACGTTCGTGCCCGAACGCGTGCCGGTCAGGCGTGTCCGGCACGCTCCATCGCGCGCAGCTCCTTCTTGAGGTCCTGGACCTCGTCGCGCAACCGCCCCGCCAACTCGAACTTGAGCTCGGCCGCGGCCGCGAGCATCTGCTGCGACAGGTCCTGGATCGTGTCTTCGAGCTGCTGCGCCCCCTCGGCCGCGATGCCCTCACGGCGGAGCTGGGGCGTCGGGCTCTTGCCCTTGCCCGACTTGTTGCGGGCCGTCGCCTTGCCGCTCAGCAGATCGCGCGTGTCGGACGCCTCGCGTGCGAGAGCGTCGGTGATGTCGGCGATCTTCTTGCGCAGGGGCTGCGGATCGATGCCGTGCTCGAGGTTGTAGGCGATCTGCTTCTCCCGCCGCCGCTCGGTCTCGTCGATCGCCGCCGCCATCGAGTCGGTGATCTTGTCGGCGTACATGTGGACCTGGCCCGAGACGTTTCGTGCGGCACGACCGATCGTCTGGATCAGCGAGGTTCCGGAGCGGAGGAATCCCTCCTTGTCGGCGTCGAGGATGGCGACGAGCGACACCTCGGGCAGGTCGAGTCCCTCTCGCAGCAGGTTGATGCCGACGAGGACGTCGTACACCCCCTGGCGGAGCTCGGTCAGCAGTTCGACGCGGCGCAGCGTGTCGACGTCCGAGTGCAGGTAACGGACCCGGACACCGTGCTCGCCGAGGAAGTCGGTGAGCTCCTCGGCCATCTTCTTCGTCAGCGTCGTCACGAGCACGCGCTCGTCGCGCTCGACGCGCACACGGATCTCCTCGAGCAGGTCGTCGATCTGCCCCTTGGACGGCTTGATGATGATCTCGGGGTCGACCAGACCGGTCGGGCGGATGATCTGTTCGACCACTCCGTCGGCGATGCCCATCTCGTAGCGCCCCGGCGTAGCCGAGAGGTAGACCGCCTGGCCGACGCGCTCCTTGAACTCGTCGAAGCGCAGCGGCCGGTTGTCCATCGCGCTCGGAAGGCGGAAGCCGTGGTCGACGAGCGTCCGCTTGCGCGAGGCATCGCCTTCGTACATGGCGCCGATCTGCGGCACGGTGACGTGCGACTCGTCGATGACGAGAAGGAAGTCGTCGGGGAAGAAGTCGAGCAGCGTGTGCGGCGGGTCGCCGGGCATGCGCCCGTCGAGATGCCGCGAGTAGTTCTCGATACCGGAGCAGAACCCCAGCTGCTGCAGCATCTCGAGGTCGAAAGTGGTGCGCATGCGCAGACGCTGGGCCTCGAGCAGCTTGCCCTGGCTCTCGAACTCCTTCAGCCGCTGCTCGAGCTCGTGCTCGATCGTGCCGATCGCGCGCTGCACGGTCTCGGTGCCTGCGACGTAGTGCGATGCGGGGAACACCGGCACACTGTCCATCTTCTGCACGATGTCGCCCGTGAGGGGGTGCAGCATGTAGAGCGCCTCGATCTCGTCACCGAAGAGCTCGATGCGGATCGCGTACTCCTCGTACACCGGGATGATCTCGATCGTGTCGCCCCGCACCCGGAAGTTGCCCCGGGAGAAGTCGACGTCATTGCGGTTGTACTGCATCGCGATGAACTTGCGGATGAGCGCGTCGCGGTCGTACCGCTCCCCCACCTGGAGAGCGACCATCGCGCGCAGATACTCCTCCGGCGCACCGAGGCCGTAGATGCATGACACCGTGCTGACCACGACGACGTCACGGCGGCTCAGCAGAGAGTTGGTCGTGGAGTGACGCAGCCGCTCGACCTCGGCGTTGATCGACGAGTCCTTCTCGATGAAGGTGTCGGTCTGCGGGACGTATGCCTCGGGCTGGTAGTAGTCGTAATAGCTGACGAAATACTCCACCGCATTGTTCGGCATGAGGTCTCGGAACTCGTTCGCCAACTGCGCCGCGAGCGTCTTGTTGTGCGCCATGACGAGCGTCGGGCGCTGTACCTGCTCGATGAGCCACGCCGTCGTGGCGGACTTTCCGGTACCGGTGGCACCCAGCAGCACGACGTCGGTCTCGCCCGCATTGATCCTGGCCGCGAGCTCGGCGATGGCCTGAGGCTGATCGCCGCTCGGAACGTATTCGCTGATGACCTCGAACGGCCGAACGGAGCGCGTGGTCTGCATGTTTCCAGCGTAGGCGGGGCCACCGACACCGGGCCCGGTCTTCGCTCAGAGCGTGCGCGCGTGCTAGGCGACCGTTCCGGACGTGAGCCTGCTCCACAGCCGGTCGACCTGTTCCCGCGTGTGCTCGAGGTCGCCCGTGGTGTCGATGACGACATCCGCGATCGCCAGGCGCCGGTCGTCGGCGACCTGCGCCGACATCCGCCGATCGGCCTCGTCCGCCGACATCCCGCGCAGACGCTGCAACCGGTCACGACGGACGTCCGCCGGCGCATGCGCCACGACCACCAGGTCCCAGGGATCGTCGACGCGGGCCTCGACGAGCAACGGCACGTCGTAGACCACGACCGATCCGGGACGAAGCGCCAGCGCCTCGTCGAAGCGCCGCTGCGACTCGGCTCGGACGGCGGGGTGAACGATCGCGTTCAGGCGGTCTCGGGCCGCAGGGTCGGTGAAGACGATCGTCGCGAGCGCGGGACGGTCGAGCTCTCCGTCGGCACTGATCACCCCGGAGCCGAACTCCGATCGGATGGCGTCCAGAACGGGTGAACCGGCACGTTGGACGTCACGGACGATCGCATCCGCGTCGACGACGATGGCGCCGAGCTCGGCGAGCCGACGGGCGATCGTGGACTTGCCCGACGCGATCCCACCCGTCAATGCGATCAAAGGCATACCCCGAGGATGCCACGCGCGCCGGGCCCGGCGCGACGCCGCCCCATCGATACGATGGATTCCTCGCAACCGGCAGAAGGTGGGATCACCGTGGAACGCACGGCCGTCATCGTCGAAGACCAGGCCGACATCCGCAGCCTGCTCTCAGCGATCCTGGAGTCGAGCGGATTCACGGTGCATGCGACCGAGAACGGGCTCGATGCGGTGGAGCTGATCCGGGCGGTGTCGCCCGATGTCACGACCCTCGACGTCAACATCCCGGGAATCGACGGCTTCGAGGTCGCCCGACGCGTCCGCGAGTTCAGTGACACGTACATCATCTTCATCTCGGCGTTCGTCGAGGCAGGCGATGCCGAGCGCGGCCGCGCGGCCGGGGGCGACGAGTACCTCGGCAAACCGTTTCGGCCCCGTGACCTCAAAGCTCGTCTGGCCGCCATCCCGTCACGGCGACGGCGAGCCGAGGCGCCCCTCATCGACGCCATCGCCGCGCCCGCGGATCCCGCTCCTCGCGACGCCGCCTACGGCGATCTGTCGGAGTCCGGTGGACTCTTCCGTGTGGCCGGCACCGCGGTCGACCTGGCACCTGCCGACGCCGCCGTCCTGCACGAGCTCGTGGTCGCGCACGGGCGCACGCTGACGAAGATCGAGCTCGCCCTCGCCCGCCGTCCCCGCTCGCGCGGCGAGGCCCCCGACGCCGAGGAGGTACGGGCGGTCGAGCGCAGCGTCGAGTCGCTCCGTGAAGCGCTCGCAGCCGCGGACGCCTCGACCCTCATCGTCTCGGAGCAGGGCACCGGTTACCGACTCGACCGACGCTGAGATCGGGTCGACAGGCTCGCGCGGTCGCGAGGCGGGTCAGGCGGGTTCGGCGAGCAGCACGGCGGATGCCACGCCCGAAGACGCGCGTGTCGCGGTCGTCGCCGCCGCCTCGATGAGCGCATCCGCGTCGTAGCCGACGACGTCGCTGAGCGCGACGCCGATGCCGATCGCCGGCAGGACGCCGCCCTCGACGGACGCGAGGGACTCGAACAGCGACCGGTAGAGCGCCATCGCCTGCCGGCGCGCATCGGCGGCCGACCCGACGACCGTGATGACGCCGATCCGTTCGGACCCCACCTCGCCGAGAACGGCGAGGGTGGGCGCGTTGGCGGTCATCGTGCTGCGCCAGGTCCGCACGACCTCGTCGCCGACGTCGAGACCAAAAGCCGTGGCGATGTACTCGAGCCCGTCGAGCTCGATCACCAACACGGCCATCAGTTCGCGGCGCGCCTCGGCGCGCTGCGCGTTCATGCTCACCGCTCGACGGAACCCGGCGGCTGTTGCGATCTCGGCATGCGCCGTGTCGCGACCCGCGGACGAATCGGAGCCTCGCACACCCACGCGGCCGGCGCGGAGCACGGAGGCGCTGACGACGGCGGTGATCGACAGGACGATCGTGAGGATGCTGGTCGCGATCGTTCCCACCCACAGGTGGAAGATCTCGCCGTACCCGAGCGTCGCCACGACGACCACCCGGGCCGCATAGAACAGTGCTTGAACGCCGAAGACGAGCCCGAGCGGCAGCGCCGTGCGTGACGCCCCGAGGGCTCCGCGGAAGCACTCCACCGACGCGGCGGCCGCGAGGACGCACAGCGCGACGAACATTACGAACGATCCGGACCAGTCATCCCCGCCCTGCGAGAAGTCGATCGCCGCCGCGGCGGCCGCCGCAACGCCGCCGAGAGCGACGACGCCGCCCGCGAGGCGCAACGACCGGCGGTTGTAGGCGCGGAAGCCGAGCCACATGAGCCCCGTCCCCACGACCGAGGCGGTGTTTCCGAGGACCACCGCCCACGCGGTTTCCGGAGCACTCGCCCAGATGACGTAGAACAGCGTCGTCAGGACGGCCAACAGGAAGCCGACGGCCCAGAATCGCCCACTCTGCTCGGGTCGACGAAGCAACGTGTCGAAGATGAACAGCACGGCGCACACCAGCACCACGACGGCCGTGACGAGCGACACGGTGAACTGGTCGATCATGAGAGCGGGGTTCCCGGGCGGCGGGCCGGAAGGGTCACCGAGAACGTCGATCCGACTCCGAGGACGCTGCTCACGGTGATGTCGCCACCGTGCCGGCGGACGATGTCGCGGCTGATCGCCAGCCCGAGTCCGGTACCGGCGACGGCCGAGTCGCGCACCGCGGCGCCGCGGTAATAGCGCTGGAACACCGACCCGAGGTCCTCCTCGTTCAGCCCCACCCCGGAGTCCTGGACCGCGATCAGCGCCCACTGGTCGCCGACCGACGTGGCGACGGAGATCCGACCGCGCGGTCGGTTGTACTTCACGGCGTTGGACAGCAGGTTGTCCAACACCTGCCGGATGCGGACGGGGTCGGCGTAAGCGCGCGCCGGCTCGACCCGGGAGACGTCGATCGCGATCCCACGCTCGCCGGCGCTGACGAGGATGGACTCCACCGCGGCGTTGACGATCTCGACCAGGTCGATGTCTTCGGGGGCGACTTTGACCTGAGCGGCGGACTTGCTCTGGCTCGACGCGGCGAGCACGTCCCCGACCAGGCGCAGCAGCTGATCGGCGTTCCGATCGGCGACCCGCAGGTTCTCGAGCGCCGCCTCGGGGACGCCCGGGGTGTCGATCGCGAGCTCGAGGTAGCCGAGGATCGACGTGAGCGGAGTACGAAGCTCATGTGAGACCGACGACACCAGCGCATCCCGCTCCCTCGACGCATCCGTTTCCGCGGTGACGTCGCGCGTGACGACGACGGCCCCGGAGTCGCGTCCGTCCGGCTCGATGATGCGCCGAGCCGAAACGCTCAGGACGCGTCGGTCGTCGGCGCCGCCGACCTGGATGCGAGCGTCGGTGAACGCTTCGCCGCGTCGCACGCGAGCCAGCGGATGCTCGTCGCGGGTCATGAGCGTGGAGCCGTCGGCCGTGTAGACATCGGGATACCCGCTGGTGCGCGAACCCCGCTGCAGACGCGCGTGGGCATCGTTGATGATGGAGGCCGAGCCGTCCGTCTCGATGCGGGCGACGCCGAAGTCGACACGATCGAGCGCCTCTGTCAGCACCTGCTCGTGCCGGCGGGCCCGTTCGAGGGACTGGGTCAGTACCGTCGCCTGGCGGTCGAGGAGGAGCCGCTGAGCACTGGCGCGGCGGCTGCTCAGATAGGTCGACGTGCTCGCGGCGATGAGAAGAAGAGGAAGAAGCAGGAAGCCGAACGACGACGGCGCGGACCGGATGACGGTCTCCGTGACCCCGTACGCGGCGAGGGCCAGGACGATTCCGCCGACCCATCCCACCGTCCCGAATCCGGCAGCGAGCCAGATGACCGGGAAGACCCACAGCAGCCCGAATCCGCCCGCGGGCTCGGCGACCCGCATCACGGCGATCGCGGCGATGTCGCCCAGGGGGATCAACGCGAGCCACACCGGGGACAGCTGACCCCACGGGACGATGATCGCCGCACCGGTGAGGACGAACACGCCGGTGACGGCGAGGAAGAACAGCCCGAGATCCCCGCGGAAACCGACGACCAGACCCGCGATGGCGACGACCAGCACGACCGATGTGGTGACGATCTGATTGAGCATGGCCGATCGCGAGCGATCCCCATCGCCGAGGACCGCATCGACCCATCGCGGCGGTGCCGGGAGAACGTACGTCGCTCGCGTGCGCTGCGGCGCCTCTGTCTCCATGATTCGAAACTATCGCGTCCTGGGCCGACAGGCGCACGAGCGGGGCGAATCGCCGTACCCCGGCATGGAACGACCGAAGGGCCGGAGCACGAGGCTCCGACCCTTCGGTCGTATCAGTGTGAGATCAGCGTCCCGAGAGCTTCTCGCGCAGGGCAGCGAGAGCCTCGTCGTCGGCCAGCGTGCCGCCGCCGGCGCTCGCGGACTGGACGTCCGACGAGAAGGACGAGCTGTTGTCGGCCGGAGCCGCAGCCTCGGCCTCGAGGGCCTTGACGACGGCGGCCTTGTGAGCCTCCCAGCGACCCTGGGCGGCGGCGTACTCGGCCTCCCAGGCCAGACGCTGCTCGTCGAAGCCTTCCTTCCACTGGTTGGTCTCCGGGTCGAAGCCCTCGGGGTACTTGTACTCCCCGTTCTCGTCGTACTCGGTGACCATGCCGTAGAGGGCCGGGTCGAACTCGGTGCCGTAGGGGTCGACCGACTCGTTCGCCTGCTTCAGCGAGAGCGAGATGCGGCGACGCTCGAGGTCGATGTCGATGATCTTGACGAAGACCTCTTCGCCGACCGACACGACCTGCTCGGCGAGCTCGACGTGCTTGCCCGACAGCTCCGAGATGTGCACGAGGCCCTCGATGCCGTCCGCGACACGGACGAACGCGCCGAACGGAACGAGCTTGGTGACCTTGCCCGGTGCGACCTGACCGATCGCGTGGGTACGGGCGAAGACCTGCCAGGGGTCTTCCTGCGTCGCCTTGAGCGAGAGCGAGACGCGCTCACGGTCGAGGTCGACCTCGAGGATCTCGACGGTCACCTCCTGGCCCACCTCGACGACCTCCGAGGCGTGCTCGATGTGCTTCCACGAGAGCTCGGAGACGTGAACGAGACCGTCCACGCCGCCCAGGTCGACGAACGCACCGAAGTTGACGATCGACGAGACGACGCCCTTGCGGACCTGACCCTTGTGCAGGTTGTTGAGGAACGTGGTGCGCGACTCGGACTGCGTCTGCTCGAGCAGGGCGCGGCGAGAGAGCACGACGTTGTTGCGGTTCTTGTCGAGTTCGAGGATCTTGGCCTCGATCTCCTGGCCGAGGTACGGCGTGAGGTCGCGGACGCGGCGCAGCTCGATGAGCGACGCGGGCAGGAAGCCGCGCAGGCCGATGTCGACGATCAGACCACCCTTGACGACCTCGATCACGGAGCCGGTGACGACACCGTCGTTCTCCTTGATCTTCTCGACGTCGCCCCACGCACGCTCGTACTGCGCGCGCTTCTTGGACAGGATGAGGCGGCCTTCCTTGTCCTCCTTCTGGAGAACGAGGGCTTCGACCTCGTCGCCGACCTTGACGACCTCGTTGGGGTCGACGTCGTGCTTGATGGAAAGCTCGCGCGAGGGGATGACACCCTCGGTCTTGTAGCCGACGTCGAGGAGGACCTCGTCGCGGTCGATCTTCACCACGGTGCCTTCGATGAGGTCGCCGTCGTTGAAGAACTTCAGAGTCTTCTCGACCGCGGCCAGGAAGTCCTCAGCAGATCCGATGTCGTTGATGGCGACCTGCTTGGTGGCCGGGGCGGTCGTTGCGTTAGTCATGTAGTGGGTTGTCCTTGTTGGGTCAGGGTGTCGGGCCGCGGACCTGGAGCACGCCATCTGGAGATGACGGCCTCAGCCGAGGCGGATGGTTGTGGATGAAGCGTCTCGAACGCATGGCGACGAAGCCACACGAGTGACGATCCAGGGTATCAGAGCGAACGCCCGCGATTCCAGTCTTCCGGCGGTCTGATTCCGTATGATCCGAGCGGGGCTCGAGACCTCGGCCGAGCGGTCAGGAGCGCGGTTCCACCACGCCACCGACGTAGACCCACCGCCCGCGGATCCGGGTGAAGCGGCTGACCTCGTGCATCTCCCCCGCGTCGTCGGCGGATCGCCACCGCGCTCGGAATTCGACGGTGCCCGCCGAATCTTCGGGCCCGCCGGCGGATCGCACGATCGTCAAGCCCGTCCATTCGTCGACGCCGTCGGGATCCAAGTCGTCGGGGCGGGTCGCCGGATGCCACGTGCGCGCCAGATGGGCCACGTCGTTCACGGCGAAGGCGGTGTAACGCGAACGCATGAGCTTCTCGGCGGTCTCCGCCTGCTCGCCCGCGAGGATCGGTCCGCAGCAGGTGCCGAATGTCGCCCCGCCGCACGGGCAGGGCGCGCTCCCGTCCGGACGCCGCCGGCGAGCGCCTTCACCGAACGACACGTGCACCCCGGATTCCCATACATCCAGAGTACGAGAGGAGCCTGTGGACAATCGCGGCGCGGCCCGACCCCTCTGGCTACCTTCGAGGCATGATCGTCCGACGTCGCCAGGGCACCGCCGCTCTCGTCGTCGTCGCGCTCCTGACGAGCGGATGCGGCAGCCCCCCCACCCCTCCCACGCCCGATCCCACGGCTTCATCGTCTTCCCCGGTCGACGACGACGCCGCCGCTTTCGCCGCCGCCGAGGCCACCTACCGCGCCTACGTGGATGCTGTGAACGCTCGACGATCGAACGGACACTCCTCGGCCGACCCGGTTGCACTTCTCGCGGATGAGGCTCGTCAAGCGGCTGTGGCGACTGCGACGGAGCTGGAATCAAGCGGGTTGGTCATATCTGGACCGACGAACATTTTGTGGGTCGAACCCCGCTCAACAGATGTCTCCTCCGTTGTCCTAGGGACATGCGTTGACTCGTCACGCGCACGGGTGCTCGATCCTCAGGGCAACGACGTGACGCCGGCGTCCCGGCCGGACCGCCAGGTACTCGCGATCACGGTTGACATCGAGCGAGCCCTGATAACCGACTCGGTCGTCGAGGGCGCCCAGTGCTGATGGAGGTCGTCGCGCTGGCGCTCGCGTTCGACGCTCTGACAAAGAGCGCTGCATGTGATTTCGATCGACTCGCCGCGGGCCTATGCGCCTCGTCGAGAGTCGATGGTCACCAGGTCGTCGTCGACGGCTCGTGGACCAGTGAGGAGGCGTTGCGCCGATCAGAGCGACGTGACGAGAGCGCTTCCCCATCGCCTCAGGACTGCGGTGCCCTGAATAGATGCGACGACTTCACGGTGTCGTTGCTACCCCAAGCGACGATCGCCGACGTGGCGTCGTTCGCGCCGCAGCCCGCCGCTCTCACGAGCGACCCGGCGGGCTACGCCGTCGTGGGTCTGCCGGTGGATTTCGCGGTCACCGCCTCCGCGCACAGCGCGAGCGGCACGCTCTTCGACCTTCCGGTCACGGTGCGCTTCACGCCCGAGGAGATCGTCCTCACCCCCGGCGACGGTTCCGCGCTGACCGCCCCGACCGCGACCGCGACGAGCCACGTCTATCGCGACCGCGGCACCTACGTCGCATCCGCGACGGTGCGATACCGTGCCGAGGTCGATTTCGGACGCGGCTGGCGGCCGGTGCCGGGAACTCTCGACATCCCGACGGCGGGGTATGCCGTTCAGGTGCTCGAGGCCCGGGGAACGCTCGTCCAGCGCACCTGCACCGAGCCCCCGCTCGGCCCCGGGTGCTGACTCATCGGTGATGCCGGCCCGGCATCCCGTGCCAGGATGATGCGATGAGCGACCGCCTCATGCTGCTCGACAGCGCATCCCTGTATTTCCGAGCCTTCTACGGCGTCCCCGACACGGTGAAGGATCGAGACGGCCGCCCGGTCAACGCGGTCCGCGGCTTCCTCGACATGATCGCGAAGCTCGTGACGACCTATGAACCGACGCACCTCGTGGCGTGCTGGGACGACGACTGGCGTCCGCAGTGGCGCGTCGACCTCATCCCGACCTACAAGACCCACCGCGTCGCCGAGACGGTCGAGACCGGCCCCGATGTCGAAGTTGTTCCCGATCCGCTGGAACTACAGATCCCCGCGATCCGCGAGAGCCTCGGAATCCTCGGCATCCCGATCGTCGGCGCCGCCCACCATGAGGCCGACGACGTCATCGGCACGCTCGCGACCCGCGCGACCATGCCCGTCGACGTCGTCACCGGCGACCGCGACCTCATCCAGCTCGTCGACGACGCGCGTGGCATCCGGGTCGTCTACACCGGTCGCGGGATGAGCAACCTCGACGTACTGACGAACGACGCGGTCATCGCGAAGTACGCCGTGCGCCCGGATCAGTACGCCGACTTCGCGACGATGCGCGGTGACGCCTCCGACGGACTCCCCGGCGTCGCGGGCGTGGGCGACAAGACGGCGGCGACGCTCCTCGCCGCCCACGGCGACCTCGACGGCATCCTGGCGGCGGCCGTCCGAGGCGAGGGCATGTCTGCGGGCGTGCGCGGGAAACTCGCCGCGGCCACCGATTACCTCGAGGTGGCTCCGCGAGTCGTGCGCGTGGTGCGCGACCTCGACCTCGGCGACGTCGACGGACGCATCCGGGCCGCGGATGCCGACGCCGTCGAGCGTCTCGCCGAAAGCCGCGGACTCGGAAGCTCGCTCGGACGCGCGGCCGCGGCGCTTCGAGCCCGCGCCTGAGCCCTCGGACGCACGGCACGAGGGCCGGGCGCGGCGGTCACGCCCGCTCCCTCTCGGTCCACTCCCGCAGGCGTTCGAGCGGCCAGGTCGTCACGATGCGCTCCGCGGGGACCCCCAGCCGTTCCGCCCGCTCGGCGCCGTAGTCGAGCAGTGACAGCTGCCCCGGTGCGTGAGCATCCGAATCGATCGAGAACAGGCAGCCCGCCGCCATCGCCTGTGCGATGAGCTCGTCGGGCGGGTCCTGCCGCTCGGGGCGCGAGTTGATCTCCACCGCGACACCGTGGGCGGCGCAGGCGGCGAACACCGGCTCGGGATCGAAGTCGGACGGCGGCCGAGTGCCTCTCGCGCCCTCGACGAGTCGCCCCGTCACGTGCCCGAGCACGTCGACGCGCGGGTGGGATGCCGCAGCGACAAGCCGGCGCGTCATCGCGGCGCGCGGCATCCTCAGCTTCGAATGGGCCGACGCCACGACGACGTCGAGTCGCTGCAGCAGGCCGTCCTCCTGATCGAGGGACCCGTCGTCGAGGATGTCGACCTCGATTCCGCTGAGCAGAGTGAAGCCGTCGCCGCTCATCCCGGCGACGACGTCGAGCTGGTCGCGCAGCCGTTCCGGTGAGAGCCCCCGCGCAACGCGGAGGCGGGGCGAGTGGTCGGTCAGCGCGAGATACTCGTGTCCGAGCGCACGGGCGGCCGCGACCATGTCTGGGATCGGCGTGGTGCCGTCCGACCAGTCGGAATGGCAGTGCAGGTCGCCCCGCAGCCGCCGGCGCAGGTCCCCGGGGCTCACGACACCGCGGCGCTCCCGGAGATCTGCCAGGTAGGCGGGAACCCCGCCCTCGCGCGCTTCGACGATCACCGACAGCGTGCGCTCGCCGATACCGGGCCGGCGTCGCAGCGACGCCGTGTCGTCGAGTTCGGCCGCCGACAGCTCGCGGATCGCATCGGCGGCCGCGCGGAACGCCTTCGATTTGTACTTCGACGATCGTTCGCGCTCGAGCAGCTCGGCGATCTCGGTCAGGGCGTCGACGGGGTCCATGCGCGTGTGCGGAGGCCCGTGCCGCAGCACGGGCCTCCGGTCCTCCCAGTTCAGCCGGAGGTCACCGCGGTACGGCGGACGACCACCGGGGCCGAGGCCAGGCGGTGCACCGCGAAGCCGAAGATGATCGACAGGATACCCACGCCCATGGCGAAGGCGGCGACTCCGAACGACACCACCGAGGTGAACAGGGATGCACGCAGGAACGACGCGTTCATCATCGTCGCCCGCACCGGGTCGTCCTTCTCGAGCTCCGCGTAGGTCTTGCCGCCGGAGGCATCCAGAGCGTGGTGCTGGATGATGTCGGCCTGCACGTACGCCGTCAACGGGCCCGCCACGGTCTGCCCCTGGAACGCGGCGGCGTCGTCGGGCACGGTGATGTTCTCGGCGCGGAGCTGCGACGACACGATCGACCAGACGACGATTCCGCCGACGATCAGGACGACTCCGCCGAGAATCCCGAGGACGCCCAGGATCTTCACAAGACCGGCGCGGCGGACGGGCGCCTCCACCGTGTCGGCGGTCGGGGTGGTGTGAGACATCGGTTCCTCCTCGGGTGCGGTGCTCACAACGCTATGCACCGCCTCCCGCGACGCCCTGCCCGTGGCGCCGTGCAAAACCGATGTGGTCTGACCTCAGCGGGCAGTCGCCGAGATCCACCGCTCCAGAGTCTGCGCCGCCGCGCCGGAGTCGATCGCCTGAGCGGCCGACGCGGATGCCTCGGCGAGGCGTTCCAGGATGGGTCGCTGCACCTGCGCGGCATCCCGCCACAGCCGGTAGGCCACGATTCCCGCTGCCGCGTTCAGGACCACGATGTCGCGCACCGGTCCGGTCTCGCCCGCCAGGACCCGACGCACCACGTCGGCATTGTGCTGGGGGTCGCCGCCCAGCAGGTCCTCGATGCGCGCCAACGGCATCCCGAGATCGCGCGGGTCGAGGTCGTGCTCGTGGATGTCGCCGAGGCTGACCTCCCAGATCCGGCTGTGGCCCGTCGTCGTCAGCTCGTCGAGCCCGTCGTCACCGCGGAAGACGAGTGCGGTCGCGCCGCGCGTGCGGAAGACGCCCGTGATGAGCGGCACCCGGTCGAGGTGGGCAACGCCGACCGCGTTCGCCTCGGCGCGCGCCGGGTTGCAGAGCGGGCCGAGGAAGTTGAAGACCGTCGGGATGCCCAACTCGGCGCGCGCGGCTCCGGCGTGACGGAAGCCGGGGTGGAACGCCGACGCGAAGGCGAAGGTGATCCCCGCCTCGTCGAGGACACGCGCGACGTCGGCCGGATCGAGCGACAGGTCGATGCCCAGCGCCCCCAGCACGTCCGACGAGCCCGACTTCGAGCTCGCCGCCTTGTTTCCGTGCTTGACCACGGGCACTCCGGTCGCCGCCGCGACGATCGAGGCCATCGTCGACACGTTCACCGTGCCGAACCGGTCACCGCCGGTGCCGACGATGTCGAGCGCGTCAGTGGGAACGGCGAGGGGCAGCGCCGCTTCGAGGATCGCGTCGCGGAAGCCGACGATCTCGTCGACGGTCTCCCCCTTGGCG
Source organism: Microbacterium arborescens (assembly GCF_049707515.1). GTDB lineage: Bacteria > Actinomycetota > Actinomycetes > Actinomycetales > Microbacteriaceae > Microbacterium > Microbacterium arborescens_B. The sequence goes on along the minus strand of NZ_JBNAFI010000002.1, from coordinate 359,434 downwards.
CGGAGGGCGACCAGGAAGCCGCCGAGCTGAGCGTCGGTCGCGCGTCCGGCCATGACCTCGCGCATGGCCCAGGTCGCCGCCGACACGCTGAGATCGCGCTTCTCGAGAAGATCGGTCAGGAGGTCGCGCCACGCGTGCTGAGCCATGACAAACGATCCTATCGGCCGGTTGACGGGCACCTTTCGGCTGATTCTTAGGTTGCCCTAACCCGACCGCGGCCGGATCAGACCTTCAGCGATGCAGAAACCTCCCTCCAGATCGGCCATAATGGATGCCGTGACGACCACTCCAGCGACGTATTCCCAGGCCCTGCGCTCGGTCAAGCGGCCGGACCCGGTCGCCGTGGGCACCATCGTGTGGCTCGGCAGCGAGGTGATGTTCTTCGCGGGCCTCTTCGCGATCTACTTCACGCTGCGCAACACCTCCCCCGAGCTGTGGGCCGACCGCACCGAGCTGCTGAACATCCCGTTCGCCGCGGTCAACACCCTCATCCTCGTGCTCTCCTCGGTGACGGCGCAGATCGGTGTCCACAACGCCGAGCACTTCCGCCCCTACCGATCGGGCACCCTCTGGAACCTGCGCAAGTGGGGCATGGTCGAGTGGTTCTTCCTGACCTTCGTCATGGGCGCGATCTTCGTCTCCGGCCAGGTGTGGGAGTACGCCACGCTCGTCGCCGAGGGCATGCCCATCCAGGCCGACTCGTACGCTTCGGCCTTCTACATCACCACCGGCTTCCACGCCCTCCACGTCACCGGTGGTCTCGTGGCGTTCCTCCTCGTCATCGGGCGCGCCTTCGCGGTCAAGAACTTCGGCCGGAAAGAGATGACGTCCGCCATCGTCGTGTCGTACTACTGGCACTTCGTCGACGTGGTGTGGCTCGTCCTGTTCGCCGTCATCTACTTCCTGAAGTAACCGGAGCTGATTCACCCATGGCATCCAAGAACCCGCGCCGCAACGGCGGACGTCGCAGCAAGTGGGCTGCCGCCGCGCTGATCGGCATCGGCCTGCTCGTCACCGGCGGAGGCTACGCCGGCGCCACCGCCGCGATGGCGGCGGGCGACTCGACGCAGACCGCGTCGACCCTGACGGTCGAGGACGGCAAGAAGCTGTTCCAGGCCAACTGCGCCACCTGCCACGGCCTCAACCTCGAAGGCACCAACGACGGCCCCTCGCTCTACGGCGTCGGCGAGCTGTCGGTCGAGTTCCAGGTCGCCACGGGCCGGATGCCGCTGCAGATGCAGGGCCCGCAGGCTCCGCAGAAGCCCGTGCAGTTCACGCAGGAGCAGATCGAGGCCATGGCCGCCTGGGTGCAGTCCGAGGCCCCCGGCCCGACCTACCCCGGTTCCGAGGTCCTCGACGGCGAGGGCGACGTGTCGCACGGTGCCGAGCTCTTCCGGATCAACTGCGCGATGTGCCACAACGTCGCGGGCGCCGGCGGTGCCCTCACCGAGGGCAAGTACGCCCCGCCGCTGACGACCACCTCGCCGCTGCACATGTACGCCGCGATGGTCACCGGCCCGCAGAACATGCCCGTCTTCAACGACATGACCCTCACGACCGAGGAGAAGCGCGACATCATCAGCTACCTGATGATCCGCCCGACCGAGAACTCGCCCGGCGGCTTCTCGCTCGGCGCCCTCGGCCCCGTCTCGGAGGGTCTGTTCATCTGGATCTTCGGCATCGGCTCACTCGTCGCCATCTCGGTGTGGATCACCGCGAAGTCGAACTGAGAACCGTGACGATCGAAGCAACGCACAAGGAGCAAAATGGCTGACGAGAAGGCGCCCGAGCAGGTTCCTGCTTCCCTGGTGCCCTCATCGGGGCTCGCCGTGGCGGTGTCCGACCCGGTGCACAACCCCGGACTCGCACCACACCGCAAGCGCATGACCGACAAGGACCCGGCCGCCATGGCCCGGGCCGTCCGGACGGTGTACACACTCTTCTACCTGTCGGCAGCGGCGAGCATCTGGGCGATCGCGGCCTACCTGATCTTCCCGATCGAGAGCGGTCTGATCAGCGACATCCGTCGCAACAACCTGTTCATCGGTCTCGGCATCGCCACGGCTCTCCTCGCGATCGGCATCGGAGCGATCCACTGGTCCAAGGCCGTCATGAACGACACCGAGTTCATCGAGGAGCGCCACTCCACGCGCGGCAGCGACAACACCCGTGCCGCCGCGGTGCAGGTGTTCGCCGACGCGAACAACGAGTCGGGCTTCGGCCGCCGCACGATGGTGCGCAACTCGCTCTTCGTCGCGCTGGCAGCGTCGATCCTCCCCGGCGTGACGCTGTTCCGCGGTCTCGCGCCGCACAGCTCCCCCGAGCACCCGCACGCGGGTGACCCGGTGCACCTGCTCAAGCACACGATGTGGGAAGAGGGCATGCGCCTCGCCCACGACCCGACCGGCAAGCCGATCCGCGCCGCCGACCTGACGCTCGGCTCCGCCGTGCACGTCATCCCCGAGTCGCTCGCCACGCTGTCGCACCACGACGGCTACCTCGAGGAGAAGGCGAAGGCGATCGTCCTCCTCATGCGTCTGCTTCCCGAGCAGCTGAACGAGGCCGAAGAGCGCAAGGACTGGTCGTACGACGGCATCGTCGCCTACTCCAAGGTGTGCACGCACGTCGGCTGCCCCGTCGCGCTCTACGAGCAGCAGACCCACCACTTGCTGTGCCCATGCCACCAGTCGCAGTTCGACGTCACCAACGCGGCAGCCGTCATCTTCGGCCCCGCTGCACGTCCGCTGCCCCAGCTCCCGATCACCGTCGACGACGAGGGCTACCTGATCGCACGCAGCGACTTCACCGAACCCGTCGGCCCGAGCTTCTGGGAGCGTCATTGAGCACCTCCACCCACCCCACGGAGAACGTCACGACCGCGCCCGCGGTCCACGCTGACGGTCCGACGCGTCCCGCGGACAAGCCGCTCGGCGGCAAGTTCGTCGGCGGCGTCGCGAACTACCTCGACGAGCGCACGAGCATCTCGGGCCTCGTCAAGGAGCTCGGTCGCAAGATCTTCCCCGACCACTGGTCGTTCATGCTCGGCGAGATCGCGCTGTGGTCGTTCGTCGTCGTCCTGCTCTCGGGAACGTTCCTGACGTTCTTCTTCGAGGCTTCGATGGCGGAGACGCACTACTACGGTGCGTTCGCCCCGATGCGCGGCCTCGAGATGTCGGCGGCGATGGCCTCGACCCTCGAGATCTCGTTCGACGTCCGCGGTGGCCTGCTCGTCCGGCAGCTGCACCACTGGGCAGCGCTCGTGTTCGTTGCCGGTATCGGCGTGCACATGCTGCGCGTCTTCTTCACCGGAGCGTTCCGCAAGCCGCGCGAGCTGAACTGGGTGATCGGCTTCATCCTGTTCATCCTCGCGATGGCTGAGGGCTTCACCGGCTACTCGCTTCCCGACGATGTCCTCTCGGGCAACGGTCTGCGCATCATCGACGGAATGATCAAGGGCATCCCGCTGATCGGAACCTGGACGTCGTTCCTGCTCTTCGGCGGCGAGTTCCCGGGCACCGAGATCGTGGGGCGCCTGTACGCGCTGCACATCCTGCTGCTCCCGGCCATCCTGGTCGCGCTCCTCGCGCTGCACCTCATGCTGATGATCGTGAACAAGCACACGCAGTTCGCGGGCCCGGCGCGCACGAACAACAACGTCGTGGGCTACCCGATGATGCCGGTCTACATGTCGAAGATGGGCGGCTTCTTCTTCCTGACCTTCGGCGTGCTCGTCCTGATCGCGGCGCTGTTCACGATCAACCCGATCTGGAACTACGGACCGTACGACCCCTCCCCCGTCTCGGCTGGAACCCAGCCCGACTGGTACATCGGCTTCGCCGACGGCGCCCTGCGCCTCGTGCCGCCGCACTGGGAGTTCGTGCTGTTCGACCGCACCTGGTCGTTCAACATCCTCGTTCCGCTCGTCGGGCTCGGCCTGTTCATCGTCGTCGTCATGCTCTACCCCTTCATCGAGGCGTGGGTCACGGGCGACAAGCGCGAGCACCACATCGCCGAGCGTCCGCGTAACGCGGCGACCCGCACCGCCATCGGCGCCGCCGGTGTGACGTTCTACGCCGTCCTCTGGGCCGCCGCATCCTCCGACATCATCGCGACGCACTTCCATCTCACGATGGAGGGCGTGATCCACACGCTGCAGGCGATGCTGATCCTCGGTCCGGTCGTCGCCTACTTCGTCACGAAGCGCATCTGCATCGCACTTCAGAAGAAGGATCGTGAGATCGCTCTGCACGGCTTCGAATCGGGACGCATCGTCCGCCTGCCCGGCGGCGAGTACATCGAGGTGCACCAGCCCGTCGACGAGTACGAGCTCGTCAAGCTCGTCGACTACACGACGAACGCTCCCCTCGTGGTGCGCCCCAACGACAAGGGGCAGATCCCGTGGCACGAGAACCTGCGTGCCGGGCTCTCGCGCTGGTTCTACGAGGACCGGCTCGCACCGCTCACCCAGGGCGAACTGGCCGCCGCACGGGCTCACGCTCAGCACGACCTCGAGCACATCGCTGAGGAAGAGCACGCGGAGCTCCAGGGCGCTCACGAGCGCGCCGGCGTGCCCGACGCGCCGCACCAGCCCATCGACGAGGGCAAGGGTGTCGAGACCGCCAACCGGCCCTCGAACATCATCGTCCCCGACGACGATGCTGACAGCGGCAAGGGCGACAAGAAGCGCTGATCCTGGGCCTTGTCCGGATTACGGCGGGGTGTGACCGATCGGTCACACCCCGCCGTCGTTTCGTCTGCGTAGCGTAGCGACCATGACAGATGCACTCGCCTACTTCACCGCCAAGCTCGACCACGAGACGGATGCCTCGGACGTCTTCGACGCCCAGCGTGCCGGCGAGCCGTTCACGCTCGTCGACGTCCGCAGCGGGGATGCCTGGGATCAGGGGCACGTCGTCGGCGCAGTGCACCTGCCGCATCGGGAGATCGCACAGCGGGCGGCCTCGGAGATCGACCGCGACCGCGACGTGGTCGTCTACTGCTGGAGCCCCGGATGCAACGGTGGCACGCGCGCTGCGATCGAGTTCGCCCGGCTCGGCTACCGCGTTCGCGAGATGATCGGCGGGTTCGAGTACTGGGCCCGGGAGGGCTACCCCGTCGCCGACTCGAACGGTCCCCTCCCCCGCATCTCGGATCCCCTCGTCGCGCTCGTGCGCTCCTGAGGCACCGAGGGACGTCGACCTGCGTGTCGGTGGTCTCCGCTCCATCCTGGCGCGGCCGCGCGCTGTGACGCCGTGGCCCGGCCCTCCGATTGGCTTGGCGCCTGCTGCCTGCGGGGCCGTTGCCTGCGGGGGCGCTGCGGGGGCCACTGCCTGCGGGGGCCGCTGCTGGGTCTGGGGTCGCCGCTCGGGCGCCGCTGCTCCGGGCGACGCTATTGCCGCTGCCGCGGCCTTCAGGCGCCTCTCGGAGCTGCAGCGGCCCCTCGGGTCTCGCATACCGCGCCCAAGGGGCGACGGCGGCGCCGGTGACCGCTATGCAAGCGATGCGAGGCGACACGCGCACCCCCGCCTCTTCTCACACGGCGAGCCGCAGGCATCCCTTGCATCGCGGCGCACCGCGATCCGCCAGACGCTCGACCTTCGCCCGCATCCGCGCGCGCCCTAGGCCACCTGATGTCCCCGATGGCGCAGTGACCGCTTGCAAGGGATGAAGAACGACACGCCCGCCGAAGTCTCTCTGAGCGCGGCAAGCCGCGAGCGTCCCTTGCGTCGCGGGTCCCACGATGCGGCAGCCGTCGAGGCTCACCTCGCTGCGTGCGACGACGCGACGGCGTCGTGGACCCTGTTGCAAGGGATCAGAAAGGACACACCCGCCGAAGCCTCTCCCAGCGCGGCGAGTCGCGGGCATCCATTGCATCGCGGCGCACGGCGACACGGCACTCAACGTACACGCCGGGTCCAGCGCCTTCCGCAGCGTCAGCCGTCGAGCAGCAGCCCGTCGCTCACGCGCTGCATACGCGCCCGGGTGGCGCCGCCGCCGCTCGCGTACTGCTCGAGCCGCCTGGCAGGCGTCGCTGCCCCACGAGATCGGACTCGATGAGGTAGATCCGTGGTCGCGCGGTCGGAGCAGGCCAGTGGCACATCAGTCGGGCGGGCAGTTGAGGCCACCAGGAGCTCTGTTCCGCCTCAGCGCACGCCAGCCGCGATCGACGGATGCAGCAACTGCGACGGTGCCGGTGCCGACGTCCGGCGGCACGTCTGAACGCTATCGCCGGCGTCGCCGTCGGTGGATCCCCAAGCGAGCGCGGGGCCGGGCTGCAAGTCATCGAGTGCGACATCCCTGGCGCTGACCAGCTGCGTGCCGCGTGCCCCTCTCGATTGCTTGCATCGCGGAACCGGAGCTGGAACCGGAACCGGAACGCCGGGCCGCACAGGGCGAGGCCGAGATGCAAGTGATCCGGGGCGACACACGCCGGGACCGGCCGCACGGGCGGCGTGTCCTCGCCGATGACTTGCATTGCGGCACGCGCCGCCCTCGGGGAACCGGGGCGGCCGGAAAACGGCGACGGCCACCGCACCGAAGTGCGATGGCCGTCGAGGAGGCGCTTGGGTCAGCGCGCGAAGTATCCGCGGTAGTACTCGTACACCCAGCCGACGATCGCGACGACGAAGAGGGCGAAGCCGACGGGAAGGAGGAACTGCCCCACCGCGAGGCCGATGATGAACACCGACGCTGCGAAGGCCAGGACGAGCGGCCACCAGGACCACGGGCTGAACTCGCCGATCTCGGGGTCACCGTCATCGATGTCTGCCGTGAGGGAGTCCTCGGGCAGCTCGCCACCCTGCGCCTTGTGCACGCGCGAGACGTAGAACGCGATCATCGCGCCCATGAAGCCGGTGAAGAGGAGCGCGGTCGAGCCGACCCACTCGATGCGGTGCCACCACACGCCCTGATCGGTGTGTGCGACCAGGTTCCAGACGGTGTACGTGATGAACACCGCGAAGAAGAACCACGTCAGCACCCACCAGAGGTTGATGTTGGTCTTCACGGCTTACTTCACCTCTCCGTCGGCGACATCCACAACGGGCGCATCGGGTGCGTCCTTCGCAGGGCCCACACCGACCGGGATGGCGGCTTCGGGGTGGTTGAGGTCGAAGGCCGGACGCTCGCTGCGGATCCGCGGGATCGACGTGAAGTTGTGCCGCGGCGGCGGGCAGCTGGTCGCCCACTCGAGCGAAGCGCCGTAGCCCCACGGGTCGTTGACCGTCACCTTGGGTGCCGTGCGCGAGGTGATCCAGACGTTCAGGAAGAACGGGATCATCGACGCGCCGAGGACGATGGCGCCGATCGTCGAGACCTGGTTCTGCCAGGTCCAACCGTCAGCGGCCGAGTAGTCGGCGTAGCGGCGGACCATGCCATCGACGCCCAGCCAGTGCTGAATGAGGAACGTCATGTGGAAACCGATGAACAGCATCCAGAAGTGCACCATGCCGAGGCGCTCGTTGAGCATCCGCCCGGTCCACTTCGGCCACCAGAAGTAGAAGCCGGCGAACATCGCGAACACGACCGTCCCGAAGACGACGTAGTGGAAGTGCGCCACGACGAAGTACGAGTCTGACAGGTGGAAGTCGAGCGGCGGCGACGCCAGGATGACGCCCGTGAGCCCGCCGAACACGAACGAGACGAGGAAGCCCAGCGTGAACACCATCGGCGTCTCGAACGTGACCGATCCGCGCCACATGGTGCCGATCCAGTTGAAGATCTTCACGCCCGTCGGCACCGCGATGAGCATCGTCATGAGCGCGAAGAACGGCAGGAGCACAGCTCCCGTGACGTACATGTGGTGCGCCCACACCGCCACCGACAGGGCGGCGATCGCGATGGTCGCGTAGATCAGCGTCTTGTAACCGAAGATCGGCTTGCGGCTGAACACGGGCAGGATCTCGGACACGATGCCGAAGAACGGCAGCGCGATGATGTACACCTCGGGGTGACCGAAGAACCAGAAGAGGTGCTGCCACAGCAGGACGCCGCCGTTGGCCGGGTCGTAGATGTGCGAGCCCAGGACGCGGTCGGATGCTGCGGCGAAGATGGCAGCCGCGAGCACCGGGAAGGCCATGAGGATCAGGATGCTCGTGACGAGGGTGTTCCACGAGAAGATCGACATGCGCCACATCGTGAGGCCCGGCGCGCGCATCGTGATGATCGTGGTGATGAAGTTCACCGCGCCGAGGATCGTGCCGAAACCGCTCATTCCGAGGCCGAGCATCCAGAGATTTCCGCCGGCGCCCGGTGAGAAGGTCGCGTTCGCGAGCGGCTGGTAGGCGAACCATCCGAACGACGCCGCACCCTGCGGGGTGAGGAAGCCCGAGATCGCGATGATCGAGCCGAACAGGAAGAGCCAGAAGGCGAAAGCGTTCAGACGCGGGAAGGCCACGTCGGGCGCACCCAGCTGAAGCGGCAGGATCGCGTTGGCGAAGCCGGCGAACAGCGGCGTCGCGAACATCAGCAGCATGATCGTGCCGTGCATCGTGAAGAGCTGGTTGTACTGCTCCTTCGTCGGCACGATCTGCATGCCGGGCTCGAAGAGCTCGGCACGGATGATGAGCGCCATCACGCCACCGAGCAGGAAGAACAGCACCGAGGCGATGAGGTACATGTACCCGATCGTCTTGTGGTCGGTGGAGGTGATCCACTTGACGATGATGTTGCCCTTCTGCTCGACGCGCGAAGCGCTGAGCAGTGCCGCTTGGCGCGGCGGAAGGGTCGTGGGTCGGCCCGCGGGCTTTTCGCCCTGGAGCGGAAGTGTCGTAGCCATCAGTGGCTTCCCTCGCCGGAGTCGTCGGTGACCGCGCCCGTTCCCGGAGCATTCTGGAGGCGGTCGTAGGCCTGGTTGATGTCGCCGGTCTGGCCGCTCTCGCGCAGCGAGTCGAGGTACTCCTCGTACTCCTGCTCGGAGACGACCTCGACGTTGAACAACATCATCGAGTGGTACTCGCCGCAGAGCTCGGCGCACTTGCCGGCGTACGTGCCCTCGCGCGTCGGGATGAACGACCACGAGTTGGTGTCGCGGCCCGGATACATGTCCTTCTTGTAGAGGAAGTCGATGACCCAGAACGAGTGGATGACGTCGCGCGACTGGAGGTTGATCTTCACCTCTTTGTCGACCGGCAGCACGAGAGTCGGGAGCTCGGCCTCGTCGCGGTCGCCGTTCGCAGCGGGCTGCGCCTGAACGCCCATGCTCCAGACAGCGTCGGAGTTGTCGGACTCTTCGCCGTTGTACTGGAAGTCCCACGCCCACTGCTTGCCGATGGCGGTGATGGACACCTCGGGGTCTTCGTACTGCGTCTCGATGATCGACTGGTCGCGGGCGGTGAACGCGAAGAAGCCGATCACGAGGATCAGGGGCACGATCGTGTAGAAGATCTCGATCGGCATGTTGTAGCGGAGCTGCACCGGCAACCCCGTCTGGCCGCGGCGACGGCGATAGGCGATCGCTGCGAAGGCCATGAGGCCCCACGTCAGGACACCGACGGCGAGGAGCACGATCCAGGAGTTGACCCAGAGGCCCGACACCATCTCGGTGCGGTTCGTCGCCTGCGTACCGTCATCGGTGAAACCCGGGAGGTAGCCGTTCAGCTCCGTCGGTGTACAAGCTGCGAGGGAGACTGCCGTGACGATCCCGAGCGGGATCACGGCCCAGCGGAGGCGGCGTTTGAAGCGCACAGTGCACCTTTCCGGGACGAATGGTTCGACCTTCAGTCTAGGGCAAGCTTTCACCCTATTCAGTCCAACCGTTCAGGATGTCGGAGACGAGGGAAGTCGCGGGAAGGCGTCAGTGGAAGCTGTCGCCGCAGGCGCACGAGCCGGCCGCGTTGGGGTTGTCGATCGTGAAGCCCTGCTCCGAGATCGTGTCCTTGAAGTCGATCGTGGCGCCGTCGAGATAGGGCACCGACATGTCGTCGACGATGACCTCGACGCCGTCGAAGTCGACGGCCTGGTCGCCGTCGAGGAAGCGCTCGTCGAAGTAGAGCTGGTAAATCAGTCCGCTGCAGCCGCCGGGCTGCACCGCGACGCGCAGGCGCAGGTCGTCGCGGTTCTCCTGCGAGAGGAGGCTCTTCACCTTGAGCGCCGCCTCATCGGTCAGCGAGACGCCGTGGGCACGGACGGTGTCGGTCGTGGCGATGTCGGTCATGATTCTCCCGAGGTCTCGGGCCGCAGGGCATGCGGCCGGTGCCACGATTCTACGCGCGAGCACCGACCACGGGTCCGACCGAGATGACCTCGTGACCGTCAGCTCGATGTGGCGTCGAGGCGCTCGAGCAGGAGCGCCTCCGAGACCAGCGCGTGGCGGAAGGTGTCGAGGTGCAGCGATTCGTTCGGGCTGTGTGCTCGGGCGTGCGGATCCTCGACGCCGGTCACGAGGATCTGGGCCGCCGGGAACTCGCGCACGAGATCCGCGATGAACGGGATGGAGCCGCCCACGCCGATGTCGACGGGCTCGACGCCGTACCCCTCGGCCAGCGCCGCGCGGGCGTGTGCGACCGCGTCGCCGCTCGTGTCGACCAGGAACGGATTCCCCGTCTCGATGTCGCGGAAGCTCACCTCCGCGCCGAAGGGCGCGTGGGCGCGAAGGTGAGCTTCGATCGCCCGGTACGCCTCCTCGGCCGACTGGCCGGGAGCCACGCGAGCGGAGATGACCACCGACACCTCGGGGCTCAGCGTGTTCGACGCGTTCCGGACGCTCGGCGCGTCGATCCCGGTGACGGTGATGGACGGCTTGTTCCAGATGCGCGAGAGGATCGAGCCCGTACCGATCGGCGAGACTCCGTCCGGAAGACCTGCCTCCGACCGGAGGGTCTCCTCCGAGTACTCCGGCGTCTCGGCCTGGCGCTCGGTCAGGCCGTCGACCGCGACGCTTCCCTCGTCGTCCCAAAGAGTCGCGAGGAGCTTGACCGTCGCGAGCATCGCATCGGGTACCGCTCCCCCGAACATGCCGGAGTGCGAGGCGTGGTCGAGGGTACGCACCGACATGGTGAAGCGCGCGTTGCCCCGGAGCGAGACGGTCAGGGCCGGCGTGGTGGCATCCCAGTTCCCGGAATCGGCGACGACGATGACGTCTGCCCGCAGCGCGTCTGCGTTGTCGGTAAGGAACGCCGCGAAGGATGCCGAGCCGGCTTCCTCCTCACCCTCGATGAACAGGTTGACCCCCAGGTCGAAGTCCGTGCCCGCGGCCTCGACGAGTGCGCGGAGGGCTCCGATGTGAGCCATCACCCCTGCCTTGTCGTCAGCGGCGCCCCGACCGTAGAGCCGGCCGTCTCGGACGGTGGGCTCGAAGGGCGCCGACTCCCACAGCGCCTCGTCGCCGACCGGCTGCACGTCGTGGTGCGCGTAAAGGAGGATCGTGGGCCGACCGTTGCGCGCGGCCCGGGTGGCCAGGACTGCCGGCATCCCCTGCTCCCCCGTCTCGGGGACGGTCGCGGTCGCCACCTCGACGCGGTCGAAGACGTTCAGGCCCCGCGCCAACTCGGCGACGGCTTCGGCGCTGCGCTCGACCTCCGCCCGGTCGAATCCCGGGAACGCGACCGAGGGGATCCGCACGAGAGCACCGAGATCGGCGAGAGCGGCGGGCACGGCGGAGAGAGCGGCGTCGCGCACAGCGACGGACCGAGGAGATTCGGAGGTCATGCGGGTAATCTTAGAAGGCACGTTCGTCGCAGAACCCGAGGATCCCCGTGGCCAAAACTCCCGCTGCCCCCGCTCCAGACGACGCCGACCAGGCGTCTACGGGCGCCGGCAAGAACCGTCCCACCCCCAGTCGCGCCGCCCAGGAGGCCGCTCGCAAGCGACCGCTGGTGCCCGACACCAAGGAGGCGAAGGCACGCGCCCGCGCCGAGCTCGCCGAGCGCCGCGACAAGGCACGCATCGGCATGGCGAACGGCGACGAGCGCTACCTGCCGATCCGCGACAAGGGGCCGCAGCGTCGCTTCGTGCGCGACTACATCGACGCCGGCTGGCACCTGGGCGAGCTGGTGATGGGCGCGATGGTGCTCGTCATCATCGTCACCTTCCTGGGCTCGAACGCGGTGACCTTCTACGCGTTCATCGCGCTGTGGGCGTTCATCCTGCTCGTCATCGCCGACATGGTCATCACCAGCATGCGTGTCAAGAAGGCCGCCCGCGCGAAGTTCGGCGCGGAGCGGATGGAGAAGGGCCTCGGCTGGTACGGCGCGATGCGGTCGATCCAGATGCGCTTCATGCGTCTGCCCAAGCCGCAGGTCAAGCGCGGGCAGCGGCCCGCCTGAGCTGCACGAGCCCGCGATTGATCTGCCGCGCCCAGAACGGGCCGCGGTAGACGAACGCGGTGTAGCCCTGCACGAGGTCGGCACCGGCTTCGAGCCGCTCCTGCACATCAGCGGCGGTCTCCACGCCGCCGGCGGCGACGACGCAGAAGTCGTCGGGCACGGCGGAGCGCGCCAGTCGCAGGACCTCGAGCGCCCGCCGTCGCAGCGGCGCGCCGGACAGACCGCCGGGGCCGATGCTCTCGAGCCTCGCGTCGTCGGCGAGGAGATCTGCGCGAGAGATCGTCGTGTTCGTGGTGATGAGTCCCGACAGCCCGGCATCCACCGCCATCGCCGCGATCGCCGTCACCTCGTCGTCCGCGAGGTCGGGGGCGATCTTCACGAGCAGCGGCGTCGCGCCGGCGGCATCACGCACCGCCTCGAGCAGCGGACGAAGCGTCTCGACGGCTTGGAGTCCCCGAAGACCCGGCGTGTTCGGCGATGACACGTTGACGACGAGGTAGTCGGCCTCGGGTGCGACCAGACGCGTGCTCTCGACGTAGTCCGCCGTCGCCGCATCCACATCGACGACCCGGCTCTTGCCGATGTTGGCACCGACGACCGCGTGACGCGCGCCGCGCCGCAGCCGCCGCAAGCGGGATGCCGCGGCAGCGGCGCCTCGATTGTTGAATCCCATCCGGTTGATGAGGGCCCGATCCTCGATCAGCCGGAACAGCCGAGGTCGCGGATTGCCGTCCTGCGGCACCGCCGTCACCGTGCCGATCTCGACGTGCCCGAAGCCCAGCGCGCCGAGGCCACGGACCATGACGGCGTCTTTGTCGAAGCCGGCCGCGACGCCGAACGGCGAATCGAACACGAGACCGAGCGCCTCGGTGCGAAGCGACGGGTCCGGGCGGGTGAGCGCCCGAGCGGCGATCGAGAACGGGGGCACGCCGAGCAGGCGGATGACCGGGATCACGAGGTGGTGGGCCGTCTCCGGCGCCATGCGGGAGAAGACGGTGCGGAAGATGAACGGATACATCGCCGTCCAGCCTAGAGCGCGCCCGAACCCTCTGACGCCCGGCCGGTGTGGTGGTCGGCACGGAGCTGCCCGATCGCCGCCTCGAAGTCCTCGAGCGTGTCGAAGGCCTGATAGACGCTCGCGAAGCGGAGGTAGGCGATCTCGTCGAGGTTCCGCAGCGGACCGAGGATGGCCAGCCCGATCTCGTTCGTGTCGATCTGCGACGAGCCGGTCTGCCGGACCGCCTCTTCGACGGCCTGCGCGAGCACGGCCAGATCTGCTTCGGTGACGGGCCTGCCCTGGCAGGCCTTCCGTACGCCCGACATCACCTTTTCGCGACTGAACGGCTCGATGACGCCCGACCGCTTGATGACGTTGAGGCTCGCCGTCTCGATGGTCGAGAAGCGCCCGCCGCACTTGGGGCACTGGCGGCGGCGGCGGATGCTCAGGCCGTCATCGCTCGTCCGGGAGTCGATGACGCGCGAATCGGGATTCCGGCAGAAAGGGCAATGCATGACGAGCCCAGATTACGCGTCGAATCGCGCGGAGACCGCTTCGCCGTGCGCCGGGAGCTGTTCCGAGTCGGACAGGGCGAGGATGCCGTGGTGCACGGCGCGCAGCGCTTCGCGGTCGTAGGAGATCACCTGCTGCGAGCGGAGGAACGTCGCGGCCCCGAGACCGGCGGCATAGCGGGCCTGTCCCCCGGTCGGAAGCACGTGGTTGCTGCCCGCGAGGTAGTCCCCCAGGCTCACGGGCGTGTGCGAGCCGACGAACACCGCACCCGCGTTGACGTAGTCGTCGGTGCGGGGCTCGACCAGGTGCAGCTCGAGGTGCTCGGGCGCGTAGGCGTTCGAGAAAGCCGTCGCAGCGGGGATGTCGTCGACGAGGACGATGGCCGACTGCGGTCCGTCCAGAGCGACGGCGACCCGCTCCGCGTGCCTGGTCGCCGCTGCTCGGGCAGCGACCCGCTCCGCCACGCTCGCGGCCAGGGTGGCGGAATCGGTGACCAGCACGGCGGCCGCCTGCTCGTCGTGCTCGGCCTGGCTGACGAGGTCGGCAGCGACCAGATCGGCGTCGGCCTCACCGTCGGCAACGATGAGAATCTCGGTGGCGCCGGCCTCGGAGTCGGTGCCGACAACGCCGGCGACGACGCGCTTGGCGAGCGCGACGAAATTGTTGCCGGGCCCGGAGATCACGTCCACCGGGTCGAGCTCGAGGGAAGCCACACCGTAGGCGAACGCCCCGATCGCGCCCGCGCCGCCCATGGCGTACACCTCCGAGACGCCGAGAAGCCGTGCCGCCGCAAGGATCACCGGGTGGACCCGCCCGCCGTGGTCTCGCTGCGGAGGCGATGCGAGCGCGACTGTCTCGACGCCGGCGACCTGCGCCGGCACGACGTTCATCACGACGCTGGACGGGTACACCGCCTTGCCGCCGGGAACGTAGACGCCGACCCGCCGCACGGGTCGCCAGCGCTGTTCGACGCGGGCACCAGGCCCGAGCTCGGTGACCCGGTCGGGCGGCACCTGCGCTGCGGAGGCCAGCCGCACCCGCCGGATCGACTCTTCGATGGCCTCGCGGACAGCCGGTTCGATCGCCTCGAGCGCCTCGTCGAGGTGCTCGCGAGGGACACGGACGGCGTGTCCCTCGACCCCGTCGAAACGGGCCGCCTGCTCACGGAGCGACGTCTCGCCGCGCGACGCGACATCATGCACGATCTCGGCCGCGGTAGCCAGAGCGAGTCCGCGGGCAGCCTCGGCCCGGGGAACGGCGGCGAGCAACTCGGCGGGCGTCAGACGACGTCCGCGAAGATCGATGGTGCGCATCGTTCCAGGCTAGCGCGCAACCGCGTCGCCCTCAGCCGCGCGTGACGTCGTGCACGTCGTGGAGGTAGCCGACACGGCCGTCCTCGTGACGCACGACGAAGACCTCTCCCCGATCCTCGATGACGAGCGCCCAGGCGGTCGGTCCGATGCGGAACAGCGGCGCGCCCGTCGCGTCGACGACATCGCGCTCCTCGGGAGCGAGCGCCCAGAACGCCTGCGGCGCTGAGACCGGCTCGATGACGGTCGTTGCTCCGCTGTCGAAGGGTTCGGCGGCGTCCGCCGGGGCGGACTCGGCGACGCCGGACGACGCGGCACCTGCGGTCGGTGCCGCATAGCCCGTGTAGTCGGCGTACCCGCCGGCAGTGCCGACGTGGGCGTTCTCGGCCGCGGCCGGCCGAGCCGACACCGGTCGGGCCACCACCGGCCGCGTGGCCCGCGCGACCCGGTGCGCCGGCGACTCGGGGCGGTGCCGGAAGTCCTCGCCGAGGACGGGCAGGTGCGGGGCGACGACCGTCAGCACGACTCCCCCGAGGGCCAGGATCGCCTCGACCCAGACGACCCAGCTCGCCAGGAACACGCCCGACTGCGCGAGCCCCGCGAAGGAGCTCCAGATGATGCCGAGCCACACGACGGCCGACACCGAGAACGCCACCGACGCGAACTGGTCGATGCCGAGCGAGCCGACTCGCCGGATCCCCTGGGGGGAGAAGCGGCGGAGCACGACGAGGAAGACCGCGACGGTCGGCACGCCGATGGTCAGCACCCAGTCGATCCCCGCGCCCCACACCGAAACGCCCGCACCGAAACGCCCGTAGACCGGGAAGAACGAGCAGATGAACGCCAACGCCCACACCCCGACGAGCGATACCTCGCGGATCGAGAGCGGACCGACGCCGTACTGCGGGGGCTCGGCGCCCCCGGAGGCCGCGCCACCGGCGACGGCGACTGCAGCGGCATCCGATCCGCCCGACGGGGCGGGCGTCTGCTCGGCGGCCGGGTGCGACCACTCCGTCTCGTCTGCGTAGCCGCTCGAGGCGTGATCCGCGGCGGTGGCATCGGCCTCGTCGTGAGCCTCGCCATCAGCCGGCTCGATCGGCTCGATCGGGTCGCCGTGCTCGACGGGCTGAACGGTGGAACCGTCGATCACGACGGCAGCATCCGGAGCCGGTGCGAACGCGTCCGCAGCCGCACTGGGCGACGAGCTCTCGACTCCGCCCGCGGGAGCGGCTTCAGCCGCCGGGTCGGCGATGCCGGGCGCCGCGCTTTCGGGGCGGTCGTCGTCGGAGCGGATGTTCTTCTCGTCGGTCACGATGTTCCCTTCGTCGCGGCGGTTGCGCTGCGGTGCGATCCTACCCGGCTCACCCCAGACACTGAGGTCCGAGGAGGCCCTTCAGCTCTCCGTAGAGGTCGGGCGTGACACGCACCGGATGCGGCACCTCGAACACCTTCGCGGTTCCGGCTCTGTGGAGCTTGAGAGAGACCTCGGTGTCGCCGCTGTGCCGGCGGAGAACCGCCGCCAGCTCGCCGATCGTCGACTCGGTCGCGCGCTGCTCGGGCAGCAGCAGCACGAGCGGTCCGGACGCGTCGAACGAACCGAGGTCGGGAGAGAACGCCGACTGGCCGTGCAGGTTGAGCCCGTCGTCGCGACGCGACACCCGGCCGCGGACCACGAGGATCGAGTCGGCCTGGAGCATGCTCTGGAACTCGGTATACGTCTTGCCCATGAACATGACGGTCACTTCACCGTCGAAGTCCTCGACGGTGATCATTCCGTAGGGATTGCCGCTCTGTTTCGCCACGCGATGCTGGACGCTCGTGACGAGCCCCGCGACCGTGACCTGGTCGCCGTCCTGCACATCCTCGGACGCGAGCAGATCGTGGATGGAGGTCGACGCGTGCTTCGCGAGCGGGATCTCGAGCCCGGCCAGCGGGTGATCGGACACATAGAGCCCGAGCATCTCGCGCTCGAAGGCGAGCTTGTCCTTCTTGGTCCACTCGGGACGCTCGGGCACCTTGGCCGGCATGACCTCCTCGGCCTCGTCGTACAGGCTGTCGAAGTCGAATCCGATGGCGCCGGTGGCCGCCTTGCGCTTGGCATCGACAGCGGCCTCGACGGCATCCTCGTGGATCTCCATCAGCGCGCGGCGCGTCGAACCCAGCGAGTCGAAGGCGCCGGCCTTGATGAGCGATTCCACGGTGCGCTTGTTCGCGACGTGGAGCGGCACCTTCGTGAGGAAGTCGTGGAAGCTCACGTAGTTGTCGTCGGCGCGGGAGGCGATGATGCCGTCGACGACGTTCGCTCCGACGTTGCGGACGGCCCCCAGGCCGAAGCGGATGTCTTCGCCGACGGCGGCGAAGTACCGGATCGATTCGCCGACGTCGGGCGGCAGCACCCGGATGCCCATTCGGCGGCATTCGTTGAGGTACACGGCCATCTTGTCCTTCGAGTCGCCGACGCTCGTCAGGAGGGCGGCCATGTACTCGGCGGGATAGTGGGCCTTCAGGTACGCCGTCCAGTACGACACGAGTCCGTACGCGGCGGAGTGCGCCTTGTTGAAGGCGTAGTCGGAGAAGGGCAGGAGGATGTCCCAGAGCGCCTGGATCGCCGCCTCGCCGAAGCCGCGCTCCTTCATGCCGCCCGAGAAGCCCTCGTACTGCTTGTCGAGCTCGGACTTCTTCTTCTTGCCCATCGCGCGACGCAGGATGTCGGCCTGTCCGAGCGAGAAGCCGGCCACCTTCTGCGCGATCGCCATGACCTGCTCCTGATAGATGATCAGGCCGTAGGTGGTGTCGAGGATGTCGCGCAGGGGCTCTTCGAGCTCGGGATGGATCGGTGTGATCGGCTGCAGGCCGTTCTTGCGCAGCGCGTAGTTCGTGTGGGAGTTCGCTCCCATGGGACCCGGTCGGTACAGCGCGATGACGGCGGAGATGTCTTCGAAGTTGTCGGGCTTCATCAGCCGGAGCAGCGACCGCATGGGTCCGCCGTCGAGCTGGAACACCCCGAGCGTGTCGCCGCGCGTCAACAGGTCGTAGGCCGGTCGGTCGTCGAGCTCGAGGTGCTCGAGGTCGAGCTCCTCGCCGCGGTTCAGCCGGATGTTGTCGAGCGCGTCGGAGATGATCGTGAGGTTGCGAAGCCCCAGGAAGTCCATCTTGATCAGGCCGAGCGTCTCGCACGACGGGTAGTCGAACTGCGTGACGATCTGACCGTCCTGCTCACGGCGCATGATCGGGATGATGTCGACGAGCGGCTCGGACGACATGATGACGCCGGCCGCGTGCACGCCCCACTGGCGCTTCAGCCCCTCGAGCCCGAGCGCCCGGTCGAACACCGTCTTGGCCTCGGGATCGGTGTCGATGAGGGCGCGGAACTCGCTGGCCTCCTTGAACCGCGGGTGGTCTTTGTTGAACATGCCGTCGAGGGGCATGTCCTTTCCCATCACCGGCGGCGGCATCGCCTTCGTCAGCTTCTCCCCCATGCTGAACGGGAAGCCGAGCACGCGCCCGGCATCCTTCAGCGCCTGCTTCGACTTGATCGTGCCGTAGGTGACGATCTGCGCGACGCGTTCGGAGCCGTACTTCTCCGTCACGTAATCGATGACCTCGCCGCGGCGACGATCGTCGAAGTCGACGTCGAAGTCGGGCATGCTGACGCGGTCGGGGTTGAGGAATCGTTCGAAGATGAGCCCGTGCTCGAGCGGATCGAGGTCGGTGATGCGCATGGCGTAGGCGACCATCGAGCCGGCGCCCGAGCCGCGACCGGGACCCACCCGGATGCCGTTGTCCTTGGCCCAGTTGATGAAGTCGGCGACGACGAGGAAGTAGCCCGGGAAGCCCATCTGCAGGATGATGCCGGTCTCGTACTCGGCCTGCTTCCGCACCTTGTCGGGGATGCCGCCGGGGTACCGGTAGTGCAGACCCGCCTCGACCTCTTTCACGAGCCAGCTGTCTTCGGTCTCGCCGTCGGGCACGGGGAACCGCGGCATGTAGTTGGCCGAGGTGTTGAACTCGACCTCGCACCGCTCGGCGATCAGCAGCGTGTTGTCGCACGCCTCGGGGTGATCCCGGAAGAGCTGACGCATCTCCTGGGCCGTCTTGATGTAGTACCCGTCGCCGTCGAACTTGAAGCGGTTCGGGTCGTCGAGCGTCGAGCCGGACTGGACGCACAGCAGGGCCGCGTGGGCGTCGGCCTCGTGCTGGTGCGTGTAGTGGGAGTCGTTCGTCGCGACGAGCGGGATGTCGAGGTCTTTCGCCAGACGCAGCAGGTCGGTCATCACGCGCCGCTCGATGGAGAGTCCGTGGTCCATGATCTCGGCGAAGTAGTTCTCCTTGCCGAAGATGTCCTGGAACTCCGCCGCGGCCGCACGCGCTGCGTCGTACTGCCCGAGACGGAGGCGCGTCTGGACCTCGCCGGACGGGCAGCCCGTGGTCGCGATGAGTCCCTTGCCGTAGGTCTGCAGCAGCTCGCGGTCCATACGCGGCTTGAAGTAGTAGCCCTCCATGCTCGACAGGGAGCTCAGGCGGAAGAGGTTGTGCATGCCCTCGGTGCTCTGGCTCCACATCGTCATGTGCGTGTAGGCGCCCGAGCCCGAGACGTCATCGCTCTTCTGCTCGGGCGAGCCCCAGGCGACGCGGGACTTGTCGCTGCGGTGGGTGCCCGGCGTCACGTACGCCTCGAGTCCGATGATCGGCTTCACCCCGGCGGCCTGAGCCGCCCGATAGAACTCGAACGCGGCGAAGGTGTTGCCGTGGTCGGTGACGGCGATCGCGGGCATGCCGTAGTCGGCCGCCGCCTGGGTCATGGCCGCGATCTTGGCTGCACCGTCGAGCATCGAGTACTCGCTGTGCACGTGCAGATGAACGAAGGAGTCGGATGCCACCAGACGAGTCTACGTTCGGCCCCGGACACCGGTCCTAGGCTGAGCGCATGGCCACTCCTGACTTCGTCCTCGACCTGCGCGAGAAGATCGGCACGGCACCGCTGCCCCTCGTCGGGGTGACCGCCGTCGTCTTCCGAGACGAGAAGGTGCTCCTCGGCAAGCGGGCCGACAACGGCAGCTGGCAGCCGGTCTCGGGCATCGTCGACCCCGGTGAGGAGCCCGCGGACGCGGCCGTGCGCGAATGCGCAGAGGAGGCGGGTGTCGTCGTGCGCGCCGAACGTCTCGCCCTCGTGCACCAGATTCCTCGCATCGTCTACGCCAACGGAGATCAGGTCGACTATCTCGATCTCGTCTTCCGCTGCACCTGGGTGTCCGGTGAACCGCACCCCGCGGACGGCGAGCTGACGGAGGTGGGGTTCTACGATCTGGGCGCGATGGTCGACGTCGCGCCCGAACACGTGCGCAAGATCGCCCTCGCCGTCGCGGAGGACGATCCGGCGACGTTCCGAGGCGGCCGGTGAGCGCCCGCGTCGCGCTCGGCGATCTGCTCGACGCCCTCGCCCGCGACCACGGGGACCCGGGGGGCGGCGCCGCCAGCGGAGTCGTCACCGCCGTCGCTGCGGCGCTCGCGCAGATGGTCAGTCGTTACAGCGCCGCAGAGCCGGCCGCCGCAGACATCGACGACCGCCTCGCCGTTCTGCGCGACGAGGCGATCACCGCGGCGGACGAGGACGGACGGGCATCGGGCGCCCTCGGCGCGGCTCTGCGTCCCGTCGATTCGGATGAGCGCGATGAGCGAGACCGGCGCATCGTCGAGGCGGCCACCCGCGCTGCCTCGACATCCGCGTCGATAGGCGAGATCGCGCTCGGCGTCTGGCGCGAGGTGCGACTCCTCTCCGACGTCGGCAACCGGCACCTGATGTCGGATATCGCGGTGGCGGCGGATGCCGTGGCCGCGGGACTCGGCGGTGCAGCGACCAATCTCCGCGGTGGGCTCGAACTCGTGCGCGCCCACGGCGATGCGCGTCCCGTCGAGGACGCGCATCGGAAGCTCGTGGATCGGCTCATCGAGGCCCGGCGTGAAGCCCGCTCTCTCGCCGACCGGCTCGGTGAGCCGTGACGCTGCGCCGAGCCGTGACGCTGCGCTGAGGCCGTGACGGCGCCCTGGGGCCGCGACGGCGCGCTGAGGCGTCAGTCGCCGCGGAGCACCTCGAGAGCGCGCGCGAGGTCGGGCGCGTACGGTGACGCGAAGGAGGACCACTCCCCGGTCACCGGGTGCTCGAACGCGAGGCGGTGCGCGTGCAGCCACTGTCTGGTCAGGCCCAGACGCGCCGAGAGCGTCGGGTCCGCACCGTAGAGCGGATCTCCGACGCACGGATGCCGGTGCGCGGCCATGTGGACGCGGATCTGATGCGTCCGGCCGGTCTCGAGGTGGATCTCGAGCAGCGAGGCCCCGGGGAACGCCTCGAGAGTCTCGTAGTGCGTCACCGAGTCCTTGCCCGTCGGTGTGACGGCGAACTTCCAGGAGTGCGACGGGTGACGTCCGATCGGGGCGTCGATCGTGCCGGCGAGCGGATCGGGATGCCCCTGCACGACGGCGTGGTAGACCTTCTCGACCTCGCGCTCTTTGAACGCGCGCTTGAGCGCCACGTAGGCCCGCTCGCTCTTGGCGACGACCATGAGACCGCTCGTCCCGACGTCGAGCCGGTGCACGACGCCCTGGCGTTCGGCTGCACCGGTCGTGGCGATCCGGTATCCCGCCGCGGCCAGCGCGCCCAGGACGGTCGGTCCGTCCCATCCGAGCGAGGGGTGGGCGGCGACACCAGCGGGCTTGTCGACCACGACGATGTCGTCGTCGTCGTGCACGATGCCGAGATCGGGCACGGCGACCGGCACGATCTGCGCCTCGGCCCGCTCCTCCCAGAACACGTCGAGCCAGCCGCCCGCCACGAGCTTGTCGGATTTGGCGAGCGTGCGGCCGTCGAGAGTCACACCCTCTGCAGCAGCCACGTCCGCGGCGAAGGTGCGCGAGAACCCGAGCAGCTTAGCCAGTGCGGCGTCGACGCGAACGCCGTCGAGCCCGTCGGGTACCGGCAGTGCACGTTGCGGCATCTCAGCGGTCCGCATCCACGGCCGGGGCCGCTTCGGCGACCTCATCCGAGGTGCGACGCTCGCGCGTGCCGTCGAATCGGATGCCGATGACCACCAGCACGGCCACGGAGATCATCATCGTCACGATGAACATGTCGGCGATGTTGTAGATCGCGGACGGGAACCCCAGCCACATCCAGGGAGTGTGGATGAAGTCGATGACGTGACCGACGAGGAATCCGGGTTCGCGGAACAGGCGATCGGTGAGGTTGCCGAGAACGCCGCCCAGCAGGAGACCCAGCACGATCGCCCACGACCGCGTGCGGACACTGCGGACCGTGAGGACGACCACCACGATGGCGACGGCCGCGAGTGCGAGGGTGAACAGCCAGGTGACGCCGGTTCCGAGTGAGAACGCCGCGCCGGGGTTCTTCGTCAGATAGAGCTGGAAGAACTCGCCGAGGACCGGAACCTCACGCTGGTACGGCAGATTCTCGAGAGCGAGGTACTTCGTGAACTGGTCGGCGGCCAGTACCACTGCCGCGAGAATCGCGACGAGGGCACCGGCCGCCGGACCGTTCAGACGCTTGCGCGACGCCAAGGATTACGCGCCGGCCGAGACGCCGGTCGTGTCGAGGTCGCGGAGCTTGCTCTCGATGAAGCCGCGGAGCTGACCGCGGTAGTCCTTCTCGAACTGCTGCAGGTCGGAGATACGACCCTCGAGCGAGATGCGCTCGGCCTCGAGACGAGCGACCTCGTCGCGGCCACGGGCCTCGGCCTCGGAGATGATCGAGGCGGCCTGAGCCTGCGCGTCGGAGATGAGCTTGTCGCGCTGCGCCTTGCCCTCGGCGACGTGCTCGTCGTGCAGGCGCTGCGCCAGCTCGATGATGCCGGCGGATGCGGCGGCCGGGGCCAGGTCGCCAGCCGGCGCTGCCGGCTGCTCCACAGCGGCGACCGGTGCCGGCACGTCCTCGACGACGGGCTCTTCAGCGGGGGCAGCAGCGGGGGTCTCTCCCGACTCGTAGGCCGCGAGCTTCGCCTTGAGCTCTTCGTTCTCGGCGATCGCCTTGCGCCATTCCACCACGATCTCGTCGAGGAAGTCGTCGACCTCGTCGGGGTCGAATCCTTCCTTGAAACGCACGTGCTGGAACTGCTTGGTGACGACGTCTTCAGGGGTCAAAGCCATGGTGTTGTCCTCTTTCAGGGCTCACGACGCGGGCCGGTCAGCCGGCACCCGCCGCAGCGGGCCGTACCCAACCAGCATAGACCGACGCCTTCGCGGTCGCGACGATCGCGTCGCGACCGCGTCAGGCGAAGGTGATCACACGCGTGATCGAGAGCAGGATGAAGCACGCCAGCATGGTGAGCGGGAATGCCAGATCGATTGCGATGACGCCGAGCCTGATCGGAGGGATGACCCGGCGCAGGGTCTTGATCGGAGGGTCCGTGACCGTGTACACGGCCTCGGCGAGCACGAGCATGAACCCCCGGGGCCGCCACTCACGGTTGAACAGCGGGATGTAATCCAGGATCAGTCGGACGAACAGAACGAGGATGTACAGCAGCAGGGCGAAGTAGACGAGTGCGGCGACGAGCCGGACGACATCCACGTCAGATCACTGCGCGAACGGCGCCGCCTCGGGCTCAGCCTGAGCCACGGCGCCGTCGCCGGAGACGGCGATGTTCTCGGGCGACAGCAGGAAGACCTTGCTCGTCACGCGTTCGATGCGGCCGTAGAGGCCGAGGGACAGACCGCTCGCGAAGTCGATCAGGCGGCGCGCATCGGCATCGCTCATCTGCGACAGGTTGATGATCACCGGAACTCCCTCGCGGAAGTTCTCGGCGATGACCTGCGCGTCGCGGTACTGCTTGGGGTGGACGGTCAGGATCTCGCTGACGGTACCGGTGGTGGGCTGACGCACGACCGCCGGACGATGCAGCGGCGTCACCGGCGCGGCCGGCTTCTCGACGGGCTTGTCACGACGGACCGGCTGCTGCTCGGCCTGCGGCTCTTCGTACATTTCTTCCTCATCTGCGAGGCCCAGGTAAACCATGGTCTTCTTCAGCGGGTTCGACATCGCATCCTCCGTTTGCTCGTCTGTTCCGAGGCTATCCGCGGTCCGGTCGCGGTCCCGTTATTGCCGAGCCGATCCGCAGGTGTGTCGCACCGGCAGCGATCGCTTCGACGAAATCGCCGGTCATCCCGGCGGAGATCCAGGTCGCGTCCGGCGCGACCGAGCGCAGGACGTCTGACGCCTGCGCGAGGCGAGCGAAGGCCACGGCGGGCTCCTCGCCGAGTGGGGCGACGGCCATGACTCCGCGCACGTGGAGCCCTGAGCACCGCTCGACCAGGTGTGCGGCGAGCGGCTCGAGCTCGGTCGCCCGGACGCCCCCTCTGCCCGGATCGTCGGTGAGGTTCACCTGTAGGAGAACCTCGAGCGGTCTGCCCTCGGGATCGGCGGCGTCGAGGGCGTCGGCGATGCGGGCCCGGTCGACGGAGTGCACGACGTCGGCGGCAGCCCGCACCGCACGCGCCTTGTTCGTCTGCGCCTGCCCGATGAAGTGCCAACGCACCCCGTCGAGGTCGGCGAGCTCGGCGCGCTTCGCGGTGAGTTCCTGCTGCCGGTTCTCCCCCACATCGCGCACGCCCAACGCGTGCAGCTGCGCGATGAGTGCGGGCGGGTGGAACTTGGTCACGACGATCCTCGTCACCTCGTCCGGCGCGCGACCCGACGCCCGCACCGCGGCAGCGATGCGGGCGTCGACGTCGGCAAGCCGTTCGGCCAGGTCCGGCATGGGGCGATCGGCCTACTTCAGGAAGTCGGGGATGTCGAGGTCATCGTCACCGAAGACCGAGTCGTAGGACTCGCTCTTCGCCGTGACCGGCACCGTCTCCTTGACCTCGCGACGCTCGGCGGGCTCGGCTGCGGCGGCCTCCTGGGCGGGGACCTCCGGCAGCACCGGCGGCGCCGAGGGGCGTGCGGCCGCGATCGGCTCGATGCGGGTCTGCGGCTCGCCCCCGTCGAAACCGGCCGCGATCACGGTGACACGGACCTCGTCGCCGAGGGTGTCGTCGATGACGGTTCCGAAGATGATGTTGGCCTCGGGGTGCGCGGCCTCCTTGACCAGCTGGGCTGCGTCGTTAATCTCGAAGATTCCGAGGTTCGACCCGCCCTGGATCGACAGCAGGACGCCGTGTGCGCCTTCGATCGATGCCTCGAGGAGGGGGGACTCGACAGCGAGCTCCGCGGCCTTGATGGCACGGTCGGCGCCGCGCGCGGAACCGATGCCCATGAGGGCAGAGCCGGCACCCTGCATGACCGACTTCACATCGGCGAAGTCGAGGTTGATCAGACCCGGGGTGGTGATGAGGTCGGTGATGCCCTGGACACCGGCGAGGAGCACCTGGTCGGCGGTCGCGAAGGCCTCGACCATCGAGATGCCGCGGTCGCTGATCTCGAGCAGGCGGTCGTTCGGGACGACGATGAGGGTGTCGACTTCTTCCTTCAGCTTCGACACGCCCGCCTCGGCCTGGCTCTGACGGCGACGGCCTTCGAAGGAGAACGGCTTGGTGACAACACCGATGGTCAGGGCGCCGATCGACTTCGCGATGCGGGCCACGACCGGCGCGCCGCCGGTTCCCGTTCCACCGCCCTCGCCGGCGGTGACGAAGACCATGTCGGCGCCCGCGAGCGCCTCCTCGATCTCCTCGGCGTGATCCTCCGCAGCACGGCGACCGACCTCGGGGTCGGCGCCGGCGCCGAGGCCGCGCGTCAGCTCACGTCCGACGTCGAGCTTGACGTCGGCGTCGCTCATCAGCAGGGCCTGCGCGTCGGTGTTCACCGCGATGAACTCGACACCCCGCAGCCCCAACTCGATCATGCGGTTGACGGCATTGACGCCGCCACCGCCCACACCGACGACCTTGATCACCGCGAGGTAGTTCTGGTTCTGGCTCATGCCGGCCTCCATCTCGTCCCGAACCCTGCTCGTAAACCTTCAACCTCACGTAGAGGTTTAAAGAATTGCCGGGTATGCAATTCCTGAGTTGACGTTAAGCACTGACGGGCACGACGAGGGGATGTGCGCGGCGTGTCGCGACATCCCGGATCGATCCGGTTTCCCGCGCACGTACGCGGTGCGCTCGAAGGGCGGCGAACGAGAGGGTCAGCGGACGACAGCGGCCTGGGGGGACGACACGTCGTAGCCGGAGGCATCCGCTCGCGCCGCCATCAATGCCTCGAGCGCCTGCAGCTTCTTGCCCGAGTCCGCGGGCCCGCCCCAGACGACGGATCGCCCGTCGGCGAGCGTCAGGGTGACATCGTTGGGCGTGGTCGCGGACAGCACGGTGACCTGGCTGCGCAACGATTCGGGCAGCGAGCGGAACACCTGTCCGGCGGCCGCGAACGTGCTGGAGGACAGACCGCCCTCGACCTCGAGCAGCGGCTGCCCGGCCGGGGGGTCGGGGGTCGTCGCGAGCGCCACGCCCGCAGCGTCGACCAGGGTGTAGCCGGCCTCCCCCTGTACGGCTCCGACCGGCGTCCGCTCGACGATGCGGACGATGAGCTCATGCGGGGGCCGCGCCTCGAGGCTGTACGACTCCACGAGCGGGAACGAGACGAGCGCGGCCTTGACCGCGCTCTCGTCGACGAGCGGCATCGGGGTGCCGAGCTGGTCGGCCAACGCGGTCTGAACGGCCCCCGCGTCGAGCTGCAAGGCCCCCACGATCGTGATCCGCTCGACGGAGAAGAGCGGACTGTAGGCGGCTCCGACGGAGCCCAGGACGAGAGCGACGAGCACGCCCGCCGACACCATCCAGATCCGCCGGCGTCTCCGTTGCCGGGCTGTGAAGCGCCGCACCTCGCGCCGGAGTGCGCGACGTCGCGCTCGCGCCGCCCCCCACAGGTCGCGGGCGGTCACCGGACGGTCCGCACGGGCGTCGTCGCCCGGGTCAGCTGTCGCGGAGCCCCCGGGTTCTGCGCGAGCCGACTGCTCGAACGGGATGATCGGCGCGATGCCGACGTCGCGGCCGCGCTGGTGCCAGAGCTCCTCGACCGGCTGGGTCTCGGTCGCGTCGGGAGATGGCGCCGCCCCGCGACCGCCGTCACCGATCTCCGGGTCGCGGCGCGGGGGGTCGACCCGCCGCGGCGCCACGGTGGCGCGGTCTCCCCCGCCGCCGCGGGCGCCGTCCTGCCTTCCGGTCGACTGCGACGAGGGCGGCAGCGGACTCGGGCGGCGCACCGGCTAGCCCTCCGCCCGAGCGAGCGAGTCGAGGACCTGCGGGATGATGAGGTTCACGTTGCCGCATCCGAGGGTCACGATGAAGTCGCCCTCGCGCGCCACCCCCGCGGTGTAGTCGGCAGCCTCTTGCCAGTCGGCGACGAAGTGAACGCGGCCCGGATCGCCGAAGGCGCCGCTGACGAGCTCCCCGGTCACGCCCGGCACCGGGTCTTCGCGGGCCCCGTAGACGTCGAGGACGACGGTGTGGTCGGCATGCGTCTCGAGCACGTCGGCGAATTCGCGGAACATCTCCTGCGTGCGCGAGTAGGTGTGCGGCTGGTGCAGGGCGATGATGCGCCCGTCGCCCACGACCGTCCGCGCTGCCGACAGCGCGGCGGCGACCTCGGTCGGGTGATGGGCGTAGTCGTCGTAGACGCTGACCCCGCGCGTGACGCCGTGGAGCTCGAAGCGTCGAGCCGTGCCGCCGAATCCCTCGACGGCGCGGACGGCGCGCTCGAGCTCGTACCCGAGGGCCACGAGGACCGCCACTGCGCCCGCCGCGTTGACGGCGTTGTGCGCGCCGGGCACCGCGAGCCTGCCGTGCACGGTCTCCGAGCCCGAGGTGAGGGAGAACGACACCGGCCCCTCGGTCACGATGTCGGAGACCCGGATGTCCGCCTCGGCGGCCTCGCCGAAGGTGACCACGCGGCGGTGCGCGAGCGCTGCGGCGACCCGTGCGGCACCGGGGTCATCCGCAGAGATCACGACCGCTTCGCGCGCGCCGTCGGCGAACCTCACGAACCCGTCGTAGAACGCGTCCCGCGTCTGCCAGTGGTCGAGGTGGTCGGGATCGACGTTCGTGATGAGGGCGATCGAGGTGTCGTAGAGCAGGAAGGTCCCGTCCGACTCGTCGGCTTCGATCACGAAGATGTCGTCGTCGCCGGTGGCGCTCGAGACGCCGAGGTCGGCGATGACCCCGCCGTTGACGAACGTCGGACGCGTGCCGAGTCCGCGAAGCGCCGTCACGATCATGCCGGTCGAGGTCGTCTTGCCGTGTGCTCCGGCCACCGACACCAGGCGGCGGCCTCCGATGAGCCAGTGCAGCGCCTGCGAGCGGTGGATGACGTGCAGGCCGCGCTCCTTCGCGAGCAGGAACTCGGGGTTCTCGGGCCAGATCGCCCCCGTGTGGACGACGGTGTCGGCGTCGTCGGGAAGGTGCGCCGCGTCATGGCCGACGTGCACATCGGCGCCCCGCGCCGCGAGAGCGCGCATGGCCGGACTGTCGGCTCGGTCGGAGCCCGAGACGCGGATGCCGCGGTCGAGGAACATCCCGGCCAGGCCGGACATGCCGGATCCACCGATGCCGATGAAGTGCGCGGCGGTGATGTCGGCGGGGATCGGGAGGCTCAAGTCGGGTCTGATCATGACCTGACAAGTCTAGGTCGCCCGGCTGTGCGGCCCGCCCGCCACGCCACTCAGCGGCGCTGCGCAGCGTCGAGCAGAGCGACCACGTTGGCGGCCCCTTCGCGCGTGCCGACGGCGTCGGCAGCGCGTCGCATCCGTTCCAGCTCGTCGGCGTCGGACAGCAACGGCACGATCTCGCTCCGCACCCGCTCGGGGGTGAAGTCGGCGTCGTCGATGATGCGCGCAGCACCGGCTCGGACGGCTCCCGCGGCGTTGAGCGCCTGCTCGCCGTTGCCCACGGCGTAGGGCACGTACACCGCGGGAATGCCGAGCGCGCTGACCTCGCTCACCGTCGCCGCGCCCGATCGCGAGACGACGACGTCGGCAAGGGCGAACGCCAGATCCATCCGGTCGACATAGGGCACGACCCGGTAGTCCGGCGACCCTCCGCCGGCGACCTCGTTGCGCTCGCCGGCGGCATGCAGCACCTGCCAGCCGGCGGCGACGAGGTCGCGCCACGAGCCGGCCAGGGCTTCGTTCAGCCGCCGGGCGCCGAGCGATCCGCCGAACACGAGGACGACCGGGCGCGCCGGGTCGAGGCCGAAGGCTGCGGCCGCCTCGGCGCGGCGGGCGGAGCGGTCGAGATCGACGATCTCTCTGCGCAGCGGCATCCCGACCACTCGTGCGCCCCGGAGCGGGGTGCCCTCGAACACGATGCCCGTCGCGGCGGCGGCGCGCGCACCGAGCACGTTCGCCAGGCCCGGGCGAGCGTTCGCCTCGTGCACCACGTAGGGCACGCCCTCGCGGCGCGCGGCCACGTAGGCCGGGGCGGCCGCGTACCCGCCGAACCCCGCGACGACATCGACTCCGCGCTCGCGGATGTAGGTGCGCACCTGGGCGACCGCGCGCAGCCATCGCGCGGGGAACCGGACAGCGGCGCCGTTGGGGCGCCGCGGGAAGGGCACCTTGTCGACGATCAGCAGCTCGTATCGGCGTTCGGGCACCAGGCGGGCTTCCAGGCCCTCGCGAGTGCCCAGCACGAGCACGCTGTCGTCGGGGCGTCGGTCTCGCAGCGCGTCGGCCACGGCCAGCAGCGGATTCACATGGCCGGCCGTACCGCCGCCCGCCAGAAGGTAGGTGGTCACCGGATCGAGCCTACCGGCGGGCGGATGCAGCCCGCGCGGGGGCGGGGCGGGCCGTGCGGGCGCCGGCCGCGATGTCCATCGCGGGGCTCCGCACCGGGAGGGTGCGTGCGAACGACAACAGGACGCCGGTGGCCAACAGCCCCGACACCAGCGACGTGCCGCCCTGCGACATGAACGGCAGCGGCACCCCGAGAACGGGGAAGATCCGCAGCACGACGCCGATGTTCACGAGGGCCTGACCGACGATCCAGATCGTGATGCCACCGGCGACGATGCGGACGAACGGGTCGTGCGTCTTGCGCACGATGTGGAAGGCGCCGATGGCGTAGAGCGCGAAGAGGGCGAGGACGACAGCGCACCCGATGAGACCGAGCTCCTCCCCCACGATCGCGAAGATGTAGTCGTTGGCCGCCGCGGGGAGCCACTGGTACTTCTCCCGCGAGTTCCCGAGACCCAGGCCGAAGACGCCGCCGCTCGCGAGGGCCCAGATGCCGTGGAGCGGCTGGTAGCACGAACCCGCGTCCGCGAAGTAGCAGTCGGTCGAGTCCACGTTCAGGAAGCTCATGATGCGAGCCATCCGGTTGGGGCTCGTGACGGCGAACACCGCGGCCGCGCCCACCACGAGGATCAGCGGGATGACGAACAGGCGCAGCTTGACGCCGGAGAAGAACAGGCACCCGAGCAGGATCGCCATGAGGATCATGGCGGTGCCGAGGTCGTGCCCGCCCATGACGGTGCCGATCACGAGGGCGCCGACGGGAACCACCGGGATGAACACGTGCTGCCACTTCGACAGCAGCGTCTGCTTGCGGTACAGAACGAATCCGAGCCAGATCGCGAGGGCGAGCTTCAGGAACTCGGACGGCTGGGCCTGGAAGCCGAACACGGAGATCCAGTTGGTGTTGCCGTCGTTGCGGACGCCGAGACCAGGCACGAAGACGAGCAGCTGCAGCAGGATGCCGGCGATGAGGGCCGGCCACGCGATGCGCTTCCAGAACCGCACCGGCATCCGGCTCGCGATGAACATCAGCGGGATGCCGAGCAGGGCGAACACCGCCTGCTTCAGCACCGTCTCGAAGGGGCTCGCGTCCGCGGTGGCCATGGTCGCCGACAGCACCATGACGAGGCCGAAGCCGGTGAGGATGAGGGCGGTCGACGCGAGCAGCAGGAACTCGCTCGGCACCGGGGCGAAGACGCGTCCGAGCGACACCCGGGCGGTGAACCCGCCTCGGGCCGGGCCCGCGTCGTCAGCGGGATTCGTCGGTGGCGGCGTCGGGCGGCTCGGCGTCGTGGTCACCGTCTCCCCTTCCGATCCGTTCACGCACGGCGTCCGCGAAGCGGTTGCCGCGGTCTGCATAGGAGGCGAACTGATCGAACGAGGCCGCGGCGGGGGCGAGAAGCACGACGTCCCCGTCACCGGCGACCTCGGCCGCCAGTTCGACGACCCGTGCCATGACATCCTCAGTCTGAGTCGCCTCGACCTCGATCACCGGAACCGCCGGGGCGTGTCGTTCGAACGCCGCGACGACGGCCGTCCGGTCCTCCCCGATCACGATCGCCGCTTTCGAGGCGGCGCCGCGGCCGGCGACGAGCGCCGAGATGTCGACGCCCTTGAGGAGGCCTCCCACCACCCAGATCGCTCCCGGGAACGCTGCGAGCGACGAGGACGCCGCGTGGGGATTCGTGGCCTTGGAGTCATCGACCCACGTGACCCCCGCGACGCGGGCGACGATCTCGATGCGGTGCGGGTCGAGTCGGAACGCCGACAGCGCCGAACGGATCGCCGCGGGTGCGACGCCGAGCGAGCGCACGAGGGCGGCTGCGGCAAGGATGTTCGCCACGACATGCGGTGCGGCGAGGTCGCGCGCGGCGAGCTCCGCGACCGTCGTCAGTTCGACGGCGGACGTGTGCCGCTCCTCGTGGAAGGCACGATCGACCAGGATGCCGTCGACGAGACCGACATCGCTGGGACCGGGCACGCCCAGGTCGAATCCGATGGCGCGGCAACCTTCGACGACGTCGGCCTGCTCGACCATCTCGCGCGTGGCGGCATCGGCTTTGTTGTACACGCAGGCGACGCGCGTGTTCTCGTAGACCTGCGCCTTCGCATCGCGGTAGGCCTCGAACGATCCGTGCCACTCGAGGTGGTCGTCGGCGAGGTTCAGGCACACGCTCGCGTGCGGCGACACCCGCTCGGGACCATCGGCCAGGCCGAGGTACCAGAGCTGGTGGCTGGAGATCTCCACGACGAGCACGTCGAAACCACCCGGGTCACGGACGGCGTCGAGCACGGGCACGCCGATATTCCCGCAGGGCGCAGCCCGCAGGCCGCCGGCGGCGAGCATCGCCGCGGTGAGCTGCGTGGTGGTCGTCTTGCCGTTCGTGCCCGTGATGAGAAGCCAGTCGGCCGGCTGCCCGTCGGGACGCACGACCTTGTCGCGGACGCGCCAGGCGAGTTCGATGTCGCCCCAGACGGCGATTCCGCTCTCACGCGCCCATCGGATGACCGGGTGATGGGGCGGGAAACCCGGCGAGGCGATCACCACGTCAGGCGCGTGGGCGACGACCGCGTCGGGAACGCGCTGCAGCGAGCCGTCGTGAAGCGAGACCCCGATGACGGGTAGGAGCCGGGCGTACTCGGCATCCGCGCCGTCGGTCGCGACGAGCACGTCGGCGCCGAGCTCGGCGAGGGTATCGGCAACGGAGAACCCCGTGACCGAGAGCCCGAGCACGACGGCGCGGAGACCGCGCCAGTCGGCGTGCCAGCTCGTGAGGTCGTGCAGGCGAGCGGTCATACGGCGGCCAGCCAGGCGACGTAGAACAGGCCGACACCGCAGACGGCGAGCATCCCCGCGATGATCCACATGCGGACGACGATCGTGACTTCGGGCCACCCGCGCATCTCGAGGTGATGGTGGAACGGGCTCATCAGGAACAGACGTTTGCCGCCCGTCGCCTTGAAGTAGTAGCGCTGCAGGATCACCGAGCCGGGGGCGATGATGAACACGCCGGCGATGATCACGGCGAGCAGCTCGGTGCGCGAGAGCACGGCCATGGCGACGATGACGCCACCGATGGCCATCGACCCGACGTCGCCCATGAAGATCTTCGCCTTGGGGGCGTTCCACCACAGGAATCCGACGAGCGCACCCACGAACGATGCCGAGATGATCGTGAGATCCATCGGGTCGTTGGTGGTGTAGCACGCCGACTCGTAGGCCGGCACGAGCGCTCCGCTCGCGCAGCGCTGCTGGAACTGCCAGAACGTCACGAGGCTGTAGGCCGAGACGGTGAAGATTCCCGCACCCGTCGCGAGGCCGTCGAGGCCGTCGGTCAGGTTGGTCGCATTCGACCACGCCACCGCCTGGAAGGAGATCCACGCGAGGTACAGGAGCCATCCGGCGACGCCGCCGAGCGCCATGAACGACAGCCAGTCGATGTCCCGGAACAGCGACACGAAGGGACGCCCGACCGGCTGGCCGCCGTTGTTCGGCACGAGCATCGCGAGGACGCCGAAGGAGACCGCCACGATGACCTGGCCGGCGACCTTGCGCCATCCCGACAGCCCGAGGCTGCGCTGCGACCGCACCTTCATGTAGTCGTCGATGAATCCGACGATGCCCAGGCCCACCATCATCCAGATCACCAGGAGACCCGACATGGAGGGGGGTGCTCCACCGGTGAAGGTGCCGACCAGGTAGCCGACGATCGTGCCGATGATGAAGATGATGCCACCCATGGTGGGCGTGCCCCGCTTGGCGTGGTGGCTGGGGTTGCTCGCGTCGTCGGGGGTGCGGATGACCTGCCCCCAGCCCAGCTTCTCGAAGAGCCGGATGAACAGGGGTGTCAGGAAGAGTGTGAACGCGAGGGAGATCGTCGCGGCCGTCAGCAGGGATCTCACGAGAAGAATTCTCCCAGACGATCGCCGAGGTGCCGCAGTCCCGCCGAGTTCGACGACTTCACGAGCACGCGATCGCCCGGACGCAGTTCATCCACGAGGTAGTCGTAGGCGGCGTCGGCATCGGCGAAGAACACCGCCTCGCCGTCCCATGAGCCCTCGCCGATCGCGGCGAGATAGAGCCGGCGAGCCTCGGCCCCGACGACGACGATGCGCTCGATGCGCAACCGAACGGCCTGCAGTCCGACGCGGTCGTGTTCATCGCCCGCGAACTCGCCCAGCTCGCTCATGGCCCCCAGCACGGCGACCTTGCGCTCACCGGGCTGGGTGATCTGAGCAAGGGTGCGCAGTGCGGCCGCCATCGAGTCGGGGCTGGCGTTGTACGCGTCGTTGATGATGCGGACCGATTCCGACCCGAGGGGCTGCATGCGCCAGCGCTCGGCAATCTCGACGGTCTCGAGCCGCTCGATGGCAGCATCCAGCGCGACGCCCAGCTCGAGTGCGGCGGTGATCGCGGCCAGGGCGTTCATCACGTGGTGTTCGCCGAGCACGCGCAGCCGCAGCGGCAGGCGCTGTTCTCCGACCACGATGACGCACGAGGTGCCGGACGCGTCGACCTCGACGTCCTCCGCTCGCACCTCGGCGGTCGGCCCGCGCCCGAACCAGCGCACACGGACGCCGCGCGCCTCGGCGACGGCGGCCATGGTCACCACGCGGGCATCGTCGGCGTTGAGCACCGCCACGCCGCCTTCTCGAACGGCCTCGACCAGCTCGGTCTTCGCCTTCAGCGTGGCCTCCACCCCGCCGAAGCCGCCGGCGTGCGCCATGCCGACCATCAGCACGACACCGACGTCGGGGGTGACCAGGCCCGCCAGACGCGCGATCTGACCCGAGCCGTCGGCCCCGAACTCGCTGACGAGATAGCGGGTGTCCTGGGCCACGCGGAGCATCGTGAGCGGCGCGCCGACGGAGTTGTTGAACGACGCGCGCGGCGCGACCGTGAGGCCCTCGCCCTCAAGGATCCGGGCGAGGAGGTTCTTAGTGGTGGTCTTGCCGTTCGATCCGGTGATTCCGACGACGCGGAGGTCACCGGACTCGCGCACGCGGCCGACGACCTCCCGGGCCAGATCGGCCAGAGCCGTCACCGCATCGGCGACGACGATCTGGGTGATGCCTGCGTCGACACGGCGCTCGACGATCGCCAGAGCTGCGCCGGTTTCGGCGGCGGCCGGCACGAACAGGTGCCCGTCGGTGGCTTCGCCGGGCTTCGCCACGAACACATCGCCCGGGCCGATGTTCCGCGAGTCCGTGTCGACCGTCCCGCTGACGGGGGTCTCGGGGGTGTCGCCAGCGGCGAGGTGGAGGGTGCCCGAGAGCACTCGGGCGATGTCGGACAGCGGGAGGGAGATCATGTTCAATCCTCGGACGCGCTCACGCGCGTCACTGGGTTACGGGCAGCAGCGGCGTCTGCGAGTCGGAGGGCATGATCCGGTAGTGCTTGAGCACCTGGGTCATCGCCTTCTGGAAGGCCGGACGATTGGCCGCCGACAGACGCAGGGTCTTCGGCTCGTCGAATGCGGTCAGGACAACATACTTCGGATCGTCGGCCGGCGCGTACCCGACCAGCGACGTGTAATACAGGTTGTCCTTGTACGCGCCGGTGTTCGGGTCGACCTTCTGCGCGGTTCCCGTCTTGCCCGCCATGCGGTAGCCCGGGATGGCGATGTCCTCGGCGAGCGTTCCCTGCGCGAAGACGTTCTCGAGCATCGTGCTCACCTGGCTCGCGGTGCTCTCCTGGATGACGCGTACCGGATCCGGAAGCTCCGGTTCGGTCACCGTGCCGTCAGCCGCCGTGCAGGATTCGACGAGGCTCAGCGGCTCGCGGACGCCGCCGTTGGCGATCGTCTGGTAGACGCTCGCGACCTGGGGAGCGGTCACCGTGAAGGCCTGTCCGAACGTCGTCGTGTAGTAGGTCTGGTTGTCCCACTGGTCGGTCGGAATGTATGTGCCCTTGGGCTCGCCCGACCAGTTCAGCGCCGTGCCCTCGCCGACGCCGAACTTCTTCAGGTACTCCAGACGCGTCTCGGGATCGACCTGCGAGCCGAACTGCGACAGCGCGACGTTCGACGACGTGACGAGACCGCCGGTGAGAGTGAGGTTCTGCGCCTCGTGGTGCTCGGAATCGTTGACCACGGCGCCGTTCGGGAACTCCATGCGGTCAGGCGACCATGCCGTCGACAACGGCGTCAGTCCTGCCGCCTCGATGGCGGTCGCCGCCGTGACCGGCTTGAACGTCGAGCCCGGCTCGTACGAGTCGCGGAAGAGCCGGCTGCCCCGGTCCGCCGGGTCGGATGCCTGGATGTCGTTGAGGTCGACGCTGGGGTATTCGGCGGCGGCGCGGATCTTGCCGGTGGCCACCTCGACCACGAGGATGGATCCACTCTCGGCGCCGAGGTTCTGCGACTGCTCCGCGATCAGCTGCTGCATGTACCACTGCAGGTCGCGGTCGATCGTGAGCCGTAGCGTGCCGCCGTCGACGGGCGCCGGGTCCTGCACCTCGGTGCCGGGGATGACGACGCCGTCGAGGCCGCGCATGTAGCGGATCTTGCCGTCGCTGCTCTGCAGGCATGAGTTCTGCAACGACTCCATGCCCTCGAGCGGCGCCTCGTCCGACCCGACGAACCCGATGACGTTCCCGGCGACGGCGCCGTCGGGGTACGTGCGGTGCGGATTCGCGTCGAAGCCGACGAACGGCAGTTTGAGGTCGGCGAGGGCCCGGTACTGGGCGGTCGAGATGCCGCGGTCGAGGTAGGCGAATCGCGACTCGGGATCGGCGGCGACGGCGGTCGTGACGATGCCCTCGACCTCGGCGGCATCCTGCCCGGTGACCGCGGCGATCTCGGCGGCCAGTTCCGGCCAGGTGATCGTGATCGTCTCGCCCGCGTCGTTCTTGCGCTTGATCCCCTGCGCGGCCAGCTTCGGGTCGATCTTCGCGTCGTAGACGGAGGTCGTCGTCGCGAGGGTCGCCCCGTTGGTGTCGGTGATATTGCCGCGCGTGCCGAACACGTCGCTGCCGGCCTCCATCGCGAGGTTGCGCGCGTCCGTCTCGTGCTCGTCGGCATTGACGACCTGGATGTCGACGAGCCGGACGATGAAGGCGACGAGAACGATGAGGACGACGAGGAGCGCGACGACCGTACGGCGGCGCGGACTGCGAGTGGCTCGGGTCGTCATAGGTCTCAGTGTGTGGTCGGGGCGGGCAGTCCATCGGCGATGGGCGGGGGTGTCGCGTGATCGGCGCCGACCAGCTCGTCGGCGCTCACGCCCGTCTCGAGGCTCGCGGCGGGGTCGGTCACCAAGGGAACGCCCGCGACCAGCGAGTTCGCCACGGCGGCCCGACCCAGTGCGTCGACGTTGGAGTCGGCACCCGCGGCGCTCGCGGAGCCGAGCACGGCGCCGTCGCTCAGGCGGAGGTAGTTCGGGGATTCGGCGATGACCATGCCCAGGGCGGAGGCGTTCGCGGCGAGGTACTGCGGCGATGCGAGCCCGGCGAGGTCGTCCTGGAGGATCTGCTTCTGCCAGGTCAGCTGCCGTTCCTGCTGTGAGAGGGACGAGATCTCGTACGAGGTCTGCGTCGTCAGGATCGACAGACCCATCTGCACGACGCCGATGAGCACCGCCCCCGACACCGCGATGACGCCGTAGAGCAGGCGCGGCTTCCGACCTCGCGCGGGGTCGGCGACGAGCCGCAGCTCGCGCTGACGCTCGCCCTGCCCCTCGCGAGGCAGCCGGCCGGGAACGCTCGCGAAGAAGTCGTCACCGAGCTGCGAGGGGATGCGGGCGGTG
This sequence comes from Microbacterium arborescens, assembly GCF_049707515.1. GTDB lineage: Bacteria > Actinomycetota > Actinomycetes > Actinomycetales > Microbacteriaceae > Microbacterium > Microbacterium arborescens_B. The sequence continues at coordinate 321,867 of NZ_JBNAFI010000002.1, read as the reverse complement.
TTGTCGGCAGTCACGAGGCCTCCCTCATCCGTTCCGCCGCGCGCAGCCGGACCGGCTTCGCGCGGGGGTTGCGTTCACGTTCTTCCTCGGACGCCGTCTCGGCCCCGCGCACCAGCAGCCGGAATCGCGGCGCGTGCTCGGGCAGCTCGACCGGCAGACCGCTGGGCGCGGTCGACGACGAGGCCTCGGCCAACACCCGCTTGACGGCGCGATCCTCGAGCGACTGGTACGACATCACGACGATCCGACCGCCGACCGCGAGCGCGTCGAGCGCGGCGGGCAGCGCACGCTCGAGGACGGCCAGCTCGGCGTTCACCTCGATGCGCAGCGCCTGGAAGACGCGTTTGGCGGGATGACCCGAGCGGTCGCGCTGGACGGCGACCGGGGTCGCGGCGATGAGCACGTCGACGAGCTCGCCGGAACGGGTGAGCGGAGCGCGGCCCCGGGCTTCGATGATCGCTCGCGCGTAGCGACCGGCGAGCTTCTCCTCGCCGTAGCGCTCGAAGATCCTGCGCAGATTGCCTTCGCTGTAGGTGGCGAGGATCTCCGCGGCTGTCGTGCCTGCCGTCTGATCCATGCGCATGTCCAGCGGAGCGTCCTGGGCGTACGCGAAACCACGGTCGGCCTCGTCGAGCTGCAGAGACGACACTCCGAGGTCGAAGAGGATGCCGTCCACGCGTCGGATGCCGAGGGAGGCCAGCGCCGTGCCGATGCCGTCGTAGACGGTGTGCACGAGGTCGACCCGATCGCCGAAGCGGGCGAGCCGCTCCCCCGCGATGCGCAGCGCGTCGGTGTCACGGTCGAGGCCCACCAGTCGCACCCCGGGGAACCGCTCGAGGAGCGCCTCGGAATGCCCGCCCATGCCCTCGGTGGCGTCGACGACGATCGCGCCGTCGCGTTCGAGCGCGGGGGCGAGCAGTTCGACGCAGCGGTCGAGGAGCACGGGGGTGTGGATGTCGTTGTTCGTCATGGCTTCGGCGGGGCTGCCCCGGAGTCCTGATCCCCCTCCGCCGCGACCTGACACCGGGGAAGTGCGTCAGGGCCAGCGGCTGAGGATCAGAGCCACGGGTCAGAAGAGTCCCGGAATCACCTCCTGCTCCATGTCGGAGTAGGCGTCTTCGTTGCCGGCGGCGTAGGCGTTCCACGCATCCGCATCCCAGATCTCGGCGTGCGCACCGACACCGGTCATGATCAGCTCGCGCCCGAGGCCCGCGTAGGTGCGCAGGTGCGGCGGCACCGTGATGCGGTTCTGACTGTCGGGCTTCTCGGCGCTCGCGCCGGAGAGGAACATGCGCTGGAAGTCGCGGGACTGCTTGTTCGTGAGGGGCGCCTCGCGGATGCGCTCGTAGACGCGCTCGAACTCCACGGTGCTGAAGACGTACAGGCAGCGTTCCTGGCCACGCGTGACGACGACACCGGGGCCGAGATCATCGCGGAATTTGGCGGGGAGGATGACGCGGCCCTTCTCGTCGAGCTTCGGGGTGTGCGTGCCAAGAAGCATGGTGCTCCACCACCCCCTCCCGGCCCGTCGGTGCGCACCACTTTACTCCACTTTGCTCCACTTCACTATGCATCCGGTGGCCGTTCCTCCCCTGGGCACAAAAAAAGAGCACCGACCCGAAGGTCGGTGCTCTGGAGTGAAGCGGAGGGCGTCAGCGTTCGCCGTTGCGACGATCCCATCGATCGTTCATGCGATCCATGAAGCTCGAGGACCGCGCCGTCGGCTTGCGCGTGCCCGTCGTCGCGGGCGGACGGCCCGCCGTTCCGTTGCGGGTCGGGGTGAGCGCCAGGACGACGCCGCCCACCATGACGAGGAAGGCGACGACACCGATCGCGATGATGCTGCTCGACACGCCGGCGATCAGGCCTCCGAGACCCAGGAGGACGAGGACGGCGCCGTAGACGATGTTCCGGTAGCTGAGGGACTGGCCTTCGCGCGGCGCGCTGACGACGTCTGCTTCGTTGCGCATGAGATGGCGTTCCATCTCGTCGAGCAGCCGCTGCTCCTGCTCTGACAGTGGCATGCATCCCCCTCTGTTCGGGTATCGGTGCGCCCGATTCTACGCGCGCTGATGAGAACTAGGCTAGGCCCGTGACGAGCTCCGCCGACCCGATCTCGACCGTTTCCCAGCGACTGGAAAGCTTCGCGTCGGATCGACGGGCCGAGGTGGCCGATCTCGGAGCCGAAGCCGCGGATTTCGTCGATCGCGCGGTCGCGGCTGTCGCCGGTGGCAAACGCCTCCGCGCGCGATTCCTCGCGGCCGGTCATGCGGCCGCCGCCGACGCGCCGGTCGGGGCGGAGTCGCCGATCGGCGTCGACATCGCCGGCGTCGCGGCCTCCCTCGAGCTGTTCCACGCCGCCGCCCTCGTCCACGACGACCTCGTCGACAACTCCGACACGCGACGCGGACGCCCGTCCTCGCATCGCGCGCTCGAGGCCGACCATCGGCGATCCGGATGGCTGGGCGACGCCGACGCCTTCGGACGCGCTGCGGCGATCCTGCTCGGCGATCTGCTGATCGCCTGGAGCGACGACATCCTCGAAGACGCGATCGACGGGCACCCGCACGCCTCGGACGTCCGGCGGCAGTACGCCATGATGCGCCGCGACGTGACGATCGGACAGTACCTCGATGTCGCCGAAGAGGCGGCGTGGGCCACCGCCCCCGACGACGAGCACGCTGCGCGCGCTCTGCGCGTGGCCTCGTACAAGTCCGCGCGATACAGCGTCCAGCAGCCGCTCCTGATCGGCGCCGCACTCGGCGGCGCCAGCCCCGCTCAGCGCGAAGCGCTCGGGGAGTTCGGCCACGCCGTCGGCCTCGCCTTCCAGCTCCGCGACGACGTGCTGGGCGTCTTCGGCGACTCCGCGATCACCGGCAAGCCCTCGGGCGACGATCTGCGTGAGGGGAAGCGGACGGTCCTGATCGCCTACGCCCGGGAGGCGCTCGACGACACCGGACGCGCAGACATGGATGCGGCGCTCGGCGACCGCACCCTGGACGACGCCACCATCAGGCACTTGCAGGACGTCATCGATAAGAGCGGTGCCGTCGAACGGCTAGAACGCGAGATCGACCGCCTCGCTGCTTCAGCCGATGCCGCTCTCGATGGCGCTCCGATCGGAGAAGCCCAGATCGCGACGCTGCGGGAGATCGGACGCGCGGCCATCCGCCGTTCCTTCTGAGTCGGGCTTCGTCCCTCAGGCGAGGGTTTGAGCGATCCGACGGACCTCGGTCTTCCGGCCTGCGCGCAGGGCGGCGATGGGTGCCGCTCCGATCGATTCCTCGACGGCGAACAGCCAGTCGATGGCTTCGTCGTCGGAGAAGCCGACATCGCGCAGCACCGTGATCGTGCCGCGAAGCGAGGACAGCGGCGCGCCGTCGAGGAAGAACGCCTCCGGAATCCGGAAGGTGCCGTCCCGTCGCGAACCGATGAGGTGATTCTCATCGAGAAGCCGGCGAACCCGGCTGAGCGTCTCGCCGGTGAGGTCGACCACCTCCGGCAATGCCAGCCAGGACAGGGGAACGGCGGGGTAATCGGCAGTGCTCACCCTCTCACTATGTCATCTTCGAACGGCCACCGGACCCGCCTCGCGGCTGTGTTTCACACCAGTCACACGCGTCACTTCGGTTGACACCTCTCACAGCGCCGTGTCAGCGTTTCGGAGACCTCCGAGAAGGGACACCCCGTGCGCCGCGAGCCGACCCCTCCCCTGCACCGCTCACGAACCCGACTGTGGGGAGCGGCAGCACCCGCCGTCGTCGGCTCCATCGCCCTGAGCCTCACCGCGCAGCCGGCTGTCGCCGCACCGACCATCGAGACCGGTCACCGCGACGGAGCGCTGGGTTCGTCGTTCGGCCCGGCGCGCGCGACTGCAGCCGCTGTCCGGCCGCTCGCCGATCGCCCCGCGGAGCACACCGTGGCCCTGGGCGACACCATCAGCCGGATCGCCGCGGCTTACGGGCTCCGTACGGTCGACCTCCTGGCGTGGAACGGCCTCGACTGGTCGTCCGTCATCCGTCCGGGCGACCGCATCCGCCTGAGCGCGGCGACCGCCGCACCGCCGGCATCCCCCGCCGCCCGGCCGACCGTCGCTGCTCTGACCCACGCCGTCTCGACCGGCGACACCCCCTGGTCGATCGCGCGGACGTACGGCGTCGGCGTCGGGGCGCTCCTGGAGGCCAACGGGCTCGGCGGCGACGCGGTGATCTTCCCCGGCCAGACCCTCGACATCCCGGGGCCGGCATCGGGCAGTGCTCCTGCCGCACCCGTGGCGATCCCCGCGGCGCAGGCGACCCCCATCGCCGCGGCGACCCACACCGTCGTTGCCGGCGACACCCTGTCGGCGATCGCCGCGGCGCACGGGCTCGGCCTCGACGCGGTGCTGGCCGCGAACGGGATGAATCGATCCTCGATCATCTACCCGGGACAGGCCCTCGTCATCCCGGGCGCGGCCGCGGCACCGGCCGTTCAGACCGCCGCTCTCCCCGACCTCGGCCTCGACGCGGAGCAGATCGCGAACGCGAAGCTCATCATCCAGGTGGGACGCGAGCGCGGCGTGCCCGACCGCGGGATCGCCATCGCGCTGGCGACGGCGATGGTCGAATCGTGGATCCGCAACCTCGACTGGGGCGACCGGGACTCGCTCGGCCTCTTCCAGCAGCGTCCGAGCACCGGATGGGGAACACCCGAGCAGGTGCGCGACCCGGCTCGATCGATCGCGACCTTCTACGGCGGAGCCGCCGACCCCAACGGTCCCGCGACCCGCGGACTGCTCGACATCCCGGGCTGGGAGGACCTGTCGTTCACCGACGCCGCGCAGGCCGTCCAGATCTCCGCCTACCCCGATCGTTACGGCGAGTGGGAGCAGCAGGCCTACCGGTGGTTGGCCGCGCTCGGTTGACGTCGACTCCAACCGGAACCGGGGTCACAGGGGCCCGGGGGTGAGCCGTTGCCCGGGCTCGCAGCATCCGCTCCGTAGAATCGCTGCGTGAGCATGAGCCAGCAGACCGACCCGCTGATCGGCCGACTGGTCGACCAGCGGTATCGCGTCCGCGCTCGCATCGCCCGCGGCGGCATGGCGACGGTGTACGTCGCCACCGACCTGCGCCTCGAACGTCGCGTCGCACTCAAAGTGATGCACGGGCATCTCTCGGACGACTCGGTGTTCCAGAGCCGCTTCATCCAGGAGGCTCGCTCCGCCGCCCGCCTGGCCGACCCGCACGTGGTCAATGTCTTCGACCAGGGCCAGGACGGCGAGATGGCCTACCTGGTCATGGAGTACCTCCCGGGGATCACGCTGCGCGAGCTGCTGCGCGAGCAGAAGCGCCTGACGATCCCGCAGACGATCACCATCATGGACGCGATCCTGTCGGGCCTGGCCGCCGCCCACCGCGCCGGCATCGTGCACCGCGATGTCAAACCCGAGAACGTCCTGCTCGCCGAGGACGGACGCATCAAGATCGGCGACTTCGGCCTCGCTCGCGCCACGACGGCGAACACCGCGACCGGCCAGATGCTCCTCGGCACCATCGCCTACCTCGCACCCGAGCTCGTCACACGGGGCACCGCCGACGCCCGCAGCGACATCTACGCCCTCGGCATCATGCTCTACGAGATGCTCACGGGTGAGCAGCCCTACAAGGGCGAGCAGCCGATGCAGATCGCCTATCAGCACGCGACCGACTCGGTTCCCCGCCCGAGCGCGAAGAACCCCGGCGTACCCGAGCAGCTCGACGAGCTCGTCCTGTGGGCGACCGAACGCGAGCCCGACGAGCGTCCGCTCGATGCGAAGGTCATGCTCGAACGCCTGCGCGAGATCGAGCGCGAGCTCGGCGTCTTCCCGCAGGTCGTCCGCACGGCTCCGTCCGGCGCGTCAGCGGTCGTCATCGATGACGACGGTCAGGGATCGGGCGAACTCACCAAGGTCATGCCCGGAACGTTCACGGCACCACCCGTGACCACGGACGTCGACAACGCCACGCGGCTACGGCAGCACACGCGCCGTAATCGCGCGAAGGGCGCCTGGCTTCTCACGATCGTCCTCCTGCTGGCCGCCCTCGCGGGCGGCACCGGCTGGTGGTTCGGCTCGGGCCCCGGCTCGCTCGTCGCCGTGCCCGACGTGCGCGGCACGACCTTCGCCGAGGCGGAGGCTGCGATCGCGGCACAGGGACTGCGAGCCGAGCAAGCCGGAGAGAACAGCCTCGACGTCGCTGAGGGGCTCGCGATCCGCACCTCCCCCGACCCGGGCGCGCGTCTCGACCGCGATGCGGTCGTCACCGTGATCGTCTCGCGCGGTCCGGCCGAGGTGTCGATCCCCGCGCTGTCGGGTCAGACCGAGCAGGCCGCCCGCGAGCTGCTGCGGCAGAACGTCGTCGCGGTGGCGGACGACTCGGATGCCGAGTTCGATCCGAACGTCGCCGAGGGCACCGTCATCCGGGCTTCCGGAACGCCGGCGGCGGGCGGGGATCCGATCGACTGCTCGAACGGCTGCACCCTTCGCCAGGGCGATTCCGCCGCACTGCTGGTGTCACGGGGCGCCGTACCCGACGTCACCGGCCAGAGCGTCGACCGCGCCACCGGCACGCTCACCGACGTCGGTCTCGAGGTCTCGGGCGACACTCTCTCCGAATCGAGCGAGCGCATCGCCAAGGGCGACGTCATCGGGATAGCCGAGCGCGGCGGCGAGGGCAACTGGCGGCCCGGCGATGTCGTCACGCTCATCGTCTCGAGCGGTCCTCCGCTCTTCGAGGTCCCGGGCGTCGTCGGCCAGACGCGCGACACCGCCGCGCAGACGCTCCGCGACGCCGGTTTCGAGGTCAGCTACTCCGCCCTGTGGAACATCTGGCCCGACGGGCTGACCGAGGTCACGGCGCAGGATCCGGCCAGCGGCAGCAAGCACGTCCGCGGCACCACCGTCACCCTGCAGATCACCGCCACGGGCTGACCCGCCCCACCGGCGCACGGCTCGCTCGAGAGCTCAGGAATGCACGGTTCGGCATCTCCGGCACCGTGCGGATGCGCGTCCTCGCCGCCTTGCGAACGGTCAGGCGAGAGCACGACGGATGCGCGCGGCCAGCGCCCGGGCGTCGTCGTCGAGGTCCCCGGCTCCGACGAGGATGACGCGGTACCCGGCATCCTCGAGAAGCTGCACGCGCGTGAGGTCCTCGAGCCATCGTCGCCGCGACGAGCGATGCTCATCCCCCTGGTACTCGAGCAGCAGCCGATGCTCGGGCCAGCCCAGGTCGGCATGCCGCACGCCTGCAGCCGTGTCAACCGCGACCTGCACCTGCGGTTCGGGAATCCCCGCGTCGACGAGCGCGACGCGCAGGAGCGACTCCTGAGGCGAGTCCACCGGCGAGCGTGCCCGGTCGAGCGCAGCTCGCAGCGACCGGGCTCCGCGCGCGCTACCCCGGGCGACGACGGCCGCCACCAGTTCGGCACGCGTCGCGAGCGGACGCGTGCGGCCTCGCTCGCCGCGCCGCCCGCTGAGCAGGAAGTCGGCCGTCGCGACGAGCCATCGCCCGTCCAGGGCCTGCGGACCGACCGCGAGCCGGCACCAGGTTTCGGTCGGCGACAGGACGGGTACGCCGTCGACGTCCCCGCGTTGGAGGACGAGTCCCGTCCGCGAGCCGATCACGCCGGGTCGCCGCATCGCTGCTCCGCCGCCCGTCGTGACCACGTCGAGCATCGGCGGCGTCGAGGCCCGGGGCAACGGCATCCCCCACAGAGCCGCCGCCGTGCGCCCGGAGAACAGCTGCTCCGGGCCGAGCGCGGGCAGGAGCAGTCGGCAGCGCCCGAGCGTGTCGTCATCGTCCCCGGCTTCGAGCGCGGCGTAGATCCCGTGATGCGGATGCCGCAGGTCGGCGGCCCGCAACCTGCCGCGGCTCACGCCGAGCACGCGAGCCTCGTCCGTGGCGAACGGCTGTCGGGCGATGTCTCGTGGCAGCGGCGCTCGGCGGTTCACCCGCCCACGATCCCCCACCGACCCCGCTGATCCCGCGTTCTCCCCAGCACGAAATGCCGAGAGCGCACATCTGCACGGTGGGGAGACCCCATAACTGTGCAGACGTGCGCTCTCGCGCAGCAGAAGGCGGAAGCTCAGCGCTTCTCGAGCTCCTCAGCCACGAGGAAGGCGAGCTCGAGGCTCTGCATGTGGTTCAGACGCGGGTCGCAGAGACTCTCGTAGCGGGTCGCGAGGGTCGCCTCGTCGATCATCTCCGAGCCGCCCAGGCACTCGGTGACGTCATCGCCGGTCAGCTCGACGTGGATGCCGCCGGGGAACGTGCCGACCGCGCGGTGAGCCTCGAAGAAGCCACGCACCTCGTCCACGACGTCGTCGAAGCGACGCGTCTTGTAGCCGGTCGGCGTCGTGATGCCGTTGCCGTGCATCGGGTCGGTGACCCACAGCGGCGTCGCGCCCGAGTCCTTGACGGCCTCGAGCAGCGGCGGCAGCGCATCGCGGATCTTTCCTGCGCCCATGCGGGTGATGAACGTCAGGCGACCCGGCTCGCGCTCGGGGTCGAGCTTGTCGATCAGCGCGAGGGCGGTGTCGGTCGACGTCGTGGGGCCGAGCTTCACGCCGATCGGGTTGCGGATCTTCGAGAAGTAGTCGACGTGCGCGCCGTCGAGCTCGCGGGTGCGCTCGCCGATCCACAGGAAGTGCGACGAGGTGTTGTACGGGGTGTTCGTCCGCGAGTCGATGCGGGTCATCGGGCGCTCGTAGTCCATGAGCAGACCTTCGTGGCCCGTGTAGAACTCGACGCCGCGCAGCTCGTCGAAGTTGGCTCCCGCCGCCTCCATGAACTTGATGGCGCGGTCGATCTCGCCGGCGAGGCCCTCGTACCGGGCGTTGGCCGGGTTCGAGGCGAAGCCCTTGTTCCACGAGTGCACCTCGCGCAAGTCGGCGAAGCCACCCTGCGTGAACGCACGGATGAGGTTCAGCGTGGATGCCGCCGTGTGGTAGCCCTTGAGCAGGCGCGCGGGATCGGGCTGCCGCGACGCGGCGGTGAAGTCGTAGCCGTTGACGATGTCGCCACGGTAGGCCGGAAGCGTCACGTCGCCGCGCGTCTCGGTGTCGCTCGAGCGGGGCTTGGCGAACTGACCGGCCATGCGGCCCATCTTCACGACGGGCATCGACGCGCCATAGGTCAGCACGACCGCCATCTGCAGCACGGTCTTGATGCGGTTGCGGATCTTCTCCGCCGTCGCGCCCGCGAAGGTCTCGGCGCAGTCACCGCCCTGCAGGAGGAAGGCCTGCCCGGATGCGGCGCGCGCGAGGCGCTCACGGAGGTTGTCCACCTCACCGGCGAAGACGAGGGGCGGAAGCGTCGCGATCTCTGCGGACACCGCAGCGACGGCGTCGGGGTCGTTCCACGCCGGCTGCTGCTTGATGGGAAGATCGCGCCACGTGTCGAGTGAATCCAGCGTAGGCACGGCCCAAGTCTAGTGCGCGGGCGGCAGCCCACCGGCCGTGTGACGGTCAGGCCTGCCGAGCGGCTGCACGCTCCTTGACCGAGGACGCGTAGACGTCTTCGTATTCCTGCTCGCCGAGGCGCTGCAGCGCGACCATGATCTCGTCCGTCACCGACCGCAGCACGTACCGGTCGCCCTCCATGCCCTGGAAGCGCGAGAAGTCGAGCGGCTCGCCGATGACCATCCCGACGCGCCCGACCCGCGGGATGCTGCGCCCGATGGGCATGACGGCGTCGGTGTCGACCATGACCACGGGGATGACGGGCACGCGGGCTTCGAGGGCCATGCGCGCCAGACCCGTGCGGCCCCGGTAGAGCTTGCCGTCGGGACTCCGCGTGCCTTCGGGATAGATGCCGAGGAGGTCACCGCGCCCGAGCACCTGGAGACCGGTGTTGAGCGAGGCCTCCGAGGCCTTGCCGCCGGTGCGGTCGATCGCGATCTGACCGGTCGCCTTCATGAAGACGCGGGTCGCCCAGCCCTTGATGCCGGTGCCGGTGAAGTAGTCGCTCTTGGCGAGGAACGACATCGGCCGGTCGATCATCAGCGGCAGGAAGATCGAGTCGCTCACCGACAGGTGGTTGCTGGCGAAGATCGCCGCACCCGACGCCGGGACGTTGCGCCGCCCCACGATCCACGGGCGGAAGATCGCCTTCACGACGGGTCCGATGAAGATGTACTTCATCAGCCAGTAGAACACCGCTCACCGCCCCCCGGCCAGATCGGCGACGCCGATCAAGCCGGCGTCGTTGCCGAGGGTGGCGATCGCGAAGTCCGCCGGCGCCGCGTTCTCGCCGCCCGGAAGCGCAGCCCGATACGACGCTCGCACGGGCGCGAGGAGCGTCTCGCCCAGCTGTGCGACGCCGCCGCCGATGACGAAGATCTCGGGGTCGAGGGTGGCCTGGAATCCGCCGGCCGATTCGCCGAGCGCCGTCGCGACCCGTTGCAGCGCTTCGAGGGCACCCGGATCGTCGGCGAGGATGAGGCGGGAGATGGCATCGCCCGGGATCGAGCCGTGCTCGTCGCGGACCTGCGCGAGACCGGCCCCGAGCTGGGGATCGTCGGCGATCGCGATGGCCTCGCGCTGCAGGGCGCGTCCCGAGGCGTACTGCTCGAGGCATCCGTGCAGGCCGCAGCCGCACAGGCGACCGCCGCGTTCGAACCGGACGTGACCGAGCTCGCCCGCAGCGCCGCGTCCCCCGATCAGGAGCGCTCCGTCGATGATCACCGCTCCCCCGACACCGGTGCCGAGGGTCAGCATGACCATGTTCGAGCTGCCGCGCCCGGCGCCGAAGCGGTACTCGGCCCATCCGGCGGCGTTCGCGTCGTTCTCCAGCACCACCGCGACACCCACGCGCGCCTCGAGCTCGGCCCGGAGCGGGTGCTCGACCCAGTCGATGTTCGGCGCGTGGCGCATGATCGAGCGGGTGCGGTCGAGGAACCCGGCTGCGGCGACACCGACCGCGGTCACGTCGTGCGAGGCGCGGAAGTGCCGCGCCATGTCGGCGACGGCGTCGGCCAGCGCGTCGGTGTCGGCCGGGGTGTCGACACGGATGCGGTCGACGATCGTGCCGTCGGCCGACACCACGCCTCCGGCGATCTTGGTGCCCCCGATGTCGATGCCGATGTTGAGCACGCGCGGTCCTTTCCGTCGGCCGTCCGGCGGCGACCCGGAAAGTCTAGTGGGGCGCCGTGTCGACGCGCGGGCTCAGCGGGCGGGCGCCCGATAGAGTGGCCGTACCCTGCCAGACGCTTCCGGTACCGAAGGAGTTGCCGCCCATGAGCGCCGTCCAGTTCGAAGTCCCCGCGATCGTTCCCGCCGATCCCGAGGCCAACATCACCGACCTCCTGGTCGACCGGGTCACCGCGACCCCGTCGCGCGCGCTGTTCGCCGTGCCGCACGACGGAGGGTGGCGGGACATCTCCGCCGCCGAGTTCCAGCGCGAGGTCGTCGCACTGGCCAAGGGCTTCGTCGCCGCTGGCGTCGAGCCCGGCGATAAGGTCGCGTTCGTGGCGCGGACCACCTACGACTGGACGCTGGTCGACTTCGCCCTCTTCTTCGCGGGCGCCGTGATGGTGCCGGTGTACGAGACGAGCTCGGCATCCCAGATCGGCTGGATCCTGAGCGACTCGGGTGCCACCTTCGCGATCGCCGAAGCCGCGGAGCACGCCCAGCGCATCGACGAGATCCGCTCGACGGTGCCGCTCGTGCGCGAGGTGTGGGTGATGGGGTCGGGCGACCTCGACCGGCTGCGGACCGCCGGCGACGGTGTGACCGACGACGAGATCGAGCGGCGCCGCAATCTCGCCGTCGGCTCGGACATCGCAACCCTCATCTACACGTCCGGCTCGACGGGACGCCCGAAGGGATGCGTGCTCACCCACAGCAACTTCGTCGAGCTGGCTCGCAACTCCGGCGAGGCGCTCAAAGAGGTCGTCAACCATCCCGGTGGCGCATCCACGCTGCTGTTCATCACGACGGCACACGTCTTCGCACGCTTCATCTCGATCCTCAACGTCCACGCCGGCGTGAAGACGGGACACCAGCCCGACACCAAGCAGCTACTGCCGGCGCTGGGCACGTTCCAGCCCACGTTCCTGCTCGCGGTGCCCCGCGTGTTCGAGAAGGTCTACAACTCCGCGGAGCAGAAGGCCGAAGCCGGCGGCAAGGGCAAGATCTTCCGCGCGGCCGCACAGGTGGCCATCGACCACTCACGGCTGCAGCAGGAGGGCAAGAGCGTCCCGCTGCTGACCAAGCTGAAGTTCCGCCTCTTCGACAAGCTCGTCTACAGCAAGCTCCGCACCGCGATGGGCGGCCGGGTCGTCTACGCCGTCTCCGGGTCGGCTCCGCTCGGTCCGCGACTCGGCCACTTCTTCCACAGCCTCGGTGTGACGATCCTCGAGGGCTACGGGCTGACGGAGACGACGGCTCCCGCGACGGTGAACCTTGCGACCAAGTCGAAGATCGGCACCGTCGGACCAGTCCTGCCCGGCGTCGGCGTGCGCCTCGGCGACGACGGCGAGGTCGAGGTTCGCGGCATCAACGTGTTCGCGGAGTACTGGCGCAACCCCGAGGCCACCGAAGCGGCCTTCGACGACGGATGGTTCAAGACGGGCGACATCGGCTCGTTCGACGACGAGGGCTTCCTGACGATCACGGGGCGCAAGAAGGAGATCATCGTCACCGCGGGCGGCAAGAACGTCGCCCCCGCGGTGCTGGAGGACCCCATCCGCGCCAACCCGATCGTCGGGCAGGTCGTGGTCGTCGGCGACCAGAAGCCGTTCATCTCCGCTCTCGTGACCCTCGACCCGGAGATGCTGCCGACCTGGCTCGCCAACAACGGACTCGCCGGCGAGATGACGCTGGCCGAGGCGGCGAAGGACCCTCAGGTGCGTGCCGAGGTGCAGCGTGCGATCGACGACGCCAACCGCAACGTCTCGCGCGCCGAGTCCATCCGTAAGTTCACCATCCTCGACACCGAGTGGACCGAGGCGAGCGGGCACCTGACGCCGAAGATGAGCATCAAGCGCAACGTCATCCTCACCGACTTCTCGGGTGCGATCTCCGACATCTACGACGAGCCGGTGAAGACGAGCAACGTCTCGCTCGGCTGAACCGTCGCGGATCGAAGCGGGGCCCGGCCGGTCGAACACCTGCCGGGCCCCGCTTCTGCGTGATTCAGAACCAGGACGACTCGCGCACCTCGCGCATCGCGATACGGCGCTCGGCGGGCGAGAGCCGATCGAGGTAGAGGATGCCGTCGAGGTGATCGCACTCGTGCTGCAGCGCCTGCGCCATCAGGCCCTCGCCCTCGAGGACGACCTCGTCGCCGTCGAGGTCCATGCCGACCGCACGGGCGTAGGGGTGACGGAGGGTGTCGTGCCACAGGTTCGGAACCGACAGGCACCCCTCACCGATCAACGACGGCTCGCCCGACACCTCGACGAGGCGCGGATTGAGGATGTAGCCGATCACGCCGTCGACGTTGTAGCTGAACGCGCGCAGCCCGACGCCGATCTGCGGCGCCGCCACTCCGGCGCGGCCGGGAAGTTCGACGGTGTCGAGGAGGTCTTGCACGAGCGAGCGCGTGCCCTCGTCGATCGTCTCGATCGGGGCGGCCTGCGACTTCAGAACGGGGTCGCCGAAGAACCGGATCGCGCGGACCGCCATCTCAGGCCCCCGCGCCCGCTCGCAGTCCTTCGACCACGCTCGCGGCGAGCTTGCGCGCCGCCTCGCGGGTCGCCGGGTCGAGGTCGCGGAAGGACACGGCGCTTCCGGCGGCGAGATGGGCGTCGTACGGGATGCGCAGCACCGACCGCACGCGGGTGGCGAAGTGGCTCTCGAGCTCGTCGGCACGCACCATCGGGGTGCCGGGCCGCGACGTGTTGAGCACCACGACAGCGTTCTTCACCGCCTCGGCGAAGCCGTTGGACTCGAGCCACGTCAGGGTCTCGGACGCGAGACGTGCCTCGTCGACCGAGAGTCCCGCCACCACGACGATCTGGTCGGAGAGCCCGAGGGTGGCCCCCATCACCGAATGGACGATGCCGGTGCCCGTGTCGGTGAGGACGATCGAGTAGTAGTGCGCTGCGATGGAGGCGACGTCTTCGTAGTCGTGGTCGCTGAAGGCCTCGGAGACGTGCGGATCGGTGTCCGACGCGAGGACGTCGAGACGCGTCTCGTCTCGCCCCACGATCGCCGACAGATCGTTGAAGCCGACGACGTCGCCGCGCGTGCGGGCGAGGTCGCGCACCGTCTTGCCGCTCGAGCGACCCACGCGGTCCGCGAGCGTCCCGCGGTCGGGGTTCGCGTCGATCGCGATGACCCGGTCGTCCCGGGCGTCGGCGAGGGCCATCCCGAGCAGAGTGGTCACCGTCGTCTTCCCGACACCGCCCTTGCGCGAGAGCACCGGCACGAACTTCGCCCCACCCGCCAGCGGCGCGGAGATCCTTCGGTCGAGTTCCTTGCGCGATCGAGCGCGCTTGCCGTCACCCAGATTGATGCGGTGGCCCGAGACGGTGTAGACGAAACGCTGCCAGCGCCCCTCCGGCTCGGCTCGGACGACCTGCGAAGGGTCGAGCAGGCGCTCGGCCGTCAAGAGGTCGGCGGACTCGCGCCCGGGCTCGAGATCGCCGATGCGACGCGACTGGAGCAGGGGCTCCGCCGGGCGCGCGACCTGAACGCGCTCGTTGGCGTGGCGCACCTGCTCGGCCGCTTGATGGGCCTGACGCCGGGTCGAGGGCACGGTGCCGGTGATCGGGGTCGACGTCGGCACGACCGTCGCCACGATGACGCCGCTGGCGACGGCCTCGGAGTGCGCCGCACCCGGGGCCTCGCGCTCGACCGGGTCAACCGATTCCGCTGCGCGTGCGGCCGCCGTGCCGGCTTCCGCGGGTCCGTCACGGTCGGCGGAGTCCGCGTCGTCGTCGACCGTCGCGGTGACGACGTCGTCAGGTGCATCCGCGGCACCGGCGGACTCGGCCGACTCGTCTGCGGTGTCGGCCTCGTCATCGTCGAGCGAGTCGGATGCGCCACGGGGCTCGGAGCGGTCGTCGTCCGCCGCGACGTCGCGATCCGCCAGCGATCCGTCGAGCTCGCCGGCATCATGCGCCGCATGCGTCTCGTCGACCTCGCCGACACGCGCCTCGGCCTCGTCGTCGGCCGACTGGATGTCGTCGTCCTGCGGCTCGGCGGACGACTCGTCGGTCTCGATGCCCAGCGGGATGTCGCCGGTCGCCAGCTGATCGTCGACGACCTCGCCGTCGATGACGTCGTCGTCATCCAGGTCGTCGTCGCCGACCGGCAGTGCGACGTCGACCTGCGCCGTGCCGCCGATGATTCCGATGGCCGTCGTGTGAATGCTCTCGCTGTCGGCGAGGACCGCGGGATCGGTCTCGTCGGGCTGATTCTCGTTGTGCTCAGGCATGGTTGCTGCGTCCACTCCAGGGTCTCGAGCTCACGCCCGACCCCTTAGGCTACTCGCCGGGCCGGACGACGACCAAAAGATCCCCCGCCTCGACCTGTGCTGTAGCACTCACCACGAGGCGCTCCACGACACCCGCCACCGGTGCCGTGATGCCCGCCTCCATCTTCATCGCCTCGATGGAAGCGACCGGCTCTCCGGCTGCGACGATGTCGCCCACGGCGACTTTGAGGGTCACGACCCCGGAGAACGGTGCGGCGACCTGACCGGGGATCGATGTGTCGGCCTTCTGCGCCGGCCGCGCCTCGACGCTGATGGAACGGTCGCGCACGAACACGGGCCGCAGCTGCCCGTTGAGGGTCGCCATGACCGTGCGCATGCCCTTGTCGTCCGCCTCGCCGATCGCCTCGAGTCCGACGTACAGCTGCACGCCCTTCTCGATCTCGACCACGTGCTCGGCGCCGGGGACGAGCCCGTACAGGTAGTCCGCCGTGTCGAGCACGCTCAGGTCGCCGTACACGTCGCGCACCCGGTCGAACTCCTGCGTCGGCCCCGGGAAGAGCAGGGAGTTGAGGGTGCGCCGCCGCGTCGTCGAGTCGGACGCCAGGGCGGACGCCTGCGCCGACGAGAGCTCGGCGACTCCGGACCGCACCGTTCGCCCGGCCAGCACCTTCGACCGGAACGGCTCGGGCCACCCGCCCGGCAGGTCACCGAGTTCACCCGCCATGAAACCGACGACCGACTCGGGGATGTCGTAGGCGCCCGGGTCTGCGGCGAAGGCCGCCGGGTCGGCCTTGACGGCCGCGAGGTGCAGCGCGAGATCACCCACGACCTTCGACGACGGGGTGACCTTGGGCACACGGCCGAGGATCTGGTTCGCCGCCGCGTACATGTCCTCGATGAGCTCGAAGTCACCGGCGAGCCCCAGCGCGATCGCCTGCTGGCGCAGGTTCGAGAGCTGCCCGCCGGGGATCTCATGGCGGTAGACGCGTCCGGTGGGTCCGGGCAGGCCCGATTCGAACGGCCGGTAGATGTGCCGCACCGCCTCCCAGTAGGGCTCGAGGTCCGACACCGCGTCGAGGTCGAGCCCGGTGTCGCGGTCGGTGTGGGCCAGGGCTGCGACGAGGGCCGACAGCGACGGCTGGCTGGTCGTGCCGGCCATCGGGGCCGACGCCGCGTCGACCGCATCCGCGCCCGCGGCACTCGCGGCCAGAAGCGTCGCGAGCTGCCCACCGGCGGTGTCATGGGTGTGCACGTGCACGGGTACGTCGAACCGTTCGCGCAGGGCCGAGACCAGTCGCGACGCTGCGGCCGGCCGCAGCAACCCCGCCATGTCCTTGATCGCGAGGACGTGGGCTCCCGCGTCGACGATCTGTTCGGCCAGGCGGAGGTAGTAGTCGAGTGTGTAGAGGTCTTCCGCCGGATCGTTGAGGTCGCCGGTGTAGCACAGCGCCACCTCGGCGACGGTCGACCCGGTCGCGAGGACCGCGTCGATGGCGGGTCGCATCTGTGCGACGTCGTTGAGCGCGTCGAAGATGCGGAAGATGTCGACACCGGCATCCGCCGCTTCGCGGACGAACGCCTCGGTGACCGCCGTCGGATACGGCGTGTAGCCGACGGTGTTGCGCCCGCGCAGCAGCATCTGCACCGCGACGTTCGGCAGGGCGGAGCGGAGCTTGTCGAGCCGCTCCCAGGGGTCCTCGCCGAGGAAGCGCAGGGCGACGTCGTAGGTGGCGCCACCCCACGCCTCGACCGAGAGCAGCTGCGGCGTGAGCCGGGCGACGGCCGGTGCCACCGCCACCAGGTCCTTCGTGCGCACGCGGGTCGCGAGGAGCGACTGGTGGGCGTCGCGGAAGGTCGTCTCGGTGACCGCCAGCGACGTCTGCGCACGCAGGGCCTCCGCGAACCGCACCGGCCCGAGCTCGAGCAGTCGCTGGCGTGATCCGGCAGGCGGCGGTGTCGTCAAGTCGAGCCGCGGCAGCTTGGTACGCGGCTCGACCGTCGTCGGCGCGGAGCCGTACGGTCGGTTGACGGTGGTGTCGGCCAGCCAACCGAGGATCTTCGAGCCGCGATCCTTCGAGGTCCGCCCCGCGAGCAGCTCGGGCCGCTCATCGATGAACGCCGTGCTGAGGTCGCCCCGGGCGAAGGACGGGTCGTCGAGCACCTGCTGCAGGAAGGGGATGTTGGTGGAGACGCCGCGGATGCGGAACTCCGCGAGAGCGCGGCGCGAGCGCACGACGGCCGCACCGAAGTCACGCCCGCGACAGGTGAGTTTGGTGAGCATCGAGTCGAAGTGCGGACTGATCTGCGAACCGGCGGCGGTCGTGCCGCCGTCGAGACGGATGCCGGCGCCACCGGGCGACCGGTAGGTGGTGATCTTGCCGGTGTCGGGACGGAACCCCTGCGCCGGATCCTCGGTCGTGATGCGGCACTGGAGCGCCGCGCCGCGCAGCTGGATGCTGTCCTGCGTCAGTCCCAGCTCGGCGAGCGTCTCCCCCGCCGCGATCCGCATCTGCGCCTGCACGAGGTCGACGTCGGTGACTTCCTCCGTCACCGTGTGCTCGACCTGGATGCGCGGGTTCATCTCGATGAAGACGATCTCGCCCGTGCGCGGACCGGCGGTCTCGAGGAGGAACTCGACGGTGCCGGCGTTCTCGTAACCGATCGAGGTCGCGAAGGCGATCGCGTGACGGTGCAGGTCGGTCCGCGTGGTGTCGTCGAGGTTCGGCGCGGGAGCGATCTCGATCACTTTCTGGTGGCGTCGCTGGACGGAGCAGTCCCGCTCGAACAGATGCACCGTCTCACCGGCTGCGTCGGCGAGGACCTGCACCTCGACGTGGCGCGGACGCTGCACGGCCTGCTCGAGGAAGACGCGCGCGTCGCCGAACGCACTGCCGGCCTCGCGCATCGCCTCGGACAACGCGGGAGCCAGCTCGTCGGGGGTCGCCACGCGCCGCATCCCCCGTCCGCCGCCGCCGGCGACGGCCTTGACGAAGATCGGGAAGCCGATGTCGCCGGCTTGGGAGACGAGGACGTCGATGTCGTCGGAGGCCTCGGTCGAGCGCAGCACCGGGACACCGGCGGCGACGGCGTGGGCCTTCGCGGTGACTTTGTTCCCCGCCATCTCGAGCACTCGCGCCGAGGGACCGATGAAGGCGATACCGGCAGCGGCGGCGCGGGCGGCGAGCTCGGGGTTCTCGGAGAGGAATCCGTAGCCGGGGTAGATCGCGTCCGCCCCGCTTTCACGCGCGACGCGGATGATCTCGTCGACGTCCAGATAGGCCCGAACCGGATGGCCCTTCACGCCGATCTCGTACGCCTCGTCGGCTTTGAGCCGGTGCAGCGAGAACCGATCCTCGTGCGGGTAGACCGCGACGGTTCGCGCCCCCAGCTCGAATGCGGCTCGGAAGGCGCGGATGGCGATCTCTCCGCGGTTCGCGACAAGGATCTTCCGGAACATGCTCACCTCGCAGGAGTGAGTCGCACGGCAACGGCACCGCGCGAGGGCTCGAATACCCTCACAGCCTAGGGGACGGTAACGTAGAGCCTCGTGCACGTACTCTCCGTCAGCTCGCTCAAGGGCGGGGTCGGCAAGACGACGGTCACCCTGGGGCTCGCATCCGCCGCGTTCGCCCGCGGAGTCCGGACGTTGGTCGTCGACCTCGATCCGCAATCCGACGTGTCGACGGGGATGGACATCCAGGTCGCCGGTCGTCTCAACGTCGCCGATGTCCTCGCCAATCCGAAGGAGAAGGTGGTCCGCCAGGCCATCACCTCCAGCGGGTGGGCGAAGGTGCATCCCGGCACGATCGATGTCCTGATCGGCAGCCCGTCGGCCATCAACTTCGACGGACCGCACCCCAGCGTGCGCGACGTCTGGAAGCTCGAAGAGGCGCTCGCGACGATCGAAGCCGACTACGACCTCGTCCTGATCGACTGCGCCCCGTCGCTCAACGCCCTCACGCGCACCGCGTGGGCGGCGAGCGACCGGGTCATCGTCGTGACCGAGCCGGGGCTGTTCTCGGTCGCGGCCGCCGACCGCGCCTTGCGCGCGATCGAGGAGATCCGTCGTGGCCTCTCCCCCCGCCTGCAGCCGCTCGGCATCGTCGTCAATCGCGTGCGCCCGCAGTCGATCGAGCACCAGTTCCGCATCAAGGAGCTCCGCGACATGTTCGGGCCCCTCGTGCTCTCACCACAGCTGCCCGAGCGCACGTCGTTGCAGCAGGCTCAGGGCGCCGCCAAGCCGCTCCACATCTGGCCGGGAGATTCCGCGCAGGAGCTCGCGTCCGACTTCGACGCTCTCCTCGACCGCGTGCTGCGCACCGGCCGCATCCCCGTCGCCGGCGAGGCACCCACCGCTGCGTCGAGCTGAACGACCGGCTCGCGCCCCACAGACGAAACCCCGGCCGCACCTCAGGTGCGCCGGGGTTCTGAGTATCGGAAGCGGCTCAGGCGCTACGGACCGAGCGACGTGCGGCGAGCTCGTCGACGGGGTCGGGAGCCTGCGGATCGAACTCCACCAGGGTGGACTCGACCTCGCGCAGCACCTTGCCGACGGCGATCCCGAACACGCCCTGGCCACGGCTGACGAGGTCGATCACCTCGTCGTTCGACGTGCAGAGGTACACCGAGGCGCCGTCGCTCATGAGCGTCGTGCCCGCGAGGTCGCGGATTCCGGCAGCGCGGAGCTGATCGACGGCGATCCGGATCTGCTGCAGCGAGATGCCGGTGTCGAGCAGGCGCTTGACGAGTTTGAGGACCAGGATGTCGCGGAAGCCGTAGAGCCGCTGCGAACCCGAGCCGCTGGCACCGCGCACGGTCGGGACGACGAGTTCGGTCCGCGCCCAGTAGTCGAGCTGGCGGTAGGTGATCCCTGCAGCACGGGCGGCCTGCGCTCCGCGGTAGCCGGCTTCGTCGTCCATCTCGGGAAGACCGTCGGTGAAGAGGAGGTCGGTCGTGAACCGCGTCTCGCCGAGCGAATCATGCGCGGTCATCTGGTCCTCCTGCCGGACGGTCGGGTTGGTTCAACGCTAGATGAGGGATGCCGCTGCGGCAACGACATCCGTTCCGAGTATGCGGCGTGTCGCGCCGGCTCACCTGACGAGTCGGTCGATGGCGGTCTGGACGAAGGCGGAACGGACGTCGTCGAGCCGGCGCACCAGCTCGGGAGCGAGCTCGTGAGCTCGCCCGCGTGAGGTCGAATCGGTGCGGCGGAGCAGAGGCGCGAGCGCCGTCTCGACGAGCGCCACGTCGCGCTCAGCCGCCTGGCGCACCGTGCGCAGGTGCCGCGGGCCGATCCCGTGGCGGTCGAGGGCGACGAGGGTGCGCATGAGAACCAGGGCACGCTCGTCGTAGGTGTCGGCTGCGGGCAGCAGGCCCGCCGAGACGGCGTCGCCGAGCAGGGTCGCGCTCGCTTCGGCCTGATCGATCAGCTCGTCGCGGCGGTAGCGACGATGCTGGACGATCGACGCCGGCAGAGCGGGCGGAGTGCCTTCCGCTCCGGGGGTGTCGAGATACTCCCGGATGCGGGCCAGTGGCATGTAGTGATCGCGCTGCAACGTCAGAGCCGTGCGCAGGCGTTCCACATCGGCGGGTGAGAACTTGCGGTATCCCGATCCGGTGCGCGTAGGCGTGACGATCCCCTGGTCCTCGAGGTATCGCAGCTTGCTGGAACTGAGCGCCGGGAACTCCGGGCTCAGCCGAGCGAGCACCTGGCCGATGCTGAGATGACCCGCCGTCGCGGACCGACTGCGGGCTGCGGGGGCGGCGCTCACGCGCCGTTCGCCGCGGCGCGATCGAGGGGCGAGACGAAGAAGTTCAGGCGGAACTTGCCGACGCGCAACTCTGCGCCGTCGGAGAGGACGGCGCGATCGACGCGCTCGCCGTTGACGTAGGTGCCATTGAGTGACCGCTGATCGACGATCTCGAACGTCGATCCCGTGCGCGTGATCTCGGCGTGCCGACGCGAGACGGTGACGTCGTCGAAGAAGATGTCCGCCTCGGGGTGGCGGCCGACGGTCGTGACGTCGGTGTCGAGCAGATACCGTGCGCCGGCCGTGGGGCCGGAACGCACCAGAAGCAGCGCCGCGCGCTCGGGCAACGCCTGGATGGCATCGCGCTCCACCGCCGTGAGGTCGGCCCCGAACGGCACGAACGACAGATCCAGGTCGTGCCCGAACGTCTGCGTCGTGTCCGAGGAACCGCTGTGCGGCGTACGGTCGGGTTCGCGTCGGATGTCGTCGACGTCTCGATCCTTTTCGTCCACAGTGTCCTCCTCTTCCGGGCCAGCCTAACGGATCGGCGACCGCTCGCGAACGCGATTGCGAGACCCTCTCACCGCGTTCATACCTCCCCGCGGATAGGGTCGGTGCGATGTCTGCACGCACCTCACCTCTCCGTACGCGTCTGCTCGTGGCCGCTGGCCTCGTCCTCGGTCTGGCAGCCGCCTCTTCGGCGTCGCCCGCGCTCGCCCATGACGAGCTGCTGGCCTCGGATCCGGCCGCCGACTCGACCGTCGCCGCGCTCCCGGACGAGGTGACACTCACCTACAGCGGCGTGCTGATCGACGAGGCCGGGGCCAACGCGATCTCCGTCACCGACGCCGCGGGCACCGAGCTCGCCGACGGAGTGCCCGTGCTCGACGGCACGACCGTCACCCAGGCTCTCAGCGGCGGGAGCCAGGGGCCGATCACCGTGCGCTGGCGCGTGGTCTCGAGCGACGGCCACCCGATCTCGGGCGAGTACTCCTTCACGGCGGGTGACGCGGCCGCAGCCCCCACGGCCCCCGGGGACGCGACGGCCGAGAGTGCGGCGGACGAGGGGCTCCCGGCGGCGTTCTGGATCGTGGTGACGGTGATCGCGGTCGCCGGCGTCATCGCCCTCGTCGTGGCGTTGATCGCGGCGTCTCGGCGACGCACCGAGGACTAGGCTGGGAGCATGCCTCACTACAACGTCGTCATCCTCGGCGCGGGCCCCGGCGGGTATGTCGCAGCTGTCCGCGCTGCGCAGCTCGGACAGTCCGTCGCGATCATCGAAGAGAAGTACTGGGGAGGCGTCTGCCTCAACGTCGGCTGCATCCCCTCGAAGGCGCTGCTGAAGAACGCCGACCTGGCGCACACCTTCAAGCACAAGGCCGACATGTTCGGCATCAGCGGCGATGTGCACTTCGACTTCGGCACCGCCTTCGACCGCAGCCGGAAGGTGGCCGAGACGCACGTCAAGGGCATCCACTTCCTGATGAAGAAGAACAAGGTCACCGAGTACGAAGGTCGCGGATCGTTCGTCGACGCCAAGTCGATCCAGGTGACCAAGGCCGACGGCTCGCAGGAGACGGTGACGTTCGACAACGTCATCATCGCGACCGGCTCGTTCGTCCGCCTCCTCCCCGGCGTTCAGCTGAGCGACAACGTCGTGACCTACGAGGAGCAGATCCTCACGCGCGATCTGCCGAACTCGATCGTCATCGTCGGCGCAGGCGCCATCGGCATGGAGTTCGCCTTCGTGATGTCGAACTACGGCGTGAAGGTCACGATCATCGAGTTCCTCGACCGCGCCCTCCCGAACGAGGACGTCGAGGTCTCGAAGGAGATCCAGCGTCAGTACAAGAAGTACGGCATCGACATCCTCACCTCGACCAAGGTCGAGCAGATCGACGACTCCGGCGACAAGGTCACCGTGTCGTACTCGGCGAATGCCGACGGCGCGAAGGGTCAGATCGAGGCCGACAAGGTGCTCATGTCGATCGGCTTCGCTCCGCGCGTC
Organism: Microbacterium arborescens; assembly: GCF_049707515.1. Lineage (GTDB taxonomy): Bacteria > Actinomycetota > Actinomycetes > Actinomycetales > Microbacteriaceae > Microbacterium > Microbacterium arborescens_B. The sequence goes on along the minus strand of NZ_JBNAFI010000002.1, from coordinate 298,711 downwards.
GAGGGCTTCGGTCTGGAGAACACCGGTGTGAAGCTGACCGAGCGCGGCGCGATCGACATCGACGACCACATGCGCACGAACGTCGAGGGCATCTACGCCATCGGCGACGTGACCGCCAAGCTGCAGCTGGCGCATGTCGCCGAGGCACAGGGCGTCGTGGCGGCCGAGACCATCGGCGGCGCCGAGACGCAGACCCTCGGCGACTACCGCAACATGCCGCGCGCCACCTTCTGCTCGCCGCAGGTCGCATCGTTCGGCCTCACCGAGCAGCAGGCCCGCGACGCCGGCTACGACGTCAAGGTCGCGAAGTTCCCGTTCTCGGCCAACGGCAAGGCGAACGGCCTCGGCGAGCCCGTCGGTTTCGTGAAGCTGATCGCCGACGCGGAGCACCTCGAGCTCCTCGGCGGCCACCTCATCGGCCCGGACGTGTCGGAGCTCCTGCCTGAGCTGACCCTCGCGCAGAAGTGGGACCTCACCGCGCTCGAGGCCGCCCGCAACGTGCACACCCACCCGACGCTGTCGGAGGGCCTGCAGGAGGCGTTCCACGGACTCGCGGGACACATGATCAACCTCTGACGCTCGCCGTCAGGAACACGAACGCACCGCTCGGCTACGGCCGGCGGTGCGTTCGTGTTCGTGTTCGTGCATCGATGTCCCGTGTCGGCGAGACGTCGAGGCGGTTCAGCGTCCGAGTACGCGCGCGAGCTTCGACCCGGATGCCGCGGGGGCTCCCCCGACGGATGCCACCAGGTCGTCGGCCGCGGCGAAGAGCGCCGCGATCCCTTCGGCACTCGCGGGTGCCGCTGGTCCGAGCTCGAGTTCCCATTCACGCCACGAGCTGGAACGACCGGTTCGCTCGTCGGTCGCGGTCACCCGGTCGTCGACGAACTCCGCGATCATCGCACCGCGCTCGTCGCACAGCGCGTGCGCGGTGCGCGAGTTGCGGATGCGCGCGATGACCTCGAACGGCGGCTCCGCGACCTCCGCCACCTCTCGCAGGACGGCGTCGGGAACCTCCAACGGCGCCTCGTCGTCGATGTCGTCGAGTGGCCAATGCGTCTCGAGCTTGCCCTCCGGGGTGGACCGCTTCACGTGCCACCCCTCGTCGGGACCCCCGGTCCGGCGTCGAAGCGCGGTCAGTGCCGTCGCCAGCCGACCGTCGGCCGTGTCGAGGTAACGCGCGTCGAGCTCACGCGGCTCGGCGTCACCGACCGTGACGACGCCGGGCAGCGTCGACCAGTCGGGCAGCGGCGTATCCGGACCGACGTCGTACTTCCGCTCGACCTCGAGCGAGCTGCGGGGCTCAGTCGTCACTGGTCACGCGGTCGTCTCGTTCGTCGGTCGAGGGGTCGATGTCTCCCTCGGCCTCGACGAAATGGAACTCCGACGACGTCGGGCCGTCGTCATCGCCGGTGTTCTCAGGCTCGCCCGCCCGCTCGTACACCACCTGTGTCTCGCTGTACGGAAGGATGAGCCGGTCCGACGCGTCGTCGTCCAGCGGAAGGGTCTGCCCGTCGAGCGGACCACCGTGCAGTCGTGCAATAGCCATGTTCTGACCTCCTGTCCCCGACCATACCCGGGCCACTCGAGCGGCCCGATACGCTTGCGCCATGCGTGCTCGACGACTACGGATCCGGCTTCGGGAGTGAAGCCGTTCGTGCTGCTCGCGACGCGGGCCGAGAACCTCCCGGCCGACGAGGAGTATGAGCTCTTCCTGCGCCACTCCGGGCTCGACCCGGCTCGTTGCGACGCGTGCGACTCGAGGCCGGTCCCATGCCGGAGATCGACCTCGACGAGGTCTCGGGCATCTTCGTCGGTGGCGGCCCGTTCAACGCCTCCGATCCGAGCGATGACAAGTCAGCCGTGCAGCGACGCGTCGAGGCGGAGTTCGCCACGCTGCTGGAGCGGGTCGTCACGCAGGACGCACCGTTCCTCGGCGCCTGCTACGGCATCGGCACGCTCGGGGCTCACGTGGGCGCCACCATCGACCGGCGATACGGCGAGCCGATCAGCGTCGTCGACGTCGAGCTCACCGACGCGGGCCGGGGCTACCCGCTCCTGGCGGGGCTCCCCCACACGTTCCCGGCTTTCGTCGGTCACAAGGAGGCCATCTCGGTCCTCCCTCCCACGGCGACGCTCCTCGCATCGTCGACGGGATGCCCGGTGCAGATGTTCCGGGTCGGCCGCAACGTGTATGCGACGCAGTTCCACCCGGAGCTCGATCTCGATGGCATCACGACGCGCATCCACGCCTACGCCGATTACGGCTACTTCGCGCCCGACGAACTCGATCTGACGCTGTCGGCGGTGCGCCGTAGCCCGGTGACCCACACCGGCTCGATCCTGCGGGCGTTCGTGGAGCGCTACGCCCGCTGAGCCTCAGCCCTGCGCCTTCGCGCGCTCCTCGGCCTCGAGCTCACGGGCTTTGTCGAGCTCGCGGGCCGCGGCCGACACGGCATCCTCGGCGCGCTGGACGCGGCGCTGCAGGAATGTGGACGCACCGAACCGCGACCGGACGCGGTCCTCCTCTTCGCGCACTCCGGTCACGATGTACGCCGTCGCGATGAGGATGACCTGCGATGAGAGGTTCAGCCACAGCAGCAGCGCGATGAGCGACGCGAACGACGCCAGAAGCGGGTTCGAGGTCGCTCCGCCGACGAACAGTCCCGACAGCTGCTGGAGAATCGTGAGGCCCGCTCCGCCGAGCAGTGCGCCGCTCCAGAGTGCACGCTTGTGCACCTTCACACCCGACAGCGCGCGGAAGAGCACCGCGACCGCGACCGTGTCGAGAGCGAAGACCACGACGAGCGACACGGCCCAGCCGGCGAACTGCACGAGCGGGTTCGTCTCGGAGAATCCCAGCAGATCGGCGAGGAGGCCGACCCCCGCCGTCCCGAGGAACGTCACGCCCGCCGCGGCGACCAGCGCGCCGCCGATGCCGATCGCGAGGACGAGGTTCCGCAGCAGGACCCACACGAAGAGAACGTCGTCGGTCAGCTGGTCGGCGATCGCGCGCATGGCCGTGCGGAGCGAGCCGATCGCGCCGATCGCGGCGCCGAGGAGGCCGACGGTCGCGATGACGCCCGCGATGGTCAGGCCGGCTGGCGCCTGGATGTCGTCGAGCTTGATCAGTCCGTCCTCTCCGACGAGACCCGGGATGACCCGGTTGACCGCGTCGATGAGGGCCTGCCAGGCGACAGGGTCACCGGCGAGCCAGAGCGCGGCCACCGAGAAGCCGAGGAGGACACCGGCGAACACGCTGAACAGGGTGCGGTAGGTGACGCTGTCTGCCAGCACGGCGCCGCGGTGCTCGCTGTAGAGCAAGAACGCGCGGACGGGCTTGCGCTGCAGCGCCCACGCGATCGAGCGGGAGAGGAAGGTCGACTCGGCCATGCCGCCACGATAGCGCGGTGCCCCTCGGCGCCTTCGTGCGCTTGACACGGCTCACCCCGCGACGAAGCTTCCCGCCAGCGCGACCCATGCGCCGACGAGCATGAACGGTCCGAACGGCAGCCGCGTGCGACGATCGGCTCGCCGGAGGGTCATGAGCACGACGGCGAGGAGGCCACCCAGGACGAACGCGAGCCCGGTCGCGACGAGCGGGACCTCCCAGCCGTGCGGGCCGGTGAGCAGCCCGATCGCGCCGGCGAGCTTGACGTCTCCCCCGCCCATGCCGCCTCGACCGGCGTGCAGCAGAAGGTACAAGGCGAACAGCGCGGCCCCTGCGACGACGGCGCCGATGAGGGGGCGTGTCGAGGCCCGGTCGATGGCGGTCAGCGCGGCGGACCCCGACGCTGCGACCGCCAGCGCGAGAACCAGACGATTCGGCAGTCGATGGGTGGCGATGTCGATGAGCGAGAGCCCGAGGCTGAGCGCGGCGCACACGACGCTCAGCACCAGAGCCGCGGCCCCGACCACGGTCACGCGTCGATGACCTCGAGCAGCACCCGGACGACGCCTTCCGATCCGATGGACTCGGCGCGACGGACCGCCTGATTCAGCGGCAGCACGTACAGGCCGCGCGTCGCGTCGGGAAAGAGCGAGGTCTGCCAGGCGTCGAATACCAGCTTCACGCGCTCAGCGTAGAACCCGGCCGGTCAGTGCGTGCGCCCGTTCCACAGGTCGCCGAGAATCACCAGTGGGGGTGGATGTCCGCCCGCAGGAACTCGTCGTAGACCGCGACGATCTCGTCGGCGAAGCCCGTCAGGTCGGTACCGCCTTCGAGCAGCGCGGCAGCCGCCGCATTCGCGCGGGCCTGCTCGGTCGTGCGCGCGCCGGGGATGACGCTCGTGACGCCGGGTCGACTGGCGATCCACCCGAGCGTGGCAGCCGGCAGGGTGAGGCCCTCCGGAACTGCGGCGGCCAGTCGTCGAGCGGCCGTCAACCCCGTCTCGAAGTCGACCCCCGAGAACGTCTCGCCGCGGTCGAACGCCTCGCCGTTGCGGTTGTACGAGCGATGGTCGTCGGCGGCGAAGGTGGTCTGCGCCGTGTATCGCCCGCTCAAGAGCCCCGACGCCAGCGGGACGCGCGCGAAGATGGCCACGCCCGCCGCCGCGGCGGCCGGGAGCACCTCGTCAAGCGGCTTCAGCCGGAACGGGTTGAAGATGATCTGGACATTCGTCACGTGCGGCCGCGCGATCGCCGCGAGCGCCTGCGCGGTGGTCTCGACGGACACCCCGTACGCCGCGATCGCGCCGTCTGCGACCAGCTCGTCGAGCGCGTCGTAGGTGTCGTCGGACTCGATGACGGCGGAGGGCGGGCAGTGCAGCTGAACAAGGTCGAGAGTCTCGACTCCGAGGTTGCGCCGTGATCGATCGGTCCACGCGCGGAAGTTCGCGGGGGTGTAATTCTCGGGGACCTGCGCCTCCCGGCGACCCATCTTCGTCGCGACGGTGATGTCATGGCCGGGGCGATCGGCGAGGAACCGCCCGATGATGCTTTCGCTGCGCCCGTCGCCGTACACGTCGGCGGTGTCGAAGAGCGTCACGCCGGCGTCGGCGGACGCGCCGAGGACGGCAAGCGCCTGGTCTTCGTCGACGTCGCCCCAGTCGGCGCCGAGCTGCCAGGTGCCGAGGCCGATGGCCGAGACGGAGCGGGACGTCGAGGCGAGGCTGCGCTGCTGCATGGGTACAGCGTAGGTGCAGGGCCCGACACCTCGGTCCGGCCGGACTTTTCCCGTTCGGTTCGCCATCCGCGTGCTCCACGGATGGCGGACACTGAGCGCGTGTCGCAGCTTCCGGTCTACTTCTTCTCGTCGACGTCGAACCTGATCCGCCGCTTCGCTCACCGCCTGCAGGCGACGGACGGCAGGCCCCTGTTCGACCTCGCCGAGCGCACGGTGCGCGCGAGCGAGGCGCCCGGCCCGTGGATGCTGCTCACGCCTTCGTACAAGGCGGGCAACGATGCGCACGCGACATTGCCCGCCGGGGTCCGCGCGTTCCTGCGCTCCCCCACGAATCGTCGTCGGCTCATCGGGATCATCGGCTCGGGCAACCGCAACTTCGGGACGCACTACCAGGCGGCGGCCCGCGAGCTCGCTCGCACGTCGGGCCGGCCCGTGGTCTTCGAGTTCGAGCTGGCCGGCACACCGGAAGACGTAGCGGAATGCGCGCGGATCCTCGCCGCGTTCGACGAGCGCTTCCACCGCGACCCGAACGAGCGCGACACATGAGCCGAATCGCGTCATTCGCCGACTTTGCGCGATCTATCGCCCCATCGGCCCACGAAATCGCGTAGCATTCGAGAGTCGGTGCGTCACGGCGCGCCTCTCCGTCGGCTCACGCCGACGTGCATTTCCTGTCATTCCGCCGTCGATCTCATGCATTCGGGCCGTGCTCTCGGCCCCGCGACCGCACCTCTCGTGTCCGGTCACCCACTCCGGCGAGTGTCTGCTCGCCCCACACACTCCGCAGCGGCCACGCCGCAGCGGTACCCCGGATCATCACAGCGGTGGTCCCAGAACACAGAAGGAAAATGACGACATGGCCACTGGCACCGTCAAATGGTTCAACTCGGAGAAGGGGTTCGGCTTCATCGCTCCGGACGACGGCACCGCGGACGTGTTCGCGCACTTCAGCGCCATCTCCGGCACTGGACACCGCAACCTGTTCGAGAACCAGAAAGTCGAGTTCGACGTGGAGCAGGGCCAGAAGGGCCTGCAGGCGACGAACATCCGCGCTCTCTGAGCGTTCGACGCACTGAAGGGGTCGGTCCATTCGGACCGGCCCCTTCCGCATTTCCCCGGCCGCGCGGGCCGGTGACGATTCAGGCGAGGACGAGCTCGACCTCGGGGTGACCGGCGAACACCTGCAGGACCAGCTCGAAGTACGTCTTGCCCGTTCCGCGTTCCACCTCCTCCAGTGCGGAGCGAGCCGGCCCTGCGGCGAACACGTCGGGGCGCGTGAGCTTCGCGGCGTAGTAGGAACGGGTGAGCGGAACGCCGAGGGCCTGCCGCGAGAGCTCGGAGTCGTCCCAGACGATCCGGGCAGACGTGACGCCGGCGAGGACGCCGAACCCGCCGTACAGCAGGTCGTCGAGGGCGTCGAGACTTTCGCCGAGCGTCCAGTCTTCACCCGGCATGAGGACGCGACCGAGTTCCGCATAGAGCGAGGGGAGGTCGTAGATCTGCGAGCCATCGAGCCGGAGTTCCGCAGCGGGCGCCATGCCTCGACGCTATCCGGCCCGCGTCGACCGGACAGTGTGAGGAGTGTTCCTCTCACCGGCATCGGTACGGCGACGCACCGCTCCCGGCCGTCTCACCCGCTCTTGCGCGAGCGCGCGCGGGTCGCCGCGGATCGCGGCGGCGTGCGGCGCATGTGATCGCGCACTCTGCCGAGGATGTCGCCCAGGGCGCGAACGTCGTCGAGCGTGAGGGGTTCGAACAGCAGCTCGTCGAGGACGGCGATGTGGCCGGGGAAGACCTGCGCTAGGACATCCCGTCCGGCATCGGTGATGGTGACCTCGACGCTGCGTTCGTCATCGGCAGAGGCGTTCCGGGCGATCAGCCCGCGCTTCTCGAGGGTCTGCGCCTGGTAGGTGAGCCCGCTGCGGCTGTACACCACGCCGTCGGCGAGATCGGTCATGCGCAGGCGCCCCCCGGCGGCATCACCGAGCGTCGCGAGGAGCTGGAACTGCACGTAGCTGAGATCGCCGGCCTCCTTCAACTGCCGATCGACAGCGTGCCGCAGCAAGCTGCTCGTCTCGATGAGAGAGAAGTACGCGCCGAGTTCGGTCGCGTCGAGCGAGAGTCGAGGTGAGGCCATGACGGCGAGTGTACCGAACTTCCAATTCGTAGCACTTGCTTCTAGTTCGAAGCATTGCTATGGTCGACCCCAAGAGCTTCAACTTCGAAGCACAATGAAGGGAAAGACCATGAAGGCAGTGCGCTTCCACGAGACCGGCGCCGCCGACGTCCTGCGGTACGAGGATGTCGAGCAACCTGTTCCGGGTGCGGGCGACGTGTTGATCCGGGTGGCCGGTGCGGCGTACAACCCCGCCGACGGCGGGATGCGGGGCGGGTTCCTCCCCATCCCGATCTCCCTCCCGCACGTCCCCGGCTACGACGTGTCGGGCACGGTCGTCGCGACGGGCGAGGGGGTAGCGGGCGTCGCGAACGGCGACGCGGTCGTCGGATTCCTTCCCATGACCGGCGACGGAGGCGCTGCCGAGTTCGTCGTCGCTCCTGCAGCATCCGTTGTCAGCGCTCCCACGAGCATCCCGCTGGCCGAGGCTGCGGGCATCCCGTCGGTCGCTCTCACCGCGTCGCAGGCGCTCTTCGACGCCGCCGGCCTGGCTTCCGGACAGCGCATCGTGATCAACGGCGCGGGCGGACCCGTCGGCGGCTATGCCGTGCAGCTGGCCGCACGAGCCGGCGCGTACGTGATCGCGACGGCGAGCCCCCGGAGCGCGGCCGCCGTCGCGGCCCGCGGAGCGGACGAGGTCATCGATCACACCACGACCAACCTGCTCGATGCGGTCACCGAGCCCGTCGACGTACTGCTCAATCTCGCACCGATCACCGCTGCGGCCTTCGCGGCGCTCCTGCCGCTGGTGCGCGACGGCGGCATCGTCGTGTCCACCACTCCGACGGTTGCGACCCCGGGCGACGAGACTCGGGGAGTCCGCGCCGAAACGATCTTCGTACAGCCGGATGCCGCCACCCTCACCGCCCTCGTCGACTTGGTCGATCGCGGTGAGCTGACGGTGGACATCGCACGTCGCGTACCGCTGAGCCGGCTCGCCGAGCTGCACCGCGAGGCCGACGAAGGCCGGGTCCACGGGAAGGTGATCGTCGTCCCGACCGAAGAATGACGGCGTTTCGCGCCGCCGTCCGTCGGGGACGATCAGCGAACGCCGCCGGTGCAGTCACGGTTCGCACGGGCGGCGTTCGCTGCGACGGTCCGAGGGCGTCAACCGACACGTCGACGCGGACGTCATCGACATTCAACCAGTTGCCGCTCTGGGCCTCGGTGTAGAAGCCGATCTCGAGCGTGCCACTCGTGACCGGGACGTCGAGGGAGACCCGCTTCCAGTCATTCGCGCTCGCCGGGAGCGATGACCGCAGCTCGGGTACGTCGGCGTTCTTCGCGTACAGGTAGGCGGAGGTCTGCCCGCCGCTGTTGAGGATCCAAGCCGAGACCCGATAGACGCCCGAGGGGAGGCTGCCGAAGGTCTGATAGATCGAGGCCGCGTAGGGCGTCGACTTCCAGAACGTCAGCTTGAGCGACCCGACGACCGCGGGTCCTGCGTGAAGATCGCGTCAGCATGGGCGCCGCCCGGTGACCACACGCCCCATCCCGATGGAGCGTTCGTATACCCGTCCTGCTCGAAGCCGCCGTTGACGGCGAGGTTCGGCGGAGGGGTCTCGCCGAAGACGTCGAGTGTCGGGAGTGCCGAACCGTTCCAATCGAACAGTGTCTGGTTGTCCCACGGGTTCGACAGCACGCCGGAGTCGTCATTGTCGATCTTGCCCGCCTCGGAGCCCCAGTTGGCGCCCGGTACGGGAAGCCAACCCGGTTCCCACCAGATGAGTCCGCGGCCGCGCCCGTTCGGCACGGACCGCACGATGTCGCGGAGATCGCGAAGGAACGCGGTCTGCCCGGCGACGGTGGCGGGGTAACCGCCGGTCGCCTCCTCCCCCGTATAGAACGAGTTGCCCAGTCCGTCTCCGTCACCGAGCGTCCAACCGTAGGCGGTCTCGACGATGAGGACGTCCTTGCCGTAGCGGGCGCTGATGTCGTTCAGGTTCGCGGCGAGTTCGCCCATCGTGCCGTGCCAGAACGGGTAATACGACAATCCGATGATGTCGAAAGGCACGCCCGCAGCGGTGATCGCGTCGAACCACCACCGATAGAGAGCGTTGTCGCCACCGTGATCCAGATGCAGGACGATCTCGACGTCCTCTCCCGGACGCAGAGCCGCGTCTACGCCCGAGATCCCCGCCTCGAGTAGCTCGGCCAGCTGTGTGAAGTCCGAGACGCCGTTACCCACACGCCCGTGGTCCCAGAGGATCCCACCCGGGATCTCGTTGCCCATCTGCACCATCTCGGGCAGCACGCCGGCGCCACGCATCGCGTCGACCACGTCATGGGTGTACTGGCGCACCGTCGACAGCAGTTGCGGGTACGACAGCCCCCGCCACGCCTTCGGCAGCGTCTGTGTTCCGGGATCGGCCCACCAGTCGCTCAGGTGGAAGTCGAGCAGGACCTCCATGCCCGCGGCCTTCGCGCGTTGCGCCGTCGCGATCGTCGTAGCGAAGTCGTTGGTACCGCCTCCGTACGGTTCACCCGTCACCGTGTACGGGTCGACCCACAGTCGGAGCCGAGCGAGGTTCATCCCGGCGTCCCCCATGATGTCGATCGGATCGTCGACGACGCCACCGCGGGAGAACTGTCCTCCGAGCGACTCGACCTCGTGGATCATGCCGAGGTCACCGCCCATCACGAAGTCGTCGGGGTCGAAGGCGGCGGTCGCCGTCGTGGCCGGAAGCCCTGCTGCTACGAGGACGGCCGTGACCGTCACGGCGAGCATCGTCGCTCGCCGTCGGAATCGGCGTGTCGTATGTCTTCCTTTCCTATTCCGCAGGACCACCGGCGGCCGACCCGAGTGCGCTCAGCGAAGCGAGTGCGCGTCCGTGCTCGTCGAACAGTGTCTGGTTGGCCCATCCGTTGCCGGGCTCGGCCATGTCGTCGCCGTACGCCATACCGGCGGGTGACGCCCACGACGTCCCCGGTACCGGCAGCCACGCGGGCTCCCAGTACACGACGCCTCGTCCGCGCCCGTGCGGGACGTCCGCGATCACGCGGGCGAGGTCAGTGAGATAGCGTGCTTGCCCGTCCACGGTCGCTGGGTAGGAGGCCCCGGGGGCGCCAGCGTCGAACATCGAGGTGCCCGCCGGGTTGTCGGGGCGATGCGCATACGCCGTCTCGACGACGATGACGTCCTTCGCGTAGCGTTCGGCAATCTGGTGCAGGTTGTCGCGCAGATCGTGGAGCGAGCCGTGCCAGAGCGGGTAGTACGACAGCCCGACGGCGTCGAAGTCGACGGCACGCCCGGTGATCTCGTCGAACCACCGCCGATAGAGATCGACGGCGCCGCCCGCGTCGAGGTGCAGCACGATACGCGCGTGCGGGTCGGTGGAACGCACAGCGCCCGTTCCCGCCCGCAGCAGACGCGCCAGGCGGTCGTACTGCTCACGGGCGTCGTCGGCGGCGATCGCTTCGAAGCTGCGGCTCTCGAGGTCGTACCGCGGCGTGCGACCGAACGGCCACAGCATCCCGTTGGTCGTCTCGTTGCCGACCTGCACCCACTCGGGGCTGCCAGCGCGCAACGCCACAGCACGGACCACCTCGGCCGTGTGCGCTGCGACCGCATCGCACACGCCGTCGAGATCGAAGCCGCGCCACGACCGGGGCAGCGCCTGCTTCTTCGGGTCAGCCCAGAAGTCGCTGTAGTGCAGGTCGATCATGAGCTCGAGACCCGCGGCGCGCGCGCGTTCAGCCAACCGCAGGGTCGTGGCGAGATCGTTCGTGCCGCCCTGGAACGGGCGACCGTCGGCATCCGTCGGGTCGACCCAGACGCGAAGACGGGCGAGGTTCACCCCGTGGTCGGCGAGGATCCGGAACAGATCCCTCTCGCCGGCGGCGTCCGCGAACGATCCCCCGAGAGCCGCGACTTCAGCGGTCATCGAGACGTCGGCGCCGCGGATCGGCAACAGTGTCGTCGTCATTCCTTCTCTCCTCCCTGAGCCAGTCCCGCGACGAGATAGCGCTGGAGCACCATGTAGAGCCCGGTGATCGGGACCGCCACGAGGATGGCGCCGGCCGCGAAGGTCGTGAAGTCGTTGCGCGTCTGGTCGGAGATCATCTGGAACAGTCCTATAGCGACGGTGTAGTTCTCCGGGCTGCTTATCAACAGGCGCGGCAGGATGAAGTCCATCCAAGGCACCGCGAACTGCGTCACCGCGACGAAGGTCAGCATGGGCGTCATCAGGGGCAGCAGGATGCGCGCGAAGATCTGCAGGTGTGACGCACCGTCGAGCACGGCGGCTTCGTCGAGGCTGGTCGAGATCCCGTCGAGGTATCCCTTGAGCAGCCAGATGTTGTAGGGCACCGCGGCCGCGACGCTGGCGATGACGAGGCCGGCCAAGCTGTCGAGCAGCCCGAAGTTCAGGTAGAGGATGTAGATCGCGATCGCGGTCATGAAAGTCGGGAAGATCTGGATGACGAGCATGACGATCAGCCCTATGCGGCGCCCGGTGAAGCGCAATCGAGCGAACACATACGCGGCGATCGCCGACAACAGCACGCTCAGCACCATGTTCGACACCGCGACGATGAGCGAATTGCCGTACCACGTGGCGAACGGGGTATCGGTGAACAGCCGGACGTAGTTCGCGATCGTCGGGTCTGCGGGGATGGCTGAGGCTTGCGCGAGGGACCGACCGGATCCGAGCGATGAGCCCACGATCCAGGCGAGCGGGTAGAGCACGATGGCCGCGACGACGACGAGCTCGATGTGGATCAGTGCGGTGACGAGACGGCTTTTGGTTCTATGCATCGGAGAACGCTTTCGAACGACGCAGGCTCCACACCGAGAAGGTCCCCACGATGAGGAAGATGAGGATCGACATGACCGAGGCGATGTCGTACAGCCCGTTGTCGAGCGTGAGCTTGTACAGCCAGGTGATGAGGATGTCGGTGTTGCCGGCGTACCGGTAGTCGGGGTTGGCGGGGCCGCCCTGGGTGAGGAAGTAGATGACTCCGAAGTTGTTGAAGTTCGCCACGAACGACAGCACGATCAGCGGCGCCGTCGCGCGGAGAACGATGGGCAGCGTGAGGTGGCGCACCTGCTGGATCGCCGACGCGCCGTCGATGCGGGCCGCTTCGTAGTAGCTCGCCGAGATGTTGGTCAGCGCGCCGCTGATCAGGGCCATGAAGTACGGGAAGCCGAGCCAGAGGTTCACCAGGAGCGCGACGATGCGTGCGAGCCACGGGCTGGACGGATCGGTCAGCCACATGACGCGCTCGGGGGTCACGCCCCAGTCGACGAGCGCTTGGCTGATCGGCCCGAACTGACCGTTGAACATGGAGCGGAAGACCAGCGCCGAGATCATGGCGGGCACGGCCCACGGCAGGAAGAAGATGCTTCGCCACAGCCGGGGGAACCGCACCCGACGACTGGAGACGAGGACCGCCTGGAGGAAGCCCAACGCGTACGTCGTGGCCGTCGCGAGCACCGCCCACAGGACCGTCCATCCCAGCACGCCGAAGAATGTCCCACCCCAGGCACCGGCGCCGAGCAGCTGACGGAAGTTCGCGAGACCGACCCATTCGACGAGTTGCATCGGCGGCAGGTTGTCGCTGCTGTAGTCGGTGAACGCGATGAGGACGCCGAAGATGACGGGCAGCGCGGTGACGAACAGCAGCAGAACGAGCGTCGGCGCGAGCACGAGGTACGGGAACGCCGTGTGCCGGACCGACCTCGCCCACTCACCGGCGGCGAGACGCTGCCCCGTGGCCAGGACGCGGCGGCGGGTGCGCATGGCGTCGCGGACAGACCACGCGGTGATCGCCGCCAGCAGAGCGAGGACGAGCACGGCGATGATGCCGTTGACCATGAGGACGATCGAGTGATCTCCCGGCGACAAGCCCGCGACGGTCATCGTGCGGGGCTGCGTGCCGAGGGTGACGAGCCCCCAGACGCCGCGGACGAAGAACCCTCCGTGTGTGCGAGGCGTGTAGCCCGAGAGGTCCGCGTAGTGGCCCGTCGTCACCTCTGTCGCGATGGCGAGACCGCCGACGGCAGCGAGCGCTATGCCCTTGACCCACTCCCGATTGAGCAGTTGCCCGAGCCCCGGCACCAGCGCGGAGGCGAGGCCCGGCGACCAGGGCGCCGCCGGCCTCGTTCCGCGTCGATGCGGGGTCACTCCCCCAGCCCGGTCAGGTCGGCGTAGCCCGTGATCGCCTGCTGCTGCGCTGTGGCCGGGTCGGCGACACCATCCCACACGCTCGCCACGAGGGTGTTGCCGACTGTCCAGAGCTCGTCCCCCACCTCCGCGATGAGGTCGGACCGCTCGGCCTGCGCCAGCACGCCGTTCGCATGCTCGTCGGCGGCGAGCCCGACGACGGCTTGCGCGTTCTCGCCCGTGAGCGCCGGGATGCCCCCGGTCGTCTGGTAGAGCGCGGCTGCCGCCTCGTCCGAAGCCAGGAACGCCGCGAACACACGTGCCGCCCCGGGGTAGGCCGAGTAGCCCGACACGACTCCCACACCCAGCCCGGCGAGGGTTGCGGCTTCCCCGCCTCCCGCCACGGCGGGCAGTGTCGTCACGCCGAACTCGAACCCGTTCGCCTCACCGGCGGCGGTGAAGTCAGCGATCGACCAGGGACCCGTGATGACGTAGGGGGTCTGCCCTTTGGCGAACTCCATCTCGATGGAGTCCCACGTGGCGTCGGCGGAATTCACCTGCCAGAGATCACGGAGAGCGCCGTAGTACTCCAGGCCTGCGGTGAGGGTGGGATCGTCGAGGCCTGGGCTCTTCGGGTCTGCCCCGAGCTGCCATCCGAGCGAGCTGAGCACGGGGTACGCGTAGTAGAGCTCACCACTCAGCCAGCGGATGGTCCAGCGGTTCGTGCGGGGATCGTTGTACGACGCGGCGAGTTCACGGATCTGCTCCCAGGTCTGGGCAGGTTCGCTCGAACCCGTCAGCTGCTGCAGCAGGGTCTTGTTGTAGAAGAGCGCGATCGACTCGGTCGAGACAGGCACACCATAGAGTTCACCGTCGCGACTCACGACCCCCGCGAACGCGTCACCGACGCGCGAGGCGATCTCGCCCTCGTACTCCCCCAACGGAGCCGCGACCCCGGAGTCGATCGCCCCCGAGAGGTCGGTGAAGTTCGTGAAGTACACGTCCGCGCCCGTGCCCGCCTCGCCATCGAGCTCCATCTTCGCCACCGCATCGACCTTCGACACCGTCGTCAGCTCGACGCGGATGCCGGGATGTTCTGCGGTGAACGCCTCGACGAGCGCCTCGCCGTACTCCGGGTACTCGACCCAGACCTGAAGCGGCACCTCTCCGCTCGCAATCTCCGGCTCGATCTCGTAGGCGCCGGCCGCCGCATCCCACGTCAATGTCGATTCCTGGGCGGGGGGCGCGCTCGAGCATCCCGAGACCATCACGATCGCGAGGATTGCGGCCGATCCCGCCGTCGTGCGGACGATGGCTGCTGTGTTTCGGATGGTCATGCGAACTCCCTCGTTGCGGTGACTGTGACCGGTCCCAGTCAACTGGCGCGGGGACGGTGAGTCCATGACGGTAGTGGCACGATCGCGGCACGGAGGGAGTTCTCCCTGGGGAGGAATCGGCGGCGGAAGGCGCTGCGCGTCAGTCCAGCGGGGTGACGACCTTGTTCTGATAGGCCCACACGACCGCTTGCAACCGCGAACGCACGCCGAGTTTGGGCAGGATGCGGACGAGGTGCGATTTGATGGTGCTGACCTCGACCGTCAGCGTGGCTGCGATCTCGTCATTGGACATCCCCTGCGACAGAAGCTCGAGGATCTCGCGCTCCCGGGGCGTGAGGTGCCCCGCCGCCTCGGCCGAGGCCGACACCCGCTGCAGTGCGCGCCGGCGAGAGAACTCGCGCAGGACACGGCGCGTGACGGCCTGATCGAGTGTGCCGTTGCCGGCGGCGACATTGCGGACCGCGCGCACGATGTCGTCGGGCTCGGCGTCCTTCAGCAGGAAGCCGGACGCCCCTGCCTCGAGCGCCTCGAAGACATACTCGTCGAGGTCGAAGGTCGTGAGGATCAGCACCGGCACGCTCGGACCCTCGTCATCGTGCTCACCGAGGGCCCGGGTCACCTCGATGCCGGTGAGGCCCGGCATCCGGATGTCGAGGCAGGCGACGTCCGGGCGCAGGGAGGCCGCCAGCTCGAGGGCCTGAACGCCGTCGGGTGCGGTGGCTACCACCTCGATGTCGGGTTCGGCCGAGAGCAGGGCCGCGAGGCCGGCACGCGCGAGCGGCTGATCATCGGCGACGAGCACGCGGATCATGTCGGCCCTCCCGGAGTGTTCGCCGGTTCGGCCGGCACGGTGAGGCGAACGACCCAGCCGCCGGCGGCATCCGGTCCCGCCTCCAGCGTGCCACCGACGAGGCCGGCGCGCTCGCGCATCCCGAGCAGGCCGAAGCCCCCACGCGCCGGATCGGCGTCTGACGAGCGGATGCCGGGTGCGGCGGGTGCGTTGCGCACGGCCGCGACGAAGACGTCGGGGCGCGTTCCGTCGAGGCGGACCTCGCAGGTGGATCCGGGGGCGTGGCGGGCCGCGTTCGCCAGCGCTTCCTGCACCATGCGGTAGACCACGAGCTGCCCGAGCGGTCCGACCTGGCCGCCGCCGGATGCCCTCGTCAGGTCGACCACGCGGCCCGTGGCGCGAGCGGACTCGACGAGGGCGGTGACGGTCTCGAGCGTCTCGACGGCGTCCCGCTCATCGCCGTCGCGGCGCAGCAGCCCCACGAGCTGGCGGAGGTCGTCGAGCAGCACCCGGCTCTGCTCGCGCACCTGCCGGACGGCGACCCGTGCAGCATCCGGGTCGGTTGCGATCTGGCGCTCGATGGCACCGGCCATGAGGGCGATGCTCGACACGTGGTGGGCCGCGATGTCGTGCAGCTCACGCGCCATGGCGGTGCGCTCACGTGCGACAGCAGCTTCGACGACGGCTGCCCGTTCCCGGCGCATCGCCTCGGTCTCGCCCGCTCGCGCCCGATGCGCGTCGCGCCTGGCCGTCACGGCCAGCACCCCGGCCGCGGGCAGGGCGACGATCGCCACCGCCTGGAGCAGCGCCGCCCCGAGCGCGCCCGGGACGGCCACGGTGCTCGATCCGAGGATGTCGGCCGTCTGGCCGCCGGCGACGAGCACCCCGGCGAGCGGCAGCAGCACCCGCAGCCGGCGCGGCGGCACGAGCAGGGTGGTGCGGAGCACGGCGATCAGCACCGCCGCGTCCGCGAGACTTCCGAGTCCCGTCGGCGCGAGGACCCCGACCAGCAGCGCGCCGATGGATGTGCCGAGCAGGACCGAGACCGGCGCGAGCCGGGCGAAGCACAGAGCGATCGCTTGGGCCGCCAGCACCGCACCCGATGTCCACCAGGCCGCGACGTCGACTCGGACCGTCGCATCTCCGGCGAACAGCTGCGGCGCCGCCAGCAGCGCCAGGAGGGTCGCCGCGCCGGTGCCGAGCGCCACGACGACATCCGTGACGCTCGGCATCCGCCCGGAAGAACTCATGCCGCTATCTTCGCGGCTTCCGCGACCGGCCGCCCGACGGGCGGCGTCGTGCGCGCCAGGCCCAGACGTCCGCGGGTGAGTGCGATCGTGATCGCGGCGGCCACCGTCGCACCGATCAGCAGCACGTGCTGCAACTGGTCCGCCCCGACCGCGGGGAACATCTCGGCCCAGAAGACGGTGACGGTGTTGTTGAGGCTGACGTGGAACAGCATCACGATCGGCAGGCTCTGCCCCGACCGGTTGAACAGCCGCATGATGACGATGTTGAAGAGGGCGCTGAAGGCGACGAACTCGACGACGTTCAGCCACGTCACGTCGGGCCACGAACCCCATTCGGTGAGGAAGAGCGGCAGGTGCCAGATACCCCACAGCGGGCCGAGGATCGCGGCGGCGCCGAGCGGCCCGAAGCGTTCCTGCAGCGGCGGCAGCGCGAAGTCGCGCCACCCGGGCTCTTCCGCAAGACCGGTGGTCAGCATCTGCAGCAGAAGTGCGGGGACGTACAGCGCGAGGGCGACGAGGCTCGGCGCCTGCACCTGCCCGCCGGATGCAAGCGTACCGAGCAGCAGCACCGCGATCGGCACCGCGAGCAGCGCCACCGCGTACCACCGGGGTGCGACCCGCCAGCGCAGCAGCCGGCCCACCCAGACGCGCAGGCCCGCGCGGCCGCCCGTCACGGCCGTGACGATGAACGCCGCTCCGAGCGGCCCGAGGTAGGCGCCGAAGAGCATGCCGGTGAACTGCGAGGTGCCGAAGATCTGCGGGAACGCGTAGTCCCAGATGCCGAGGCCATCGCGGGAGAGGATCCACGGTGTCCAGGCCACCCAGCTGAGGCCGAGCGCCAGCACGAAGAACGATACGAGCGGTCTGCGGCGGATGGCCCCGGCGATTCCGGGGGTCGAGCTGTTGCCGTGGAGAGTGGCGGACATGCGTGATTCCTTCCGTCGTCGTCACGCCCCGGGGAACGGGGTCGTCGTCGACTGTAAGAAGGTGGCGGCATCCGGCTCGACGTCCGAACGAGGGCACTTCGCGATCTCCACCCAAAGTTGCAGGCGGTCATCCGCGATCAGGCGACAGCGGGCTGCTCGTCGTCTTCGACGGGCTTCGCCGCGGCGATGTACGAGATCGGACGCCAGACGAGCAGCAGCGTGATCGCCGCCCCGACGAAGGCGAACCACCACGGCCCCGTCGGTCCCCACACCTGCGCGATCACGCCGCCGAGCGCCTGACCGACGACGAGGCCGCCGAAGACGCCGACCATGTTGACCGAGGCGATGCGCCCCTGCAGGTGATGCGGGACGAGGCGCTGGCGGACGGTCGTCGAGATCGTCGCCCACACGAAGGCGTAGGCGCCGAACGCGATCATGATGACGAACGCGACGGTGCCCGACGTCGTGAGCGCGAAGGCGAGGTGCATGAGCACTTCGGCCGAGAGGCACACGCGCATGAGCGACGCGAACGAGAAGCCTCGCTCGAGGCGTCCGAACAGCAGCGTGGCCGCCAATCCCCCGATCGCGGACGCCGTCGTCAGGGCGCCGTAGCCGACCGGCCCCATCTGCAGGTAGTCGGTCGCGTAGAGCACGAGCACACCCCAGGGGGCGGCCCAGGTCACGTTGAAGGTGAGGATGATGATGACGAGCGTCCGCACGGGCGGGTTCTGCCAGAGCCAGCGGATGCCGCTCAGGATGTCGGTGTGCACCGGCGTGCGCTCTCGCGGGGCATCCGCCGGCTCGGCCCGCCGGATGGCCGCGATGCGCGAGATGAGCACGATCGCCAGGGCGACGCACACGCCCTGCACCGCGAAGGGCCAGAACGACCCGATCGCGAAGAGGAAGGCTCCGAGCGGCGGTCCGCCGAGCTGGTTCGCCAGGAGGAACCCCGCCTGCAGGCGGGCGTTGCCGATGCCGAGGTCGGCCTTGCGCACCATCATCGGCAGCAGGGTGCTGCTGGTCGTGTCGACGAACACCTCAGCGGTGCCGTAGAGGAACGCGACGATCAGCACCATCCAGATGCTGGCCATGCCCGTCACGAGGAAGACGCAGAGTCCGATCAGCACGAGCGCCCGGATGCCATTGGCCACCATGATCAGCAGGCGGCGGTCGATGCGGTCGGCGATGGCGCCCGCGTGCAGTCCGAACAGCAGCCACGGCAGGTACTGCATGATCGCGCCGGAGGCGACGAGCACCGGCGAGTCGGTCATCGAGGCGATCAGAAGCGGCGCGGCGGCGAGCGCGATGCCGTCGCCGATGTTGCTCGTCAGCGACGACGCGAACAGCCACCGGAAGTCACGCCCCAACCGGCGCGGCGCGACCCATTCTGCGATACCCACCGCACGAGCCTAGGGCGCACCGCCGACAAGCCCCGCGCGCCACCGCCGGCGGGGTGGGAACGACCTGTGGCACGGCCGTTCCCACCCGCCGCGTGGCGTCAGGCGAACGTCTTCGCGTCGATCACGAAGCGGTAGCGGACATCGGAGGCGAGCACACGCTCGTAGGCCTCGTTGATCTGCTCGGCCGAGATCAGCTCGGTCTCGGGCAGGATGCCGTGCTCGGCGCAGAAGTCGAGCATCTCCTGCGTCTCGGCGATGCCGCCGATCATCGATCCGGCCCACGTACGGCCGCCGCCGATGAACGCGAACGCGGGAACCTCGAGCGGCTCGGACGGTGCGCCGACGTTGACCATCGCACCCTCGGCCTGCAGCAGGCCCAGGTAGTCGCCGACATCGATCTTGGCCGACACGGTGTTGATGATGAGGTCGAACGAGCCGGCGAGCTTGGTGAAGGTGTCGGCATCCTTCGTCGCGTAGTGCGCCTTCGCGCCGAAGCGCAGCGAGTCGTCCTGCTTCGAGGTCGTCTGCGAGAGCACGGTGACCTCGGCACCCATCGCCACGGCGATCTTGACGGCCATGTGGCCGAGGCCACCCATCCCGACGACGGCGACCTGGGTGCCGGGGCCCGCGTTGAAGCGGTGCAGCGGCGAGTAGGTCGTGATGCCCGCGCACAGCAGCGGCGCGACCTTCTCGATGTCGAGGTTCTCGGCGACCTGCAGCACGAAGTCCTCGTTCACGACGACGGCCTCCGAGTACCCGCCCTGGGTGATGGTCCGGTCGGCGGGGTCGACGCCGCCGTAGGTCTGGATGTTGCCCTTCAGGCAGTACTGCTCCTTGCCGGCGACGCACTGCACGCACTCGCCGCAGGAGTTGACCATGCAGCCGACGCCGACGCGGTCGCCGACGCGGTGCTTGGTGACGTCCGAGCCGACCTCGGTGACGTGGCCGACGATCTCGTGGCCGACGACCTGCGGGTAGGCGATCGGTCCCCACTCGCCGCGCACGGTGTGGATGTCGGAATGGCAGATGCCTGCGTAGGCGATGTCGATCAGCACGTCGTGCGGACCGAGGTCGCGGCGCTCGATCGTCGTCTTGACGAGGGGCTCGTCGGCGGCAGTCGCGGCGTAGGCGTTGACGGTGAGCATGGCGCTCCTTCCCCCGGCGCAGGTGAGCCGGGTGTTACGTGAGGCGGGGGTGTGCCCGACGGGGCAGCATCCACGCTAAGCCGACTTGGTATGGCCAGGCAGTCACTCTCAGTACACCCCTCGCACGTGGTAGGGCTCGCGTCCGGCGTCACTCACCGGCACCTAGGCTGGCACGATGTCTGGACACCGCCGCACGACCCCCGACGCCTTCGTCCGCGTGCGCGGAGCGAACGAGAACAACCTCCGGAACGTCGATGTCGACGTGCCGCGCGACGTCATCGTCGCGTTCACCGGGGTGTCGGGGTCGGGTAAGTCGTCGCTCGCATTCGGCACGATCTTCACCGAGGCGCAGCGCCGCTACCTCGAGTCGGTCGCTCCCTACGCGAGGCGCCTCATTCAGCAGGGCCACAACCCCCACGTCGAGTCGATCACGGGGCTGCCGCCGGCTGTCGCGCTGCAGCAGCGCCGCGGTGCGCCGAGTTCGCGCTCGAGCGTCGGCACCGTGACGACGCTGTCGAACTCGCTCCGGATGCTGTTCTCGCGGGCCGGCACCTTCCCCGACGGGTTCACGACGCGGCTCGACTCCGACGCCTTCTCCCCCAACACCGCCGCCGGTGCGTGCCCCGAGTGCCACGGCATCGGCGTCGCGCACACCGTCACGGAGGAGACGCTCGTCCCCGACCCGTCGCTCAGCATCCGCGACGGCGCGATCGCCGCGTGGCCCGGGGCCTGGCAGGCGAAGAACCTGCGCGACATCACCATCGCCCTCGGATACGACGTCGACCGCCCCTGGCGCGACCTCGACCCCGCCGACCGCGAATGGATCCTCTTCACCGACGAACAGCCCGTCGTCGAGATCACGCCGCAGCGCGACCGCGTCGCCAAGCCCTACAAAGGCATGTTCTGGAGCGCGAAGAAGTACGTCTTCCACACCCTCGCCGACTCGGCGAGCGCGAAGATGCGCGAGCGCGTGCTGCAGTTCGTCCGCACAGGAACGTGCCCGCTGTGCGGCGGGTCGGGGCTGCGCCGCGAGGCGCTCGCCGTCACCTTCGCCGGCCGGACGATCGCCGAGCTCAACGCACTGCCGATGACCGAGCTCGCCGACATCCTGCGCCCGACGACGATGCTGACGGATGCTGCGCCGGCGTTGCCCACGTCGGCATCCGGCGAGCGCACCGACGTCGCCGTCGCGATCGCGACCGACCTGGTCGCGCGCATCGGAGTCCTCGTCGACCTCGGCCTCGGCTATCTCGGTCTCGGCCGGGTGACGACGACCCTCTCCCCCGGCGAGATGCAGCGTCTGCGCCTGGCGACGCAGCTGCGCTCGGGACTGTTCGGAGTCGTCTACGTGCTCGACGAGCCGTCGGCAGGCCTCCATCCCGCCGATGCCGAACCGCTGCTCGATGTGCTCGAGCAGCTGACCGTCGCGGGCAACTCGGTGTTCGTCGTCGAGCACAACATGGACGTCGTGCGCGGTGCGGACTGGATCGTCGACGTCGGTCCGGGAGCGGGCGAGGGCGGCGGCGCGGTGCTGTACAGCGGAGCCGTCGACGGGCTCGCCGAGGTCGCAGAGTCGGTGACGCGACCGTTCCTGTTCCCCGACGCCGACGCCGACGCAGCGGCCCCGCGCGCTGTGCGGGCCCCGACGGAGTGGCTGACGCTCGAAGGTGCATCACTGCACAACCTCGCGGACGTCGACGCGGCGTTCCCACTCGGGACGTTCGTCGCGGTGACGGGAGTATCGGGGTCGGGCAAGTCGTCGCTCGTCGGCGGCGCACTGCGCGACGTCGTGCACGGCCACCTGCGCGGAGACGACGCCGCGGACGAGCCGGCCGACGAGACGGCGGATGCCGCGGGGCTGGCCGAAGCGACGATCCCCGACGCGCGAGCCGGCGCCCTCACCGTGCGGACGGTCGCGGGCCTCGAGCACATCGACCGGCTCGTGCGCGTCGACCAGAAGCCGATCGGGCGCACCCCGCGCTCGAATCTCGCGACCTACACCGGCCTGTTCGATGCTGTGCGCTCGGTGTTCGCCGGCACCGACCTCGCTCGCGAGCGCGGCTACACCGCCGGACGCTTCTCGTTCAACGTCGCCGGCGGTCGCTGCGAGACGTGCCTGGGCGAGGGCTACGTCTCGGTCGAGCTGCTCTTCCTGCCCGGCAGCTACGGGAAGTGCCCAGCGTGCCACGGCGCGCGCTACAACGACGAGACGCTCGAGGTGACCTACCGCGGCAAGAACATCGCCGACGTGCTCGCCCTCACCGTCGAAGAGGCCGCAGACTTCCTCGAGCCGGTGCCCGCGGCATCCCGCAGCCTGCGCACGCTGCGCGAGGTCGGCCTGGGCTACCTACGACTGGGACAGCCCGCGACGGAGCTCTCGGGCGGCGAAGCGCAGCGCATCAAGCTCGCGACCGAGCTGCAGCGGGCCCGGCGCGGCCACACCCTGTACCTGCTCGACGAGCCCACCACCGGACTGCATCCCGCCGACGTGCGCCTGCTCCTCACCCAGCTGCACGCGCTCGTCGACGCCGGCAACACCGTGGTCGTCGTCGAACACGACATGGATGTCGTCGCGTCGGCCGACTGGGTCATCGACCTCGGCCCGTCCGGAGGCAACGCCGGCGGGCGGGTGGTGGCGACCGGGACGCCGGAGGACGTGGTGCAGGTAGCGGAAAGCCGGACGGCGCCGTACCTCGCGCGGCGCCTGACCACCTCGGCGACCTGAGGAATGCCGCTGGGTGTGAGCTGTTGTCATCAGGATGACCACTTCGACTCAGGCCCCCGACTCTCCCCTCCGCCGCGCTCTCGTCGTCGGCGCCTCGGGCATCACCGGATCGGCGCTCGTCGACCAGCTGGTGAAGGACGGCTGGGAGGTGCTCGCCCTCTCGCGGCGCGCGTCGACCGACGGAGCGGTGCGAGGCATCGCGGCCGATCTGCGTGACCCGAGCAGCCTCACGGCCGCCCTCGCCGACGAGCATCCCACTCACGTGTTCTTCACGGCCTGGCAGCGACAGGCGACCGAGGCGGAGAACATCGCGGTCAACGGCGCGATGGTGCGCGATCTCCTCGCGGCGCTCACCCACGCGCCCCTCGAGCACGTCGCTCTGGTGACCGGGCTGAAGCACTACCTCGGTCCGTTCGAGGCGTACGCCGCGGGTGAGATGCCCGACACCCCGTTCCACGAGGAGGAGGAGCGGCTCGACACCCCGAACTTCTACTACGCGCAGGAGGACGAGCTGTTCGCCGCGGCAGCGGCGCAGGGCTTCACCTGGTCGGTGCACCGTTCGCACACCGTCATCGGGTACGCCGTCGGCAACGCGATGAACATGGGGCTGACGATCGCCGCGCAGGCGACGATCGCGAAGGAGCTCGACCTCGACTTCGTCTTCCCCGGCAGCGAGACGCAGTGGAACGGATTGACCGACATGACGGACGCCGGTGTCCTCGCCGAGCAGATGGTGTGGGCCGCGACGAATCCGGCAGGCGCCGACGAAGCGTTCAACATCGTCAACGGAGACGTCTTCCGGTGGCGCTGGATGTGGCCGCGTCTGGCCGAACATCTCGGCGTCGACCCGGATCGCGTCAAGGGGTACGAGGGCGCGCCGCGACCGCTCGAGCAGCAGATGGCCGCTCACGAGGCGGCCTGGCCCGACATCGCCCGCACGTACGGGCTCGCCGAGTCCGACCTGAGCCGCATCGCCTCGTGGTGGCACACCGACGCGGACCTCGGTCGCGACATGGAGGTCGTCACCGACATGGGCAAGAGCCGGGATGCCGGATTCCTCGCCTACCGACGGACGGAACAGGCCTTCGCCGACCTCTTCGACCGCTACCGCGCGGAGCGCCTGATTCCCTGACGCGAAGCTCGCACCTTCGATCCAGGCGATGAGCGGTGCGAGCTGGATCGGAGTCGGACGCTACCCGCGGATCGGGGCACGATCACCGATCAGAGAACGGGCGATCGCCCGCACCGAGGGGAAGGTGTCGAGTCCGTGCAGCTCGTCGAGGAAGAACCACCCGGCCGCGTGGACCTCGGCCTCGGCGGCGTCGACGGTCTCGTCACCCATGACGTCGAGCGCGAAAGCCATGTCCATGTGGATGTGCGCCGGCTCACCCGGCCGCTCCGGGATCAGCTGATAGCTCATACTGAGGGGCAGGTCGAGCTGAGCTTCTTTCGTGCCGTCCACCTCGGGATCGATGCCCGGGTGCGGCCTGAGCGCGGCGCGGATCCCCGTCTCCGCACGCACCTCTCGAACGACTGCCACGTGAGGCGTCTCGTCCGGATCGACATGGCCGCCGGGAGGAAGCCACTTCAGGAGCTTCCGATGGTGAACGAGCAGCACCCTGTCTCCGACCCCGTTCACGACGTAGCCGCTGACGGTGAACTGCTTCTCGAAGTGCGTCGTGCGCTCGATGATCGTCATGTCGTTGCTCTCCGGTTGCGGCGGTACAACCGCCCGCGTTCATCGATCGTCGCAATTCAGGGTACGAAGGCGCCAGCGTCTTTTACGGCGAGGTAGCCGACGAGCCCGACAGCGATCGAATCCCGAGGACTCCCGTCACCTGCAGCCCGCGCCGCCGTGGAGCGAGCAGGGCTGCGACGAGAGCACAGACGAGGCAGAGTCCGGCGAAGAGCCGCAGTCCGAGGGATACGACGGTCGCCAGGTATGCCTCGTCGTCGCCGACCGCGAGGACCCTGGTGAACACGTCGAGCCCAGCGAGCACGACTGCCCCTGAGGCGATCGCGAGCGGTGCCGACGGGTGAATGTCCAGCTTCATTCTGTGCTCACCGAGTTCCCCGCTTTCACCGTCCCGACAGAGTTAGACGGTAGCCGACGCCGGTCACGGGCGAAAAAGAAGCCCCCCGCGTCTCCGCGGAGGGCTTCGAACCGTCGACCTTGAGTACCTCTTGTCAAACAATTCAGCGTCCCCCGTTACCGCGGACAAAGCTCGGCAGATCCTGGTCGCCGCCGAGGCTGAAGAGGCGCCTCCCGTAGTGCAGACCAGTCGAACTCGCCCGTGGACCGCCTATCGCCGGACGCCCAATCGGAGGTTGTCCGCCGCTACTCCGGCGGCGAGACGTCGACAGTCCTGGCGGAAGAATTCAAAGTGGCGAAGTCGACCATCCTCCGGATTTTGCGCGAGAACAGCGTCGTGGTGAGACGCCAGCCTCTGACGGGCAAGCAGGTGAGCATGGCCAAGCGTCTCTACGAGTCAGGCCTGTCGCTTTCGGAGGTGGCGGACCAGATGTTCGTGAATCAGGAGACGATGCGTGTCGCAATCATCGCGGCTGGTGTCGAGCTACGCCCGCCGACAGGTGGTCGTAACCGAAGGAAGTCGCAAATCCTGTGACAGTCGCTGATGCGCCGTTTGACTCGTTGCGCTGTTCGAAGCGCGACTTTGCGGGCTCCTGGGCGGCTTGTTCAAGTGACGGCATTGAATCGCCGGACATCTGCTCGAGCACCTTTATTGGCTCGCATCAGGCTACTCTCCCCCCGCCTCAATAGCGGCGCCTGAGCCACGCAGGTATCGCCTCCCAGCCACGATGTATGTATGGATCTGCTGCGCTGATGTTGTGATCGAGCCTTCCCCGCGGCGCCGCACGATGCTGAAGAACGCGCCCTCCACCTTGTCTCCTGCGATAGCGCCGTGCACGAGGTAGGGCTGCATCTCGAACGGCTGCTTCGGGACGAAGATCGCAAGCATGCTCTGGCCGGTCGCGGCGGGAAAGGTCTCGATGAGCAGGCCATCCACGGGAGGAACGATCCGAGCGTCGAGCACCTCCCGGATCTGCGCGATATTGAGCAGGGAGTCGGCGACAGGAGTGAGACTGCCGATCTCTCCTCCGGCACCAGCCACCTCGCGGTAGCCGACAATAAGGATGGCGTCGACGTCACTGTTGGCGAACCGCGCGACGTCCTGCGCCAGCTCGATTTTTGCCTTCTCCCCCGGCGTCCCCGCGAGCCAGATGGTGTGCATCGCCGTCTTGACCTCGAGGTACTCAGACTCCTTTTCCCCGATGAGCGCTCCGAAGTGCAGACCGCGCAGGAGATTCAGCACGCCCGAGGCATCCAGCGGGCCACCCTGTGTTGCCCTAAGGAAGTCCGCGACCGCGGTTGCCCCGTCGAGGAGGGCCCCGAGCATCTTCGTGTCGTCCGTGACGACCGTGACCTGCACATCGTGAGCCCCTTCGGCGATGCTCGCCGCGGTATCGGCGCGGAACTGCGCCGCCCACTCTTGGTCGGCGGGCCAAGTATCGATCAGCTCCTCCGGCGGCGTGCCGCCGGGAAGGAGGAAGCGCACCTCGCGAATGCGACAGCCGTATGCGCCAGTGATCCGCGAGAGCGCGGCTTTCATCTCGACCGCGCTCTGGACTGGCTGGGTCGGGAACCGTTCCGTGACGATCGCCGTCACCGTGTGGTCGTCCTCGACGTTGATGACATACCGCTCGTCGAGCATCAGAAGGTCTTCGTCGATCGGCGGCGTGCTGTGATCGACGTACAGCTCGGTCCCATGCAGATTGCCGCTGATAGCCCGCCCCAGGCTTCCGATGTTCACGCCGCGCACTTGGGCGTCGGTAGCGATCAGGGGTCCGTGCTTCAGGCGCTCGATCCGCCAGATACCTTTGTTGATTCCGTAGTCCCGGGACCGGATTCGAAAGTCGGCGTCCTCGACCTCCGCCGGCAGCAGACGCACCTCGTTGCCCTCTTCGTCGTAGTTGATGACGTAGACGTCAACGCCTTCCGGCTGGGCGGGTGCTTCTTGCGGTTCGGCCATGAGCAACAGTCAAGCGCAGCGGAGGCGGCGCAAGCGAGCGTAGATAGGTCGGGCTCGTATCTATGGAAAAACGCCTCGGCGACGCGAGCACTCAGGATCGCGGGGCGCTAGTCGGCGGTCGATTCGGTGACGTCCACTGGCACCGCCACCTTCACCATGATGTTCTCCACCTCAGCCCGTGCTTCGTCGGACAGATCGGCGTTGGCCAGGATCGTCTCATAGTCGAAGCCCTCCAGCTCGCCGGTAGCCGAGAAGGACAGCGCGTCCGAATGGTCTGTCAGCAATTCCGTCGCCACGGTTCGGCCGAAGCCAACCTCCTGCAGCTGGATGGCCCGCTGATCGGTCGTGCCGTACTCAACGAGCGTCGCGACGTTGATGCCAGACGCGTCCCACCCGAGCGCCTCTACGCTCACGTCGAAGAAGTTCTGGAGATAGCCGATGATGCGGAACCGTAGGCCGCCCTCGATGTCGCGAAGCGTCCACTCGATGATGAGGTTGATGTGCTTGGCGGACTTCCGGTCGAAGGGTTCGCGAACGAGACTCTCCTCGCGCGAGTAGTCCCGGTAGGTGATCCACCCGGTCCGCGAGTAGTAGGCGATCGAGCTCGAGATGACCCGGCTGATCGGATCGCCGCGTACCCAGCCCCGCATGAGCAGCGCCCAGTAGTACAGGCGCCGGTCCCAGCCCTCGGCGTCCGCGTTCTTCGGCATGAGCGGATCGGTTCCCGAAACTTCGGTGGTACGCCAGCCGTACAGCTCGCTGAGGCGACGGAGGACGTTGAGGAACGTCTGCACGTCGTTCAGATCGGCGTCATCCGCTACGAGCGGCTCCGCCGAGCCTTCGGTGAGCTCCGTCCAGACCCTGTCCTGATATTCCGGCAGGATGTTCGGCGATCGCCGCAGCACGTCAGTCGGCACGACCACCGACGCGGCGGCTTTCTTCAAGAGGTCCCGACCGCCCTGCACCTTGTCGAGGAAGTAGCTGCGCAGCGGCGTCTGCTGGTTGTCGATCTGATGCAGCGTCAGAATCGATGCGTACTGCTCAACGCTTCGCTGCTGGTCGGCGGACGGCGTTCCGGGGAGCGCTTCGCCGCGAAGGATCCGCGCAATGTCGGTGTACTCCTTCTTCCGATTGTTCGGCGGGCTCACGAGAAAGCTCTCTGCCTTCGCCGGCTCGGCGCGAGGGATGAGAGCGCGGGTCGTGTCGGCCCACCGGTTCGCCTCCTCGCGCACGCAGACCACGTTGCCGGAGAAGTCGTAGGTGAGGCGGCCGGCACGTCCGGCGAGGTTCTCGAAGTCAATCTTGGTGAACGAGCTGTTCCCGTGCTTGTCGCTCAGCACGAAAATGTTCTTCGCTGGCAGGTTGACGCCCTCGAGGAGCGTCGATGTGCAGACCACGAACTGGATTGGCGAGTCCGGGTCGGAGAACGCCTCCTCGACACGCTCGCGCACTTCCTGCGGCATCTTGCCGTGGTGGAAGGCGACGCCGCGGCTCAGGGTGCTCCCGAGGAAGTAGTCCTTGTGCACGTACTCGCGAACGTGCTTGATCAGCTCGTCCACCTTGTCGCTGGTCACGACGGGCCGTTTCGCAGCAAGTCGCATCGCGAACTCGGCAGACTTCAGCGATCCGTTGATGTAGATGATGGCTTTGCGGTCGCCGCTGCGAGTCAGCACCAGATCGACCACGTTGGTCTCGGTCGGCGCCTGCTCCATTTCCTGTGATGTGGTGTCGAGCCCAGAGAAGTAGTACTGCTGCTTGGCGACAAGGTCGACGAAGTAGCGCTGCTGCGCCACGGTGCGCTCCCGTACGGTGAGGGCACCGTTGGTCGCCTTGCCGAACAGCTCGAGAAACAGTTCCGGGTTCTCAATGCTCGGCGATGCGAACACGAGCTTGGTCGCGAAGCGCCGCGTCGCTTCGACGATGGCGTGGTAGTACAGCGAGCTGCGCGCGTCGTTCTTCGCGATGACCTTCTGTGCTTCGTCGACGACCAGGTAGTCAATCTCCCGAACCGGGTTGGCGAGATAGCGCAGCAGGCGTTCCGGCGTCAGCACGAAGATCGTGCGCCGGTACTTCTGGCGCAGCAGCTTGGGGAGCGACGGATAGGTCGCCACGTTGACCTCGGGCACCTCCGCGAGGAGGTTTCGAAGATCAGCCGCCGTCTGCCCGATGAGGGCTTTGGTCGGAACGAGAATGACGACGCAGTGATCGTTGAGTTCGTCGCGGCGCACGATGTCGTAGAGCGCGTCCTTGATGATGAAGGACTTCCCGAGCGAGGTGGGACCGGAGAAGCTGAAGAAGTCCTCACCGCGCATCTTCTCGGTGATCGCGTACTGCGTGTCCGTCAGGATGGCATCGCCCTTGTTAGTGCGCTGCAGGACTTCCTTGGCAATGCGCAGCGTGCCGCGCGACAGCGGCAGGGCATACCGGCTGCCAACGCGCTTCTGAAGCGTGCTGATGCCCGGGAAGTTGCCGAGCTGCACCAGCACCGCCTCGGCGACGGCTAGCACCCGATCGCCGAGTTCCTCGCCGAGCCCGACCGCGGCGTCATACTCGCGCAGGAGCGCGATGGTCGTGTACGCCAGCTCGCGGTGACGCGGGTCGCTGGAATGTGACAGCACGTCGGCGTAGCGGAGCAGGTGCTTCGCCTCGGTCGCGTCGAGCGCACCACTCACGTCGCTCGAAAGGAACGAGGCGGCGACGGATCGCTCGAGGTTGCCGTACGCCGTTTGGAAGTCGGGGCGAGCGACGATCATCTCGCTGAGCACGTCAGCGGCAGTTCGCTCGGTCACTTCGTCGTCTTCTCCTTCGGAGGACGGAGGTTTTTCCCGCTGAGCTCCGACGCCAGGTCAATGCGAATGTCTTCGATGCCACGCACGGTGCCGTTGACGTTCCGCTTCAGGAACGGCACGGCGTAGATGTGGAACTGGTAGCCGCCGAGGCCGCGGTTCTGAATTTCGGTCTTGATCGTCTCGACCTGATCGGTAATCGCCGAGAGAGCGATGCCTCGTAGGTGCTCCTCGATCTCTGCGGCGGTGTGGTCGGCGAACGCATACTCCGTCACGTCCAGCTCGAAGCCGATGAAGACACCGAAGGCATTGGACTTGGTTATTTCCGCACCGCCCGAGGCCGGCGGGAGCAGGATGGTTGCCAGGAGCTCAACCTTCGCCGGGTCGAGACTCTCCTTGAGAAGCTCTGACTCAACGAGCCACGTGTCGAAGTCGAAGTCGTCTTCTTGGACTTTGCCCATGGACGCGAAGGCGGCTTGGACGCCGCGCTTCGCGCTCGATCCGACGCGACCCGTGACATCGCCGTACATCTTCGATTCACCGAAGATCAGCTGGTACTCGCCCTCGGCGACCTCAAGCAGGTGGACTCCATCAGTTCCGTGAACGTAGTGCTCCGATGAGGTCTTGAGTTCCATCTTCGAGAGGATCTTGGGCGCCCCAAGGTGCCCCTCGAGGAAGGAATACAGCAGCAGCTCGCCGCCCTCACCAGCGTTGGAATCGGGAGCCTTGAACTGCACCTGGGTCTTTCGAAAGAACTCGCCCATGCGGCTCAGGTCACTGGTCAGCTTCTCTAGGTTCTGCCGGGACAGTACGTAGCTGATGCTGTTGTTGACGAGCTCGCGGAACAGCGGCTTAATCGCGAAGTCGCCGCCGTCCACACGAAGCACATGCAAGTGCATCAACGTCTTGGCGTGAATGTCGAACCGCTCGGGCTCGTAGAAGAGCGCCAGGAAGCGCTCCCGATCCATCAGCGAAAGCGGGAGCACCGGTTCACTCACAGGAGCTTCTCCTGACGAGCCGTGCTTGAGCGACGAAGTCGCGCGTAGTCGAGCAGCTCGCTCGCTCGTGCGTTCTTCTTCTTCCAGTCCTTCACGATCGTCTCGCCCAGCAGGACGTAGTGCCAGAGCCGCCCATCGCGCTGCTCCTCCGGAAGCTCATTGATCTGCTCGCACCAGGCGAGAGCCGCGCGCTGCTTGCGCTTGACGTTCTCGTCGCTGAGCGCGGACTGCGCCTTCGTCTCAACAACATAGATGTCGTCTCCAGTGCGCACCAGGAAATCGGGCGAGTACTGGGCAGGCATGCCGTCGGCCTTTAGGTACGGCCGACGAAGGAAGTCGTGGCGGTATTCATGCACCTTGGCGAGCGCTTCGATGGCAGAGTCGCCGTCGGCCCAGTGGAGGAAGGTGCGCTCGAGGCCGCCGGCCTTCGTCGGAATCGGCAGGCGCTCGTAGATGCACTTGTTGACTTCGGCGGCCGAGCTTGCCCGCACCGGGATGGTCGCGACATCGGAGAGCTTCCGGTACTGCACGATCGCAGAGTCGACCTCTTGGTTCTCCTGCAGCTCGACGAGCATGGTGGCGAAGGTGCCGGCCAGCTCGTGGGCGACATCGTCCAGCATAAGAACGCGCCAGTTCTCGCCTTCGAGCGGGTCGAAGGCAGCACCGAACATGCGCTTGCGGATGTAGGTATCAATCCAGCCGAGAAGGAGCGGTCGGTACGACTGGAGAATCGGGAACTGACTGATTTCGCGGTACTTCTTTGCCGACGTCGTCATGTTTCGACCGAGCGCCTCAGTGACGCGCGTCGTCATCCGCGAAAGGTAGTCGTTGTAGCCGGTCGCGGTGAGCACACCTCCATCGACGCGGTAGTCGCCGAACTGGGTGCCGGTCTGCTGGTCTTCGGAGACGAACCGGTCGCCCTTGCCGACCTGCTTCAGGATGAGGTCGAGCGGGAATCGACTGACCGGCAGCTCAAGCGGGTTGATGCTCGGCTCGCGTAGCTCCTCGTCGGCGTCGCGGATGATGATCGGGATCTCGAAGTCATACGCCTGGTAGCCCGGCCGAAGATCCACGAACTCGAGGTCACCCGTGGCGGAGGTGTTCTTCTCGTCCTCGTCGCCGACCTCGACGGCCAGTCCGCCGTTGAGCAACTCTTCGTAGAAGTCCGAGAAGGCCGGGTGCTCGACGACGAAGAGCACGTCGAAGTAGTTGGTCGGCTCCATGCGCTTGGCCATACGCTCACGCGTTTCAGCCTTCAGCTCGTCAATGGCATCATTGCCGCGCCACATGAGACGGAGGCCGCGACCGATGGTCTGCTCGAGCAAGATCGAAGCCTGCGAAGACCGCAGCGGGACGATGACGCAAATGTTGCTGACGTCGAAGCCCTCGCGGAGCATCAGGACGGAAATGATGACCTTCGGCTGCGCGTGCTTGTCGACGTCGAAAAGCTTCTCGCGGACCGGCTCCCAGTCTTTGGCGCCGAGCTCAGACTTACGGCCCGAGTCCACACGGAGGATGTCGTCCTCGGAGAGGCCGGCCGTCTTCAGGAACTCCTCGACGTGCGGAGACACGGTCGTGTCCTCACAAATCACGAGCAGCTTCGGGTGCTTGTCCGGGTCGGCGTCCTTGAACTTGTCCTCGAGGATCTGGAGCTTCTTGAGGCCGGCGCGCAGCATGACGCGCTGACCGTTCGACAGGCCTGTGACCGCGTTCTGCTCATCACGCTCGGCGCGGAAGTCGAGCGGGAGGGCGGCGACCTCCTTGCGCTTGTCGAGTGCGAGCGCCTTCACGAGTCCGGCCTTCATGGCCGAGGTCAGATCGAAGTCGACGACGATGTGAGGGAAGTAGGCCTTGTTCTTTTTTCGGCCCGAACCCACTTCGTTGTACGGCGTCGCCGAGAAGTCGAACTGCATAAAGCGCGCGCCCTTGGTGGAAGCAATCTCCGTCAGGCTCTTCTGCCACTCGACGTCGGTGACCTCTTCGGACTTCTTGACCTCGTGAATGTGATGCGCTTCATCGTTGAAGACCACAAGACTCGGCAGATCCTTCAGCGCCTCGAGCGGGCCGCCGCGCGCAAAGCGGCGATCAAGAGTGTCGAGCGCATTTCCGGCTGAGGTGCCCGGCGTGAGCGGGAAGATGCTCTGCACCGCGTCCTTCGGGCTGATCTCTGCGCCAGGTGCGTCGATCTCGTCCTCGTCGTCGAGGAAGTCCGGGTCTTCCTGCCCGGCGAGCAGGTGCCAGTTGGTGATGGCGATGAGCCCCGAGCCCGTGACCTTGCGCCCGATCTCTGTCTTCGTCACGACCGACGACTGAAGGAAGGCAAAGACCTTCGTGCGGTAGTTCTCCGGAACGAAGAGGTCACGCTGCGAGTAGATGTCGCTGGTCGTGAAGTCTCGCTCGCCGTTGTGCTCCTTGCCCATGAACGAGTCAAGCAGGCGTTCGTAGACGATGAGGCCGGGCGCCACGAGAAGGAAGTTGCTCGAGAAGCGCGGGTCACTTGGGTTGGCGGCGTTGTTCAGGTGCTGCCAGAGCATGAGGGCGTTCAGCACCCAGGTCTTGCCCGTTCCGGTCGCCATCTTGGCGGCGTACTTCGGATAGTCGTGGCGCTGGCGCGTCACCTCACCGAGGACACCGCCCTGGAGCAGGTAGTCCCCAGCGACGGCGTCGTAAAGATCGCGCAGTCGTGTTGTCTCCAGTACCTCGTGCGCGTAGATGATGTTGAGGATCGCCTGGCGCTGGCCCTCGTGAAAGTTCAGGAAGCGGGTGTCGCAATAGTCCTGCTCGAACCAGAAGCGCAGGAGCTCAGCTGTGACCGGCGTAACCTCCTCGAGCAGCGGTGCGCCGAGCCCTCCAACCAGATCCGGGATCTGAGGAGCGAGAAGGGTACTCAGCCCCTTGGCGAGCGGAAAGTCAGCGAAGCCACTCATGCCGACACCTCGACGTCGCGGATGACTACCTCTGACTCGAAACCGAAGACGTCGACGGCACGGATGCAGATCGTACGTGCGCCCTCCTTGCGTCCGAGGTCGAGCGTGGCGGTCGTGACAACGCGCAGCGGGTCCTCGTCGTTGTCGGTATTTCCGCGGTAGTCCTGCCAGACCGAGCGGAAGACCTCACCGTCGTAGTCGGGATCAACGGCCCAGTACTCGATGAGCGCGAGCGGCTCGTTGTTCATCACGTTCTGCAGCGCCGCGCGGTTCTTCTCGTCGAGATTGATCGCATCAGGAGAAAGCAGAACGTAGTTCTGCAGCGTGACCACAAGCGATTCGCCCGTGGCGTCTTGAGTGCGAGCCACGACATCTGCCTGCAGGTACTGGAGACTCGAGAATCGCACCTCGGACGCAAGCTTGTCGGCGCCCTTCTTCTTGAGACGGTCGAGAAGGTCTGGTGGGATCACGAGGACTTCGAGCTTGTCATCGTTGAGGTCGGAGATGTCCTGACCGATGCCGGCGGCGAAGTTCCACCCGAGCACGATGACTTTGTCGAAGCCGCCCATCTTTACTTCGCGGAAGCCCTGCGCTCGGCGGAGGGTCGACGCGGTCGTGAGACGCGCGGGACTGTCGACCATGACGAGTGTTCGCGTTCCCGGCAGGCGACCGAGGCTCCCGTTGACGTTTTCTTCGGGAGGGAGCGGTAGCGCTCCGTAGACATCGAGAACGACCCGCGAGAGGTCGCCGACGCGGAAGCTGCGACCGAGAGTCGAGCGAGCCTGCTCGACCTGATAGTCGCCGATGGCCTGGTAGAGGAACGGCTTGGCTTCCTGGTCGATCAGGCGCTTGCGCGTGATCATTGTCGACGGCTTGCCAAGGTCAGTTACGAGCCACCGTCGCCCGAGCTTCTCGGCAGAGGCAGCAGTCGTGCCGGAGCCGACGAAGAAGTCAGCGACGATTGATCCTTCGTTGCTGGACAGCTGGATGATGCGATTGAGGAGCGCCTCGGGCTTCTGCGTGGCGTAGTCCACGATCTCGGCATTCTTGCCCTTGAGGAGCGAAATGTCGTCCCAGAGATTGGTCACGAGCTGGCCCGGGTACTCGTCGAGGAAGACCTTCTTGTAGATCTGCTTGGTCTTGCTCTCCGGGAAGTAGAGCCGGCCTTCTGCGTCGAGTCGCTCCATCGTGGCGAGCGGAACCGCCCACCCATTCGGCGGCGTCTTGTATCCCTTGTAGTTGTACTGCAGGTTCGGGCGCGGACTAGGGCTGCGCATGACGTTGAGCATGAAGCGGCGTCCGTCATCATCGGAGTACCGGAACATCTCGTTGATGTACTCCTCGTTGCGGACGTACACCGGATTAAAGATGAACTCGTCGGTCTTCGTGTACACGAAGATGCTGTCGGTATTGACGGACATGCGATTCATCGTGCCGAGAGCCGAGCCGCCCTTTCGCTTCCAGACGATCTCGTTACGGAAACTCGCTCGACCGAAGACCTCGTCAAGCACGAGCTTCACGTAGTGAGCGACGTGGTAATCGAGGTGAACGTAGATCGTCCCCACATCGGAGAGCAGCTCGCGCATGAGCACCAGCCGCGCAGAGATCATCGCGAGGTAGGAAGCAGTGCCGTCAGACCAGGTGTCCGAGTACGCGAACTGCTCGAGCACGGTCGGCTTCTGGTCGATTGTGACGCCCGGAAGTGTGATCTTTGTCCGGTAATCAGCCTTCGAGTCGAATGGCGGATCGATGTAGATCAGGTCGACCTTGCCGCGCATGCTCGGCGTGTCGTCGTCGCCAGCCAGCAAGGCCGCGATCGCCAGAAGGTTGTCACCGTAGATGAGCCGGTTCGGCGAGGACTGCGTCTCTTCGTCCGCACGGGAACCCCAGAGGTTGAACCCTGCCTTGTCCTTCGCTGGGATCACTAGCTCGCGAGTCTGCAGCGAGACCCGGTTCTGACCCTCCAGCTGCTCGAGGATCTGCGCAGCCTGTCGCTTGCCGGCAGCGACGATGCTGGGCAGTTGCTCGAGTAGTGATTTGGCCATACGGGTAGGGTCTCCTTCGCGCGTCAGTGCGCGGGTAAATGGTGAAGCGATCGGGCACCTAAACGATATCGGCGGACGCCGACGTAGCGACGGAGCCCGAGCCGCCTGCAGCCCCGCAAGAAGGCGGAATGAACTGCGGATGCGATCACCCTATTTATACCACGACCAGGGTTTTTCTCGAATAGTCGGCCTCGTCGAGTAGCTGTCGAACACGGTGAGCAGAACCCAAGAACGCAGGACGCCCCGAGCGCGTCGCCCGTTCATGTCGGAGGTCGTTGAGACGATCTCGACATGCCCAAGTGCCAGAAGGTGCGCTACCGAGACCGCATCGCGGCATTGCTTGCCATGGCCTCAGCGCAACACAAGGACGGCTCGCGGCGCACGAAGACCGAGGCACGCGCGTATCGCTGTCCGGATTGCGGTGGCTGGCACCTCACCTCTCGCAAGTACTGGCGTCCACAGCTCGGAACGTGAAGAGCGGCGGCCACGAGCTGCGACTGCTCGCTGCTCAAATGGCCGCCGCTGTCTAGTCCGGCAAGATGGAATTGGCACGCGTCGCAGTCGGGTCGAACGGAGCGAGCCGGTCGTTCTTTACGTCGACTGCTCGCTCCAAGAGAACCATGCCCCAGACCATTGCCTCCCACACGTCGCCGTGCCCGACATCACCTTGTCGCCAACGCGCGTCGGACTCGGTCAGGTACTCGATTCGCCACCGCTGCCCGAAGCTAGTCAACTCGAGCACAGCATCAGGCACATCGGTGCTCTCGCCGAGCCGGTCGGGCATGCCTACCAGCACGGCGTCACCGACGAGCATCGCCTTCTGGCGCGCCGCCGGGACCTAGAACCACCACAGGAACGTGGCGCGGGGATTGAGTGGCATCTGCCGGATAAGCCCCTCCTCGTTACATAGATCGTCGCCCCGAGTGCTGGCGCATCGACTGGCTCGATCCAGCCGCCGACTGCTGATTGGTAGTCCTCAAGACGAGCGAGTTCGCGAGTATCGATGGGTGCCGTCGGATCCACGGGAACGAATAGTGCTTTCGCCATCTCTTCCTCCTTGATGCGAGCGGCCGGGAACCCGGGCGGTTCCGCTGGAAGCCGTAGGGCATCAACGAGGGGTAGGTGAGCGTGCCGCCCGAGGGAGCACGGATGGCTCAACCTTGGGCGGCACGTAGTAGTCAGGCGGGACTCCGTACGACCGAGCGCACGCGGATCTGCACGCCGGGCCGAGTGAATCGGCTGATGAGCATGCACCAGACCGCGGCGTCGAACACATTGCTGAACTGCGCGCGGGTCTCGCTCCACATCCGGCCGGCGTGGCTGCGCGCGTCGATGAAGTACGTCGTAGCGTCAAACAGCTCGCGCACGATCGCCTCAGGCACGTCACCTTCGTTCTCGTCGCCAAGCCCGGAGAGCACGACATCTCCGAAGAGCAATGGATGCTGCATCGGTTCGACGCTGTAGAGCCACCGCAGCGCCATCGCCCGCGTATTGAGCGGCGCGAAGTCGCGATGAGCCGCCTCGTTGACGTACATCGTGACGCCCATGCCGGGCACCTCGATGATCTCGAGCCAGCCGTCTACCGCCTCCTGGAAGGCGCCGATGTCGGCCATCTCTTGGAGTCGCGGCGGACGAGTCCCGTCGTACGGGATGACGATGCTTTTCACCATCGCTCCCACCTCCTTACTGTTGTCGCGGCCGAGAACTCGGTTGGTTCTCTGATAAGCCGCGGGGCAGCAACGAGGGCGGGTGAGTTGAAGCGCCGAGACGCCCGGGAGAGCATGACGATGCTCGATCCCGGACGCCCGGCGCGGGTCAGGCCGGAGCCTGCTTTGTGGTGCGACCGCCCTTGGGCGGCGCACTCCCGAAGATGGCCTCGATCGCACTCCGCTTGGTCTTCGCCTCGCGCTCGATCTCAGCCCGCACAGTCTCGGCGCGCTGGAGCACCTTGGGATCGGATTTGCTGGTCTCAACCCAGGCCTCCAACGCCAGACGGATCTCTTCGGTGACGCTCCGGTCGTTGAGCTGGGCGATCACTTCGAGCTGCGCTCGCAGCCCGTCGGTGATGCGCACGCTCAGCGAGCGGATTGGGCCGAGAGCCGTGGCCGGCACCTCAGGCAGTTCGTTCTCGCTCATCGCGAGCCTCCTCATCGGATGCGGCCGACGAACCCCGGATGGGTTCCTCTCGGTGAAGCCGCAGCCCGGCGAGGAGGACTGCTGAGTATGACGAACCGAATCCCTACGTCAATGCGCCGGTCGCGCTCGCTGCAAAAAGCACAACGTTCGATCACTATTCGCTGGGGGCATCGTTTGTCATAGTCATAAGCAGATATGAGCGCCCGCCTACATTCCGAACACCACACCCGAGCCCGCCGATGATGATCGACTACAACGTCAGTGACCACTGGTCAGAGACCACTCCGGCATGGCTCCCATCACTGGTGTCTTCGCTGGACCGCCGCCACGGCACGAGTGACGTCCTGCCGCTCACGGTCATCGTGAGCGAGATCGTCGAGTGGGTGCGCCTTGCGAGCGGCGCCGAAGCATGGAACCCGAAGCCGAACCGCATTTCGCTCACGCTGGACCTCGAGCAGTCCGTAATCGCTCTCGGACCCGCGCTGCGGACCCAGATCGCCACACCGCTGGCTACCTTCGAAGCGGCCTGTGCCGCGCTCACCGGGGCCCCTCGCACTACGCTCATCGAGGAGCCCGGAACGCGCACTGCGGCAGTCTGGGTCGACGTCACGACGACCGCAGCGGCGCTCCTGACAGCGCTCGAAACGGACGAAGCCGCCCGCGCGGCCTGGGACGATCTGGTTGCCGCAGCGCAGGACAAAACGCTCGCTCGTCGTGAGTATCGTCCGATCGCGGAGTTGCTTTTTGATCAGCTGACGAGGCGAGGACACCATGCCGAAGGCATCTTCAGTGGGCTTGTCAGCATCATCGCGTTCGGCCGCAACCCCGATGACATCCCAATGGGCGAGAAGGACACGCCACTTGAGGAGCGACTCGAGAAGGCTCGCGATTTTGTGGGATCCCCGGCCGAGGAAGAGGCGACCGTCGTCTGGATCGGATTCAAGGGCCGGATTCATGCCGACTTCGAGGCAGGCAACGTCATGTTCCGCGACGCGCACTGGGCGGTGCCCAACGCAGAGCCCGGCCGGTTCGAGTTTCCACACAAGGAAGAATTGTGGGAGATCGTCCAGTACGGGCACAGCTTCCAAGTCGCGAAGATGGTCGACGAGGAGTCCGACGTGGACACGATCGTCCGAGTCGACCTCGGCGTCACGAAAGCGGCCGGAGCCGTCGAAAAGGCCCGCGCCATCGTCGACACGATTCTGAGCGTCTCGATCCACCGCGTCGGTGGTGTCCGCCCGCGGCTAGCCGAGTACCACGTGCTGCGCTCTGGACGAAATGCCGGCGGAGGCCATCACGCCGTGCACAGGCAGACCGGCTTTCCCGACGACACCTACGGCGCCGGAATTACTTCTGAGGCGGTCGCAGAGCAGGGACCCCGGATCGCCGAAGCGCTAGCCCGCGAAGAGCTCCCAAAGTTCCTCGCTGCCGCCATCGACGTGCAAACTGCCGCCGATCACCCCTTCAGCCGCGATATGGCGCTACGGAAGCCCTCCGAAGCCGACATCAGCAGTGTCATCCCGCTTTCCGACCGCGTCGTGCAGCACGTCGCCGCTCACGCCGCCATGAAGCCGGATGACCTTTTCGCGCTTCTCAATGAGCGGTGGGCGCACGCCCGTTGGCTGGGCGACCTTCAGACCGCGGCGCACATGTGCCTGCTTGGAGGGGGTGGCCGCACTGAGCTACTCACTGAGCTGACCCGAGAGTGGATGTCGGATCGGCCGAAGCAGCCCTGGCTGCTGTTCCTCGCCGACCGTGCCGACGACTTCCTATCTCTCTGTCGCCTTGAACACGAGCGCACCTGGATAGAGCGCATGTTCGCGAGCCTCAGCGATCACGCCATCTACACCGCGCTCATGGCGGAGTTCACCTCCGAGGGTGCAGTACTCGACGCCCGTCGACGCCGAGCTCGCAACGCACTCGTGCACGGCAATCCGGTCACGTTTGCCGTCATTGAGTCCACCCGTGGGTATGCCGAGTTTGCCAGCGGCACTGCTTTGTACATCGCGCTGGAGGCATTCGTCGATGTCACCGACCCGAAGGTTGCCCTCGCGGAGCGAACTGATGAGTTCGTTACTATGCAAGCCGGGAAGGACGCGGCGACGTATTGGCGTGAGCGCGTCGCAGCCGATGGTTGGCCGCTCCCGTAGCGATTTCGGTGCGATGTCGGAGCCCACTGCAATCATGACCGCGTGACCGAACTTGCCTACATGGTGCGCGAAGACTGGGGACAGCACGGCACCGCGATGATTCCACAGAGCGCCTTGATCCGAGACTGGATCGGCGATTCGCCGTATCTCTTCGCCGTCACGGACGTGAAGAAGTTCAACCACGACGACCGCGGCGCAGACGTCGAAGCCGCGGAGTTCATAGCACCCGAAAAGACCGATCGGATCGTCTTCAACATCCGCGAGCTCGGCAGCCTGAAGCGCGAGGACAAGGTCATCGACCACGCGGTCGTCGCGTTGCACCCATACGAGCAACGCGAGCTTGAGACCATTCGTCGTGCGGTCGAAGCCGACTCGATCGGCAAGCTCTTCGTACTCATCTGGTCGCGGTATGACATGGTGCGCACCTGGCTCGATGGCCTTGGCGCGCTCAACCTCCACACCGGCACGTCAGTCCCGCCGAGCGATCCGCTCCTGCTCGCTGCCGCCGAGATGTTCCAAAACGAGGACTACAACGGCCTGAGCTCCGGACGCGGCAAGGATGCCGTCGTCCAGCTCGTTCGAGCCTTCGCCAGCGAGGGATACCCCGTCGATCCCGATGTCTGGCTACGCCCCTACTTAGCGGTTGGCGGCAGCTTCCACCACGCCGAGTCGATCGAGAAACTCGTCAAGGAGATGAAGGCGGGCACTCGCCACCGCTTGAAGCCGCGCTACCGCGACAACATCGTCGAGATCATGCGCAGGCAGCTGGCCGCGAAACAGTAGACGAGCCTGACCACGAGTGCGCGCGAAAGGCGGCACGATCGACTCATGGCTCTGACTCTCGGCCCGCTCCTCATCGACGCCGGCATCGACCCCGCGCAGGCGCTCGTCATCCGTCACGCCTTCGTGACCGAGCCAGAGGAGAGCGGGCTGCAGGGGCTGCACGCGGACTCCACCGATGCCGAGATTTTCTCTTATACGGCGACGCAATCCTCGGACACGAGACGGTTCCCTGCGGTGCCGCCGCGATTCTGGGTGGTGTTCATCAAGGAGGGCGGAGACCAGGCGCGGTTCTGGTCCGTGGTGGAAAACCGCGGCCAGATCGCTTACGACGACATCCGACGCACCTTCGACGTCGTCGAGTCT
Organism: Microbacterium arborescens; assembly: GCF_049707515.1. Taxonomy (GTDB): domain Bacteria; phylum Actinomycetota; class Actinomycetes; order Actinomycetales; family Microbacteriaceae; genus Microbacterium; species Microbacterium arborescens_B. The sequence goes on along the minus strand of NZ_JBNAFI010000002.1, from coordinate 257,493 downwards.
GACCACATGGCTGACCTTCGCAAGCGGCTCGTAATCGGCTGGAAATCACCCCGTACCTGGCGGATGAACGCCAGCACGGCGGCGAGCTATCCGGTGGTCGGCATCGCCGACGCGGAGCCGATTCCGTTCCCCGGCTTCGATCGCCTCGTCCTAAGCCATGTTCAGCTCCAGGCGGTGATGCGCGAGCATCGCTACGCCTCGTGGCGCACTGCGCTCTCGTCCGTCGTCGGGGTGTACCTAATCACGGACACAAGCGACGGCCGGCACTACGTCGGCAAGGCGGACGGCGCCGAGAACATCCGGCAGCGCTGGAGCGCCTATGCCACGAACGGCCACGGCGGAAACGTCGAGCTGCGCCGTACCGACCCGACAAGCTTTCGATTCTCGCTACTCCGGGTCTTCGATCCGTCCACGCCGACCCGCGACATCGACGCGGCCGAGAGCCACTTCAAGGACGCACTCGACAGCCGACGCCACGGGCTGAATCAGAACTAGCTCGAGCCGCGTCGAGCATTCAGGTCGGCCACCGGTGCCAGGGAAGCATCACGGAGATCGGCAGTGCTTCTCGAACGCGCGACGCCGTCGCCCTGAATGGCGAACGTCACAATACCGAGCATTAGATCCTGCACATCCTGCGCTCGCACGTTCAGGGCGCGCGCGATGTCGGAGAAACCTTCTCCGCGTGCGCGCATGTCGCTCATGACCTGCGTGAGCAAACTCGAGGACTCGACCCGCAGGTCGGATCCCGGCTCGCCGCGGCGGAAGCCCGCGATCGAGAGCTGCTTAGCAAGCGTGCTGTAGGTCCACTCTGAAATTACGCCCAGGCGGTGAGCGCGCAGATTGAGGGCCATCGCACTGACCCGCCAGCGCCGCTTGAGAACGAGGACGTCCTCGAGCATCAGGTTCCCGCGAATGGATCCCAGCACGTCTGCGCGGGGCATGAGAAACGAGCTGGCGAAGTCGTTCGCCGCAAGCTCTTTCTCCTTGCCGGGCTCGACGTGCAGTGACCCACCATGCATGACGAGATGCCCAAGCTCGTGGGCGAGGTCGAAGCGGAGGCGCTCGGCGGACTTGTGGACGTTGAGGAAGATGACCGGCGTCGCCCCGTGGCGGAACGAGAAGGCATCGATGGCTTGCAGCGGCCCTCCGGCCGAGTAGATCTTCGCGCCCTTGGACTCGAGGAGCTGCAACAGGTTCTTGATCGGCGCCACGCCGAGCCCCCAAGCACCGCGAAGGGCCTCCGCCGCCTGCTCGGGCGCGACCTCGTCATCTGAGCCAATGAGGTCTTGCAACTCAGGTACCGCCGGGTCGGGGGCTCGGTACGTGTCCTCGATCCAGTCCGAGAGCTCCATTGCGAGCGCTGACAGCGCCCGCGCGGTGTCCTCATCCTTCTTGGCGAGTCGCGACGTCGCCCGGAAGTGGAAGGCATCCGAGGGCGGCAGCTGCTCGAGTGGCCGGTAGAAGAAGTCCACCGGGAAGTTGAGGGCGCGCGCGAACTCACGGATCAGCTCTGGGCTGGGTGTTTCTTTGCTGCGCTCGGACTGCGACACCCACGGCGGAGTAGTGCCGGCCTCAGCCGCGAGCGAGGTCGCGGTCATCTGCCGAATGGCGCGCGCCATCTTGAGGCGCGCGGGAACGAAGGTGGTGGTGCTCATGGTCGGGAACCGACGCGTCTCAGCGACGCGTCACGGTGAAGCCGATGTCGCCCTCGTCTTCGTCCTCGATCTCCTCAAAGGAGAACGCACCGAGCGCCAGGTCGAACGTCGGAAAGATGATCCGCTCCGACCAGGTGTCGATCTTCTTGCCGGTCATCGACATCGGGTGCGACAGCTCGAGGTAGACCATGCCGTCGCGCTCGTTGTAGAGCAGGATCCACAGGTCGTCGACGACGAAGGAGCCACCATCACCCGTGGGCTGGTCGAACAGAGCGACCTGGCCGTTCAGGTCGACCCGACGCGCGAACGCCACTCCCTTGTCGTTCTTGGTGCTGGGGTTGCCCCAGGCCACACCGGTGAACTTGCCGCCGCTGCTGGCGACGAGTCCGAGCCGGAGTTCCGGGTGCGAGAAGTAGGGCAAGTTGTCGGGGTCGTCCCGCCGCCATCCGCGGCGGAGCAGCATCAGCCCCTCGTGCAGCGCCTCGACCGTCCGCATCCATCGCGTGTACTCGGGGCCAGACTTGGGGGCCGCCGGGGAGACAGTGCGCTTCTCGGCGGCACCGACCGCAACCGCACGCTCGAACGGGGTCGCCTCGAGACGCATGGGGTTGAGCAGGCGAGCGAGATCCTCGCGGGTCTTCGGGGTGTGGATCGCCATCTGCGGTTCCTCTCGTCGCTGCCGTGAACAAGATGAGCATAGCGCAGCCACTTAAAGAACTGCCACATCAAGTCAGGTGCGGCGTGTCGGCGCGCTCAGTCCGGGAACGGAGGCTCGTCGCCCCACATGCCGGAGGCGCCGCGGTTGCCTGCACCGCTCCCTCCACGGTTCGCCGAGACAGAAGGACTGGAGATCCGAGCAGAGTGCGTCGAACGGTAGACGACCCGCTCCCCCACGATGGTGCCGGCGTAGCGGCCAGATGGATCGAAGACGTAGTCGCCCTTGATCTTGCCCACGTACGTTCCCGACCGCGCAAACAACTTGTCACCGCTGCGTCGGAGCGGTCGGCCATTCTTCGTGTAGAGGTCCGCCATGAGATGAGTGTGGGGCCGGCCTCCGACATCGAAGGGAGGGCCGGGACGTGGCCAAGCTGACCGACGAGCAGAAGGCAGAGCGTGCGGCGAAACGCCAGCTCACGAACTCACTCAAGGAGGAGGCGAGGGCGCACCGCGACGAGGCCAAGCGCCGCGAGTGGCGGGAGATGGGGATGTACCTGACCCGCGAGCAGGCAGCGGCCGGCGAGCCATGCCGAGGCTGCGGACTGCCGGTCATCGACAACCTCGGCAACTGGCCCGGCACGATGTACCTCACGCCCGAGCAGAAGATCGAGTATGACGCCGATCAGGCGGAGTACAAGGAGATGCATCCGAACTGCGAAGCCCATCGCTGGAGCATGTCCGGATCTCGCGCCACCCACTGCGGCTACTGCTGCCCACCGATCCCAATGTCACCGGAGCAGTACGAGAACATCAGCCGAATCCTCCTGAGCAGCCCGCGCCGCGAGGAGGAGCTCGACATCTGGGAGCGCAGCCTGACCTGCGGGCACACCGTGGAGCAGAGCGTCCACCACACCAATCAGCATCCGAGCTTCTCGACCGCGTGGTGTCCCGAGTGCGAGATGACGCGCGGCGTCGTGACCTCGACGAAGACCGTTGATGCTCATGCCGTGGCTGGATGAGATGGCGGCTTTGAGTGCCAGCAAGGATGCCGGAGGACATTTCCTCCGCATGCAGGCGCTGTGGCTGCTGATCGCCGATGTCCTTAACCCGCATCTGCGGGTGACGCCGGGCCTAGCGAAAGCAACGGGACCAGCACTCGCCCGGCCGACCCTTCCCCGCGGGCGCAGCTTCGTCTCGATAAGAGGCGAGCTGCTCGCCGTCCGCGACGCGCTGCACCAGGACCCCGCCCGGGACTGGACGCTGCCGGAGCTGGCCGCGACGGCGAACCTGTCCGTGAGGCAGCTGACGCGGGTGTTCAGCGCCACCTTCGGAAAGACGCCTCATGCGTACCTCACAATGCTGCGGGTCGAAAGGATGGCGAAGATCCTCCGCGAGACCGACACGACGGTCGCTGAGGCCGGCAGGAGGGCGGGATGGCGCAGCCGAAGCCGCGCAAATGAGGCGTTCCGGGAGTTCACCGGTAACACGCCATGGGCCTATCGCGAATCCAGTAGGCGCGCCCGTCCCCAGGCAGATGCGGGCTGAATGAGAAGCCGACGCCAGAGACCGCGAAGCCCCGACAAGCATTTCGCTCGTCGGGGCTTCAGACCGTCGGGATGACAGGATTTGAACCTGCGACCCCTTGACCCCCAGTCAAGTGCGCTACCAAGCTGCGCCACATCCCGGTCCGCTGTCCGCACGCGGACAACTCCCCTATCCTAACCGGTCTCGCGCCCGCTCGCGAACCGCTGCACCCGGGCGCGTTGCCGGTGTCGGAGCCGGGCGCTACGGTCGGCCCATGAGCGAGACGACGATCGTGCCGGTGACGCCCGGCAGCTTCAGCGATGCACAGCACGCGATGAGCGGCGGCGGCGACGGGCACGAGTGTCAGTGTCAGTGGTGGACGATGACAAATGCCGACTTTCAACGCACCGACATCGACGGCCGCGCGGCCGCCTTCCGCGACGAAGTGGATGCCGCGCCCTCCCCCGGACTCATCGCATACGTCGACGGCGACGCCGCCGGCTGGGTGCGCGTGGGCCCACGTACCCGGCAGGTTCGGTTGAGCAAGACGCGCGCCTACGCGGGTGCGACCGAGGAACCGTGGGACGACGGGGACGTTTGGGCTGTGAGCTGCTTCGCCGTACGCAAGGAGCACCGCGGCTCGGGCCTCAACGCCGCGCTCCTCGACGCGGCGATCGCCTTCGCGCGCGATAACGGCGCGCGCGTGGTCGAGGCGTATCCCGTCGATCCCCACGCCGGACGCAAGGTCACCTCCAACGAGCTGTACCACGGCGCCCTGTCGACGTTCCTCACCGCAGGCTTCCGTGAGGTCGCCCGCCCGAAGCCTCACGTCGCCCTCGTCTCGCTCGACCTCGGCGGCACCACCGAGCACACCGCCGGAGACCAGACCTGACGCGTCGGCGAGAATGGACGCATGACCGCATCCGACGCCCCCGTCCGCGTGGACTCGTGGCTCTGGGCGGTGCGTATCTACAAGACGCGCTCGGCCGCGACCACGGCGTGCCGCGCCGGGCACGTCCGGGTCAACGGCGAGAAAGTCAAGGCGTCGCAGTCGGTGAAGCCGGGTGACGAACTGCGCGTGCGGATCGCAGGTTTCGACCGCATCCTCGTCGTACGACAGACGCTCACGAAGCGCGTCGGCGCACCGGTCGCCGCGACCGCGCTCGAAGACCGCACTCCCCCGCGCGAGCCGACAGCGATGCTTGCCGTCCGCGACCGCGGCGCGGGCAGGCCGACGAAGCGCGAACGTCGCGAGATCGACCGCCTTCGCGGGGTGTGAGACCTCGGCAGGTGTCGGGCGTTTCGACTCGGCGCTAACGCGCCTCGCTCAACGACCGGAAGATCGGTCGGCGGAAGGAGGCGGCGGGTGTCGGGCGTTTCGACTCGGCGCTAGCGCGCCTCGCTCAACGACCGGGGAGTGTCAGCGGGCGGAGTGGGCGCGGCGCCGCGCGACCTGCGCCACGATGCACAGCACCAGCGTCGCCACGCCCCAGATCGCGCACGCCGGCGGCAGCACCCGGTACGCCAGGTGCTGCGCGGTCCACTCCGGAGTCAGCGGGCCATAGGCGATCAAACCGATCACGGTCGCGGCGACGAGCACGATCGGCAGCGACGCCCACCACACCACCCGCACAGGCGCAGGCAACACCCGGAGCACCGGGCCCCGGGCACGCCCGCGCAGCCACACCGCGCCGGCGACCGCGAGACCCAGGAGCCCGAGCACGCTCGACGCGCACTGGAACCAGCGGTAGCCGTGCAGCGGACCCCACCGCTCAGCCAGCGCCGGGATCAGCTCGACACCCCACCGGCCCTCGTGCGTGAACGCGTCCCACGCGATATGGGTCAGTACCCCGATCGCCAGCGACACCACGACCAGCGCGACCGTCAACGCCACCGACGGGCGCCGACCGGAGATCTGCTGCACCGTCCGCAGCGCGTCACCGCCGGTGGCATCCCACTCCGAGGGCAACCTGCCGGCTACCCATCCCGGTGCGAGCTCGCGCACCGCGGGCCGCAGCACCAGCCACCACGCGAGCAGCAGCACACCCGCGATCACCACGGTCAGCCACGGATACGCGTGCGTCTGCGCATAGCTGATGCCGATCCCGCGGACGAACAGCGGCAGGTCGGGCGCCATGGCCCCCACCGCCACAGCCGCCGGCACGAGCGGTGTGCGAACGACCGCCAGCGCGACGACGGCGTGGCTCGGGGTGAACGGCATCCGTCTGGGTCAGCCCTCGATGAGAACGCCCGCGAGCGTCTTCTTGCCGCGACGCAGCACCGATACCCCGCCCGGCAGTCCACCGGTGACGACCGCCGACTCGTCGTCGACCTTCACTCCGTCGACCGACACGCCGCCCTGGGCGATTGCACGCCGAGCCTCGGAGAGGCTCGCAACAAGACCGGTGTCGACCAGCAGCTGCACCACCGACGACCCCGCCGGCGCCGAAGCGTGGGGCAGCTCCACGAGCGCGGAACGCAGCGTCGCGGCGTCGAGGGCGGTCAGGTCGCCCTGACCGAACAGGGCCTCGGATGCGGCCACGACCTTGGCCGTCGCGTCGACACCGTGCACGGTCGCGGTGACCTCGAACGCAAGACGCTTCTGCGCCGCGCGACGGAACGGCTCGTCAGCGACGAGGCGCTCGTACTCGGCGATCTCGGCACTCGAGAGGAACGTGAACACCTTCAGTCGCTCGGCGACATCGGCATCCGCGGTGGAGAGCCAGAACTGGTAGAACGCGTAGGGGCTCGTGAGCTCGGCGTCGATCCAGATCGCGTTGCCCTCGCTCTTGCCGAACTTCGTGCCGTCGCTGTTGGTGATCAGCGGCGTGCCGAAGGCATGCACCGACGTGCCCTCGACACGGTGGATCAGGTCGGTGCCGCTGGTGAGGTTGCCCCACTGGTCGGAGCCGCCGGTCTGCAGCGTGCAGCCGTACTGGCGGTAGAGCTCGAGGAAGTCGAGACCCTGCAGGATCTGGTAGCTGAACTCGGTGTAGCTGATGCCGGCGTCCGAGTTGAGGCGTGCGGCGACGGCATCCTTCTTCAGCATCGTGCCGACGCGGTAGTGCTTGCCGATCTCGCGCAGGAAGTCGATCGCCGACAGCGGCGCCGTCCAGTCGAGGTTGTTGACCATGCGGGCGGCGTTCTCACCCTCGAAGCTGAGGTACTTCTCGATCTGACCGCGCAGCCGGTCGACCCACTCGGCGACGGTCTCGCGCGAGTTGAGCGTGCGCTCGGCGGTCGGACGCGGGTCGCCGATGAGGCCGGTCGAGCCGCCGACGAGACCGAGCGGCTTGTGTCCGGCCAGCTGCAGACGGCGAAGCGTCAGCAGCTGCACGAGGTGACCGAGGTGCAGGGATGCCGCCGTCGGGTCGAAGCCGCAGTAATACGTGATCGGGTCTCCGCCGAGCGCCTCTCGCAGCGCTTCCTGGTCGGTGGACACATGCACGAGACCGCGCCACACCAGCTCGTCCCACACGTTCTCGAACGCGGGATCGAGCGCCACGGGGGCGGTTGTCAGGGCTTCATCAGACACGCGCTCCAGGCTATCAGCGGGCTGCCCGGCGCCCGGCGTCGCCGACGGTCAGGCAGCGGCGCCGCCTTCGTCGTACAGACCGATCACGTTGCCCTCGGAGTCGCGCAGGTACACCCACCGCGACGTGTCGCTGAGCGGCTGGATCTCGCCGACCTGCTCACCCCCGGCAGCGACGGCCGCCGCGACGGTGTCTTCGATGCTCTCGACGGTGAAGACGACGGTCGGATGCGGCACCTCGCCGCGCACGTGCAGGTCGCCGTCCACGCCGTCACCGTCGGGCTGCCGCAGCATCCCCATGTCGTCGGCCCACGGCTCGTACTCGAAACCGAGCACCGAGCGGTAGAACGTCTGCGCGCGCTGGATGTCGTCGGCCGGGATCTCGAAATGCTCCATCTTCGCCATGCGGTGAGCATGACGCAGCCGGCGCCGGACGGCAAGGGTCAGCCGGCGCTGCCCCACCAGATGAGGAAGGCCGCACCGAGAGCGACGACCCAGCTCACGAGACTGCCGACGAGGAAGTACTCCGCCCGATCTCCCCCCTCGTGGTCTCGGGAGATCTCGGGGAAGCGCACGATGCCCTTCGCGGCGAGCACGGCGGCGAGCAGGGTGAAGGCTCCGGTGAGGGTCAGTGCGAAGACGAGGACGCGTTCGAGCGGCCCGATGATTCGGCCGCCCTTGAGCGCGTTCGTCGCCTCGGCCGCGACGACGCCGCCGCGGAGCGAAGCGCGCACGATGACGTTGCCCGACTCGACGAGGAAGACCAGAGTCCCCGCCAGCGCGACGGCGAGGTCGAGGCTCACGACCCCGAGGGGCGAGTCGATCGGCCAGATGCGCTCGAGGGGGCCCTGACCGTCGCGTACCCCGACAAGGGCGACGGCGACGGCGACCACGACAGCGAGAAGCGCAGCGGGCCAGAGCCCCCAGCGCGTCGGCTCGCGCGTCGACGTCGCGGCCGCCCAGCCCGCAGCGACCGCGACAGCCGCGAACCACCAGACTGCCGCTCCCGCCCAGGCGGCGAGCGGCAGGAGCGCTGCGCCGACGAAGATCAGGACGATCCCGAGCCGCACGCCCGACAGGCGCTTGCGCGCGAGATCGAGCGCACCCACGGCGAGAAGGATGAGCCCCGCGCCGATCACGAGGAACGCTCCGTGAGGGCGACATACCCGGCGACGACCGCTGCGGCACCGGATGAGGCCAGCAACTGCGACACCGCCGATTGGGTGATGCCCTCCTCCTTCGCGAGCGCCCCCTGCGTGCGTCCGAGGCAGCGGCCGTAGGTCAGGCGCCGGGCGCGCTCCGACATCGCCCCGACGAGCTCGTCGCGGGCGAGCGCGTAGACGTTGGCGAAGCGGATGCGGTCGGCCATGGCGACATCCTCGTCGCCACCTCCGACAATGCGGGTGCGGGCGCGCGGGACCGAACGGTCCTGCATCCCGTGCACCTGCTCGATCGCCTCTCGCGCCCGCCACCAGCCGGGGCCGTCGGAGATGTCGGAGCTTCCCGACGTCACCGATCCGACGTCGCCGACGCCGAGCCCGAAGCGCAGCGAGGCCTCGTCGGGCAGTGCGAGTTGCAGCAGCAGCAGCCACGCGAGCGCATCGTCGAGATCGGTGAAGACCGCCTGGAACTCGTCGGCGAACGTGGCGCGCATCGGCGACGTCGCGACGGGGAGCACCCGATCGACGTCGGCCATCGCCGCCTCGATCCGCGCCTGCGTGCGGCTGCGGTCGTCGAGGAGGCGGGAGCCGACGATGTCGGCGATGACAGCGATCGACATGACGATCAGGCTATCACTTATATATCGAGGATATAAGCCCTGGGCTCATGAAAACGAAATATCAGCGGAGCACTGATATCACACGTGCCAGACGCGAACCGCCTGCTGAGCCCGACCGATGAGCGCCGCTCGCTGCTCGTCGACGCGCACCGGGGCCGTTCCCCCGACACCGTCGCGGCTCGCGACCGAGCCCTCGGGCGAGAGCACCTCGCGGACCTCGGGCGCCAGGTGCTCCGACACCGCGCCGAGATCGTCATCGGATGCCTCGTGCAGTTCGATCCCCCGCTGCTCGCAGAGCCGTACGAGCGAGCCCGAGATCTCGTGCGCCTCGCGGAACGGCACGCCCCGCTTGACGAGCCACTCGGCGACGTCGGTCGCGAGGGAGAAGCCCTGCGGCGCGAGCTCCGCCATGCGGTCGAGGTCGAACCGCAGCGTCGCGATCATCCCAGCGAACGCGGGGAGGACGACCTCGAGCGTCTCGATCGAGTCGAAGACGGGCTCCTTGTCTTCCTGCAGGTCGCGGTTGTACGCGAGCGGCAGCGCCTTGAGCGTCGCGAGCAGGCCCGAGAGGTTGCCGATCACACGGCCGGCCTTGCCACGGGCGAGCTCGGCGATGTCGGGGTTCTTCTTCTGCGGCATGATGCTCGACCCGGTCGAGTAGCCGTCGTCGAGCGTGACGAACCCGAACTCGCGGGTGTTCCAGATGATGATGTCCTCCGCGAACCGCGAGACGTCCACCGCGATCATGGCGGCGACGAACGCGAACTCGGCCACGACGTCGCGTGACGACGTGCCGTCGATCGAGTTCTCGGCGGGGCGGTCGAGACCGAGCTCGGTCGCGACGAGCTGCGGGTCGAGGCCGAGCGTCGCGCCGGCGAGCGCTCCCCCGCCGTACGGCGAGACGCGGGCGCGCACCGACCAGTCGCGCAGGCGTTCGAGATCGCGCACGAGCGGCCACGCGTGTGCTTGCAGGTGGTGGGCCAGAAGCACCGGCTGAGCGTGCTGCAGGTGCGTACGACCCGGCATGATCGCGCGCGAGTGCGCTTCGGCCTGTCCGACGATCGCGTCGACGACGCGCAGGATGTCGCGGGCGATGACCTCGGCGTGATCGAGCAGGTACAGCCGCACGAGCGTCGCGATCTGATCGTTCCGACTGCGACCGGCGCGGAGCTTGCCGCCGAGCTCGGGGCCGACGGTCGCGATGAGCGCGGCCTCGAGAGCACCGTGGACGTCTTCGTCGCTCTCGGCCGGCTGCAGCGAGCCGTCACGCACGGCGGCGAGCACCGAGTCGAGGCCCGCGTGCATGCGGCTCTCCTCGTCGTCGGTGAGGTAGCCGGCGGCGGCGAGCGCCTTCGCGTGGGCGTGCGAGCCGGCGATGTCATAGCCGGCGAGCGCCCAGTCGAAGTGCGTCGATCGGCTCAGTCGGGCCAGCTCGGGCGCGGGGCCCGACGCGAAGCGGGCTCCCCAGAGAGCCCCGGAGTTCGTGCCGCCTGACGTGTCTGCGCTCATCGCTCCAGCTTATCGGGGCGGCATCCCCGCGCCCGGCGTCTCGGAGCGACCACGAACCGTCAGCCGGGCGAGGGCGTCGACGCCCGCTTCGAGGGGGCCGCGGCCGACGAACAGCGCCCATACCGTGCAGGCGATGAGGATGCCGAGGGTCATGGGCCAGAAGGGATCGAGATCGCGGTACACGTCGAGCTCGAACATGCCGGGCTCGGCAGCGGGTCGCGTCATCGCCCACACCACGATCTGGGCGGAGTAGGCCGTGAGCGGCATGGAGCCCACGGCGCGCAGCGGCAGCGCAAGCCACGTCAGCGGCGTCCGGCAGATCAGCACGCAGACACCGATGGCGAGGAGGGCGAAGCCGCCCGACCCGATCACCTCGAACACCCCCGACGAGTGAGCCTCGCCGGTCCAGGGCGTCTGGCCGAAGTCCTCGGACTGCCCCCACCCGATGTCGAGCACGGCACCGGCCACCGCCAGCGCGAGCCCGGCGAGCGCGAGCAGCCACGGAGTGGCGCGGGCGCGCAGGTCGAGGCGAGCAGCTCCCATACCGGCGAGCACGAACGCCATCCAGGTCAGGAACGGGTAGTGCCAGCCGACGGCGTTCGCGAGATCGGCTCCCTCCGGCGTCGACCAGAACGACAGCCCGTCGATCGCCGCCTGTGGGAACGGCGCCACGAGCCCGACCACGGCCGCGGCGATGAGCAGGGTGCGCGCCCGCAGCGGCAGGACCGCCGCGGCGAGCACGAACAGCAGCGCGTACGCGGGCAGGATGACGTACACCGGAACGGCGAGGAACAGCAGCAGCACCCCGATGACCCAGATGGCCCCCGCCCGCACGAGCAGCCGCAGCCGCGCCGTCTCGAGCCGCGGGCCGCGCATCGGCACGGGACCGCCGCTGATCAGACCGATCGAGACGCCCGCCAGCGTGGCGAACAGGATCGATGAGCGCCCGTGGACGATGCCGTCGTAGGTCGACGGATCGGTCCAGTCGAGGTCGGGGATCACCAGCAGGTGCGCGGCGAGCATGCCGACCACGGCCAGCCCGCGCGCGAGGTCGACGCCGTCGATGCGCGAGGGCGCGAACAGCGGGCGACGCTGCAGCATCCCCCTCATCCCGGGCACCGGCCGGCCCTCACCGCTCGGCGGTCACTGCTGACGCAGCAGCCAGACCAGCAGCGCCTTCTGGGCGTGCAAGCGGTTCTCGGCCTCGTCCCACACGACGCTCTGCGGGCCGTCGATCACGTCGGCGTCGACCTCGTAGCCGCGGTCCGCGGGCAGGCAGTGGATGAAGATGGCACCGTCGGCGGCGGCATCCATCGTCTGCTGCGTCACCTTGTACGCACCGAGGTCGCGGATGCGCGCGAGCTTCTCCTCCTCCTTGCCCATCGAAACCCACGTGTCGGTCACGATGACGTCGGCGCCGGCGGCCGCCTCGAGCGCGTCGACGAGGATCGTCACCGAGCCTCCGGTCTGCGCGGCGATGCGCTGGGCGTCGGCGACGACATCCTCTCGGGGTTCGTAGCCCTGCGGAGCGGCGACCCGGACGTGCATGCCCGCCGTGACACCGGCCAGCACGTACGAGTGGCCCATGTTCGAGCGGCCGTCACCGAAGAACGACAGCGTCAGCCCGGCGAGGTCGCCCTTGTGCTCGCGGATCGTGAGCAGGTCGGCGAGCAGCTGGCACGGGTGGAAGTCGTCGCTCAGGGCGTTGACGACGGGAACCCGCGTTCCGCGCGCCATCTCCTCCAGGCCCGCCTGGGCGTACGTGCGCCAGACGATCGCGGCGACCTGGCGTTCGAGCACGCGCGCTGTGTCGGAGGGGGTCTCCTTGCCGCCGAGCTGACTGTTCGCCGTCGAGATGATCAGCGGCGATCCCCCGAGGTCGGCGATGCCGACGGCGAACGAGACGCGCGTCCGGGTCGACGACTTGTCGAAGATCACAGCGACCGTCTGCGGCCCTTCGAGGGGCTTGAGCTTCCAGCGGTCCTTCTTCAGCGCGATGGCGAGGTCGAGCACCTCGGCCTGCTCGGCCGGGCTGAGGTCGTCGTCGCGGAGCAGGTGGCGGGTCATGCGGATTCCTCCGTGGTCGTGTTCTCGAGAAGCAGGGCCGACTCGACGGTGCGCAGTGCGGCGAGGAACAGGTCGGCGAACTCGTCGATCTCGACGTCGCCGATGGTCAGGGGCGGCGCGATGCGCACCGTGCGGTCGTTCGCCGCGTTGACGATCAGGCCGTGCTCCTGAGCCGCCGCCACGACGGCGCCCGCGACGGGGTGCCGCAGCGCGACGCCCAGCAGCAGACCGCGACCCCGCACTCCCTCGATGAGCGGGGAGTCCATGGTCTCGAGAACGTGACGCATACGCGCGCCGTGGGTGGCCGCAGCCTCGACGAGGCCGCCGTTCTCGATCTCGCCGAGCACGGCCGCCGCCACGGCGGTGCCGAGCGGGTTGCCGCCGAAGGTCGAGCCGTGCGTGCCCGGGTAGAACAGGTCGCTCGCGGCGGGGAAGGTGATGAGCGCCCCGATGGGGAACCCGCCGCCGATGCCCTTGGCCACCGTGATCGCGTCGGGCTCGATGCCCGCGTGCTGGAACGCGAACCACGCACCGGTGCGCCCGGCACCCGTCTGGATCTCGTCGATAATGAGCAGCGCGCCGTGGCGGGCGGTGATCTCGCGCGCTGCCTCGAGGTAGCCCTCGGGCAGCGGCACGACGCCCGCCTCACCCTTGATGGGCTCGACGAACAGCGCCGCGACGCGGTCGTCCATGGCGGCCTCGAGCGCCTCGACGGTCGAGTCGATGCTTTCGACGCCGGGCACCATCGGCTCGAACGGCTGCTGCATCTGCGGCTTGCCGGTCAGGGCGAGCGTGCCCATCGTGCGCCCGTGGAAGGCGTCCTTCAGCGCGAGGATGCGGGGGCGGTCGGTTCCGCCGTGCAGCCGGGCGAGCTTGAACGCCGCCTCGTTGGCCTCGGCCCCCGAGTTGCCGAAGTACACCCGGCCGCCGTCGCCCGTTCCGGCCAGACGCTTCAGCTGCGCGGCGAGCGCGAGCTGCGGAGGCGTGGCGAAGTAGTTCGACACGTGCGAGAGCGTGGCGGCCTGACGGGAGATCGCCTCGACGAACACCGGGTGGGCGTGGCCGAGCGAGTTGACGGCGATGCCGGCGAGGAAGTCGAGGTAACGCTTGCCGTCGGCATCCCACACGTAGGCGCCTTCGCCGCGCTCGAGCAGCGCGAGACGCGCTCCGGCGCTGCGCACCAGATCACGATCGACGTCGTCCGCCCACGTGGGCGCTGTCTGCTGGATCGTCGGGTTCGTCATCCCGCCACCACCTCCGTGCCGATTCCCTGGGCTGTGAAGACCTCGACGAGCACCGAATGGGGCTGTCGTCCGTCGATGATCGCCGCCGTGTCCACTCCCCCGTCGACGGCGTCGAGGCATGCCTGCATCTTCGGGATCATCCCCGATTCGAGCGTCGGCAGCATCGCGCGGAGGTCGGTCGAGGTCAGGTGCGACACGAGCGAGTTGCGGTTCGGCCAGTCGGCGTAGAGGCCGGGCACATCGGTGAGGACGACGAGCTTCGTCGCGCCGAGCGCCGTCGCGAGAGCAGCCGCCGCGGCATCCGCATTGACGTTGAGGGAGTGCCCCGGGTTGTCGAGGTCGGGCGCGATCGAGGAGATGACGGGGATGCGGCCCGCGTCGAGCTGGTCGTGCACCGGCTGCGGGTCGACCTCGACGACATCGCCCACGTGGCCGAGGTCGTGCTCCGTGCCGTCGATGACGACCCCGCGACGACGACCTCCGAACAGGCCCGCGTCCTCGCCGGACAGACCCGTCGCGAACGGCCCGTAGGTGTTGATGCGTGCGACGAGCTGCGGGTTGATCTGCCCCGTCAGCACCATCCGGACGACATCGATCGCCTCGGTGCTCGTGACGCGGTAGCCGCCCTTGAACTCGCTCTCGATCGAGAGCCGGTCGAGCATCCGCGAGATCTGCGGGCCGCCGCCGTGGACGACGACGGGCTTGACGCCGACGAAGCGGAGGTAGGCGATGTCCTGGGCGAAGGACTCCTGCAACTCCTCGGAAACCATCGCGTTGCCGCCGTACTTGATCACGATGATCTGATCGCGGAAGCGTTGCAGCCACGGCAGCGATTCGATGAGCACACCTGCTTTGACCGCCGCCTCTTCGGGCGTGGTCTGCTGGAGGTCGATGTCGTTCATGAGGAGTACGCGCTGTTCTCGTGTACGTAGTCGTGCGTGAGGTCGTTGGTGAGGATCGTCGCCGCAGCCTCACCCGACTTCAGGTCGATGAGGATGCGGGTCGCGCGGGGTGTCAGGTCGACCTCCTCGCGCGGACGGTCGGGACCGCCGGCCGTGCAGACCCGCACGCCGTTGAACGAGACGTCGACGTCGTAGGGGTCGAAGGCGGCGTCGGTCGTGCCGATCGCGGCGAGCACGCGGCCCCAGTTGGGGTCGTTGCCGAAGATCGCGGCCTTGAACAGGTTGTTGCGGGCGACCGATCGGCCGACGACGACCGCATCCTCTTCGGATGCCGCTCCGACGACCTCGATCGTGATGTCGTGACTGGCGCCTTCGGCGTCACCCTGGAGCTGCTCGGCCAGGTCGTGACAGACCTCGGCGAGCGCGGCGGCGAAGTCGTCGGGGTCGGGTGCCACGCCGGACGCGCCGCTGACCATGAGGGTCACCTGGTCGTTGGTCGACATGCAACCGTCCGAGTCGAGACGGTCGAAGCTGGTGCGGGTCGCGGCGCGCAGCGCGGCATCCGCCTGTGCGGCGTCGAGCACGGCGTCGGTCGTGATGACGACGAGCATCGTCGCGAGGCCCGGCGCGAGCATGCCCGCGCCCTTCGCCATGCCGCCGATCGTCCAGCCGCCCCGCGAGACCGCGGCGCGCTTGGGGCGCGAGTCGGTAGTCATGATCGCGAGCGAGGCGTCCTCGCCGCCGTCGGCGCTGAGCGCCCCGATCGCCGCCGCGGTGCCGTCGAGCACCTTGGCGCGGAAGACCTCGTCTCCGGTGCCGATGAGGCCGGTGGAGCAGACGAGCACATCGCCGGAGCTGACATCCAGCAGCTCGCCCGCCTTCTCGGCGGTCTGGTGCGTCGTCTGGAAGCCGAAGCTGCCGGTGAAGCAGTTCGCACCGCCCGAGTTGAGCACGACGGCCTCGACGACGCCGTCGGCGATGGCCTGCTGCGACCAGAGGATCGGGTTCGCCTTCGCGCGGTTCGAGGTGAAGACCGCAGCGCCGACCTTGAGGGGGCCGCGGTTGACGACGACGGCGACGTCGGGCTTGCCGGTCGACTTCAGGCCCGCGGCGACACCAGCGGCCTCGAAACCCTGGGGGGCGGTGACGCTCACGGGGCGACTCCGTTCACGCTCAGGCCCGTGGTCTCGGCGAAACCGAGGGCGATGTTCATCGACTGGATGGCGGCACCGGCGGTGCCCTTGGCGAGGTTGTCGACCGCGGTGACGACGACGACCCGGCCCGCGGCACGGTCGATCGCAAGGCCCATGAGTGCGGTGTTCGCGCCCAGGACGTCGGCCGTGCGGGGGAAGGAACCCTCGGGCAGCAGCTGCACGAACGTCTCGTCGGCGTACGCGGCCTCCCACGCCTCGCGGATCTCCGCATCGGTGGCACCGGCGGCGATCGGCGCCGTCGAGGTGGCGAGGATGCCCCGCGACATCGGCACGAGAACCGGGGTGAACGAGATGCGGATGTCGCCGGCCGCACCCGCGCCGCGGAGCGCCTGACGGATCTCGGGGATATGGCGGTGCGTGCCCCCGATCGCGTAGGGGTTCGCCGACCCGAGGATCTCAGCGGCCAGGAGGTTGGTCTTGAGGCTCTTGCCGGCGCCCGAGGGGCCGACGGCGAGGACGCTGACGATGTCGCCCGGATCGATGACGCCCGCGGCGACACCGGGGGCGAGACTCAGCGCGACGGTCGAGGCGTTGCACCCGGGGGCGGCGATGCGAGAAGCGCCGACGAGGTTGTCGCGCTGCTTGCCGCCGTCGGAGCCGATCAGCAGCTCGGGCACGCCGTAGGCCCACGGCTCGTGGAAGTCGCCGCCGTAGAAGGCATCCCAGTCGTCGGGCGAGGTCAGCCGGTGGTCGGCCCCCGCGTCGACGACGAGCGCGGTCTCGGCGAGCGCGTCGGTGTACTGGCCCGACTGCCCGTGCGGGAGGGCCAGGAACACGATGTCGTGCCCGGCGAGCACCTCGGGAGTCGAGGGCTGCAGCGTCAGGTGCCGCAGCGAACGCAGGTGCGGCTGATGGTCGATGAGCGGCTGACCGGCATTGGAATGCGCGGTGACCGTGCGGATCTCGACCTCGGGGTGGGCGGCGAGCAGGCGCAGGATCTCGCCTCCCGCGTAGCCGGAAGCGCCGGAGACGGCGACGGAGAGGGGCATGGGTTCCACCTTATTGTCTGGGACGGCGTCGCCTCTGCGGCGACGGGGACCGGCGGCGGCGACACCACGCGCTCGACCGCGGGATGCGGGAGCGTGCGGAGTCGCCTAACGTCGGCGGTCGCCCAGACGTCGGCGCGCGCGGAACACCGTGACGGTGCGCTGCGGGGCCGAGGACATGCGCCGACAGTAGCGCTCGCTCGCGGCATCCGCCAAATCCCGTCCGGGCGGCGCGCGGCGTGGGGCGCAGTTGCGCCTGTCGAGCGCGCTTCGAAGTGCGCCTATCCCGCCGAAGTGCGCCCAATGCGGCGAGGCGACGGCAGCGGGGATGCCGGGTTGACGGCTGTTGGTTTGCGGTGCAAAGTGGTTTGCATGGAGCACGATTCACTGGATGACGAGCAGCAGGCCGACCCGGCGGCGATGCTCGCCCTCATGCAGGACCAGCGCCGGCGCACCGCGCACTGGCTCAACCGCAACTACGCGGTGATGCTCATCACCTGGGCGGCGGCGTGGATCGTGGGGTTCGGAGCCATCTGGAGCGCAGCGGCCGGCGGTGGGAATCCGTGGTTCCGCATCCCGACGACCCCCGCGTGGATCGTCTTCGGGGTCGTGCTCATCACCGGGATCGTGGCGTCGGCTGTCGCCGGCATCCGCTCCGGTGCCGGGGTCCGCGGACCGTCGCGCCTGGCCGGAGCCATGTACGGCTGGGCGTGGTCGCTGTCGATGTTCGGCGCCGGACTCCTCGTCGGCGCGGTGCAGCGCACGGGCGCGGATGCCGCCCTGATGGCGGTGCTCTCCCCCGCGATCTTCGTCCTGTTGGTCGGCGTGCTCTACCTCGCCGGCGGGGCGCTCTGGCGCTCGCCCGTCCAGTACGCGCTCGGCGTCGTCATGATCGCCACCGCGATCGTCGCGTCGTACGCGGGCTCCCCCACCAACTACCTCGTCTACGCGACCGTCGGGCCGCTCGCCATGCTCGTCGTCGCGACCCTGATGCTGCGCGGCGTCATCCCGGCGGAAGGCAGCCGATGACCGAGCTCGACCCGGTGATCCACGCCCCCGCGCGCCTGCGCATCGTGACGGCATTGAACGAGGCTCTCGCCGACGGCGACGAAGTGACCTTTCCCGTGCTGCAGAAACTGCTCGGGATGACCGCGGGCAACCTCACCACCCACCTCGCGAAGCTCGAGGCGGCGGGATACGTCGAGACCGCCAAGGCCTTCGCGGGCCGGAAGCCCGTGACCTACGTCGCGCTGACGCCCGCCGGGCGTGCCGCGTTCCGCACCTATCGCACGCACCTGCTCGATCTCCTCGGAGGAGGATCATGACCGCCCTCATCAGCACCCGCGACCTCGTGAAGCGTTTCGGCGACGTGACCGCGCTGGCCGGAGTCACCCTCGACATCCACGCCGGCGAATGCGTCGGGCTGCTGGGCCCGAACGGCGCCGGCAAGACGACCCTGCTCTCGCTCGTCGAGGGCCTGCGAGCGCCGACGAGCGGCGAGGTGCGCCTGTTCGGCGGCGACCCGCGCGCCGCATCCTCCCGCGTGCGGCTCGGCTCGATGCCCCAGGCGACGGCGCTGCCCGACGCCCTGCGCGTGGGCGAGGTCCTCGATCTCGTCGCTGCGCACTACCCGCATCCCGCGCCCCGCAGCCGCATCGTCGACGAGTTCGATCTCGGCCCACTGCTGCGCCAGCAATGCGGCGCACTGTCGGGCGGCCAACAACGCCGTGTCGCCGTTGCGCTGGCATTCGTCGGCGATCCCGACCTCGTGCTGCTCGACGAGCCGACGACCGGTCTCGATGTCGACGCCCGACGAGCCCTCTGGGATGCCGTCCGCGCCCGGCACGCCGCCGGATGCGCCGTGGTCGTCACGAGCCACCACCTCGAAGAGATCGAGCAGCTCGCCCACCGCGTCGTCGTCATCGACGACGGCCTCGTGCGCACCGACGACTCGCTCGCGGCCGTCGTATCGAACGTCTCGCGTCGCCGCGTCACCCTGCGCGGTGTCTCGGCAGACGACATCCGGCGCCTCGACCCCGAGGCATCCGTCACCGCCGCGGATGACACCGCCGCGGGCACCACCGTCACCGCCGTCGTCGGCGACTCCGACGCTCTCGTCCGCTCGCTCGTCGCCGCCGGTCTCCCCTTCGCCGACCTCACGGTGCGCGGGGCGACCCTCGAAGAGGCGTTCCTCGCCCTGACCTCCACCTCCGCACACACCGACAAGGCCGCCTGATGTCCACGCTCTCGCTCACTCTCACCACGACCAAGTACAACCTCGTCGAGACCGCACGGGTTCCGATCGCCGTCATCGGGTCGGTCGTCTTCCCCACTCTCGCGTTCTGCCTCTTCGTGCTGCCGCAGGGGGCGGTCGTGGCCGACAGCACCGTCGCGACGGCCGCCGTCTGCTCGATGGTGGTGTTCGCCTTCATGTCGTCGGGCCTGTTCTCCGTCGGCCTCGAGCTCGCCGAGCAACGCTCGAAGCCGTGGACGCCGTACCTGCGTACGCTCCCCGGAAACCCGCTCGCCCGCATCGGCGCCCTCATCCTCGCGACCCTCGCGATCGCGACCGTCGCGATGCTGCCGCTGCTCGTCGTCGGCGGGATCTTCACGAGCGCGCGCCCCGAACCGCTCCGGCTGCTCGCGGCCATCGTGCTCGTGATCGCGACGGCGCTGCCACCGATGCTCATCGGCGCGATCATCGGTCTCACGACGGGCCCGAAGGCCGCCATCGCCGTCACGCAGGTCGCGCTGTTCCTGCTGGCTTTCGGGGGCGGTCTGTTCCTGCCCCCGCAGCTGTTCCCCGCGTGGCTCGACACCGCATCGTCGACTCTGCCCATCCGTCAGGCCCGAGAGATCGTGGTCGGCGTCGCGACGGGATCCGAGGTGCCGCTGTGGGCGGTGCTCGGCGTCATCGCGTGGACGGTCGTGCTGGGAGCCCTCGTCGTGTGGCGGTACCGACGCGACGAGGGCCGCCGCTACCGATGATCGGTCCGGCTGCCCTCTGTGGGCAGGCCGGTCGTCGCCCGATCAGGTCGGGAACGACTTGATGCGCACGAGCAGGTCGGGCCCCGAGCGCTCGAGGGTGCGGCCTCCGATGAAGACGCCGGCGACCATGACGGCACCGCCGAAGAGGATGCCGGCGGCGAGCGCGACCCAGCCCCACATCTGCTCACCCGTCACCGCGTTCACGATCGCCGGCACGATCGCCGGAAGCGAGAGCACGACGACGGCCGCCCAGACGACGAAGACCAGGAGTCCGACGATCGAGTTCTGACCCGGGGTGCTCTTGAACGGGCTGTCGCCGGGTGCGGGCACCGGGGTGACGATGAGAGCCGACGACACGGCGCACACGCCGTAGCCGGCCAGCAGCACGCCGAGCGCCGCGCCGAGGACGGCGGGCAGGTGGGCGGTGTCGCCCGACAGCACGGACGTCGCGATCGTGAGCAGCAGGATGAGCGGGATGCCGACGCACGCGGCCCCGAGAAGCCGGCCGAGTCGGTCGGCGCGTCCGGAGATCCCGGTGGCGAGCGTCGTGCCGAAGGCCGTGCCGTCGAACGAGACGTCGGCGTACCCCACCGCCGCCATGACGAGTGCGGCGAGGACGGGCGAGACGAGGAACATGAACCCGTCGGTGCCACCGGTGAAAGCGAAGAGCACGGGGAACAGCGGGATGACGATGAGCTGGCGCAGATAGCGCGGGTCGCGCAGCCATCCCGAGAGCGACCGCGCCCAGGTCGCGCCGACACCGCCCGTGGGCATGACGCCGAACAGCCCGAGCTTGCCGGCCGCGACGGTGCGGGTGGCGCGCTGCCGCGGCGACGAGACCGCCGTCTCGATGACGCGGTCCCAGACGATCCAGAGCACCACGAGGGTCGCGACCGCGATTCCGGCGCTCGCGAGCGCCGGCATCCACTCCCCCGCGGCGACGCTCGGCGCCACCGCCCACGCCGCTCCCAGCGGAGTCCACGCGAGGATGCCGGCGGCCTGCTGCAGCCGCGTCCACAGGTCGCCGCCCGCCTGGTCGAGCAGCGCGGCGATACCGGTGAGGATCGGGCCGGTCATGATCAGCACGACGAGCACCACGGTGCCGATGATCTCGCGCGAACGACGTCCGCCCATCCCTCCCGAGAGCTCACCCATGAGCCGGGAGGCCAGCACGCAGGTGAGCACTCCGAGCAGCACGGTCGGCACGGCCACGACTGCAGCAAGCGGCCACCGCACCCAGACGATGAGGGTCGCCAGTGCCGCGACCGTCGTCACGATCCCGGGGATGCCGGTGATGCCGGCGCCGGCGAGCGCGAGCATGACCTGTCGGCGGGTGAGGGGGAACGGCGCGAGGCGCACGGCGTCGACGGTGCTGTCGAGCCCCGCGACGATGATCGGGCCGACGAGCCAGCCGAGGACCAGCAGCGAGCCGCCGAGGACGGCCACGACGGTGGCGGCCTCGATGTTCGCGAAGACCGAGAGGGCGACGAAGCCGGCGACGAGGCCGCCGAGGATGCCGAGACCCCACAGCGACCCGAGGATGAACCCGACGAGCTGCCAGGGGCGCCGCGCCAGCGTGTTGCCGAGGACGCGATAACGCAGCTTCAGGACTGTCGCAACCACTGCGGCCCCTCCGACTGGTGGCGTCCGCCGACGAGCGAGACGAAGCGATCCTGCAGGCTCTCGCCGGCCCGGACCTCGTCGATCGTGCCGGCGGCGAGGACGCGGCCCGCGGCGATGACGGCGACGTGGTCGCACATGCGCTGGACGAGGTCCATCGAGTGGCTCGAGACGATGACCGAGCCGCCCGAGGTCGTGTAGCTGCGCAGGACGTCCTCGATGTTGGCCGCCGAGACCGGGTCGACCGACTCGAACGGCTCGTCGAGTACGAGCAGGCGCGGCGCGTGCACGAGGGCGCACGCGAGCGCGACCTTCTTGGTCATACCGGCCGAGTAGTCGGCGACGATCGTGCCGGCCGCTCCGCGCAGGTCCATGAGGTCGAGCAGGTCGGAGACGCGCGGGGCGATCTCGGGGCGCGGCAGCCCGAACATCATGGCCGTGTAGGTGATGAGCTGCTCCCCCGTCAGGCGGTCGAAGAGGCGCACACCGTCGGCGAGATTGCCGATGGTGCGCTTGGCCGCGACCGGGTCGCGCCACACGTCGATCCCGTGCACGCGGGCCGTGCCCGCATCCGGGCGCAGCAGGCCCGTGGCCATCGACAGGGTCGTGGTCTTGCCCGCGCCGTTCGGACCGACGAGACCGTAGAACGAGCCGGCGGGAACGACGAGGTCGATGCCGTCGACGGCCGTCTTCTGGCCGAACCGCTTGACCAGTCCGGTCAGCTCGAGGGCGGGGGCGGTGGTGGCCGCCGCGGACGATGGGGTCACGCTGGCTGGGATCTCGCTCACGGCCCCGACCCTATCGGCAAGTGCCCCGCGGTGTCGGACGGGGCTGCCAGAGTGGGGGGATGCTGCGCACTCTGGCCGTCTCGGGATACCGCTCACTGCGCGACCTGGTCGTACCGCTCGGCGACCTCACCGTCGTCACCGGGCCAAATGGCTCGGGGAAGTCGAATCTGTACCGCGCGCTGCGCCTGCTGTCCGCGGCCGCGCAGGGCGACATCGTCGGAGCGCTGGCCCGCGAGGGCGGCCTGCCGTCGGTGCTCTGGGCGGGCCCGGAGAACGGGGGCGGCCAGGGCACCGTCCGCCGCGGGCCGATCGCGGTCCAGCTCGGATACGCATCCGACGAGCTGGGCTACCTCATCGACCTCGGCATCCCCCAGGGCGACCAGACGAGCCCGTTCGCTCGCGACCCCGAGATCAAACGCGAGCAGGTCTTCGCGGGGCACGTCGCCAAGCCCGCGACGCTGATCATCGACCGCACGCGCCAGCTCACCCGCGTGCGCGATGACTCGTGGACGATGCTCGACCAGCAGCTCGCCCCCTACGAGAGCATCGTCACCGACCTCGCCGACGGCGACACGGCCCCCGAACTGCTCACCCTGCGGCGAGCGATGACCGCGTGGCGCTTCTACGATCACTTCCGCGTCGACTTCGACGCGCCGGCGCGGCTCCCGCAGGTCGGCACGCGCAGCCACACTCTGGCGCACGACGGAGCGAACCTCGCCGCGACGTGGGCCACGATCGTCGACGCGGGGCATGGCGCCGCCCTCGCCCGGGCGGTCGACGAGGCGTTCCCGGGCAGCCGCGTCCGGGTCGTCACCACCGACGGGCTCTTCCGCCTGACGATCGAGCAACCGGGGCTCCTGCGTCCCCTCGACG
The DNA here is from genome assembly GCF_049707515.1 of Microbacterium arborescens. GTDB lineage: Bacteria > Actinomycetota > Actinomycetes > Actinomycetales > Microbacteriaceae > Microbacterium > Microbacterium arborescens_B. Next base: position 234,154 of record NZ_JBNAFI010000002.1, on the reverse strand, counting down.
CAGCCGAGCTGTCCGACGGCACTCTGCGCTACCTGCTGCTGTGCGCGGCGCTGCTTCCCGCCCGCCCCGCGCCGCTGCTCGTGCTCAACGAGCCCGAGGCGAGTCTGCATCCCTCGCTCCTCGCGCCGTTGGCGTCGCTCGTGCGCGCAGCATCCGAGCGCACCCAGGTCATCACCGTGTCGCACGCCGACGCTCTCGTCGATGCGCTGCCCGAGCCCTCCCGCGTCGAGCTGCAGCGGTCGGAGGCCGAGACGATGGTCCGGGGGCAAGGGTTCCTCGACGTGCCCGCCTGGAACTGGGGCTCGCGCTGAGCCGAGGTGCCCCGAGCGCGCGTGGGGCGCAGTTCCCGACGTGAAGCGCAGGTGTTTCTGCGCTCGACATCCGGAACTGCGCCCGAGAAGCGGGACCCGCTGATCAGTCGCGGATGACGGCCCCGAAGCGCTCTGCGGCGACGGCGACGCCCGCGAGCTTCGCTTCGCTGGCCTCCGCCGCCGTCAGGGTGCGGTCATCGGCGCGGAAGCGCAGTGCGAACGTCAGGCTCTTCGCCCCCTCCGGCACGCCGGCACCACGGTAGTCGTCGACGAGACGGAGCGACTCGAGCAGGTCGCCCGCGCCCTCCGACAGCGCCGAGGCGAGAACGCCCGCCGTGACCTCCGCCGGCACGACCAACGAGACGTCCTGCGTGGCTGCGGGGTAGCCCGACAGCGACGCGACGACGACGCGGTTCCCGGCATCCGAGAGGATCGCATCCAGATCGAGTTCCGCGACGAGCACGCGCCCCGACAGGTCTGCCGCGGCCGACACCTCGGGATGCAGCTCCCCGGCGTAACCGACTTCGACGCCGCCGACCGTGAGAGCGGCGGCGCGTCCGGGATGCAGCGCCGCGCGGCGCGTCTGCGAGATCTCGATCTCGACGCCCGCGGCCGAGCCGATCGCGGCGATGGCGGCGAAGACGTCGCTGAGATCGGCTGCGACGGCAGCGTGCCCCGGCGTCTTCGGCGCGATGTTCCCGGCGACGAGCACCGCGACGTGACGCGGCTGGGGCGGGATCGACGCGTGGAGCCCGGCGAGGGCGGCCTCGTCGGGACGCGCGGCCAGAGGCGGCACGGTCGCGGTGCCGTACTGCACGCCCGGCTCGGGCAGGAACACAGCGCCCACCTCGAACAGCGCGAGGTCGGTCAGCCCGCGCGAGACATTGCGGTGCGCGACCTGCAGCAGTCCCGGCACGAGCGAGCGGCGCAGGTACGGCGCCTGCCCGTCGAGCGGGTTCGCGATCTTCACCGAGGGCAGTTCCTCCCCCGACGCCGAACCGTGCAGCTCATTGCGCTCACGCGTCGTGAAGGGGAACGACGGCGTCTCGACGAAACCGGCGGCCGCCAGGGCGTTGGCCACGCGGCGTCGCCCCTTCTGCGCATCGGTCAGGCCGCGTCCGGAGGGGGCCGTCGGCAGCACCGACGGCACGCGGTCGAGCCCGTGGATGCGGGCGACCTCCTCGGCGAGGGTCCACTTGTCGGTAAGGTCGGGGCGCCACGACGGCGGGATGACCTCCCAGCCGGCATCCGTCTCCGACACCTCGGCACCGATCGTCTCGAGCGCCGCGACGACCTCCTCGGCCGAATAGTCGATGCCGATCAGGCCCGCGACGAACCCGCGCGGCAGGTCGATCGCCTCGAGGAACACCTCGCTGAACAGCGCGCCGCCGACCGGCTCGAGTGCGCCTCCGGCGAGCTCGACCATGAGGTCAGCGACCCGCCGTGCGGCCACGAAGGGCAGCAGCGGGTCGACGCCGCGCTCGAACCGGCGCGACGCCTCGCTGGGCAGCTTGTGGCGGCGAGCGGTGCGCGCGATGGTCACCGTGTCGAAGACGGCCGCCTCGATGAGGACGTTGCGGGTGGCGTCGGTCATCTCGGTCGTGCCGCCGCCCATGACGCCGGCGAGCCCGATCGGACCCGACTCGTCGGTGATGAGCAGGTCTTCGCCGTCGAGCGTGCGCTCCTTGCCGTCGAGCGTCGTCAGCTTCTCGCCCGGGGTCGCCCGACGCACCGTGATGCCGCCGGTGAGCTTGTCGAGGTCGTAGCCGTGGATCGGGTTGCCGAGCTCGAGCATCACGTAGTTGGTGATGTCGATCAGGATGCCGAGCGAACGGATGCCGGCAAGCGTCAGCCGCGCCACCATCCAGGGCGGCGTGGGACGCGAGGGGTCGACCCCCGACACGACGCGGACGGCGAACTCGGTCGCGCCGACGCGTCCGCGAATGGGCGCCCGGTCGTCGACGACGACGTCGAACCCGGTCGCCGGCTGCTCGAGCTCGTCGAAGTCGCGCAGTGCCGGGTCACGGAAGGCGGCACCGGTGGCGTGCGAGTACTCGCGGGCGATCCCCCGCACCGACAGGGCGTAACCGCGGTCGGGCGTGACGTTGACATCGATCGCTGCGTCGTCGAGCCCGAGCAGCGCGATGGCGTCGGCGCCGACCGGCGCGTCCTCATCGCTGTCGAGGCCCAGCTCGGTCAGGCGCAGGATGCCCGAGTGCTCGTCGCCGAGGCCCAGCTCCTTCGCCGAGGCGATCATCCCGTCGGACACGTGACCGTAGGTCTTTCGCGCCGCGATGGGGAACGGCCCCGGCAGCACGGCGCCCGGAAGCGTCACGACGACCTTGTCGCCCTCGAAGAAGTTGCCGGCTCCGCACACGATGCCGCGGACGCCGCCGTGGGCCTCGCCCACGTCAACCTGGCACCAGCGGATCGTCTTGCCGTTGGACTGGGGCTCGGGCTCGAACGACACCACGCGGCCGACGACGATCGGACCCGTCAGGTCAAAGCCGTGGACGTCCTCTTCCTCGAAGCCGACCGTCACCAGCGCCGCGAGGATGTCTTCGGGTGCGGCATCCGCCGGCACATCGACGTACTCACGCAGCCACGAGAGCGGAACGCGCATCAGACCACCATCCCGAACTGCTCGCTGAAACGGACATCGCCCTCGGCCATATCGCGCATGTCTTTCACGTCGGAGCGGAACATCAGCGTCCGCTCGATCCCCATGCCGAAGGCGAACCCGGAGTAGACCTCGGGGTCGATGCCCGCGGCGCGGAGCACGTTGGGGTTCACCATGCCGCAGCCGCCCCACTCGATCCAGCGTGCGCCGCCGGCGAACGTCGGGTGCCACAGATCGAGCTCGGCGCTCGGCTCGGTGAACGGGAAGTAGTTGGTGCGGAACCGCGTCTTCGCCTCGGGTCCGAACAGCTCGCGGGCCGCGTGGTCGAGCGTGCCCTTGAGGTGGGCCATCGTGATGCCCTTGTCGACGACGAGGCCTTCGAACTGAGTGAACACCGGCAGGTGCGTCGCGTCGTACTCGTCGGTGCGGAACACCCGGCCGGGCGACAGCACGTAGATCGGGATGTCACGCTCGAGCATCGACCGCATCTGCACCGGGCTCGTCTGCGTGCGCATGACGAGGTGGCGGGCGACGGGATCGACGAAGAACGTGTCCTGCATCTGGCGTGCGGGGTGGTCGACGTCGAAGTTCAGCGCGTCGAAGTTGAACCACTCGTGCTCGAGCTCGGGCCCTTCGGCGATCTCCCAGCCCATCCCGACGAAGAGGTCGGCGACCTCTTCCTGCAGGAGCGAGATCGGATGCCGCGCACCGACGCGTCCGCGTGGCGCGATCGCGGTGACATCCAGCGCCTCCGCCTCGAGCTTCGCGGCGGTCTCGGCGGCGGCGAGCTCCTCCTCGCGGGCGGCGAGAGCCTGCGTGACGCGACCCCGGGCCTGCCCGACGAGCTTGCCGAACTCGGCCTTCTTCTCGTTCGGGACCGACCGCAGCTGGGCGTTCAAGCGCGCGAGCGGCGACCCTTCGGCGGTGTGGGCGTTGCGGGCGGACTTGAGCTCGGCGGTGGAGGCGGCGTCGGCGATGGCGGCGAGGGCCGCATCCACCGCCGCGGCGACCGCGTCAGGGGTGATCTCGGGTGCGTCGGACACGGGAGTCGAGTCTACCGGCGACGGGCCCCTCCGCTTTCGCGTGAGGGGCCCGTCGGAGTGGATGCCGGAGCGTCAGGCGCCGCCTGAACTGTTGGAGTCGTACTTCCCGATCCCCTTCTGCATGGCGATGAGCTCGGTGTCGGTGGTCGGCTGGACCGGGTGGTGGAGCGGGTCGACCGCAGCCGCACCGCCTCCGGTGGTGCCGGTCGTTCGCGGCGACCGCGACAGCCGCTTCTCGAGGAAGTTCGCGAACCACGACAGCAGCAGGCACATCACGATGTAGATCGCACCGATGACGATGCCGGCCTGCAGGATCGGACGCCCGGGCTGCGAGGTGAGCTGCTTGGCGTAGTAGAGCAGTTCGGGGTACGTGATGATGAAGCCGAGCGCGGTGTCCTTGAGCGTCACGACGAGCTGGGCGACGATGACGGGCAGCATGGCGCGCACCGCCTGCGGCAGCAGGATGAGGCGCATGACGCCGCTCTTGCGCAGACCGATCGCGTAGCCGGCCTCTTTCTGGCCCCGCGGCAGCGACTCGATACCGGCGCGCAGCGCCTCCGCGAGCACGGAGCCGTTGTAGGCGACGAGCGCGATGACGACCGCCCAGTACGGCTCCATGCGGATGCCGAGCGTGGGCAGGCCGTAGTACATGAGCATCATGAAGACGAGCACCGGCACGGCGCGGAACGCTTCGATCACGACGCCGAACGGCACGCGCACCCACGCGTGGTCCGACAAGCGGCCGATCGCGAGGACGAAGCCCAGGACGAGCGACCCGACGGCGGCGAGACCGAAGGCGGCGAGCGTGTTGCCGAGCGCCCTCAGGATGCCGAGCCACACGTTGCCGAAGCTGAAGACGTACCACTTCTCGGCGGAGAACTGGCCGCTGACGGCGAAGCGGTAGACGACGAAGCCGATCGCGGCGGCGACGAGGAGAACGGTGACGACGCCGAGGATGCGGTTGCGCGTGATCGCGCGCGGACCCGGGACGTCGTACAGGACGGAAGTCATCGAGCGATCCTCCACTTGTTCTCGAGTCGTCGCTGCACCGCGCTGAGGAGCAGCACCAGGACGACGAAGACCAGGGCCACCCAGAGAAGCACGATGAGGGCGTTCTCGCCGCGCTCGCTGAGGTTGGAGCGGATGACGCCGAGCTCGGCGACGGAGAAGCCGGCGGCGACCGTCGTGTTCTTGAGCAGGGCGATGAACACGCTCATCATGGGCGGCACGACCGAACGGAAGGCCTGCGGCATGATGACCAGCGTCATCACCTGGCCGAAGGTGAGCCCGATCGCACGAGCAGCCTCGGCCTGGCCGACCGGGACGGTGTTGATGCCGGCGCGGATCACCTCGGCGACGTAGGTCGCGGTGTAGATGCCGAGCGCCCAGATCCCCAGGACGGTGAAGCCGGGGTTCGGGAGGTCGAGCTGGGGGTAGCCGAACGCGAAGAAGAAGAAGACCAGCGTCAGCGGGGTGTTGCGAATGGTGTTGACGTAGAGCGTGCCGAAGGCCCGGGCCACCGGGATCGGCGACACACGCATCGCGCCGACGAGGGTGCCGAGGACGAGGGCGATCGCCCCTCCGGCGAAGAACAGCAACAAGGTGTTGCCGAGCGCCTCGCCCCATAGGTCGAGGTTGTCGGTGATGACGCCCACATGGTCTCCTTGGCTGGTGCGGGGCGGGGGCGCGTGCGCCCCCGCCCCGTGGTCATGGTGTCAGTGCGACTCAGTACGCGTCGACCGCGGGCTGCTCGACCGTGATCCCGGACTCGCCGAGGTTCTTGTCGAAGATGCCCTGCCAGACATCGCCGCCGTCGGTCAGCAGCTCGTTGATGTGAGCGCGGAGCGCGTCGTCGCCCTTCCGCAGGCCGACGCCGTACTTCTCCTCGCTGAAGGGCTCGCCGACGACCTTGATGTCGTCCGGGTACTGCGCGGCGTAGCCGATCAGGATCGCCTGGTCGGTGGTGACTGCGTCGACGGTGCCATTGATGAGCGCGTCGACACAAGCCGAGTAGAGGTCGAACTCCTCGGTCGGAACCTCGGGGTAGTTCGCCTTGATGTTCTGGATCGGGGTCGAACCCGTCGCCGAGCACACGCGGGTGTCGGCGTTGAGGTCTTCCTCGCCGGCGATCTCGCTGTCGGCGGCGACGAGCAGGCCCTGACCGGTGATGAAGTACGGGCCGGCGAAGTCGATCTGCTGCTTGCGCGCGTCGTTGATCGAGTAGGTGCCGACGTAGTAGTCGACGTCGCCGTTGACGATCGCCTGCTCGCGGTTCGCCGACGCGATCGCCTTGAACTCGATCTTGTCCTCGTCGTAGCCGAGCGATGCGGCGATCCAGCGGGCGATGTCGACGTCGAAGCCGGTGCGCTCGTTCGTCGTGGCGTCGAGGAAGCCGAGACCGGGCTGGTCCTCCTTCACGCCGACGATGACCTTGTCGCGTCCTTCGATCGCCTCGAACGTCGGGCTGCCCTCGAGCGAGACGTCGGAAGCGACCTCCCACAGCGCTGCGTCGCTGGCGTCGTCGCCGCCGGCGCTGGCGCCGGGCGAGGTGGGCGAGCCGCTGTTGCAGCCGGTCAGAGCGATCGCAGCGATGGCGACACCGGCGAAGGCGCCGGTGATTCGTGTCTTGCGCATGTGGTCCTCCTGGTTGGGGTCATCCGCGCCCGGTGCAGGGCGCGGAAGGGGGTTCTCAGTGGGTGATGAGCTTGGAGAGGAAGTCCTTGGCACGGTCGCTTCGCGGCGCCGTGAAGAACTGTTCGGGAACGGCCTCTTCCACGATCTGGCCGTCGGCCATGAAGACGACGCGGTCGGCGGCCTTGCGCGCGAATCCCATCTCGTGGGTGACGACGATCATCGTCATGCCGTCCTGGGCGAGGCCGACCATGACGTCGAGCACCTCGTTGATCATCTCGGGGTCGAGCGCGCTCGTGGGCTCGTCGAAGAGCATGACCTTCGGCTTCATGGCGAGCGCTCGCGCGATCGCGACGCGCTGCTGCTGGCCACCCGAGAGCTGCGCGGGCAGCTTGTCGGCCTGGTGACCCACGCCGACGCGGTCGAGCAGCTCACGGGCGAGCTTCTCGGCCTCGGCCTTCTTCATGCCCTTGACCTTGATCGGTCCGAGCGTGACGTTCTCGAGGATCGTGAGATGCGCGAAGAGGTTGAACGACTGGAAGACCATCCCGACGTCGGCGCGCAGCGCCGCGAGCGCCTTGCCCTCGGACGGGAGCTTCTCGCCGTCGATCGAGATCGAGCCCTCGGTGATCGTCTCGAGACGGTTGATGGTGCGACACAGCGTGGACTTGCCCGAACCGGAGGGCCCGATGACCACGACCACCTCGCCGCGGTTGACCGTCAGGTCGATGTCCTTGAGGGCCTGGAACGAGCCGTAGTGCTTCTGCACGCCCTCGATCACCACGAGCGGGTCGCCGCGGCGCACCGAGATGTTCGACGTCGGAGGCGCCGGGTTTTCGGGAGTCGTCATAAGAAGTCACACTAAGACGGCTCCCCCACCGCCCACAGCCAGGAACGCGTCGAGTCACCGATCTGTAACAGAATCGGAATACACGGCCCGACGCCGTGCGTCTCTCCGCTCAGCCGGCGCGCTGCGCGAAGGCGGTCTCGTAGAGGCAGACGCTCGCCGCCGTCGCGAGATTGAGCGACTCGGCGGCGCCGTAGATCGGCAGCCTCAGGGCGAGGTCGGCGCGGTCCAGCGCCTCGTCGTCGAGTCCGCGCGCCTCGTTGCCGAACAGCCATGCGGTCGGCTCCGCGAGGGTCGCGCGGTGGTCCAGGAACTCCTGACCCTTCACGTCGGCGGCGACGACCCGCATCCCCGCCTCGTGCGCGCGCTCGATCGCCGTCTCGAGCTCGACGCCGACCGCGACGGGCAGGTGGAAGAGCGAGCCCGTGGTCGACCGGACGACCTTCGGGTTGTAGGGGTCGACCGTGCGTCCGGTGAGGACGATCGCGTCGGCACCGGCGGCATCCGCTGCTCGGATGATCGTGCCGAGATTGCCGGGGTCGCGCACTTCCTCGCAGATCGCCACGAGCCGCGGACCGGAAGCGAAGATGTCGCGGACGGATGTCGGCGACTGCCGCGCCACGGCGACGATCCCCTGCGGGGTGACCGTGTCGGCCATCGCCGCGAGCACAGCCTCGCTCGCGAAGAGGATGTCGAGTCCGGCGTCGTCGGCACTCGCACGCAGCTCGGGATGCCGCTCGAGGGCGCTCGGCGTCGCGAAGATCTCGACCAGCGTGTCGGGGCGGTACGCCAGTGCCTCGCGAGCCGCCTGCGGGCCCTCCAGCAGGAAGAGCCCGGTCTCCTGACGCGCGCTGCGCTTGGTCAGCTTGGCGACGGCGCGAACGCGGGGCGACCGGGGGTTCTCGAGCACGTTTTCAGCATACGGCGAAGGGGCGCCCTCCCTCGGGAGGACGCCCCTTCGTACGGTGCGTGGAACGCGAAGACCCGATCAGGCCTTGGGAGCGTTGACGTCGGCGGGCAGTGCGCCCTTCGCCGTCGCCACGAGCGACGCGAACACGGCGGGCTCGTTGACGGCGAGCTCGGCGAGCATGCGACGGTCGACCTGCACACCCGCGAGGCCGAGGCCCTGGATGAAGCGGTTGTACGTGATGCCGTTCTGACGGGCAGCGGCGTTGATGCGCTGGATCCACAGACGACGGAAGTCGCCCTTGCGCTTGCGACGGTCGCGGTACGCGTAGACGAGCGAGTGGGTGACCTGCTCCTTCGCCTTGCGGTACAGGCGCGAACGCTGTCCGCGGTAACCGGAGGCGCGCTCGAGGATGACGCGACGCTTCTTGTGGGCGTTTACTGCCCGCTTGACTCTAGCCATTTCGTTTGTTTCCTATTCGTGCGCAGCAGCGCTCAGATGCCGAGGAGCTTCTTGGCGACCTTCGCGTCGCCGGGAGCCAGGATCTTGTCGGCCGACAGGCGGCGCGTGCGCTTGGTGGGCTTGCCTTCGAAGTTGTGGCGGAGGTTCGCCTGCTGCTTCTTGATCTTTCCGCTGCCGGTGACCTTGAAGCGCTTCTTGGCACCCGAGTGGGTCTTCTGCTTCGGCATGTCTCTTCCTTCGTTGTGTATCCCGCGAGGCGGGAGTCTGGGGGCTACTCCGCCGAGGCGGGAGCGGCGTCTTCGGTTGCGGCGTCCGCGTCGACGTCGCCGTCGGAACCGGAGCGGGCCTGACGGGCCGCTTCCTTGTTGGCGGCGCGCTGAGCGTTCTGCTCGGTCTTGACCTCGGACTTGTTCTTGTGCGGGGCGATGACCATCACCATGTTGCGACCGTCGATCGTCGGGTTGGACTCGACGGTGCCGAGCTCGGCGACATCCTCGGCGAACTTGCGGAGCAGGCGCACACCCTGCTCGGGACGCGACTGCTCGCGACCGCGGAACAGGATCATCGCCTTGACCTTGTCGCCCGCCTGGAGGAAGCCCTCGGCGCGCTTGAGCTTGGTGATGTAGTCGTGCGCCTCGATCTTCAGACGGAAACGGACCTCCTTGAGGACCGTGTTCGCCTGATTGCGACGCGCTTCCTTGGCCTTCTGAGCCGCTTCGTACTTGAACTTGCCGTAGTCCATGATCTTGACCACGGGCGGCTTCGAGTTCGGGGCGACCTCGACGAGGTCGAGCTCGGCCTCCTGCGCCAGACGCAGGGCGACCTCGATACGGACGACGCCGACCTGCTCTCCAGCGGGGCCGACGAGGCGAACCTCGGGGACGCGGATGCGGTCGTTGGTGCGGGGATCGCTGATGTGCGGAACTCCTGTTCGTGCGGTGGTGGCCACCGGGACGCGAGGACGCGACCCGGGCGGAAGAGCATCGCATCCACCCCGCACGACGCACGCGCGTCGGCATTCGTGTTCCGCACCCTGGCTACCCCGGCCGCGGTGAGACGGACGGAGCGGAGTGCATGACCCGGTAGCCTGGAACGGCAAGCGCGGGTGGGATGTGATCCTCTTTCGATCCGGAGTAGAACACTCCGGTGCCCGCACAGTCTAGCAGAGAGCGACACGTGGACACGAACCCCGCCGACAACAGCACTTTCACCGACGATGAGGCTCGTCGCCAGCGGTGGGAGGAGCAGGAGCGCGCCGCGTCGGCCGCGACGCGCGACATCGCCGACGTGCCCGCGGTCGAGGTCATCACCACCGCCGCCGTGCACCTGATGAGCGCCGCCGCCGTGAAGGTCGGACTCGCCGACGACCCTGCCACCCAGACCGACCTCGACGAGGCCCGCAAGCTCATCAACGCCCTCGCCGGACTCATCACCGCGGGTGCGCCCGAGATCAGCGACATGCACGCCCGGTCGCTGCGCGACGGTCTGCGCTCGTTGCAGCTCGCCTTCCGCGAGGCGTCGACCATTCCCGATCCGATCGGCAAGGGCCCCGGCGAGAAGTTCACCGGCCCTGTCAACTGACGTCGTTCCGGGCCCGGCCGCAGCCGGGCCCGGCGCGTTCCTCAGGAACCGCGGACGAGCTTGACCGTCAGCGAGTCCACGAGCACGGCGATCCGGTCGTCCGCTGCCCACCGTGAAGCGAGCCGGGAGAGCACGGCGTCGAGCTCGGCGGCATCCAGTCCGTCGATGAGGTGGAGTCGCACGATCAGCTCGGGTCCGCGCATCCGCGCGTCGGGATCCCCCGCCGCGACCGAGAGATCGAGCACCGCGAGCTCTCCCCCGATGCTCGCCTGCAACGCGGTGAAGACCTCGGGCGAGGTCGGCGCGGGCTCCCACGGCAAGCCCTGCCCGATGGCCCAGACCGCGGGCCGGCGCAGGACGAACTCTGTCTCGGAGCCCGGGTCGATCACGATCAGGTCGGTGTCGTCGGATGCCGCGGCCATCGCGGTCCGCACGCCGTCGGCAGGGACCGGCCGGGCGACGGCGTCCCATCGCGCGAGGGTCGCCACCGAGGTGAACACGGGCAGGACACGGCGGCCGTCGGGCGCTGCCACCGTCACGATCGACAGCTCCTGCGTCTTGTCGACGCGGAGCCCGGTGGGGCCGACGCCTTCGTCGCCCTTCTCGGGCACGAGCGGGATCAGCAGCCGGGCGGCACGGTAGGCCTCGACGACGGCGACCGGGTCTCCCCCGCCTGCGCGGAACGCCTCGAGAGCGGCGAGCAGCGCCGGATCTGCCGAGCCGTCGTCGGCCGAGTGCGGGTTCGACTCGAAGCGGCGCCCCTCCCAGGGGACGCCCGCCGAGTCGGCCGCGTGACCGCCGCCGTCGTCAGTCTCCGGCGACATCCAGCGCCTCGGCCAGCGTGAAAGCGCCGGCGTAGAGGGCCTTGCCGACGATCGCGCCCTCGACACCGAGCGGCACGAGCTCGCGGAGAGCGGCGATGTCGTCGAGGCTCGAGATGCCGCCGGATGCGACCACGGGCTTCGGCGTGCGCGAGGTGATCTCGCGGAGCAGTTCGAGGTTCGGTCCCTGCAGGGTGCCGTCCTTCGTCACGTCGGTCACGACGTAGCGGGTGCAGCCGGCGTCTTCGAGGCGCTCGAGGACGTCCCACAGATCGCCGCCGTCGCGCGTCCAGCCGCGGGCGGCGAGCGTCGTGCCGCGGACATCGAGCCCCACGGCGATTGCGTCGCCGTAGCGGCCGATGACATCGGCGGCCCACTCGGGGTTCTCGAGCGCCGCGGTGCCGAGGTTGATGCGCGAGGCGCCGCTCTCGAGGGCGGCCTCGAGGGTCGCGTCGTCGCGGATGCCGCCCGAGAGCTCGATCTGCACGCCCTTGATCTGCTTGATGACCTTGCGCAGCACGGCGGTGTTGTTGCCCCGCCCGAACGCCGCGTCGAGGTCGACGAGGTGGATCCACTGCGCGCCCTGCTTCGCCCAGGCGTGGGCGGCGTCGACGGGATCGCCGTAGGTCGTCTCGCTGCCGGCCTCGCCCTGGGTGAGGCGAACGGCCTTGCCACCGGCGACGTCGACGGCGGGCAGAAGGATCAATTCGGGGGTGGACGCGAAGTCGTTCATGACATTCCAGGGAGAGTCGGGATGCGCGCCCGTCCATGCGAGCGCACCAGAGGAGACTAGTGGCGCGGCAGGGCGCCGATCCAATTGGCGAGCAGCCGGATGCCGGCGGGCCCCGACTTCTCGGGGTGGAACTGCGTGGCCGAGAGGGGGCCGTTCTCGACCGCGGCGAGGAACGGCGCGCCGTAGTCGCACCACGTCAGCACGGGCTCGGCGAAGGGCTTCATGACCTCGAGGCTCCAGTCCTGCGCACCGTAGGAGTGCACGAAGTAGAACCGCTCGTCCTCGAGCCCGTCGAACAGCGTGGAGCCGGCGCCGGCACGGACGGTGTTCCAGCCCATGTGCGGCAGCACGGGCGCCTGCAGCTCGCTGACCGTGCCCGGCCACTGTGCGAGACCCGCGGTGTCGGCGCCGCGCTCGACGCCGTTCCCGAACATGATCTGCATCCCGACGCAGATGCCGAGTACCGGCCGGCCGCCGGCGAGACGCCGCTCGATGACCTCGTCACCACGGCTCTCGCGCAGCGCCGCCATGACCGCGCTGAACGCGCCCACTCCCGGCACCAGGAGGCCGTCGGCGTCGCGGATGAGTCCCCGGTCGGATGTCAGCCGGGCGTCAGCGCCGGCGGCGGAGAGCGCCTTGACGGCGGAGTGGACGTTGCCCGACCCGTAGTCCAGAACGGCGACCAGCGGCGCCGACTTCTCAGTTTCCTCAGCGTCGGTCACAGGGCGCCCTTCGTGCTGGGGATGCCGTCCACGAGCGGATCGAGCGCCTTGGCCTGCCGGAACGCGCGCGCGAACGCCTTGTACTCCGCTTCGGCGATGTGGTGCGGATCGCGACCGCCGAGCACGCGGACGTGCATCGTCAACCCCGCGTTGAAGGCGATCGCCTCGAAGGTGTGCCGGACGAGCGAGCCCGTGAAGTGCCCGCCGATGAGGTGGTACTCGTATCCCTCCGGCTCGCCGGTGTGCACGAGGTAGGGGCGACCCGAGATGTCGACCACCGCCTGCGCGAGCGCCTCGTCGAGCGGCACGAGCGCATCGCCGTATCGCGAGATGCCCGACTTGTCGCCGAGCGCTGTGCGCAGCGCCTGTCCGAGCACGATCGCGACGTCTTCGACCGTGTGGTGGGCGTCGATGTGCGTGTCACCCGTGGCGCGCACGGTGAGGTCGGTGAGCGAGTGCTTCGCGAACGCCGTCAGCAGGTGATCGAAGAACGGCACGGTCGTCTCGATCGTGCTGATCCCGGTGCCGTCGAGGTCGAGCTCGAGCTCGACGCTCGACTCGCTCGTGGCGCGACGGATGCTGGCCGTTCGGGGGCTGGTCATGCCCCCGAGTCTATCGAGGCCAGTGCCTCGAGGAACGCGGTGGTCTCGTCCTCCGTGCCGGCGCTGACGCGCAGCGAGTGCGGGATGCCGACGTCGCGGATCAGGATGCCGCGGTCGTAGAGGGCCTGCCAGGTCGCCTGCGGATCGTCGACGCCGTCGAAGAGGACGAAGTTGGTCCAGCTCTCGAAGGGGCGGTACCCGAGGGCATCGAGCGTCGCCGACATCCGGTCTCGCTGCGCGACGATCTCGTCAACCATCCGGAGCATCGTCGAGGAGTGCGACAGGGCCGCCGTCGCCGCCGCCTGAGTGAGGGCACTCAGGTGGTACGGCAGGCGGACCAGCCGCAGCGCATCGACCAGGGTCGCGTCGGCGGCGAGGTAGCCCACGCGCGCCCCGGCGAAGGCGAACGCCTTGCTCATCGTGCGCGAGACCACGAGCCGGTCGCGCTCGCCCAGGAGCGTCAGCGCGGACGGACTCTCGCGCGGGGCGAACTCCTGATAGGCCTCGTCGACGATGACGATGCCGTCGGTCGCCTCGTAGACCGCTTCGATGACATCGAGCGCGAGCGGCGTGCCCGTGGGGTTGTTCGGAGCGCAGAGGAAGACGACGTCCGGCCGCAGCTCGGCGACCTGCGCCGCGGCTGACGCGGGGTCAAGCGTGAAGTCCGGTCCGCGCGTGCCGGTGACGTACTGCGCACCGGTCGCCCGCGTGAGCAGCGGATACATCGAGTAGGTCGGGCCGAATCCCATGGCGGTGCGCCCGGGCCCGCCGAAGGCCTGGAGCAGGTGCTGGAGCACCTCGTTCGATCCGTTCGCAGCCCAGATGCGGTCGGGGGTGAGGCCGTGCCCGAGGTACTCCGCGAAGGACTCGCGCAGCTGGGTGAACTCGCGGTCGGGGTAGCGGTTGACGTCGCGCAGGGCCCGCGCGATGGCATCGAGGATGTCGTCGGCGACCTCTTCGGGGACGGGATGCGTGTTCTCGTTGACGTTCAGCGCTACGGGCAGCGGCGCCTGCGGCGCACCGTACGGGGTGAGGCCTCGCAGATCGTCTCTGAGGGGCAGATCATCCAGACTCGGGCTCATCCCACCCATGCTAGAGCTCGACGGACCGGGACGCGGTCGTCGCTCGTCGCTTGCCGTGGGATCCGCCGGCGACCGGAGTCAGCTCGCGGCGTACTCGGCGGGGATGGCAAGGGTCTGCCCGGCGTCGAGCTGGCCCGAGCCCAGAGCGTTGAGCCGGATGATCGCGTCGACGACATCGCGGGGGTCGGCGCTCGGCGCGACCTCCTCGGCGATGGACCAGAGCGACTCGCCCGACATGACGGTCACGGTCGTGAACGACCCCTCAGGAGCGCCGGCCTCGTTCGAGGCGAGGGCTCCGCCGCCGGAGAGCACGGCCGCGGTGACGGCGACCACCGCAGGAATCGCGGCGATCGTGGCGACGACGCGGCGTCCGCGGAGCGTCAGACGCAGGCGGGTACGGGGGGCCGGCGTGAGTCGGGCATCGATCGTGGTCATGACTTCTCCTCGGGAGCGGTAGGAAGATTCGCCCCCGCCTTTCGGCCGGGAAAGGCGGGTGCGAACTTCGGTTCCGAACGTATCTTCGATATTGTGTGGTGTCAACCACTCGTCGAAATCGGATACCGATCGAAGAGACACGCGGAGGGTTCCGCGATGTCGAGGCCGTATCGGGCTACCTTTTCGACAGCGAGAGCCCATCACGAACCTCCGACATCGGGTCGGGGACGGGGCGCGACGACAGGAGACCGGCGGTATGGGCGAGAAGCCGCAGACGCGACGACGCAAGAATCTGAGCGACAAGCAGCTCGCGATCCTCGAGGTGATCCAGCACGCGATCGCCCGCAACGGGTATCCGCCGAGCATGCGCGAGATCGGCGACGCCGTCGGCCTGAAGTCGCTGTCCAGCGTCACCCACCAGCTCAACCAGCTCGAGCTCAGCGGCTATCTCCGCCGCGATCCCGGCAAGACTCGCGCGATGGAGGTGCTGATCGACCTGCCCGGCACCGCCGCCGAGAATCCCGCCGACGCCGCACCCGCGCTCGGCGACGCGGCGCTCGTGCCCCTCGTCGGCAGGATCGCGGCGGGCGTCCCGATCACCGCCGACCAGCAGGTCGAGGAGATCTTCCCCCTCCCGCGTCAGCTCGTGGGCAAGGGCGAGCTGTTCATGCTGAAGGTCGTCGGCGACTCGATGATCGACGCCGCGATCTGCGACGGCGACTGGGTCGTCGTGCGGTCACAGGCCACCGCCGACAACGGCGAGATCGTCGCGGCGATGCTCGACGGCGACGCGACCGTCAAGACGCTCCGTCAGCGCGACGGTCACACGTGGCTCCTCCCCCGCAACTCGGCGTTCGAGCCCATCCTCGGCGATGACGCCACGGTGCTCGGCAAGGTCGTCGCCGTGCTCCGCGCCGTCTGAGCCGCCCGGGGGCCCGCTCGCGTACCGTGGCCGTATGTCTCCGCAGCTTCCGTACGGTTCCTGGCCATCTCCGCTGAGTGCATCGTGGGCCAGCGCGTCGTCGCTGCGGCTGGACGGCGCTGCCTTCGTCGGCGACGAGATCTGGTGGGGCGAGTCGCTTCCCGATGAGGCCGGTCGCGTCTCGGTGATGCGGCGCCGGTCTGACGGGACGGTGGAATCCGTGCTGCCCGCACCCTGGAACGCGCGGTCACGGGTGCATGAGTACGGCGGCGGGGCATGGGCGGTCTCCGACGAGGGCGAGCTGTTCTTCGTCGACAAATCCGACCAGCGCGTCCGTCGGCTCCGCCCAGGCGGCGAACCGGAGACGCTGACGCCCGAAGACGACGCAACCCGTTACGGCGGTCTGCGCTGGCAGCACGGCTCGCTCCTGGCCGTGCGGGAGCGCGAGCGGGCGGATGGCATTCCCGCACGGCACATCGTGCGCATCAACGGGGGTGGAACGGCGGACGCGTCCGGCGCCGGGGTGACCGGGCCGGTGACCGAGCCGGTGACCGAGCTGGCCGGCGGCAGCGATTTCGTCGCTCAGCCCGCCCTCTCGCGCGATGGGTCGCACCTGGCCTGGGTCGCCTGGGATCATCCCAACATGCCGTGGGACCGCACCCGCGTGCGCCTGGCGGATCTCGCCGCACCCCACCTGACGCGGGATGTCACCGACGGGCACACGGCAGCCCTGCAGCCCGAGTGGACACCCGACGGCGACCTCATGTTCATCGACGAGCCGACCGGGCGCTGGAACCTCTACCGCGTCGATCCGAGCACGGACGCCGACCGCACCGAGGTGTCACCCGCCGATGCCGATACCGGCGGCGGCCTCTGGGTGCTCGGCACCCGGTGGTACGCCCCCCTCGACGACGGCCGCGTGCTCGCGGTACGCACCCACGGGTCGGACCAGCTCGTGCTCATCGACAGGGAGGGCAACGGCATCCCGCTTCCCCTCCCCGCCACCGCACGGTTGCAGATCGACGACGTGCGCGGAGACCGCGCGCTGGTGAGCGGCACGATGCCCGGCGGGGCGGGTCTGTGGTCCGTCGACCTTCGGGACGGCGAGTCGACCGCGGTGCGCGGTGGGGCGCCCGACGTCGAGGCGGCGTGGATCCCGCACGCCCGGCAGATCACCACGGACGGTCCGCACGGCCCCGTTCACGCCTTCGCCTACCCGCCGACGAACCCGGACGTCACTGCTCCGGTCGACGAGCTCCCGCCCTACGTCGTCTGGGTGCACGGCGGCCCGACCTCGCACGTCGGCGGCACCGCCGACAGCAAGGTGGCGTACCTCACCAGCCGCGGCATCGGCGTCCTCGACGTCAACTACGGCGGATCGACCGGCTACGGCCGTTCGTATCGGGAGCGTCTGAAGGGTCAATGGGGTGTCGTCGACGTCGACGACGTCGCCGCTGCCGCACGCGGACTCGCGGCCGACGGTCTCGCCGACCGAGCGCGACTCGCGATCGAGGGCGGATCGGCCGGCGGGTGGACGGTGCTGGCCGCGCTCGTCGGCACCGATGTGTTCGGCGCCGGCATCTCGCGCTACGGGGTGGGTGACGCGCGCGCCCTCGCGGCCGAGACCCACGACTTCGAGGCGCGATATCTCGATGGCCTCATCGGCCCCCTGCCCGAGGCGGAGGAGATCTACATCGAACGCTCGCCGCTCAGTCGACCCGAGCGTTTCCGGGTGCCGCTGCTGCTCCTGCAGGGCGACGAGGACGCGGTCGTGCCGCCGGCTCAGGCCGAGGCGATCCGCGACGCCCTGGTCGCGCAGGGCGTGCCGCACGCCTACGTGCTCTACGCGGGCGAGGGCCACGGGTTCCGGCGCACGGAGACGATCGTGCACGCGCTCGAGAGCGAGCTGGCGTTCCTCGGCCAGGTCTTCGGCTTCGACACCCCCGGCGTCGCGCCCATCGACCTCGACTGAGGCCGGAGCCCGCCGCGCGCTGATACAGCCGTCGGGTCGGCGGTGCTGGTGAGGCCCTGCGGGCCCGCGGCGCACTCACCAGCACCGCCGGCCCTGCACGTGTCTCGCCAGCGGGGCGTCAGACCGCGTAGGGCGCCAGTTCGGCGGCGAGCCGCTCCGAGACGTGCGCGTGAACGGCCGTGCCGTCCGCCTCGTGCGAGGTGGCGACGATGAGGCCGCTCTCGTGGACCGCCGAGATGAGATCGCCGCGGTCGTACGGCACGAGTGCGCGCACTTCGACTGCCGGAAGCGGGAGGGCGTCCTCGATCGCGGCGCGGAGCTCCGCGATCCCCTCGCCCGTTCGCGACGACACGAAATGAGCCGACGGCTCGAGGCCGCGCAGCAGCAGCCGGTCATCGTCGCCGACGAGGTCGGACTTGTTGAAGACGACCAACTCGCGCGTCGCACGCGCCCCGACGTCGCCCATCACGTCACGGACAGTCGCGAGCTGAGCCGCCGGGTCGGGGTGCGAACCGTCGACGACGTGGACGATGACGTCCGCCCCCGACACCTCTTCGAGCGTCGACCGGAACGCCTCGACCAGCTGGTGCGGCAGGTTGCGGACGAAGCCGACCGTGTCGGTGAGGGTGAAGACACGCCCGTCGGCGGCCTCGGCGCGGCGCACGGTCGCATCAAGCGTCGCGAACAGCGCGTTCTCGACGAGGACGCCCGCGCTCGTCAGCCGGTTGAGCAGGCTCGACTTGCCGGCGTTGGTGTAGCCGGCGATCGCCACCGAGGGAATCGTGTTGCGCCGACGCTCGGCGCGCTTGGCCTCACGCGAGGGTGCGAACTCGCGGATCTGCTTGCGCAGCTGCGCCATGCGCGTACGGATGCGCCGGCGGTCGAGCTCGATCTTCGTCTCACCGGGTCCGCGCGAGCCCATACCGGCACCACCGGCGCCCACCTGGCCACCGGCCTGACGGCTCATCGACTCGCCCCAGCCGCGCAGGCGCGGCAGCAGGTATTCGAGCTGCGCGAGCTCGACCTGGGCCTTGCCCTCGCGGCTCTTGGCGTGCTGGCTGAAGATGTCGAGGATCACGGTGGTGCGGTCGATGACCTTCACCTTCGCGACATCCTCGAGCGCGCGGCGCTGGCTCGGCGCCAGCTCGGTGTCGGCGATGACGGTGTCGGCGCCGACCGCAGCCACGAGATCACGCAGCTCAGCGGCCTTGCCCCGACCGATGTACGTCGCGGGGTCGGGATTCGGTCGCCGCTGCAGCACTCCGTCGAGCACGACCGCGCCGGCGGTCTCGGCCAGAGCTGCGAGCTCGCGCAGCGAGTTCTCGGCATCCTCCTGCGAGCCCTGCGGGTACACGCCGATGAGGACCACGTTCTCGAGGCGCAGCTGGCGGTACTCGACCTCGGTGACGTCTTCGAGCTCGGTCGAGAGACCGGGGACGCGCCGCAGGGCCGCACGTTCCTCGCGATCCCACTGATCGCCGTCGGTGTCTCCGTACGAGACCGTCGCCTCGTCCTGCAGCGCCTGCGCGCCACCGAAGACACGGATTCCGGAGCGCGACTCCGCGCTCGCGAGAACACGATCGACCGGATCCACCGCGATGTCGCCGTCGCCGTCGGGGGTGGTGATTTGCGTCATAACTCTCTTCCCGGGATGCCCGTGCCCGGACATCCGTGAATTCTAGTCTCCCGCCGGTACGTCCGGCTCCGATACGCTCGGATGCATGGGGAGCGATCACTACTTCAGCGCGTCCCCGTCCAGCGAGCAGAACCTCCGCCGCATCCGCGTGACCCTGGCCGGTCGTGCCGTCGAGGTCACCACCGCGGGCGGGGTGTTCAGCCCTGACCACGTCGACTCGGGTACAGGGGTGCTTCTGGCCAACACCCCTCCGGCACCGCCCGGTGGGGATTTCCTCGACCTCGGCTGCGGCTGGGGGCCGATCTCGCTGTCGCTGGCTCTGGAGTCGCCCCGCGCCACGGTGTGGGCCGTCGATGTGAACGAACGGGCTCTCGACCTGGTGCGACGCAACGCCGCTGATCTGGGACTCGACAACATCAACGCGGTCCTGCCCGACGATGTTCCCGACGACGTCACATTCCGGACGATCCGTTCGAATCCGCCGATCCGCGTCGGCAAGAACGAGCTCCACGGGATGCTGCAGCGGTGGATCCCGCGGCTCGCCGAGCGGAGCGATGCCTGGCTCGTCGTGCAGCGCAACCTCGGTTCCGACTCGCTGCAGCGCTGGCTCGCCGCCACGTTCGACGACGGGTACGGCGTCTCGCGAGCCGCGACCGGCCGTGGCTTCCGCGTGCTGAAGGTCCGGCGCCACGGGTCGTCGCCGACCGGCGCGATCGACCTGCCCTGACGAGCCCCGCCCGGACGCGAACCGATCAGTCGGCGAGCGTGACCTGCCCCGAGAACACGAGGGTCGCCGGGCCCGAGAGCAGGACGTGCTCGCCGTCGGCCTGCTCCACGACCCGCACCCCGAGGGTCCCACCCGGAACCTCGACGCTCCACCGGTCGGGAGCTGCGGCGCCCGCCCAGTAGCGCACGGCCAGAGCGGATGCCGCGACCCCGGTGCCGCACGAGAGGGTCTCCCCCACGCCGCGCTCGAACACCCGCATCCGGATCGCTCCCACGCCGTTCTGCACGAGCGGCTCAGCGGGAACGACGAACTCGACGTTCGCTCCGGCATCCGGCCGCGGCTCGAGCAACGGCTGCGCCGAGAGATCCAGCGCTTCGAGCTCGTCCTCGCCTGCGAGCGCGACGACCACGTGCGGGTTGCCGACGTCGATGCCCTGACCGGGGCGGGCGACGCCCAGTCCACGCGCACGAACCAGCACATCGCCGTCCTCGGCTCGCCACAGCCCGAGGTCGACCTCGAATCCGTTCTCCGAGCGCGTGATCGTCTTCACGCCCGCTCGCGTGCCGATGCGCAGTCCCGCGTCGATCGAGGCGAGCCCGGCGTCGGCGAGGTAGCGGGCGAACACGCGCGTGCCGTTGCCGCACATCTCGGCCTTCGACCCGTCGGCGTTGCGGTAGTCCATGAACCACTCGGCGCCGGTGCGGGCGGCATCCGCCCCCTCGGGGATCGCAGCGGAGCGCACGACCCGCAGCAGCCCGTCGGCGCCGATGCCGACATGGCGGTCGCACAGGGCGGCGACCTGGGCGTCGCTGAGGTCGAGCTCGCCTTCCGGGTCGGCCAGGATCACGAAGTCGTTGCCGGTGCCGTGGCCCTTGGTAAATGCGAGAGTCGCCATGCGCCCAGCTTAGGCGGGGCCGCCCGGCCCATCGACGACGAGCCGCTTGCCCGTCGTCCATACCGAGAAGGGCTCGTAGCCGAGCTCGGCGTAGAAGCCCCGCACCTCCTCGTTCTCGGGACGCACCATCAGCTGCACCTTCGGGCACCCCATCGCCTCGAGCAGACGTTCGGCTTCTGCCACGAGCGCGCGGCCGACGCCCTGCCCGCGGTGCGAAGGGGCCGATGCGAGGTAGTAGAGCCAGCCGCGGTGACCGTCGTACCCCGCCATGACGGTGCCGACGACGAGGCCCGTGGTCCCCTCGACAGACTGATCGACGGCGACGAGGAACAGTTCGGGCTGAACCGTCAGCTTCCGTCTGATGTCGGCACGCGGGTCGTTCCACGGCCGGGTGAGACCGACCTCGTGCCAGAGCTCGACGACCGCGTCCTCATCGGCGGGGACGAATGCGCGCACGGTGATACTCATAGGTTGCCTCCTCCGGCACCGGTGACGGGGCCATACGCGGCGGCGGATTCGACGAGCACACCGGCGTCCACCTCGCGCGGGTCGACCCACGTCACATCCTCGTAGCGTTTGAACCACGACACCTGCCGGCGCGCGTAGCGCCGCGTGAGCGCCTGGGTCTCGGCGATCGCCTCCGCCTCGGTCGCCGCGCCGCGCAGCTGAGCGAGCGCCTGCGCGTAACCGATGGCTCGGCTGGCTGTGACGCCGCGCTCGAGCCCGTCCCGTCGCAGGCCGGCGACCTCCTCGAGCAGCCCGTCGGCCCACATCCGCTCGACCCGGGAGTCGAGGAGCGGCACGAGCTCATCGCGCGGGATCGCAGTGCCGATCACCCGCGTCTGCGGACACCACAGCGCGGGCGATTCGGGCAGCGCTCCTCCGTGCGTCTCGCCGCCCTGAGCGAGCACCTCGAGCGCCCGCACGACGCGGCGGCCGTTGCGCGGGTCGATGCGCTCGGCTGCCACCGGGTCGGCGGCGCGGAGCCGCGCGTACAGGACAGCAGCGCCGTGGCGCTCGAGCTCGTTCTCGAGATCGGCGCGCAACCGCTCGTCGCGGGGCGGAAAACGGAAGTCGAACAGGACGCTCGAGGCGTACAGCCCGGATCCGCCGACGAGGATCGCGTCGGCGCCGCGTCCGTGGATGTCGCCGATCGTGCGCCGAGCGGCATCCTGGTACCACGCCACCGCCGCTTCCTCCGTGACCGCCAGCGCATCGAACAGGTGGTGCGGGATGCCGCGCCGTTCGCCGACGGGAAGCTTGGCGGTCCCGATATCCATGCCGCGATACAGCTGCATCGCATCGACGTTCACGATCTCTGCTGCTCGCCCCCGCGCCCGGAGGGCGGCCGCGAGGTCGAGCGAGAGCCCGGTCTTGCCGGTGCCCGTTGCGCCCACGACCGCCCAGAGGGTCGGATCGGCCCCGCTGGGATCGGCCCCGGCTGGGGACGGCGGGGTCGCGGTCACACCCCGACGCGGAGGGACGGGAGGCCGAGCGAGACGGGCCGCGGGCCGTCGGCCGACACCGGCGCCGGAACGCCGCATGACTCGGCCAGCGAGCGATCCCAAGCATCACCGGCACGCGTGCGGCGGATGCGCAGCGGCGCACCGTCGCGGCTGTCGGCGAGCAGATGGAACGGCGCCGCCTGGGTGACCGTGACCGCGACGACGTCGCCGGGGCGCGGGGTCTCCGACCCGCGAGGCAGCTCGAAGTGCACGAGACGGTTGTCCTCCGCCCGGCCGGTGAGACGATGCGTCTCGGCCGCCTTCTTGCCCTCGACCGACGAGACGAGCACGTGCACCTCGCGGCCGACCTGCTTCTGGTTCTCCTCGAGCGCGATGCGGTCCTGCAGCGCGGTGAGGCGCTCGTACCGCTCCTGCACCACGGCCTTCGGCACCTGGTCCGGCATCGTCGCCGCCGGCGTGCCCTCGCGGATCGAGTACTGGAACGTGAAGGCGCTCGCGAAGCGCGACTGCTCGACGACGCGCAGGGTGTCCTCGAAGTCCGCGTCGGTCTCACCGGGAAAGCCCACGATGATGTCGGTCGAGATCGCCGCGTGCGGGATCCGCTCTCGCACACGATCGAGGATGCCGAGGTACTTCGAGCTGCGGTAGGACCGTCGCATCGCCTTCAGGATGCTGTCCGACCCCGACTGCAGCGGCATGTGCAGCTGCGGCATGACCGCCGGCGTTTCGGCCATGGCGTCGATGACGTCGTCGGTGAACGCGGCCGGGTGCGGGCTCGTGAAGCGGATGCGTTCGAGCCCGGGGATCTCGCCCGCGGCGCGCAACAGCTTGCCGAACGCCTGGCGGTCGCCGAACTCGACGCCGTAGCTGTTGACGTTCTGTCCGAGGAGAGTGACCTCGATCGCGCCGTCGTCGACCAGCAGGCGGATCTCGTTCAGGATGTCGCCGGGACGGCGATCCTTCTCCTTGCCGCGCAGGTGCGGGACGATGCAGAAGGTGCAGGTGTTGTTGCAGCCGACTGAGATCGACACCCAGCCGCTGTAGACGGAGTCGCGCTTGGTGGGCAGGGTCGAGGGGAACGTCTCGAGCGACTCGAGGATCTCGAGCTCCGCCTCGCCGTTGTGGCGTGCTCGCTCGAGGAGGCCGGGGAGCGCGCCCATGTTGTGCGTCCCGAAGACGACGTCGACCCACGGGGCCTTCTGCTGGACCGCGGTCTGGTCCATCTGCGCGAGGCATCCCCCGACGGCGATCTGCATGCCGTCGTGCTTGTCCTTGCGCGACTTCAAGTGCCCGAGCGTTCCGTAGAGCTTCCCGGCGGCGTTGTCGCGGACCGCGCAGGTGTTGATGACGACGACGTCGGCCTCGGTGCCCGGGGCAGCAGGCAGGTAGCCGGCACTCTCGAGCGAACCCGACAGGCGCTCGGAGTCGTGGACGTTCATCTGACAACCGAAGGTGCGCACTTCGTACGTTCGCTGGCGGCCGTCGGCCGTGCGCGCGGCGAGCGACGGCGCGATCAGGGTGGGTGCGCTCGAAGGGGACGACATGATGCGCCCATTCTACGTTCGGCCGCTTCGCTGCTCGCTCGGCCTCTGCGGCGCGAGGCATCCCGCGTCGCCCCGCGCCGGCCCGTCTCGGTAGTCGACTCAGCAGCGACTCAGTATTTCCTCGTTGAACGAAATCCGACATCGCGTCTCGTCGCTTGGCTAGGTTGGGCAGCACGGCCGAGTCACCGGGGGGCGCAGAGGGCCATGATGGATGATCGATTCGGGTGGCCCGCGTCAGGGCGCACCGGCAGAACCGCGTCTGCCAGGACGCGGAGACCGGCGCTGATCGGCGCGGACAGGGACGCTCGAGCGCTGACCGACGCACTGATCCGCGGCACGTCCACCGTGCTCGCCGGTCCGCGCGGGTCGGGCAAGACGTTCTTCCTCCAGCGCGTCATCGAACTCCTCGCCGACCGTTCCATCGCGCCCCTGGTTCTGCGGGGCGCCGCAGCACTGACCGATATCGACCATGGCGTCATAGGTGCATCGTCCGACCCGCGAGCGGCCGAGCTGCGCGAGGGGACGCTGCCGGTACGCGTGGTGCTCGTGATCGACGACGCCCACCATCTCGACGCCGCGTCGGCCGAAACCGTCACCAGAGCGATCCACCATGGTCATGCCGCCGTGGTGATGGCGATCTCCGAGCCGCGCATCCGCGGGCACGAGGTAGCGGCGGTGACGCACGCGCTCCATGACCTCTGGCTGAGCGGTGCCGCGGACCGACTGGACGTCGGGGGTCTGACCGCAGACGAGGGAACGCACCTCCTCGCGGAACTCACGCCGGATGTCCCCCTCGACGGAATGACGCGCGAGGCGATCCTCTGGCAGGCGGACGGCTCGCGGATGCTGCTGCGGGCACTGGCGGACCATGCGGTCGATGCGATCGCGCGCGGCCAGGACCCGATCCGGTCGATCGACGACGTTCCCCCTCACAGCCGGCTCGCGGTTGCTCTGCAAGCGCATATCCGTGAGTTCGACGACGATTCGCTCCGGGCCCTGGTGCTGCTCGGCCACGCCCCGGGGCTCTCGTTGGGTGACGCCGCCCGGTTCGTCCCTCCCGCGGTCGTGACCGAACTGCGCGGCGCGGGTGTCATCCATGACGACCGAACGACCGCCCACCGCTTGACCGCGAATCGAGCGATCGCGCGGGCCGCTGCGCGTGCGTGGGGGCCCGGGCGCGCCGAGGCCCTGGCACGGGATGCGGTCGACCGGATGATCGACGACGGGGGCCTGTGGTGGAATGCGTCGCTCGCGCGGCTCCTGGCCGAGCGATGGCTGCGCGAGTCTCCCGGCCCGTCTCAGCTGCCCGGCGTCCCCGCCGAGCTCGTCGAGCGGGCGCTGGCCGATGCGGCGCGGCTCGCGAACGACGAGGGCGATGCCTCGTCGGCGGCGGCGTATGCGGCGTGGGCAGGAGCGGATGCCGCGACGCCCGTCCTTTCGCTCGAGAAGAGCCTCGCGCAGTTCGTGCTCGAGCCCCCACGCGCGACCGGCCTCGATCTGCACGCGCTTCCCGCGGACGCGCAGCGGCGAACGCTCGGGGTAGCCGTCCCCCTCGCGTTGGCCATCGCGCACTCTGCCACCGACGACCGCGGTGACAGCGGGGTGGCCACGCCTGGCAGCGACCTCGCCGAGGCCCGGCTCGCCATCGACCGGATGCAGATCGGACGCGCGCGCGACGCCGTGCAGCGTCTTCGCGCACGGCCGGACCTGGAGCATGCCGACCGGATCGATACGGAGCTGCTGGCAGCGACGGTGTCTGCTTACCTCGCACGCGAGCCCGACATGCGGCGCGAGCTGCGTGCGGTGGAATGGCTGCTCCGTGGCAGAGGAGGCGGAGTATCCGCGACAGAGGTGCTGAGCGCACGGTGCCGAGACCTCGCCGCCCGAACGGCAGCCGGCCTCGACGATTCGTGCACGCTGGCCGACCTGGGCGCCGAGCGCCGACTCGCAGTACGCACAGGGGGCACCAGCGTGGCGCTGGCCGGTCTCGCGTCCGTGCTCGCCCTGCTGCGCCGGGGGCGAGTCCTCGAAGCGAGGATCGAACTGACGGCCGCGCTGCGACGCAGCCCTTTGAAGGGAGGCGAAGGCCAAGGCGTCATCATCCTCGAGACGGTGCTGGGACTGGCGATCTTCGGCCACGTGGCCGAAGCCCGTGAACTTCTGGATTCCGTAGGGCCGCCTCACACGCCCACTCCCATGTTCGTCCATATGCAGCACGCCGCGTCTGCAACCATCGCAGCCGCGGAGGGGCGATGGGAGGACGCCCGGCGTGCCGCCGCGCACGCGTGGTGCGTCAGCGCCGAGACCGACGCGGTGATGCTCCAGATCCGCAGCCTCCACCGACTGGTCGTCCTCGGCCATGCCGAGGCCGGCGCTGCCCTCGGACGTCTGCGACAGCTCGTCGAAGGCGCACACTCCGACGCCGCACGGGTGATTCTCGCGAGCGCGGAGGAAGCGGCCACCGCCCCCGAGCCGAGCGTGACCACGGCGCTCGCTCACCTGCGTCTGGATCTGTGCCCCCCGGAGCTGCTGTCTGCCTCCGAGGACCTCGAACGTGCGGGTGCCTCCCACGACCTCCAGACACTGCTCACGCCGCGGGAGTTCGAGATCGCGGGCTTGGTGCGGCAGGGGCTCTCGAACCGGCAGATCGCGCACACCCTATTCCTGTCGGTGCGAACCGTGGAGTCGCACATCTACCAGGCACGTGCGAAGCTCGGCGCCCGCAACCGCACGGACCTGGGAACCCTGGTCGCCCCCGAGAACGAGGAGCGCGCCGAACCGAGGCTGGCCTGGGGCTGACGCCCCGGGTTCGCCGCAAGCGCACTCCAACGAGGGACTCGCGCTCACGCGCTGTCGAGCGCATCGCGACCGAGCGTCTGTCGGCTCCGGTGCCCGCTGCTCAGCGGGGCGTCAGTGCAGCTCGTCGAGCGCTTGACGCGCCGCGGTCATCGCCGTGGACCCGCCGAATCCTCGCCGCGCGAGCTGACCGTGCAGGCGCCGAAGCGCGACCGCGGGCTCGAGATCGTCCATGCCGCGTGCTCGCTGCCGGGCGAACTCGAGCGCGCGCTCGGCTTCGTCGTCGGGTAGTGACGCCATCGCGATGTCGATGACCTCGCGGTCGAGCCCGCGCCGGGCGAGGGTCTGCGCGATCGCCGTCGCGCCCTGCGCTTTGCGGCCGAGTGCGCCGTCGAGCAGTTGTTCGGCGAGTCGACTGTCGTCGAGGTAGCCGTTGTCGGTGAATGCGGAGATCAGGCTCTCGACCTCGGACTCGTCGAGTTCGAAATCCCGCAGCACATCGCGTGCCTCTCGTACCGAGAGCGACCTGCCGCGCAGACGTTTGAGAAGCGTGCGCTCGGCGCGCGCTCGTGCGTCGCTCACGTCATCGGAGCGGTCGACCGCGACGGGACCCCGACGCGCCGCCGACGCCGGCTCGGCCGGCTCGCCGGCGTCGGCCGCGCCGCGCGGCTCGCCGGTCCACGTCGTGTGCCATCGCGACTCGCGACCCGGCATTCCTCGGCGGCTCGGCTCAGCCGTACGACCGGCGACACCTCCGCCACCGAAGAGCGGGGTGACGGGGGCGAGGCGCTCGTCCTCGCCCCCGTTTCGATCCGTCATGGTCACGCCGGGCGGCGGGCCGCGAGTTCGTCGGACTCGGGCGCCGCAGCCGCGGGCTGACCGATGCTGAGCTTCTGCTTGATCTTGTTCTCGATGTCGGCGGCGATGTCGCCGTTCTTGATCAGGAAGTTGCGGGCGTTCTCCTTGCCCTGGCCGAGCTGCTCACCGTCGTAGGTGTACCAGGCACCCGACTTCTTGACGATGCCGTGCTCGACACCGAAGTCGATCAGACTACCCTCGCGGGAGATGCCGACGCCGTAGAGGATGTCGAACTCGGCCTGCTTGAAGGGCGGTGCCATCTTGTTCTTGACGACCTTGACCCGCGTGCGGTTGCCGACCGCATCAGTGCCGTCCTTGAGGGTCTCGATGCGACGGATATCGAGGCGCACCGAGGCGTAGAACTTCAACGCCTTACCGCCGGCGGTGGTCTCGGGCGACCCGAAGAAGACGCCGATCTTCTCGCGCAGCTGGTTGATGAAGATGGCCGTCGTCTTGGTCTGGTTCAGACCACCCGTGAGCTTGCGGAGCGCCTGCGACATGAGGCGTGCCTGCAGGCCGACGTGCGAGTCGCCCATCTCACCCTTGATCTCCGCTTCGGGAACGAGCGCGGCGACCGAGTCGATGACGACGAGATCGATGGCGCCCGAACGGATGAGCATGTCGGCGATCTCGAGCGCCTGCTCGCCGGTGTCGGGCTGCGAGACCAGCAGGGCGTCGATGTCGACACCGAGCTTCTCGGCGTACGAGGGATCGAGAGCGTGCTCGGCGTCGATGAACGCGGCGATGCCGCCGGCGCGCTGCGCGTTGGCGATGGCGTGGAGGGTCAGCGTCGTCTTACCGGACGACTCCGGGCCGTAGATCTCGATGATGCGCCCGCGCGGGAGCCCACCGATGCCGAGGGCGACGTCGAGGGCGACGGACCCGGTGGGGATGACCTCGACGGGAGCGCGCTCGTCGGAGCCGAGCCGCATGACCGAGCCCTTTCCGAATTGCCGGTCGATCTGGGCGAGGGCCGATTCGAGGGCCTTCTCGCGGTCAGCGGGTGATGGCATGGCGTGCTCCTTATGCTCGCGTTTCCGACGCCTGTAGGCTGTCGCGCTCCCGACTCGGTGCCGGGATGCTGCGACAAGGCATGGTGTGTCTCTCGACGCTGTCCACGGTATGACGGACCTCCGACATCGGTCGGGCGAGCCGCAGCATCCGGGGATCCTCGTAGGGAGACATCACCTGTGCAGGACACTACGCCGGCATCGAACAGATCTTCGACGACACGCCGAGAACGCCCCTGCGGAGTCGAACACGCACAGATCGCGCGGAGGCGTCAGCGCTCCCGCGGATCCAATCGACCCACGCCGTACCGGCGCGTCTCGGGCACGTCGGCCTCGAGACAGAGGGCGATCCACACCGAACGCGGCGGCTCGCCGTCGGCCAGCGCCTGCCGCGCCGTGCGATCCCCCAACGGGCGCAACGCGAGATCGTCAATCAGCGCGGGACCGCGCCCGCCGAACTCCGCGGCGACGGCGCGATCGAACTCACTGCGACGCATGTACGGGCGTGGACCTCAGCGCAGCGAGAGCTCGGGGGCGATGAGGTCGCCGTCGAGCCCGGCGATGTCGTCGGGGACGACATCCGAAAGGACGGGCAGGCCCTCGAGAACCGAGATCCGGTCGCCCACTTCGCGCATGATGCTCGAGATCGGGACGTCGAGCGCTTCGGCCACGGCGGCCAGGATCTCGCTCGAAGCTTCCTTCTGACCGCGCTCGACCTCGCTCAAGTAGCCCAGAGCGACGCTGGCGCGGCTGGCGACCTGTCGGAGCGTGCGCCCCTTCTGCAGGCGGAGGTCACGCAGGACATCGCCGATCTCCTGTCGAACCAAGATCATCTCGGACCCCCTCCTTCGTCATGGTGCTGGCTTGTCCCGGGTGGACAACGGTATCTCATCAGCACGCCACCCTAGCCCGCTCCCGCTGTGGGTCGGATGGGAGTTGACATGCGTCGCGCACGACGACCATAACCGCGAGCACGCCGGCGGTATTCCGTCACAGTGCGTCCAGCGCCAGGCGGATCGCGCGGGCCGTGGCCTCGGCGCGGATCTGCGTGCGGTCACCCTCGAGCTGCAGGCTCTCGGTGCGCACTCCGAGCGCCGTCGCGACTGCGATGTGCACCGTCCCCACGGGCTGCCCGTCCGGCGATCCCGGGCCCGCGATTCCGGTGGTCGCGATACCGACATCCGCTGACGCCGCACCCGGACCGAGGGCGAGGCGCGCGCCCTCCGCCATCTGACGAGCTACGCGGGGGTGCACGGCGCCGTGGGCCTCGAGCAGCGCGCCGTCGACGTGGAGCAGGCGCTGCTTGAGCTCCGTCGCGTATGCGACGACTCCCCCGCGCAGCACCGACGACGCGCCGGATACGGCGACGAGCTCGGCGACGACGAGTCCGCCGGTGAGCGACTCGGCGACGGCGACAGTCCACCCGAGCTCGCGGAGACGCTCGATGAGGCGCTCCGCATCGGTGCGGCGTCCGGCCGAGACGAGGGTCGCCTCGACCTCGTCGGGCAGGTCGTGCACGTGCTCGCGCGCCGTCACGAGACCGCTCGATCCCGACGCGCGCCGCGGACGGCCGTGAGGACGTAGTCGATCCCGCTGGCGACCGTCAGCAGGACGGCGATCCACATCGCGACCGCGTTGACCACGTGGATCCACTCGCCCACGATCGTCCACAGCGGGAGCAGCGCGAGCGACAGGGCCACCGCCTGCGCGACGGTCTTGAGCTTGCCCATCCACGCCGCTGCGACGACGTGGTCTCCGGCGACGACGAGTCGGTGCACGGTGATGCCCAGCTCGCGCACCAGCACGATGATGGTGACGGCCCACGGGAGCTCGCCGAGCAGCGAGAGCCCCACGAAGGCCAGACCGGTCAGGACCTTGTCGGCGATCGGGTCGAGGAGTTTGCCGAGGTCGGTGACGATGCGGTACTTGCGGGCGAGGTAGCCGTCGATGCCGTCCGTCGCGATCGCGACGATGAAGAGCGCACCCGCCCACCAGCGCAACGGGCCGTCGGCACCACCGTCGACCAGCAGCAGCCACAGGAAGACCGGTGCGCACAGGATGCGCACGATCGTGATCGCGTTGGGCAGTTGCCTGGGGATCGCCACGGAGCGAGCCTAGCCCTCAGTCGCGCCCGGTGAGGCCCCAGGCGTCCTCGGAGGAATCATCGCCGTCCACGACCTCCAGCCCTTCGAACTGCGCCTCGACCGGATCGCCGAGGGCGCCGCCACCTACCGGCGCCGCGGCAGCCGCGGCGGGCGGATCCTCGCCCCGCAGCCGTGCGAGGACGGCGGGGAGCTGATCGGGCGTGACCAGGACGTCGCGGGCTTTCGACCCCTCGGACGGGCCGACGATCTCGCGCGACTCGAGCAGGTCCATGAGGCGTCCTGCCTTGGCGAACCCGACGCGGAGCTTGCGCTGCAGCATCGAGGTCGATCCGAACTGCGTCGAGACGATCTGCTCGGCGGCGGCGAGCAGCAGCTCGAGGTCGTCGCCGATGTCGGCGTCGATCTCCTTCTTCTCGGCGACCGCCGCGACATCCGACCGGTACTCCGGCTGCGCCTGTCCCTTGACGTGAGCGACGACCTTCTCGATCTCGGACTCGGCGACCCAGGCGCCCTGCACGCGGATCGCCTTCGACGTACCCATCGGCAGGAAGAGCGCGTCGCCCTGCCCGATGAGCCGGTCTGCGCCCGGCTGGTCGAGGATGACGCGCGAGTCCGTGACGCTCGTGACGGCGAAGGCGAGGCGCGAGGGCACGTTGGCCTTGATCAGACCCGTGACGACGTCGACCGAGGGTCGCTGCGTCGCCAGGACCAGGTGGATGCCGCTCGCGCGGGCGAGCTGCGTGATGCGGACGATCGAGTCTTCGACGTCACGCGGTGCGACCATCATGAGGTCGGCGAGCTCGTCGACGACCACCAGCAGGTAGGGGTACGGCTTCAGCACGCGCTCGCTGCCCGCGGGGAGCTGGAGCTCGCCGGCGACGACCGCCTTGTTGAAGTCGTCGATGTGACGGAAGCCGAACGACGCGAGGTCGTCATAGCGCATGTCCATCTCCTTCACGACCCACTGCAGCGCTTCGGCCGCCTTCTTCGGGTTCGTGATGATGGGCGTGATGAGGTGCGGCACCCCGGCGTAGCTCGTGAGCTCGACGCGCTTGGGGTCGATGAGCACCATGCGCACGTCCGTGGGCTTCGCTCGCATGAGCAGGCTCGTGATCATCGAGTTGACGAAGCTCGACTTACCCGAACCCGTCGATCCCGCCACCAGGAGGTGGGGCATCTTCGCGAGATTGGCGACGACGAATCCGCCCCCGACGTCCTTGCCGACACCGATCGTCATGGGGTGGGTCGACGACGTCGCGGCGTTGGAGCGCAGGACGTCGCCCAGGGTGACGATCTCGCGGTCGGTGTTGGGGATCTCGACGCCGATGGCGCTCTTGCCGGGAATGGGCGCGAGGATGCGGACCTCGTTCGAGGCCACGGCGTAGGCGATGTTGTTCGTCAACGCCGTGATCTTCTCGACCTTGGTCCCGGGTCCGACCTCGATCTCGTACTGCGTCACCGTCGGCCCGCGCGAGAAGCCGGTCACCCTGGCGTCGATCGAGAACTGCTCGAAGACACCGGTGATGGCGCGCACGATCGCGTCGTTCGCCTCGGAGCGCGTCTTGGCAGGCGTGCCAGCCCCGAGCGCGGCGACGGCGGGAAGCCGATAGGGCGTCGCCGGCGGCTGGCCGTGGAAGTCTCCGCCGAGGCCGGTGAGGCCGGGCAGCTCCTCGATCTCGCCGGTGTCGTGGTCGTCGCGCACGGCGGTGTCGGCGGGGCGTCCGGACCGCGCCGCGGTCGCGGCCCGCTCGATGACGGACGGGTCGATGACCTCGGTGGGTGCCTCGGGAAGCGGGGGCGGCGGAGGCGCGACCGCCTGCTCGAATCCGCCGGCGGCGGACGGACCGAGCAGCTCCGTGAGGTCCTGCGAGGCGCTGGTGCCGTCGGGATCCTCTTCGCGTCCGCTCTTGTTCCGGCGCCACCACGGCAGCGCGTCTTCGTCCTCGTCGGCGTCGTCCTCGTCTGCGGGCGCCGGCTTCTTGCCCTTCTTCGGCGAGAACGCGACCGTCGGCGCCTCGCCGTCCGCGTCGGCGTTGGGGCGCTCGGCTCCGAACATCCACGCGTAGAGGTCGCCGAGGCGGCTGCCGATGCGGTTCGGCGGCGTCTTGGTCAGGATCAGGATGCTCAGCACCGTGATCAGGCCCAGCACCGCCGCGGCACCGTAAGGGGTGAGGATCGTCAGCGGCTCGCCGACGGCCCACCCGAAGAGGCCGCCGGACGCGCTGAGCTCGAGCGCGCCGGCCTTGGGCTCGGGACGGGCGCCGAGCACGTGGCAGAACCCGGCGACCGAGAGGATGAAGAGGCCGAACCCGATGCCGATGCGCCCGTTGTCGTTCACCGATGCCGGATGCCGGAAGAGCCACCCCGCGAGGAAGAGCAGCAGGACCGGCATGATGAACGCCTCGCGCCCGATGAGGAAGCCCACCGTGTACGCGCTGACGAGAGTGCCCGCCTCGGTGCCGATGAGGAACCACTCGACGGCGGCGCCGGCGATCGCGAGGAGCACCAGGAGGAACGGCAGGCCGTCTCGGCGCTGATCCTTCTCGAGCGTCTCGGGGCCGAACGCGCGGAACATCCCGCCGGTGGCATGGGCGAGACCCATCCACGCGCGCGCGATGATCGGCGGCCGCTCGGCCTCGTCGACGTACCGCTTGGGTGTCGGTTCGCTCTTGCGGGCGCGCGAGGTCGAGGTCTTCGCCGGTGCGCGGCGTCCGGAGGGCGCGTTCGTGCTCCTGGCCATTCCCCCACGGTACGCGGGGGTTCCCCCATTACCGCGGAACGACGCGGGTCAGGCCTCGATGACGACCGGGACGATCATCGGTCGGCGACGCAGCGACTGGTTCACCCAGCGCCCGATCGTGCGGCGGACGACCTGCGAGAGGGCGTGATTGTCGCGCGTGCCCGACTGGACGGCCTCCGCCAGGGCGGCGGCGATCTTGGGCTTGACGCCCTCGAAGACCGAGTCGTCCTCGGCGACGCCGCGGGCGTGGATGTCGGGGCCGCTGACGACTCGTCCCGTCTTGCCGTCGACGACGACGATGACCGAGATGAAGCCTTCCTCACCGAGGATGCGCCGGTCCTTGAGGTCGGCGTCGGTGATCTCACCGACGGTGGAGCCGTCGACGTAGACGAACCCGATGTCGAGCTGCCCGACGACCTCGGCCACGCCGTTCTTCAGGTCGACGACCGTGCCGTTCTCGCCCAGGATGGTGCGATCGGCCGGCACCCCGGTGTCCTGCGCGAGCTTCGCGTTGGCCATCAGGTGACGGTACTCGCCGTGCACGGGCAGCACGTTTCGCGGCTTGAGGATATTGTAGCAGTAGAGGAGCTCTCCGGCGGCCGCGTGACCCGAGACGTGCACCTTGGCATTGCCCTTGTGCACGACGTTGGCGCCGAGCTTGGTGAGGCCGTCGATCACGCGGTAGATCGCGTTCTCGTTGCCGGGGATCTGACTGGAGGCGAGGATGACGGTGTCGCCCGGCCCGGGCTCGATCGCGTGCTCGAGGTTGGCCATGCGCGAGAGCACCGCCATCGGCTCGCCCTGCGAACCGGTCGACATGTAGACGATGCGGTCGTCGGGCAGGTCCTTGGCCTTCTTGTAGTCGATCAGCACCCCGTCGGGCACATTCAGGTAGCCGAGGTTCTCGGCGATCGTCATGTTGCGGACCATGCTGCGCCCGAGGAACGCGACGCGGCGACCGTTCGCGGCGGCGGCATCCACGACCTGCTGCACGCGGTGGACGTGACTGGAGAAGCTCGCGACGATGACGCGACGCGGGGACTTGCTGATGACCTGGTCGAGCACCGGTCCGATGCCGCGCTCGGTGGGCGTGAAGCCCGGCACGTCGGCGTTCGTCGAGTCGACGAGGAAGAGGTCGACTCCCTCTTCGCCCAAGCGCGCGAAGGCGCGGAGGTCGGTGATCCGCCCGTCGAGAGGAAGCTGGTCCATCTTGAAGTCGCCGGTGGCGAGGACCAGCCCCGCGGGAGTGCGGACCGCGACCGCGAGAGCGTCGGGGATCGAGTGGTTGACCGCGATGAACTCGAGGTCGAACGGCCCGACCTGCTCCTGCTGCCCCTCGGCGACGGTGAGCGTGTAGGGCCGGATGCGGTGCTCCTTGAGCTTCGCCTCGATGAGCGCGAGCGTGAGTCCCGAGCCGATGAGGGGGATGTCGCCCTTCAACTTCAGCAGATACGGGACGGCGCCGATGTGGTCTTCGTGACCGTGGGTCAGGACGACCCCGACGATGTCGTTCAGACGGTGCCGGATCGGCTCGAAGTCGGGGAGGATCAGGTCGACGCCCGGCTGGTGCTCCTCGGGGAACAGGACGCCGCAGTCGACGACGAGCAGCTTGCCCTCGTACTCGAACACGGTCATGTTGCGCCCGACTTCACCGAGGCCGCCGAGCGGGTAGACCCGCAGCGTTCCGGGTTCGAGAGCGGGCGGGCTGAAGACGTTCGTGGGCATTGGCACGCTTCCTCGGGATGCCGGCATGGGCGGCATCCTCATTCGTTTTCGTCTAGCGGGTCGTCCCGTGCACCTTGGGCAGCGCACCGCCGGCGGCGGCATTACGGTCGGGACGGAAGTTGGAGAAGTCGGCCCCGGGCACGCCCGAGACGAGGGCGAGCTCGTCCTCGATGATCGCGGCCTCCCACTCTTCGGGTCCGACGAGGGGCAGACGCACGCGCGGGCTCGAGATGCGGCCCAGGCCGTGCAGGATGTACTTCGCGCTCACCGTGCCGGGCACGTGCGTCATGACGGCCCGGACGAGCGGCTCGAGGCTCTTGTGGGCGGCGGTGGCGGCGGCGAGGTCACCGCGGTTCACGGCGTCGACGATCGTGCGGTACGGGGTCGCGGTGATGTTGGCGGTCACCCCGATGAGTCCGCTGGCTCCGATGGCCAGGTGGGGCAGGACGTTCGCGTCGTCGCCCGAGAAGTACATGAGATCGGTCTGGTTCAGCACGCGGCTGACCTCGCTGAAGTCGCCCTTCGCATCCTTCACGGCGAGGATGTTCGGGTGCTTCGCGAGACGGAGGATCGTCTCGTACTTGATCGGGACGCCGGTGCGCCCCGGGATGTCGTAGAGGATGACGGGCAGATCCGTGGCGTCCGCGACGAGACGGAAGTGCGTCAGGATGCCGGCCTGCGTCGGCTTGTTGTAGTACGGCGTGACGATCATGATGCCGTCGGCGCCGGCCTTCTCGCTGGCCTTGTACAGCTCGATCGCGTGCGCGGTCTCGTTCGATCCGCCGCCGGTGATGATCTTGGCCCGGCCGGCGGAGACGGACTTGCCCACCTCGACGAGGCGGAGCTTCTCGGGGTCGGTCAGGGTGCTCGTTTCGCCCGTGGTGCCCGTGACGACGATGCCGTCGGCGCCCGCGGTGATGACGTCGTCGATGTGCTTCTCGACGGCGGGCCAGTCGACCTCACCGTCGGCGGTCATCGGGGTGACCAGCGCGACGAGGACCTGTCCGAAGGGATTGCCCGAGTGCGTCA
This sequence comes from Microbacterium arborescens, assembly GCF_049707515.1. Classification (GTDB taxonomy): domain Bacteria; phylum Actinomycetota; class Actinomycetes; order Actinomycetales; family Microbacteriaceae; genus Microbacterium; species Microbacterium arborescens_B. The sequence goes on along the minus strand of NZ_JBNAFI010000002.1, from coordinate 197,932 downwards.
TGGTCTCAGGGTATCGGTTCCGCCTCTGCGTCGCGTATGAGCGACGGGCTGACTCGCGGTCGCCGATACGTTCGCAGGACCGGAGGTACTGATGACGCTGCCGCGGCGCCGTGAGACGACACCAGCCCCGCCGGTCCGACGAATGTATCGCGACACGTGCCGCCGGCGCCGGTCCACGGGCTCAGCGGTGCCGACGGATCGCGTCCAGACGAGCCAGCACGGCCCGTTCGACGCGGGGCCAGTCGAAGACGACGAGGGAGTAGTCGAAGCGCAGGGTCTCGTAGCCGATCGCCGCCGCTTCCGCGTCGCGCACCAGATCCTTGTGGCGCAGTGATGCACCCTCGTGGTTGAGACGGCCGTCCACCTCGATGATGAGGCACTCCGCGACGAGGAAGTCGACCCGCCCCACACCCCGGATGAGCACCTGACTCTCGACGGTGATGCCCAGCCGTGAGAGGCGCAGTCGCAGGAGGGACTCGAGCCCGCTGTCGGCATCGGGACGAGCGAGATCGACGAGATACCGGAAGCGGGCCGGAAGCGTCATGCGTACCTCCGCACGGTCCGCCCCCGTGAGCAGGCCGAGCCGCCACGCCGACTCGAAGGCGACGAAGAACGCCTCCGCCCCGAGGCACGACGCGGTCTGCACGAGCGCGTGGACGAGCGAGACGGCGCCGAACGCCGCGGCGTCCCCGTCATGATGCGTGACGCAGCGGCAATCCTTATGCGGGTGCACACGACCTGCACGCCCGACACGCACGTGCAGGCGTTCCCTCGGTTCGAGCACCCACACGCCGCGCCGTCTCAACGCGGAGGCGCAGCACACCTCGCCGCCGTGGGCAGCGGCGTCGACGACATCCGGCTCGGCATCCGGCACCGCGTAGACGCCGTGACGGATTCTCACGAGCGCGCCCTTCTCGACCGCTCGCGCCAGCTGCAGTCGCGTGAACCCTCGCTTGGTCAACCATCGCGACCGCACGCACCCGCCCATCGCGCTAATCCTCGTGGCCGGTTCGTTCCCGCACATGCACCGACCTTCGCTGCGAATGCGGTTTCATCGGGCAGGGCATCGGCCGTCCGGGGACGGACCTGACCCCTCGCGGCGTGGGGAGGAGCGCCGAGCCTTCTCGGGTCCGATGCAACCGTCGGATTCGCGGTGCACGATGCGCCTCGGCGACAGGCCGATGCAACACCAGCCCCGCCGGTCCGACGGATGTATCGCCGCACGGACCGCACCTGCCCCGGTGCGGGCTCTAGGGTGGCGGAATGGCCTGGACGACCCGGAGCACGCGCACGACGTACGAGAACCGCTGGATCTCGGTCCGCGAGGACGAGGTGACCGGACCGGCGGGCGACGGGATCTACGGAGTCGTCGAGATGCGGCATCCCGCGGTGTTCGTCGTGGCCGTGGACGAGTCGGACCGGGTCTGCTTCGTCGAGGTCGACCGCTACACGACCGGGCGTTCGATCGAGGTGCCCGCCGGCGGCAGCGACGGCGAGGACGCCCTGGTCGCCGCGAAGCGCGAACTGCTCGAGGAGACGGGGCTGACCGCCGAGTCCTGGGAGCCGATCGGCCGGATGAACGCACTCAACGGCATCGCCGTGGCCCCCGAGCACGTCTTCCTCGCGCGGGGGCTCGCCCCGGCGGAGGACGCGGCCTCGTCGCAGCTCGAGGAGGGGATCGAACGCGTCGTGTGGGTCCCGTTCGCCGAGGCGCTGCAGCTCGTCGCCGACGGCGGCATCGACGACGGGGAGACCGTCGCCGCTCTGGCCTACGCGGGGATCAGGCTCGGCAGGTTCGACTGACCCGCAGCCGACGCGTCAGGGGGCGACGCGTCCGTTGGCGTTGAAGGCGGCGTGGGTCATCGGCATGAGCTCGCGCCAGAACGTCTCCATCTTCTCGGCGCACATCTCGATCTCGCGCTGCGGGAACGAGGGGAAATGCGTGCCCTCGACCTTGGTCCGAAGCGACAGGAAGTTCATCAGCGATCGCGCATTGACCGTCACGTACATCGACGAGTAGATGTTCAGCGGCAGCACGATGCGCGCCACCTCGCGTGCCACACCCGCGTCCAGCATCCGCCGGTAGGCCTCGTACGCCTGCACGGATGCCTGGCGCGTGCTCTCGTCGACGATCGCGAACTGCTCATCGGTACCGGGCAGGAACTCGTACGCCCCCGGCTTGCCCACCTGGTTCAGATTGCGCTCGCGCCCGGGCACGTAGAACACCGGGCGCAGCTCGCGGTAGCGGCCCGACTCCTCGTTGTAGGACGCCATGCGGTGGCGCATGAACTCGCGGAAGACGAAGATCGGCGCCTGCACGTAGAACGTCATCGAGTTGTGCTCGAAGGGAGACCCGTGGCGGTCGCGCATCAGGTAGTTGATCAGCCCACGGTCGCGGGCCGAGGCCTCGGTGCCCGCCGCGGCGGCATCCAGGGTCTGCTCCCCCTGCGTCGAGACGCGAGCGGCGAAGAGGACATCGGAGTCGGCGGCGCTCGAGCGCACGAGCTCGACCGTCACATCGCTGCGGAACTCGATCTCGGGACTGGTCGGGGTCTGCTCGGCGTCGCTCACCGCTTCAGATTACCCCCGGCGCCCCGGTGCTCCCCCACGCCGGAGGGGTCTACTGTGGGCTGTTGTGGAACTCATGGCGTGGGCCGTCGTCCTGGCCGTGCTGTTATCGGTAACAGGTGCGGTCGGTGTCATCATCCGCTGGCGCGCGTCACGCCCGTACCCGATCCCGCGCTTCGACGTCGTCGACCCGTGCCGTCTCGGCGCCGCACCGGATGCCCTTGGCCGCACCGCGACGCTTCTGCAGTTCAGCCGCGAGACGTGCCAGCGTTGTCCCGCTGTGCACCGCACCCTCGCCGAGATCGCGCGCGGCAGCGACGACGTGGTGCACCTCGATGTCGACGTGACCGACCGGCCGGACATCGCACGCCGGTTCCAGATCGCGCAGACGCCCACCACCCTCGTCCTCGACGGGCGCGGCGTGGTCCGCACGCGCTTCGGCGGGGCGCCTCGACGCGATGTCGTGCAGCTCGAGATCCTGCGGCTGCGCGCGACCTCCGCTTCGGTCTGAGACGGCTGGTCGGACGTGTCAAGACGTTCCGGCGGAAGGGCGCCCGACCTAGGCTCGTCGCGAGCGCACACCGCGCCGTTTCGACACGGCACTCCGAGTGCCGGCTGCGAGAAGGAGAGTCATGAGCGTCACGAGCGAAGCAACCACCAGCTGGAAGGGCAGTCTGACCGAGGGAACGGGCCAGATCGCCCTCGAAAGCTCGAACCAGGGCCCGTTCGAGGTCAACTGGAAGGCCCGCAGCGAGGGGTCGAGCGCCGTCACCACTCCCGAGGAGCTGATCGCCGCGGCCCACTCGTCGTGCTTCTCGATGGCTCTTTCGCACGCGCTGGCCGAGAACGGCACCCCGCCCGAGTCGGTCGAGACGACCGCCTCCGTCACCTTCATCCCGGGCACCGGCATCACCGGCTCGCACCTGAACGTCAACGCGGTCGTCCCGGGTCTGTCGCCCGAGGACTTCGACCGGCTCGCCCAGGAGGCGAAGAGCGGATGCCCCGTCTCGGCAGCCCTCGCCGGCATCGAGATCACCCTCGAGGCGACGCTTGGCTAATCAGGGTTCGGCGGGCCGAGTCGTCGTCGCGGGCGCGTCCGGCCTGATCGGCCGCGCCCTCGTCGACGCTCTGCGCGGCGACGGGGTGGAAGTGGTCCGGCTCGTCCGTCGTGCGCCGGTCACCGCCGACGAAGTGCAGTGGTGGCCCGGCGAACGCCCCCTCGACCCGGGCGTCCTCGACGGCGCCCGCGCCGTCGTCGGTCTGAACGGGGCGAGCATCGGACGGTTCCCCTGGACGCGTTCGTACAAGCACGAGCTGGTGTGGTCGCGACTGCTCCCGACGGAGACGCTCGCGACCGCCGTGCGGGCCCTCGGATCGGATGCTCCCGTCTTCCTGTCGTCGTCGGCGGTCGGCTACTACCCGACGCGGCCCGGCGTGCGCATGACCGAGACCGCACCCCGCGGCGACACTTTCCTCGCCGACCTGTGCGGCGAGTGGGAGGCCGCGGCGCTCACGGCGCGCGAGAAGGCACGCGTCGTGCTGTTGCGCACCGCGCCGGTCGTGCATCCCGAGGCGGTGCTGAAGCCGCTCATCCTGCTGACGCGGGCGGGCATCGCGGGGCCGATCGGCCGAGGCACCCAGGTGTGGCCGTGGATCTCGCTCGTCGACGAGGTCGCGGCGATCCGCCACCTCATCGATGCCGACGTGACGGGGCCCGTCAATCTCACCGGACCCACCCGCGCCACGGCGAACGATGTCGGCTTCGCGCTGGCGATGCGGATGAACCGCCCTTACCTGGTACGCGCTCCCGAGTGGGGACTGCGCCTCGTGCTCGGGCGGGACGCGACCGAGGCGCTGCTGACCAACGACACGGATGTCGCACCGGCGGTGCTGCAGCGGTCGGGGTTCACCTTCACGCACGAGCGCGTCGAGGACGCCATCCGCGCCGTCGTCCCGTCGCGCTGAGCCGAACCGCCCGGGGGCGGCTCCGGCCGCTCCCCGGCGGATGGCTCCCGGCGGATCAGGCCGGGCTGTTCACGCGCGTCGATCCGCGCGCTCGAGTGCGATCGCGGTGCGCACCGCCTGGCGGGCACGCCGACGGTCACCGGCCCCGTCGTAGGCGAGGCCGAGACGGAACCAGGCGTGCCAGTCGTCGGGCGACTTCTCGACGGCCTCGCGATACCGCGGGAACAGCGCGTCGGCCTCGGCGCGGTTCGGCCGGCCGCTGGGCGAGAGATCGATCGCCTCGTCGGGAAGCCCGGCGTCTCTCTCGAGCCGCTTGCCGAGCCGCGAAGCGCTCATGCCGAAGCTCAACTCGCGCCACAGCGCCCAGGCCGCGATCACAGGGAGGACGACCAGCGCGACTCCCATGGCGACGCCCACCGGCTCGCCGGACGACATCAGCAAGACCGCACGCTGCGCGACGAAGAAGATGTAGAGCGCGAGGAGCGCCGACATGATCAGCGCCAGGATGCGGGTGCTCATGCGCCGGTGACGCGAGCGACCTGGCCCGGAACGTCACCTTCGTCGCCCGGTGCAGCGGCACTCCGCACGGCAGGCGGCCGGATGCCGATGTCGATGAAGCTGTCGAGCCCGACCGTGATGCCGCGCGCTTCTCGCGCTGCAGCCAGGGCGATGCGGATGCCGGGCTCGTATGCGCGCGCCGGGTCGATCGTGTCGTGAACGATCGACAGCGCCTCGCCCGGACCCGACAGGATCGTCTCCTGGCGGGCGATGACGCCCGGCCGGCGGAGCGAGTGGATCGGCACGCTCGCGACCTTCTGACCGCGCGCCCGCTGGTCCGCGTGCGGCGATTCGACCGGCCCGACCCCGGCGCGGGCGGCGGCGATGAGCTCGGCCGTGCGCACCGCGGTGCCGCTCGGCGAATCCACCTTGGTCTCGCGATGGGCTTCGATGATCTCGATCGACGGGAACAGGGCGGCCGCTGCCGCAGCCAGAGCGCTGCCGACGACCGATCCGAGTGAGAAATTGGGGATGAACACGACACCGACACCGGCGGCGTCGACGGCAGGACGGATCTGAGCGATCCTCTCCTGCGACCAACCCGACGTCCCGACGAGCACGTTGAGGCCGCGCGCGATCGCGGCGCGGACGACATCCGTCGAAACGGCCGGCGTCGACGCGTCGACGACGAGGTCGGCGCCGGCGAGCTCGTCGAGGCTGCTGCGGCTGGTCAGCACGGCCGACACCTCGAACCCGTCGGATGCCTCGATCACCTCTCGGATGATGCCGCCGAGCTTTCCGGTGCCGCCCACGAGGGCCACGCGCGTGGTCATGCGCCCAGCCTACGCGGGCGCGAACTGCACGTACGTGTCCCAGGCGAGCTTCACGACGAGGATCGACAGGACGACGAGGAACACGATCCGCACGAACCCGCTGCCGTTCTTGGTCGCCATGCGCGCGCCGATGAATCCGCCGGTCATGTTCGCGACGGCCATGACCAGGGCGAGCAGCAGCAGGATCTCGCCGTGCACCCCGTAGACGAGGAGCGCCGCGAGGTTGGTGGTGAGGTTGGCGATCTTCGCGTTCACACTCGCCTGCAGGAAGCCGTAGCCCAGCACGGCGACGAGGAGGATGACGAAGAACGAGCCGGTGCCGGGGCCGAGGATGCCGTCGTAGAAGCCGACCCCCGATCCGATGATGGCCGACCGCCAGATGATCGCCGGTCGGGACTCGTGTCGCGGTTGGTGATGCAGTCCCATCTTCGGCTTGAGCAGGGTGTAGACCGCGACCGCTACGACGGCCACGAGCACGATCGGGGTCAGGAGCTCGCGCGGAACGTAGCGGGAGAGAGCCGCACCCACTGCAGATCCGCCGAACGCGCCGGCGACGAGCGGGATCAGCAGGACCAGCTGCACCCGGATGCGGCGGAGGTAGACCCAGCTGGCCGAGAACGTCCCCGCGAACGACGACAGCTTGTTCGTCCCGAGGATGAACGGCGTCGCGACATCTTTCGGCACACCGATGACCAGAGCGGGAAGCTGGATGAGGCCTCCCCCGCCGACGACCGCGTCGACCCATCCCGCCACGCCCGCCGCGACGATGAGGAAGACCAGAGCGGATATCGACACCGGCAGCCAGTCGGCGAGCAGAGGACCATCGAGCACCGATCGATTCTCCGGCTCGGTTCGCGCCGCGTCCAATCGGCGCGGCGGACGATGCGTCAGACGGGCAGGATGTCGGGGAGGCCGGTACGCAGTTCAACCGGCAGGTGCGAGAGGTCGTTGTGCGACACCATCGTCCACGGCCGGCCGGGGCGCTGCGCGAGCACCGTGAGTCCGCAGTGCGCCTGGTTGATCGTGAGCCAGCGCCATTCCGGCGCCTGCAGCACCTCGCGGACGAACCACGCGATGACGAAGTTGTGGGTGATGAGGAGCTCGTGCGTGTCGGGTTTGCGGGCGAGGAACTCGCCCACGGCATCCGCCATCTGCGCCGCGCCCGCCTCGGTCTCGGCCTCGGTGTACGAGCCGAAGAACGGCTCGTAGGCGGCGGGCGTATCCGGCGTCATGCCGGTCGGGACGCAGTCGAACAGCAGCGACGACGCCTGCGGCGCGAGTGCGGGCAGGCGCTTGGCGACGGCGCGGGCGGTCTCTTGCGCACGCTCGAGCGGCGAGTGCCAGACAGCGTCGAGGGGCACACCGGAGATGCGATCCGCGAGCAGCTCGGCTTGACGGCGTCCGCGCGGAGACAGCGGACCATCTTCGAGGCCGTGCTCGGCGTCTTGGTGCTCTCCGTGGCGCACGAGATAGAGATACTGCGTCACAGAAGCTCGATTCGAAACGATGAACAGGGCGGGATCCACCCTACGTCACCCCTCGGACACCCGCTCCGAGCAGTCCGCGATCCGGCTCACTCGACCGCGCGCGCGATGTCGGCGAGGTGCGAGCGTCCGAGCCTGGTCCCGACGCCCTGCACGAGCTGATCGACGTGCACGGGCCGACTAGCGTTGACGATCGGCGCGGCCACGACGCGCTGGGCCAGCAGCCACGAGACCGCGATCGCGGCGGTCGGCACGGAGAGCTCCTCCGAGATGCGGTCCAACGCCTTCAGCGTCCGCGTGCCTCGACGGTTCATCCAGGCCGCCAGCTGCGATCCGCGCACCGAGGACGACAGTCCGGCACGGTCTCGGTGGCTCCCCGTGAGGTAGCCGTGCTCGAGCGCTCGCGACGGCGTGACGGCGAGTCCCTGGGCGCCGGCGATCAGACGAAGGTCGCCGTCGAAATCAGTGCGATGCAGGAGGTTGTAGGGCACATCGAGCGCCGCGAGACGCGGGTACCCGGCGGACGAGAGGATGCGGGCCTCGACGAGCTGCATCGCCGTGTACCCGGCGGCGCCGAGTGCGCGGACCTTGCCGCTGTCGACGAGCCATTCCGCGGTGGCGAGAGTGTCTTCGATCGCGGTGACGCCGTCGGTCGCGGCATCCAGATACAGCACGTCGATGCGCTCGATACCGAGGCGTCCGAGCGACGCCTCGACCGAGCGGACCAGGTTCACCGAGCCGAGCCCGGGGTGGTCGGGGTGACCCCCGACCCGGACGGCGACGACCATGTCGTGGCGGTTCCCGCGGCTCGCCAGCCATCGACCGATGATGTGCTCGCTGCGCCCCGACGCGTAGCCGTCGGACGTCTGCAGAGCGTTGCCTCCGCGCTGCACGTAGGCATCGAGCACGGCGTGGCTCGCCGCGAGGTCGATCGTCCAGCCGAATTCGGCCCCGCCGAGGATGAGCGGGAAGATGCGCATCCCGGTCTCACCGAGATCCACCCGGATGTCGGAACCGAGCGGCTTGCCGTGGACGGGGATGGGGCTCGAAGGATGCACGGCCGACGCAGCAGCCGTCGCGACCTGGGCCACCCGTTCCCCCGACATCACACACCTCCGCGTCGACGCCGAGGACTCACGAGGCGCAGCTCCTCAGCGCGCACTTCGAGAGTAGGACACGGCACGCGGGTGAGCGCGCATTGTCGCGAACGGGCCGTGAATTCCGCATAACTGTTTCATCACGGTCTGGCCGAGACGACGGATGCCCGCTCCCGAAGACGGGGGCGGGCATCCGGACGATCAGGCGTCTCAGCTTTCGGCGGGAGCCTCCGGGCTCTCGCCGGCCGCAGCCGAACCCTGCTGATCGGCCGTCTCCTCGACGACCGGCTCGAGCGACAGCTTGCCGCGGTCGTCGATCTTCGTGATGCGCACGAGGATCTTCTGACCGACGCCCAGGACGTCCTCGACGTTCTCGACGCGCTTGCCGCCGGCGAGCTTGCGGACCTCGCTGACGTGCAGCAGGCCGTCCTTGCCGGGCAGCAGCGAGACGAACGCGCCGAAGGTCGCGATCTTGACGACCGTGCCCAGGAACTGCTCGCCCACCTCGGGGTTGGTCGGGTTGGCGATCGCGTTGACCTGCGCGCGAGCAGCCTCGGCCGAGGGGCCGTCGACCGCACCGATGTACACGGTGCCGTCATCCTCGATCGAGATCTGCGCCCCGGTCTCGTCCTGGATCGAGTTGATCGTCTTGCCCTTGGGGCCGATCAGCTCGCCGATCTTGTCGACGGGGATCTGCACGCTGATGACGCGGGGGGCCGTCGGGGCCATCTCGTCGGGGCTGTCGATCGCGGCGTTCAGGACACCGAGGATCGTCAGACGCGCCTCCTTGGCCTGGGTCAGCGCGGCCGTGAGGACCGACGACGGGATGCCGTCGAGCTTCGTGTCGAGCTGGATCGCCGTGACGAACTCGCTCGTACCGGCGACCTTGAAGTCCATGTCGCCGAGCGCGTCCTCGGCACCGAGGATGTCGGTCAGAGCCGCGTAACGCGTCTCGCCGTCGACCTGGTCGGTGACCAGGCCCATGGCGATACCGGCGACGGGCGCCCGAAGCGGCACACCGGCGTTCAGCAGCGACAGGGTCGAGGCGCAGACGGAGCCCATCGAGGTCGAGCCGTTCGACCCGAGGGCCTCGGAGACCTGACGGATCGCGTACGGGAACTCCTCGCGGCTGGGCAGCACCGGCACGAGCGCGCGCTCGGCGAGGAAGCCGTGCCCGATCTCGCGACGCTTGGGGCTGCCGACACGGCCGGTCTCACCGGTCGAGTAGGGCGGGAAGTTGTAGTGGTGCAGGTAGCGCTTGCTCGTCGTGGGCGAGAGCGAGTCGATCTGCTGCTCCATCTTCAGCATGTTCAGCGTCGTGACACCCAGGATCTGGGTCTCGCCGCGCTGGAAGATCGCCGAGCCGTGGACGCGCGGGATGACCTGCACCTCGGCGTCGAGCGGACGGATGTCGGCGAGCCCACGACCGTCGATGCGGACACCCTCGCTGAGGATGCGGCCGCGCACGATCTTCTTGGTGACCGACTTGTAGGCCGCGGAGAACTCGGCGAGCGCGGATGCGGGCAGCTGCTCGGCCTCGACGGCCGCGGCGACCTCGCCCTTGACGCGGTCCTTGATCGCGTCGTCCGCGTTCTGGCGCTCCTGCTTGTCGGCGATCTGGTAGACGCCCGACAGTTCACCGTAGGCACGCTCGGCGACGAAGTCGTAGACCTCGGGCGCGTAGGGCGGGAAGACGGGGTAGACGCCCGGCTCGCGCGATGCCGACGCCGCCATCGAAGCCTGCGCCTCGACGAGCTGCTTGATGAAGGGCTTCGACGCCTCGAGTCCCTGAGCGACGATCTCCTCGCTCGGCTTGACGGCACCGCCCTTGATGAGGTTCCAGCTGCCCTCGGTGGCCTCGGCCTCGACCATCATGATGGCCACTTCACCGTCGAGCAGCACACGGCCGGCGACGGTGAGGTCGAAGACGGATTCCTCGACGGTCTTCTGGTTCGGGAACACGACCCACTGGTCCTCGTGCTCGCCGTGGCCCGGGACGAGGGCGAGGCGCACACCGGCGATCGGGCCGGAGAACGGCAGTCCCGAGATCTGCGTCGAGGCCGAAGCCGCGTTGATCGCGAGAGCGTCGTAGTACTCGCCGGGGGCGATCGAGAGGACCGTGATGACGATCTGGACCTCGTTGCGCAGGCCGTCGACGAACGACGGACGCAGCGGCCGGTCGATCAGACGGCACACGAGGATCGCCTCGGTCGAGGGACGACCCTCACGACGGAAGAACGAGCCGGGGATCTTGCCTGCCGCGTACGAACGCTCTTCGACGTCGACGGTCAGCGGGAAGAAGTCGAAGCCTTCGCGCGGGTGCTTGCCGGCGCTGGTGGCCGAGAGGAGCATCGTCTCCTCGTCGAGGTAGGCGGCAACGGCGCCCTGCGCCTGCTGTGCCAGACGTCCGGTCTCGAACCGGACGGTGCGGGTGCCGAAGCGGCCGTTGTCGAGGACGGCTTCGGCTGCGGTGATTTCTGGACCTTCCAAGAGGTCTCTCCTTCTTTGTTTAGACTCGCACGCGCGTTTCGCGCACGAGATCGTGCAAAGGAGCGGGGCAGATATGGGCGCGCGGTCAGAGCCGCGAGAACCGCCTGCGCTGGTCACCAGTCGAAGATCACCATATCCACGACCGGGATTCGATCGGGATGGGAACCCACCACAGGGGACCAGCTTCCTGCCGGATCCGCTCCATGAGCTCAGTGTTGAATTGAGCGGGTGCCGGACGGCAACCTGCCCCAGCCTACCAGCGACGCCCTCGCCTGCGTATCGTGACGGTATGAGCGAAGCAGATAAGCCCACGGGCGCAGCATCCGACGATGTGAAGCGCAAGTTCCGAGAGGCGCTCGAGAAGAAGAACGCCCAGCACCGGAAGGGCGAGGCGCACCTCGACGGCGATTCCGCCGTGCACGCGTCGCACGCGGCGGTCACGAAGCGGGAGTTCCGCCGCAAGAGCGGCTGACCTCGGACGACGCGACTCGCGCAGAAGGGGCTCGGATGCTGACGCGTCCGGGCCCCTTTTTTTCGGCATCTCCGCCGCGTGGCGGGCGGGTGTGGAAAGTCCAGGGCGATGTCGGAGGTCCGTGACAAGATTCGAACATGCATTCGAACGGGCGTCCGGACAACGGGATGGGGAGCGACGGCGACATGGACGCCCTCGCCCGACTCGTCGCGGATGCCCAAGGGGTCTCGGATTTCATCCGGGCAGGGCAGGTCCGTGAAGTGCGGGTGCTCGCCGCCGCCGGTCGGCTTGCCGAGAAGCAGACGGCGGGCGCTTCGGAGAAGGTGAAGACCCGTGAGATGGCGATGCGTGGGATCGCTGCGGAGCTCGCGGGAGTGTTCGTAGCGACCGACCGGACGCTGCAGCGGCGGATCGACGAGTCCAGGGATCTCGTGGAGAACTACCCGCTGACCCTCGCTGCCTGGGAGGCGGGCCGGATCGTGCGCGGGCACGTGCGGGTCATTCAGGACGTGGGATGCATCATCCCCGCCGACGCCCGGGGGGAGTTCGAGCGGGTCGCGATCGAGAGGTGCGAGGGCGAGACGCCGAACCGGGTCCGGGACGCGCTGCAGTTCCTGGCCGACCGGCTGCACCCCCGAACGTTCACGGAGCGCCATGAGGAAGCTGCCGCAGGGCGCTGCGTTCGCGCTCAGGCGGGGCCGGACGGGATGTCGGACCTGATCGCAACACTGCCCACCGTCATCGCGGACGGGATCGTCGACCGGTTGACTCGGCAGGCGCGCGCGATCATCAACGCGCGGCCCCACACGGACGGGGCCGGGCGTGCGGATGCGGAGGATGGCGCGGATGCTGCGGGTGCTGCGGATGCTGCGGGCGCTGCGGGCGCTGCGGATGCGGCGGATGGCGCGGTCGATGCGGATGCTGCGGGCCTGGCTGCCGAGGGATCGACGTTCGGCGACGCGGGGTTGTTCGGGACGGCCTACGCGGACGGATCGCTCGGCAATGCGTCGTCGGCCGGCGACGCATCGTCGTTCGTGGGCGACACACGCACCATCGACCAGGTCCGTGCGGACGTGTTCTCCGACCTCCTCCTCGCCGGAACACCCGCCCTCGACCCCACCGCCACCGGCGACGGCGACGGGACCCTCGGCGCGATCCGTGCGCATGTGCAGGTCGCCGTGTCCGCGCTCACGCTCATCGGACAAGACGACGGCCCGGCCGATCTGGCCGGGCGCTCCCCCATCGACGCCGCCACCGCACGCGAGCTCGCCGGCGACGCCAGCTCGTGGGACCGGCTGCTCACCCACCCCGTCACGGGCACCGTGCTGGAATGCGACTCGTACCGGCCGACCGCGGCGATGATCCGGCTGCTGCGGGCCCGTGACCGGCACTGCCGGTTCCCCGGATGCCGCCAGCCCGCGATCCGGTGCGAGATCGACCACACCATCGCAGCATCCGACGGTGGGGCGACGCACGTCTGCAACCTCGCGCACCTGTGCAAACGCCACCACGACGTCAAACACCACACCCGGTGGCAGGTCCGACAGCTCCCCGGCGGACGCCTCGTCTGGACATCACCGACAGGGCGGGTCTACCGCGAAGACGCACCACCACCCCTCGTCGCCTTCACGCCGCCGGGAGAGGAAGGCAGACCGGAATCGCCGCCACTCGCCTCCGGGCCGCCGCTCGCCTCCGGGCCGCCGCTCGCCTCCGGGCCGCCGCTCGCCTCCGGGCCGCCGCTCGCCTCCGGATCGTCGCCGGCGCCGGACCACAGGGACGCACCGCCGGATCCTCCCCCGTTCTGATCGAAGGCAGACGCAGCGACCGTCAGCGCACCCGCGCGACGATGACCACGAGCGGCAGCCGGAGGCGCGGTCGAGACTGTCGCCGTCGACCCACACGACATGCTCGACACCGGGCGTCCTTCGGCGAAGGCCAGCACGACGTTGGCCGCGGCTCCCGATGCCTCGGAGCCGCGGCCGACGATCGTCATCGATCCGGGCGGTCAGCGCGTCGCGGCCTCGCGGCGGAGGCGAGCGCGCTCCTCCTTCGCCGCGGCCTCCTCGAGGGCGGCGTCACCGAGGCCCTGGGTGTTGACGGCGCCGGTGTCATCCGACATCCCGTCGTGCCCGTGACCGGCGAGCATCGCCTCGTCGAAGGGGCGCTCCCCGCTCAGCACGGCGCGGGCCTGCTCGCGGTCGAACTCTCGCGTCCAGGTGCCGATAAGGATCGTGGCCACCGCGTTGCCGGTGAAGTTCGTGAGGGCGCGACCCTCCGACATGAATCGGTCGATACCCACGATGACGCCGACGCCGTTCACGAGGTCGGGACGGTACGCCTGCAGACCGCCGGCCAACGTCGCCAGACCGGCACCGGTGACACCCGCGGCGCCCTTCGAAGCGATGATCATGAAGACGAGCAGACCGATCTGCTCGGGAATCGACATCGGAGCGCCCATACCCGCGGCGATGAACAGCGACGCCATCGTCAGGTAGATCGCCGTGCCGTCGAGGTTGAACGAGTACCCGGTCGGAACCGTGATGCCGACGACCGGCTTCGAGACGCCGACATGCTCCATCTTCGCGATCAGGCGCGGCAGCGCCGACTCGCTCGACGACGTCCCCACGATGAGCAGGTACTCGCGGGCGAGGTACTTCATGAGGCTGAAGATGTTGATCCGCGCGACGGCGTAGAGCAGCGTGCCCAGAACCGCGACGATGAACACGATGCACGTGATGTAGAACGCGATCATCAGCACCCCGAGGCTCACGATGGCGGAGACTCCGGTCTTGCCGACCACCGCGGCGATGGCGCCGAACGCTCCCACCGGGGCGAGCCACAGGATCATGCCGAGGATGCGGAAGACCAGCGTCTGCAGGTACTTCACCGCGTTCATGATCGGCGCGCCCTTCTCGCCGAGTCCCTGGAGCGCGAACCCGACCAGCAGCGCGATGAACAGCACCTGCAGCACGCTCTCACCGGTGAAGGCCGAGAAGAAGGTGGTCGGGATGATGCCGAGCAGGAAGTCCGTCGTCGATTTCGCCTCGGCCGCAGCACCCGCGTCGTATGTTGCGCTCTGCATGTTCAGGCCCTCGCCGGGGTGGATGATGTTCCCCACGACGAGCCCGATCGCGAGTGCGAACGTCGACATGACCATGAAGTACAGCAGCGCGAGACCGCCGATACGCCCGACCGTCGCAGCCTTCGCGATCGACCCGACGCCGACCACGATCGTGCAGAAGATGATCGGCGCGATCATCATCTTGATGAGGTTGACGAATCCCTTACCGAGGGGCTCGAGCCCGACCGCGAAGGTCGGCCACACCAGACCCACGATCGCGCCGAGCACGACCGCGAGAATGACCGACACGTACAGCCACGTGTGCTTGTCCCAGGCCTGCTTGCCATTGCGGGCGTTGTAACCCGGCAGGCGGAAAGATGATGTGAGAGCCATGGTCTCCTCCAGCTGAACAGTCGTTGTCCGATGCCGACGTCTCTGTCGGTGCGGTCCCAGCGTCGGTCCGTTCCGCTCGCGTGCCGATTTGTGGTCGTATTGGTCGCGGCGCACGACCGCGAGCGCACACGACGATGACGACGAGGGCGAGGATCCGGCATGAGAAAGCGCACGCGCAGCGCCGCCTCGCTCGTGTTCGTCGCCGTGACGGTGGCCGTGGCCGTGCTCACCCTGGCCATTGCCGGCATCCTGATCGTCGACGGGCAGCGTTCCGCGCGTGGCGAGGCGGAACGCGTCACCCAGGCCGTCGCGCAGACCGTGGCCGACTCCGCTCAGGTGGCCGAGGTCTTGGCGACGGGCGACCTCGACCGCGCCTCGGCCGAACTGCAACCCCAGATCGAGCAGGTCATCGTCGACGCGCGGATCGACTTCGTGACGATCATGGACCCCAGCGGCATCCGGATCACGCACCGTGACCCCGAGCGGATCGGCGAGCGCTACCTCGGCTCGATCCCCGCCGAGGCCCGTGCCCTCACCGAGGAGTTCACCGGCACGCTCGGACCTTCGGTACGGACCATCGTGCCCGTCGAACGGGGCGGCGATGTCGTCGGATGGGTCTCGGTGGGGGTGACGATCGGCAGCATCGCGGCGACCCTGGCGCCTCGCATCCTCGTGGTGGTCGGTATCGCCATCGCCCTCCTCGCGGCGGGCCTCGTCGGAGCCGTGGTCGCGCGTCGCGCGACCCGTCAGGTCACCGGGGACCTGCCCGCCGGCGCCGTCCGCGACGCCGTCTCGTCGTTCGAGTCGCTGCGGACGCTCGGCGAGGCCCTGCGCGCTCAGACGCACGAGCACGGCAACCGCATGCACACCGCCATCGCGCTTCTCGAGCTGGGACGAACGCCCGAGGCGATCGAGATCCTCGCCGAGACCTCGAGACAGAGCCAGGTATTGGTCGATCAGGTGGCCGCGCGCCGCGACGGCGACCCGACCGTGGGCGCCCTGCTGCTCGGCAAGGCGTCGCAAGCGAAGGAGCGAGGCATCCGGTGGCGCTCGAAGATCGAGCCCGACGCGCCGCGGTCGGTGCTGTCGCCGGTCGACGCCGTGTCGGTCGTGGGTAATCTCATCGACAACGCCCTCGACGCCGCGGCCGGCGGACCGGAGCCCCGATGGGTGGAGATCAGGATGACGCGGACCCACGAGGACGAGCTCGAGATCGCCGTCGCCGACTCCGGCGCTGGCGTTCCGAGCGAGCTGCGACGCCGCATCTTCGAGCACGGATTCTCGACCAAGCCGGCGGGCGCCGAGGGACGCGGGGTAGGCCTCGCGCTCGTGGCGGCCATCGTCGATGACGCAGGCGGCCTCGTCAGGCTCGACGACGATCCGACGACCTTCCGGGTCATCCTGCCGAGGAGGGACGCATGATCGGTGTGCTGCTCGTCGACGACGAAGCGCTCACCCTCGACCTGCACCGCCGGTACGTCGAGCGCCTCGAAGGTTTCCGGGTCGCGGCCGAGTGCAGCGGTGCCCGCGCGGCGCTGCGCGCTCTGCTCGAGAGCCCGGCCGCCGGCGAGATCGACCTCGTCCTCCTCGACATGACGATGCCCGACGGCTCGGGACTCGACGTGCTGCGGCACCTCCGCGCGCGGGCGCGGGATGTCGATGTCATCGCGATCACGTCCGTGCGCGACGCGGACGTGGTGCGACAGGCGGTGGGGCTCGGCGCCGTGCAGTACCTCGTCAAGCCCTTCACGTTCGCCGACTTCCAGGAACGGATGACGCAGTACGCGCGGTACCGGGAACGCGCCAGCGAGACCACGGGAGCGGCGACCCAGGCCGAGATCGACGCCATGCTCGGCGCGTTGCGCCCGGCGACTGCGCCCGTCCCGAAGGGACTCGCCCCCGACACGCTCGAGCGCGTCTCCGCGCACCTCCGCTCGGCCGGGGCCCTGTCGGCACGCGAGGCCGCGGAGGCTCTCGGGATGTCGCGGGTCGCCGCACGCCGCTACCTCGAGCACCTCGCCGACGGCGGCCGAGCCGAGCGAGCGCAGCGCTACGGCGCTCCGGGTCGCCCCGAGGCGGAGTACCGCTGGCGGGTCTGACCTGCGCGCCCTACGCACGCAGGGCCGCTGGCCGCAGGACCGCAGAACCGCAGAACCGCAGAACCGCAGAACCGCAGGACCGGGCTACTGGGTCTGCGGCGACCGAGGGCGGTCGACCGGCCCGATCCGGATGTAGGCGGGGAGCTTCGGGGCGACGCCGTCGCCCGCCGTGCGCCCGCGCAACCGCCGCCACACCCAGGGCAGGGCGTCCCGGCGCAGCCAGGTGCCCGGCACCACCGGCTCGTCGTCGAGGTGGAAGGCCTCGTCGAGACCGGCGAGCGCTTCGGCGTGGGGCACCCCGAGCGCCTCCGCGGCGCGATATGCCGCGAGACGATGACCACGCGAGCGCAGATGCACCTTGTCATCAGCCCACAGTTCGAGGCGGGTGAGCTCGGGCACGCCCTCGAAGTCGACGAGGATCGCACCCGTGGCCGCGGCGATCGTCCGCAGCCGCGCGTTGTAGGCGGCGAAGCGTCGCGCGAAGATCCCGGCGGCGGCCCGTGCCGGAAGGAACACCGTCGCGAGCAAAACGTCGGCTCCCGATTCACGCAGGCGCCGCACGGCGATCTCGACCTCGTCGGCAACGGCCGCGACGTCGACACGTGCCTGCACGAGATCGTTCGCGCCGATCAGCACCGAGACGAGGTCGGGCCGGAGCGCCAGGCATGCCGGCACCTGCTCGTCGACCAGGTGCCGCACCCGCCGGCTGCGCACCGCGAGGTTCGCGTACTGGAATGCGGCCGTCCCGCCGCCGGTGCGCGGCGCCGCCGAGGCGAGGAGCTGCGCGAGGCGGTCCGCCCACCCCCGGTACATCCCCGCCGGCATGCGCGACGCGTCGCACAGGCCCTCGGTGATCGAGTCGCCGAGCGCGACGTACCGACGCCACAGCGGCGGCCCGTCGTTCGCCGTGGGCAGGGAGGGGCGCGGCCATACCCGCGCGCGCAGCCCGCGGTCGATCGCGTGCAGCTCCGCGGCCCGCTCGTAGTGGCCGAGCAGCGCGTCGCCGAGACTCTCCCACGTCCGCCCCGAGACGGCCGCCCGGGCAGCATCGCCGAACGCTCGGCGTTTCGCCCCGTCGCCCACCAGGTCGGCGACGCGGCCGCGGAGGTCCGCCGCGTCGCCCGGCCGGTACAGCCAGCCGTCGACGCTGCTGCGGACGAGGTCGAGCGGGCCGCCGCGCCCGGTCGCGACGACCGGGACGCCGCTCGCCTGGGCCTCCTGGATCGTCTGCCCGAAGGTCTCGCTCTCACCGGGATGCACGAACACGTCGAAACTCGCCATCGCGGTGGCGAGTTCGTCGCCGTGCAGATGCCCGAGGAAGACGGCATCCGGCAACAGCAGTTCGAGGCCGGCGCGGGAGGGGCCCTCGCCCACGATCACGAGGCGGACGCCCGGCAGCGAGCTGAGCGCGGCGAGGTCTTCGATCTGCTTCTCCGGCGCGAGTCGCCCGACATAGCCGACGACGACCTCGCCCTGCGCGGTGCCGGGCACCACTCGGGCCCGCCACGCCTCGTCGCGCCGGTGCGGCGCGAAGCGGATGCCGTCGACGCCGCGACCCCAGATCGCGACGCGGTCCACGCCGAGGTGTTCGAGCTGCCGTCGCGCCGCGTCGGCCGGAGCGAGCGTCAGGGTGGCGCGGCGGTGGAGGCGCCGCACGTGACCTGCAGCGAGCGCCGTCGCGTGCGGTAGACCGTAGCGTTCGGTGTACGCGATGACGTCGGTCTGGTAGACCGCGACCGACGGCAGATCGAGTCCCTCGGCAGCGAGCAGGCCCTGCCAGCCGAGGACGAACGGCGATGCGAGGTGCACGACGTCGGGCCGGAACGCCCGCAGCGCGCGGGTGACGGAAGCGACGGGCGGAGCCGCGACACGGACGGCGGGATACCGCGGCATGGGTACTGAGGGCACCGATCGACCGGGCACCGCGAGCGGATGCCCCCGCCCGGCGCCCGGCGCGACGACGAAGGCCTCGTGCCCGCGCCGTTCCAGGTGCGCCAGCACCTGCAGGACGGACCCGGTGACCCCGTTCATGTGGGGCAGGAAGGACTCGGTGACCACCGCGACTCTCACGAGACCAGGGTGTCGCCGCCGGCGCCCTCGCGCCCACCGGAAAGGGCATGATCGCGCACTGTTCACGCGATCCTCCGCGGCCCGTCACCTCGCGGACGCCTGACCGTCGCCGTTCCCGTGCCGTTCATCCCCGGCTGGTAGGCATACGCCGTGCCCGCCGACCTGCTGACCGCGATCTCGGATGGGTCCTGGACCCTGGTCGCGGTCTTCGCGCTCGTGCTCGCCGACTCGGTCGTCGTGATCGTGCCCGGCGAGCTGTCCGTCGCAGCGGCGGGTGCGCTCGCGGCCGCAACAGGCGCCCCACCCCTCGCGGCGGTCATCGGGGTCGCCGCTCTCGCGGCGTTCTGCGGCGACGCCCTGTGCTTCGCCGTCGGCCGGCGGGTCGGCCTGCGGCGGTGGCGCTGGATGCGGAGCGCGCGGATGCAGCGCGCCTTCGACTGGGCCGGGCGGCGCCTGACGGAGGGCACCGCGACCGTGGTCTTCACCGCTCGGTTCATCCCCTTCGCGCGCCTCGCGGTGAACCTCACCGCCGGTGCGACGCGGGTTCCGGCTCGGCGGTTCCTGCCAATCGCGGCCGTCGCGGCGACGGCATGGGCGGCCTACCAGGCGGTCGTGGGCGCGGCGGTCGGCGCGCTGCTTCCGGACGCGCCCATCGCGGCCGTGCTGATCTCGGTCGGGGTGGCGCTCGCTCTCGGAGTCATGATCGACTCACTGGCGGCGATGCTGTCCAGGCGGCGCGCCGCTCGTACCTCGGGTGGTGCCGACTCACCCAGCGCCCGACCGACCGCAACGGAGGATCGATGACACCTCACGAGGGCTACAGACCGGACTTCCTCGGGATCGCGGTCCCGCTCCCCCGCCCGGCCCGCGAGCGGGACCTGCGCGATCTCGCCTATCCGCACTTCAGCGTCGTGCTCGATCCGGTCCGGCGCCTGGCCGTCTCGACGGGGGTCAACATCGACGGGTCGTCGTTGCGCGACGTCCCCCGATCGGGCAACTGGCATCTCGACGCGCGCGTCCCCGCGGACGAACAGGCCGGAAACGAGCTCTACCGCGACAACGACTACGACCGTGGCCACCTCGTCCGTCGTCGTGACCCGGGCTGGGGTACACCGGAGCGGGCGCGCGCGGCGACGGAGGCGACCTTCGCCTACCCGAACGCCGCGCCCCAGGCTGCAGCCTTCAACCAGTCCCCCGAGCTGTGGGTCGGGCTGGAGGACCACGTGCTCGCCTACGCGGAGGCGACGGCGCTGCGGGTCAGCGTCTTCACCGCGCCGGTGCTCGCGCCGGACGACCCCGAGTACCGCGGCATCCGCATCCCCCGACGGTTCTGGAAGGTCGCCGCGTGGAACGCAGCGGACCCGGCCGAGCCGCCTCGTCTCGCCGCCGCCGGCTTCGTGCTCGACCAGTCGGACCTGCTCATCGCCGCAGTCCCCCCGCTGCCGGGCTTTCGGACGTTCCAGACGCCGATCGCCGACATCGCGGATCTCGCCCAGGTGGATCTCGGGCCGCTCGTGGCTGCGGATGCGGCGAGAGCGACGCTGCGGACACCGCAATGGCTGCCGCTCACGTCGCTCTCGCAGATCGTCCTGGCCTGAGGCCGCTGCGGGTCACTCCCCCGCGAGACCCCCGAGCAGGTGACCGAACGACTTCCCCTCGCCGAGGTACGACGCGGGATCGAAGGGATCGGCATCGGTGACGGGAGTGCGTGCCGCGACCGCAGCCGCGAGCTCCCGTGCTCCGCGCTCGACCCGCGCGCTCAGCGGAGCGACCTCATCGGCCTTGCTCCCCCAGTCGCTGGATGCGGCGAACACGCCGGTGGAGACCGGCGCCGCGTGGAGGTAGGCGAAGAGGGGACGGATGGCGTAGTCGATCGCGAGCGAATGACGCGCCGTGCCCGCGTTGGCCCCGATCAGCACCGGCATCCCCGTGAGCGAGTCAGGGTCGAGCACGTCGATGAACGACTTGAACAGCCCCGAGTAGCTCGTCGAGAAGATGGGCGTCACGGCGATGAGGGCGTCTGCCGAGACGACCGAATTAATCGCCGACTCCAGCGCCGGGGGCGCGAAACCGGTCAGCAGGTTGTTCGTGATGTCGTGCGCGAGATCACGGAGCTCGATGACGTCGGCGGTCGCGGTGATGTCGGATGCCGCGAGCTCGGCGATCGTCGCGGTGGCCAGCCGGTCGGCC
The DNA here is from genome assembly GCF_049707515.1 of Microbacterium arborescens. Lineage (GTDB taxonomy): Bacteria > Actinomycetota > Actinomycetes > Actinomycetales > Microbacteriaceae > Microbacterium > Microbacterium arborescens_B. The sequence continues at coordinate 176,712 of NZ_JBNAFI010000002.1, read as the reverse complement.
AGCATCCGCGTCGACGACGGGTTCGAGAGTCCGGCCGAGACGACGGCGATACGGCGCGCGCTCATCGTGCCGCCGCCGCTCCGAACGCAGCGCCGGCCGGCGCCGGGGCGTCCTGGTAGGGCGAGGGCCCGCTGAGGTTGTCGCCGCGGTTCGCGCGGGGACGGGCCTCGCGCGCCGGTCCGTCGCCGTACACGTCACGCACTCGCGCGGCGTGCGTCGGCGCGTCGGGCACCGCCGCGCCCCGGCCCTGTGCGAGCTCCTTGCGCAGCACGGGCACGACCTCGCCGCCGAGGATGTCGAGCTGCTCGAGCACCGTCTTCAGCGGAAGCCCCGCGTGGTCGATGAGGAACAGCTGACGCTGGTAGTCGCCGAACGTCTCGCGCATGGCGGCGTAGCGGTCGATCACCTGCTGCGGAGAGCCCACCGTCAGCGGCGTCATCTCGCTGAAGTCCTCGAGCGAGGGGCCGTGACCGTAGACGGGCGCGTTGTCGAAGTACGGGCGGAACTGCCGGACGGCATCCTGCGAGTTCGCGCTCATGAACACCTGGCCGCCGAGCCCGACGATCGCCTGCTCCGGGGTGCCGTGACCGTAGTGCGCGAAACGCTGGCGGTACAGGTCGATGAGGCGCTGGTAGTGCTCCTTGGGCCAGAAGATGTTGTTCGCGAAGAAGCCGTCGCCGTAGTAGGCGGCCTGCTCGGCGATCTCGGGAGTGCGGATCGAGCCGTGCCAGACGAAGGGGGCGACGCCGTCGAGCGGGCGCGGCGTCGAGGTGAATCCCTGCAGCGGCGTGCGGAACTTTCCCTCCCAGTCGACGACGTCCTCACGCCACAGCTTGTGCAGCAGGGCGTAGTTCTCGATGGCGAGCGGCAGCCCCTGGCGGATGTCCTTGCCGAACCAGGGGTACACCGGGCCGGTGTTGCCTCGGCCCATGATGATGTCGACGCGGCCGCCCGAGAGGTGCTGCAGCATCGCGTAGTCCTCGGCGATCTTCACCGGGTCGTTCGTGGTGATGAGGGTCGTGGCCGTCGAGAGGATGAGCCGCTCGGTCTGCGCAGCGATGTAGGCGAGCGTCGTCGTGGGCGACGACGACCAGAACGGCGGGTTGTGGTGCTCTCCGATCGCGTAGACGTCGAGCCCGACCTCCTCCGCGTGCTTCGCGATGGTGACCGCGGCGCGGATCTTCTCGGCCTCGCTCGGAGTGTGCCCGGTGGTGGGGTCGGCCGTGATGTCGCTCACAGTGAAGATGCCGAACTGCATCCCCGGCCAGCTGATGTCGTCGCTCGTGTGCGTGTTCACGTCGATCCGCCTTCCCGGACGCCTCGGCATCCGTTTCATGCATTTGAATATAAACCATGGAACGTCGGCACGCCCGGAGTATTCCCGCGGGATAGTGTTTCATCCACGATGACGCATCCCGCCACCGGCACGACCGGAACGCGCCCGAAGCGGCGTGTGCCCTTCTGGGACAACGCTCGCTTCGCCTGCATCGTCCTGGTGATCCTCGGCCACGCGGTGCAGCGCCTCACCTACGACTCCGACATCGCCATGGCGATGTACCTCGTGATCTACGCCTTCCACATGCCGGCGTTCGCGATCATCTCGGGGTACTTCTCGAAGTCCGATCCGCCCTCGCGGCGGCAGATGGCTCGCGTCATCACCGACATCCTCGTGCCCTATGTGGTCTTCGAGGGCCTGTGGACCCTCACGAAGTTCCTGGTCGAGGGGCACGCCAACCCCAACCCCACCCAACCGTCGTGGACGCTGTGGTTCCTGCTCGCGCTCGGGATCTTCCGGCTCGTCCTGCCCTACCTCGCCCTCTTGCGCTGGCCGCTCCTGTGGGCCTTCGGCATATCGATCGTCTCGGGATACCTCCCGAACATCGACTCGACGCTCTCGCTCTCGCGCACGCTCGGTTTCCTCCCCTTCTTCGTGCTCGGATGGTGGCTGCGCGACCGCGATGTGGTCGACCGCTTCGACCTCCTGCGGCGGAACGCCGCGTCGATCACGGCCGCCGTCGCCACGCTGGCACTGGCCGGATGGGCGGCGTGGGCCTTCATCGGGACCTGGCGCGAGATCAACCTCGGCAAGTGGATGTTCTACGACGCGAGCTACTCCGACGCGGGGAGCTCGGAGTGGTGGGCCGGCGCGGTGCGCGTCGCACTGCTGCTGGTGGCGCTGCTGCTCACGGCATCCTTCCTCGTACTCATCCCCCGCGCTTCGCACGGCTGGACGCGGCTCGGGCAGTACACGATGTACGTCTACCTGCTCCACTCCTTCGTGCTCTACCCCTTCCGCGAGTCCGGCGTCCTGCGCGACGCCGAGCCCACGTGGCTCTGGCTCCCGCTCGTCGTGGTCGCCTCCGTACTGATCGCGCTGGGGCTCGCGACGAGGCCGGTGCGCCGCGTCTTCCGCCCCCTCGTCGAGCCGCGGCCGGCGTGGCTCTTCCGCGATCCGCAGCTCGCCGGACGCGAGGGGCGCCGCAACGACCCGACCGGGTCGCGCCGTCCGCGGGAGGCGGGCGCGGTCATCCCGCGCAACAAACGAGCGGATGCCGCAGACGGCTCGTAGCCTCGCTGCATGAGCGACCTCTCCCTCCCCGTCCTCGACTTCTCACAGCTCGACGGCGACGCGGCGGCGGTGGCGCGGTTCCGCGACGAGCTGCGCACGGCGACGCACGACGTCGGATTCTTCTACCTCACCGGCACCGGCATCCCCACCGGACTCGAAGAGCGTCTGCACCGCGTCGCGCGGGAGTTCTTCGAGCTTCCCGAGGCCGACAAGCTCGCGATCGAGAACGTCAACAGCCCGCATTTCCGCGGCTATACGCGCGTGGGCGGCGAGCTCACGCAGGGCCGGGTGGATTGGCGGGAGCAGATCGACATCGGCCCGGAGCGGCCACCCGTGGACGACCCGGACGCTCCCGACTATGCGCGCCTGATCGGACCGAACCTCTGGCCCGCTTCACAGCCCGAGCTCCGAGAGGTCACCGACGCGTGGGTCGCGCACCTGTCGGACGTGGCCCGGCGCCTGCTGCGGGCCTGGGCCGAGGCCCTCGGCGCACCGTCGACGTACTTCGAGGACCACTTCGGCGAACCGCAGACGCTTCTGAAGATCGTCCGCTATCCCGGCAAAGACGATCCGACACCGCAGCAGGGCGTCGGAGCGCACAAGGACTCCGGTGCCCTGACGCTGCTGTGGGTCGAGCCCGGCAAGGGCGGCCTGCAGGTCGAGCGCGACGGCGCATGGGTCGACGCCCCGCCGGTGCCCGGAGCCTTCGTCGTCAACATCGGCGAGCTGCTCGAGTACGCCACCGACGGCTATCTCATTGCGACGAACCACCGGGTCGTCTCACCGCGGTACCCCGACGACCGCATCTCGGTGCCGTTCTTCTTCAATCCGGCGCTCGATGCCCGGTTCCCGCTCATCGAGCTGCCCGCCGAGCTCGCCGCAGACGCGAGAGGCGTCACGAAGGATCCGTCGAACCCCATCCACGGCGTCCACGGTGACAACGCGCTCAAGTCGCGCCTGCGCGCGCACCCCGACGTCGCCGAGCGCTGGCACGCCGACCTGCTCGCAGCCCGCGCCTGACGCCCGACTCGCGCCGAGAACGCACCCTCGCCTCGAGCACGCACCGTCGAGGGTGCGTTCTCGGCGCGGCGGTACGTTCTCGGTGGACAAGTGCGGGTCCGCGCGAGCCGCGGGGAATGCCGAAGGCCGCCCCACACCTGGGACGGCCTTCGCAAGAATGTTTTGCGCGATAGTGCGCTGGGTCGCTCTCCTTAGCGGCGGAGACCGAGGCGCTCGATCAGCGTACGGTAACGCTGGATGTCGAGCTCCTGGAGGTAGCCGAGCAGTCGACGGCGCTGACCGACGAGCAGGAAGAGTCCACGGCGCGAGTGGTGGTCGTGCTTGTGGATCTTGAGGTGCTCGGTGAGGTCCTTGATGCGCTGCGACATGAGCGCGACCTGCACCTCGGGGGATCCGGTGTCACCGGGGTGCGTCGCGTACTCTTCGATGATCGCCTTCTTGACGTCTGCTTCGAGTGCCATAGATGGGATCCCCTTCCTTCTCATTGCGCGGCGCCCGACACAGGATGTGCGAGCTCTCTTTATCCGCGGCCGATCGAACGGCAACCGCTCCACTCTACCAGCCATCCCGCTCCTCCGACGCGCCCGCGGCGGGCGCACGTCGTCGACCCGCGGCCACTGACCGCCTCTCCAGCGCCCGCGCGCAGGCGGGTGGGCCCGCCCCCCGCCGGCTCGGCCGTCGACTCGCGGACGATGTGCCACCCCCGTCATTGACCACGGGACGTCGCGCCGCAAGCCTGAGAAAGACGGCCGAGGTAGCCAGCACGCCCGAAGCTGCACCGCCACCGCCACCGCCACCGCCACCGCCACCGCCACCGCCACCGCCACCCGAGGAATCCCGCATGCTGTTCGTCGTCATCGTGGGGCTGGCTGCGGGCGTGGCTCTGGCCACGGCGCGCGTGCCGCGAACGGAAGCGGGGGCGCTCATCGCATCGCTGGGGCTGATCGCGGCCGGCGCGGTGTGGACCGTGACCGGGTCTGCAGACCAAGCCGCACCGGGCGCGGCGGTCGCGGGGCTCAGCTATGCCGCGTCCTGCCTCGTCGGCTTCGTCGGACACGGCGCGTATCGGTGGGCCCGGCGCATCCCTGCCGCGGAGCGGCCGTCGTGGGGTCTGCTGCTGTGGTTGACGGCCGCCGGGCCCGCGCACCTGCGGGCGCGGATCACCGCAGACACCGCGGACACCGCGGACACCGCAGACACCGCAGACGCCGCAGACGCCGCAGACGCCGCAGACGCAGCATGCACCGCTGACACCGCGAGCATCCAGGACGATGCGCCCGAATCCCCGCGCAGCATGCACCGCTGAGATCGATCCCCGCCCGGACACGACGAGGGGCGGATGCCGCAGCATCCGCCCCTCGGAGGGTGTCAGGCGATCAGGCCTGGATCGAGCCCTGCAGGTCGAGCTCGATGGTGACGTCCTTGCCGACGAGGACGCCGCCGGTCTCCAGAGCAGCGTTCCAGGTGAGGCCGAACTCTTCGCGGTTGATGACCGTCTTGGCCGTCGCGCCGGCCTTGTAGTTGCCCCACGGGTCGGTGCCGAAGCCGCCGAACTCGACCTCGAAGGTCACGGGCTTGGTGACGTCCTTGATGGTGAGGTCGCCGTCGACGAGGAAGTCGCCGCCCTGCTGACGCACGCCGGTCGAAACGAAAGTGATGGTGGGGTACTTCTCGACGTCGAAGAAGTCCGCGCTGCGCAGGTGGTTGTCGCGGCCCTCGTCCTTCGTGTTGATCGACGCGACGTCGACCTTGGCGTCGAGGGTCAGCTCGAAGGGGTTCTCGGGGGCGATGATCGTCGCCTCGGCGACGGCGAAGGTGCCGCGGACCTTCGAGATCATCATGTGGCGAACGCTGAAGCCCACCTCGCTGTGCGAGGCGTCGAGCGCCCAGGTGCCAGCCTTGTAACCGGGGATGTCGGTGGTCGTGGTCATGATCGTCCTTCGTCGTAGGTGTCCGGGAGGGGTCCGGCGTACAGGGCGGCAACGCACCCCTCGCACAGCCTATTCCCGCGAATGTAAATATCCGGTGACGGAACGGCGACGGGCGGATGCCGCATCGCGCAGCATCCGCCCGTCCGAGCGTTCGTCAGGTCAGCCGACGGCGAGCAGATCGATGATGAAGATGAGGGTCTTGCCGCCGAGGAAGTGGCCGCCCGCAGGGCCGTAGGCGAGGTGCGGCGGGATCACGAGCTCACGGCGCCCGCCGACCTTCATGCCGGGGATGCCGTCCTGCCAGCCCTGGATGAGGCCGCGGAGCGGGAACTGGATGCTCTCCCCGCGGTTCCACGACGAGTCGAACTCCTCGCCGGAGGTGTACTCGACGCCGACGTAGTGAACGGTGACGGTGTCGCCGGGCTTCGCCTCGGCGCCGTCGCCGACGATCAGGTCGCGAACGACGAGGTCATCGGGCGCGGGCCCATCGGGGGCGTCGATCTCGGGCTTGGTGCGGTCGTCAGTCATGGACCCCATCCAACCCGAGCGCGCACCGGCGTGCAACGCGGGGAGCGCCCGGCCCCGACCCTTGACGCGGCGAACGGGTCGGAGGATCATGGCCTCAGGCCAACTCAGCGCCCGGGAGACATGCAGGCATCGCCGCAGCACCGGGCGCTGAGTCTTTCCCGCCGGGCCACGTCGGGCCAGGCCGCGTCACGGCAGCATCCGCGTGGCGGCATCCGCGTCATCTCGCGTCACGGAAGCAGCAGCGTCTGACGCAACCGGGTCGCCCGCGTGAGGTGATCGTGCTCGTCGGCGAGTGCGGCATCATCGCGCCCGGTGAGCGCCCGTTGCCGCGCGGAAGCGAGACGCGTCGCCTCGGCGATGAAGGCGCGCATCGTCTCGGTGCGGTCACCGGGAAGCGTGCGCGCCCAGGCCAGCGCCCGCCGCCGGCCTCCCCCGGTGGCCAGCAGGTCGACCTCGACGGGGGTGAACCACCCGGCGGCCGCGTACTCGTGCAGGCGCTCCCGGGTGAGCCGCGCCTCCTCGCGGCGCAGCAGCACGACGCCCAGCACGAAGCCGACGAACAGCGGCACCTGCAGCGTGACGTAGAGGGCGAAGAAGTCGGCGAAGACGGCCGATCCGTTCCACAGTGCATGAAGCAGGATCGCCACGGCCAGGCCCGTCGCCCAGGGCCCGAACACAGCACCGCCCTGTGCTCCCCGTCGCACGGCGAGCCCGACGGCGAAGCCGGTCGCCGCGGTGAACATGACGTGCGCGAAGGGCGAGAGGATGCCGCGCAGCACGAAGGTCACCGACACCTGGGCGACGCCGCCCGTGATCAGGCTCTCGGCGAAGTACAGGATGTTCTCCGTGAACGCGAAGCCGGCCCCGATCATGGCGCCGTAGACCACGCCGTCGACCGGTCCGTCGAAGTACCGGCGACCCAGCCGCAGCACGAGCAGGATGCCGAGTCCCTTCGCGATCTCTTCGACCAGGGGCGCCTGCACGACGCTCGCCATCGCCGACGCGATCGGATCACGCGCCGGACCCGTCGCGATCGTCACGACCAGGTCGACGCCGAGGGCGATCACCACCGACGCGACCGCTCCCCAACCGAGGGCGAGCCAGAGCAGCCGCGGCGGCTCGGGCTCCCATCGGTCGACGAGGCGGACCACCCACAGCACGCCCAGCAGCGGAAGGAGCGCGAGGACCGCGCCCACGATCGAGGCGACCCACCCGAGGAACGACACGAGGTAGGCGACGAGCCCGAGCAGCAGGAGCACCAGCACGGCTCCCACCCACAGCGCCGCCCACCCGCCGGGTCGCGCGCGCACGGGGACGATGGGCGGCGATGTCGGCGCCGCCGGGACGGGGCCGGGGCGACCGGGCTGCGGCTGCGAGAGCGGGGACGGGAACGACACGCCTTCACCCTAGGGCGCGGGCGGGCAGCACCGGGAGGGCGGGCGGGCGCGGCGAGGGGCGCGTCGGCCGGGTAGCCTGAATGCATGCGCTTTGCCCACGTGATGACCGCGGGGGCCGACGATCCCCGCCTCGTGCTCGTCGACGACGACCGGGCCACGTTCGTCGGCGACCTGTTCGCCGGCGCACCCGGACGATTGCAGCAGCTCATCGAGCTCGGCGACGAAGGACTGGCCCGCGTGGCCGAGTCATCGACGGGCGACGGGGTCGCCTGGCACGCGATCGCCGAGTCGTCGTTCGCTTCGGCGGTCATCGACCCGCCCATCGTCCTCGCTGTCGGCCTGAACTACGCCGCGCACTCGAGCGAGCTGGGACTGAAGGCCGATACCGCCCCCACCGTCTTCACCCTCTGGCCGAACTCGCTCACGGCGCACGACGCGATCACGTCGTGGCCGCGCACCCTCAGCGAGTCCGTCGACTACGAGGCCGAGCTCGGGGTCATCATCGGAGCGCCGGCGAAGGATGTCGGCGCCGATACCGCCCTCGACCACGTCTGGGGCTACACCGTCGTCAACGACATCACGGCACGCGACATCCAGTTCTCCGAGGCGCAGTGGTCGCGCTGCAAGTCGTTCGACGGCTTCACCCCGACCGGCCCGTTCGTCGTGACGGCCGACGAGATCCCCGACCCGCAGGACCTGCACATCTGGGCCGTCGTCGACGGTCAGACGGTTCAGGATGCGTCCACGGGTCAGATGATCCGGTCGGTCGCGACCCTCGTCGCGCACCTGTCGACGGCCGCGACGCTGCTCCCCGGCACGCTCATCTCAACGGGAAGCCCCGGCGGAGCGGGCTACTCGCGCGATCCGCAGATCTTCCTGCGCGACCGCTCGGTGGTCACGGTCGGCATCGACGGCATCGGCGAGCTGCGCACCCACTGCCGCATCACGGAGTGACGGACTCGCAGCCGCAGCTGCCGCCGACCCGCAGACCCACCTCGACGCGCAGACTCCGCCGCGCCGCACCATCCCCCGGGTCGGTGAGCAGCAGATGGGCGGCGATGCGTCCCATGAGCTCCATCGGCTGGCGCACCGTCGTCAGCGTCGGCGACGACATCCGCGCCGCCTGGATGCCGTCGAAGCCCGCCAGCCGCACGTCGCGGGGCACGACGACGCCGCGGGCGTGCAGAACATCGAGCGCGGCGAGCGCGATCTGATCGGTCGCGCACAGCACGGCCCCGGGCAACGTGCCCTCGCGCACCCGCGCGCTGAGCCCCGGGAACGCCGGGGCCCGCTCGAGCTCCACGGTGTCGATGAGCTCGGCGCGGGCGCCGGGGTGTCTCGCCACGGCATCGAAGAAGGCCGTGCGGCGCTCATCCGTGTCGAAGCCGGCGGGAGCGTCGATCCACCCGAAGGTCGAGACGCCATGACGCTCGACGAAGTGCTCCACGAGCATGCGCTCACCGCCGGTGTTGTCGGCGAGCACGTGATGGGCATCGCCCAGCGGCGAGCTCAGGACGACGACCGGATGCGTCGACGAGACCGACCCGAGCGAGGCATCGACCGTCTGTCCGGGCAGGATGGCGAGGCCGTCGACCTGTCCCGCCGTATCGGCGATCTCGGACGCCCCGAGTCCCCCGGTGCTGAGCAGCACCGCCGTGCCGGCACGTTTGCACTCGAGCACGAAGCCGCGCTGGATCTCGTCGACGTAGAGCGGGAAGGTGCGCGGCGCGCTGCGGCGGACGTCCTCGTCGGCGTCCCACGCGATGAGGTCGGCATCGAGGTCGAGCTCCGCGAGGTCCACGGGGCCGCCTGTCGCGGGCGTCCGCGCCGCGGCGAGGCCGGTCTCCACGGGAGTCGCCGACTCGACCAGCAGATCGAACAGGTGCAGACCGAGCACGCCGGTGCGACCGCGTGCGAGGTTCCGGGCCGAGCCGCTCGGCACGTAACCGAGCTCGCGGGCGACCCGCAGCACGGCGTCCCGGGTCTCGGCACGCACCTTGTCGGGTCGGCGGAACGCGAACGAGACCGTCGCGATCGACACCCCGGCCCGCTCCGCGACGTCGTACACCGTCGGGCGTGCGACCACCATGACTACCTCGATTCCCCGGGGAGTCTATCCAGCGCGCTCACGCCGACACGATCGACAGTCCGCTCCCCCGCGGGAAGACCGGCTCGTCGGTGTCGCCCGGCACGTCGGTGCGCGAGCGACGCACGGCATCCATCGACCGCGGGATCTCGACGGGGAGCTTGCCGCGGGGCGGCACGGTGCCGGTCAGTGCAGCGAGCACGGCGGCATCCGAGCTGCCGTAATCGGCGACGATGGCCGACGCGACCGGGACGAACGGAGTGAGCACGGCGGGGCGGTCGAGGCCGACGACGAGGACGAGGGGCGCGTGCACCGCGACCCGGCCCAGACGCGAGACCAGGCCGGGGCCGAATTCGAGCGAGCCCTGGTGGAACCACTTCTCGAGGAAGAGGTCGTCTCGGGGTTCGAACGGCGCCCCGACGCGGACGATCGCGACGTCGGCGTCCTCGGGCCGCTCGACGCGGTCGGCGTAGGGAGCGAGGGCCGCATCGGCGATGTTCTCGGCGTACACCTTCGGCCGCGATGCCGTCGGCAGCGGCAAGACGGCGTCGCGGTTCTGCAGCACCGTGAGGGATTCCGCCTGAGCGCGCGTGCCGAGGGCCCGGAAGTCGGCGTTCCCGACGATGCGCTCAGCCTCGTCCTCGTCGACGTACGGGTCGTCGAACAGGCCGAGACGGAACTTCACCAGCAGGATGCGGCGCGCCGACACGTCGATGCGGCCCAGCGGTACCGCGCCCGATTCCACGAGGTCGACCAGCAGCTCGGTGCATTCCTCACCGCCGAACTGGTCGACGCCGGCGTCGAGCAGGCGCAGCATTCGCTCGGTGGGGTCGAGCTCTTCCACGCCCCACGCCCGGGCCGGGAGCACCTGGTCGCCCACGTGGTTGTCGTTGACGAGCTCCCAGTCGGTGACGACGACGCCGTCGTAGCCGAGCTCGTCGCGCAGCAGGTCGGTGACGATCTGGCGGTTGTAGGCGAACCCGACCTCGGCGATCGGCACTCCGTCGCGCTCGAGCCCGACGGGCATGCCGTAGTACGGCATCATGCCGGCCGTGCCGCGGCGGATCGCCTCGCGGAAGGGCTCGAGGTGGTAGTCGAACATGCCTCCCGGGTAGACCTGTTCGCGTCCGTAGGGGAAGTGCGCGTCCTCGCCATCGAGCTGCGGCCCACCGCCCGGGAAGTGCTTCGTCGTGCACGCGACGCTCTGGGCGCCGAGCTCGTCGCCCTGGAACCCCCGCAGGTAGGCGGCGGTGATCTGCGAGACGCGCTCGGCGTCGAAACCGAACGTCTGCGCCTGGCGGCCCCAGCGCGCCTCGGTCGGCAGGTCGATCTGCGGGTGGAGCGCCGCCCGGATGCCGACCGCGCAGTACTCGCGACGTGCCACGTCGGCGAACTGCTCGATGACCTCCAGGTCGTCGAGCGCGGCGAGGCCCAGCGGCTCGGGCCACTGCGAGAACGGCCCGGCCGAGAAGGCGACGCCGGTGTTCTCGACGAAGGCGTGGCGGGGGTCCGTGCTGATCGTGACGGGCACGCCGTGCGGCGTGCGCTCGGCGAGGCGCTGCAGGTTGTTGTTCCACCGCGCCCCCTCGCGGGCGGTGCGGATCGCATGGACGTTGAAGTGCGTCATGTTCTTGCCGACCACGACGTCGGTCGTCGGCGACTTCGAGATCGCGCCGGGGGTCTCGAGGAGCTCACCGTCCGGCCCGATCTCGATGACCGTCTGGAACATGAGGCCGATCTTCTCGGCCGGCGACATCCGGCTGAGCAGATCGTCGGTGCGCTCCTCCGGGCTCAGCCGGGCGTCCTCATAGGGGTCGAGGACTCCGTTGCCGTTGAGGTCGCGGAATGGGGTGCCGTCGGGGGCGGTGCGGAATTCGGGTCGCATGAGGCGCTTTCAATCGTGGGGGGATGGATGCGGTGACGAGGACATCACTTCAGACCGGTGGTGGCCACACCGCGGATGAACCAGCGCTGCAGGAACACGAACAGCACGATGATGGGGGCGATGACGAGCACCGACCCGGCCAGCAGCAGCCCGTAGTTCGTCGCGTTCTGCCCGGTCGAGTAGAGCGAGAGCGCCACAGGGAGCGTGTACATCTCCTCGGTCTGGGCCGAGACGAGCGGCCAGAGGAAGTTGTTCCACGACGCGAGGAACGTGAGGATGCCGAGGGTCGCCAACGGCGGCCCGCACAGCGGCATCACGATGCGCGAGAAGATGCGCCACTCCCCTGCGCCGTCCAGACGCGCCGCCTCCAGCAGCGCATCGGGAATGCCCTGGATGAACTGGCGCATGAGGAACACCCCGATGGGCGCCGTGATGAAAGGCAGGATGAGCGCGGGATACGTGTTGACCAGGCCCAGAGACGACACCATCACGAACAGCGGCACGAAGGTCACGACTCCCGGCACCATCAGGGTCACCATGACGAGCAGGAACAGCACCTTCTTGCCCGGGAACTCCATCTTCGCCAGCGCGTAGCCGACCATCGAGCAGAACACGATGTTGCCGAGGACGGTGACGACCGCCACGACGAGACTGTTGAAGAAGAAGTGCCCGAAATCGAGTGGCCCGAACCATTGCGCGAAGTTCTCGCCGGTGGGGTTCTCGGGGAACCAGGTCGGCGGCCGCTGGAGGATCTCTCCCTGCGTCTTGACCGAGCCCAGCAGCATCCAGACGAACGGGATGAGCCAGAGCGCGAGCCCGACGGCCAGGACCGTGTAGGTGATGGCGCGCGGACCGAACCAGCGCCGGCGCCGGCGTGGGGCGACCGGCGGGGTGACGGTGTCCACCACGGGAGCGGGGATGGTTGTCATCGGGTCAGTCCTTCGAACGGAGCAGCCGGAACTGCAGCAGGCTCAGCAGCGCGATGGCGAGGAAGAGGACGTAGCTGGCGGCGGATGCCAGGCCGTATTCGCCGAAGCCGAACTGCTGGAAGGTGTAGTAGGCGACCGACAGGGTCGAGTCGAGCGGCCCGCCCTTGGTCATGACGAACGCCTCCTCGAAGAACTGCAGGTAACCGACGGAGATGAGCACCGCACCGAGGAGGATCGTGGGGCGCAGGAGCGGCAGCGTGACCGAGATCAGCCGCCGCCACGAAGAAGCACCGTCCATCGTCGCGGCCTCGTTGACGTCCTGCGGCACGGCTTGCAGTCCCGCCAGGAAGATGACCATGAGGGTGCCGACGTTGCGCCACACCGCCATCATGATGAGCGACGGGAGGGCGAAGGCGGGATCGTTGAGCCAGTTCGGGCCGTCGATGCCGATGAGCGCGAGGGCCGAGTTGAGCAGTCCGTCGGGCTGGAGGATGTAGCGCCAGACGACCGCGATCGCGACGATGCTCGTGACCACCGGCGCATAGAACCCGACGCGGAAGAACGCCACGATGCGTCCGCCGCCGCTGTTGAGGGCGAGCGCGAGGGCGAGGGCCAGAACCATGGTCACGGGGATGCCGACGACGACGAAGACGGCGGTCACCCCGAGCGAGGTGATGAAGCGGGGATCGGCGAACAGCGTCGCGAACTGATCGAGCCACACGAAGTTCACCGCGAACGGAGACGTGATGTCGCGGGCGGTGAAGTCGGTGAACGACATCGCGAAGCTGCCGACGATCGGGAACAGCATGAACACGGCGAACACCGCGACGAACGGCAGGCAGAACGCCCAGGCGATGAGGGCCTGCCGCTTGCGCTGACGCGCGTGCAGCCCGCCGGGGCGGGAGGCCCCGCGGCCGGAGTCGAGTCCGGCCGCGGGGTGAGTGGTGGCGGACATCGCGGTCACTCGAGCCCGATCGCGTCGGCGTCGGCCTGCAGCTTCTGCAGCACCGAGGGAACGTCGGCGCCGCCGCGGCGGAGCTGCTCGAGAGCCTGGTCGCCCTTCGCGGCGACCTGCACCCAGCTGGTCGTCACCGGCGGAGCCTTCGCGGTCTGCAGCTGCTCGCCGAAGGTCGTGAGGCTCGCATCGTCGGCGAGGGCCGGAGCGTCCCATGCCGCCTGCAGGGCGGGCAGGTCACCGGTCTGCTCGTAGAACGCGGCCTGAGTCTCGGGCTCGCTGAGCCACCGCACGAGCTTCCACGCCGACTCGGCGTTCTTGCTCTGGTTGAACACGACGAGGTTCGCGCCACCGCTGAACGAGACCGACTCGGTGTCGGCGGGCAGGACGGCCGTCGCGTACTTCGACGCGAAGTCCGCGCCGCCCAGCAGCTCGAGCTGACCGCGCAGGAAGGGACCTTCGACGACCATCGGGGTCGTGCCGGCGACGAACTCCGACTCGGTCGCCCCCGCCGAGACGTCGGCATTCGCGTCGGCGAGACCCTTGTCGAAGAAGCTCTTGTAGTACTCCAGTCCCGTGGTCATCTCGGGGGTGTCGAGCGTCCAGGCGTCGCCCTCGGTGAGCTCGGCGCCGGCCGACCACGGCATCCACATCGCGCCCTGGAACGAGTCGTTGCCACCCGGCATCCGGATGCCGAAATCGGCGCCGGCCTTGTCCTTCATGTCGGCGGCCAGCTGCTGCAGCTCGTCCCAATCGGTGGGCGCCTCGGTCCAGCCCGCCTGCTGCGCAAGATCGGTGCGGTAGTAGAGCACGCGGGTGTCGACGTACCAGGGCACACCGGCGGCACGGTCGTCGAACTCGGTCGTGCTGAGAGCGCCGGGGAAGAAGCCCGTGGTGTCGATCTCGTCGGGAACGGTGGCGAAGGCGTCGCCGAAGTCGGCCATCCAGGTGGAGCCCACCATCGCGACGTCGGGGGTGTTGCCACCCGCGATGGCGGTCTGGAACTTGTTGTGCGCCGCATCCCACGGGATGGCGGTGACGTCGATCTTCACGTCGGGATTCGCCTTCTCGAACTCCTCGACGAACCCGGGCAGAGCTTCGCCCTCGGCCCCCATCGCCCAGACGCTGATGGTTCCCGTCGCCGGGCTGTCGTCGATCGAGGTGACCTCGGTGGGGCCGGCCGCCGTCTCGTCCGCCCGACCACAACCGGTCAGGATGAGCGACACCGCAGCGAGTGCGGCGATACCGCCTGCCACTGTCTTGATCTTCACGTGTTCCTCCTTGAATCGCGGGATCGCTGAAGCGATCAAAGCGCTTAGACGCTGCGCCTCGCTGAGTTTAAGCGCTTTGACAGGAACGCCGCAAGTGAGCCGCGCGGAACGGGGTCGCGCACGACGAAGCCCCCGCGGACCAGGTCCGCGGGGGCTTCGCTGAGAGCTGCCGATTCAGCTCGAGACAGAGGAACAGGGCTGCGTCTGGCCCCACACCGTGACGGTGTCCGCACCCTCGACCACGCAGGCCTGGTAGATCTCGTTCGCGGCGTTGCCGAAGATCGAGAACAGCACGATGATCCCGACGATGGTCAGCACGAGCAGGATCGAGCTGATGATGATCGCGGCGAGGGCCAGGCCGTTCTTGTGCCCGGCCTTCTTGCTCTGCACCAGCGCGACGATGCCGAGGATCAGGCCGACGAACTGAAGTCCGACCGGGACCAACGCGAGGACGAACGCGACGATGCCGAGGGTCTTTCCGGGAACGGGCGCGTTCGGGTTGCCGTACGACGCGTCGGAGGAAGAGGTCGGGTACGCCGGCGGCTGGTAGGCCGGAGGCTGCGGCACGGACGGGTTGTTCGGGTCGGTCATGGGGTCCCCCGGTGAGTCGAGTAGTGATGAACAGCTCCGACGTTAGCGAGAGCGCCCCCCACGACACAAAGCCTTGTCAGCCGGAGACGCTCTCCTCCGTCTCGGCGCGGACGATCGGGATGGCGGCCGTGACGGCCTGCAACCCCGAGAGCCGTGCCGGGGAGAGCTGCTTGTCGACGTCCGCACGCGACATCAGGCCGGCCTCGACGACGAGGTCTCCGACGTTCCGGTGGGTCAGCAGAGCCGTCTTGGCCAGGGCGGCGGCGGCGGCGTAGCCGATGAACGGGGTGAGGGCCGTGACGACCCCGACCGACGACCCGACCATCGCGCCGAGGCGCTCGCGGTTCGCCGTGATCCCGTCGATGCAGTTGATGCGCAGCGTCCGCATCGCGCGCCGCATCCACGTGATCGACTGGAAGATCGAGTGGGCGATGATCGGCTCGAACGCGTTCAGCTGCAGCTGCCCGCCCTCGACGGCCATCGTCACCGTCAGGTCGGCGCCAGCGACGGCGAACGCGACCTGGTTGACGACCTCGGGGATCACGGGGTTGACCTTGCCCGGCATGATGCTCGAGCCGGCCTGGCGTGCGGGAAGGTTGATCTCGCCGAGACCCGCCTGCGGCCCGCTCGAGAGCAGTCGCAGGTCGTTGCTGATCTTCGACAGCTTGATCGCGTTCCGCTTGAGCGACGACGAGAACGACATGAACGAGCCGGTGTCGCTCGTGGACTCGACGAGGTCGACGGCGCTCGACAGATCGAGGCCGGTGATCTCGCGCAGGTGCCTGACGACCGCGGGGCGGTACTCGGGGTGGGTTGTGATGCCCGTGCCGATGGCCGTCGCGCCCATGTTGATCTCGTACAGCAGGGAGGCGTTCTCGCCGAGCCGGGAATGGTCCTCGCCGAGCGTCGTGGCGAAGCCGTGGAACTCCTGACCGAGGGTCATCGGGACGGCATCCTGCAACTGCGTGCGGCCGACCTTGAGGACATCGTGGAACTCGACGGCCTTCGCCAGGAACGACTCGCGCAGCAGCGCCAGCTCGTCGAGGAGGCCCTGGAGATCGAGCGCGAGGCCGACCTTGATCGCCGTCGGGTAGACGTCGTTGGTCGACTGGCTGCGGTTCGTGTGGTCGATCGGCGACAGGAAGCCGTAGTCGCCCTTGGGGCGGCCCGCGAGCTCGAGAGCGACGTTGGTGATGACCTCGTTCGCGTTCATGTTCGTCGAGGTGCCGGCCCCGCCCTGGACGACGCCCACGACGAACTGGTCGTGGTACTCCCCGTCGATGACGAGCTGTGCGGCGCGGTCGATGAGGTCGGCCCGTTCGGCGTCGAGCACCCCGATGTCGCGATTGGCTCGTGCCGACGCCTGCTTGACCATCGCGAGCGCCCGCACCAGGTCGCGGTAGACCGAGATCGGACGCTGCGAGATCGGGAAGTTCTCCAGGGCACGGGCGGTATGCACCCCCCAGTACGCGTCGGCGGGGATCTCGAGGGATCCCAGCGAGTCGGTCTCGGTTCGAGTGGCGGGGGTGGGCGACGTCATGCACGGGTCCTTGTGGGTCTCACGGCGATGGGAGGGACGCTCCCAGCCTAGTCAGCGCTTGCGCGAAAACGCCTCGAGACGCTCCTGCGGCGACAGCTGCGCCATCGAAGCGATCCATTCGTCGGAGAAGTAGTCGCCGGTGGGCGCCTCGACGACCGGGACGACGGTGTGGGTGACGACGTCGTCGTAGACGTGGACGAGCTGGAAGGCCTGGCCGGCATCCATCCCGTTGACCGCTTGCGGGGGACGCTGGAGGTTCATCGTGTAACAGGTCGCCGAGGCGACCGAGACGGGGATGCCGGCGAACGTGCCGGTGGTCGAGTAGTGCAGGTGGCCGGCGAGGATGGCGCGCACGTCGGTGCCGGCGATCGTCTCGGCCAGCGCGTCCTGCTCGCGCAGCTCGAGGATGTCGAACAGCGGCACGTGGCTCGGGATCGGCGGGTGGTGCAGCGCGAGGATCGTGCCGTGCGGCGCCGGCTCGGCCAGGACGTCTCGCAGCCACGCGCGCTGATCGGCGTCGACCTCGCCGTGGTGCCATCCCGGGACGGTCGAGTCGAGCGCGACGAGGCGCAGTCCCGACAGGTCCCAGACGCCGGTCACCGGTTCCTGGCTCGGTGCGCCGCCGAAGAGCCCGGCGCGCATCGCATCGCGCTCGTCGTGGTTGCCGGCGACCCAGACCACGGGCGCGCCGAGACGCTCGGCGACGGGCTCGACCGCCTCGCGGAGCCGGAGGTAGGCGTCGGGCTCGCCGAGGTCGGTCAGATCTCCCGTGAACACGAGCGCATCGGGACGCACGCCGGTGCGCTCGACGGCCGCGAGCGTCACAGCGAGGTTCGCCTCGACGTCGTAGCGCCCGCCGAGGGCCGCCCCTCCCGCGAGCAGGTGCGTATCGCTCAGGTGGACGAGGACGTGACCGGCGGGTGCATGCCGGCCGAACTGCACCGTGGCTGCGGGGCCGACGGAGTTCGCGGAACCGTCCGACTGCGCTGGGGTCATGGCCTCAGCCTATGCGGGGGGTCCTACCGTCCCACCACGATCAGGATGATGCCGCCGAGCACCGCGAGGCCGCACAGGCCGAAGGAGCCGTACGCGGTGACGAGGGCCACGCGCTTCTGTCCTGCCGTCAGCGGGTTCTTCTTCGCCGCCTTGGCCGCGGCCTTCGCGTGCCGACGTGCCTGCTTCTCGCTGATGACGGCGATCGCGTCGGTGAACTCGGCGGGCGTCACCACGGGCACGCGGCCCGCGCGCACCAGCATCCGCACGCCCAGCGCGTAGAAGCCCACGACGAGGACGGCCGCCGAGATGGCCGCCGCGAAGACCTGGACGAACGCGAACCAATCGATCGAGACGCTCATCGCTCGCCCTCCGTCTGCTCCGAGGCCGGAGCCTTCGCGGCGGCCGCCGCCGTGGCGCGTCGCTGGCGACGGGTGGGCGGCGGATCGGCGGGGACGTCGACCGCGAGGCCGGAGTCCGCGACCTCGCTCATGGCGTTGCCCGCGTGCACCTCGTCGCGACGCGACCGGAGGAACAGCACGAGCACGATGGCGACGGCGAAGACGGCGTCGATGACGATGCCGACCGGTCCGAGCCACACCACGAGGAGGGCCGCGAGCGCGCCGACCGCTCCGGATGCCGGGAGCGTGAGCAGCCACCCGACCGCGATGCGGCCGACCGTCCGCCAGCGCACCGTCGAACCGCGACGCCCGAGACCGGAGCCGATCACCGAGCCCGACGCGACCTGCGTGGTCGACAGGGCGAACCCGAGGGCACTCGAGGCGAGGATCGTCGAGGCTGTCGAGGCCTCCGCGGAGAAGCCCTGCGCGGGCTTGACGTCGGTGAGCCCCTTGCCGAGGGTGCGGATGATGCGCCATCCGCCCATGTACGTGCCGAGCGCGATCGTCACGGCGCACGCGACGATGACCCACAGCTGCGGCTCCGCGTGCTCGGCGCTCTGCCAGCCCGCGGCGATGAGGGCCAGCGTGATGACACCCATCGTCTTCTGGGCGTCGTTGGTTCCGTGGGCGAGTGCGACGAGCGACGACGTGAAGATCTGCCCCCACCGGAATCCGTCTCGCCCATCGGGCTTTCCGTCGTGGCGACGCGTGACGGCGTACGCGACCTTCGTGACGGTGAACGCGATGATGCCTGCGGTCACGGGCGCGATGAGCGCCGGGAGGATGATCTTGCTCAGCACGACGCCGAAGTCGATCGCCATGGCCCCGACGCCCACGAGGGTGGCTCCGATCAGCCCGCCGAAGAGCGCGTGGGACGAGCTCGAGGGGAGGCCGAGCAGCCAGGTGAGCATGTTCCAGGTGATCGCGCCGATCAGACCCGCGAAGATCAGGGGCAGCAGCGCGCTGGCCGCGAGCTGATCCTCATGGATGATGCCGTGCGAGACGGTCTTGGCCACCTCGGTCGACAGGAACGCGCCGACGAGGTTGAGGCCGGCTGCCAGCAGGACCGCGACCTTGGGCTTGAGTGCCCCCGTCGCGATCGGCGTCGCCATCGCGTTCGCGGTGTCGTG
Source organism: Microbacterium arborescens (assembly GCF_049707515.1). Classification (GTDB taxonomy): domain Bacteria; phylum Actinomycetota; class Actinomycetes; order Actinomycetales; family Microbacteriaceae; genus Microbacterium; species Microbacterium arborescens_B. The sequence goes on along the minus strand of NZ_JBNAFI010000002.1, from coordinate 157,486 downwards.
GAAGCCGTTGGTGAAGTCGAAGAAGAGGGCCAGTCCGATGACCAGCAGAAGGATGAGTACAGCGGTTTCCACTGTGCGCTCTCTGTGACGTGCGCACCCGCGAACGCGGGTCCGCGAGTACGGATCGGGATGCCGCGGCAGCGGCGGGCGCGAACGAAGAGTTCACCGTCTGTTCAGGGTCCGGCAACCGGACCATCGAATCCTGCCATACCATCGCCGCCACCGGGAATCCGAGCGGCCGGCACCACCGGTCGCGGCGCTAGCGTGGAACGGTGACCGATACCCGCGACAGCCTCTCCCCGACCGATCCCGACGCTTCTGCGGTTTCCGCGGCCCCCGTGGCGGCCGTGCGCGAGCACCGCCGCACGCACCACGGAGACGAGGTCGTCGACCGCTACGAGTGGCTGCGCGACAAGGAGGACGGCGAGGTGATCGCGCACCTCGAGGCCGAGAACGCCTACACCGACGCGCGGACTGCGCACCTGGGCGCGCTTCGCGAGCGCATCTTCGAGGAGATTAAGGGGCGCACGCTCGAGACCGACCTGTCGGTGCCGACCCGCCGCGGGGACTGGTGGTACTACAGCCGCACGGTCGAGGGCAGCCAGTACGGCATCCACTGCCGCGCCCCGCTCGCCTCCCCCGACGACTGGACGCCCCCGCAGCTCGAGCCCGGTGTCGCGGTGCCCGGTGAGCAGGTGCTGCTCGACGGCAACGCCGAGGCCGAGGGCTCGGAGTTCTTCTCACTCGGAAGCTTCGAGGTCTCCACCGACGGCTCGCTGCTGCTTTTCGGCGTCGACACCGAGGGCGACGAGCGGTACACGCTGCGCCTGCGCGACATCGCCAGCGGCGAGAACCTGGCCGACGAGATCACCGGGACCTTCGCCGGTGCCTCGCTGTCGCCCGACGGCCGGTTCGTGGTGTACTCCACCGTCGATGACGCATGGCGGCCCGATTCGGTGTGGCTGCACGAGATCGGCACCGACACGGCATCCGACCAGCGTCTGTTCCACGAGCCCGACGAGCGGTACTGGGTCGGCGCCGGCTTCACCCGAAGCGACCGCTACCTCGTGATCGAGGTCGGCTCCTCCATCACGAGCGAGGAGTTCCTCGTGCCGGCCGATGACCTGCGCGCCGAGCCCCGCTCGGTGTGGCCGCGGCGCGAGGGCGTCGAGTACTCGATCTCCCACGCCGTCATCGGCGGCGAGGACGTGCTGTACGTCCTGCACAACGACGGCGCGTTGGATTTCGAACTCGCGCGGGTCTCGGCCGACGACCCGACGGGACCCCGCGAGGTCGTCCTGCCCCACGAGCCGGGCCGCCGCCTGGAAGGACTGTCGACCTTCCGCGACTGGGCGTTGCTGGGATACCGGCGTGACGGGCTTCAGCGCCTCGGCATCTTCGACTACGCGTCGGGATCGGTCACCGAGCTCGAGTTCGACGAGCCGCTCTACACGGTGGGTTCGGGGGGAAACCCGGAGTGGGCTCCCCCGGTCCTCCGGCTGGGCTACGGCTCGTTCGTCACGCCCGGCACCGTCTACGACTACGTCGTCGCCACCGGCGAGCTGCTGCTGCGCAAGCGCCAGCCCGTACTCGGCGGCTACGACCCCGCGGACTACGAGCAGCGACGGGTCTGGGCGATCGCCGACGACGGCACCCGCATCCCGGTCTCGGTGGTGTGGAAGCGCTCGTTCGGCGACCCCGAGGCCGCCGGGACGGGCGGACAGCCGCGTGCTCTCCACCTCTACGGCTACGGGTCGTACGAGCACTCCATCGACCCGGCCATGTCCGTGGCTCGCCTGTCTCTCCTCGACCGCGGCGTCGTCTTCGCGGTCGCCCACGTGCGCGGCGGCGGTGAGATGGGCCGGCAGTGGTACGAGGAGGGCAAGCTGCTGCACAAGCGCAACACCTTCACCGACTTCGTCGCCGTCGCGCGCCACCTCGTCGACACCGGCTACACAGCACCCGACCGGCTGACCGCCGAGGGCGGATCCGCCGGCGGTCTGCTCATGGGGGCGGTCACGAACCTCGCCCCCGAACTGTTCGCGGGCGTGCTCGCCGCGGTGCCGTTCGTCGACGCGCTCACGACGATCCTCGACCCCTCGCTTCCGCTGACGGTGATCGAATGGGACGAGTGGGGCGACCCGCTGCACGACCCCGAGGTCTACGCGTACATGAAGTCGTACTCGCCCTACGAGAACGTGCGCGAGGGAGTCCCCTACCCCCGCATCCTCTCCGTCACCTCGCTCAACGACACGCGCGTGATGTACGTCGAGCCCGCGAAGTGGGTCGCGCGGCTGCGCGAGGTGGGCGCCGATGCCCTGCTGAAGTGCGAGATGTCGGCCGGGCACGGCGGCGTCAGCGGCCGATACAACTCGTGGCGGGAGCGCGCGTTCGAGCTCGCCTGGCTGCTCGACGTCGTCGGCCTGGCCGACCGCTCCGCCTGACGCGTCCGGCGCCGTCGGCGCGCGGCCCGGTCGGCGCGCGGCCCGGTCGGCGCGCGGCCCGGTCGGCACGGGATGGTGTCGAGCGTACGGGATGGCGCCGAGCGCACGGGATGGCGCCGAGCGCACGGCATCCCAGCGCGCGAAAGCCGTGCACTCGGGCGGATGCCGTCCATTGGGTGGGCCGTGCACTCCGACGGGAGGCCGGGAACCAGGCTGGAGGCTGAGGCAATCGGGATGTCCCGGCCCTCTGCGCGATGGCGCCGGGAGGGATGGTGCCGAGTGCACGGGATGGCGCCGAGCGCACGGCATCCCAACGCGCGAACGCCGTGCACTCGGGCGGATGCCGTCCATTGGGTGGGCCATGCACTCCGACGGGAGGCCGCGCCTCAGGCTGGAGGCTGAGGCACTCGGGATGCCCCGGCCCTCTGCGGGATGGCGCGGGGCGGGGTGGTGCCGAGTGCACGGGATGACGCCGAGCGCACGGCATCCCAGCGCGCGAAAGCCGTGCACTCGGGCGGATGCCGTCCATTGGGTGGGCCGTGCACCCCGACGGGAGGCCGGGAACCAGGCTGGAGGCTGAGGCACTCGGGATGCCCTGGCCCTCTGCGGGATCGTGCCGGGCGCACGGGATGGTGCCGAGTGCACGGCATCGGAGCGTGCAGAAGCCGTGCACTCGAAGGGATGCCGTGCACTCGAGCGGAGGCCGGGCAGGCCGGCGGGGGCCGCGAGGCCGCGGCGGGGCGGCGCGAGGCCGCGGGTCAGAGCTGGCGGCGGCCCTCGAAGGCGCGGCCGAGGGTGACCTCGTCGGCATACTCGAGGTCGCCGCCGACGGGAAGCCCCGAGGCGAGCCTCGTCACGCGGATCTCGAGAGCCGTGAGCAGCCGGCTGAGGTAAGTCGCGGTCGCCTCGCCCTCGAGGTTCGGGTTGGTCGCGAGGATGACCTCCTGCACCGTGCCGTCGGCGAGGCGCTGCATGAGCTGGGTGATGCGCAGGTCGTCGGGACCGACGCCGCCGATCGGGCTGATCGCGCCGCCGAGCACGTGATAGAGACCTCGGAACTCGCGGGTGCGCTCGATCGCGGCGACATCCTTGGCGTCTTCGACGACGCAGATGAACGTGGCGTCCCGTCGCGGATCACGGCAGATGGCGCAACGGTCCTGCTCCGAGACGTTGCCGCACACCTCGCAGAACCGTACACGCTCGCGCAGCTCTCCCAGCAGGTGCGAGAGCTTGGAGACGTCGAACGTCGGAGTCTGCAGGATGTGGAACGCGATGCGCTGCGCCGACTTCGGCCCGATGCCGGGCAGGCGACCGAACTCGTCGATGAGGTCCTGAACGATGCCGTCGTACATGACTCAGCCGAATCTCGTGGGTGAGGTGAAGGGCTCTTCGCGAACGAAGGTCGCGCCGAGTATCTGCCGCACGACGGCCTCGCCATAGCGCTCGATGCCGCCTCGGGGGGGCGCGCTCGCTCGCTCGCTCGTGGGCGCCGGGGCGGCGAACCGCGCCGGCCCGGCCGCCGGCGCGGGCGACCCGTCGGGACGCGGGCGATCCACGGAAGGTGCGGCGGCGGCCGCGGGCCGCTCGACGGCGACCGGGCCACGCGGCGGGAGCGGTCCGCCATCGTCGACGGGCGGCGGCGGATAGTCGCGGTCTTCCTCGTCGATCGGCGGAAGGGGCTTCGGGTACGGATCGACATCGCCGTCGTGCGGGGCCGTCAGCGTGCGCACGGGTGCCGCGACGGCATCCTCGGGCTCGTCGTCGACCGCGAACTGCGGAACGGCATCGGCCAGCGGAACCGGATCGCCCTGCGGGATCGGTGCGACCGCCCATTCCGTCACGGGCGCCGCGTACGACGATGCCCCGGCGCCGCGGGCGGCTCCGGCGGTGGCCGATGCCGATGCCGATGCCGACGACGAGGATCCGCCGGGTGACGCCCCGCCGCCGGAGAACGCGCCGGGCGCGGATCCCGTCGAACGTGGTGCGCTCGATCCGCTGGAGGCCGGAGGGGCTGCCGCCGGACCTGCCCCCTGGGGCACGCGGGCCGCACCGCCCGGCTCGCCACCGGTGGAGGGGGGTGCGGAATCACCCGGCGCCGGTCCGCCGCCGGGATCGGAGTCGTGGCGGGCGACGTACTTCACGCGAACCCCGAGCACGCCGAGGATCGCGCCGCGCAGGTCTTCGCTCGGGCCTTTTCCGGCGTTCAGCTTCTTGAACTGCAGGACGTCGGAGTGGCTCTGGAACGACAGGGTCAGCACGCCGGTCTCGGAGAAGGCGACGGGCGTGGCGACCGACGCGATCATCCACGACGTCCGGCTCACCTTCTCGAGCCGCTGCAGCACCTCGGGCCATGCGTCGCGCATCTGGGCGAGTGTGACCGTCGACGGATCGCGCGGCTCGGCAGGCGCAGCACCATCGCTCGGACCGGTGCTCGCGGGCGAAGCGGCGGATGCAGACGGCGCGGCGGGTACAGACGGCTCGGCGGATGCGGACGTCGCAGCGGATGCCGGCGCTTGCGCGGGTACCGCCGCCGGTGGCGGCGCTGACGCGGGCGCCACGATCCGCGGCGGCGTCACGGGCGCGCTCGTCGCGGCGGACGCATGCGATGCCGGGGCCGCGGCGACCGGCGCCTGATCGGCGGCGGGGACGCTGTGCTGCGCGGCGGCGAGCACGCGCGCGACCAGCAGCTCGAGCTGCAGCCGCGGCGAGGTCGCACCCGACATCTCGTCGAGAGCGGTGACGACGAGGTCGGCGGTGCGCGAGAGACGGTCGGTTCCGAACAGCGATGCCTGCCGGCCCATGCGTTCGAGCTCTTCGGCGGACACCCCGCGCAGCACCGCGGCAGCGCCCTGACCGGTCGCCGAGACGATGATGAGGTCGCGCAGCCGCTCGAGGAGGTCGTCGACGAATCGACGCGGGTCCTGGCCGGTCTGGATGACACGGTCGACGGCGGCGAACGCCGCACCGGCGTCGACGGCACCGAACGCGCCGACGACCTCGTCGAGCAGCTCGGCGTGGGTGTAGCCGAGCAGGGCGACGGCGCGCTCGTAGGCGACGGCGCCGTCGTCGGAGCCGGCGATGAGCTGGTCGAGCAGCGAGAGCGTGTCGCGGGGCGACCCTCCCCCGGCGCGGACGACGAGCGGGAGCACGCCGGCCTCGACCTGGACGCCCTCCTGCGCGCAGAGCTGTTCGACGTACTCAAGCATGGCCGCGGGCGCGACGAGTCGGAACGGGTAGTGGTGCGTGCGCGAGCGGATCGTGCCGATGACCTTCTCGGGCTCGGTCGTGGCGAAGATGAACTTCACGTGGGCGGGAGGCTCTTCGACGAGCTTGAGCAGCGCGTTGAACCCCTGCGCCGTGACCATGTGGGCCTCGTCGAGGATGAAGATCTTGAAGCGGTCGCGCGCGGGTGCGAAGACCGCGCGCTCACGGAGGTCGCGAGCGTCGTCGACGCCGTTGTGGGATGCCGCGTCGATCTCGACGACATCCAGCGAGCCGCCCCCACCGCGGCTGAGCTCGACACAGCTGTCGCATGTGCCGCACGGGGTGTCGGTGGGCCCCTGCGCGCAGTTGAGGCAGCGGGCGAGGATGCGGGCCGACGTGGTCTTGCCGCATCCGCGCGGCCCGGAAAACAGGTAGGCGTGACCGACGCGGTCGGAGCGGAGCGCCGTCATCAGGGGTTCGGTCACCTGCGACTGGCCGATCATCTCGCCGAACGCTTCGGGACGGTAGCGGCGGTAGAGGGCGGTGGTCACCCGAACAGACTACGGCGTACCGCCGACACGGGCCGTGCCCTCATCCCCGCCGCGGGAACAGCGCGCACATCGACGGGGTTGCAGAGGGCATGGGAAGCGCGCGCGTGGACGTCGTCGTGATCGGCGCGGGGCAGGCGGGCCTCTCGGCCGCCTACCACCTGCGCCGGCGCGGGTTCGTACCCGTCGCACCCGGAGACCTCCCGCCGAGCGGTCCGGCACGCTCGTTCGTCGTCCTCGACGCCGAGAGCGCTCCGGGCGGAGCGTGGCAGCACCGGTGGGAATCGCTTCGGATGGAGACCGTCAACGGCATCCATGAGCTGCCGGGTTTCGCCGTGCCGCCGGCCGATCCGCGCGCAGCCGCACGCACGGTGCTGCCGGCCTACTTCGGCGACTACGAGCGCCGGTTCGACCTGCGGGTGCACCGGCCCGTCGAGGTTCGCCGGGTGGAGCGGGAGGACGACGATCCGCGCGGCAGGCTGCGGGTCGTCACCGCGACCGGATCCTGGTCCGCCCGGTCGGTCATCAACGCCACCGGAACCTGGCGGCGCCCGTTCTGGCCGCGCTACCCCGGAGCCGAGACGTTCGCCGGCCGCCAGCTGCACGTGCACGACTACGTCTCGGCCGACGAGTTCGCCGGCCAGCGTGTGATCATCGTCGGCGCCGGGATCTCGGCGATACAGCTCCTCGACGAGATCTCGGAGGTCGCCGACACCTACTGGGTCACCCGCAACGAGCTGCGGTGGGATGCCGGCGGCTTCGACACCGCCGCCCGCATCGCGGCGATCGCGGGTGTCGAGGAACGGGTGCGTCGCGGTCTCCCACCCGGCAGCGTCATCTCGGTGACGGGCCTGCACTGGAACCGCTGGGCGGCGTCGGCGCAGGCGCGGGGCGTGCTCGTGCGGCATCCGATGTTCGAGCGGATCGAGCCGGCCGGCGTCCGCATGCCCGACGGCGGGTTCGAGCCTGCCGACGCGATCCTCTGGGCGACCGGCTTCCGCGCCGACATCCCGCACCTCGCGCCACTGGGCCTGCGGACCGCGGCGGGCGGCATCCGGGTCGCGAAGGGCCGCTCGCTCGACGAGCCGCGGCTCTTCCTCATCGGCTACGGCCCGTCGCAGTCGACGGTCGGGGCCAACCGCGCCGGCCGCGACGCGGTGCGCGCGATCATGGCCGATGAGGCTCTCGCCGCCGACGCGGTCCCGGCCTGACGCCCCTCGCGGAGCCCGCGAAGGTCCGACCCGGCCGGATCAGGAGTCGGCGCCGGTGCGCACCTGCTGGTCGCTGAAGGTCCGGTCGTAACCCTCGACCACGGGAATCTCGCCCGTGATGACCGGGATCTCGGTGGTCACGGTGGGAATCGTGGTCGTCACGGTCGCGTCCGGCACGGAGGCCGACAGCAGCGACCCGTCCTCGCGGCGCGACTCGGCCAGCTGGCGCAGCGACGGCCGTCCGGACAGCAGCGGCCCCTGCCCCGCGAGGGGGATCCGCACGGTCTCGCCACCGGCGACCCGCACGTCCCGGCCCCGCACCGAGAAGTCCACCGCCTGCCCCGGTCCAGCCACCACCGTCATCGCGTCGGCGGTCAGCGTGATGTCGAGCCGAGTGCCCTGCCAGTGCAGGGTGTACTCGAGCGACGGCCAGTCGCGCGGCAGGCGCGGGTCGAAGCTGAGATCGCCGTAGTGGTCGCGCATCCCGCCGAATCCGGAGACCAGCGAGGTCCATACGCCACCGGCCGACGCGACGTGGACGCCGTCGGCGGCGTTGCTGTGGAGGTCGCCGAGGTCGACGTAGATCGACTCGAGGAAGTACTCCAGGGCGAGGTCCTGGTAGCCGACCTCGGCCGCGAGGATCGACTGCACGACCCCCGACAGGGTCGAGTCGCCCGTCGTGAGCGGGTCGTAGTACTCGAAGTCGGCCAGTTTCTCCTCGCCGGTGAAATGGTTCCCCTGCAGGAACAGCGCGAGCACGACGTCCGCCTGCTTGAGCACCTGGTAGCGGTAGATGACCAGCGGGTGGAAGTGCAGCAGCAGCGGGCGCTGGCTGTCGGGGGTGTTCTCGAGGTCCCACACCTCGCGCTCGAGGAACACCGCGTCCTGCGGGTGGATCCGCAGCGAGTCGCTGAACGGGATGTGCATGGCCTCGGCCGCGTGCTCCCACGCGTCGGCCTCGCCGGGGTCGAGGTCGAGGCGTTCGACCAGCGCGCGGTAGGCATCGGGGGCCTCGTCGGCCATCTCGCGCACCGTCCGCGCCGCGAACCGCAGGTTGAAGCGGGCCATGACGTTGGTGAAGAGGTTGTCGTTGACGACCGTGGTGTATTCGTCGGGTCCGGTGACACCGTGGATGTGGAACGACTCGGCGTCGCCGTTCTCGCCGAACCGCCAGAACCCGAGTGTCGACCACAGGCGGGCGGTCTCGACGGCGATGTCGACGGCTTCGCGATAGAGGAAGTCGACGTCGCCGGTGGCCCGCACGTACTTCGCGAGCGCGAAGCTGACGTCGGCGTTGATGTGGTACTGCGCGGTGCCGGCGGCGTAATAGGCCGAGGCCTCCTCGCCGTTGATCGTCCGCCACGGGAACAGCGCGCCGGCCTCGTTGAGCTGACGGGCCCGGCGCCGCGCCGCGGGCAGCATGAGGTAGCGCATCCGCAGGGCGTTCCGCGCCCACAGCGGCGTCGTGTACGCCAGGAACGGCAGCACGTAGACCTCGGTGTCCCAGAAGTAGTGACCGCTGTAGCCCGACCCCGAGACGCCCTTGGCGGGCACGCCCTGTCCGTCGGCTCGCGCCGCCGCCTGAGCGAGCTGGAACAGGCACCACCGAGTCGCCTGCTGCAGGTCCTCGTGGCCGCCGATGCGCACGTCGGAGCGACGCCAGAAGTCGGCGCACCACGCCGCCTGCCGCTCGAACTGCGCGTCCACGCCCTCCTCGCGGACGCGGTCGAGCACCCGCCGACCCCGATCCACGAGCTCTCGCGCGGGGACGCCCCGCGACGTGTGGTAGCTGACGAGCTTGGTGACGGTCACGGGCACGCCCCGCTTCGCGTGCACGCGGAAGACGTTCTTGGCGATGTCGGGCTCGACGAGGCGGCGGGCCGAGTACTCGTTCTCGGTCTCGACGAGGTGGTCGGCGACGACGGACACCGTCATGCCCGAGTTCGATGCCTTGTACGACAGGACGGCGCGACCCTCGTCGTTCTGCCAGTACTCCTGCGGCTGCAGGACGCGCTCCTCGATCTTCTCCGTCTTGCGGGGGTCGAAGCCGGCAGCCGTGCGACCCGGCGCCGCGCCGCCGTAGACGTCCTCGCCGTCCTGCCGGTTGACGATCTGGCAGCTGACCGTGACGGGTGCGTCGGAGTTGAGCACGGTGACGGTCAGACGCATGATCGCGAGGTGCTTCTGCTCGAACGACACCAGCCGCTCGAAGTCGACCTGCACCTCTTTGCCGCTCGGGGTGACCCAGAGCAGCTTCCGCGTGAGCACCCCGGTGCGCATGTCGAGGACGCGCTCGTAGTCGCGGATGTCGGCCACATCGAGGGCGAGCGGCTCGTCGTCGACGTACACCCGCATGACCTTCGCGTCGGGCGCGTTGATGATGGTCTGGCCGACCTCGGCGAAGCCGTAGGCCTGCTCGGCGTGACGGATCGGGAAGATCTCGTGGAACCCGTTGATGAAGGTGCCGTGCTCGTTCGCGTTGCGGCCCTCGGGGTGGTTGCCGCGGAGTCCGAGGTAGCCGTTGCCGACCGCGAAGAGCGTCTCGGTCACGCCGATGTCATCGAGGGAGAACTTCTTCTCGACGAGTCGCCAAGGGTCGACGGGGAAGCGATCGCGATCGATCATGACGGCCTTCCGGAGGACGGGCTCCCGCTGCTGGAGGGCGGGCGGTGCGGTACGGGTTGGTGTTCGAGAGGTCAGACGAAGGCGTCGAGATCGTCGACGACGACATCGGCACCGAGCGCGCGGAGCGCGTCGGCACCGGCACCGCGATCGACGCCGACCACGAGAGCGTAGCCTGCCGCGACGGCCGACTCGACACCGGAGTGCGCGTCTTCGATGGCGACCGCGCGGCCCGGGTCCACCCCGAGCATGCGGGCACCCTCCGCGAACACGTCGGGGGCCGGCTTGGACGGCAGATGACGCTCCTCCGCGATGACGCCGTCCATGACGACCGGGAAGCGATCGAGCAGACCGGCGACGGTGAGCACCTCGCGCGCGTTCTTCGAGCTCGACACGACCGCGATCGGGATGCCGGCCGCCTGCAGCTTGTCGACGAGGGCGAGGGAGCCCGGGTACGGTGCGATCCCCTCGGCGCGGAGCACCCGCTCGAAGACCGCGTTCTTGCGATTGCCGATCCCGCAGACGGTATCGGCGGACGGGTCGTCGGCGGGATCACCCCACGGCACCTCGATGTCGCGCGAGCGCAGGAGGCTCGCGACACCGTCGTACCGCTTCTTGCCGTCGAGGTGACGGAAGTAGTCGTCCGCCGTGTACTCGGGCGTGATGTCCCACGCCGTGAAGAGCTCGGTGAACATCGTCTGCCACGCGTGCATGTGCACGTCCGCGGTCGGCGTCAGCACGCCGTCGAGGTCGAACAGAACGCCGTCGTAGGTGGTCAGGTCGGGAAGCTGAGCCGCGGTCACAGACCCAGCGTAATGACGTCGGGCGGCGTGCACGTGCACCGCGGGCCACGGGTCGTCATGCGGTCACGGCGATCGTCTGCCGCGCGATCTCGAGTTCTTCGTTCGTGGGGACGACGAGGACCTCGACGCGGGAGGCATCCGTCGAGATCCTGCGGATGCCGCGCCCCCGCTCCTCGTTGCGCGCCGGATCGATCTCCACCCCCGCGAACCCGAGGGTCTCGAGGGCGGCCGCACGCACGAGCGGGGAGTTCTCCCCCACGCCGGCGGTGAACGAGATCACGTCGACGCCGCCGAGCTGCGCGAGGTAGGCGCCCGCGTACGCGCGCAGGCGGTGGGCGTAGACCTCGAAGGCCAGGGTCGCCGCCGCGTCGCCGCGGGCGACGCCGTCCTCGATGTCGCGCATGTCCGACACCCCGGCGAGGCCGAGCATGCCGCTGCGCTTGTTGAGGAGGTCGTCGAGCTCGGGGATGCTCAGCTCGGCGCGGCGGGACAGGTGGAAGATCACGGCCGGATCGAGGTCGCCCGAGCGCGTTCCCATGACGAGGCCCTCGAGCGGCGTCATCCCCATCGAGGTGTCGACCGACCGGCCGCCGTCGATGGCCGTGACGGACGCGCCGTTGCCCAGGTGGAAGACGATCTGCCGCAGGTCCGCGAGAGGACGGCCGAGGTGAGCGGCGGCGGCTTCGGAGACGAACTTGTGCGAGGTGCCGTGAAAGCCGTAGCGCCGGACGCGGTGAGCCTCCGCCAGCCCTGCGTCGATCGCGTACGTGTAGGCGGCCGGCGGCATGGTCTGGTGGAAAGCCGTGTCGAACACGGCGACGTGCGGCAGGTCGCCGAAAGCGGCCTTCGCCGCCCGGATCCCCTGGAGCGCACCGGGGTTGTGCAGCGGCGCGAGCACCGACAGCTCGTCGATGTTGATCTCGACGAGCGGTGTGATCGGCGTGGGCTCGAAGAAGCGCGCGCCGCCGTGGACGACGCGGTGCCCGACGGCCACGGGCGGATGCTGATCGAGCGAGGGCCCGTTCTCGGCGAACGCGTCGAGCATGAGCTGGAACCCCGCCGTGTGGTCGGCGATCGGGAGCTCGCGTTCATAGGTGGCATCCGTCGCCGTGACGGCCGCCTCGCCGGCGGCTGCGCGCGGGAAGAAGACGGTGTGCTTGACCCGACCCTGGTCCTGTCCGATGCGCTCGACCAGACCCGAGGCGTGGGGGGCTCCGGTGGCCGCGTCGATCAGCTGGTACTTGAACGACGACGAGCCGCTGTTGATGACGAGCACGATGCTCATGCGGATGCCTTTCCCTGGGCCTGGATCGCCGTGATGGCGATCGTGTTGACGATGTCTTCGACGAGGGCCCCGCGGGAGAGGTCGTTGATGGGCTTGTTCAGTCCCTGCAGCACAGGCCCGATCGCGACGGCGCCGGCCGAACGCTGAACGGCCTTGTACGTGTTGTTGCCGGTGTTCAGGTCGGGGAAGACGAACACCGTCGCCTTGCCGGCCACCGAGGACCCGGGCATCTTCTTCGCCGCGACGGCGGCGTCGGTGGCGGCGTCGTACTGGATCGGTCCCTCGACGAGCAGTTCCGGCGCACGCTCGCGGACGAGTGCCGTCGCGGCCCGGACCTTGTCGACGTCGGCACCGGAGCCCGACTCTCCGGTCGAGTACGACAGCATCGCCACGCGCGGGTCGATGCCGAACTGGCGCGCCGTCTCGGCGGACGAGACCGCGATGTCGGCGAGCTGCTCGCTCGTGGGGTCGGGGATGACGGCGCAGTCGCCGTAGACGAGCACGCGATCGGCGAGCGCCATCAGGAAGACGCTCGAGACGACCGAGACGCCCGGCTTGGTCTTGATGATCTCGAACGCCGGGCGGATGGTGTGAGCGGTGGTGTGGGCAGCGCCCGAGACCATGCCGTCGGCGAGCCCCAGATGCACCATGAGCGTGCCGAAGTACGACACGTCGGTCACGGCGTCGGCGGCCTGCCCGTACGTCATGCCCTTGTGCGCGCGCAGACGCTCGTACTCGCGGGCGAACTTGTCGACGTGCACGGCGTCGAACGGCGAGAGGATCTCGGCGCCGCGGAGGTCGAGGCCGAGCTCGAGCGCCCGCGAGCGCACCTCGATCTCCTCACCGAGGAGCGTGATGTCGGCGATGCCGCGCGCGAGGACGATGGATGCGGCGTGCAGCACGCGGTCGTCGTCGGCCTCGGGAAGCACGATGCGCCGGCGGTCCGTGCGGGCCCGCTCGACGAGCCCGTAGGCGAACATCAGCGGCGTCACGACCGTCGACCGCGCGAGCCCGAGGGCCTCGGTCAGCTCGTTGGTGTCGATGTGCCGCTCGAAGAGGGCCGCCGCGGCCTCGTAGTGACGCCGCGAATCGGCCGCGAGGCGCCCCCGGGTGCCCATGATGCGGGCCGCGGTCTCGTACGTGTCGAGGTCGGTGGCGATGATCGGCAGCGTCTCGCCGACGCCGTCGATCAGGCGGTCGACGGCCTCGGGCAGCGGGAAGCCGCCGTTGATGACGATGGCCGACAGCGAGGGGAACGTCCCCGAGCCGTGTGCGAGAAGGGTCGCGAGGAGCACCTCCGCGCGGTCGGAGGGGATGACGACGACCGCGCGCTCGCTCAAGCGGGGCAGCACGTTGACCATCGACATCGCCCCGATGACCACCCCGAGCACCTCACGGCCGAGCAGATCGGCGTCACCCTTGACGAGCGAGCCCTCGACGGCCGCGAGCACCGTGCTCACCGACGGCGAGACGAGGAAGCGGTCTTCGGGCACCGCCCAGACGGGGACGTTCTGCGGCACCGCGGGACGGACGGCCTCGACGATCTCGTCGAGGCGGTCGCCGTCGGCCCGGTTCGCGACGATCGCGAACAGCTCGGCGCGGTCGTCGCGCAGCTCCGACACGGCGAGCGACGCGATCTGCCCCATCTCGTCGGGGGTGCGGGGAGCGGACGACCCGAGCTTCTCGCCACCGCCCTGGCCGGCGCGTCCACCGAGCACGAGCAGGACGGGCGCTCCGAGGTTCACCGCGATGCGGCCGTTGTAGCTGAGCTCGGCCGGAGAGCCGACGTCGGTGTAGTCGCTGCCCATGATGACGACCGCGTCGCACTTGGCCTCGACCGCTTTGTACCGCTCGACGATCTGCGAGAGAGCTCCGTCGGGGTCGCGGCGCATGTCGTCGTAGGTGACGCCGATGCACTCGTCGTACGCGAGGTCCACGCCGTCGTGGTCGAGCAGCATCTCGAGGACGTAGTCGCGTTCGTCGGTCGACCGGGCGATCGGCCGGAAGACACCCACACGGGGTGCGACACGGCTGAAAGCCTCGAGCACCCCCAGCGCGATGATCGACTTCGCGGAATGGCCTTCTGCGGACGTGATGTAGATGCTCTGAGCCACGGGTTCAGCCTAAGAGGGAGAGGCCTGACCACGAACCGTGAATATCCCACGGCGTCGCGGCGGCGGATGCCGCAGGCCACGACGGTGGGGAAAATTAAGACTCTCCGCGAACCCGGCAGAGCCTGGTTACCCTTGCTACGTTTCCGTCCTGGGGGAGTTGGCCTGGATGCCGCCTCGCGGAGAGCTGCCATCAGTCTAACCCGGAACCTGAGCCCCCCTGTCATCGGGGGCGGTTAGGCTCTCGCCAGACGGGCGCCGCACGGTGAGGTATGCGGCGCCGACGACGAGGGGATCGCATGACCAACGACGGCACCCAGGCGGCTCTCGACCCGGACCGGTTCGCCGCCACCACCGATGCGATCTCCGCGAGCATCGCCCGTGTCATCGACGGCAAACCCGAGGCGGTGCGCTCCGCCCTCGTGTGTCTCCTCGCCGAGGGCCATCTGCTCATCGAAGACGTGCCGGGTGTGGGCAAGACGATGCTCGCGCGGGCGCTCGCGGCGACGGTGCACGCCACCGTCCGCCGCATCCAGTTCACTCCCGACCTCCTGCCCGGAGACGTCACCGGGGTGAGCGTCTTCAATCAGGCCGACCGCGAGTTCGAGTTCAAGCAGGGGGCGATCTTCGCCCACATCGTCATCGCCGACGAGATCAACCGCTCCTCCCCCAAGACGCAGTCGGCGCTGCTGGAGGCGATGGAGGAGCGGCAGGTCACGGTCGACGGGCGCACCCACCCGCTGCCCGCTCCGTTCCTGGTGGTAGCGACGCAGAACCCGCTCGAGATGGAGGGCACCTACGCCCTGCCCGAGGCCCAACGCGATCGCTTCATGATGCGCATCTCGATGGGCTATCCCGACGCCGCCTCGGAGGCGCGGATGCTCCGCGAGCGCGACAGCGTCAATCCCCTGTCGTCGCTCACGCCGGTCATCTCCGCCGGCGACGTGCAGCACCTCATCACGTGGGCTCGGAGTTTGCACGTCTCGCCGGCGGTCGAGGAGTACGCGGTGGCGATCGCCCGCGCCACGCGCGAGCATCGCGATCTGCGCCTGGGCGCCAGCCCGCGCGCCACGCTGCAGCTCGTCCGCGCCGCGAAGGTGTGGGCCGCGCTCGACGGACGCCCCTTCGTCATCCCCGACGACATCGTCGCGCTCCTGCAGCCGGTCCTGGCCCACCGCCTGATCCCCGCTCGCACGAGCGGAGCCGCCCGGGGCCGCACCGGTGCTGAGGTGGTCGAGGCGGCGCTGACCGACATCGCCGCGACCGTGCCGGTTCCGCTCCCCGTCCGCTGACCGGCCCATGACGTCCTCCCCCGCCCCCGCCGCGCGTCGGCGCCTGCAGCTGCGGGACGTGCTCGCCGCCGCCTGGCCGTTCACCGCGCGGGGCACCGGCGCCGTCATCCTCGGGATGGCCGGGATCGTGTGCGCTCACGCGTTCGGCGTCGTGGAGCTGATGTACATCGGGGTGCTGCTGCTCGCGATCGTCGCGCTCGCGTGGGTGTCGCTGTGGTTCGTGCACCGCTACGGGGAGGTCTCGCGCTCGTTCGCCCCCGACGTCGCCGCCGTCGGACAGGAGAGCGTCGTCACTGTTCACGCGACGGCCCGCGGTGGTCTCTCGGGATCGATCGCGCGATGGTCGGACGCCCTCCCGGAGGGCATCGACGGAGATGCCGCCGGGGTCATGCCCGGGGTTGCGGCGCTCGATCGCGTGCGGCTGACGTACCGCATCCGTGCGGTCCGGCGGGGCGTTCGCGAGGTCGGCCCGTTCTCGATCATCGTCACCGATCCGTTCGGGTTCACCCGGCGGCGTGTGCGCGTCGGCGCCACCGAGGCGGTGACCGTCACACCGGCGGTGGTGGCCCTTCCTCCGTTGACCGAGTATCCGGGCGAAGCCGGCGGAAGCCTGCACACCGCGACCCACCAGCTCGGGGAAGGCGCCGACAACCTCATCCCGCGCGCGTACTCGCCGGGCGACTCGATGCGCCGCATCAACTGGCGGGCGAGCGCCCACCACGATGAGCTGATGGTTCGCCAGGAGGAGCAGGAGTCGACCCCGGAAGCCACCGTCGTGCTCGACCGCGCGACCCGGCGCTGGTCGGCCGCTGCATCCGCCACCGGCGACGACCCGACGTTCGAGGCAGCCGTGACCGCCGCGATCTCCGCCGCCGCACGCCTCGCCCGTGAGGGCTACGACGTCACGGTCATCGACGCCGAGGGACACGACATCGGCTCGCCGGTGGCGGCCGGCGACACCGCCGCGGTCGAGCAGCTGTCGCTCGATCTCGCAACCGTGGTCAGCGGCGCGGACGACCGGCTGGCCGCCCTTCCCCGGTTGTTCGCCGGCACCGTCGCCGGTCCGCTGGTCGTCATCACCGCCCGGCTGAGCACGGCGGATGCCGACGTGCTCGGTCCCCTCGTCGCCCACAGCGCGCTGCCGGTGCTGCTGGCGGCCGACTCGGCCGACGACGTCCTGGCCCGTGCCGGGGCGGCCGGGTGGCGCGCCGCCGCCCTCACCGCCGACGGCGACCTCGCCGAGACGTGGCGGGCCGCGACCGAACGGGGGCCCGCTCGTGCCGCGTCGTGATGCACCGCGCCCGTGGCGTCCCCGCGCGACGGGCTTGCCGTCACGCGCGGAGCTCAGCCGCAGCGGCGACGTGCGGCTCGCGGCCGTGCTCCTCCTCTCGATCGTGGCGGCGATCCTCCCGCTGCTGCGCGTCGTGGCCGCCGGAGCCTGGCTCGTCACCGCCGTCGCCGTGGCGGTGGTGGTACTGGCGGTCGGCGCCGGGCTCCGCAGGCTGCGCGCTCCTGCCGTCGTGGTCACCCTCGCCGAAGCGCTCGTCGGCTGCGCGATCATCACGGCCGTGTACTTCGGCGACACCGCGCTGCTTCTGGTCATCCCCACGCCCGGCACCTTCGCCGAGATCCCCTCGCTCATCGCCGGCGCGAGCGACCAGATCATCACCGGGGTCGCGCCGCTCGACGCTGAGCGCCCGCTGTCGGTGATCGCGGTCGCGGCGGTCGCCGCCCTCACGGTGCTCCTCGACCACACCGTGATCACCGCGCGGATGCCGCTGCTCGCCGGCATCGCACTGGTCGCGGTCTGGCTCATTCCCGCCCTGTCGGTGCCCTCCGCCGTCGACCTCATCGCGTTCGTCGTGTTCGCCGCGGTCCTGCTGCTCCTGATCCGGGCCGAGACGCGATCCCGCGAGCGGGCGCTGGCACGCGCCGTCGCCGGGCCTGCGGCCGGACGACGCCCGCCCGTCACGACCGCGGCGCGGCTGCCGCGATCGGGCGCGGCTCTGGCAGCGGGCCTGGCCGTCGCGGCGATCGTCATCACCGTCGTCGTGGTGCCCGAGCTGCCGCGACCCGCCCCGCGGGTGGGGGTCGGCACGGGGCCGGCCACGACGATCAACGCGAGCCTCGAGCTCGGCGACGATCTGCGCCGTCCCACCGAGGTCGAGGTGCTGACGACACGCACGAACGCGCCGAGCATGCCGTATCTGCGTGCGGCCACCCTGTCGAGCTTCGACGGACGGGTGTGGGAGCCCGACCGCGACGAGACGATCCCGCTCACCCCCGAGGCGCTCGGGCCGGTCGTCGCCGACCCCGACGTGCGCGTGACCGAGTATCAGACCACCGTGAGCATCACCCAGCTGTCGTCGGCGTGGCTTCCGATCCCCGGCCCGGCGGTCCGCGTCGACGATCTCTCCGGCGGCTGGGACGCCATGCCCGGCAACCGCACGGTCGTCGCGTCGGACTCCGACACGCAAGGACAGGAGTACGTCACGACGACCCACGTCGTGCGCCCCACCCTCGAGCAGATCCAGGCCGCCGGCACCACCGCTGAAGGCCTGCCCGAGACGGTCATCCAGCTGCCGGCGGACATGCCCGCCTCGATCGAGGCGACCGCGCGGGAGGTGACGGCGGGCGCCATCACCGACTACGACCGGCTCGCTGAGTTGCAGCAGTGGTTCCGCAGCGCGGAATTCACGTACTCGCTCGACGCTCCGGTGTCCGACGGGTTCGACGGGTCGGGGGTCGACGCGATCGCCGACTTCCTCGAGGTCCGCAGCGGCTACTGCGTGCACTTCGCCTCCGCGTTCGCGGTCATGGCGCGGACCCTCGACATGCCCTCCCGCATCGTGGTCGGCTACCTGCCCGGCACCCCGACCGGCCGGGCCGTCGACGGCGAGAGCGTCGCGACCGTGCTCAGCTCGCAGTTGCACGCGTGGCCCGAGGTCTACTTCGCGGGCATCGGCTGGATTCCGTTCGAGCCGACGAACAGCCTCGGGGCTCCCCCCACCTTCGCGCGCTCGGCACAGCCGTTGCCCGACGACGGCGGCCAGGACGTCCCGCCCGCGCCGGTGCCCGAGCAGACCGCATCCGCTGCCCCCGAGGCCGGGCAGACCCCGACGCCGAGCACCTCCGCCCCGGGCGGCGCGGCCGCCGGGGGCTCGCCCGCGGAGATCGCGCTGCCCTACGTCGGTGTCGTTCTCGGCTTCGCGGCACTCGTGCTGCTGCCGGCTCTCGCCGGAGCGGTGCGGCGCCGCTGGCAGACGGCGGCGGCCGAACGCGGCGATGTCCTCTCGGCCTGGCGGATCGTCCGTGAGAGCGCGCGCGATATCGGCATCCGCGTCGACGACGCCGATAGCCCCCGCGCCCTCGGCATCCGGCTCGCGGCCGTGCCCACCGTCCCCACCGGCCGGATCGAGGCTCTCGTCGCCGCCGTCGAGCGGACGAGCTACGCCGCGCCCGACGGCGCGCGCGATACGGCCGCGGGCGGCGACGCGGCATCCGATGCCCTCGCCGTCCGCCGCGGGCTGCTCGCGTCGGTCTCGACGCCGCGCCGCATCGGGGCCGTCCTGCTCCCCCGCGCCCTCGTCCGCGCCTGACCCGCCCCGCCCGCGCCGGGCACGCCGCGCACGGCAATGGGGCGCACTTCCCGACGTCGAGCGCAGAAGAAGCTGCGCAGGATGCCGCGAAGTGCGCCCCATTCAGGCGAGCGCCAGGGTCACGCCCGGGCGGGGGCCTCCAGCTCGTCGGCGCTGTCGTCGGCGAACGGGTCGCCCGAGCGCTCGGCGTCGTAGAGCTCGCGGTCGAGGATGCCTTCGCGCTTGGCGACGATCGTCGGCACGAGTGCCTGGCCGGCGACGTTCACGGCGGTGCGGCCCATGTCGAGGATCGGGTCGATCGCCAGCAGCAGTCCGACGCCCTCGAGGGGAAGCCCGAGCGTCGAGAGGGTCAGCGTCAGCATGACCGTCGCGCCGGTCGTGCCCGCGGTCGCGGCCGATCCCACGACCGAGACCACGACGATGAGCAGGTACTGCACGAACGACAGCTCGAGGCCGAAGAACTGCGCGACGAAGATCGCGGCGATCGCGGGGTAGATCGCCGCGCAGCCATCCATCTTGGTCGTCGCTCCGAAGGGCACGGCGAACGAGGCGTACTCGCGCGGAACGCCGAGATTGCGCTCGGTGACGCGCTGCGTGAGCGGCAGGGTCCCGATCGACGAACGCGACACGAACGCGAGCTGCACGGCGGGCCACACACCCGAGAAGTACTGCCGGATCGACAGGCCGTGCACCTTCAGCAGCACGGGATACACGACGAACAGCACGAGAGCGAGGCCGATGTAGATCGCGACGGCGAACCAGAGCAGCGTCGTCAGCTTCTCCCAGCCGTAGGTCACGACCGCCGATCCGATGAGCCCGAGGGTCCCGACGGGGGCGATGCGGATGATCCACCAGAGCACGCGCTGCACGACCTTCAGCGCCGACTCGGTGAACGACACGAAGGCCTCGGCACGCTTGCCGAGCTTGAGGGCAGCGATGCCGATCGCGACGGAGATCACGATGATCTGCAGGACGTTGTAGCCGACGCTCGAGCTCGCGGCGCCCGTGTCGGGATCGATCGAGGTCGACACCGACAGCCCGAGGAAGTTCTGCGGGATGAGCCCCGTGAGGAAGCTCCACCACGATCCGACGGTCGAGGGGGCGTCGGGGGCGAGCTCGCCCGCGTCTACGCGCGCACCGGGCTGGATGGTCACACCGAGCACGATGCCGATGGTCACGGCGAGGAGTGCCGTGATGCCGAACCACAGCAGGGTCTGGCCCGCGAGACGGGCGGCGTTCGTGACGTTCCGCAGCTGCGTGATGGAAGCGACGATCGCGAGGAAGATCAGCGGCACGACGGCCGTGCGCAGCAGCGTGACGTACCCGCTGCCGATCGTCGAGAGCGTCGCGGCGAGCCCGTTGGGGTTGCCTTCGGCGTCGTCGCCGAGCTGGCGTGCCAGCAGGCCAAGGAGGACGCCCGCGACGAGCGCGATCGTGATCTGGAAGCCGAACGACCGGTAGAAGGGCTTCTTCCGCTTCGCCGGCGCGGCGTTCTTCGAGGTGGCAGAACTCATGGTGGTGCTCCTGGGAGGGATGACGTCGCGATGGCCACCCACCGACGCTAAACCCGTTTCGAGGGGGCGAGGGCCATATGACCCTGCGTGACGGGCGATCGGCGCGGTCCACCGTCGCAATCGCGACACCCGCGCGCTGATCCCTGCCGGAGTCCTCGCCCCGTCGGGCCGGGCCCCGATCGCCGCCGCACAATGACCCCATGACGCTCGATCTCGACGACCTCCTCGCCCCGCCGACTCCCGTGGCCGCGCTCGCGCTCGAGGCGGTGAGCCGGTGGTCGTCGACCGCACTCGTGAATCACGGCATCCGGTCGTGGGCCTGGGCCCGGTTGCGTGCCGACGCGCTCGGGCTCGACCACGATCCCGAGCTGCTCTTCGTCTCGGCGATGCTGCACGATCTCGGCGTCACGCCGGCCTTCGACGCGCACGAGATGGCGTTCGAGTCGGCGGGCGGTGCTGCGGGTTGGCTGTTCGCTGCCGGCGCGGGTTGGCCGCCGCAGCGGCGCGAGCGCGTGCGGGAGGTGATCGAGCGCCACATGTGGCGAAGCGTCGACCCGCTGCTCGACGCCGAGGGGCACCTGCTCGAGGTCGCGACCAGCCTTGATGTGTCGGGAGCCGCGCCCGAGCTGTGGGACACCGGCACGCTGCGTGCCGTGACGGAGCGGCATCCTCGCCTGGAGTTCACGGCGGAGTTCGCGGGATGCATCCACGCCCAGGCGCGGCGTAAGCCCACGAGTCCCGCAGCCCGGCTCGACGCGTCGCAGCGCATCGCCGAGGGCGGGCGCGTGTGGGGCGGCATCCTGGCATGACGAAGGGCGCCACCCCTCAGGAGTGGCGCCCTTCGTTCTGGCGGAAGTGACAGGATTTGAACCTGCGAGGCGAGTTACCCCGCCTACATGGATTCCAGCCATGCTCCTTAGGCCGCTCGGACACACTTCCGTCGTCGAGTTTATCAGTCCCGGGCGCGCACTCCCGCCGACCGGGTCCGGGGCGACGCGGCTAGGCTCGGGGGGTGACTGATTCCTCTCTCGTCCTGGTCGCCAACGCGGGTGACAGCAGCATCAGCGTCTTCCGTCTGGCGGGCGATGCGCTCGAACGGCTCTTCGTCGCGGAGGGCCTCACCGGAACCGGCACGTTCGCCATCGATGCGCAGCGCGACCTCGTGTACGCCGGCGTCAAGGGCGCTGCGAAGGACGAGCCCGCGGCGGTCGTCACGCTCGCCCTCGACCGCGCCTCCGGGGAGCTCACCCCGCGATCGCGCTTCGAACTGCCGGACGGTTCGGTCAGCTACATCGCCCTCACCCGCGACGGCACGGCGCTGCTGGCCGCCTCCTACGGCGGCGACTACGGGATCGTCGCGCCGATCGCGGACGGCACCGTAGGCGAGCCGACGGGACGCGTGGAGTTCGCCAAGCTCCACTCGGTGCTGCCCTCGTCCGACGGCCGCTTCGTCTACTTCGTCTCGCTCGGCGACGACCTCGTCGCCCAGTACAGGCTCGACGACGATCTGTCGCTGACTCCGATCGGGTCGGGCACGGCTGCTGCCCCCGCCGGCAGCGGTCCCCGCCACCTCGTGCTCAACCGCGCCGAGGACGCCGTGTACGTGATGACCGAGTACTCCGGCGAGATCCTCCACTACGCCCGGGATCGGGACACCGGGGCCCTCGAGCTGCGCTCGCGCGCCGCCGCCGTCGACCCGGCGGCCGGACTCGTGCCCGGCAGGATTGGAGGCGACCCCGTCGCCGATCACGCCGTCTGGGGCGCCGACATCCACCTCGGCGCCGACGAGCGGTTCGTCTGGGTGTCGGAGCGCTCGACCAGTACGCTCGCGGCGGCGCCCGTGGCCGAGGACGGCACCGTCCAGGACCCCGCCTCGTTCATCCCCACGGAGCCGCAGCCGCGCGGTTTCGCGATCTCGCCCGCCGGCGACCGCCTGATCGCCGCGGGCGAGAAGTCGCGCACGGTGTCGCTCTACGCCGTCGACGGTGCCGAGCTGACACTGCTGGAGCAGACCGAGACCGGCGCCGCCGCGAACTGGGTGCGTTTCGCCTGATCCCGGGAGGCGCGTCGGGCCCGCCCGATCGTGCCGAGGTACCGTGGTGAGGTGGCCCTTTCCTCGCGCACCGCTCCCCGAACTCCCCGTCCGAGCATCGAGCTCGAGGTCGTCGCGACCGAACGCCTGTCGGCGCATCTCGTTCGCGTGACGCTCGGGGGTGAGGGGTTCGCCGCGTTCGAGAACCGGCCCGAGACCGACAAGTACGTCAAGCTGAAGTTCACGACGCCTGCGCCCGAGTCCGCTCCCGTGACGCGGACGTACACCGTGCGCGGCGTGGATGCCGTCGCCGGCACGCTCTCGATCGACTTCGTCGTCCACGGCGACGAAGGCCTCGCCGGCCCCTGGGCGGCGCGTGCTCAGGTCGGCGACCGCATCGAGCTGATGGGTCCGGGCGGTGGCTACCTGCCGGATGCCGCAGCCGACTGGCACCTCCTCGTGGGCGACCTCGCCGCCTTTCCCGCGATCGCGGCGAGCCTCGAGTCCCTTCCCGCCGAGGCGATCGGTCACGTCTTCGTCGAGGTCGAATCCGACGACGCCATCCTGCCGCTCGAGGCCCCGGCCGGCGTCGAGGTCGAATGGATCGTCGATCCGACCCATGATGCCGAGGCCCTCGCCGCCGTCGTGCGCCAGTTCGACTGGCACGCCGGCGACGTACAGGTCTTCGCCCACGGCGAGCGCGAATCGATGAAGGCGCTGCGACGCGTGCTGTTCGACGAGCGCGAGCTCGAGCGCAGCCGTGTCTCGCTGTCGGGCTACTGGGCGCGCGGCCGCAACGAAGACCGCTTCCAGGCGGAGAAGCGCGAGCCCATCGGTCAGATCCTCTGACGGCCCCGCCCCGGCGCGGCGTGGCCGCGGTCGGGAATGCCGCGGACGCCCCCGTTGGTTGATCCCCGCATGACCACAGTGGGAATCATCGGAGCAGGACACATCGGAAGCGCCCTCGCGGAAGGGCTGGTCGCGCGCGGCTACGACGTCGTGATCGCCAACTCGCGCGGACCGCAGACGCTCGGCGACCTCGTCGCGCGTCTCGGCGAGCGCGCGCGGGCGGCGACCGCGCAGGAGGCGGCGGAGGCCGCGGACTGGGCGATCGTGACGGTGCCGCTCAAGGCGCTGGAAGACGTCCCCGCCGCACCTCTCGCGGGGAAGATCGTGCTCGACACGAACAACTACTACTGGGAGCGCGACGGTCGCATCGCCGAGCTCGACGAGAAGCGCACGACGACCGCCGAGATGGCGCAGCGCCACCTCGCGGACGCGAAGGTCGTCAAGGCGTTCAACCACATCCCCGCCGCCGACATCAACACCGACGGCTCCCCTGCCGGCACGCCCGACCGCCGGGCGCTCGCGACCGCGAGCGACCACCCCGAGGCCGTCGCCCACGTCACCGCGCTCTACGACGAGTTCGGCTTCGACACGGTCGACATCGGCTCGCTCGCCGAGAGCTGGCGCGTCGAGCGCGACCGGCCCGCCTACGGGGTGCGGCAGAACGCCGACGAGCTGCGCGCCAACCTCGCCCGCGCCGAGCGCTGACGCGAGTTCCGAACCACCCTCGCGGGTCCGTTCTCGACGGTCACCACCCCATCGAACCGGGGATGCCTTTGAACGGGCCCGCGAGGTTCGACGTCACCCACCCGCCGTAGAAGCCACCCGGCTGCGGCACGACGACCTCGCCCGCGACGGTGCACCGGTCCATCCCGCCCGCGTATACGGCGACCCGGCCCACGAGCTCCTCGGACCCGGCTGAGGGGTTCGGGTAGCCCCACGCCGCCCGCTCGCGGACCGCGGTGCCGCGGACCACGTCGAAGTACTCGGCTGCGCCCTTGAACTCGCAGAACGACGTGCCCGACGCGGGCACCAGCGAGCCCGGCACGAACGCGGCCGCCGGCAGGTAGTACACGGGCGGATGGCTCGTCTCGAGCACGCGGACGACATCGTCGGTGTCGACGATGGTGACGGCCGCGAAGTCGATCGTCACCCGCACGTCGACGCGTTCGATGCGCGGCGGGCGCGGATAGTCCCAGACGGATTCCTGTCCAGGGCCGACGGGGTCGGGAGTGGGGCGGCGCATGCCCGACAGGTTACGCGCGCGGGGCGGCATCCCGGCTGTGAGAACGCTCGCCGCTGCGCGACCGGAGCGCGCGGACCCCGAGCGCCACGAGGCGCCATCCGACCAGCAGCGCGAGCAGTGTCAGGGTCGCGACGATGATGAACGGCAGCGCCGTGCCCTGACCGGACACGGCGCGCAGCAGCATCCCCCCGACGACCGTCGCTCCCCACACGACCAATCCGGTCGGCAGCGCGGCGGTCGGAGCGCGCCATCCCCGCACGACCGCCCAGCCGACGACGAGGCCCGCGAGGAACGGCCACGAGGTCTGCCACAGACCGGTGAGCACGTGCGAATCGTGACTCGCGCGCCCCGTCGCCGCGAAGGCCACGACGAGGACGGCATCGAGCAGCAGCGCGAGGATCGTCGAGCGGTTCATGCATCCATCCTCCCCCGCGTCGTCACCATGCGCCGGCCCGCGCCCGCTCGTTCTTAGACTCGGAAGGGCATCCCGCGCACCCGCGCCGGATGAGAGAACAGATCCGAGGCTCATGTCTTCTCCCGATGCGACCACGCCGACCGCTGCATTCCGCGCCGCACGCGACTTCCTGCTCGAGAACGCCCACGCCCCCGAGCGAGCGCACGCCGGCTTCGCCTGGCCCGACGTCGGCGAGACCTTCAACTGGGCCGTGGACTGGTTCGACGCGATCGCCCAGGGCAACGATCGCGTCGCACTGCACGTCGTCGACGAGGACGGCACCGAGACCCGCGTCACCTACGACGAGATGCGCCGTCGTTCGAACCGCGTCGCCAACTGGCTCACGGGCCTCGGCATCGGGCGCGGCGACGCCGTCATGCTCATGCTCGGCAACCGGGTCGAGCTGTGGGAGGCCATGCTGGCGATCCTCAAGATCGGAGCGGTGATCCTGCCGACGTCGGTCGTGATGGGTACGGACGACCTCATCGAACGAGTCGAACGCGCCGACATCCGCGCCGTCTTGGCCGACCCCGCCGATGCCGTCAAGTTCGATGCGATCAGCGGCGCCTTCGAGCGCATCGTCGTCGGGGGCGACCGGTCCGGCTGGCACTCGTTCGCACACTCCGGCGACGCCGACGACTCCGCCCCCGGCGTGGTCGTGGCCTCGGACGACGCGGCGATCGTCTACTTCACCTCCGGAACGACGTCGCGTCCGAAGATGGTCGTGCACACGCACGTGAGCTACCCCGTGGGTCACCTCTCGACGACCTACTGGATCGGCGTGCGTCCGGGCGATGTCCACATGACCATCAGCGCGCCCGGCTGGGGCAAGCACGCCTGGAGCCTCTTCTTCGCGCCGTGGATCGCCGAGGCCACCATCTTCGTCTACAACTACGCACGCTTCGACGCTGCCCGGCTCGTCGAGCAGCTCGACCGCAACGGGGTGAACTCCTTCTGCGCGCCTCCGACCGTCTGGCGCATGCTCATCCAGGCCGATCTCGAGAAGCGGCCGCGGGCGCTGCGCGAACTGCTCTCGGCCGGCGAGCCCCTCAACCCCGAGGTGATCGACACGATCCAGCGCTGGTGGGGACTGCAGATCCGCGACGGCTACGGACAGACCGAGCTCACAGCCGTCGTCGGCAACACCCCGGGTGTCGCGGTGAAGCCCGGCGCCATGGGGCGCCCGCTTCCGGGCAACGACATCGTGCTCATCGATCCGCTCACCGGCCGGATCGGCGACGAGGGCGAGATCTGCCTTCCCACCTCGCCGCGGCGCCCGCTCAATCTCATGCCCGGATACCTCGGCGAGCCCGAGCGCACGGCGAAGGTCGACCACGACGGCTACTACCACACGAGCGATGTGGCGGTCCGTGATGCCCAGGGCCAGCTGACGTTCGTCGGTCGCACCGACGACGTCTTCAAAGCCAGCGACTACAGAGTCTCGCCCTTCGAGGTGGAATCGATCCTGCTGACCCACCCCGCCGTCGTCGAGGCGGGTGTCGTCGGAGCCCCGGATGCCGTGCGCCTCAACATCGTGAAGGCGTACGTGTCGTTGGCGTCCGCCTGGGAGGCCACGCCCGAGACCGCTCGCGCCATCCTCGCCCACGCCCGCGAGCACATGCCGCCCTACATGCGGGTGCGGCGGATCGAGTTCGCCGAGCTGCCGAAGACGATCTCGGGGAAGATCCGCCGGGTCGAGTTGCGCGAACGCGAAGTGGCCGCCGCGGATGCCGCCGAGCGCATCACGACCGAATGGCGCGAGTCGGACTTCCCCGACCTGAAGGGCTGACCGGTCAGCCCTCGGGCTCGCGCTCGACCTCGCGCAACCCCTGGCACACGCACCGGCACGGGAGAAGACTGGGGCCATCCCCGTTCCCCAGCCGAAGGAGCTGCCGTGCCGCAGAACGTCGCCGAACAGGTCGTCGCCCAGTTGATCGATGCGGGGGTGAAGCGGATCTACGGCATCGTCGGAGACTCGCTCAACCCCATCGTCGACGCGGTGCGACGAACCGGAGGCGCCGCGGAGGGCGGAATCGACTGGATCCACGTCCGCCACGAGGAAGCGGCAGCCTTCGCAGCGGCCGCCGACGCCGAGCTCACCGGCGAGCTCGCCGTCTGCGCGGGAAGCTGTGGACCGGGCAACCTTCACCTGATCAACGGCCTCTTCGACGCGCAGCGCTCGGGCGTGCCGGTGCTCGCGATCGCCAGCCACATCCCGAGCCTGCAGATCGGCTCCGACTACTTCCAGGAGACGCATCCCGAGCGGCTGTTCACGGAGTGCAGCGACTACTGCGAGATGATCCTGACGTCCGAGCAGTCGCCGCGCGTGGTGAATTCCGCCATCCGCCACGCTACGGCCGGGTCATCGGTTTCGGTGATCGTGCTCCCGGGCGATCTCGCCGAGCACCGGTCGACGGGGCGGTTCCCGCCCTTCGTCGCCGCCCGCCCCGGTCGCGTCGCGCCCGACGAGCGCAGCGTCACCGCGCTCGCGGAGGCCATAGATCGCGCGGAGAAGGTCGCGATCTTCGCGGGCGAGGGTGTGCGCGATGCGCGGGAGGAGGTCATCGCGTTCGCCGAGCACCTGCAGGCCCCCATGGGCCACTCGCTGCGCGGCAAGCAGTGGATCCAGTACGACAACCGGTTCGACGTCGGCATGTCGGGACTCCTCGGCTACGGCGCGATCGACCATGCGATGCACGAGGTCGACCTGCTGCTGATGGTGGGCACCGATTTCCCCTACGACCAATTCCTGCCCGACGGCGCGAAGACGGTCATCGCGCAGATCGACGTCGACGCGC
The DNA here is from genome assembly GCF_049707515.1 of Microbacterium arborescens. GTDB lineage: Bacteria > Actinomycetota > Actinomycetes > Actinomycetales > Microbacteriaceae > Microbacterium > Microbacterium arborescens_B. The sequence goes on along the minus strand of NZ_JBNAFI010000002.1, from coordinate 129,477 downwards.
GGCGCCTCGGGCGTCGGGCGGGCGTGACGCATCCCATCCACGGCGATGTCGGTCTCACCCTCGCGGCGTTGCGCGCCCAGACCGCCGCGAAGACCGACGACGCCTTCCTCGAGCACACGCTGAAGCGCTACCGGAAGGCGATGGAGGACTCGGTCGCGGCCTACACCGACTCGGATGCGCAGCCGATCCACCCAGAGCGCGCCATGTCGGTGATCGACCGCATCGCGGCATCCGACGCCGTCTTCACCGCCGACACCGGCATGGGCAACGTCTGGCAAGCGCGGTACGTCACCCCCGGCCCCGAGCGGCGCCTGTTGGCGTCGTGGCGACACGGCTCGATGGCCAACGCCCTCCCCCACGCCTTCGGTGCGCAGCTGGCGTATCCCGAACGCCAGGTGATCGCGATCGCGGGCGACGGCGGACTCTCAATGCTCCTCGGCGAACTGATCACGGTCGCCGCCTACGACCTCCCGCTGAACGTCTTCGTGTTCAACAACTCCACACTCGGAATGGTCAAGGCGGAGATGCTCGTCGCCGGATTCCCCGACTTCGGGGTCGATGTGCCGATGGTCGACTTCGCGGGCGTCGCACGGGCGCTGGGATACCACGCGCAGCGCGTCACCGATCCCGCCGACCTCGAGGTAGCCGTTTCTGCGGCCCTCGCACACCGCGGGCCGTCACTCGTCGACATCGTCACCGACCCCGACGCCCTGTCGATGCCGGCGTCGATCACGGCCGATCAGGTCGCGGGCTTCGGGATGTCGATGGCGAAGATGGTGCTCGGCGCGAAGGACTCGGGCGGCATCGGCGCGGTGCTCGAGACGGCGAAGTCGAACATCAAGCACATCCGCAGCCTCTGAGCCGCGGTGGGCCGGGGCCCGGCCCGCACCCGGCGATACATTCGTCGGACGTGTGGGGCCGGTGTCGTCTCGGCGGCCGGTCGACGCGACACCGGCCCCTCTGGTCCGACGGGTGTATCGCCCAAACGAGGTCGGACGGCAGCGGGAAGCGCGTGGGTGCAGCGTTGGACGAACCGACCCGGCCCGCCGTCGCCGGTCAGGCGAGGAACTCCCACGGGTCGAACGACTCGATGGGGATGACGCGCACGCGCGGCAGCGGCGCGTCGAAGGCGTGCGCGTCGTACTCGAGGTCGAAGAACTCCACGCCCGGGAGCGCGGTGAGCTCGCTGCTGCGGAACTCCGCGAACGCCAGCACGCCGACGCGACGGTCGGGTCCGGTGAGTGCCGCGACCTCGCCGACGAAGTCACGGTCGTGACTGACGAGCACGACGTCGTCGGAGCGTTCCTTCAGCGCCGCGAGCGTGCGCTGGATCGCGATGTCGACGACCTTCTCGTCGGCGTCGCCGGACAAGGGCACGGGCTTGTAGCCGAGGGCCAGCAGGGCCTGCACGAACGACATCGGCAGGTGGTTGCTGGCGTTGAGGAAGAACAGGCCGCGCGCGGGCTGCTGCCACTGATCGCCGACGAACTGCAGCAGTCGGTCCCACCGGGGCCGTTCGTCCGGCAGCGGGCGGCGACCGAGGATCGACTGGCCGAGGGTCGCGTCGATGTTCTCGCCGTCGACGAGCAGCCACGTCACGCGTTCGCTCATGAGGTCCCCTGTCTGCGAATGTCCTCCGTGAACGCTATCAAGCCGGCTCAGCTCCGCGGCGCCAGGGGGACCCGCATCAGCCGATCGTCGCCGGATGCGGCGTTGCCGCGCCCATCGGTGTTGTTCGTCAGAAGCCAGAGCTCGTCTCCGGCGACCACGGCGTCGCGCACGCGGCCGAGCTCACCCTGCCAGAGCGCGACCGGCTCGCCGACGAGGGCCCCGCCGTCGACGTCGACCTGCCACACCCGCTCGCCCCGCAGGCCCGCGACGAACAGCGTGCTCCCCCGGGCCGCGACACCGCTCGGGCTCGCCTCATCGGGGGTCCAGGTGATGACGGGGGCGACGAAGCGCTCGTCATCGGATGCTCCCTCCACGACCGGCCAGCCGTAATTGCCGCCCGGCTCGATGCGGTTGAGCTCGTCGAAGCGGTCCTGCCCGAATTCGCTCGCCCAGAGCGTTCCGTCCTCGGTCCACGCGAGGCCTTGGACGTTGCGGTGGCCGGTCGTGTACACCTCCGAGCCGGAGGGGTTCCCCGGCGCGGGGCCGCCGTCGGGGGTCAGTCGCAGGATCTTGCCGGCCAGAGAGGTCGGGTCCTGGGCGTTGCTGGGCTCGCCCGCATCGCCGGTCGCCACGTACAGCAGGCCGTCGGGTCCGAACGCGATGCGCCCGCCGTTGTGGATACGGTCGCGCGGGATGCCGTCGATCACGACATCCGCTTCTCCGAGTCGGCGGTCGCCCGGCTCGCCCTCGAGCGGCATGCGGACGACCCGGTTGTCGTCGGCCGTCGTCACGTACGCGTACAGCGAGGTCTGCTCGCCCTCATCCCAAACGGCGATGCCGAGAAGCCCTCCTTCGCCAGCCGCCGCCGTGAGGTCGACCTCCCCCACGACCCGCGCCGTGCCGTTCTCGTCGACTTCGAGCACGGCACCGTTGTCGCGCTGGCTCACGAGCTGCGTCCCGTCGGCGAGCACGACGACCGACCACGGCACCTCGAACTGAGTGGCGACGTCGACCGGCTCGGTGGTCGCGCGCCACCACGGGGCGGCGGCAGCCCCCGACGGCGTCGGAGCGGAGGTGGGGGTCGGTGACGACGTGGGACCGGTGGGCCGAGGCTCCGCCGTGGCGACGCAGCCCGGCAGCAGCATCGCCGAGGCGAGCAGCGCGGCGGCCGCGACTGCCGGCCGCGGTGCGCGCGGCCGGATCCGGTGACCGTTCGGGCGCTTCATCGTCCCAGGCTACGGGGCGGTCAGGATCGCCGCAGCGTCCTGCGCCCATCCGAAGGCCACCGACGGGTTCGCGACGGACGCCGCGTCGTCGGCGCGTGCGAGCACCGTGATGACCACCGGGGCAGCATCGTCGCGCTCGAGGTACCACGACCCCGCGAGCACGCCGATCGAGCTGCCGCCCTTGAAGCCGATGTACGTCCACTCCTCGCCGAACTCGACACCAGGGTTGGCCGAGAGGATGTCGCGCACCGGCGCGCCCGCCGCCGTCTGCGCTCGCTGCTGCAACGCCTCGTGAGCCGCGACGAGGTCGTCGGGTGTGGCGAACCAGTCGACGCCGTCGCGCCACCCCGGCGTCGCGGCGGCCGCCCCGGCGAGATCAGGCACCCCCGCGGGCAGCCGCTCGAGGACCGAGCGGCGGGCATCGGCATCACCGGCCGCGCCACTCCACATCGCGCGCAGATCGTCGTCACCGAAGAGCAGCCAGAACAGCTCGCGCGTTGCGGGGAAGGGCGTGTTGAGCTCCGGGTCGGAGTGCCCCATCGTCACCATCGCCGCCTCGACGGCGTCGCGTCCGACCGCGCGGATGAGCATGTCGGTCGCCGTGTTGTCGCTGATGGCGATCATCTTGTCGGCGGCCTCGCGCACGCTGACGGTCGTACCGTCGGGAAGGTCCTGCAGCTCACCGCTCGGCAGGCTGCGCACGCCGGCGTCGACCAAGAGCTCGTCGTCCCACGTCATCCGCCCGTCCGCCACCGCGTCGACGACCGCTCCGAGGACCCAGAGCTTGAAGATCGAGCCGATCGGTCCGGCGGTCTGATCACCGCCCTCGTACAGAACCTCTCCGCCGACCTCGCGCACCTGCACCCCGGCGGTGAACCCGGCTGCCTCGACCTGCTGCGTGAGCTCATCCCAGGATGCCGCGGGGGTGCGTTCGGGCTGCGGCTGGCCGAAGAACAGCATCTCGATGCGATCGTCGACGGTCACCGAGATGGACATGTCGTACGTGACCTGCGCGGACTCGAGCGTCACGCGCGCCTGGGTCTCGGCACCGTCGTACGCCACCGCCGACCAGGGAGCTGCGGCCTGCATCTGGTCGAAGACCTGCTGCAGCCCTTCGGCCGTCAGCTCCGCGAGCGCGGCCTCGTCGAAGCGCCTCGTGATCTCGTCGGTCGCCGTCTGCTCATCGCCGTTGATCTCCTCCAGCACCCAGCGAGTTTGCTCGCCCACCGGTGTCGCCGGGATCTCGACGGGGGAGGTCGTCGGCGCGGGGCTGCTCCCGGGATCCGGCTCGCCGGCGCAGGCGACGAGTGACGCCGAGGTGAGGGCGGCGACGGCCGCGGCGGCAGCGAGCCGAGCGACGCGGGTCGCGGTCGAGGAGCGGGGGGCGGGCACATCGATCGGGGAGGTCACTCCTCCACCCTGCCGGTTCGCGACGACGGCCACCTCCCCCGCAGGGATGAATCGGCGCCCCGGATCGGCCGAGACCCGGACGGTACCGTGGGACGAGTGGACCCGATCGTCGCGACCTTCTTCATCCTCGGCTCGGCCATCCTCGCCTTCCTGTCGGCGCGTGTACCGCTCGAGGTCGTCGCCGTCGGTGTCCCCCTGGCCCTCTGGGCCACCGGGGTGCTCTCGCTGCCGGAAGCCCTGGCCGGGTTCGGGGATCCGACGGTCCTGTTCATCGCGAGCCTGTTCGTCGTCGCCACCGCCCTCGAGACGAGCGGCGTGACGCGCTCGGTCGGCGGACTGATCCTCGCTCCCGCGGGGACGCGTCGCGGACGCATCCTGATCTGGGTCGGGGGCATCGTCGCGGTCTTGACGGCCCTCATCAGCATCAACGGCGCCGTGGCGGCACTCATCCCGGTCGCGGCGCTCATCGCGCGTCGATCGGGTCTGCCGCCGTCGCAGCTCATGATGCCCCTCGCCTTCGTCGCATCGGCGGCGTCGCTGCTCACGCTGACGGGCACGCCGGTGAACGTCGTGGTGTCCGAGCTCGCGGAAACCGAAGCCGGGCGTCCGTTCGGCTTCTTCGAGTTCGCCCTCGTCGGGCTGCCGCTTGCGGCGGCCACGATCGCGATCGTCGTCGTGCTCGGTCCACGGCTGCTGCCGCACTGCGGCCCCGACGCCGTGCCCGAGGCTCGCACCGAACGCGAGACGGAGACGCTGTCGCTCGTTCCCGAAGCGGTGCGCTCCGGAACGATCCGCACGCACCGCCGCTCGGGCCTGCACCGCGGAGCGCGCCGGACGCTCGTCGTCACCGCCGTGATGGTGGTCCTGCTCGCCACGGGCGCCGCTCCCCCGGCCGTCGCCGGACTCCTCGCCGCGGGCGCGCTCATCCTGATGCGCGTCGTGAAGCTTCCCGACCTCTACAACGGGATCTCGTGGACGACGCTCGTGCTCATCGCCGGGATGATCCCGCTGTCGGTGGCGTTTCTCGGCACGGGCGCGGCCGACGTCGTCGCGGACGGCCTGCTCGCCGTCGTCGGGGAGGCCGACCCACACCTCGCCCTCCTGGCGGTCTGCGTCGTCGTGATCGTGCTCGGACAGTTCATCTCCAACGTCGCCACCGTCCTCATCGTCGCGCCGGTGGCGACGTCGATCGCCGCCACGCTCGATGTCAGCCCGCTGCCGTTCCTGATGGCGCTCACCGTCGCCGGAGCATCGGCGTTCCTGACCCCGGTCTCGACGCCGGTCAACCTGATGGTGATGGCGCCGGGAGGCTATCGATTCGGGGACTACTGGCGGCTCGGCCTGCCCCTGGTCGCGCTCTTCCTGGCTGCGGCGGTGCTGTACGTCCCGCTCATCTGGCGCTTCTGATCGTCGCGACGCGCCGCTACGGTGACGGCAGCGGCAGCTCCCGGTCGGCGTCCCAGTCCTCGGTCCAGCCGAGCTCGGTGAACAGACCGTCGAGGAGCATCGCCGTGAACCCCCACACGAGGAACTCCCCCGCGTCCTGACGCACGACGAATCCTGGACCGCGCCACTCGGCACCGTCACGCCGCAGCACCGTGACCCCGCGATTGGCCGGCGCGAGAAGGTCGGCGACGGGCGCTCGGAACACGGCCGCCGACTCCGCCACGTCGACGACGCGGACCGGCGACGGCCGGCGCCACCACGCCAGCACGGGCGTCACGAGGTGACGCGAGTACTCGAGCGGGAGAGGCGGCAGCGCGCCGAGCACCTCGACTCCCGAGGTGTCGAGACCGGTCTCCTCACGCGCCTCACGGAGCGCGGCGGCCACGACGTCGGCGTCGCCGGGATCGACCCGTCCACCCGGGAGGGCGACCTGGCCCGGGTGCGAGCGCAGCGTCGCCGCGCGGGCGAGCAGCAGCACGTCGAGGTCGCGCGAGAGCGCCGCCTCGGGCGCGTGATCGCTCTCGTGCCGGTCGAGGAGCCCGAACAGCACGAGCACCGCCGCCGCCCGGGTTCCGGGTGCGGGAGGCGCGGCATCGGCTCCGAGCACGCCCGGCAGGAAGCCCGGCTCACCGGAGCGCGCCGCGAGGGCGGCGAGCTGGTCGCGCGCCGCCGTGGCCGGGGTGTCGAGGGGCATCTCCTCAGGCTACTCAGGCGTCAGTCGCGGCGGCCGAACGCGCCCGCGAACAGCACGTGCAGCAACGGCACCGCAGACAGCCCCATGAGGACCGTGCCGAAGACCTCGTCATCGGGTCGCAGGAGAACGCCGGCGACGAGCAATCCCGCGAACAGGATGCCCGAGACGGCCCGTCGCGCCAGGCGCTCCAGGCGCGACATCCGGCGTTCCAGGCGGCCGCTGTCGAAATCGAGGTTGCCGTTCTCCAGGTGGGTGATGAGACCGTCGAGACGCTGCGGGAGTCTCATGGTCACGTCGGCCATCCCCATCGCACGTCGCGCCATGTCGCGCACGAGATCGCCGCGCTGCTCGCGCAGCAGCCGGGCCGCGTACGGCTCGACGGCATCCCACAGATTGAACGCGGGATCGATCGAGGTGCAGACACCCGAGGTGAGCGAGGCCGCTCGGATGACGAGGAGGAAGTTCTCCGGCAGCTGGAACGGCAGGGCACGGGCGAGCTCGCCGAAATCGCCCGCGAAATCGCGGAACTCCCGGGGGTCGACCTGCTTCAGCTCGGCGAAGCCCATCCCCCCGAAACGGGCGAAGAGCTGCGTCATGGCGCGCTCGAGCTCGCGGAGGTCGGCCGAGGGAAGCAGAGCACCCACCTGCGACATCCCCGCCACCAGGCCGCGACCGTCGCGCGCGGCAGCGGCGACGAGCACGGTGCGCAGCGCATCGCGTGTCGACGGCGAGATCTCGCCCATCATCCCGAAGTCGATGAAGGTCAACACCCACGGCTGCCCGTCCTGGCCGCGCTGGTCCGATGGAACGGGGGTGACGAAGACGTTGCCGGGGTGAGGATCGGCATGGAAGAATCCGAACCCGAAGAACTGGTCGAACATCACCGAGGCGAACGCGCCCGCGACCTCGTGCGGGTCGATGCCGGCAGCGCGCAGACCCTCGACATCGGTCACCTTGATGGCGGTCACATCGGCCAGTGTCAGGACGCGCGACGTCGACCGCTCCCAGGCGATCTCGGGCACGGCGACGCGGGGATCATCGGCGAACTTCGCACGGAAACGCTCGGCGTTGGCCGCCTCGTGCCGGTAGTCGATCTCCTCGAGGCTCGTCACCGCGAACTCTTCGACCAGGGCCGGCATGTCGGCGCGGCGCGAGACGAGGCGGATGCGCCGCAGCCAGCGCGCGATGCGACGGAGGGCCGCCAGATCGACGTCGACGATGGTCTGGATGCCGGGGCGCTGGACCTTGACGATGACGTCGGCGAAGCCGGCATCCGCGGCCTGCTCGGCCGAGAGCCGCGCGCGATGAGCCTGCCCGAGCGAAGCCGCCGCCACCGGTACCGGGTCGAAGGTCGCGTACGCGCGGGCGAGGGGCATGCCGAGCTCCTCCTCGGCGGCCGCCCGGATCTGCTCGAACGGGACGGGCGGCACCTCGTCCTGCAACCCGGCGAGCTCGGTCGTGATCTCCGGCGGCAGGACGTCGAGCCGCGACGACATGAACTGCCCGACTTTGATCATCAGCCCGCCCAGCTCGACGGCGAGCGCGTGGAAACGACGCGCCAGGCGGCGCAGGCGCGCCGTTCTGCCGCGTTCGGCCCATCGCTCGAGGCCGAGGCGCGGCAGGACGATCTCGAACCACCAGGTCTGAACGAGCGCCCGAGCGGCGAAACGCAGGATGCGGCGATAGCGCGCACGCGTGCTCGCATCACCCGGGGCCTCGCGGCTCCCGGGTGATGCGAGACGATGCGGGTCGGCCGAAGCCACCCGGATCAGGCCTGCGCGAGCAGGGCGTACAGCTTGCGGCGTGCCTCGTCGAGGATCTCGACGGCCTGCTGAACCTGCTCGGGCGAGCCGCTGCGGCCGACCTGAGCGGCCGCCTGGGCGAGCTCGACGCCCGCCTTGGGCAGCGCGGTCACGCGGCTGTGGTCACGGCTCGTGCTCTCCCACGGCGCGGACTTCTCGGCCGACTCGCCGGCGGCGGCGCGTCCGGCCTCCGTCAACGAGTAGGTCTTCCGGCCGTTCGACTCGGCCGCGCTGACGAGACCCTCGTCGGCGAGCAGCTGGAGCGTGGGGTAGACCGACCCTGCACTGGGCTTCCAGGAGCCGCCGCTGCGCTCCTCGATCTCGTGGATGATCTGGTAGCCGTGCATCGGCTGCTCGGCGAGCAGGGCGAGAACGGCGGCGCGCACGTCGCCGCGGCCGACCCGCGTGTTGACCTTCTGCTCGAACGTGGACTTCAGCTGGTCGAAGGCCTCGAACACGTTGTTTCCGAGGTCGGAGACGTTGAAGCCGCCGCGCCCGCCGAAGATGCTGTCACGGCCGCCGAAACCGCCGGTGGGGAATGTTCCGCTCATGCTGACCTCCCGGTCGTCGATACGTTAGCGATACTCGACGATATATCGTTACGGCGTGATGCGACAGGCCTCCCGGCGCATACTCAGCCTCGGACTCGGCGCTCGACGATATCGCCGGCGTTGCTCGCGATCCACTCCATGAGCGGCATCATGCGCTCCATGAGGTCGTCGCCGCGCTCGGTCAAGGAGTACTCCACGCGCGGCGGGACCTCGGGGTAGGCGGTGCGGCTCACGATGCCGTCGGCCTCGAGGGTCCGAAGCGTCGACGCGAGCATCTTCTCGCTGATGCCCTGTACCGTCCGTCGCAGTTCGCCCCACCGGGCGGTTCCGTCGGTCAGGGCGAGCAGGACCAGCACCCCCCATTTGCTCATGACGTGGTCGAGCACCACGCGGGTCGGGCAGTTCTCGGTGAACACCTGACCTGACGCTGCCTGCAATTGCGCGAAACTCACGGACACGTGGGTACCTTACCGGAAAGTGGGTACCCTCCGCGTGGAATGCGGGACGTTGCCAGGCCGGTTTGGTTCAGCATCACCCGACCGAAAGGATCACCGATGACCATCCTCATCACCGGCGCGAGCGGACAGCTCGGCCACCTCGTCGTCGACGCCCTGCTCGCCCGCGGCGTCGCACCCGAGACCGTGGTCGCCGGCGCGCGCGACCTCACGAAGGTCGCCGACCTCGCCGCCCGCGGCGTCCGCACCGCGCGCGTCGACTACGACGACGCCGACTCGCTCACCACCGCACTGGCGGGGGTCGACAGCGTGCTGCTGATCTCGGCTTCCGAACCCGGCAAACGACTCGCCGGCCACAAGAACGTCATTGATGCCGCCGCCGCCGCGGGTGTCGCGAAGCTCGTCTACACCAGCGCGTCCCAGGCGACGTCGTTCGAGTGGCCGCTCGGCGCGGAGCACAAGGCGACCGAAGAGGCCATCGTGGCCAGTGGTGTCCCGGCCGTCGTGGTCCGCAACAACTGGTACACCGAGAACTACGTCACCGACGTGCAGCGTGCCGCAGAGAGCGGCGTCATCGCGGCCTCGACCGGCGACGGGCTGATCGCTCCCGCGTCCCGCGTGGACTTCGCGGAGGGTGCTGCGGCCGTCCTCGTCGAGGACGGGCACATCGGCCAGGTCTACGAGTTCGCCGGCGACGCCCGCATCGACTACGACGCCGTGGCCGCGGCGGCATCCGAGGTGCTGGGACGCGACGTGTCGTACGTGCGGCTCTCGACCGACGAGCACGTGGCCGCGCTGCAGGGAGTCGGACTCGACGCCGGCACCGCCCAGTTCGTCGCGAGCATCGACACCGGCATCCGCGAGGGTGTCCTCGACGTCGACGATCGCACTCTCTCGCGCCTCATCGGACGGCCGACGACCCCGTTCGTCGAGGGGCTCCGCGCCGCCCTCGCCTGAGCTCGGACGCACGCGGATGCGCACCACCCCGAGGGGGCGGTGCGCATCCGCGTGTCCGGGCTTCCGCCGCCGTCAGTTCAGGGGACGCGTGGACGGCGGGATGACGCCGTTCGCATACAGCTGCTGCGCCACATCCTGCAGGGCCGTCAGCGCCACGCGCTGCGTCGTCGGACCGTACGAGATGCGGGCGACTCCGAGGTCTTCGTACTCGGCGGCGGTAAGGGCGCCGGGCAGTCCGATGACACTGAGCTTGCGCTCCCCCAGGCCGTCGACGAGGCGGCGGGTGATGTCGGCGTCGAGGATGCCGGGCACGAAGACGAGATCGGCTCCGGCATCGAGGTATGCGCGGCCGCGCTCGATCGCGTCGGCGATCGACTCCTCGGTCGAGCGGTCGCCGGCGCGGACGAACGCGTCGGTGCGGGCGTTCAGGGCGAAGGGGACGCCCTCAGCCTCGCCCGCTCGCACGATCGCCTCGACCGCGCGGACGGAGTCGGCGATCGGCTGCAGCCGGTCCTCGACGTTGGCGCCGACGATGCCGACGCCGATGGCACGGCGGGTCGTCTCACCGGCGTCGCCGAAGCCGGCGTCGAGGTCGGCCGTCACGGGGATGTCGCCGGCGACCGAGACGATGCGCCCGACCATGTCGAGGACGAGCTCGAGCGGGATGTCGGTGCCGTCCTCGTAGCCGAACATCGCGGCGATGGAATGCCCGGCCGTCGCGATCGCACGTGTCTCGGGCAGCGCGAGGATCGCCTCGGCCGAGACGACGTCCCACACGTTCACCACCCGCAGGATCTCCGGGGCGGCGTGAAGGTCGGACAGGGTCTGGGCGCGCTCAGCGGGAGTGGTCATGCCGCTCACGTTAACCGCGGATGCAACGGGCGGCGCGCATGTTGCGAGGATCCCGCCCGCGTGGCAGGCGGCGCCGATGGGTGTCCACCCGGTGACGCGACCGGTCATCTCCGTGTGACGGTCGCGCACGGCGTTCACCCGGCGTTCACCCACGGATGGTGCTGTGGGCCGGTGTCGAACCTCGCCGCCGTGTTCGCGGTGTTCCTGCGCCTGGGCTTGACCTCCTTCGGCGGCCCGATCGCACACCTCGGCTACTTCCGCGAAGAGTTCGTCACGCGGCGACGGTGGATCGGCGATCGAACCTATGCCGAGCTCGTTGCGCTGTGTCAGTTCCTGCCCGGGCCCGCGTCGAGTCAGGTGGGGTTCGCGATCGGGTTGCGCCATGCCGGCATCGGCGGGGCGCTGGCCGCCTTCGCGGCGTTCACCCTCCCCTCGGCGGCCCTGATGGTGTGGGCGGCGAGCGGTGTCGGGGCGGTCTCGGGCCCGATCGGGGCGGGAGTGATCGATGGGCTCGAAGTGGTCGCGGTAGCGGTCGTCGCGCACGCCGTGTGGGGAATGGCCCGCTCCCTCGCTCCCGACCGTCCACGCGGCACCATCGCGATCGCCGCCGCCGTCGGCGTCGTGCTGGTGGGCGGTCCGTTCGCACCGCTGGTCGCCATCGCGGTGGGCGCCGTCGCGGGCGCTCTGTGGCTCGGCGAAGCTCATCCTGCCGTGCGGAGCGGCGGGTCCGAGCCGGTCGATGCCCGCACCGCCGCGGACGAGGAGACCCTCCCCTCCGCGGGTCGCCGCGTCGGGGTCGCCGCGCTCGTCCTGCTGGCGGTGCTCCTGCTCGCGACCCCGATCGCAGCGCGCGGCACGGGCGCGGGCCCGATCGCCCTGTTCGACGCGTTCTTCCGGTCGGGGGCACTCGTCTTCGGCGGTGGCCACGTCGTGCTCCCGCTCCTCGAGAGCGCCGTCGTCGGCCCGGGGTGGGTGGATGCCGAGACCTTCGTCGCCGGGTACGGCGCAGCGCAGGCACTCCCCGGCCCGCTCTTCGCCTTCGCCGCCTACCTCGGAGCCCTCTCGAGCGTCGGCCCGGGAGGCGTCGCCGGTGCGGCCGTCGCGTTGATCGCGATCTTCCTGCCCGGCTTCCTCCTGCTCCTGGGTGCGCTCCCGCTCTGGGCCGCGCTACGTCGCCGCCCCCGGGCCCGGGGCGTCGTCGGCGGCGCGAGCGCCGCCGTGGTCGGCATCCTCGCCGCCGCTCTCTACGACCCGGTGTTCACGACCTCGATCACCCGGGGCGATCAGTTCGCGCTCGCCCTCGTCTGCTTCGGTCTGCTGACTCTCTGGCGCTGCCCGGCCTGGGTGATCGTCGTGCTGGGCGCCCTGGCGGGCGCGGCATCCGGAGCGCTGTTCAGCGGCTGACGAGCGTCGGCTCGGATGACGCATCCCCCGGGGTCCAGGCGCGGGCGTCGGCCCACTCCTGCCCCTCGCGTCGCTCGCGCCGCTCGAGAACGAGGTTGGCGATGCCGAGCACCAGCACGACCACGGCGGCGGCGGTCGGCAGCAGCATCGCCAGGCGGACGTCTCCGGACTCGGCGATGGCGCCGGTGACGGCCGACGACAGTGCCTGGGCGAGGGTCAGCGCCGATCCGAGGAGCGTCATGGTGGTCGCCGAACGGCCGACCGGGCTGCGGTGGCCCGCGATGCTGAACAGCGTGACCAGTGTCGGACCGACGCCGAGCCCCATCAGCAGAAGCATCACGACGACGGCGCCGAGCGAGTCCGAGGCCGCGTAGCCGCCCGCCGACACGGCGAGCACGCCTGCGAAGACCAGCCAGCGGTGTCGCAGTGCGAACCGCGTCGGAAGCATCACGACCGCCAGGGCGAGAGCGGCGGAACCGATGCCCATGAGGCCGTAGAGCAGACCCGCCTCGACGCCCTCCCCCGCCGTCTGAGCGAAAGCGGTGAGCGAGGTCAGCGTGGCCCCGAAGAACAGGCCCACCCCGAAAGTCCCCGCGACCAGGACGAGAATGCGCGGCCGGAGCATCTCCGCCATCGGAGCACGCTCCTCGACCGCGCCTGCCGCGCTGCCGGCCGCGGCCACGAGACCGCTCGGATGGAGTGCGAAGGCGGTGACGAACACGAGACTGAGCGCGGCGGCGATGGCGATCGGCGCCCAGGGCGCGATCACGGCGGCGAGGATGCCGACGAGGAACGGTCCGATGACGAATGCCGTCTCATCGGCCGCCGACTCGTACGACATCACGCGTGACAGCGTGCGCGGGCGATGCTCGGCACGGAGGCGAGCGCGGACGATGCCCATCAGCCGGCTGCGAGACATCGCCGCAGCCTGCGGGGCGCTCAAGCCGATCGCTGCGGCCGTGGCGAGGATGAGCGGATCGGCCGCACCCGACGTCACGACCAGCGGAAAGAGGCCGAGCAGCACGCCGTTGAGGATGCCGAGCGGCACGAGCACGCGCCGCTGTCCGAACCGGTCGACGGTGTCGCCGATCACGGGCCCGGCGATCACGACGCCGACGCCGACGGCGGCGGAGGTGAGGCCGCCGAGCCCCACCGACCCGGTCGCGGAGACGACGAGGGTGAGGACACCGACGACCATCATCGCGAAGGGAAGGCGGGCGATGAAGGCGATCGGGAAGAACCCCCAACCGGTGTGATGGATCAGGGAACGCTCATTCGACGTCATGCATGCCTCCGAGCAGTCAGCTCGTGATCACGTGCCGCCTTGCTCCGTCAGCAGGTAGTTGCATCGCTTCGTCCGGGCCGGCGCCGCGGACCCCTCGATTCTACCGGCGGAACAACTCCTCGGCCACGAGGGCGAGATCATGCAGGTCGGAGACTCCGGCGAGCTCGCGTGCGGAGTGCATCGAGAGGATGGGGATGCCGACGTCGACGGTGCGGATGCCCAGCCCCGTGGCGGTGATGGGGCCGATCGTCGAGCCGCACGGCACGCTGTTGTTCGACACGAACTCCTGGCTGTGCACGCCGGCCGCGTCGCACCATCCGTTCCATGCCGCCGCTCCCACGCCGTCGGTCGCATAGCGCTGGTTCGCGTTGATCTTCAGGATCGGCCCCGACCCCAGCACGGGCTGCACGACGGGGTCGTGCTTGTGCGCGTAGTTCGGGTGCACCGAGTGCCCGACGTCGCTCGAGACGCACCACGACGCCGCGAGTCCGCGCATCCGTTCCTCGCGGTCGGCCCCGAGCCCGAGCTGGATGCGCTCGATCACGTCGGCGAGGAACGGACCGGCGGCGCCGGAGCGCGTCGCCGACCCCACCTCCTCGTGGTCGAAGACGGCGAGCATCGCGATGTGTCCCGCGTCGAACCCATCGGCGGCGCGCTCGATCGCCACGACCCCGGCGTGGACCGAGGCGAGATCGTCGAGACGGCCCGACGCGAAGAAGACGTCGCCCGCACCGAAGACCGCGCCTCGTGCGGAGTCGGCGGTGACGACGTCGTAGCCGCGGATGCGCGCGGCATCCACTCCCGCCTCACGGGCGAGCTCGCCGAGCAGGTCGGCGGAATCGGCCGGGCCGAGCCCCCACACCGGCTGGGTCTGGGTCTGCTTGTCGAGGGCGAGGCGGTCGTTGGCCTCGCGGTCGAGATGGATCGCGAGTTGGGGCAGACGAAGGAGCGGGCCGGTCGCGGTGAGCACGGCCGTCCCGTCGTCGAGCACGAGACGCCCCGCCAGCCGCAGCTCGCGGTCGAGCCAGGAGTTCAGAAGGGGTCCGCCGTAGACCTCCACACCGGCCTGCAGCCAGCCGAGCCGCCCGGTCGTGGGGCGGGGCTTGAGCTTGAACGCGGGCGAGTCGCTGTGCGCGCCGAAGACGCGGACCGGCGTCAGCGCCGTCGCCGACGACGGAACGACCCAGGCGAGCACGGCGCCGTCGCGGACGACGAGATACCGGCCGCCCGGCTGCTCCGGCCAGCGCTCGTCCTCGGATAGGGGCGTGAACCCCGCCGCGACGAGACGGCGGGCGACCTCGGCGGCCGCGTGGTAGCTCGACGGCGACGAGGCGACGAAGTCTGCGAGGTCTTCGGCGTGGGAGCGGGCGGCGGCGGTGACGGCGGGCACGGGGACTCCTGGATCGTTGGGGGCCTGCATCGATCGTAGGCGCACCCGCCGCTGCGACCGCGGCTCAGCCGTTGGCATCGGTGCGCATCGCCGGGCAGTCCGTCCCCGGTTCGGTGGCCAGCTCGAAGTGCCACGGCTCGTTGCCGTAGGTCTGGCAGACGCCGAACTCCGAGCCGTCCGAGATCAGCCAGTACTGCGCATCGACCGGCCCGATGTCGATGGCCTCGCCGCTGACGTGGCGCGACTGCTCGGGGGTGGCGACGTATGCTCGGGCGGTCTCCTCGCCCACCGCAGCGATGCGGGTGTCGAGGAGCCACTGCTGATACGCGGCGCTGCGCCAGCCGCTCGTGACCTCGAAGCGGATGCCGTCGTCGGCCGCACGCGCTTCAGCAGCACGCATCGCACCTAGCAGCGCCGGGTCGAGTCGCGAGATGGCCGGCAGGTCGTCGTCACGCAGGCTCACCTGCCGGCCCTCCTCGATGAACCCGTCATCGACCGAGGGCGAGAAGGCCAGGCCCGGGAAGGCCGGCGGAACCGGCGGCAGCGGCAGACCCGACGTACCGGCCAGCGCGCCGGCCGCGGTGGCGCCGAGCGCGACTGCTCCGACGGCGGCGACGGCCAGGAGGGCGAGCCGTCGACGGCGGACACGGCGAGTCGTCCGCGCGCGCGGGCGCGGCGGCATGAAGGTCGCCCGCCGTCCGGACTCGATCATCGGCAGCACGAGCGGGCGGGTCGGAACCGAGGTGGGAGGAATGCTCATGCCTCCAGTGGACGGGAGCGGATGTTGTTGCAGCGTCACGGATTCCGCATACACCCGCGATATGCGGGCCCGCCTATCCTGGGGCCATGCGTGTGCTGATCGTCGAGGACGAGCTGTTCCTCGCCGAGGCGGTTCGCGACGGGCTGCGCCTCGAGGCCATCTCCGCCGACATCGCCGGCGACGGCGACACGGCCCTGGAGCAGCTCGCGATCACCACGTACGACGTCGTCGTGCTCGACCGCGACATCCCGGGTCCCGGCGGGGATGAGATCGCCCGACGCCTCTCGTCGCAGTCCGAGGCGCCGCGCATCCTCATGCTCACAGCAGCCGATCGGCTGGACGACAAGGCGTCGGGCTTCGAGTCCGGTGCCGACGACTACCTCACCAAACCCTTCGCGATGCGCGAGCTCGTGCTGCGCCTGCGCGCGCTCGCCCGACGCTCCTCAGCGGCCGCTCCCCCGGTTCGGGAGTTCGGCGATGTGCGACTCGACCCGTTCCGGCGCGAGGTCTACCGGGGCGGACGCTACATCGCGCTGACGCGCAAGCAGTTCGCGGTGCTCGAAGTGCTCGTGAGCGCCGCCGGGGGCGTCATCAGCGCCGAGACCCTGCTCGAGCGCGCCTGGGATGAGAACGCCGACCCGTTCACGAACGCGGTCCGCATCACGATCTCGTCGCTGCGAAAACGCCTCGGAGAGCCGTGGGTCATCGAGACGGTGCCGGGCGTCGGATACCGCATGTCGGACCCGGCACCGTGACTGCCCGCCGGCCGGGGCTCTCGCTGCGCGTGTCGCTCACCCTCAGCTATGCGGGGTTCCTCGTCGTCGCCGGCGCCGTGCTCTTGGCCGCGGGGCTGCTGGCACTGCGCTTCGTGCCGAGCGGCGACCTGTTCAGCCAGAGCACCGGCGGCTGGGCACCGGGCCGCGGCGACCTCGTCGACGTCTTCCTCAAATACGCCGGATGGGCGCTCGCCGCCCTCGCCGTCATCGGACTCGCCGGCGGCTGGTTCCTCGCGGGCTGGATGCTCGCGCCCCTCGGGCGCATCACCGAGGTCGTCGGCCACGCCGACGCCGGCACGCTGCACCGGCGCATCGCGCTGCGGGGCCGCCGCACCGAGCTCACCGACCTCGCCGACGCGTTCGACGACATGCTCGACCGCGTCGAACGCGCCGTCGCGGAGGAGTCGCGGTTCGCCGCGAACGCGTCGCACGAGCTGCGCACCCCGCACGCCGTCATCCGCACGATCGTCGAGGTCGCGCAAGCAGATACCGCCGGCCGCGACGTGGACGTCGTCCTCAGCCGCATCGCCGAGACGAATGAGCGTGCGATCGCGACGACCGAAGCGTTGCTCGACCTCGCCCGCGCCGGGCGGGCCGGTCTGACGTTCGAACCGGTCGACCTGGCAGCGGTGACACGGCAAGTCGTCGCCGACCTCCGCGACGCCGCACCGGAACGTCGTACCCCTGATGGCGTCGCGGCACCCGCGACGCCGCCCGCGATCCGGCTCGAACTCGACGCTGCGACGGCTCGCGGCAATCCGGCGCTCATCCGGCAGCTCGTGTCGAACCTCGTCGGCAATGCCCTGACCCACAATCTCCCCGAGGGCGGCGAGGTCTCCGTGCGCACCCGGAGGGCGACCGACGGGTCGGCGGTGTTCGAGATCGCCAATGCGGGGCCGCGCATCGACGCAGCCGGCGCTGCAACCCTCACCGAGCCGTTCGTCCGCGCGGGTGGCCGCACCCGGGCCTCCTCCGATCGCGGGATCGGGCTCGGGCTGACGATCGTCTCGACGATCGTGCGCGGCCATCGCGGCGAGCTCCGGATCACGCCGCGCGACAGCGGCGGACTGCTCGTTCGGGTCACGCTCCCGCCGGCGTGAAGGCGTGGAGCGCCGCAGGCATCCGCACGTGGCAGATCTCGAATCGATTCGATACACTGGGCAACGGCGGCGCTTCGGCGCCGCCGTTGCCGTGTCCGCTCCGGTCCCCGAAAGTCATCGATGTCCCGCACCCTCACTACCGGCAGCCCGTGGCGCGTCATCCTGGCGTTCTCGGTGCCCCTGCTCATCGGCAACGTGGTGCAGCAGATGTACCACATCGTCGACGCGATCGTGGTCGGACGCTGGCTCGGCGTCGCGTCGCTGGCGGCGGTCGGCGCCACGGGCTCGATGCTGTTCCTCCTCATCGGTTTCGCCTGGGGCCTCACCTCGGGTTTCGCCATCCCGACGGCGCAGGCGTTCGGGGCGGGCGATCACGGCGCGGTGCGCCGTTCGGTGGCGGCCGGCGCGACGCTGACGGCGATCACGAGCGTGGTACTCACCGTGGTCGCGCCTTTCCTCTCGCGACCGCTCCTGGAGCTGCTGCAGACGCCTCCCGAGCTCCTCGACGAGGCGACGACCTTCGCGGTCGTCAGCTTCCTCGGCGCCGGCGCGACGATGTTCTTCAACTACCTCGCCGCGATCATCCGCGCCATCGGCGACTCCCGCACCCCGCTGATCTTCCTCACCGTGGCGTGCGTGCTCAACGTCGCGCTCGTCGTGCTGATGGTCGGACCGCTCGGCTGGGGCGTCGGTGGCGCAGCCCTCGCGACGGTGGTTTCGCAGGCGCTCTCGGTGGTGCTGTGCCTCGACTACATCCGCCGTCGCATCCCCGTGCTGCGCATGCGCCGGGCCGACTGGCACGTCACACGCGCCGACCTCGCGCTGCATCTCCGGCTGGGCCTGCCCATGGGCTTCCAGGCATCCATCATCGCGATCGGGACGCTCGCGGTGCAGGTGCGGCTGAACGAGCTCGGTGCCGACGCGGTCGCCGCGTACACGACCGCCTCGCGCGTCGACGGCCTTGCCGTCGCCCTGCTGCAGTCGCTCGGGCTCGCGGTGTCGATGTTCGTCGCGCAGAACTACGGCGGCGGACGCCCCGACCGCATCCGGCAGGGAGTCGCTCAGGCGACGTGGATGGCCGTCATCGGCGCGGTCGGTCTCGGTGTCGTGCTCGTCGCCTTCGGTGCGCCGCTCGTCCGGTTGTTCGTCGGCGACGGCTCGGACGGCGTCGTCGCGCTGGCCGCGCTCATGCTCGTGATCAACGGTGCCACCTACACGGCGCTCGGCGTGCTCTTCGTGCTGCGCGGCGCCCTGCAGGGCCTCGGCCACACCCTCGTGCCGACGGTGACCGGAATCGTCGAGCTGTTCATGCGCATGGGGGCGGCGGTCGTCCTGGGCGCAGTGATCGGCTTCGCCGGGGTCGCGTGGAGCAACCCGCTCGCCTGGCTCGGCGCGACGGTCATCCTCATCCCCGCTTACCTCCGCGCCCGCCGCGAGCTCGCCGGTATGCCGGTCGCCCGCACCGACCACATCACCACGGCGACGACCCCCGTGCCGGTGGTCGGTCCCGCGAGCGGGTCGATGGTCGTCGATGCCGTCGTCACCCAGCCCGTGCCCGTCATCCCCTCGGGCCGGCGGCGCGTGCTCCGGCGCAGCTCGGCCCGCTGACCCGGAAAGGCGGCGCGCTCAGCCGGCGTTGGAGGCGGGACGGGACGCCCGGCGCGGGGCACGCTTGGGACGCTCGGCCGGAGCGGGCTCGGGAGGCGTCGCCTCGGCTGTCGCAGCACCGGGATCGGCAGACGCAGGAGCGGGCTCGGCCTTCCCCGCTGCGCCCATCGCATCCTCGGACGCTTCTGCGGGCTCGGGCTCGACGACCGCGGCGGACTTCGCGGCCCGGCTGCGCGGAGCGCGCTTCGGCCGCTCGCCCGCCTTCGGCGCCGTCTCGCCCCCGGACTCCGTCGCTACCTCCGCCCCGGTCTCGGCCCCGGCTTCGACAGTCGGCGCCGCAGCGGCCTTCTTCCGCGTCCGCGCGGCAGTGCGGCCCGCGTCCGCGCGCTCCGGCGCATCTGTCGGCGCTGCCGCAGCCTCGGATGCCGCAGCCTCGGATGCCGCAGCCTCGGATGTAGTAGTAGCCGCGGCCGGTTCGACCGCGTCAGCCGACGCCTCCGTGCGCGCGCCCCGATCGGCAGCGCTCGCGGTGCGGGACGCCCGCGTCTTCGCACCGCTGGTCTTCTTCGCACCGCTGGTCTTCTTCGCAGCGGCGGGCTTCTTCGTGCTGCGGCCCGAGTCGGACGCCTCGACGGCAGCCTCACGCGGATCCGCGTCCCGGGTGGCCGCGGGCTCGACCGCGGCCGGCGCTCCCCGCGTCTCGTCCTCGGCGGGAGCCACGACGGATGCCGCCGTCCCGGCCGCGCCGCGCGCCGCGGACGACACCGCATCGAGGGCGGCGTCGAGAGCGGCGCCCAGCGTCAGCTGCTCGATCATCGGTCGGCGTCCACGGCCCTCCGGGGCGCTCGATCGGGTGTCGACGCCTCGCGGGCCGGCGCTGGCGTCGGCGTCCACGGCTCGCGGGGTCGACGTCGGCTCTCCCGCGGCCACATCCTGCGACGCCGCATCCTGCGACGCCCCGTCCTGCGGCGGCGCGGCGAGGTCGGGAGCCGCGAGCTCGGCATCCGAGAACGACCCCGACGATCCGCTCTGCGTGCGCGCCGGCTTGCGCCGCGCCCGCCCGCTGCCACCGGCGGAATCGCCCTCGACCTGCAGCCTCGACGCCTCGTCGGGACTCTTTGATCCCTTCGCCGCCTTCGGCCGGATCGACATGCCGCCCGGCTTCGACTCGATTGCGAACAGCCCCACTGCCTTGAGGAGATCCGAGAGCTTCGCGTACCCCCAGTTGCGGGGGTCGAAGTCGGGCTGCTGCTTGCGCATGAGCTGGCCCACGGTGCCGAGATCCGACCAGCCGTCATCGGCCGACGCCGTCTCCACCGCACTGCGCAGGAGCGCCACGAGCCGCGCGTCGGCGCGCAGAGCGGCGGGCGTCCATCGCCCAGAGGCGGTCGAACGCGCCGCATCCGGCTCGTCGACGACACCGAGCACTTCGAGGTAGGTGAACTGGTCGCAGGCGTTCCGGAAGGCCTCGGGGGTCTTCCGCTCGCCGAAGCCGTAGACGGTCACGCCCTCTTCGCGGATGCGCGAGGCGAGGCGGGTGAAGTCGCTGTCGCTCGAGACGATGCAGAACCCCTGGAACCGCCGCGTGTAGAGCAGGTCCATCGCGTCGATGATGAGCGCACTGTCGGTGGCGTTCTTGCCGGTGGTGTTGTCGAACTGCTGCATCGGCTGGATGACGTGCTCGCTGGCAGCGTCCTTCCATCCGCGCAGCTGCGACTTGGTCCAGTCGCCGTAGATCCGCTTGACCGACGCGGTGCCATAGGTGGCGATCTCGGCGAGCACGCCCCCGATCCGGGACGGCGAGACATTGTCCGCATCGACGAGGACGGCGAGGAGGTCGCTCTGCTGAGGCATACCCCCAGCATGTCACTGCCGACCGGATGCCGCGGTGTCAACCCGATCGGCCTTCCGGTCACCGGCGGCTTAACGTAGGACCGATGCCACCCGACGATGCCCCGCGATCCGAGAGACCGACGGTGTCGGTGGTCATCCCGGTCAAGGACGACGCCCCCGCCCTCCGCCGCTGCCTGCGGGCCCTCGCGCTGCAGACCGATCCACCCGACGAGATCGTCGTGGTCGACAACGGCTCGAGCGACGACTCCGCCGATGTCGCCCGTGCCGGCGGCGCCCGCGTCGTGCCGTGCGCCGACCCCGGCATCCCCGCCGCCGCGGCGACGGGCTACGACCACGCCGCGGGCGAGGTGATCCTCCGCCTCGACGCCGACTGCATGCCCGCCGCCTCGTGGGTCGAACGCCTGCGGGGCGAGTTCGAGCGGCGGCCGGCCACTGCCGTCGTCACCGGCGGCGCCCGCTTCATCGACGGCCCACGGCCCCTGCGGACGCCGCTCGCGGCGGTGTACCTCGGGCTGTACGCGGCCGTCGGCTTCACCGCCCTCGGCCACCTTCCGCTGTTCGGCTCGAACCTCGCGTTCCGGCGGACGGCGTGGCGCCGCGTCAGCGCGCGGGTGCACCGAGACCCCCGACTCCACGACGACTTCGACCTCGCCTTCCACCTCGGCGAGTACTTCCCCATCCGCTACGCCCGGCACGCGGCCATGGGGATGTCGATGCGCCCCTTCTTCGACCGTCGCGCCTTCGGCGAGCGGGTCGTGCGCGGCTTCCGCAGCGTCGTCATCCACTGGCCCGTCGATCTGCCGCCGATCCGCCTCGTGCGACGATGGCTGCGCATCGCGACATCCCGTCCGTCCGAAACGAGAGGGCACGCATGACCGCCGCCGTCGTCGCCGACGCCGCCATCCGCCCGCTGTTCCCGGCGGCTGCCGCGACGGCGCCGGGTGACCTGCACATCGCGAGCTGGAACATCCGCCGGCGCATCGACGGTCCCACGTGGCCGCCGAACGACCGATGGAAGGTGCGAGCGCCCCGCCTGGCCGCTGTCCTGCGGGCCGACCCGCCGGCGATCCTCGGCACGCAGGAGGCGATGCCCGATCAGGCCGACCTCGTCCAGGAGTCGCTCGGGCCCGGCTATCGCTTCGTCGGTCATGGGCGCAACGCCGACGGCCGGGGCGAGGGATGCCCCATCTTCTTCGACGCCGAACGCCTCGAGCTGACCGGTCACGCGCAGCTCGCGCTGTCCCGGACCCCCGGCATCGCCGGGTCGGTCTCGTGGGGCAACCCGGTTCCTCGCGTCGTCGTGCGCGCGAGCTTCCGCGATCGCGCCACCGGCGCGACGCTGACGGTGCTCAACACCCACCTGGACGTCTTCTCCGCCACGTCGCGGCTGCGCTCGGCCTGGTTGCTCCACGACCTTGCGGAGGACGTGACGGGCACGGTCGTCGTGATGGGCGACATGAACGCCGGTCCCGGCTCGGCTCCGCTCGCGGCGCTGCTCAGCGGCGACCTCGTCGATGCGTGGGCGGCTGCGGCGCAGCGGACGACCCCGCTGTGGGACACCTACGGCGGCTACCACGAGCCGCGCGTCCGGCGCGGGCCGATCGATTGGATCGCGGTGAACCGGGGGGCGACCGTGCGGCGTGCGGCGATAGACACGCGGACGGTCGACGGCGCGGCTCCTTCCGACCACTTCGGCGTACACGTCGTCCTCGGACTCGGCGAGGAGACGTCGTGAAACGCCCCGTCATGATCGAGAACTTCCTGCGCCCGCCGCGCTCGGCGAGCGCCGTCACCGCCGACGCCGTGCGCTTCGCCGGGCTGATCAGCGTCGCGATCGCGGCGATCTGGTTCGAGGTGACAGACGCCGGCGTGCTCGCCCTGACGCTGCCGGCGCTCGTCATCCCGCGCTTCCTGGGGGCCCGGCCCGCCTTCGATATCCTCTGCGGCGTCACCGTGCTCGTCGCCGCCTGGAGCAACATCGCCGACCTGTACCGCACCTACCCCGCCTGGGACATCCCGATGCACTTCGTGTGCACCGGCGTGCTCGCAGCTCTCGGCTATCTCGCCGCAGGCCGGCTGCGCGTCGTCCCGCTGCCCGGCGCGCCGGATTACCGCCGACGCACGGGAGTCGTCGTGACGACGGCTTTCGGACTCGCGCTGAGCGCCGTGTGGGAGATGATCGAGTGGCTCGGGGCCGCCTTCGTCGACACGATCTTCGTCGCCTACGACGACACGATCGGCGACATGGCGGTGGGAGGTGCCGGCTCGATCCTCGCCGGCATCCTCGTCGCCCGCATGCGCCTGACGGCCGAGACGCACGTCAGCCACGACGCCGACCCGGTCAGACGCGCCCCGTGAGGATCAGGTTCCAGTAGACCCACGGCAGAACGCGACGGTCGAAGAACCACGACAGCCGGCTCTCGCGGTACATCCGCCGCAGGAACGGGATCGTCGGCATCAGTTCTCCCGACGGTCCGAACTCGGCCCACACGACGCTGGAACGCGACACGGTCATCGGGCACACCCCGTAGCCGTCGTAGCGCGCCGAGTGCTTCTTGCCCGCCAGCACCGCGGTGAGGTTCTTCGCGAGCACCATCGTCTGTTTGCGCAGCGCTCCCCCGCTCTTCGAGTTCGTCGTGGCGGCGGCATCCCCCAGCCCCCAAATGTTTGCGAAGCGCGGATGCTGCAACGTCTCGGGGTCGACCTCGACGAAGCCGTCGGGGTCGTCGGCGGCGGCCAGGCCAGATGCGCGGATCCATTCCGGAGCCGACTGCGGCGGCGTGACGCTGAGCAGGTCGTACCGCACGCGTTCGATTCCGGCGGGCGAGGCGATCACGGCCTCGGAGCGGCCGGCATCCACCTCGATGAGGGCGCTGTCGGTGCGCAGTTCGATGCCGTAGCGGTCGATGGCGCGCTGGATCTCGCGGTCGAAGGGCTCGATGCCGAACACCGTCTTCTCCGGCACGACGAGGACGGGACGGATGTCGCCGAGCACGCCCGTGCGCTGCCAGTAGTCGCACGCCTGGTAGAGGGGTTTCTGGGCCGCTCCCGCGCACGACGCCGGCCCCGCCGGCTGGGTGAAGACCACCGTGCCGCGACGCAGGTCGCGCAGCCGCAGCGACGTGCGAGCGGCCAGATCGCCCTCGTAATGCGTCGTGACGTCGCCGGTGCCGATGGACTCCGCGAGCCCCGGGACGCTCGCCCAGTCCTTCTGCATGCCGGGCGAGAGCACCAGCTGGTCATACCCGATCTCGCCGCCCCCGGCCAGCCGGACGACCGAACGGGCAGGGTCGACGAACACGACGGCATCGCGGATCCACGTCACCTCGTCGGGCATGACCGATCGCTGTGGCCGTACGGTCTCGCTGATGCGCGCGGTGCCGCCGGCGACATGGGAGAACAGCGGCTTGTACTCGTGGATGTCGCGGGGCTCGATGAGCGCGACATCCGCCACCCCGCGGCGCAGCAGCCGCGCCGCAGCCGAGACGCCGCCGTTGCCGCCGCCGACGACGATGACGCGGTGGTGAGCCGCGGGGCGTGCACCCGCACCGGCGAGACCGGCGTCCGCGGTCGCCATCAGCTTGCGGCTCCGAGGGTCTCGACGAGGTAGATCCCGACGAAGATGGCCAGCGCCCCCACGGCGAGGATGCCCATCGCGACCGCGAGGCGGCGGTTGCGCACGGGCGCGTCGCCCGACGACCGGGCGGCGACGAGCATCATCGCCCACGCGACGACGACGAAGACGATGCCGATCGCGGGCAGCGCGACCTGCAGCTGGAACGCGAGCGCGTACAGGACGATCGCGACGACCGCGAGGACTCCGGCGGGGACCAGCCAGCGCGACGACGAGCCCTGGCGGAAGCTCGCCTGGTTCGTCAGGTCGGAGGGGTCGGGGCGGGGCTGGCGGTCGGGCAGCTGCCCGGGTCCGTGGGCCTCCGTGCGCTTGTCGACCATGGGGTCCTCCGTTCGTGGGATCCCCACCGTATGCCGTCGCCCGATCGGGCCCGAGCCCCTTGCGCTCGGGCCCCGGATGCCACAACACGGCGGCTACGTGCTGCGCGAGGTGAGCGCACGGGCGTCGAATCGACGGCGGTAGCTCGAGGGAGTGCAGCCGAACGCCGCGAGGAAGTTCTGCCTCAGGGTGACGGGGCTTCCGAACCCGCTCGCATCAGCGATCTGATCGATGCTGAGGTCCGTGGTCTCCAGCAGGCGCCGGGTCTCGTCGAGCCGACGTGATCGCACCCAGGCGGCGGGCGTCGTGCCCGTCGCGGCGCGAAAGGCCCGGACGTAGGATCGCCGGCTCATTTGAGCCCGCGAGGCCAACTGCTCAACGTCGATCTCCATCGCGAGGTGGGTGAGCGCCCATTCGAGGGAGTCCGCGACGGGGTGACTGCCGACGTTCGGAGCCACAGGCCGTTCGATGTACTGGGCTTGGCCGCCGTCGCGATGGGGAGCGACGACCAGCGAGCGCGCCACGTGGTTCGCCGTATCGGCTCCGAGGCGGGTACGCACGATGTGCAGGCAGGCGTCGAGGCCGGATGCCGTTCCCGCCGAGGTCAGCACATCTCCGAGATCGACGTAGAGCGCCGACGCGTCGACGGTGATGTCTGGGTGGCGGGCGGCGAGTTCGTCGGCGGCCTGCCAGTGGGTGACCGCGGTCCGCCCCGCCAGGATGCCCGCATCGGCCAGGGCGATCGCGCCGAGGCAGAGCCCGGCGATGAACACCCCCCGCAGATGAGCGTCCTGCAGCGACCGCCGGAGCTGGGGGCTGACCTCCTTGCCCTGGCGCTCCCAGGACGGCAGGACCACCATGTCCGCCTCGTCCATCGCCGAGAGCCCCTCGACGCCCTCGATGGTGTAGCCCTCCGCGGTGCGGATCGAGCCGGCGCGGTCCGAGAAGAGCGTGCACGTCCAGTCGTCCACTCCCTGGCGACGCACCTCGTCGAAGACGAGCTGCGGCGTCGACAGATGGAACATCGTCGCGCCGTCGAATGCGTAGATGGCGATCTTCACGTGTGTCCTCCTGGCCCGAATCCATCGTATTCCGTCATTCGTGCCAATGGCGGATGGAGGCCGTCCGCAGGATCGTTGACGAAGGCAGCGATCGAGCTGCGTGACCTCCCAGAGAGCAGATGAACATGACCCCTCCCCGCCGTGCACTGATCGTCGTCGACGTGCAGCAGGACTACTTCGCCGGCCCGCTCGAGGTGCAGTTCCCGCCGCACGCGCAGTCACTGCCGCGGATCACGGCCGTCATCGACGCTGCCAGGAAGGGCGGAATCCCCATCGTCGCCGTCCAGCACCGTGGTGGCGACGGCTCGCCCGTGTTCGACCCGGCGACAGCCGGCTTCGATCTGCATCCCGAGGTCGAGAGCCGTCTGGACGCCGATGTGAAGCGGGTCACGAAGGAGTACGGCACCGTGTTCGGCGGCACCGACCTCCTCGCCTGGCTCCGGGACCAGGCGATCGACACGATCTCGCTCGTCGGCTACATGACGAACAACTGCATCCTGGCGTCCGCCGCTGAGGCGGAGACGCACGGTCTCACAGCTGAGGTGCTTTCGGATGCCACGGGCGCGATCCACCTCGCCAACGCTGTCGGCTTCGCTGATGCTCAGACCGTCCATGCGACGCTGATGACCCTGCTCCACTCGAATTTCGCCGCGGTGGCACCGACGATCCAGTGGCTGCGTGCCGTGGAGGACGGCGTCGCGCTCGATCGCGACAACCTCGTGCAGTCCGCGCGAGCGGGCGCTGAGCGCGCTCGTCGGCGATGACCCCCAACGTTCGCCCGCGGAGATCGCGGACGGTCAGCGATCGCCTCCGCACCGCGGTGCAGGACATGGCCGCCATCCATCTCGACGCCCTGGTCGAACACGATGTCGTCCAGGTTTTGCCGGTTACGGCTGCGTGGCTCAGCGCGCGAGCGACACCATCTCGGCGCTGCGCTCCCACAGCTCTCGGGCGAGGACGGCATCCGTCGCGTCGCGGTGCGACCGCGTGAGCCGGTCCTTCTCGTAGTACCCGCCCGGAACCCAGTCGCGCCCCGGCTCGCCGTCCGCCAGGAAGACCATCCGCGCTCCGCCTTCGTCCGTGGTGGTCATCACGCGCCGGGCGACGGGGTTGTGGTACATCCAGCGGAACGGTCCGGGCACGTTCGCGGCGAACTGCGTCGCGACGACGCCCGGGTGAAAGGCGGCGGCCGAGATGCCGCGGTCGCCGGCGCGGTGCTGCAGCTCGCGCGTGAAGAGGATATTCGCCAGCTTCGCGTTGCCGTATGCGACGCGACCCGAGTACCGCCCCGCGGCGTTGAGGTCGGTGACGTCGAAGCGCGAGAACATCCGAGCCGCGACGCTGGCGGTCTGGATGACCGAAGCGCTGCTGTCGGCGAGCCGGTCGAGCAACAGGTTCGTCAGCAGGAAGCCGGCGAGATGGTTGACCTGGAACGTCTGCTCGAACCCGTCGACGGTGAGGTGGCGCGGGCCGAAGATGCCGCCGGCGTTGTTGGCGAGCACGTCGATGCGCGGATACGCCTCGCGCAGCTCCCCCGCCAGTCGGCGTACCTGGGCGAGCTCGGCGTAGTCGGCGAGGTGGAAGGGAGCGCCCAGCTCCGCGGCGAGGGCGCGGGTCTTCTCGGGCGACCGACCCACGAGCACCACGCGGTGCCCCTCGCGGGTGAGACGCCGCGCGGCGGCGGCTCCGATTCCGTCGCTGGCTCCCGTGATCACGATCGTGCGCATGCCCGCAGTCTCGCAGGACGCATCGTCTGCGGCGACCGCTGGCGCATCGGAGCGGACTGTGTCAACGACTACCCCGGCGTCCGTGCGGCGCGGCAGGATCGCCGCAACGAACGCACAACGGAAGGAGCCGGCATGGCTCAGGAACTGTCGAAGGGCGACCGCGTCAGCTGGGGCACCTCCCAGGGGCGGACGCAGGGGAAGATCGTCGAGAAGAAGGAGAAGGACTTCCAGTTCGCGGGTCAGAAGTTCACGGCATCCGCCGACGACCCCGCCTTCATCGTCGAGTCGGAGAAGAGCGGCGACCAGGCCGCTCACAAGCGGTCCGCGCTCCGCAAGCTCAGCAGCTGAACCGCAGCGACGGCGAGAGGCCCCTCCGCGGACGGAGGGGCCTCTCAGCGTTCGTACGCGAGTCGAGGTCAGCTCTCGATGTCGCCGCGCCACGCACCGGTCTCGGTGCCGCGCGACTCGATGAACTCCTTGAAGCGCGTGAGGTCCTTCTTGACGGCGTGGTCGTCGATGCCGATGGCCGCACCGACCGACTCGACGAAGCCTTCCGGCTTCCAGTCGAGCTGCACGGTGACCCGCGTCTCGTTGTCGCCGAGCTTGTGGAACGTCACGACACCGGCGTGCTCGTCCTTGCCCTGGACGCTGTTCCAGGCGACGCGCTCGTCGGGGTGCTGCTCGGTGATCTTCGCGGTGAACTCGCGCTCCACCCCGCCGATCTTCACCTTCCAGTGGGTGGTGCCGTCGTCGAGCTGGGTGATCGACTCGACGAAGCTCAGGAAGTGCGGGAACGATTCGAACTGCGTCCACTGGTTGTACGCGACGGAGACGGGCACGTTGACGTCGATGGTCTCGATGATGCGAGCCATGGGCGGCTCCTTTCGTTTCGGTTTTCGGGGCTGAGACCATGCTTCGCCGGGAGCGTCGACCTAGCGACCGCCTTGCGACGGCGCCGGGCGGCTGGTAGGAGTCTGCTGCGTCAGTCGAGTCCGCGAACGGGCACTCCGAGCCAGTCGCCGAGATCCCTGATCTCCGCCTCGACCATCTCGCGCTCCTCCGCCTCCCACGGCAGGAGCTCGTGCATCGCGGCGACGACGAGATTCTCCTTGGGCTTGTCGAGGGCGGCATCCAGAAGGCCGATGAAGCGGTCGCCGCACAGGATCGGATGCGCGAAATAGCCGTACACCCGCTGCGCCTTGGGCAGGAACTGCTCGAGCTTGTACGCGAACTCGAATGCCTCGACGAGGCGCGGCCGGTCGAACAGCATCCCGTCGTAAGGGTTCAGGATCGCGACCCGCCCGCCCGGGTCGTCGTCGATGGCCTCGAGCGCGCGCGGATCGACCCGCCACTTCCACGTGCTGCCCTCGACCACAGCCGGGTCGCCCGCCATCCCGACGCCCGACCACGACGACTTCTGCCGCGCCAGACCCGCGCCCTGCAGGCGTCGCTCGTCGAGGAGGGCCCCGGCGTCGTCGAACGTCAGGTCGTCGGGCTCGGGACCGCGCGCGCGCTCGGCGACGTCCCACCGGCGCAGGCGACCGGTGCGGCCGACGACGGCCACCTCGCCGAGGCGCTCGAGCAGATCGAGCATCCGCGGCACCTGATTGTCGCTGTACCACCCGCCCTCGTTGCCCGCCGGCACGGCGGCGGTGTCGGGGATGTCGGACGCCAGCAGCGGCCCGTCGGCGCGCAAGCGTGCGAGCACGTCGGCGCGGAAGGCGCTGTTGGCCTCGAGCCAGGCCGCAGTGCTCTCGCGCAGCGGGCGCTCCCGCATCCGCGCGCGCATCGCGGGAAGCATGCTCGTCGGGTAGAACGACCCGGCGTACTCGAACAGCTGCCGGTCGTCCTCGACCGCTTTCGTCAGTTGACCGGGCTCGTACCCCCAGCCGATCCGCGCCCACGGGATCGCCTGCTCGCTGGGGGCGATGACCGCCGTCGGATCGATCTTGATCGCGCCGATCTGCTCGGCCACCTCGACGACGTCACCGGGGCGGTCGGCCTCGAGCAGCTGCGCCCGGACGATGATGCGGCGGGCCTGCTCGCGGGTGAGCCGGTGCGGTTCCATGCGACGACGCTACCGCCGACCCCCGACGCGCCCCCTCCCGGATCCGCGAGACGTCACTTTCGCGCCGAGACGATGGGGCCGCCCCACCGTCTCGGCGCGGAAGTGCGGTCTCGCGGGTCTGGGGGACGCGGCGTTGGCGGGGTCAGAAACGCGCGGCCCAGGTGGGCACCGTCGCGGTCGCGGGACCCAGCACGACGTCGTCGAACACACGCACGTCGTCGTGGGCCTCGAGGTTCAGCAGGGCCGTCCGAGCCCCGGCCTCGGCCGCCACGGCGACGAGCGAGGCGGCGGGGGTGACCGCACCCGACGTCCCGATGACCCAGAACTCCTCGCACAGCGCCACCGCGTCGAAGATGTCGTCGAGCCCGTACACCGCCTCACCGAACCCACCACGTCGGGGCGCAGCGCGCGGACCCCGCACGCCGGGCAGGGCGGTCGCCCGGAGAGGTCGCCGCTCCACGGCACGCGCTGCCCGCACGCCTCGCAGAGGGCCGACCCGAGCTCGCCGTGGATGTGGGTCACCCGCGTCGAGCCGGCGCGTTCGTGCAGGTCGTCGACGTTCTGCGTGACGATGAGCACGTCGCCGGGGCGCCGGGCCTCGAGATCGGCGAGCGCCCGGTGGGCGGCGTTCGGCTGCGCGGCGCGCGCGACGCGGCGGCGCTCGTCGTAGAAGGCGTGCACGAGGGCGGGGTCGGCGGCATACCCCTCGGGGGTCGCGACGTCCTCGATGCGGTGGTCCTCCCAGAGCCCGTCGGCGGCGCGGAACGTGCGGATGCCCGACTCGGCCGAGATGCCCGCCCCGGTGAGGACGACGATCCGGGTCACGGTCGTTGCCGCGCCGCCAGGTCGGGCGACAGCGCTTCGCGTTCGTCGAAGACGAAGCACTCGCCGTTCCAATGCGCGCCGCCCTCGTGCTCGAAATAGCCGAGGATGCCGCCCTCGAGCTGATAGGCGTCGACGCCCTCGTCACGCAGCACGATCGCGGCCTTCTCGCAGCGGATGCCGCCGGTGCAGAAGCTCACCACCGTCTTGCCCGCGAGCTGGTCGCGGTGCGCGCTCGCGGCATCCGGGAACTGCGTGAACCGCTCGATCCGCCAGTCCACGGCCCCCGCGAACGTGCCGTAGTCGACCTCGAACGCGTTGCGGGTGTCGAGCAGCACGATGTCGCGCCCCGCGTCGTCGTGGCCCTGGTCGAGCCAGCGCCGCAGGTCGCCGGGCGACACGCTCGGCGCCCGTTCGGCAGCGGGACGGATCGCGGGGCGATCCATGCGGATGATCTCGCGCTTGACCTTCACGAGCATCCGGCCGAACGGCTGCTCGTCGGACCAGCTCTCCTTCGCCGTCAGCGCGGCGAAGCGGTCATCGGTGCGGAGCTCGGCGAGGAACCCGCGGACGCTGCTCTCCGCTCCCGCGAGGAAGAGGTTGATGCCCTCCTCCGCGAGGAGGATCGTCCCCCTCAAATCCGCCGCCGCGGCCCGCTCGCCGAGCACCGCGCGCAGCGCTGCCGGGTCGGCGATGTGCGTGAAGAGGTACGCCGAGACGTTCAGGACGGATGCCACCCCTCCAGCCTACGAAACCGCGGCGGCACGCGGATCGGGCGCGGTTCGCGACATCCGGCGCAGAAACACCTCCGCACGACGCCGCGAACTGCGCCCGATCCGCCGGTGCCCGAGCCGGACCGAGCCCGGGCCGGAGTCAGTTCACCTCGGAGGGGTGGGCGCTCACGCGGCCCGAGCCGTCGCCCGGGTCGAGGGCCGAGATGGCGTCGACCTGCGCGGTGGTGAGCTCGAAGTCGAACAGCGACGCGTTCTCGACCATGCGCTCGCGGTTGACCGTCTTGGGGAAGACGATGAA
Organism: Microbacterium arborescens; assembly: GCF_049707515.1. Classification (GTDB taxonomy): domain Bacteria; phylum Actinomycetota; class Actinomycetes; order Actinomycetales; family Microbacteriaceae; genus Microbacterium; species Microbacterium arborescens_B. The sequence continues at coordinate 97,634 of NZ_JBNAFI010000002.1, read as the reverse complement.
ACCGCGCTGCAGGTGCCAGCGGAGTACGACCTGCGCGGGGCTCTTGCCATGGGCGGCCGCGGCCTCGGCCACGGGCTCCGCGCCGAAGAGGTCGTACTTGCCCTGTCCGAGCGGACCCCACGACTCGATGCGCACACCCTTGTCGGTCGCCCAGTCGACGACATCCTTCTGCTGGTAGGCGGGGTGCAGCTCGATCTGGTTCACCGCGGGAAGCACGCCGGTCTCGGCGTGGATCTTCTCGAGGTGCTCGACGAGGTGGTTCGAGACGCCGATCGAGCGGGTGTGACCTGCATCGCGGAGCTCGATGAGCTTCTGCCAGGCGTTGACGTAGTTGCCGTTCGCGGGAGCGGGCCAGTGCACGAGGTACAGGTCGACGTGGTCGAGCCCGAGCTTGTCGAGGCTCTCCGAGAGGGCCGCGCGGGGCTCGTCGCCGCCCTGGCGGTCGTTCCACAGCTTGGTCGTGACGAACAGCTCGTCACGCGGGATGCCGCTCGCGGCGATGGCGCGGCCGACGCCCTCCTCGTTGCCGTAGATCGCGGCGGTGTCGATGTGGCGGTATCCCGCCTCGAAGGCCTCGGAGACGAGACGCTCGGTCTCGGCCGGGTCGACCTTGAAGACGCCGTAGCCGAGCTGCGGGATCTCGAAGCCGGAGTTGAGGGTCACGTTGGGGACGTGGATCTGATCTGCCATGCCTCCACCCTATGAGCGCCCTCCCCCACCGTCGGCGGGCTTGACGCGGGCGGCCGCCCGGGGCAGACGCGGACCGACGGGGTCGTTCAGCCCGCCAGCGCGAGCAGGGCGTCGCCGGTGAGGCGCTGCGTCGTCCACTCCGTCATCGGGGCGGCTCCGATCGAGCGGTAGAACGCGATCGAGGGGGCGTTCCAGTCGAGCACGGTCCACTCGAGTCGCGAGTAGCCGCGGTCGAAGCAGACCTCGGCGAGCGACGAGATGAGCGCTTTCCCGTACCCGGAACCGCGCTGCGCCTCGTCGACGAACAGGTCTTCGAGCCAGACGCCGTGGCGCCCGGTCCAGGTCGAATAGGTGAGGAACCAGATCGCGATGCCGACGATCACGCCCTCTCGCTCGACGACGTGGCAGAACGCGCGGGGCTCGGCCCCGAACAAGGTGTCGCGGAGCGCGTCGGCGGTGTTCTCGACGGCATCCGGCTCCTTCTCGTAGACGGCGAGGGCACGGATGCAGTCGAGGATGCCGGTCTCGTCTCCGGGACGAGCGGCGCGGAGCACGGCGCCGCCGGGAAGATCGCGCGGGGTCATGCCGTCAGCGTATCGAGACCGTGCCGCACCAACTCCTCAAGGGCGGGTGCGGCTCGCCGCGGGTGCCCCGGAACCACGCCGTCTGCACCCGCCCCACCGAGCGATCATGAGGAGTCGGCGCGAGCGACCCGCGGCCTCAGCCGACGAGAGGGCCGCCGTGCCGCCAGTAGCCGAGAAACGAGATGCGGTCCTTAGCGACGCCGACCTCGCGCGTGAGTAGACGGCGGATGCCGGTGACGACGCCGGACTCGCCCGCGAGCCAGGCCCCGAACCCGGGGTCCGCAGCCGCCGCCTCGCCGTGCTCGTCGGCCCACGCTCGCACGGCGCCCGCGAGCGCGTCGTCGCCCGCGCGGTGGCGCACGCGGGTCACGTCGGCGCGTTCGGCGAGCGCCGCCGTGACGAGGTCGTCTGCAGCATCCGCCGCACCGACGATCACGTGGGCGCGGGCACCGTCCGGCAGGGACCCGACGATGTTGCGGAGCGCGGGGAACGCCGTCTCGTCGCCGACCAGGAGGAACCGGTTCGGGTCGCCGGGCGTCCAGTGGATGCCGTACCCGGTCCAGCCCATGCGCGCGTCGGGACCCGTGATCACGAGCGGGTCGCCCGGGCGTGCGGCGATCGCCCACGCCGAGGCGGGCCCGGCGGGCTCGTGCAGGAAGAAGTCGACATCGATCTCGCGTTCGGCCACCCGGATCGCCGAGGGCGTGTACGTCCGGAGTACGTTCCGCTCCCGCTCATCGAGTGTCCGCCACCGCGAATACCAGTCGGAGGGATGCGGGGTCGGCTCATCGAGCAGGCCGAACTCGGCGAGGCCCGGGCCGGGGCGACCCGGCAGGGGCAGCACGACCTTGATGCGCTGATCGAGCCCCCAGGGCGCGAAGTGCTCGAGCGCGTCGCCGCGGAGGGTGACGCGGACGAAGCCCGGGCTGAGGCGGGCGACGGCGGCGACCTCGACGACGAAGGCACTGTAGGCCCACGGGCGATCCGGGGTCATCTCGGCTCCTCCCCCGCGCTCGTGACGGTCCGCCGCGCGCGCAGCGGGACGACGAGCGGACCACCGGTGATCGGGTCGTCGACGACGACGTTCGCGAGCCCGAAGACCTCGTGCACGCGAGCGCTCGTGATGACCTCGGCCGGGGTCCCCTCGGCGAGGATACGGCCGCCGCGCATAGCGACGATCCGGCTGGCGTAGCGCGCAGCGTGATTGAGGTCGTGCAGCACGGCGACGATCGTGCGGCCGCGCTCGTTCAGCTCGGCGAACAGTTCCATGAGCTCCACTTGGTGGGCGACGTCCAGGAAGGTCGTCGGTTCGTCCAGCAGCAGCAGCCCGGTCTCTTGAGCAAGGACCATCGCCACCCAGACGCGCTGGCGCTGCCCTCCCGAGAGAGCATCGACGGGGCGCGATGCGAGCTCCGTCGTCGCCGTCGCCGCCAGCGCCTCGTCGACCGCGACGTCATCGGCGCTCGACCACTGGCGGAACAGGCCCTGGTGCGGGTAGCGGCCTCGGCCCACGAGCTCGCGGACGGTGATCCCCTCGGGTGCGATCGCCGTCTGCGGAAGCAGCCCGAGCCGGCGGGCGACCTCCTTCGCGGGCAGCTCGGCGATGGCCCGACCGTCGAGGACGACGCGCCCCGCGCGCGGCGCGAGCAGGCGGGACATGCCTCGCAGGAGCGTCGATTTGCCGCACGCATTCGGACCGATGATGACGGTGAACGAGCCCGGCTCGATCTGCACCGACAGATCGCGCACGATCTCGGCGCCGTCGTAGGCGAGGGTCACCGATTCGGCGGCGAGCGGGGTCGCGGATGAAGACGGGTCAGGCACGGCGGCGAACCTCCAGCACGATCATGAGGACGAGATAAGCGCCGCCGAGAGAGACGGTCACGACGCCGACGGGAAGCGGAGCGGGCAGCAGGTGCTGGGCGATGAGGTCGGAGGAGATCAGCAGAACCGCTCCGGTGAGGGCGGAGAGGCCGAGCGACAGGTGAGGTGCGCGCGCGAGCAGCCGACCCACCTGCGGGGCAGCCAGTGCGATGAACGCGATCGGCCCGCCGACGGTGGTCGCCGCAGCCACCAGCACGACGCCCACGAGCAGCGCGAGGCTGCGGACGAGGTGCGGACGCGCACCGGTCGCCGCGGCGAGGTCGTCGCCGAGCTCGAGCTGCCGCAGCCGCGGTACGAGCGCGAAAGCCCCCACCACGAACGGTGCCGCGCAGGCGAGCGTGCCGGCGACGGCCGGGGCGGTGACGCCGTTGAGGGTGCCGGCACCCCAGGCCGAGGCGAACATGGCGGTCTCGAGCTCGATCTGCAGCAGCATCCAGGTGTTCAGCGACGCGAGCATCGCCGAGACGCCGATGCCCACGATGATGAGGCGGAACCCCTGCAGTCCGCCGCGCCAGGCCAGCATCCAGATCGCGGCGGCCGTCGCCAGCCCTCCGATGAGCGAGCCTCCGACGAGGACGGGCCAGCTCGACGACACCAGGACCAGCGCGGCGAGCATCCCCGTGAAGGCGCCGCTCGAGAGCCCGAGGATGTCGGGACTCGCGAGCGGATTGCGGGTGACGGTCTGGAACAGCGCCCCGGCGATGCCGAGCACCGCTCCCACCCCGAGCGCCGCGAGTGCGCGGGGCAGCCGCCACTCGCGAACGACGGTCTGCACGAGCGCGTCGTCGCTCGCGCCCGCCAGCGCCGCGATGACGTCGCGCGGGGCGACGGGGAACGTGCCGGCGCCGAGGGCGATCACCAGCAGCACCGCCGCGACGACGAGGGCACCGAGCCCGACGATGAGGCTGCGCCGGCGCAGCGAGACGTGCAGCGGTCCGGCGTGAAGGCGCAGCATCCGGGGTGCCCCGCTCACAGCGCGCTCGCCCGACGTCGCCGCGCGAGCGCGATGAGGATCGGAGCCCCGACGAACGCGGTGACGATGCCCACCGGCAGCTCCGCGGGTGCGATGAGGATGCGCCCGACGACATCCGCGGCGAGGACGATCACGGGGGCGAGCAGGGCGCTGACGCCGAGGATGACGCGCTGGTCGGCCCCGAAGACCCACCGGGCGATGTGCGGCACCATCAGTCCGACGAACGAGATCGGTCCCGCCAGCGCGGTCGCCGCTCCCGCCAGGAGCGTGACCGCGACGATGACGCCGATCCGGATGCCGCGCACGTTCGCGCCCTGAGCCTGGGCGACGTCGTCGCCGAGCGCGACCGCGTTCAGCCCGGGGCCCAGCACCGCCGCCAGCACCAGCCCCGCGGCGATGAACGGTGCGACCGGCCCGATCGTGTCCCAGCCGCGGCCCAGCAGCGACCCGGCGTTCCAGCTGCGCATGGCCTCGAAGGCATCCGGGTTGCTCAGCGCGATGCCGGTCGTGACGCCCGAAAGCACAGCCCCGAGAGCGACGCCCGCGAGCGTGAGCCGGATCGGGCCCGCCGCCCCGCGTCCGCCCGAGCCGATGACGTATACGGCGACCGTGACGGCGAGCGCGCCGGCGAAGGCGAACCACACCGCTCCCGAGGTCGTGCGGACGCCGAGGACCGCCATGCCGAGCGCGACCGCGAGGGCGGCGCCGGCATTGACGCCGAGGATGCCGGGATCGGCGAGCGGGTTCCGGGTGAACGCCTGCATGAGCGCCCCGGCGACGCCCAACGCGGCGCCGGCGAGCAGACCCACGACGGTTCGCGGGATGCGGAGCTCGGCGACCACGAACGTCGCTTCGGGCGTGCCCTTCCCTTGGAGCACGGCCACGACGGTGCCGGGTGAGAGCGAGTTCGCCCCGACCGCGAGGGACAGCCCGGCGACGAGCACGAGCACGAGGACGAGGACGCCGACCAGGACGAGGCTGCCGGTGGCAGTTGCGCCGGCTCTCGAACGCGCGACCTTCGAGCTCACCGCCCGTCGAGGTGGCGCTCGATGTCGTCGAGCACGCTCTGCGCTCCGCGCGGACCGACGCCGGCCACCCAGGTGCTCGTGTCGACCAGCGTCACCGAGGGGAAGGCATCCGCGTTCTGCGTGATCGCGGCCGGCACCGCCGACGCGTCGGTCACATCGGATGCCGTGACGAACACCGCATCGGCTCGCGCGTCGAGGACGTTCTCGGGAGAGATGTCGGCCTGGATACCGTCCGCCCAGTCGTGCTCCGGAGTCGTGTAGCCGACGCACTCGAGCAGGCTGCCGGCGAACGACACGGGTCCGTAGAGGCTGAGGGTGGTCTCGTCGCGGGGACGGATGACCTGGGCGGTCTGCCCGGCGACGTCGTGCTCCTCGCCGATCTCGGCGCACCGGTCGTCGACGGCCGAGATCTGCGCGGCGACCTCGTCCTCGCGTCCGAGCGCCTCGCCGATCAGCTCGGCGTTGTCGCGCCAGGGGTCGGCCTGCGTCGCGATGAAGACGGTCGGCGCGATCGCGGACAGCTGGTCGTAGAGCTTCGAGTGCCGCGCCTCGGTTCCGAGGATGAGGTCGGGTTGGAGCGCGGCGATGGCCTCGAGATCGGGCTCGGGAACGGTTCCGACCGGTTCGACGCCGTCCACGCCGAGGTATGCCGGGATGCCGGCGACGTTGCTCGCGACCGCGGCCCCCACCGGCGTGATGCCGACGGAGACCGCGGTGTCGAGCTCGAGGGGCTCGAGGGTCACGACCCGCTGCGGCTGTCCCGGAACCTCGGTGACGCCGCGCGCGTGCTCGACGGAGCGGAGCGCGGTGCTCGACTCGGGAGCCGCATCCGCAGCCGAGGGTTGCGCGGCGCAACCTGCCACGACGATAGCCGCGGCGGCCGAGACGGCGAGGGCGCTCAGGGCGCGCCGGACAGGACGAGACAGCATAGGGGGCCTTCCCTCGGATCGATCTCGCGGACTCCCGCGATGAGGCAAGGCAACCCTAACAAAAGCCTCAGCCGGCTGTGATCGCCTCTGCGATCGGGGTGTCGCCGCCGGTGAACTCGATCGTGCGACCGGCGGTCGCGGGCTCGGCGAGGACGGCCGCGATGACCGCCGCGACATCGCCGCGCGACACGGACTGCTCACCCGACCCGCCGACGGTGATCTTGCCGGTCGGTTCGTCGAGCGTCAGAGCGCTCGGCGCGACGATCGTCCAGTCCAGCCCGCTCTCGCGCAGGTGGGCGTCGGCCTCGGCCTTGGCCTCCGCATAGGCGTAGAACGAGTCGTCCTCGGGCACGCCGTGGTCGGGGCCGGCACCGAAGTACGACACCATCACGTAGCGACGGACGCCTGCCGCGACGGCGGCATCGATCGAACGGATGGCCGCGTCGCGATCGACGGCCCAGGTGCGTGCGGCATCCCCTCCCCCGGCTCCCGCGGCCCAGACGACCGCGTCGTTGCCGCTGAGCAGGTTGGTCAGCTGGTCGACGTCGAACGACTCGACGTCGGCGACGAGCGGGGTCGCGCCGGTGGCGACGATGTCCGACTCGTGGTCGCGATTGCGGATGACGGCGGTGACGGTGTCGCCGCGCTCGGCGAGCTGAGGCTCCAGGCGCAGCGCGACCTTGCCGTGGCCTCCGATGATGAGGATGCGGGACATGGGTGTTCCTTTCGTCGGGGGGTGGTGGATCGGGAGGCGGCTGCGCCGGCGCGATCGGCCGGTCAGCCGCGGAAGTCGTCGGGGTCGATGTCGTCGAGGAACTCGCGGAACTCCGCGACCCGCTGCTCGGCGGCCTCGGGGGTCTCCGCGCCCTCGGGCGCTTCGCTCACGGTGTCGGGGATGCCGGCCTCGGCGAGCACGTCGTCGGCGACGAAGATCGGCGCACCGGCTCGGGAGGCGAGGGCGATCGCGTCGGAGGGACGGGCGTCGACCACGCGCGACCCCGTGAGGGCGGTCACGGTGACCTCGGCGTAGAACGTGCCGTCATCGATCCGGGTGACCTCGACACGGTCGACACTGGCGTCGGTCGCGTCGAGCAGCCGGATCATGAGGTCGTGTGCGAGCGGACGCGGCGGCGACACGCCTTCGATGGCCACCAGGATGGACGTGGCCTCCTGCGCGCCGATCCACACGGGCAGCACCCGGTCGGACAGGGCGTCGACCGGCTTGAGCAGAATGACGTGCTGCTGGGCGGGATCGAGCGCCACCCCGAGAACGCGGACCTGGACCATGACACCTCCCGGGGTCGGTTTCGCCCAGCCTATGCACGGGGGAATGCGAGAGGGGCCATCGTCGTTGCCGCTTGACATGCAGCGTTTCGGCACTCTCTCGTTCGGTCACTACGGCCCGCTAGGCGGCGGGCGCGAGCTCACCGCGGGTGACTCGCTGCGGCAGGCGATCGACCTCGCACAGGGCATGGACGACCTCGGCGCCGTCGGCGCCTACTTCCGCGTGCACCACTTCGCACGGCAGCAGGCCTCCCCGATGCCGCTGCTCGCCGCGATCGCCGCGACGACGAAGAACATCGAGATCGGCACGGGCGTCATCGACATGCGATACGAGAACCCGCTGTACCTCGCCGAGGAGGCAGCGGCCGTCGACCTCATCTCCGAGGGACGACTCGCACTGGGCGTGAGCCGTGGTTCACCCGAGACGGTCGTCCGCGGCTACGAGGCGTTCGGCTACACCGGATCGCAGGATCCCCGCGGCGCCGACATCGCCCGCGAGCACTTCGACACGTTCCTCCGCGCCATCGAGGGCGAGGGCCTCGCCGAACGCGACCCGAACAGCCCGTTCGGCGGCGGCAGCGGGATGCAGCGCATCGAGCCGCACTCCCCCGGACTGCGCTCGCGCATCTGGTGGGGCGCCGGCAACACCGATTCCGCCGAGTGGGCCGGCCGCCGGGGCGTCAACCTCATGTCGTCGACGCTCCTCACCCAGGCCGACGGCACCCCTTTCGACATCCTGCAGGCGCAGCAGCTCGACGCGTTCCGCGCCGCATGGCGCGAAGCCGGGCATCCCGGTGAGCCCCGCACGTCGGTCAGCCGGTCGATCTTCCCGATCACGACCGCCGAAGACGAGCTGTACTTCGGCGGCAGCAACGAGCAGGACGGCATCGGGTACATCGACGGCATGCGGTCGACCTTCGGCAAGACCTACGCCGCCGCGCCCGACGTGCTCGTCGAACAGCTGCTGCAGGATGCCGCGGTCATGAGCGCCGACACGCTCATGCTGACGATCCCCTCGCAGCTCGGCGTCGAGTTCAACCTGCGCATCGTCGAGTCGTTCGCGAAGTACGTCGCGCCCGCCCTCGGTTGGAAGTCGGCGCCCGCCGCCGTCTGATCCCATGGCAGCCACTGCGCCCGCATCGCCGATCGAGCTGGTCCGCATCGATCCGGCGGGAGCCGACCGCGAGGAACTGATCGCGTTCATGACGGGTGAGGTGTTCCCGTTCCACGTCGGCACGCGGCTCACGCGCGAGCAGGTCGAGGACGGCATCGCCGCCGGGCGGTACCGCGACGAGGACAACGACTCGTTCTGGATCGACCACGTCGAGCACCGCCGCATCGGATTCTTCCGCCTCGAGGAGATCAGCGACGGCGCTCCGTTGTTCGACCTGCGCCTCGCGTCGGTGTGGCGGGGACGCGGCCTCGCGAAGGATGTCCTGAAGACGGCGGCAGAGCACGTGTTTACGACGATGCCCGACGTCGACCGCTTCGAGGGGCAGACCCGCGAAGACAACCGTGCGATGCGACGCACCTTCGAGGCCTGCGGCTGGGTGCAGGAGGCTTATTACCGCGAGGGATGGCCCGTCGAGGGGGCGGAGCCCCTGGGGTCGGTGGCGTACAGCATCCTCCGCCGCGACTGGGAGACTGGCGAGGTCACACCGTTGCGCTGGTCGTAGCTGCGGCTCGAGCACGCACCCTCGCGCCGAGAACGCTCCAACCGGGGTGCGTTCTCGCGGGGACGGTGCGTACTCGCCGGTCGACCGGCCGGCGCGGCATCCGAGAATGGACGGATGATGCAGCACCGGCGCACGATGATCGACCGTGACGGCGTGTCGCTCGCGGTGACCGAGGCGGGCGGGTCGGGCCCGGCGGTTCTGTTGCTGCACGGGCTGGCGGGCAGCGCGCGCGAGCTCATGCCGACCGCTGCGGCGCTCACCGACCGTCACCGGGTGCTGCTGCTCGACCAGCGCGGCCATGGTCTCAGCACGCGGCGGCCCGACGACCTCTCGCGCGACGCGTTCGTGGCGGATGCCGTCGCCGTGATCGAGCGGCTCGCACCCGGCGAGCGAGTGGCGCTGGTGGGTCAGTCGATGGGCGCGCACACGGCGTTCCTCGCCGCGAGCCGCCGCCCCGATCTGGTCAGTCGGCTCGTGATGCTGGAGGGGCACCCGGCGGGGAGCGCCGATCCACAGGAAGCCGCCGATCTCGGCGCCTTCTTCGCCTCGTGGCCGACCCCGTTCGCCGACGCCGCAGCCGCGCGGGCCTTCCTGGGCGACTCGCCGCTCACCGAGGCTTGGGTCGCCGACCTCGAGGAGACGCCGTCGGGATTGCGGCCCCGCTTCGACGCCGACGTCATGCAGGCCGTGGTCGCGGCGGTTCACGAATCGCGATGGGCGGAGTGGGAAAGCCTGGCGGTGCCGACGACCGCCGTCTTCGCCGACCGCGGCATGTTCTCCGCCGAGCAGCAGGCCGAACTCGCCGCCCGGCGCCCGGGCACCCGCATCCTGCCCCTCCCCGACGGCAGCCACGACGCCCACCTCGACGCGTTCGCGGCCTGGGTCTGCGCGCTGCGCGAGGCCCTCGCCTGACGTATCTCTCGCGAGCACGCACGATCGTCGCGGCGGGCTCCGTGCAGCGTGCGGTCTTGCGGGTGTGGTGCGTGCTCGCGCCGCGCGCGGCGACGCCAGAGGGTACAGCCAGTGCGGGCATGAGCTCAAGGCCGACAGGGCTTTCGCTCGTCTCCCCGTAGTCTTTCGGGGCCCCCGGGCGCCACTACGGCGCCTGTTCCAGCAAAGAAAAGAGAAGCACCATGCTGTGGACGATCCTCGGTCTCATCCTCGTCGGACTGATCGCCGGCTTCATCGCTCGTGCCGTCATCCCCGGCAAGCAGAGCATCGGCATCCTGATGACCATCGTGCTCGGCATCATCGGCTCGTTCGTCGGTGGTTTCCTCGGGTTCCTGATCTTCAACCACAGCCCGGAAGGCGGCTTCCTGCAGCCCTCCGGCATCATCGGTTCGATCATCGGCGCGATCATCGTGCTCGGCATCTACGTGGCCGTCTCGCGTCGGGGTTCCGCTCGCAAGCGCTGAGCGACCGCTCACCCACCGCGACGGCGGGGCTGGCAGCTGCCGGCCCCGCCGTCGGTGTTTTCGGCGATGGCGGGCCGCTGGTTTGTCACCGGCCGGTCGCCGCAACCCCTCAGATTCGGGCCGCATCCGGGTACTGCAAGCCGGAACGGCCCGGATCAGCTTCGGATACGAGGAGTCAGCCCGACGCGTGCGGTCAGCCCGACGTGTGCGGTCAGCCCGCCCAGCCCCCGGACCGGAATACCCGGGCGACGGCGCACCTTGAACCGATCATGAGCACGATCGGAAACAGCGACCTATCCGTCTTCCCCCTCGCCCTCGGCGGCAACGTCTTCGGCTGGACAGCCGACCGCGACGCGTCGTTCGCGATCCTCGACGCCTTCGTCGAAGGCGGCGGCAACTTCGTCGACACCGCCGACTCGTACAGTGCGTGGGTTCCGGGCCACAGCGGCGGTGAGAGCGAGACGATCATCGGAGAGTGGCTCGCCGCCCGCAGCCGCCCCGAGGTCGTCGTGGCGACCAAGGTCAGCCAGCATCCCGACTTCCGCGGCCTTTCGGCATCGAACGTCCGCGCAGCGGCCGAGGCCTCACTGAAGCGCCTCGGCGTCGAGGCCATCGACCTCTACTACGCGCACTTCGACGACGAGGAGACTCCGCTCGAGGAGACGGTCGGCGCATTCGGACAGCTCGTTGCGGACGGTCTCGTGCGTCACATCGCCGTGTCGAACTACACCGCCGAGCGGATCCAGGAGTGGCTGCGCATCGCCGATGAGACCGGCGTCGCCCGCCCCGTGGCCATCCAGCCGCATTACAACCTCGTTCACCGCAACGAGGTCGAAGAGACGATCGTCCCGATCGCCCAGCGCGAGAACCTCGGCCTCGTGCCGTACTTCGCCCTTGCGAAGGGGTTCCTGACCGGGAAGTACCGCTCGACGGATGTCGCGGGCCACGACTCTCCGCGCGCCGAGGGCGCCGCGGTATACGCCACCCCCCAGGGGTTGCAGATCATCGACACACTCGAGCGCATCGGCGCCGCGCACGACGTGTCGATCGCCTCGGCGGCGCTCGCCTGGCTGCGCCTGCAGCCGACCGTCGTCGCCCCGATCGCGAGCGCCTCGCGACTCGAGCAGGTGCAGGGGCTGCTCGACGGCGGCCGCGTCGAGCTGACGGCCGACGAGGTAGCCGAGCTCACGCGTGTGTCGGAGTGGACGCCCACGGCCTGAGCCGCGGCATCCGCCCGGACCGGTGACGGTCGCGATTCTCCGATTCCGGATGCCGGATCCCGCGCACCCGTCAGCGGCCTAGTCGCTCGCCGCGGATCAGGGCCGCCAGAGGCCGACGGTGACCATGATGAGGACGATCGCGGCGATCAGCGTGATCCACCCGCCCGCCGTCCCGCGCGATGGCCCCTCCGCGGCGGGGAGACCCAGCTCGGCACGGATGCGTGCCAGCTCATCATCGATCTCCTGGCGCCGCCGGTGCGACCAGTTGTGCGCGTAGGACGGACCGGCCGTGTCACCCGTGTAGAGCTCTCGCCGCTCCTCCTCCAGCCGCGCCATGCGCGCGCGCAGTTCGTCGGGCGTCATCGGCTCGGAACCCATCGGCACTCCTCGTCCTCGGCGATCTCCCCAAGCTTGTCGGTCACCGTCCCTCAGCGCCGCCGGTCGAGGGCGGTGGACTCCCGCGCGTGCAGCGTCGGCAGCACGTGCGTGCGCTGAACCGGGCGCTTCGGTCCGTCGACCAGCCGGGCGATGAGCGTCTCGACCGCCAAGCGGCCGATGTGCTGCTTGGGCGGACGCAGCGCGGTGATGGCCGGCTCCGCGCTGGCGGCGACCTCGTCGTCGTACGCGACGATCGCGAGGTCGTCGGGCATCACCCAGCCGACGTCGCGCGCCTGCTGCTGCAGCAGCACGGCCTGCGGGTCGGAGTGCACCAGCAGCGCCGTCGTGCCGGTGGCGCGGCATTCGACGAGCAGGTCCGACACCGCGCGCTCACGGGCCGTGGCATCCAGATCGTCGAGCGAGATGTCGCGGTCGATCGTCGGCACGAGGCCGTCGTCCTCGACCGCCTGTCGCCAGCCGCGTCGCAGTCGCGGCGAGGTGGGTGACCCCGCGGAGGCGACGAAGCCGACCCGGACGTGCCCGCGCGCCAAGAGGTGCGCCGCCGCGAGCGAGCCCCCGAAGACGTGGTCGGTCGTGACCGACTCCAGCCGCGTGAGGGTCAGATCCGACGGCGCCGAACGTTCGGCGAGGACGACGGGGATCGGCAGCGCGTCGAGCCAGTGGAGGAGCGCCGCGCCGTCGGCGCCCACGACCTCGGGGGCGACGATCAGGCCGTGCAGCGTTCCCGACTCCAGCAACGACGAGATCTGCCGGCGCTGGTCGTCGACCGAGTAGCTGGCGCCGCGCAGCACGAGCTGCACGCCGCCGTCGGTCGCGGCTGCCCGCGCGCCGATGACGACCTGCGGCCAGTAGTAGGTCAGCGAGGGCACCACCATCCCGACGCGGAACAGGGGCGGGCGGATGCCGCCGACGCCGAGCGGCACGGTGGTGTCGAGACGACTGCGCAACGTCGCGCCGCCGTGCACGCGGGTGAGAAGCCCGCGGTCGGCGAGGTATCCGATGTCTCGGCGGATGGTGAGCTCGGCGACACCGAGTCGAACGGCGAGATCCGCCACCCGGACCGAGCCGGCGGAGCGGAGCTCGTCGAGGATGCGCTCGCGGCGGGAGACCGCGAAACCTGCCGCCGCCGGCTCGTCCACGGCATCCACTGTATCGATCGTTCAGATTCGAGTGTGTTCGATCATGTTCGCTTTGCTCGCGTGATCGGATTGCCGGTGGTTCCCTCGGATCACCCCCACTGGACCTTCACCGACGAGGAATCCACCGATGGCAAAGATGTCATGGGCTCGGGCGCTCGCGCCCGTCGCCGCCGCTCTCATTGCGACGACCGGCTTGGTCGTTCCCGCAACCGCGGCGAGCGCCGCACCCCCACTCCCCGCCGCCGCGGCATCCCCATCCGACGAGCTGCCCACCCTCACCTACGACGACGTCGCCGAATGGGCCGAGCTGCTGGTCAACGGCGAGGACGTCGAGCGCGACGCCGCCGGCTCACCCTTCAACACCTTCGGCGGCTTCGGGTCGGTCTCGTGCAACAACACCTCCAACCTGCTGCTGGACTACAAGGAAGAGCATCCCGACGTCTACTGGCGCATCCTGCGGATGCTGTTCGACCCGGTCGAGGGCGCGGGGCTGAAGCACATCAAGGTCGAGCTCGGCGCCGACAACAACACCTCGTCCGGCACCGAGCCCGCCACCAAGCGAGCCGCCGACGAGCCCGCCAACGTGCTGCGCGGCGCCGGCTTCCACTTCATCGCCGACGCCAAGTCGATCAACCCGGACATCGAGGTCGAGGCGCTGCGCTGGGGCGAGCCGTCGTGGACGAAGGCGCAGCCGGACCTGCGCTACCAGTGGTACAAGGAGACGATCGACGCCGCCTACGACACCTACGGCGTCGAGTTCGACTACCTGAGCCCGTCGCAGAACGAGGTCCACGCGAACTACATCGGTGCCGAGCTCGCCTGGACGGTCGACTTCGCGAAGCGTCTCGAAGCCGATGCGCAGGCCGAGGGCGCACGCTACGACTACTCGAAGGTCAAGATCGTCGCACTCGACTCCTACCGAAACGTCGGCCAGGTCTCGCGAGCCATCCTCGCCAGCCCCGAGGCGCTCGAGCAGGTCGATGCCGTCGGCTACCACTACGACATCGCAGGCGACCCGGCGCTGACTCGCCTGAACAAGGAGTTCGGGATGGAGGTGCTGTACTCCGAAGGCGTCGCGCCGATGATCGATCCCGAGTACCGCGTGCAGGCCGACCCGGCGCGCGGCGGCATCGGCGGCACGGTGGGCGCGGTCGACATCGCCGATCGCTTCATCAACGCCTACCGGTGGAGCGGATCGAACGCCGACCCGGGTCACATGACGACCTTCCTCTTCCAACCCGCCGTCAGCGCGCTGTACGAGGGCTCGCAGTACTCTCCGAAGCACCTGATCCGGGCCTCCGACCCGTGGTCGGGCTACTACGAGGGCGGGGTGGGCATCACGCTCGTCCGCCACTTCACGCAGTTCATCGACGAAGGCTGGGAGTACATCGAGGGCGCCTCGGGCGGCGACGGGCAGAAGGGCGACGGCGGAACCGTCGTCGACACCTCGACGCGCACCGCGCTGACGTTGCGCACCCCCGAGGCGGATGTCGCCGCCGGCGACGAGCTCGAGTTCAGCCAGGTGCACGCCAACAACACCAAGACGGTGCGCAACTTCGAAGTCAAGGTCGCCAACCTCGACACCGACGACGACACCCCGCTGTACGTCTGGGAGACGACCGGACCGGATGCCGGTGACGCGTTCGACGCCGACTGGTTCCAGAACACCGGCAAGGTCGTGCCCGTCCGCACCGAGACGAAGGACGGCGTCGAGTACGATGTCTACCGGGTGCAGGTTCAGCCGTACTCGATCCTGACGCTCGCGACGCAGCAGCACGGCATCCACGGCGCCGCGGCCGACTATGCCAGCGGTCAATACGCCGCCACCGCGAGCGACGACGTCCTGCCGCTGCCGTACACCGACGACTTCGAATACGCCGGCTACGCCGTCGAGGACGTCCACGGCACCCCGATGGACTACGTCACGCGACGCGGCGGCTCACCGCGCTACACCGCCGACCAGAACGGCGCCTTCGAGGTGATCGGAACGGACGACGGCAACGTCGTGCACCAGGCAATCCACGCCGACAACCGCGGGTACACCTGGAACGTCTGGGGCGACGGCTCGCAGCGGAACCCGTCGACCACGACGCCCGCGACGGTGCTCGGCGATCACACGTGGACGAACTACACCGCGAAGATCGACTTCCGTCTCGACGGTGTCGTGCGCGACTCCTCGCTGGCGAACTTCGCTGGTCTCGGCGTCCGCCAGACGACGACCGAGGGCACCGGGGCGGACCTCGCGACCTACACCGCCCGAGTGCACGCCGACGGCACGTGGGAACTGCGCAAACTCGGCCAGAACGTCGCCACCGGCACGGTGTTCATGTTCGACGCCGACGCGTGGCACGAGCTCGAGGTCGAGGCGCGAGAGAACGTCATCTCCGTGCGACTGGATGGAGAGCAGCTCGGCACCTACGCCGACACGACACCGAACCCGATGATGGCCGGACGTGTCTCGATCGTCAGCGGGTACTACAACACGCAGTTCGACGACCTCGCGGTCACCCCGATCGAAGACCTGTCCTGGCACGCGGTGAAGGTCGACGACGCCGACGCCCAGGCGCGCATCTCGTACCCGCAGGGCTTCTCGTTCACGCAGGCCGGTTATGCGCACTTCAACCGCACGCAGCACGTGGTCGCGGCGGGGCGCTCGTTCGCCTTCGACCTCGACGGCACCGGCTTCAACCTCAACGGCGCCACCGGAACCGCGGTGCTCTCGATCACGGTCGACGCCGACCCGGCGCGCACGGTCTCCGTCTCGGGCGTCGGCAACCGCCAGACCTCGGCGTGGGTACGCGGCCTCGATGACGGTCCGCACCGCGTGACGGTCCAGGTCGTCTCGGGCACCTTCAGCCTCGACAGCATCGACCTGCTCGTCGGCGGGTCGGGCGGCGGCACGGCCGATCCCGAGCTGCGACCGGTCGAGGTCCTCACGGCGCTCCCGCGCCTGACGACGGCTCCCGCCGTGATACCGGCGCTCCCCGAGACGGTCCGCGCCCGGAGCGAGGCCGGCGGCGAGATCGACGCCCCCGTGACATGGAGCACGACCCCCGGCCAGTTCGGCACCGCGTACGACCTCGTCAAGGTCGACGGCGTGTTCCCCGACAACCCGTCGCTGGCTGTCAGCGCCTACATCGAAGTGGTGCCCGCGGGCATCCGCTACTTCGTCGACGCCAACGCCCCGACCGACGCCCCGTCGTACCCTGCGGTGCGGGCTGCCGCGACCGATACGCTCCGAAACGCCGCACCCGACGCCGCCTACTCGGCGAGCGCCGGGTGGGGCCGTGTCGGATCGGCGTCGGCGAAGGGCCGTCTGAATCAGACGCCCTACGACAAGACCCGTGAGACCGGGTGGTACAGCGCGAACGCCGGGACTCCCCTCGTCTACCGCTTCGCACTGGATGCCGGCGAGTACGACATCGCGACCGGTCACACCGAATGGTGGAACCCGGGCTCGGGGCGCAGCCGCGTCGTGGCGGGGACCGTGGAGTACGCTGCCGGCGGCGAGACGGTGCGGGTGCCCTTCGGCACGCACACCTTCGTCAACGGCAGCATCGGCCAGAGCGCGGTGCTGCGGGGCGGGTTCACTCTCGATGCATCGGCCGAGGTGACGGTCCGCATCTCGGGCACCGGCGGCACCGAGGCGCCGGCCCTCAGCTGGATCGGCATCGCTGATCACGCTGAGACCGCCGACCGCACCGACCTCGCGGACGCCCTCGTCGAGGCGACGACCGCCCCGCGACAGGCATATACGCCCGAGACCTGGCAGGCCCTCCGCGACCAGGGCCTCGCGGCGAAGACCGTCCATGACGACCCGAGGGCGACGCAGGAGCAGGTGGATGCCGCCGCCGCGGCGCTGCGCGCGGCCATCGACGCTCTCGTCGAGGTCGCCTACCTGGCGCTGCCCGACTACCGCATCGCCGTCGAGGCGGGCGAGGACCTCGAGCTGCCCGAGACCGTCGAGCTCGCCACCCGCAGCGGTGCGACGCAGGAGGTAGCCGTGCAGTGGCAGGAGACGCCGGCCACCGAGACGCCCTACGCGGTCGTCCCGGTCACAGGTCGCGCCGGTCAGACACCGGTGACGCTTCAGCTCGAGGTCGTGCCCGACGGCGTCGTCGCCTTCGTCGATGCGGCGGCCACGCAAGGCGCCGCGGATCCGGAGGCGGCGGGACTGTCTCCCGTGTTCGACGCCGTCGCCGAGCTCCGCGGAGATGCGCTGATCGGCGAGATGCCCGACGCAGTCTTCAGCGACGCGACAGGGTGGGGCTTGCGCAACCCGGTCGGCTCCGGCGAGAACTATGTCGGCCTCCGCGCTCGCAGCACCGGCGTCTACGACAAGAGCCGCACCACCGGCTGGTGGGCGAGCTCGGGCGGGTCCATCGACTACGGGTTCACGCTGCCCGCCGGCTCGTACGAGCTGACGAGCGGGTACCAGGAGTGGTGGAGCACGACGCGCCAGATCGCGCCGAGCGTCGACATCGCCGGCGAGCGGATCGCCGGTGACCCGGTGAACCTGTCGGGGTCTGCACCCCAGGGCACCTCGACGATCGCGTTCACGCTCGATGAGGAGGCGGTGGTGGACTTCCGGGCCGCGCGCGGCAACGGGACGGCCGACCCTGTGCTCAGCTGGATCGCCATCGCCGACGTCACCGCGCCGAGCACGCCGACCGGCGTTACGGCAGAGGCGACATCGACGACGACAGCGACGGTGTCGTGGCAGGCTCCGGCGGGCGCCGGCCTCCGATACGACGGCTTCCGTGTGTTCGTCGGCGACGCCACCGAGCCGGCGTGCGACGTGGCATCCGAGGTCACGACATGCGACGTGACCGGCCTGACCGCGGGCGGCACGTACGACATCGCCGTCGTCGCGTACGACGCCGACGCCGAGAGTGAGCGCGCCGCGGTGCGTCTCGTCCTTCCCGAGGTGCCCGCCGACGACGCCCGCACAGCGCCGGGCACCGCCGTTCTGAGCTCGGACGAGGGGTGGGACACGGGCCTGAAGGACGGCACGTTCCGGGTGACGATGAACCTCTGGTGGGGGCAGAACGGCTCGCTGTTCAAGCTGTTCCGCGACGGCGAACTGGTCGGAACCGTTCCGCTGCAGCTGGCGAGCGGCCCGAGCGCACAGCAGGCGGTCGTCGATGTCACCGGGCTCCCGAACGGGACGTACCGCTTCACCGGCGAGCTCGTGAACTCCCGCGGCACGACGGCGACGGCGCCTCTGACGGTGACCGTGACCGATGCCTCCCCCGGTACCCCGGTCATCGCGCACGACAACGGGGACGGCGACGGCACGTACACCGTCCGCGCCGACATGTGGTGGGGGACGAACGCGTCGTCGTACCGCTTCCTCGAGGACGGCGTCGAGGTGGGCGCGGGAGATCTGGCGGTCGCGAGCCCCCGATCCCAGTCGGCGACACTGGCTGTGACCGGCAAGACTCCCGGCCGGTATCGGTACGTCGTCGAGTTCGCCAATGCGGCCGGGGTGACGGTGAGCAAACCGCTCGTGGTGACGGTGCGCTGACGCCCCGCCGGAGAATCGCACGAACTCCGGAGCCTTGCCCGAGCAGGCTCCGGGGTTCGTCGTTTTCTCCGGGGTTCGCACGCCCGCCGGCCCCTGAATGCGAGCAAACCCACAAACTTCTCTGTGTGGTATGACCACAGACGATTTTCCGTGTTTAATGGGTGTCATGAGCACCGCGACCGTCGGATACAGCGCCATCTCGAGCTACTCCCGCGTGGAGATCCTGCACCTCATCCAGGAGCAGCCGCGCCGGACGATCTCAGAGCTGCAGGAGGCGACGGACCTGCACCCCAACACGATCCGCGAGCACCTGGCACGCCTGATCTCCGACGGCTTCGTCGTGGGAGAGAGGGAGCACCGCACCACCCGCGGCCGCCCGCGCGTGCTCTACAGCGCCGCCGACGGCGACGCGACCCGCAGCGCCATCCAGCACCGGAAGGTGCGGGATGCCGCGCAGCGCGGCGACCTCATGCGTCGCGTCCTCACCCTCGAGGTCCCCGACGTGCTCGAGACCCGTGCCCTGCATCAGATCGACGCACTGGTCGAGGAGCTCGAGGACGAGGGCTTCGACCCGGTGATCGACGAGAGTACTCTCACCGTCGATCTCACCCCGTGCGCCCACGCCACCGCCCAGGCCGACCACCGCGAGGTGCTGTGCAGCGTGCACCTGGGCCTGCTCCAGGGCGTGCTGACCGAGGCGGGCGGGCCGCTCGCCGTCGACGGCATGCGCTCCTCCTGCGACCCGTCGGTGTGCATCATCCAGCTGCTGCACGCAGCGACGACGCACGACTGACCGTGCGGCTCTGACCCGCGGGTTCAGCTCCGAGCGGCGGCGACGAGCAGCGCCGCGGTCGTCCGCGCGAGATCGGCGCTGCGATGACCCGGCTCACGCAGTCGCATCGCCAGATCGCCGGTGACGACGAGCAGCAGCCGTTCCGCGAGCTCGCCGGCCCCGGCCCCGGCGACCGGGCGCGCGAGCTCCGTCAACCGGAACCGCATTCCGTCGGTGTCGGCGCGCACGGCGGATGCGACCTCGGGCGGCGGGTCGGCGTACTCCGCGGCGGCGCCGAGGAACGCGCACCAGCGCGACCCCCGCGGCTCGTCGCGGAAGGCTTCGAGCGCGTCGAAGATCGCGAGCAGCCGAGCCTCGTCGCCGGTCGCGCGCGCGACGGCGGCATCCCACACCTCCCGCCACGTGCGCTGGCGTCGATCGAGCGCGGCGGCCAGCAACGCCTCTTTGCTGGCATAGCCGCGGTAGAGCGTGGCGGCCGACACGCCCGCGCGGGCGATCACGGCGTCGATCGGAGTGGCTGTGATGCCACGAGTGAAGAAGAGGTCTTCGGCGGCGTCGAGGATCCGTTCCTCGGTCGTCGCTCGCAATCCCATGCGAGCACTCTATGCTCAGGAAAGTGAAACGATCGTTTTTGTTTTGGCGCGGGTCGCTGGTGGCCTCGGGCGTCGCGCTCATCGCGGCGACCTACGGGCTCGTGCGGCTCGCCTTCGGCCTGCATCTGCCCGCGATGAGCGCGGACCTCGGGGTCGACACCGCCGCCGCCGGACTCGTCTCGGCGGCCGGGTCGATCGTCTACGCCGTGTCGGCGCTCGCGGGCTTCCTCACCGCGGAGCGTCACCCGCGTCTGCTGGTCGTCGTCGCGACCGTCACGGCCGGCGGCGGGGCGATCGGGATCGCCTGTGCGACCGGTGCCGCAAGCCTCGCACTCGCCGCCGCGGTCGCATCCGCCGGCGCCGGGCTGGCATCACCGGCACTCGTGCGCATCATCGCGCGCACATTCGCGGAGCGCGACGCGAGCACGCCGCAGGCCATCGTCAACGCGGGCACGGGCCCGGGCCTCGCGATCGCCGGCCTCATCGCTCTCGCGTTCGCGGCTGACTGGAGGTGGTGCTGGGCGATCGCCGCCGGGGCGACTCTCGCGGCCGGGATCGCCGTTCTCGCCACCGACCGGGCCGGCCGCGCCGCGCCGGGCGACCGCAGCGCAGCAACGCCGGATGCGGCGCGCCTGCCTCCGCGAGAATGGTGGGCGCCCCACCGGCACGGGGTCGTCGCATCCGTTCTTCTGGGGGTCGGGGCCGCCGCGATCTGGAACTACGGCCGGGTCGCCATGGTCGACGCCGGAGCGTCGGACGCGGCCTCGGCGATGGCATGGGTGCTGCTCGGATGCGGCGGCGCCGCCGTGATCGCGACATCGCGACCTCTCCGACGGCTCCAACCCCGCCAGCTGTGGGCGATCGGCGCGAGCCTCATCGCCGTCTCGATGCTCGCACTCGGCACGGCCCCGTCTCACCCGGTCATCGCGGCGGGCGCCTGCACGCTCTTCGGCTGGGCCTACGTCGCAGCCTCGGGCGCCCTCATCGGTTGGACGACGCAGATCGATCCGTCGTACGCCGCGGCCGGAACCGCCCTGCTGTTCGTCGCGTTCATGGTCGGCCAGGCGGCCGGCGCAGCAGCGCTCGGCGCCCTCCTCCCCCTCGGCGGCCCCGCGGTCGGGTTCGCCGCAGCGGCCGTCGTCTCCCTCGCCGCCGGCGCGAGCCTGACGCCGCCGTCGAGGGCTCGAGGTGCGGTCGAGCCCGTGTCGTAGCGCCCCGGGAGCGGACCGCGCGTGCGACCTACCCGCCGATCGCGTTCATGCCTCGCGCCGGCTGCAGGAAGCCGGGGTCGTCGATGGCGTGGCCGGCCTTCTTGCCGGCGATGCAGTTGCGCAGCACGCGGTCGACCCGGGCGGCGCGGGCCACGGGCGGCGCATCGGAGCGCAGCACCGGCAGCAGATCGTACTCGTCGATGGAGAACAGGCAGTTGCGCAGCTGGCCGTCCGCCGTCAGCCGCATCCGGTCGCACGCGCCACAGAAGGGCGCGGTCACCGACGCGATGACCCCGACCGTGTGCGGGCCGCCGTCGAGACGCCACCGCTCGGCGGGAGCGCCGCCACGCCCCGGCACCGGCTCGAGCGTCCAGCGCTCGGCGAGCGCGCCGAGGATCTCGTCGCGGGTGACCATCGTCGACCGGTCCCAGGTGTGCCCGGCATCCAGCGGCATCTGCTCGATGAACCGCATCTGCGCGTCGTGGGCCATGGCGAAGGCCACGAGGTCGGCGAGCTCGTCGTCGTTGACGCCCCGCATCGCGACGGCGTTGATCTTCAGCGGCCGAAGCCCGGAGGCCTGGGCGGCACGCACGCCGTCGAGCACGTCGTCGAGGCGGTCTCGTCGTGTGAGGGTGCGGAAGCGTTCGCGGTCGAGGGTGTCGAGCGAGATGTTCAGGCGCGCAAGTCCGGCCGCGACGAGGTCGGGCAGCACCTCGGGCAGGCGGATGCCGTTGGTCGTCATCGCGATCTCGATGGGGCCGCTCGGCGACTCGAGCGCGGCCAGGCGACGGACGATCTCGACGATGTCGGTGCGCAGCAAGGGCTCTCCGCCGGTGAGGCGGAACGTCGTGATCCCGGCGGCGGCAGCGACCGTGGCGACCTCGACGATCTCATCGAGGGTGAGGATGCTCTGCCGCGCGAGCCATTCGTTCCCCTGCTCGGGCATGCAGTAGGTACAGCGCAACGAGCAGCGGTCGGTCAGCGAGATGCGCAGGTCGCGGTGGACCCGGGCGAATCTGTCGACGAGTGGCTCCCCCATGGGTCGAGCGTAAGCGGCGCGGCGGTGCACGCGGGTCGAGCGGGGCGGATCCACACTTTTCCTTCTGTGGTCTGACATCAGCTTGCCGAGTGGTCAGACCACGCGTAGCATTATTTCCGGCCGACCCCGAGACCGGGGAAAACCACCCTCGATACCTTCAGCCTGTCGAAACCCCGCCGCCCGAAAGGCACGCCCCGATGGACTTCCTCGATCCGCTCCTGCTGGCCCGCTGGCAGTTCGGGCTGACCACGCTGTACCACTATCTCTTCGTCCCACTGACCCTCGGGATGGCGCTGGTGGTGGCGATCTTCCAGACGGTCTGGCACCGCACCGGCGACGTGAAGTGGCTGCACCTGACCCGCCTGTTCGGGAAGATCTTCCTCATCAACTTCGCCATGGGCGTCGTCACCGGCATCGTCCAGGAGTTCCAGTTCGGCATGAACTGGTCGGCCTACTCCCGGTTCGTGGGCGACGTCTTCGGCGCACCGCTGGCGTTCGAAGGCCTCCTCGCCTTCTTCTTTGAGGCGACCTTCATCGGCCTGTGGATCTTCGGCTGGGACAAGCTGCCGAAGGCGCTGCACCTGCTCTCGATCTGGATGGTCGTGCTCGGTTCGACCCTGTCGGCGTACTTCATCCTCGCGGCGAACGCGTTCATGCAGAACCCCGTCGGGTACCAGATGGCCGCCGACGGCGGTCGTGCCGAGCTCATCGACATCGGCGCGGTCCTGACGAACCCCGTGGTGCTCGCCGCCTTCCCGCACACGATCTTCGCCGCGTGGATGTTCTCCGCCGCCGTCGTCATCGCCGTCGCCGCCTGGCACCTCTCGCGCGCCCAGCACATCGAGACGATGCGCCCCGCTCTGCGCTTCGGGATGTGGGGCATGATCGCGTCGTTCGTCGGCGTCGCCATCTCGGGCGACCAGCTGAGCCTGGTCATGGTGGCCACCCAGCCGATGAAGATGGCCGCGGCAGAGGCGATGTGGAACAGCGCGTGCGGCGCCGACGCATCCTTCTCGATCTTCTCTCTCGGCACCCCCGATGGAACGGAGGAGATCTGGTCGCTGCGCGTTCCGTACCTGCTGTCGTTCCTCTCGACGCACACGTTCGACGGCTGTGTCGAAGGCCTGAACGACCTGCAGGCCCAGTACACCGAGACGTTCGGCGCCGGCGTCGACTACCGGCCGATCGTCTGGGTCACCTACTGGTCGTTCCGGTGGATGATCGGTCTCGGCGGCGCCGCAACCCTCGTCTCGGTCGGCGGCCTCTGGCTGACTCGCAAGAAGGCGCGGCGCCCCGTCGCCGGTTGGATGTGGAGGGTCGCGATCTGGTCGGCTCCCCTCCCCCTCCTCGGCAGCCTCGTCGGCTGGGTGTTCACCGAGATGGGTCGCCAGCCCTGGATCGTCTTCAGCCTCATGCTCACCGAGGACGGGGTGTCGCCCAACGTCCCCGGATGGACGGTGCTCATCTCGCTCCTCGCGTTCACCGCGATCTACGCCTCGCTCGCGGTCGTCGAGTTCGGCCTGATCCGCAAGGCGGCCCAGCAGGGTCCCGACCCGCTGCCCGAACCGGGCTCACCCGAAGCCGGAAACCCCTCGGCTTCGCACAGCCGCACCACCGTCTACTGAGGAGCACGCCATGGATCTCGCATATGTCTGGTTCTTCATCGTCGGTGTCCTCTTCGTGGGCTACTTCGTCCTCGACGGTTTCGACTTCGGCGTCGGGATGTCGCTGCCCTTCCTCGGCAAGGACAACGTCTCGCGGCGTCAGATCATCAACACGATCGGCCCGGTCTGGGACCTCAACGAGACGTGGGTGATCGTTGCAGGCGCGTGCCTGTTCGCCGCCTTCCCCGAGTGGTACGCGACCCTCTTCAGCGGGTTCTATTTGCCGCTGCTGCTCATCCTCATCGCCCTCATCCTGCGCGGCGTCTCGTTCGAGTACCGGCATCAGCGCGACGACGCCACCTGGCGCAAGCGCTTCGACCTCATGATCGTGGTGGGATCGGCGCTCCCCGCCTTCCTCTGGGGGGTCGCTGTGGCCAACATCGTCCAGGGCGTGCCGATCGATGCCGACAAGGAGTTCACGGGCACCCTCCTCACGCTGCTGAACCCCTATGGACTGCTGGGCGGCGTCGTCACGCTGCTGCTCTTCTTCACCCACGGCGTCTACTTCATCGCGCTCAAGACCGACGGACAGGTCCGCGAGCAGGCCCGCCGGCTCGCCACGAGATCGGGACTGCTCGCGCTCGTGGCCGCGGCGTGCTTCCTGGCCTGGACCGTCCTCTCGGCGATGGAGGCGCAGGCGCCGCTGCTCCCGCTCGTCTTCGTCACCGCGGCGGCGGCGGCGCTCCTGCTCATCGGCGCCATC
The DNA here is from genome assembly GCF_049707515.1 of Microbacterium arborescens. GTDB lineage: Bacteria > Actinomycetota > Actinomycetes > Actinomycetales > Microbacteriaceae > Microbacterium > Microbacterium arborescens_B. The sequence continues at coordinate 72,883 of NZ_JBNAFI010000002.1, read as the reverse complement.
CTCGCCAACGCGGTGGGCCGTGAGGGGTGGGCCTTCGCCGGCGGCGCGGGCACCGTCATGTTCGCGGTGCTGACCCTCTGGCTCTCCCTGTTCCCGAATGTCATGCCGTCCTCGACCGATCCGGCCTGGAACCTGACGATCGAGAACGCCTCGTCGACCGACTACACGCTCACGATCATGACCTGGGCGGCCGTCATCTTCCTGCCCCTCGTGCTGCTGTACCAGGGCTGGACGTACTGGGTGTTCCGCAAGCGCGTCACCCGCGCCCGCATCGAGGAGGCCGAGCTCGTCGCGCACTGAACACGACGCCGGCATGCCTGTGAGCCGCGCAATCGCCCCGGCGCCGCGGCATCCCCACCCGGCGGTAAGGCAGGATCGAAGGGTGAGCATGGACGACCCCGCGGCGCCCGCGCGCTCGAGCGGCCGGCCCGTCGACCCGCGACTGCTGCGGTACGCCCGCACCTCGCGCGTCTTCTTCGTCGCGATCGGGGCGATCGGCCTCGCCCAGACGCTCGTCATCGTGGCGTTCGCGTGGCTGACCACGCAGGCGATCGTGGGCGCGATCGGCGGGATGCCGAGCGCGGAGCTCATGCGCGTCCTGGCCGCCCTCGCCGCCGTCGTCGCGGCGCGTGCCGGGCTGCTGTGGCTGCGCGAGGCGATCTCGGCGCGCGCCGCCGCGCGCGTCCGCAGCGAGCTGCGCACGGGCCTGACGACCGCGATCGGACGCCTCGGGCCGGGGTGGCTGGCCGCCCGCAACTCCGCTCAGCTCGCCGTCACCGCCGGACGCGGCCTCGACGCGCTCGACGCCTACTTCGGCCGGTACCTGCCCCAGCTCGTCCTGACGGTCGTCGCGACCCCGGTGCTCATCGCCGTCATCTGGTGGAACGACGGGATCTCGGGGCTCACCGTGCTTCTCACGATGCCGCTGATCCCCGTGTTCATGGTGCTCATCGGTCTCGCGACCCGCGCCGTCCAGCGGGCGCAGTGGCAGACCCTCCGCCAGCTCGCCGCCCGGTTCGCCGACACCGTGCGCGGCCTGTCGACCCTCACGGTCTTCGGCCGGCAGCACCGGGCGGCGACGTCGATCGAACGGGTGACCGAGACGTACCGCGTCGAGACGATGCGGGTGCTGCGGGTGTCGTTCCTCTCCGGTTTCGCCCTCGAGTTCCTCGCGTCGATCTCGGTCGCCATCGTCGCTGTGTCGATCGGCTTCCGACTCATCGACGGCTCGCTCGGGCTGGCCGTCGGACTGTTCGTGCTGCTGCTCGCCCCCGAGGCCTACCTGCCGCTGCGCCAGGTGGGAGTGCAGTTCCACGCCGCTGCCGAAGGCGTCGCGGCCACCGACGACGTGTTCGAGGTGCTCGACGCGGCGCGTGCGCTTCCGCCGGAGAATGCCGCCGAGCCGGCCGCAACGAGCTCGTCCGCGCCGAACGTGGCGGGCGCGCCGGACGTGGCGGGCAGGCCGGGCACCGGCGGCGTCGTGCGCGCCCGGGAGCTGCGGGTGCGCCGGGGCGACGGGCTGCTCGCACCGGTCTCGTTCACGGCCTCCCCCGGCACGATCACGCTCCTGTCCGGTCCGAGCGGCGCCGGCAAGTCGAGCGTCTTCGCCGCCCTGCGCGGCGTCGCCGACTTCGACGGCGAGCTGACCCTCGACGACGGGCCGCTGCCGCCGGCGGCATCCTGGCTCGCGTGGGCGGGGCAGGATGCCGGTCTGATCGCGGGCACCGTTGCGGACAACGTCGCCCTCGGCGCACCGGCCGCTCTGGTCGGGAGCATCGAGGGCGAGCACGCCGTCATCCGGGCCCTCGCAGCCGCCGGAGCCCCGGGCATCGACCCGGCTCTCGAGCTCGGCGTGCGCGGCTCGGGGCTGTCGGGCGGTCAGGCGCAGCGTGTCGCCGTGGCCCGTGCCCTCTTCCGTCACCGCGTCGGCGGGACCCCGGTCATCGCCCTCGACGAGCCGAGTGCCGCGCTGGATGCCGAGACCGAGGCGGCGCTGTGGCAGAGCCTCCGCCGCCTCGCCGACGACGGCGCGACCGTGCTGCTGATCTCGCACCGCGAGTCGGCCCGCGCGGTCGCCGACGCTCTCGTCGAGGTCAGGCCCCGATCGGAGGTGACGGCATGACGACGACGTCCGAGGTCCTCCGCGGCGCGATGCCCCCGCCTCGGCGGTTCTGGCGCGCGCTCGTGACCGGTTTCGCCACGGAGGCGTCGGCAGTGGCACTCCTGGCGTGCAGTGCATGGCTCATCGTGCGCGCCAGCGAGCAGCCCGCGGTGATGTACGTCATGGCAGCGGTCGTCGGGGTGCGCGCGTTCGCGATCGCGCGCGCCGTCTTCCGCTACCTCGAACGCCTCACCTCGCACGACGCGGCCCTGCGCCAGCTCGCGTCGACGCGCACCGACCTCGTCCGGCGTCTGATCCCCCTCGCTCCCGACGGCCTCGGCCGCATCCGTGGCGGCTCGGCCTTGTCGGCCCTCGTCGACGACGTCGACGATCTGCAGAACCTGCCGCTGCGGGTCGTCGAGCCGCTCGTCGCGTCGGCGACGGTCGCGCTCGCATCGGTCGTCTTAGTCGCGACCTTCTCGTGGCCGGCGGCCCTGACGCTGTTCGGCTGCCTCGCCCTCGCAGCCCTCGCGGCCACCGGATGGGGCTGGGTCGCGGGAGCCCGCGCCGAACGGACCATCGCGCCGCTGCGCGGCCGGCTCGCCGACGCCGTGGCCGATCACCTCGGCAGTCTCGACGTGCTGATCGCCTTCGGCGCCGAGGAGCAGAGCCGCCGACGCATCGAGGCCGCCGACGCGGCGCTCCGCCGCGCCGTCGTGCGGCGCGCGAGTGCGCAGGCCGGCAGCACCGCGATCGTCTCGCTCGCCGCCGGCGCAGCTTCGATCCTCGCGGTGATCGTCACCGCACCGGATGTCACCGCCCTCGGCGGTCCGTGGCTGGCCGTCGCCGTCCTCGTGCCGATGGCGGTGTTCGAGGTGTTCCAGACGGTTCCCCTCGCGGCGGCGTCGTGGCGGCAGGTGCACGCGTCGGCCGAGCGCATCGCCGAGACCGTGCCGAGCGGCATCCCCGCCGGTCTCGTCGAGAGCGCTGTTTCCCCGACGGGGGTGGCTCCCGCGCTCGGCGACGGCCTGCACCTGCGCGGCGTCTCGGTTCGCTGGCCCGGGGCCGAACGCCCCGCGCTCATTGACGTCGACCTCGATGTCCGTCCCGGTGAGCGCCTGCTCGTGGTCGGGTCGAGCGGCGCGGGCAAGTCGACGCTCGCACACGCCCTCGTGAGGTTCCTCGAGGTCGACGGCAGCTACCGCATCGGCGACGCCGATGTCCGGAGCCTCTCGCCCGACGACGTCCGCCTGACGGTGGGCCTGTGCGAACAGCATCCGATGCTCTTCGACGAGGACATCCGTCAGAACCTCCTGTTCGCCCGCGACACCGCGACCGACCCGGAGCTGGAGGCGGTGCTCGAGCGCGTCGGCCTGGGTGAGTGGCTTCGCGAGCGCGGCGGTCTCGACGCCCGCGTCGGCGAGCACGGCGCCCTGGTCTCGGGCGGGCAGGCGCAACGCATCGCCCTCGCTCGTGCGCTCCTCCACGGTTTCCCGGTTCTCGTCCTCGACGAGCCGACGGCGGGCGTCGACCCCGCGGCATCCGACGCGCTGATGCGCGACCTCCTGTCGGCCGTCGACGGCGATCGGGCCGTCGTGCTGATCTCGCACGTCCGGGTGCCGAGCTCGCTCGTCGATCGCACGGTGCGCATCTCGGACGGACGCCTGCTCACCGCCTGAAGCCCCGCCCACACCCCGCCCACACCCCGCGAGGTCCCAGTTCGGCCGGGAAACCTGCCGGCAGACCCGGCCCAAGTGGGACCTCGCACCGACCTCGGTCCGCCGGCGGCCGCTGCTCAGCGCTCGAGATCGATGCCGAACGCCTGTGCGCCGGGCGACGAGGGCAGGCGCTCGAAGCCCAGTCGGTCGTAGAAGGCCAGCGCCCCGGCGTTGGCCGCCGACGCGACCAGGTGCAGACCGCTGACACCCGACGCACGGAGCTGATCCAGCGCCCGGTCGATCAGCCGTCGCCCCCACCCCTGCCCCTGGGCCGCGGGCAGCAGGTCGATGTGCAGGTGCGCCGGATGCCGCTCGGCGAGCGGCTCTCTTCCGGGCCCTCGACCGTATGCGTAGCGCAGTGTCTCCGCCTGCCGCGACGCGTCACCGGGCGACGGCTCGGGCCAGCGGGCGGCGAATCGCGGCCACCACTCGCTGCGGAACCACTCCTCGAACGCGTCGGTGTCGGGCGCCGCGACGACGTAGCCGATCGCGCGGTCTTCCTCGTCCGCGACGACGAACGCGAGGTCCGGATGCCGCTCGGCGTAGGGCAGCGCGAACACCGCACCCCAGATCTCGTCGTCGTCGAAGATGCCGGTGGCATCGGCGCCGTGGTCGGCGGTCCGCAAGCAGATCTCGCTCAGCGCAGCGTCGTCGCTGCGCCGGACGGCACGCAGGTGGGGCATGTCCCCCATCGTGCCATCCCGCGCGCGCCGTTCCGATCGGATGCCGCTGCGGTCGGAGCTCAGCTCCAGGTGATGGCCTCGGCCGGCAACGTCAGACGGACGCGGGCGCCGGGTCGAAGGTCCGCCGCCCGGCCCACCGGGATGTCGACCGCGAGCGCCGGGTCGGCGACGAACACCCGGACTGCTCCGACGATCGGCTCGAGCCGCGTCACACGCGCGTGCCAGACGACACGAGAGCCGCCGGGCGGCTCCGCATCGGAGGGCTCGTGCCCGTCGGCGGCGGCGACCGCGTCGAGCTCGACGTCTGCGGGGCGGAACAGGGCCGCGGATCCGGCTTCGTCTCGAAAACGGGCGACCGCCAGGGCGCCGGCGCGCCACACCACGCCGTCGCCATGACCTTCCACCTCCCCGACGACGCGGTTCACGCCCGCGATGGTCGCCCCGAATGCCGTCGCGGGAGCCCGCAGCACGTCTCGCACCGAACCGCTCTGCGTCACGGTTCCCGCTTCGAGCACGATCAGCCGATCGGCCACCGCAGCGGCATCCAGCGCGTCGTGGCTGACGAGCACGGCAGTCGTTCCGGCAGCCCGCAGCTGCTCGCCGAGCATCGTCCGCAGCGACGCGGCCGTCACGGGGTCGAGGGCGGTGAACGGTTCGTCGAGCAGCACCACGCGGGGGCCGGCCGCGAGGGCCCGGGCGAGGGCGACCCGCTGCTGCTGACCGCCCGAGAGCTCTCGAGGATGCCGGCCGCCGGCCCCGACCAGGCCGACCCGCTCGAGCCATTCGTCGGCGACGACCCGGGCGTGCCGAGCAGGTTCACCTCGCGAGCGCAGACCGAAGGCCACGTTCTCACGCGCCGAGAGGTGCGGGAAGAGGCCCGGGTCCTGCCGCAGCAGCACGATGCCGCGTCGCTGCGGCGCCACCCGGTGCATCGGGTTCGCCACCTCGTCGTCGTCGACGCGGATCGACCCCTCATCCAGCGACACGAGCCCGGCGATCGCCTCCAGCACCGTGGACTTGCCCGCCCCGCTCGGCCCCATGACGGCGACGACCTCACCCGGCTCGGCCACGAGGTCGGCCGCCACGACGAGGTCGCGTCGGCGCACCCGGATCCGTGCGGTGAGCCGCGCGCTCATCGGGCACCGCCCGGTCGCCAGGCGCGCACCAGGAGCAGGGCGGCGATCGCGGTGAGCAGCAGGAGGAGCGAGAGCGCGACGGCGGTGCCCTGCGACACCCCGGCACCGTTGAACGCCGTGTAGATCGCCAGCGGCATGGTCTGCGTGACACCGGGCGCGTTGCCGGCGAACAGCGCCGTCGCCCCGAATTCCCCGAGAGCCCGAGCGAAGCACAGCACCGTCCCCGCGATGAGCCCGGGAGCGGCGAGAGGCAGCGTGACCCGCCACAGGATGCGCCACCGTCCCGCGCCCAGCGCCGCGGCGGTCTGCTCGTAGCCGACGCCAGTGGCCCGCAACGCGCCCTCGAGCGCCAGCACGAGGAAGGGCAGAGCGACGAAGGTCTGCGCGATCACGACGGCGGTCGTGGTGAACGGGATCCGGATGCCGGCCTCGCCGAGCAGCGCGCCCAGCCACGCGTTGCGGCCGAACAGGAACAGCAGGGCGACACCGCCCACCATGGGCGGCAGCACGAGCGGAACCGTCACGACGGCCCGCAGCACCGCCGCGCTCCGGCTGCCCGCCCGGGCGATCGTGAGGGCCAAGGGCACACCGAGCACGAGGCACGCTGCCGTGGCCGCGAGCGCCGTCTGCAGCGACAGCGCGAGCGCCGCGCCGGCCTCGGGCGAGGTGACGTCGGCCCACACCGTCGCGGGATCGACGCGGCCCACGAGCGCGACGAGCGGGATGACGAGCAGCCCGAGTCCCAGGATCGCCGGGACGACGAGGATCCCCGGCAGATACCCGTGATGGGCACGTCGGCTCACGCGGCGGTGGCGGCGCTGCCCGTCTCCACCGCCGTTCACGGTGCCCCGAAGCCGAGGCGCCGCAGCACCGCCTGACCGTCGTCGGAGAGCACGTAGGCGACGAACGCCGCGGCGGCCTCGGGCGATCGCGCGTCGGCGAGGACCGCGATCGGGTAGCGGTTGACGACGCTCTCGGCGCCCGGGGTGTCCACCGTCTCGACGGCGCCCGAGAGGGCGGCGTCCGTGACGTAGACGAGCCCCGCGTCGGCCTCCCCGCTCGCGACCTTCGTCAGCACCGCCGTGACGTTCTGCTCGTAGCTGTCGACGCTCGGGGTGACGCCGGCCTCGCCGAGGAGCATCGCCGAGGCCGCGCCGCAGGGAACGGCGTCGGCGCACAGCACGACGGTGCGGTCCTTGTCGGCGAGGTCGTCGAGGCCGGTGATCGAGCCGGGGTTGCCCGCCGGCACGACGAGGGTGAGTCGGTTGGTCGCGAAGAGGTCCGGCGTCGCGGCGCGCCCCGCGTCGACGACCTTCTGCATGTTCGTCTCGTCGGCCGAGGCGAAGACGTCGGCGGGCGCTCCTTCGATGAGCTGCGTCGCGAGCGTCGACGACCCGTCGTAGCCGATGGGCGAGATCGTCACGGACGGGTGCCGCTGCTCGAACTCCGAGGCGAGCTCGTCGAAGCCCGCCTGCAACGACGCCGCGGCGAACACGGTGACCTCGCCCGAGACGTCGGGGGCTGCGGTGCCGGGGCCGGACTCCGCGACGCGGGGTGCCGCATCAGACCCGATGCCCGGGCCGCCGCCCGCGGCGCATCCGGCCAGGAGGAGCGCGGCACCGGCCAGTGCGGCGATGCCGATTCGTCGTGTGCGCACGGTTCAGTCCTTCGGGGTCTCGACGACGACGGTGGTGGCCTTGACGACGGCGACGGCGAGCGACCCGGGCTCGAGCTCCAGCTCGCGGGCGGCCTCGGCCGACATCAGCGACACGATGCGATGCGGACCCGACTGCACGTCGACCTGTGCCATCACGCCGTCGATCTGCACGCGGGTGACGAGCCCGACGAACCGGTTGCGTGCGCTGGACAGCTGGTCCGAGGGGTCCGCCGCGGCGTTCGCCAGCTCGACGGCGTGGGCTGCGAGCGCGTCGCCGGGAACCCGGGCGGGGCTGCCCTCGGCGACCGGGAGCACTCCGTGGTCGACCCAGCGGCGCACCGTGTCGTCGCTCACGCCGAGCAGACGGGCGGCCTCCGAGATGCGGTACGTCCTCATGCGCCGAAGATACCCGCATCTGCGGCGCCGATGGGCCGCAGGCGCCGCATCCACGGATCCGGGCCGCATCATCGACCGGCTCGCCCACGGGCACCCGCCGTCCGTCTAGCCTGATCCCATGACGCTCCCACCCCTCGTGGCCCCCGCGGGCCCCCTGTCGGATCGCGAGCGCGAGCGCACCGCGAGACACGCCGTCCTCGCCGGCCTCGGGGACGAGGGCCAGCGGCGACTGGCGGCAGCGCACGTCGCGGTCGTCGGCGTGGGCGGTCTCGGCTCACCCGTCGTCCTCGCCCTCGCGGCGGCCGGCATCGGCGAGATCACCGTCATCGACGACGACGTCGTGGAGCACGCCAACCTGCAGCGTCAGATCATCCACCGCGTCGACGACATCGGTGCGCCCAAGGTCGCGTCCGCCGTTCGCGCGGCCGCCGCGCTCTCGCCCGAGACGCGCGTCCACGTGGTCCGCGAGCGGCTGGATGCCGCCAACGCGTCGCGCGTCCTGACCGGGTGCGACCTCGTCATCGACGGCACCGACACCTTCGAGACCCGTACCGACGTCGCGTCGGCCTGCGCCGAGCTCGGAGTGCCGCTCGTCTGGGGGGTCGTCCAGGAGTTCCACGCCCAGGTCACCGTGTTCTGGACCTCGCCCCCGGACGGCGTGCCGGCGATCGGCCTGGACGACCTGTACCCCGCGGGAAGCGCCGGTCAGCTGCCCACCTGCGCCGAGGTGGGCGTGCTCGGTTCGCTGTGCATGACGGTGGGCGGGATGCTCGCGACCGAGGCGATCAAGCTCATCACGGGCGTCGGCGAATCCCTGCTCGGCCGCGTCATCGTCATCGATGCCCTGACCGGAACGCAGCGCGAGGTGCCGCTCCGCGGTGCATCCGGCACGGCAGGCGGTCAGTCCCCCTCCCCCGGCCCTCGCCGGGAACCAGCGCCCGAGATCGACATCGACGCGCTGCGGGCGGCGCAGCGCGCGGGGGCCGTCGTTCTCGATGTGCGCGAGCCCCACGAGACGGCGGCCGGCGCGCTGCCCGGCTCGGTGCTGCTCCCGCTGGGAGAGGTGCTCGCGGATCCCGGGCGCATCGACGCCGAGCGGGTCGTGGTCGTCTGCGCCCACGGCATCCGCGCCCGTCGTGCGGCCGAAGTCCTCCGCGGACGCGGCGTCGAGGCCTCGGTGCTGGCGGGCGGCCTGGCGGAGTGGCAGCTGTGAGCGCCGACGGCGGGCTGCGCTCGGTCGAGGACCAGCTGGACGACGTCCTCGCTGCCGTGCGGCCGCTCCCGGCCCGTACGGTCGACCTGGCCGGTGCCGCCGGCCTCACGCTCCGCGAGGCGGCGGTCGCGCGCGGCGGCATCCCCGACTTCGACAATTCGGCCATGGACGGCTTCGCCGTCAGGTTCAGCGACGTCGCGGACGCCTCACCCCAGCATCCGATCGATCTCACCGTCGTGGCGGATCTGCCGGCGGGCAGCCCCGACGATCCCCGGCTCCGCCCTGGCGAGACGGCACGGATCATGACGGGCGCGCCGGTGCCGGCCGATGCCGACACCATCGTGCCGTTCGAGGACACCGTCGGGGGCCTCGACGACTCTCTCACGACCGCGCGCGTCGTCGCCGCGCCGGCTCGCTCGGGCGTCTACGTGCGGCGCGCGCACGACGACATCCGCCCCGGCGACACCGTGCTCGATGCCGGCGTCCGTCTGGGCCCGCGGCAGCTCGCGGCCCTCGCGGCGGCCGACATCGCCCGGGTCACCGTGTCGGAGCAGCCCCGCGTCGTCGTGATCTCGACCGGGAGCGAGCTCGTCGAGCCCGGACTCCCCCGGTCCCGCGGACAGATCCCCGAGTCCAACGGCCTGCTGCTCGAGTCGCTCGCCCGCGAGACGGGAGCCGTCGTCGTCCGCCGGGTGCGAGTGGACGACGGGGGCGCAGATTTCCGGCGGATCATCGACGAGACGACGACGGGAGACGGGCGAGCGGATGTCGTCGTCACCTCGGGCGGCGTCAGCGCCGGAGCGTACGAGGTGGTCAAGACCGAACTCGGCGACGCCTTGCGGTTCTCCCGCGTGCAGATGCAGCCCGGCAAACCACAGGCCTTCGGCGTGCTTCCCTCGGGGACGCTCGTGTTCGGCCTGCCCGGGAATCCGGTCAGCGCGGCCGTCTCGTTCGAGGTCTTCGTGCGCCCCGCCCTTCTCGCTCTGCAGGGCCGCGCCGACCTGCGACGCCCCGCTCTGCTGCTCCCGGCGGCCGAGGCCTGGCGGACGCCGCCGGGCCGGCGACAGTACCTGCCGGCGACCATCGATCGCAGCGACCCCGCGCAGTGGCGGGTGCGTCCGGCCGCAGCCGGCGGCTCGGGCTCGCACCTGGCGGGCACCCTCGCCCGGGCGGAGGCCTACGCCATCGTGCCGGCCGAGACCGCGACCGTCGGGCCCGGCGACCTCGTCGAGGTCCTCCTGCTGGAAGGATGAAGGCATGAGCTTCACCCATCTCGACGATGCCGGTCACGCACGCATGGTCGACGTCACCGCGAAGCAGCCCACCGTCCGCGCGGCGACGGCACGCGGACTCGTCCGCTGCGGGGCCGAGGTCGTCTCGGCCCTGCGCGACGGCACCGTCCCGAAGGGCGACGTCCTCGCGGTCGCCCGCATCGCCGGCATCCAAGCGGCCAAACGCACTCCGGAGCTTCTGCCCCTGGCCCACGTGATCGGCGTGCACGGGGTCGTCGTCGACCTCGAGATCACCGACGACGGTGTCGAGATCGAGGCGACCGCCCGCACGGCCGATCGCACCGGGGTCGAGATGGAAGCGCTCACCTCGGTCGCCGTCGCAGCCCTCGCCGTCGTCGACATGGTGAAGGGACTCGACAAGTCGACATCGATCGAGAACGTCCGCATCACCGCGAAGTCCGGCGGTCGCAGCGGCGACTGGCGACGCCCCGCCGAGGACGCCTGATGGCCCGCGTCCGGTACTTCGCGGCCGCGGCCGAGCGCGCCGGCACCGACGAGGAGCAGCGGTTCGAGACCACGCTCGGCGAGCTGCGCGACGCGCTCGCGCGCGAGCGTCCCGGGCTCGCGGCGATCCTCGCGCAATGCGCGGTGCTCGTCGACGGCTCGCGGGCTCCCGACACCGCCGCGATCGACGGCGACATCACCGTCGACGTGCTCCCGCCCTTCGCCGGCGGCTGATCCCGCGCCGCCCCGATCGGCGGACCGGTCAGGTCCGGTCAGCCGCCGATGCCTTTCCACGCGGTCGTACCGTCCACCTCGACCTGCTGCTTCCAGATGGGCAGTTCGCGCTTGATCGCCTCGATCAGCTCGCGGCAGACCTCGAAGGCGTCCGCCCGATGCGCCGTGCCGACCGCGATGACGACGGCGGCGTCACCCACGGCGAGGTCGCCGATACGGTGACTGACCGCGACCTGGCCATCCCGTCCAGCCAGCGCCGCCTCGGCGATCGACCGCAGCGTCGCCTCGGCGTCGGGGTGGGCTTCGTAGTGCAGTGCCGTGACGGCCGCGGCGGCATCCGGGTCGTGGTCGCGGACGGTGCCGACGAAGCTCGTCACCGCGCCCACCGCCGTCGACTCGACCGCCGCCAGGTGGTGCGCGACGTCGAGGGGTTCGGCGGTGATGCGCGCGATGCGGATGCCGCTCATCGGTGGTCGTGCCCGTCCAGCTGGGCGACGACGTGTCCGGCGACTCCCGTCACGACCTCGATGCCGGATGCCACCGCGCGCGGCGAACCCGGCAGGTTCACGATCAGGGTCCGGCCCGCGACACCCGCGCGCCCCCGTGACAGGACGGCCGTCGGCGTCTCGGCGACTCCTCGACGGCGCAGCTCTTCGGCGATCCCGGGCAGCTCGCGCTCGATGACCTCGCCGGTGCCCTCGGGAGTCTCGTCACGGGGCGACACCCCGGTGCCGCCCGTCGTGACGATCAGCCGTGCCCCGGCGGCGATCGCCGCGCGCAGGGCGTCGGCCACCGAGGATGCGCCGTCGGCGACGATCGTGGCGTCGGGGCAGTCCCAGTCCGCTGCGCGCAGGGCCTCGACGGCGAGGGGACCGGCCGTGTCCGGGCGTTCGCCGCGCGCGGATCTGTCGGAGACGGTGATGACGGCGGCGGAGCTGCTCATGCCCCCACCTTAGGATCCTCCGGCGCCGTCGGGGCTGCCTCATCGGCCGCCGTCGAGCCCGGGTCGTCGGCGTGCGTGTTCTCGACGGCGATCCGCCCCTCGTCGACCTTCCCCTCGGCCATCTCGGTGATCCGCGTCGCCATCGCCGTGAAGATCAGACCGTGGAACGGCAGCACGCCGAGCCAGTACAGCCGCCCGGCCAGCCCGCGGGGGAAGAAGATCGCGCGCTGCTCGTAGCGCGCGCCGTCTTCGCGGGGCGCGACCTTGAGCTCGAGCCAGGCCTCGCCGGGCACCCGCATCTCCGCCCGGAGCCGGAGCAGACGCCCCTCCTCGACCGCCTCCACGCGCCAGAAGTCGATCGCGTCGCCGACGCGCACCTTGCCTCGGCTGCGGCGCCCGCGCGCGAGACCGATGCCGCCGACGAGACGGTCCATCCAGCCGCGGATCTCCCACAGTGCACGGGCCGAGTACCAGCCGTTCGTGCCGCCGATGCCGGCGATGACCTCCCACAGCCGCTCGGGCGACGCGCTCGTGTCGGACGATCGTTCGTCGGTGAACACGGTGCGTCCGGCCCACTCGGGATCGCTCGGCAGCGGGTCGCTCGGAGCCCCGAGCACGTCGGCGTCCTGCCAGCTGGTCTCGACCTCGTCGGCATCCATCCGACCGAGCGCGAGCCCCACGCTCGTGCGGTACGACGTCAGTCCGCCCTCGGGCTGCGGGATGATCTCGTCGATGTCGTGGTCGTCCATGACGCATTCGTTCTGGAGCGATGCGATGAGGGGGCGGGCGATCGCCCGCGGAACCGGCGTGACGAGGTTGACCCAGTGCGAGGCGAGCCCCGGCGTCAGCACCGGCAGTGCGGCGATCGCCCGCTGTCGCAGCCCCGCCTCGAGGGCGTACCCGTTCATCATCTGCCCGTAGCGCAGCACGTCCGGTCCGCCGATGTCGACGGCCCGGTTCAGCTCGGGGTCGACCCGCGCGGCGCCCAGCAGGTAGTGCAGCACATCGCGGACGGCGATCGGCTGGATGCGGTTGCGCACCCACTTCGGCGCGGGCATGTACGGCAGGACGTCGGTGAGGTGGCGCACCATCTCGAACGATGCCGACCCCGACCCGATGACGACGCCGGCCTGGAGCACGAGCGTCGGCACCCCCGACTCGAGCAGGATCTCGCCGACCTGCACGCGCGAGCGCAGGTGCGGCGACAGGTCCGCATCCGAGGGGTGGAGGCCCCCGAGGTAGACGATGCGCGTCACGGATGCCGCCGCTGCCGCGGTCGCCACCGTGCGGGCCGCTCGCTCGTCGGCCTCCTCGAACCCGGCACCGGCGCCCATCGAGTGGATGAGGTAGTAGACGACGTCGACATCGCGCACGGCCTCGGCGACGGCATCCGCGTCGTCGGCGGAGCCGCCCACCACCTCGACCGCATCGCCCCATGGGAAGCTCGCGACGCGCTCGGGCGTGCGGGCCAGCACGCGGACGCGGTACCCGGCGGTGACCAGACGCGGCACGAGGCGCCCGCCGATGTATCCCGTGGCACCGAGGACGAGTGCGCGCGGCGCTGCCCCGTCCGCTCGGGGCTGGGCGCGCAGCTCGGGCTCGTTTCCGGTGGGTGCGGTCAACTCGGTCATGCTCAGACGGTAAGCGTCGATACGACCCGACCGACACGACTTGACAGGCGCGATCCGGCGCCCGCCCGAGCGCGACGAATCAGCGTCGGCCGGTGCCGAAGATGCCCCGGATGACGCCGGTGAGCACCTCTTGGGCCGCGCGCGACCCGAGGATCTGCTCCGCCGGCGTCGTGCGCCGCCTGCGCGTATTGGGAGTCATGCTCCGCAGCATCCGGTCGTACTCGCGCCGTTCCTTCGTTTCGTCGGCCGCCGCCTGCTTGCGGATGGCGGCGAGCTGCTTCGCGTAGGCGGCATCGGCCTTCGCCCGCAGCTTCGCGGCGTCCTGTTCGGCCTTCCGACGTGCGTCTTCGGCCTCCGCGGCATCCAACGCCGCCTGCGCGGCGTTCATCCGGGCGGTGAGGATCTCGCGAGCGGATTCGCGGTCGATCGGCTCGGCGTAGCGCGAGCGGATCTCGGATGCCGACAGCCGTGCATCGATGTCGGCCGTCGCGGCGGGGGCCATCGAGGCCTGCGGAGCCCGGAGGCGCGTCCACGCCACGGGGGTCGGAGCCCCCTTCTCGTTCATGACGGTGACGACGGCCTCTCCGGTCCCCATCTCCTGCAGCACCCGCTCGAGGTCGTACCCCGACCGGGGGTAGGTGCCGACGCTCGCGCGGAGCGCCTTGGCGTCGTCCGGGGTGAAGGCGCGCAGGGCGTGCTGCACGCGCGACCCGAGCTGGGCCAGGACATCCGCCGGTACGTCCTTCGGCGTCTGCGTGATGAAGAAGACCCCGACGCCCTTCGACCGGATGAGCCGGACGGTCTGGACGACCGCCGTGAGGAAATCCTTCGACGCGTCGCGGAACAGCAGGTGGGCCTCGTCGAAGAAGAAGACCAACTCGGGCTTGTCGGCATCGCCTACTTCGGGCAGCACCTCGAACAGCTCCGCCAGCAGGTACATGAGGAAGGTCGAGTAGAGCACCGGGCGGTCTGCGACGCCGGGCACCTCGAGCAGGCTCACGACTCCTTCGCCCGACGCGGAGGTGCGCATCAGATCGCGGACATCGAACTCGGGTTCGCCGAAGAAGACGTCGGCCCCGGCATCGGCGAAGGTGATGAGCTCGCGGAGGATGACGCCGACCGTCGCCTTCGACAGCCCGCCGAGCTCCGCGAGCTCCGCTTTGCCGTCCTCGCTCGTGAGGTAGGTCAGCACAGCCCGCAGGTCGGTGAGGTCGACGAGGGCGAGCCCGTTGCTGTCGGCATAGTGGAAGACGAGGCCGAGGCTCGATTCCTGCGTCGCGTTGAGTCCGAGCACCCGGCTGAGCAGCAGCGGCCCGAAGCCGGAGACGGTCGCCCGCACCGGCGTGCCGACCCCGCGTCCGCCGAGGGCGAGGAACTCGGTCGCGAAGGACCGCGGCCTCCAGTCCTGGCCGATGGCGTTCGTTCGTTCGAGGAGCTTGTCGCTCGCCTCCCCCGGCGTCGCCAGGCCCGACAGGTCGCCCTTGATGTCGGCGGCGAACACCGGCACGCCGTGGGCGGCGAGCTGCTCGACGAGCACCTGGAGGGTGCGCGTCTTGCCCGTGCCGGTCGCTCCCGCCACCAGGCCGTGACGGTTGGTCATCGCCAGCGGGATCCGCACCGGCACGGACGGCACCGGCTCGCCGTTCAGAAGCGCACCGAGCTCGAGGACCGGTCCGTCGAACGCGTAGCCCCGTTCGACGGCGTCCACCCCCGCGGCATCCAAGGGACCCGCCGCAGGCAGGCCCGGATCGGGGGTGGGCGCAGCCAGCGCGGTCGCAGCAGGGCCCGACGCCGAGACGGGCGCGGTGTCCTCGGACCCTCCGGATGACGCGCGCGCAGCAGCCGCTTCCGCGGCGGCCAACGCGGCGCGAGCTCGAGCGGCCACGAGCGCCGCCTCCGCGGCATCCGCCTCGGCCCGCAGCCGCGCGAGCTCCGCTGCGGCCACCGCTGCGTCGGAAGGAACGGCCTGATTCTCGGGCGAGGCGCTCATGCCGGCGAGCCTAGCGTCGCTGCCGCACGGCTTTCCGCTCGCGCTCGAGCTGCTCGGTGAACATGGCCGCCACGACGAGGGCGACGCCCGCGCCGAGCAGCATGCCCCCCACGGTGTCGGACAGCCAGTGCGCATGCACGACCGTCCGGCTCAGTGCCATGAGCAGAGTCCAGGCGATACCCACGAGGACGACCCACAGCCGCGGAAAGAGGATGACGGCGACCACGGCGATCGTGGCGGCATTGGCGGTATGCCCGGAGGGGTAGGAGCCGGCGTCGGTGGTGACGAGGATGTCTTCGGGTCTCGACCGATCGACGAGGTTCTTGATCAGCTGGACGATCAGGGCGCTGAGGGCGGACGCGACGAGGAAGTACCCGGCAGCCCAGGGTCGTCGCAGCAGGACCAGCGCGAGCGCCATCGCGACGGGTATCGCGAACACGCCCACCCAGGTACCGCCGATCCGGTTCATCACCAGCCCGAACACGAGCCCGACCGGGCCGGGGTCGGCCGCCAGGGTCTCGTTCCACCACCGGTCGATCGCGAAGGGCTGGCCGAGCTGCGAGAACAGCCACCAGCCGAGCAGCGCCCCCACGACGATCAGGACGACGCCGATGACGGCGCGGCGGGGCCAGAGTCTGCGGGGATCGGTCGGCGGGGCGGCATCCATCGGTCCATTCTGTCGATACCGACCGATCCCGCCCCAGCCCTTGCGCCGGGCGCCCGGATCAGGGAGAGAGCTGCGGAACGCTCCGCGGCCGCACCACGAGCCACAGCGACAGCACCGCGATCACGGCGCACCCCGCCATGACCGAGGCCATGGTCGTGGCCGTGATGCCCGAGTCGCCCGAGATCCACGCGGCGAGCGGCGAGATGAACCCGGCGACGCCGAAGTTCACGGCACCGATGAGGGATGCCGCCGTGCCGGCCGCCCGTCCGTGGCGATCGAGCGCGAGCACCTGGACGCAGGGGAAGGTGAATCCGCACGCGGTGATGAAGAAGAACAGCGGCACGACCGTTCCCCACAGTCCGAGGCCCAGCTGGTCGGTGACGATGATGGCGGCACCGGCGACGACGAGCACGGCGGTCGAGACGGCCATGACCCACTGCGGACCGTATCGGGCCGCGAGCCGCGACGCCGTCTGCACACCCAGCACGACACCGAGCGAGTTGACGGCGAAGAGCACGCCGTACTGCTGGGGATCGAAGCCGTAGGTCTGCTGGAAGAGGAACGATGACGACGACAGGTACGAGAACAGTCCGCTGAAGGTCATCCCGCCGATGATCAGCACGCCGATGAAGATGCGATCGCTCAGCACGCTGCGGTAGCGCTGCCACACGGTCGCCGATCCGCTGTCGCGACGCCGCGCTTTGGGGAGCGTCTCGGGCACGAGGAACAGCGAGGCGATGAGCATGACCGCGCCGTAGGCGGCGAGCACGACGAAGATCCCGCGCCAGGGCATGACCGTGAGCAGGCCCGAACCGACGAGCGGGGCGGCGACGGGGGCGACTCCTGAGACGAGGGCGAGACGGCTGAGCATGACGACGAGCCGGCGACCGCCGAACAGGTCGCGGACGATGGCCATCGCGACGACACCGCCCGCGGCGGCGCCGATGCCCATGAAGACCCGGGCGGCGCTCAGGAGCTCGAGCGTGGGGGCGATCGCGGCGGCTGTGCTCGAGAGCACGTGCAGCGCCGTCACGCACAGGAGCGGAACCCGGCGGCCGAGCTTGTCGCTCAGCGGCCCGACGACGAGCTGGCCGAGGGCGAAGCCGACCATCGTGCCGGTCAGCGTCAGCTGGATCGCCGCGGCCGTCGTCTGGAAATCGGCCTCGAGCGCGGGGAACGCGGGGAGGTAGAGATCGATGGTGAAGGGTCCGAGCGCCGTCAGAGCGCCCAGCAAGATGATGTAGATCACCCGACGCGACGTCGGGATCGCGTCACCGGGGTGCAGCATGATCGGCGCGGTGGCCGGGTTCGAACCCAGCGTGCGGATGGCGCCGGTGGCGGAGGAGGAAGGATGGGAGGAGGTTTCGGGCACGTCTTCTTCGTTTCGTGGCAGCAGCGTTATGAGCGACCTGCAATCGTATCCCGGTACCGGTTCATCGATGTACGCGCTTCTCAGCCGATTCACCATTCATCCGCATAGGCTGGCCCTGCGCCGCATGCGTGCCCGACCCCCCTTGCCCCCGAACCGAGGTCACAGCAATGACTCCGTCCGCCGACAAGCGAACGAGCGGCAATCCTGCCGCCCAGGCCCAGATCAACCTCACCGTCAAGCAGCAGCGCGAGCAGCAGAAGCAGGCCAAGCTCGCCGAGTACCAGAAGCAGCTCGCCAAGCGCCGCCGCAGCAAGCTGGTGTGGTGGGTCGTCGGATCGACCGCCGCCGTCGCCGTGATCGGCTTGATCGTCGCATCCGTGGTGTTCGCGCCCCGGCCCGTGACGTACGAGGCCGGCAACAGCACCGGACGCGAGATCGCCGGCGTCGAGACCTTCGAGAACATCACGACCCACGTCGAGGGCACGGTGGAGTACCCGCAGACGCCTCCGGCCGGCGGCGAGCACAACCCCTACTGGCTCAACTGCGGCGTGTACACCGAGCCGCAGGCCAATGAGAACGCGGTCCACTCGATGGAGCACGGTGCCGTCTGGATCACGTACGACCCCGCACAGGTCGACGAGGCGGACATCGAGACCCTCGAGGGCTACATGCCGAGCACGTACGCGCTCCTCACCCCGTACCCCGACATGGACACCCCGATCGCTGTCAGCGCCTGGAACGCGCAGCTGAAGGTCGACTCGGCCGACGACGAGCGCATCCAGGAGTTCTTCACGGAGTACTGGCGCAGCCAGAACGTCCCGGAGCCCAACGCGATCTGCTCGGGCGCGATCGACGGGCCCGGCAAGGCGTGACCGACGGCGCCCCGGTCGAGGCGGAACCGGTCGGCGGCGCAGCGCCGTCTCCCGGTTTTCGCTGGTGGGCGGTGGTGCTCATCGTTCTCGCCGTCGCGGGCGCCGCCTTCGCCGTCGGCCGCTTCTCGGCGTTCGGCACGTCACCGGCGGTTCCCGGCGACTCCTCCCCCGAGGCCGGTTTCGCTCGCGACATGCAGGTGCACCACACCCAGGCCGTCGAGATGGCCATGACGATCTACCGCAAGACCGAGGATGAGGGCGTCCGCACCCTCGCATTCGACATCGCGACCGCGCAGGCCGGCCAGCGCGGCGAGTTCTACGACTGGCTCGTGCAGTGGGGGCTGCCGCAGGCGTCGTCCGCTCCCCTGATGCAGTGGATGGTCGGGCACCCGGCCCACGACCACGGTTCTGCGGCCGAGCAGCTCAGCGATGAGGAGTTGCGTGCCGAAATGGGCATGGCCACGCCCGAAGAGCTCGAGCAGCTCGACGCCGAGACGGGTGTCGCAGCGGATTGCACGTTCCTCGACCTCATGATCCGCCACCACCAGGGAGCCATCCCGATGGCGCAGGCTCTCGTCGATCTCGGCAGCGACCCGCGCGCCATTCAGGTCGCCGGCGGCATCATCCAGACCCAGGGCGCCGAGATCGACCTCATGCGCTCCCTTCAGACGACGCTGGGGTGCGAGGGCTGACAGCCCCCGCACCCCAGCGGTGTCCGGTCTCCGGGATCAGCCCTTCGTCGCCCCCGCCAGGAGGCCGCGGACGAAGAACCGCTGCAGCGCGAAGAACACGATCAGCGGAACGATGATCGAGATGAAGGTTCCCGCGGACTGCAGGAACCAGCGGTTGCCCCAGGTGCCCGACAACGAGTTCAACGCCTGCGTGATCGGCAGCGCTCCCGGCGAGGCGAAGATCGTCGCCACGAGCAGATCGTTCCAGACCCAGAGGAACTGGAAGATCGCGAACGACGCGATCGCGGGAGCGGCGAGCGGGATGATGATGCGGAAGAACACCTGGCCGTGGCCGGCACCGTCCACCCGAGCCGCCTCGATGATCTCTCCCGGGATCTCGGCGATGAAGTTGTGCAGCATGAACGTCGCCAGCGGCAGCGCGAAGATCGCGTGCGCGATCCACACGCGGGCGAAGCTGTACTGCACCTCGTTCAGACCGAACCCGGGGAAGATCGGCACGTCGCCCAGGGTGAGCCCCTCGGAGAAGAGGCTGAGCAGCGGCACGAGCGCCATCTGGAGCGGGACGATCTGCAGCGCGAACACGAAGACGAACAGCGCGCTGCGGCCCTTGAAGTCGATCCACGCGAACGCGTAGGCGGCGAGGGCCGCCATGACGATCGGGAACACGGTTGCCGGGATGGTGATCGCGAGCGAGTTCACGAAGGCCGAGGCGAGCGTCGTGGACGTCCCGCCCGCCGTCAGCGCCTCCGCGTAGTTGTCGAGCGTGAACTCGGGGTTGGTGAAGACGGTCCACCACCCGGTGGACTGCGTGTCGGCACCGGGCCGGAAGGAGGTCACGAACAGACCGAACGTCGGGATCGTCCAGAAGACGGCGATGATGACGGCCGCGATGGTCGCGCCCTTCGACGTCAGCTTCTTGTGGGCGATCGCCTCGTTGCGGCGGGTGTCACGCGCCACCTGGCGCTTGGTGCGGGTGTCGGCCGGCGCGGCCGGTGCTGCAACGGTCATCAGCGGATCTCCCTCTGCTTGGCCATCGATCGGGCGTTGTAGATGATCAGGGGCAGGACGAACAGGAACAGCACGACGGCGAGTGCGGACGAGTGCCCGTAGCTCTGGAACCGCTGCTGCTGGTTGACCATCTCGAAGCCGAGGACCGTCGTCTCATCGCGGCCGCCGGTCATGACCGCGACGATGTCGTACACCTTCAGCGACGCGATCGTGATCGTGGTGAGCACCACGATGAGCGACGAGCGGATGCCGGGGACGGTGACGTTGCGGAACCGCTGCCACGCGTTGGTGCCGTCGAGCTGTGCCGCCTCGAGCTGTTCGGTCGGTACCGCCTTGATCGCGGCCGAGAGGATCACCATCGCGAAGCCGGTCTGCGTCCAGATGAAGACCACCAGGAGCATCAGGGTGTTGATGACGGGCTTGATCGCCAGCCACTGCACCGGGTCGCCGCCGAACGCCGTGACGATCGCGTTGAGGAGGCCGACCTGCTCCCCCTGTCGCGCGTCGTACATGAACTTCCAGATGATGCCGGCGCCGACGAACGAGATCGCGACCGGCATGAACACGAGCACCTTCAGGACCTTCTCGCCGCGGGCACGGTCGATGAACACGGCGTACGCCAGTCCGATGACGACCGAGATCGTGGGTGCCAGGAGCGCCCAGAGGATCGTGTTGACCACCGACGCCGTGCCGGTCGGGTTGGTGAAGACCCAGAAGTAGTTCTCGAGGCCCACGAACTGCTCGCCCGACTTGTCGAAGAACGACTTGAAGATCGTCGCGATCGCCGGGTAGATGAGCCCGATCGCCAGCATGATGCTGGCCGGAGCCATGAAGAGGACGAGCTGGAACAGGTATCCCGCGCCCTGACGCGACCGGAAGTCGGCGAAGAAGAGCAGCGCACCGACGAGCAGTGCGATCGCGACGACATAGAGGACGGCGTTGGCGTAGGGACGCAGCAACAGGAACGCGAGCACCGGGATGACCAGGCACGCGACGAGCCGCATGATGAAGTACCCGCGGCCCGACCTCGGGGCGTACTCGATGAGCACGAGGATGATGCCCACGACGAGCCCGAACACGGCGAGGATGACGGGGATCTGGACGAGCGGACTCATCCCGCCCAGCCAGAGGAAGAAGCTGTTGAGCGAGAAGCCGATCGTGATGCGTGACGATTCCTCGCTGGATCCGGTGAAGATCAGCAGCAGCAGGATGGCGACGATCAGCGCGAACCCGGTGGCGACGACGATCCGGGTGATCGATCGTCCCTTCGGGTCGGTGGCGTGGGTGGTGGCGGGAAGTTCGGTGTCGACGGGCCTGTCGACGGTCGTCTGCGACATAGGGATCCCCTTCTGAGTACAGCGGCGTACCCGGGCGGTACGGACGGGAGAAGCGGGGCCGGGCTTGTGCAGCCCGACCCCGCTCGGCTCACATGATCGTCACAGGACGATCAGTTCTCGTAACCGGCCTGGATGTCGGACAGGACGGTCTCGGTGTCCTTGCCGTCGATCCAGTCGACCATGCCCTTCCAGAACGAGCCCGAGCCGACCGTGGACGGCATCAGGTCGGACGCGTCGAAGCGGAAGACGGTCGTCTCGTCCTGCAGCGTCGTCATCGCTTCCTGGAGGAACTCGCTCGAGGCGAGCGAGGGGTCGGCGTTCTTGTTGGCCGAGATCACACCGCCGAGCTCGACGCGTGCGTCGGCGAACTCGGGCGAAGCCATGAACTCGAGCACCTTCTGCGTCGACTCGTCGTCGGAGAAGGCCGCGACGAACTCGCCGCCACCCTCGACCTGCAGCTCGCCCGCGGTGTAGCCCGGGGTCAGGAACGCGTAGACGTCGCCGTCGGGAGCGACCTCGGGGGTCTCGCCCTCGGCGGTCTGCACGTCGAGGAAGTTCGCCGACAGGAACGAGGCCTGGTGGGTCAGGGCGCAGTCGCCGCTCGCGACGGCCGCTGCCACGTCACCGAACGCGGTCGCGTTGATGCTCTTCACGTCGCCGTAGCCCGCGTTGACGTACTCGGGGTTGAGCAGGATCGTGCCGACGGCGTCGAACGCCGACTTGATCTCCGGGTCGGTGAACTTCACGTCGCCGGCGACCCACTGGTCGTAGACCTCGGGTCCGGCCTGGCGGAGGACGAGGTCCTCGATCCAGTCGGTGCCCGGCCAGCCCGACGCCGCGTCGGACGCGAAGCCGGCACACCAGGCGGGCCCGCCGGTGGTCTGGACGATCTTGTCGGTGAGGGCGATCATCTCGTCCCACGTGGTGGGGACCTCGACGCCCCACTCGGCGAACTGCTTCGGCGAGTACCAGACGTAGCCCTTCAGGTTCGCGAGCATGGGCGCCGCGTAGAAGGTGTCGTCGAAGGTGCCGTACTGCTTCCAGTCGGGCGACCAGTTCTCGTCGACCGCCGTCTCGACGGCCTCGGGTGCCGGCAGCACCTTGCCCGTCTCGACGAGGGTCTTGAGCAGACCGGGCTGCGGAACGACGGCGATGTCGGGGGCGTCGCCACCGGTCACCTTCGTGACGATGTTGCCCTCGAACGACTTGTCGCCGGTGTACTCGACGGTGATGCCGGTGTCTTCGGTGAACTGCGCGAACGATTCGTTCAGCGCGTCGGCCTCACCACCGGTGATGCCGCCCGAGATGCGGACGGTCGTCTTCGCCTCGCCGCCGCCGTCGCCTTCGGTGCCGCCTTCCGCGCACCCAGCCAGCACCAGTGCTGCCGCGCCCATCAGGGCGACCGGGGCAAGAAGACGGTATCGCTGTGACAATGCCATGTCTTTCTCCTCTATCGGGATCATCGTCCGCCCAGAGGAGCCTTGTCCGCATCCATTGGGGAACCGATTCCAGGACAACCTACTGTGCCTCAGAGCCGGGCACAACCCGCGGAATATCACGGAATGGCAACCATCAACGAGCGAAGACCTCGCGCAACGCTCTTCCCATGGGAGCGCTCACATCGAAACGCTCTGGAACCGGTTCCTCGTGAACGGCGAAACCGCTACGCTCTCGGAGGAGAGCCCCCCGGCAGGACTCCCCGAACGGACGAGGAGGTCCCATGAGCACCATCGCCGACGTCGCCACCCGAGCAGGGGTGTCGAAGGCGACGGCGAGTCGTGCCCTGACGGGACGCGGTTACGTGTCGGAGGAGACGCGTAGGCGTGTCGCCGCGGCGGCACAGGAGCTCTCGTACGTCGCCCACTCGTCGGCGATGAGTCTCGCGACCGGACGGACGCAGACCATCGGGGTCGTGATGCCGCACGTCAGCCGATGGTTCTTCGGCGAGGTGCTCGAGGGCATTCAGGCCGGGCTGCTGGAGCACGGCCTGGACCTCACCCTGTACGACGTGCGGCCGGGCACCGAGACGCGGCGGCGCGTGTTCGAGGACTTCCTGGCGCGCCGACGCTTCGACGGCGTCATCGCCGTCGGCCTCGAACCGGCCGAGAGCGAGCTCGACATGCTCCTCGCTCTCGGGAAGCCCGTCGTCAGCGTGATCGGCACCGAGGGCGACACCAGCGTCGTCACACTCGACGACGCCCACGCCACCTCTCTCGCGACCGCCCACCTCGTCGAGCTCGGTCACCGCCGGATCGCCTTCCTCGGCGGCACCGACTCCACGCGCTGGCCGCATGTGGAGTCCGAGCGCTACGCCGGGTACGAGTCGGAGATGCGCCGGGCCGGCCTCGCCGACCACATCTTCCGCGCGCCCGCCGAGCTCTCGATGCCCGCCGGCTACGCGGCCGCCGTCGACCTGCTGAGCGACGCGTCCGAGCGCCCCACGGGCATCGTCGCCGCCTGCGACGAAGTGGCGATCGGGGCGATCATCGCGGCCCGGCGCCTGGGCATCCTCGTCCCGTCGTCGCTCAGCGTCGTGGGCATCGACGATCACGTCAACGCGGAGATGTTCGCGCTGACGACCCTGCGTCAGGTTCCTCACGACCAGGGCCGCGCCGCCGTCGATCTCCTCCTCCGCCACCTCGACGACCCCGACGCCGAGACCGTGACGCTTCGCGTCAAGCCGCGGATGGTCGTGCGAGGCACGACGGCGGGAGCACCCGGACACAGCTCCGTCGCTGCGCGAGACTCGTCCCTCTCTCGTCCGGACTGAAGCCCGCACGCACGACGACGGCCCCGGATGCAGCATCCGGGGCCGTCGTGCTGCTCTCGAGTGAGAGCGGGGAATTACTTGAGGGTGACCGTCGCGCCGGCCTCTTCGAGCGCGGCCTTCGCCTTCTCGGCGGTCTCCTTGTTCGCGCCCTCGAGGACGGCCTTGGGAGCACCGTCGACGACAGCCTTGGCCTCGCCGAGGCCCAGCGAGGTGAGCTCGCGGACCGTCTTGATGACCTGGATCTTCTTGTCGCCGGCAGCCTCGAGGATGACGTCGAACGAGTCCTTCTCCTCCTCGGCCTCAGCGGCACCAGCGCCACCAGCAGCGCCGGCAACGGCGACGGGGGCAGCAGCGGTGACGTCGAACTTCTCCTCGAACGCCTTCACGAAGTCGCTGAGCTCGACGAGGGTCAGGCCGGCGAACTGCTCAAGCAGCTCCTCGGTGGAAAGCTTCGCCATGATGTATCTCCTAGATAGATGGGGTTGGTGTAAGAGCTCGCCTGTCGCTCACGCGGCGTCGGCGGTCTCCAGCTTTTCGCGAAGCGCGTCGATGGTGGCCGCAGCCTTGCCCATCGTCGCCTTCATCATGCCCGCGGCCTTGGCCAGCAGAACCTCGCGGCTCTCGAGCGAGGCGTACTTGTCGACCTCGTCGGCGGTGAGGGCGTTGCCCTCGAAGATGCCGCCCTTGATGACGAGGAGCGGGTTCGCCTTGGCGAAGTCACGCAGAGCCTTGGCGGTGGCGACGAAGTCGCCGTGCACGAACGCCACGGCCGAGGGACCCTTGAGGTCCTCGTCGAGCGCCGTGATCCCCGCGTTGTTCGCGGCGATCTTGGTCAGCGTGTTCTTCACCACGGCGTAGTTCGCGTCCTGACGGATGCTGTTGCGCAGCTGCTTGAGCTGGGCCACCGTCAGACCGCGGTACTCGGTCAGCAGAACGGCAGTCGAGTCCTCGAATGACTTCGTGAGCTCGGCGACCGATGCGTCCTTCTGCACCATGGTCACTCCTTGATGTGTGCCTGACGCACCGCGGTGGCGGAGCGCCGGCCTCGACCAGCTCCGGACATGACAAAAGCTCCGGCGCAGAGGCACGGAGCTCGGTTCCCGAAGGAGAAGTTCAGTGTCACCTGCGCGGGCCCCTGCTGTGCAGAGCTTCGATCACGAGTGCGCTCACGCGCACACCGATGACCAGCGGTCTTTGGCTTACCCCCACCATACCCCCCATCACCCCCACCCCCAAATCCCCCCCCACCCGCGCCGAGTGCACGGCATCCCGCTCAATGCACGGCACCGCGACGCCGCAATCCCGTGCATTCGCCGCGTAGACGTTCGTTCGGCACTGACCGCGGGCTCCTGCACAGATGGGGCGGACAGCTGGATGCTCACGGAGCGGGCAGAGACAGGGCGGGTGGGCATCGCGCGGGGGGACGCTGGGCGGGATGCGCAGACGACGACGACCCGACGAGGCGCGGGCTTTGCTCCACCGGCGACGCGACCTGCTGGAGGCGGGAGAAAGCGAACGCTCGATCGATCGTTCTGTCCGCGACGGCGCTCGCGTGCACGTGCGGCGCGGGTGGTACGTCGACCGTGCCGCGTTCGACGAGCTCTACGCCGAGGACGCGCACCTGCTCCACGTGATGGCGGTGGCGCACGACGTGCGAGGTCGCGCGGTCGTCTCGCACGAGTCCGCGGGGGTGCTGCACGGACTCGACCTGTATCGCGTCCGACCGACCCGCGTGCATCTGACGACGGCGCCCGGCGCCCGGATCTCCAGCGGCTCGGACGTCTTCCGACACTGCACGCCTCTTGATGCGCACGACGTCGTCGAGGTGAACGGCATCCGCTGCACCTCCCTCGCACGGACGGTCTTCGACGTCGCGCGCACGATGACCCCTGAAGCGGCGATCGTCATGGCCGACCGGGCGGAGCGGATCTGGTGCGACCGCACGGGCGCCCGCCCGGCCGACTGGCGGAATGCGATGGCCACCCGGATCGCCGGGGCCGGGGCGGCGCGTGGGATCCGGCGGGCCCGGTGGGTGGCCGACTTCGCCGACGGCCGAGCGGAGTCGACGCTGGAGAGCGTCAGCCGGTTCCGGTTGCACCAGCTCGGCTTCCGCTCGGTCCGCTTGCAGGTGCCGATCGCCGGCCCGCGCGGCGAGGGCTCGTACCGCGTCGACTTCGGCCTCGACGACGCCGAGGCGTGGGGCGAGTGCGACGGCGCCGGCAAGTATCTCGATACAGACCTGCGGGCGGCCCGCTCCGCAGAGCAGGTCGTCCTCGAGGAGAAGCGTCGCGAAGACTGGATCCGGGGCACGACCGGACGCCGCCTCGTGCGCTGGGAGGCCCATCACGTCGCGTCCCCCGCCGCCCTCGCCGCGCGCCTCCGCGCCTTCGGCATCCAGGCTCCCCGCTGACGGAGAGCCGCCGCGTGCACGGCTTGGCGCCGAGTGAACGGAACATCTGCGCAGCGATGCCGCGCACTGGGCGGGATGCCGTGCACTCGACGCCCGCGGGGGGCGCGGGGCACGCCGGGGGCAAAGGCCGGCGCGGGGGCGGCCCGGGTTAGGGTCGATGACGTGTCTCCCGAACTCGCTGCCCGCATCGTCGCGGACTCCCGCGACCGGGTGGCCTGGATCCGGGCGCGCTCGCGGGGCATCACGGCAACGGATGTCGCAACACTGACCAGCCCGAAGGCGATCGCCCGCGCGGCCGACTCCAAGCTCATGGGATCGGGCTTCTCGGGCAACGCCTACACCGATCACGGCCGACGTCGCGAGCCGGAGATCGCCGCCTGGGTCGCCGCCACGCACGGCATCCAGCCCTCGTCGGCCCTCTTCCATGCCGTGGTCGAGAAGCGGCATCTCGCCACCCCCGACGGGGTGATGGTCGACGCCGAGGGACGCGTGACCCTCGCCGAGATCAAGACCACGAACAAGAGCTGGCGATCGATCCCCCGCACCTATCTGCGGCAGGTGTGGTGGCAGCAGCACGTCCTCGGTGCCGAGCGCACGCTCGTGGTCTGGGAGCAGCACGACGGATTCGTGCCCATCGACGACGAGCCGCGCTGCGCTTGGGTGGAGCGCGACGAGCGCGAGATCCGCCTGCTCGTGAACCTCGCGACGGAGCTGATCGACGAGCTGTACCGCCGCACGATGCAGCGTCGCGCCGCCGAGGCGCCGCGCATCCCGGCGACCCCGCCGCGCGAGCCCTTCCGCGCGCTGGCCCTCGCCGACTGACCGACCCCGGCGAGCGGGCGGCCGGCCTCCCGGTCTGCGCCGCCGACCGGCCTGCCCCGCCGAACGGATCAGCGCAGCTCGGTGATGACCTTCTGCTGGGCGTCCCACAGCCGCAGGCCGGTGAACCGACCCTCGACGGATGCTGCGCCGACCACCTCGAGCGCTCGACCCACCTGCTCGGCGGTCATCCGTCGGGCGAGCGTGATGTGCGGGGTCCAGCGGTCGATCGCGGTGACCGCGTAGTCCTCCGGCGGTGGGCCGAGGACGCCGACGGTGCGCGCGTGGAAATGCAGCAGATCGGCCGTGACGATCACGGGGCGGGCCAGGACGAAGCGGTCGCGGGCGGGGAAGACCACCACTCCCCCGACCCGGCACGCCACCGGCAGCACCTCTCCGAGCATGGCGAGTCGGTCGGCGGCATCCTCCGCCAGCTCGTCGCGCACGGCGACGGTCACGTGCGGGCGGTTGGACTCTGACGGATGCCGGCCGGCACTCGGCAGATCCGCCTCGATGAGCCGCTGCCAGTCACCGCGCATCGCAGCCTCGGTCTCGCCATCGGCGAGCAACTCCACGCTGAACATGCCTCCATCCTGACGGGATGGAACGGACTCCGGGAATAGTTGACGTAGCTCAACGATTGATCATATAGTTGACCGATCTCAACGGTTGACATTAGTCAACCAGTTACGCCGTCACCGGCTATCGAAGAACCCGACACACCGACGATCCCGCGCCAGCGCAGCCGCGTCCGTCCGATCTCCAGGAGGACCCATGTCCGCTCCCGCAACCACCCACCACGAGGGGAAGAGCATGTCGCGTCGCGGCGTGCTCGAGGCCCTCTCGGGCCTTCTGCTCGGCATGTTCGTGTCGATGCTCGCCTCGACGGTCGTCTCGACGTCGCTGCCGGTCATCATCCACGACCTCGACGGCACCCAGACGGCCTTCACGTGGGTCGTCACCGCGACGCTGCTGACGACCGCGATCTCGACCCCCATCTGGGGAAAGCTCGCCGACCTCACCAACCGCAAGGTGCTGTATCAGCTCGCGATCCTCATCTTCGTGCTGGCCACCGCCGCGGCGGGGTTCTCGACGAGCCCCGAGATGCTCATCGCCTTCCGCGCGGTCCAGGGCATCGGTGCGGGCGGTCTCGCCGCCCTCAGCCAGGTGCTCATGGCCGACATCATCAGCCCCCGCGAGCGCGGCCGGTACATGGGCCTGTTCGGCGCCGTGATGGCCGTCGCCACGATCGGTGGTCCGCTGCTCGGCGGCGTCATCACCGACGCCTGGGGCTGGCGCTGGAACTTCTTCGTCGCGCTTCCCGTCGCCGTCGCCGCGCTGCTGATCGTGCAGCGGACGCTGCACATCGTGCCGCGTGCGCGCAAGCAGACGAGCATCGACTACCTCGGCATCGTCCTGCTGTCGACGTCGGTGTCGCTGCTGCTGATCTGGGTCACGCTCGCCGGCGACTCGTTCGAGTGGATGAGCGTCGAGACGCTGCTCATGGTGGGCGGCGCCGTGATCGCGGCGATCCTGTTCGTCGTGACCGAGCTGAAGGTGCGCGAGCCCCTCGTGCCGCTGACCCTCTTCCGCAACCTCACCTTCACCCTCTCGGTGATCGCGTCGATCGCGACGGGAATCGCGATGTTCGGCGCGTCGGTGTTCCTCAGC
Source organism: Microbacterium arborescens (assembly GCF_049707515.1). Lineage (GTDB taxonomy): Bacteria > Actinomycetota > Actinomycetes > Actinomycetales > Microbacteriaceae > Microbacterium > Microbacterium arborescens_B. The sequence goes on along the minus strand of NZ_JBNAFI010000002.1, from coordinate 43,827 downwards.
CAGTACATGCAGCTGGCGCGCGGCGCGACGCCGACCGAGGCTGGCATCATGACGATCCCCATGATCGGCGGTCTGCTGGTCGCGTCCATCGGCGTGGGTGCCCTGATCACCCGCACGGGCCGCTGGAAGCCGTTCCTCATCGTCGGAGCAGTGCTCCTCATCGGCGGGTCGACCATGCTGTCGACGATCCACTACGACACCGACTTCACGCTCGTCTCGCTCTACATGGCCATGCTCGGCGCCGGCGTCGGAATGACGATGCAGAACCTGGTGCTGGTCGTGCAGAACACGACGAGCCCGACCGAGATCGGCGTCGCGAGCTCGGGAGTGACGTTCTTCCGGAGCCTCGGCGGCACCATCGGAGTCTCCGTCATGGGTGCAGCCCTGGCCTCGCAGGTCACGGCCCTCGTGACGGAACGGAAGGACGACCTCCGGGCAGCACTCGCGTCGCTGGGCGACCAGGCGCCGACGTGGGCCGCCCAGTTGCAGTCCGGCACACTCCCCCAGGTCTCGGCGATGCCCGAGGCGCTGCGCATCGTCTTCGAGGACATCTACGCCACCGGCATCTCGCACTCGTTCCTGATCGCCGTGCCTTTCGCCGTCCTGAGCCTCATCGCGATCGTGTTCCTGCCGAACAAGCCGCTGACGACCATGACCACCACCGAGCGCCTGCAGGCGGGCGAGGCAGACCTCGCGACCGTGTCGGTTCCCGAGGGCATGAACGCGCTCACCGCAACGGGCACCGTGCGCACCGACACTGCAGACGGAGACGACCCGGCCGCCGCCGAGACGCGCCGCTCGGCTCGATAGGGTGATCGGGATGTCCGCTGCACGAGTGTCCGACGAGTCCCGGGGGACCGCTTCCCCCGGGACCGCCGGCCCGGCCTCCGAGTCGCCGGACGACGACCGGGCGGCCGCTGTCCGAGCGCTCGAGCTCGAGTTCAGCGAGCTGTTCACCCACGTTCGCCGCCTCTTCGCCGAGAATGCCGACCGGCTGAGCCCGGGGCTGCTTCCGGGCGCATACAAGGTGTTCACGACCATCGCGCGCCGCGGGCAGATCACCCTCTCCGCCCTCGCCGAGGCGCTGCACTCCGACAAGGGTCAGGTCAGCCGAGCGGTGCGCGAGCTCGAGGACCTGCGCCTCGTGCAGCGCACCCCCGACCCCGCCGACGGCCGGTCGAGCCTGCTCTCGGCCACGCCCGACGGCATGCAGCGGCTCGCCGCCGTCCGTGCGCCGCGCGAGAACTCCCTGCTCGCGGCGCTCGAGTCGTGGAACGTCGACGACATCCGCGAACTGACGCGGCTGCTGCACGCCCTGTCGGCATACGACGCGCCCGACTGATCGGCGGCATCCGGTTCGCCCGACGAGCTTCTCCCCTCGGTGACCGCTCCGTAACACGGTCGAGACAATGTCACGCTTGACTGGTGTCGACCGAGCATCACGGCTGCCGACGCCGGCAGCGCGAGGAAGGAGCGACGGATGAGATTCCGGCCGCTGCGCACAGCATCCGCCTCCCAGCCGGCCTCGCCGGTCGAGCCGCCGCCCGAGACGATGCGAGCCGTCGTCTTCGATGAGCCCGGCGCGCCGGACTCACTGCGCGTCGTCGAGGTCCCGGTTCCCTCGCCCGCGCTGAGCGAGGTGCTCGTGCGCATCGTCGCGGCGGGCGTGAATCCGATCGACGCCAAGACACGAGCCGGGCGCGGCGTGGCCGGCCTCATCGACCGGTGGCCGAGCACGCTAGGTTTCGACTTCAGCGGTGTCGTCGTCACGAGCCCCTACGAGACGCACGAGCTGCAACCGGGCACCGAGGTGTTCGGAATGCTCCCCTTTCCGCGCTCGGGCGGCAGCTACGCCGAGTACGCGGTGGTCCCGTCGCTGTCGGTCGCCCGCAAGCCCGCCAGCCTGTCGCACGTCGAAGCAGCCGGGGTGCCTCTCGCCGCGCTGACGGCGTGGGGCCTGGTCGTCGAGACGGCTCACGCGCACGAGGGTCAGCGGATGCTGATCCACGCGGGATCCGGCGGAGTGGGCCACTTCGCGGTGCAGCTCGCGGCCTATTTCGGCGCGCAGGTCACGACGACCGGGTCCGAGCGGAACCTCCCGTGGCTGCGCGAGCTCGGCGCATCCGTGGCGATCGACTACGCCACGACCCGGTTCGAGGATGTCGTCGGAGAGATGGATGTCGTCATCGACCTGGTCGGGAACGTGCACGATGACACCGGCTCGCGTTCCCTCGAGGTGCTGCGGCGCGGCGGGCTCTACGTGATGGTTCCCACGGGCGGCTGGCCGGGCTACGCCGACGCGGCCGCGGCGGCGGGGGTGCGTGCGACCGGCTACAAGGTCGTCCCCGACGGCAGCGTGCTCGCGACGCTCGGCCGCCTGCTGGATTCCGGGGCCATACAGGTCTTCGTCGACGGCGTGCACGACCTCGCCGACGCCGCCGCGGCGCATACCGAGGTCGAGCGCGGTCACTCCCGCGGCAAGGTCGTCCTGACCGTCGCCGAGGGCTGAGCACCCGCCCGCCCCACCGGGATCTCACCGAGCGCGCACCCTCGCGCTCACCGCGCACCGTCGTGGCGACACTGTCGCGACGAGCGTGCGCTCTCGGCGCCCCGAGCTCGGGCGAGCCGGGCTCAGGCGACGGGCTCGAGCACGCGCCGCGCCTCGGCCACGATGTGCTCGGCCACGTCGTCGAGGACGGGAGAGGCGAGGTTCCACTGCTGCCAGAAGAGCGGCACGACGATGTCCTCTCCCCCGAGCCGGACGAGCTCGCCGCGTTCCACGTGGGGGCCCGACTGCAGTGTCGGCAGCAGGGCCCAGCCGAGACCGAGAAGCACCGCCGTCGCGAAGTCCTGCGAGGCGGGGACGCGATGGCGCGGCGGGGCCGCGGGGTCGACGCCCGTGTGCCGCAACCAACGGGTCTGCAGTTCGTCTCGACGGTCGAAGTCCACGACGGGCGCTGCCGCGAGGTGCCCGGCGTCGATACCCCCCGCGAACCACCGCGCGGCGAACGCCGGTTGTGCCACGGCCTCGTAGCGCAGCGCGCCCAGCGCCGACACGCGGCAGCCGGCGACCGGCGTCCGGCGCGACGTCACCGCCCCCATCACCGTCCCGCTCTCGAGCAGGCCGGCGGTGAAGTCCTGGTCGTCGCGGTGGAGATCGAAGACGACATTCCGGGTCGCCGCCACACGCGCGAGCGGCGGCAGGAACCACGTGGCGAGCGAGTCGGCGTTCACGGCGAGGGGCACGCTCGTCACCCCCTCGTCGTCGAGGCCCTCCCAGGCGTCGCGTTCGAGCAGCGCGAGCTGGCGGGCGTAGCGCACGAACCGGTGGGCGGCCTCGGTCGCCCTGACCGGCTTCGAGCGGACGAGCAGCACCTGCCCCGCGATGCGCTCGAGCGCCCGGATGCGCTGGCTCACGGCAGACGGGGTGACGTGCAGACGCCGTGCCGCGGCATCCAGACTCCCCTCTTCGAGGGCGACGGCGAGCGTCTCGACGAGTTCGATGGGGACCCGCATCTTCAGCGCTGCTTCAGGAGGTGAAGATCCATGAACTGGACTGTAGTACGGCCCGCTCTTACCGTCGAATGGTGATCTCCGCCTCGCTCGCCGGCTTCGGCCTCGGATTGTCCCTCATCGTCGCCATCGGGGCGCAGAACCTGTTCGTGCTGCGCCAGGGCATCCGTCGCGAGCACGTGCTTCTCGTCGCCTCGATCTGCGCCGCTTCCGATGCGGTGCTCATCATCGCCGGGGTCTCCGGGCTCGGACTCGTCCTGCAGAGCGTGCCCTGGCTCGTGCCCGTCGTCCGCTGGGCGGGTGCGGCCTTCCTGGTCGTTTACGGGGCGCTCGCGGCGCGTCGGGCCTGGCGCGGAGACGGCGGCGCCCTCGACGCCGGCACCGCCTCGGCGCGTCCCGGCCCCGGGCGGCGGGCGGCCGTCGCACTCACCTGTCTGGCTCTCACGTGGCTCAATCCGCACGTGTACCTCGACACCGTCTTCCTGCTGGGCAGCATCGCCGCCACTCACGGCGCGGAGCGCGGCTGGTTCGCCGTCGGTGCGGTCGTGGCCAGCGTGGTCTGGTTCTTCTCGCTGGGCTTCGGAGCGAGGCTCCTCGGCCGCGTCCTGGCCACCCCGCGCGCCTGGCGCGTGCTCGACGCGCTCGTCGCGCTCGTCATGTTCGCAATCGCCCTCAGCCTGGTGTGGCCGTGAGTGGGGCCGGCTCGGGTAAGCCCCCGTGGGGCAGGATGAGGTCATGCGCAGCGTTCACGTGGTCGTCGTCGGGCGAGTCCAGGGCGTCGGGTACCGCTACAGCCTCCGGCTCGAGGCCGAGCGGTACGGCGTCACCGGCTGGGTGAGGAACAGGACCGACGACTCCGTCGAAGCCGTTGTGGAAGGCGCGGATGAGGCCGTCGACGCCGTCCTCGCGTGGATGGCGTCGGGTCCGCCCGGAGCCCGGGTCGACGCATCCCGCACGACCGAGGCACAGCGCTCCGGGGCGACCGCGTTCGAGGTGCGCGACACCGCCTGACATCCGCTGTCCGCGCCGATGGAGCTCCCCTCGCTTCATCTGCGCTGCCGCGACGGCGCGGCGTCGCACCGCCCTGCGGAGCGTGTGCCGCCGCAACGCATCGTCCTCAGGAGCGCGGCACTCCGAGGGCGAGCTCGCGCAGCACGGCATCCGCATCGTCACTCTTCGCCAGGGCTGCCGCTTGACCCGCCCACAGCGACGACAGCTCGGGGTCTCCTCCCGCGGCTGCCCGGAAGACTCCCGTGAGCCAGTTCTGCGCCGGGAACGGCGCGATCGCCGCCGCGGCCTCGATCTCGCGGACCGCCCGGTTCGGGATGCCGCGCGCGAGCCGACCGCTCATGGCGCGGGTGAGCACGGTGGAGGTGTCGCGCGCCGTCGCGATGGCTGCGCGGTGCCCCGCCGACGCGGCCGACTGACGCGTGCGGAGGAAAGCGGTGCCCACTTGCACGCCCGAGGCACCGAGGGCGAAAGCCGCCGCCACCCCGCGACGGTCGGCGATCCCGCCGGCCGCGATCACCGGCACGCGCACGGCATCGGCTACCTGCGGGACGAGGGCCAACGTGCCGACGAGCGAGCTCTCCGCAGCGGCCAGGAACGACACGCGATGCCCCGCCGCCTCGGCGCCGCTGGCGACGACGGCGTCCACTCCACCCGCCTCGAGGGCGACCGCCTCGGCGACCGACGTGGCCGTTCCGATGACGCGGATGCCGCGGCGGTGCGCCTCGGCGACGACATCCGGTGCCGGCACCCCGAAGACCACGCTGAGCACTGCCGGAGCCGCATCCCAGACCGCCGCGAGCTGCTCGTCGAGGGGCGGAAGGAACCGCTCCGGAAGGTCGGGCACAGCGGCACCCGCAGCGGCGTACAGCGGCGCGAGGGCATTCCGAGCCGCGGTGGCGTCGACGCGATCCGGGGTGACCTCGTCGCCCAGGGGCAGCCACAGATTGAACGCGTAGGGCCGGGACGTGCGTTCGCGAAGCTGCGCGGCGGTCTCGCCGATGCGTGTGCCGTCGTAGCCGTACAGGCCGAAAGAACCGAGTCCGCCGCCGTCGGCCACGACGGCGGTGAGCTCGATCGAGGAGAGCCCGCCGAAGGGTCCGAGCACGATGGGGAGGTCGATCCCGAGGAGGTCGGTCAGCGCGCGCCGCATGAGCCGACGCTACCGCGCCCCCGCGGGGGACGCACGGCCCCCTGCCGTCGCCGGAGGGGATGAAGCATCCCGAGACGACGAACGGGGCCCCACCCGTAGGCGAGACCCCGTTCGTTCGGAGTGCGATCAGGCGAGTGCGTTGACGTCCAGCGGGATGCCGGGGCCGAACGTGGTCGACACGGCGCCCTTCTGGATGTAACGACCCTTCGCGCTCGAGGGCTTCAGACGGACGATCTCCTCGACCGCGGCGTTGAAGTTCTCTTCGAGCTGCTCGGCCGAGAACGATGCCTTGCCGACCACGAAGTGCACGTTGGCGTGCTTGTCGACACGGAACTCGATCTTTCCGCCCTTGATCTCCTCGACGGCCTTGGCCGGGTTGGGGGTCACGGTGCCGGTCTTGGGGTTGGGCATGAGGCCACGGGGACCCAGCACCTTACCCAGACGACCGACCTGGCCCATGAGCTCGGGGGTCGAGACGGCGGAGTCGAACGACGTCCAGCCGCCCGCGACCTTCTCGATGAGCTCGGCGCCGCCGACCTCATCAGCGCCCGCGGCGATGGCGGCCTCGGCGGCCGGGCCCGTCGCGAAGACGATGACCCGAGCGGTCTTACCCGTGCCGTGGGGCAGGATGACCGTGCCGCGCACCATCTGGTCCGCCTTGCGCGGGTCGACGGCGAGCTTCAGCGCGACCTCGACGGTCGAGTCGAACTTCTTCGACCCGGTGTCCTTCGCGAGCGCGACGGCCTCGGTGGAGCTGTAGAACTTGTCGCGGTCGATCTTCGCCGCGGCTGCTTCGTAAACCTTGGACTTAGCCATTGTGTTCTCCCCCTCAGCTCTCGACCGTGATGCCCATGGAACGGGCGGTGCCGGCGATGATCAGCGAGGCGGCCTCGATGTCGTTGGCGTTCAGGTCGGGCATCTTGGCCTCGGCGATCTCGCGGACCTGGTCCTTCGTGAGCTTCGCGACCTTGGTCGTGTGGGGCGTCGAAGAGCCCTTCGCGACACCGGCGGCCTTCTTGATGAGCTCCGCGGCGGGCGGGGTCTTCAGGATGAACGTGAAGCTGCGGTCCTCGTAGACGGTGATCTCAACGGGGATGACGTTGCCGCGCTGCGACTCGGTCGCCGCGTTGTACGCCTTGCAGAACTCCATGATGTTGACGCCATGCTGACCGAGCGCGGGGCCGATCGGCGGCGCCGGGTTGGCGGCTCCAGCCTTGATCTGGAGCTTGATCAGGCCGGTCACCTTCTTCTTCGGTGCCATTCGTTTTCCTTTCGTCGAGTGGATGCCGGCGGCATCCCTCTCCCGCACGCCCGGCATCTCCGAGCGGCGGTTGTGTCCAGCGGACGCGCAAGCGCCCGCAAACTCCCCAAGCCTACCGCATCCCAGGACGTCGCGTCCCGGTCCTCACGGCCGCGGAACGGCGGAGCGCCCCGCCCGGCGAGCCGAGGGGGCGCTCTGCGAAGTGGGTCGCGTTACTGCTTGGTGACCTGATCGAACGAGAGCTCGACCGGCGTCTCACGCTCGAAGAGCGACACGAGCACCGTGAGCTTGCCGCTCTCGGGCTTGATCTCGCTGATCGAACCGGGAAGGCCAGCGAACGAGCCCTCCTTGATCGTGATGGTCTCGCCGATTTCGAAGTCGACCTCGGTGACGACGCTGCGGGTTGGCGCGGCGACGCCCTTGGCGGCACCAGCCTTGGCCGGAGCGGCCTCCTTGACCTCGACGAGCGACTTCAGCATGTTGAAGGCTTCGTCGAAGCGGAGCGGCGTGGGGTTGTGGGCGTTGCCCACGAAGCCCGTGACGCCGGGCGTGTGGCGGACGACCGACCAGGTGTCTTCGGTCAGTTCCATGCGCACGAGCACGTAGCCGGGGATCCGGACGCGCGTGACCATCTTGCGCTGACCGTTCTTGATCTCGACGACGTCCTCCATGGGGACCTCGACCTGGTAGATGTCCTCTTCGACCTCGAGCGTCGACTTGCGCTGCTCGATGTTGGCCTTCACCTTGCGCTCGAAACCGGCGTAGGAGTGGATGACGTACCACTTGCCGGGCAGCATGCGCAGTTCGGTGCGGAACGCCTCGTAGGGGTCCTCGTCCTCGCCGACCGTGATCTCGATGCCGGCGGCGGCCTCGAACTCGGAGAGGTAGTCGACGGTCTCGTCCGAGACCTCGACGTCGGGCTCGGGACCGTCGTACGGCTCGACCTCGTCGGCGGCCTCGGCGGCCTGCTCGGCGCGCTCCTCCTCCAGCGAGTCGGCCAGGACCTCGGCGGCAGCCTCGGCTTCGGCGGCCTCGTCGATCTCGAGCGCGTCGTTGACGACTGCGTCAGCCTCGGGGTCGTCGATCTCGATGCCGTCGAGGTCGGTGTCGTCCTGCTCGGCCTCGTCGTCGACCACGTGGACGGCCGCGTGCTCGGCGGAGTCGGAGGCGCGCTCCTGGCTCTCGAGCACGTTGCCCTCTTGGGCTTCGTCGTCCTCGCTGGACTGCTCGGCGGCCGTGGCCCAATCGACGTCGTCGGGGATGCGTTCTGACACTGCGTTCTCTTCCATCGGTTGTCGGGATGCCTGCGCGGCAGGCATTCGCGGGTCGTGCGGGCTGGGCCCGTCGATCAGCGCGGGACGCCGAAGACGACGGTCGTGATCCAGACGAACAGGACGTCGAGGCCGTAGACGAGCGCCATCATGACGACGACGAATCCGAGGACCACTGCCGTGAACTTCACGAGCTCCTGGCGGGTCGGGGTGACGACCTTCCGGAGCTCAGCGAACACCTGGCGGATGAAGATGATGATCCGCGCGAAGACGTTGGGCTTCTTCTCGCGGGGCGCGCCACCTGCGGCGACGACTTCGCCACCCTCTTGGACCATCGAACCCACCTGATACCTTCCGTGTGCCGGCTGACGCCGACGCGCAGGGCGGACAGGAATCGAACCTGCAACCTGCGGTTTTGGAGACCGCTGCTCTGCCAATTGAGCTACCGCCCTAGAGATCCGAGGATCCCGGGGTCTACACCCGCATTCCTTCGCCTCCGTCAGGTCTTCGACGCTCGGGCATGGCGAAAGAATGCAGATTTCGACTGCTCCTCTCAGTGTACGTCATGACCGCGGCGGTCGCGAACGCCGACACCGCGCACACGTCGCTTCCTCCCCTGCCCGCTTCGGCGGCGAGTTGTCGGCTGCTGGATGGAGATCCGATGGTGATGTCGGAGGTCGTTGGCAGAATGGGAACATGAAGACGAGCGGTGTGGCGGGTGCAGCCGAGGTGACGGGCGACCCGTCATCCGACTCGCCCTACGCCGCTGTCTTCGCCGATTTTGCCGACGCGCTGCGGGCCTCGCACGTCGCGGAGGTTCGCACTGTTCGGGTGCTGGCCGAGTTGGGTCGGTCGGCTCTGCGTGAGGCGCGCCGTGATGGGGTGCGTGGGATGGCATCGGACATGGAGCTGCGGTCGGTGGCGGCAGAGGCTGCGGGCATGGCCCGGTGCAGCGACCGCCGACTGCAGGCGGATATCGATCACGCGTTGACGATCGTGGATGACTACCCTGCCGTGTTCGCGGCGTGGGAGTCGCGCCGGATCACCCGCGATCACGTCGACGTCGTCGTGAAAGCCGGGGCCGGTGTGCCCGCGGAGGTGCGGGCGGAGTTCGAGGCTGCGGCGATCGCGGTATGCGAGCGCGACATCGCCACCCGGGTGCGGGAGCCGTTGCGGGCTTTGGCGGAGAAACTGCATGAGTGGTCGTTCACACAGCGGCACCGCGAGGCCGCGGCGAGCCGGTGCGTGCGGATGCTGCACGGTTCCGACGGGATGTCGGATGTGATCGCGACGGTCCCGACGGTGATCGCGGTGGGAATGCTCGACCGGCTCACCCAGATGGGCCAAGCGGTCAAGGACGCACGGGTTAGCGCGGGAGCGGCCGCGGATGCTGCGGCCCCGGGCGAGGCGCCCGATGTGCGGACGATGGACCAGCTGCGCGCCGACATCCTCAGCGACCTCGTCCTCGGCGGGGCGCCCGTCGTCGACCCCACCTACGGGACCGACCGGGCCGGCGGGCTCGGTGCGATCCGCGGGCGGGTGCAGGTCGCCGTCACCGCCGAGACGCTGATGGGCAAGGACGAGCAACCCCGCCGAGGCGGTGGGGGCCGCGCTGATCGACGCGGATACGGTGCGGCAGCTCGCGGGGCAGGTGTCCGAGTGGGACCGGCTCTTCATCGACCCCGTCACCCGCACCCCGGTCGAGGTCGACACCTACCGGCCGGCCGCGTCGATGAAGAAACTCCTCACCGCCCGAGACCAGCACTGCCGATTCCCCGGATGCCGCAGAGCCGCGATCCGGTGCGAGATCGACCACACCATCGACTACGCCACAGGCGGCCACACCCACATCTTCAACCTCGCCCACCTCTGCCAACGACACCACTCCATGAAGCAATTCACCAAATGGGAAGTCCGGCAGATCGGCGGCGGAGTCCTCGAATGGACCTCACCCCTAGGCAGGGTCTACCGCGAAGACGTCCCGATACCGGCGGTGTGCTTCACCATCGACACCCTGAACCCACCACCACCGGGCGCAAAAACGGGCGGGCCACCCGACGCCCCACCACCCTTCTGACCGACCCAGGCGCGCGGACGCGCACAAAGCCGCGCGCGGACGCGCACAAAGCCGCGCGACGTGCACGAAGCCGCGGGCGACATCCCGGCGCCGCCGAGGTGCGAAAGCGCCTCAGCGGCTCCGGCCTACGGGGCCGCCGCCTCAGGCGCCCGTACGGATGAGCTTCTTGTTGACGAACTCGTCGGCGGCCAGCAGACCGAGCTCACGCGACGTGCCGCTGCGCTTGACGCCGCCGAACGGCAGCCCCGCCTCGTCCGCCAGCACGAGATTGATGTAGACCATGCCCGCGTCGATCCGCTCCGCCACGCGCGCCGCCTGCTCCGGGTCGGTCGTGAAGACGTACGAGCCGAGTCCGAAGGGCGTGTCGTTGGCGAGCTCGACCGCCTCGGCTTCGTCGGCCACGCGGTAGACGACACCGACCGGTCCGAAGAACTCCTCGCGGTAGGCATCCATGTCGGGGGTCACATCGGTGAGCACCGTCCCCGGGTAGAAGGCGCCGTCGCGGGTGCCACCGGTCACGAGCGTCGCGCCCTGCGCCACCGCGCGGTCGACCTGCTCGGCGAGACGCTCAGCCGCCGTGAGCGACGACAGCGGACCGAGCACCGTGTCATCGGCGAACGGGTCGCCAACCTTCGCACTCGCGAGCGCCGCGGCGAACTTCTCCACAAACGCGTCGTAGAGCCCGTCGACGACGATGAACCGCTTCGCTCCGTTGCATGACTGGCCGACGTTGTCGAGGCGCGCCTCAGCGGCTGCCGTCACGGCGGCGTCCAGATCGTCCGTCGACAGCAGGATGAAGGGATCCGACCCGCCGAGCTCGAGCGCGACCTTCTTCAGGTTGCGCCCCGCGACCTCGGCGACCGCCGATCCGGCACGCTCCGACCCGGTCACCGACACGCCCTGCACGCGACGGTCGGCGATGATGTCGGCCGCCTGCTCGTTGCTGAGGTACAGGTTCGTGTACACGCCCGCAGGGAATCCGGCGTCGCGGTAGATCGCGTCGATCGCGGCAGCGGACTCGGGACACTGCGGCGCGTGCTTGAGGAGCACGGTGTTCCCGACTGCGATGTTCGGCGCCGCGAAACGGGCCACCTGGTAGTAGGGGAAGTTCCACGGCATGATCCCGAGCAGCACGCCGAGGGGGCTCCGCCGGATGACCGCGGTGCCCTCCCCCTCGATCGGGACCGGGGTGTCGCCCGTGATCTCGTCGATGTGATCGGCGTAGTAGGCGGTGATGTCGGCGGCGAAGTCGACCTCGCCCTCGGCCGCGGCGAGCGGCTTGCCCATCTCTCGCACGATGATCGCGGCGAGTTCGTCACGGCGTTCGCGGTGCAGCTCCGCGACGCGCCGCAGGCGCTCGGCCCGCTCAGCCGGCGCCACGACCCGTGACCACGTCCGGTACGCCTCGTCGGCGGCGGCCAGGGCGTTCTCGACGTCCTCGTCGGTCGCGGGATCGTACGTCGCCAACGTCTCGCCGGTGGCGGGGTTGGTCACGGCATACGTGCTCATCGGTACTCCTTCGTCTGCTCTCGGGTTCTGATGCTCGTGCCGGCCGATCAGTCGGCCGGGATCAGGGTGTACTTCGTCGAGAGGTACTCGTGGATGCCCTCGAGCCCGCCCTCACGCCCGATCCCCGACTGCTTGACGCCGCCGAAGGGCGCCGCCGCGTTCGAGACGACCCCGACGTTGAGGCCCATCATGCCGGTCTCGAGCCGGTCGATCATCCGGTGGCCGCGCGCGAGGTCTTGCGTGAAGACGTACGACACGAGACCGTACTCGGTGTCGTTGGCCAGGCGCACCGCCTCGTCCTCATCCGCGAAGGTGGCGATCGCGAGCACCGGCCCGAAGATCTCCTCGCGCAGGATGTCGCTGCCGGCGACGACCTCGGTGACCACGGTGGGCTCGAAGAACGTGCCCTCCCCCTCGATCGCCGACCCGCCGGTGCGGAGCGTCGCCCCGCGTGCCACGGCATCCGCGACCAGCTCACCGGTCTTCGCCACCGCCTTCTCGTCGATGAGCGGCCCGATCTGCACGCCCTCCTCGGTGCCGCGGCCGATCCGCATCGCCGACACGCGCTCGGTCAGCCGGTCGGCGAACTCGTCGGCGACCGACTCGTGCACGATGAAGCGGTTCGCCGCGGTGCACGCCTGCCCGATGTTGCGGAACTTCGCGAGCATCGCGCCGTCGACCGCCTTGTCGAGGTCGGCGTCGTCGAACACGACGAAGGGCGCATTGCCGCCGAGCTCCATCGATACCCGCAGCACCCCCTCGGCGGCCTGCTCGATCAGCTTGCGCCCGACCGGTGTCGATCCGGTGAACGAGAGCTTCCGCAGCCGCGGGTCGGCGATGATCGGGGCGGCCACCTCGCTCGAGCGCGTCGCGTTGACGACGTTGACGACGCCCGCCGGAAGCCCCGCCTCCTGCAGGATCTGCACGAACAGCGTCGTCGTGAGCGGCGTCAGTGCAGCCGGCTTGACCACGACCGTGCACCCGGCGGCGAGCGCCGGCGCGATCTTGCGAGTCGCCATCGCCAGCGGGAAGTTCCACGGCGTGATGAAGAACGACGGACCGACGGGCCGCTGCGAGACGACCATGCGCCCCGTGCCCTCCGGGTTCAGGCCGTACCGGCCCGAGATGCGCACCGCCTCCTCGCTGAACCACCGCAGGAACTCGCCCCCGTAGACGACCTCGCCCCGGGCCTCGGCCAGGGGCTTGCCCATCTCGAGGGTCATCAGCAGCGCCAGGTCCTCCTTGCGCTCCTGCACGATGTCGAACGCCCGGCGGAGGATGTCGCTCCGCGTACGGGGGGCCGTCGCCGCCCACTCCTCCTGCGCGGCGACGGCGGCGTCGAGGGCGCGGATGCCGTCGGCCGGCGAGGCATCCGCGATCTCGATGAGCGTGCGTCCCGTCGAAGGGTCGGTGACGGCGAAGGTGGCGCCGCCTTCGGCATCCACCCATTCGCCGCCGATGAAGAGCCCCCGCTCGATCCCCGCCAGCAGCCGCGTCTCGTCCTCGTGCGTCACCGCGCCACTCCTCTCGCGCGCCGGCTGACCGGCGCATCCTTCGTCAACGTCTCACCCCGGAAGAATGCGGGACGCTTCACGGCCTGCCAGACCATCACGACCACCCCGAGCAGGATGACTCCCACGCCGAGGATGAACACCAGGCCGACGCCGCCGATCTGCGAACCGCTTCCGTAGTCGGGGTCCGTCGTGTCGATGAGGGTCGTGACGAAGAGGACCGCCAGGATCACACCGCCGACGAGTGGGAAGAGGAACGTGAAGAAGACGTTCCGCACCGAGTCGAACCATTGACGCCGGAAGTACCAGACGCACGCAAATGCCGTCAGCCCGTAGTAGAAGCAGATCATCATGCCGAGGGCGAGGATCGTGTCCCACAGGATGTTCTCGCTGACGATGCGCATCACGACGTAGAAGGCCGAGGCGGCGACGGCCGACACGACGGTCGCGTAGCCCGGGGTGAAGAAGCGCGGGCTGACCTTCGCGAACTGCGCGGGCAGTGCCCCGTAATGGCCCATCGCGAGCAGGGTGCGGGCGGGGCCCACGATCGTCGACTGCAGCGACGAGGCCGAGCTCGTCAGCACCGCGAGCGAGACGAGGAAGGCCAGCGGCCCCAGGACCGGACCCGACAGGTGGAAGAAGACGTTCTCCTGGATGTCCTCGTTGCCGAGGCCCAGATCGCCCGTGCCGACACCCGCGAACATGATCATCGCGATCGCGAGCAGCAGGTAGATCGCGACGATCAAGACGACCGTGATCGTCGCCGCCCGCCCGGGCGTGCGCTCGGGATCCTTCGCCTCCTCGTTCATCGTGAGGGTGACATCCCACCCCCAGAAGATGAAGATCGACAGCGACAGACCCGCCGCGAACGCGCTGAACGAGGGCACGGCGAACGGGTTGAACCACGACCAGTCGAAGGGTGTCGCGTCGAACGCGTTGCCCGACATCGTCTCGACGATCGCCGCCCCGGCGAAGAGCACGAGCACGACGACCTGGAAGGCGACGAGTCCGTACTGCAGCTTCTGCGTCGTCTGCAGGTCGCGGTACGACACGAACGTCGCCGCCGCGACGAACAGCACGCACACGAGAACGTTGATCCACGTGACGGCGGCCAGATCGGCGATGCTCTCCTGACCGGTCATCTGGGCGATGAGCAGGAACAGGAAGTCGACGGCGACGCCCGCGAGGTTCGACAGCACGAGGATGGTCGCCGCGACCAGGCCCCACCCGGCCATCCAGCCCACCCACGGGCCGAACGCCCGCGTGGCCCAGGTGAAGCTCGTGCCCGAGTCGGGCATGCGGTTGTTGAGCTCGCGATAGCCGAAGGCCACCAGCAGCATCGGGATGAAGCCGACGAGCACGATCGCCGGCACCTGCAGTCCCACTTCGGATGCCGTCGGACCGACGGCCGCCGTGAAGGTGTAGGCCGGCGCGATCGACGAGATGCCGATGACGACGGCGCCCACCAGGCCCACCGTCCCCACGCTCAGTCCCTTGCGGGAGATACCGCCCGTGACGGGGTCGCCCGTCGGCGCCCCCTTCTGCTCTGCTCGGGTCATGCGCTCGCTCCTTCACGCTCACTGCGGGTGCGGGGCACCACGATCATGGGGGCCGTCACGACGCGCAGCATCCGAGCCGCCGTCGAGCCGAGGAAGAGCCGTCGCGGCTGTGCCAGGCGGCTCGAGCCGACGAGGACGATCTCGCCGGCCTCCCACTCGAGGTGGGATGCGGCATCCTCGATGCCGTCGCCGGCGGCGACGACCGCTGACACCTCGGCGTCTGACGGGAGTGCCGCCCGCACCTCGTCGAGGACGTCCTGCGCGTGGTTCTGACCGACGGTGCGAACGGCTCCGGTGTCGAGGCCCGCGGGCAGGTCGAGGGCGACGAGTGAGAGGAGCCGCACCGGTGCCGCGGTTGCCGCGGCGAGCCGGATCGTCTCCTCCACGAGCAGCTCGGTGCCCTCGCGCTCGCCCACCGCGGCGGTCAGACGGGTGATGCCCGTGTCGGCCGGTACGCGGCGCGCCCCGCGGGGCACCAGCGCGACCGGCACGTCGGAGGAGTGTACGAGCTCGGTCGTCGTGGTGCCGAGGCGGTGGCGACCACGGTTCCCGCCGTCGGCGGCGCCGACGACGATGAGCGCGGCGCCCAGCTCGTCAGCGGCGTCGACGAGCCCGGCGGCCACCGACTCGCCGTACCGGACGTGCGCCCGGTGCGTGACGTGCTCGGGAACCTCGGCCGCCCCCTCGCGCAGCCATCCGGCGGCCTGCTCGCGCAGCAGCCGTTCGTATCCGGCATCGGGCGGGACGACCCCGGGTTTCTGGGCGGGGAGCACGAGCACGAGGTGCAGGGCGGCGCCGGATGCCGTCGCGAGCCGACTGGCGAAGGCCACGGCATCCCGCCCCGCTTTGGTCGCGGTGTACCCGACGACGACGCGGGCCGCAGGCCCCGGCGCGCTCATGCCCGGTCCGCTTCGAGGATCTCGTCGGCGACGCGGTGACCCATGCGGATCGCCCCGTCGACGTGCTGGTAGCCGAGACCGGCGAGATCGCTGCAGGCGACGTGCAACGGACCGACGAGCTCGAGCTGCTCGGCGCCGTAGCGGGTGAGGCCGCCGAGGTCGAAGCTCGCGGCGTACGCCCCGCGCGTCCATTCCTCGCTTCCCCAGTCGCTCTCGTAGTAGACGACCGGGTTCTTCGCCTCGGGGCCGTAGTAGCGCGCGAGGGACTCGAGGATGCGCTCCCGACGCTCGTCGGCGGAGAGGCGGAACAGATCGTCGGCGTTGCGGTCGGACACGAAACCGACGAGGGTGCCGCGCTCGTCGCGGTGGTTGGTGTTGTCGTACGCCTCGTGCACGAGCTGGTACGGGCTGAACGCCGTGCCCGACAGCCCCTGTTCACGCCAGAACGGCCGGTCGTAGACGGCGTGCACCTTGATGACGAACCCCATCGAGAAGTGCTGGTGCATCTGGTGCTTGAGACGCGGCAGCGGCGGAACGAACGAGATGCGGTTGTAGAGAACGGGCGCCACGGCCAGCACGACGTGACGCGCGCGAACGGTGACCTGTTCGGTGTGGACGACGGCTCCGGCGTCGGAGTACTCGATCGTGCGCACCGGCTGACCAAGCAGCACGTCTTCGCCCAGACGCTCGGCCAGACGCAGCGGCACCTGCTGCAGACCGCCCACCACGCGCTTGTCGAGGATGAAGTCGGCGTCGACGAGGTGCGAGTACGAACCCGCCGAGGCCGCCATCAGCAGCGACTGCAGCAGCGAGAACGAGTGCGTCGGCTTGGTCAGCATCGCCGACCCGGTGGCGAAGGCGAGATTGCGGATCGCCTCGTCGTCGTCCGTCTGCTGTCGCAGCCACCCGTCCCACGAGATGCGGTCCCACTCGGCCGCCCTCTCGTGCGCCCAGGGGCGGTCGGGGTCGATCTCGGCGACCATCGCGTCGAGACGTGCGGTGATCTCGTCGATGATCCGCTCGGTCTCGGGCGCCACCGGGAACATCTCCCCCGTGAACCGTCGCGCCTCACCGTCGGACCCGACGTACACGCTCTCGCCCTCGCGGTAGCGCGAATAGGTCTCGAGGCCGAGGTCGGCGAGCGTCTCGATGAGAGCGTGCTGGTCGGGTGAGACCCACTGCCCGCCGAGCTCGAGCACGGCCCCGTCGATCTCGTCGGTCCACAGGCGACCGCCCACGCGCTCGCGCGCTTCGAGCACGACCACCGACAGGCCGGCCTTCTTCAGGTCGTTCGCGGCGGTCAGGCCGGCAGCGCCGGCTCCGACGATCGCGACGTCGCGGGTGATCTCAGTCATTTCCGACTCCTTCGTTCTGAAAACCGGGGCGCGGGTGCGCGGGGATGGGCTCAGGCCCGCCCGAGCGCGGCCGCGACGACGTCGAGCCCCTCGTCGAGCAGCTCGTCGCCGATCGACAGGGGCGGCAGGAAGCGGATGACGTTGCCGTAGGTGCCGCACGTCAGGACGATGACTCCCTCGGCGATGCAGGCCTTCGCGACGGCTGCCGTGAGCGCGGCGTCGGGGGCGCCCGTCGCCGGATCGACGAACTCGGCGGCGATCATCGCGCCGAGGCCGCGCACGTCGCCCACGCGCGGGTCGCTCTCGCGCAGGGCGTTCAGGCGAGCGGTGAGGCGCACTCCGATCTGCTGCGCGCGCTCGATCAGGCCGTCGTTCTCGAACGCGTCGATCGAGGCGAGGGCTGCCGCGCACGCGATGGGGTTGCCACCGTACGTGCCGCCGAGCCCGCCGGGGTGCGACGCGTCCATGATGTCGGCGCGACCGGTGACGGCCGCGAGCGGAAGGCCCGCCGCGATGCCCTTGGCCGTGGTGATGAGGTCGGGGACGATGCCGAAGTGCTCGCTCGCGAACATCGCACCGGTGCGCGCGAAACCGGTCTGCACCTCGTCGGCGATGAAGACGACGCCGTTCTCCCGGCACCAGTCGGCGATCGCCGGCAGGAAGCCGTCGGCGGGGACGATGAACCCGCCCTCGCCCTGAATGGGCTCGATGATCACGGCGGCGAGGTTGTCGGCGCCGATCTGCTTCTCGATCTGCGAGATGGACCGCGCTGCGGCATCCGGTCCCGACAGGCCGTCGCGGAACGGGTACGACAGCGGCGCCCGGTAGACCTCGGGGGCGAAGGGCCCGAACCCGCTCTTGTAGGGCATCGACTTCGCCGTCAGCGCCATCGTGAGGTTGGTGCGGCCGTGATAGCCGTGGTCGAACGCGACGACAGCCTGGCGGCCGGTCGCCTTGCGGGCGATCTTCACGGCGTTCTCCACCGCTTCGGCGCCCGAGTTGAACAGCGCCGTCTTCTTCTCGTGGTCGCCGGGGGTCAACCGGTTCAGGGCCTCCGCGACCGCGACGTACGACTCGTAGGGCGAGATCATGAAGCAGGTGTGGGTGAACTGCGCCACCTGCGCCTGCACGGCGGCCACGACCGCGGGGTGAGCGTTACCGACCGACGTCACCGCGATGCCCGAGCCCAGGTCGATGAGGGAGTTCCCGTCGGCATCGACGACGACTCCCCCGCCCGCGGCGACCGCGTGGATCGGAGCGGTGTGACCGACGCCCGCCGGAACCGCGGCGGCCTTGCGTGCCAGCAGCTCCTCCGAACGAGGTCCGGGGATCGAGGTGACGAGGCGGCGCTCCTGCGGGAGGGTCGGGCCGCCGAGGGGGATGGTCGGCGTCGAGGTCGAGGTGCTCATCCCGCGACAGTAGGACTCGCGTCGTGCACCCCGCATTCGCCGGGATGTACAGTGAGCCGACCTGTTTTCGACGCGCCGTACAGGATGCCGATGCCCGCCGCCACTCCTCCGTCACCGACCGTCCGTGCTCTGCTGGCACGACGGGAGCTCGACCTGCGCCTCGCCACACCCATCGACGACGCGAGCCTCGATGCCCCCGTGCGCTGGGTGCACAGCTCCGACCTCGCCGATCCGACTCCCTTCCTCTCCGAAGACGTCGTGCTCCTCACGACGGGCACCCAGTTCACTGCGAATGCCGACGCCGACGCCGAAAACGACGCGGAGTCCGACGCCGACGCGCACGCGTACGTGCACCGGCTCCGGGCGCGCGGCGTTCGCGGGCTCGGGTTCGGCACCGAGGTCGTGCGCGACGGCATCCCCGACTCGCTGCGGCTCGCGTGCGAAGCCGCGGGCATGCCCTTGTTCGAGGTGCCCTATCGGACGCCGTTCATCGCCGTCGCCCGGGCCGCCGCCGAGGCGATCGCCGCGCAGGCGTACGCGCGTCGCAGCTGGGCCCTCGATGCGCAGCGGGCACTCGCGATCGCGGCGTTGCGCCCTGACGGGTTCGACGCGACGCTCGCCGAGCTCGCACGCCAGCTCGGCGCGTGGGTCGGCCTGTACGACGCTTCGGGCACGCTCACCCACGCGCACGCCGCGGCCGGGTTCTCGGCGGACGATGAGCTGCGCTCAGCCGTCGACGCCGAGGCCGCGGCACTGCTCCGGCGCGGCGGCGGAACCGGTGCCGCGCTGCGGCTCGTCGGCCGCCCCGTCACGCTGCAGACGCTCGGTTCGGGCGGGCAGCGGGGCGTGCTGGCGACCGCCGGCGCGGAGCTCGACCAGGACGCCCGGGCTGTCGTCAACGCCGTCGTCGCGACCACCGGCCTCGCCCTCGAGCAGCGCCGGATGACCGCGGGCGCATGGAGCCGGCTGCGGGCCGCGCTCGTCGACCTCATCGCGAGCGGGCATCCGGAGCTGGCGCGCCAGGTGGCCACCGACGCGTGGGGCGGTTTCCCCGCCGCCCCGTATGTCGTCGCCGTCGCCGACGCCCTCGCCCCGACCGGTGCCCGCGAGGTGCTCGACCACCACGCCGCGGCGGGACGACTGTTCTACGGCCGCGACGACGACGGCGTGTTCCTCCTCGTCGCCGCCGCCGACCGGCCCATGCTCGTCGACATCGCCGCGCGCCTGTCGTGGCGGCTCGGCACCGCCGCGGCCGCAGCCGATGACGACGTGCCGACGGGGAGAGACCGGGCGCGGCTCGCGCGGGACCGCGGTCGACCGGGTTCGGTGACGGATGTCGCCGAGGCGCCCGGAGACCTGCTCGACGATCTCGCGACGGCATCCGCACGCGCCCGCGCCGGTGCCGAGCTGACCCCGTTGCGCAGCCACGACGCGCGTCACGGCACCGCCCTCGAGGCGACGCTCGTCGCGTGGCTCGACAACGACGGCGCCCATGAGGCGACGGCGCGCGTGCTCGGCGTGCACCGGCACACCGTCCGCACCCGCATCGCCCTCGCTCAGCGCCTGCTCGGACGCGACCTGTCGGCCTTCGCCGACCGCGCCGCCATCTGGACGGCCCTGCGCCTGTCCCCCTGATCAGGGAAGGAGACCGCGCTCCAGGGCGAGCGTCACGGCGCGCGTGCGGCTGTCGACGCCGAGCTTGTCGTAGACGCGCAGCAGGTGCGTCTTGACGGTCGACTCGCCGATCCCGAGCTGCGCGGCGATCTGCTTGTTGCCGAGCCCGGCCGCGACGAGACGCAGCACGCCGGTCTCGCGCGGAGTGAGCGCGGATGCCGGCGCCTCCGGCTGCCGCATCCGTTCCACCAGCCGCACCGCGACGGCCGGCGAGAGCGCCGACTGCCCGGCGGCGACCGACCGGATGCCGGCCACGATCTCCTCGCGCGGAGCCGCTTTCAGCAGGTAGCCGCTGGCTCCTGCCTCGATCGCCGCGAGGATCTGGTCGTCGCTCTCGTAGGTGGTGAGGATCAGCACGCGCGGTCCCGCGCCGCCGGTGCGCTCCGCCCCGGCGCGCGCGTTCACGATGCGCGCGGTTGCCGCGACGCCGTCGACCACGGGCATCCGCAGGTCCATCAGGATGACGTCGGGCTGGGTCTCGGCGGCCAGGCGCACGGCCTCGTCGCCGTCGGCGGCTTCGGCGACGACCTCGAAGCCGGGCTCGTCGGCGAGCAGCCCCACCAGACCCGACCGGACGATCGGGTGATCGTCGGCGATCAGCAGACGGATCATGCGCGCACCATCGCCGCCCGGGCAGCCTCGCGAGCGGCCGGCGCAGGCAGCCGGACGACGAGCGTGGTTCCCGCCCCCGCGATGGCGGTCACCTCCAGTGTTCCGCCGGCGAGCGCCACACGCTCACGCATCCCGTCGAGGCCGTAGCCGGTGCGCGTCGACGATGCGTCGAACCCGCGACCGTCGTCTTCGACGGCCAGTCGCAGCGCGCCGTCGTCGTCACGCGAGAGCGACACCGAGACACGTGCGGCCGCAGCGTGCTTGCGCACGTTCGACAGCGCCTCCTGCAGGCAACGCAGCGCCACCACCTGCGTCTCACGGTCGACGCCCTCGTCGGGCGCGGGTCCTGCACCGACGTCCGGCACCGTCCCGGAGGCCGTGTCGACGACCGAGATCGCCAGGCCGGTGTCGGCACGGAAGCGGTCCGCGAGCCGCTCGACCGCCGCCCCGAGAACGGGGTCGCCCGGAACGGCCGCCGTCCGCGCGACGATGGCCCGGGCCTCGTCGAGAGCATCGCGGGCGGCCACCTCCAGCCGCTCGACGGCTGCCGCCGCACCGTCGGTGTCGCCCGCGCGCGAGCGCCGTCCGGCCTGCTCGGCGAGCATGACGATCCCGGCGAGCGTCTGCGCGAGGGTGTCGTGGATCTCGCGCGCCAGATGTTCCCGCTCGTCGGCGGCGCCCTTGTCGCGGCTGAGCGCCTCGACCTGCTGGTGCGCTTCCGACAGTTCGGCCAGCAGTCTCCCGCGCTCCTGCCCGTACTCGGCGATCGCCGTGATCCACCACCCCATCGCGATCGAGAACGCCACCGACACCGTCGCCACCGCGCTCGCCTCGAGGACCGCATCCGGCTCGAACGCGAAGCCGGCCGCGTACCCGAGGAACATCCCCGCGCCGACGACGACCGACCCCACGATGCCGTCGCGGCGAAGCGGCGCGAAGATCCACACCAGCGGATACACGATCACCTGCATCGTCGCGAGAGAGACCTCACCGAAGGTCATCACGGCGATCGCGAGCGTCGCGACCACGAGGAAGACCGCGAACCGCCGCGGATCCTCGGCTCCGGCGGAGGGCCGGGCGATGAGGTAAGCCGCCAGCAGCAGCACCAGCCCCGCGACCGCCCAGGGCAGCCGTTCCGCCGAGCCTCCGGCGACGAGGATGGCAATGCCGAGCGCGACGACCGCCCCCACCGCGACGTCCACCCATCTGCGACTGATCACGACACCATCCTGCCCTCAGCGGATGCGGGAGCGGATGCGCGTGGCCGCGAGCACGGTGAACGCGACGGCCACCACGACCAGGACGACGGCGGCGACCCAGACGGGCACGAGAGCGCCGCCGACCTGCAGGTCGAGGCCGTAGACGCGGCTGAGCTCGTCGACCGCTCCCGGCGCTCCGCTCGCGAGGCGATCGAGCGGGTCGACGGCGAACTCGCGTCGGACGAGCATGGCCGACTGGGCGAACGGCAGCAGCCCGACGGCATCCCGCACGGCGTCGGGGAACGACCCCACCGGGATGTACGCACCCGCGACGAAGCCCGTCAGGGTTCCCACGAGCGTCGAGAGCCCCGAGTACGAACCGCTCGTGCGCAGGAACGAGACGACGAACGCCCACAGGGCCGTGTACGCGGCCACCGACAGGGCGGTCCACAGCACGATGCGGGAGATCTGCCCGGCATCGGGCAGCGTCCCGCCCGTCACACCGAGGTAGGCCAGCGCCACGGCGAGCACGATCAGGGTCGTGAGCAGGCCGATGATGAACGCCGAACCGAGGTAGCCCAGCACGAGCTGCGCCCGGCGCACCGGCGAGACGAGGAAGTCGCGGAAGCGACCGCTGGCGGCATCCTCCACGAACGTCGACAGCGCCCCGAGCGGTGTCGTGACCGCCGCCACCGCGACGACGCCGGCGAACATCCACGAGTCCACGAAGTCGCGCGCCGCGTCGGCGTCGAACCCCGGCGTGGCCGCGAGCGCGTCAACCTGCATCTGGCCGAGGAACAGCGCGTACAGCAGGAACACGACGAGCGCCCCGGTGAGCGAGAAGAAGACCCCGAGCGGGTCGCGATAGAACAGCCGGAGGTTGCGCCCGACATACGCCTGGAGGGTTCTCATCGCGATCCCTCCCCCGTGCCGGCGTGCCCGGTCAGAGCCAGGAACACGTCGTCCATGCGGCCGTGGCGGAACTCGAAGTCGAGCACCGCGTCGCCCCGCTCGGCGAGGATGCGACGCGCCTCCGCGGCATCCGCGACGGTGATCCGCTCCTCGCCGACGGCGGCGACGAGCGACAGGATGCTGGAGCTGTAGCGCGCCCGCAGCTGCGCCGGAGTGCCGTCCGCCACGATGCGGCCGCGGTCGATGATGCACACCTGGTCGGCCTCCTCCGTCTCTTCGAGGTAGTGGGTGGTGAGGAACACCGTCAGGCCGGCGCGCTCGCGCAGATCGTGGATCGTCCGCCACACCATCTGCCGACTCGCGGGATCGAGGCCCGTGGTCGGCTCGTCGAGGAAGACGATCTCGGGGTCGTGCAGCAGCGCTCGGGCGATGTCGGCCCGGCGACGCTGTCCGCCCGACAGGCGGCCGTAGCGTCGGTCGATGAACTCGCCGAGGTCGATGACGTCGGTGAGCCGCGCGATGCGGTCGCGGATAGCCGCCGCGGAGCCGAGGTATGGCCGAGCCCGCACGAAGAGGTTCTCGCGCACGGTGAGCGCGGCATCGAGCAGCGAGTCCTGGAAGACCACGCCGATCGCCCGGCGTACCGCGTCGCCGTCCGTCCGCACGTCGCGACCGGCGACCTCGAGAGAACCGGCATCCGGTTCGATCACCGTGGTGAGCGCGCCGATCGTGGTCGACTTCCCGGCCCCGTTCGTCCCGAGGAAGGCGAACACCCCGCCCGCGGGCACGTCGAAGCTCACGTCATCGACGGCGGTGAGGCCGCCGTACCTCTTGGTCAGGCCGCGCACGACGGTCGGTGCGCTCGCTCTCGTGGTCATGCTTCCAGGTTGCCGCTCCCGCCGTCGCGCCGGCAGAGGTCATCCGGTCGATCCTCGTCCACCGATCGGTGGACCCCGGCGCTACTCTCGAAGGGTGACCGAACGCGCACCGCTGTCCCGCAAGCTCTCCGCCATCGCCGAGTCGGCGACCCTCAAGGTCGACGCGAAGGCGAAGGCCCTCCAGGCCTCCGGTCGGCCTGTGATCTCGTATGCCGCGGGTGAGCCCGACTTCGCGACGCCGCAGTTCATCGTCGATGCCGCGCAGCACGCCCTGGCCGACCCCGCCAACTACCGCTACACCCCGGCGGCCGGTCTCCCGGTGCTTCGCGAGGCGATCGCCGCCAAGACGTTCCGCGACTCGGGCCTCGAGGTGCAACCGTCACAGGTGATCGTGACCAACGGCGGCAAGCAGGCGGTCTACCAGGCCTTCCAGACCGTCGTGAACCCGGGCGACGAGGTGCTGCTGCCCGCACCGTACTGGACCACCTACCCCGAGGCGATCGCCCTTGCCGACGGCATCCCGGTCGAGGTCTTCGCCGGCGCCGACCAGGAGTACAAGGTCACCGTCGAGCAGCTCGAAGCGGCCCGCACCGAACGCACCACCGTGCTCGTGTTCGTCTCGCCGTCCAACCCGACCGGTGCGGTGTACACGCCCGAGGAGACGGCGGCCATCGGCGAGTGGGCGCTCGAGCACGGCATCTGGGTGATCACCGACGAGATCTACCAGAACCTCGTCTACGAGGGCATCCGCGCCGTCTCGATCGTCGAGGCCGTCCCGGAGCTCGCCGGGCAGACGATCCTCGTCAACGGCGTCGCCAAGACCTACGCCATGACCGGGTGGCGCGTGGGCTGGATGGTCGGCCCGGCCGACGCCATGAAGCTGGCCGCCAACCTGCAGTCGCACCTGAGCTCGAACGTCAACAACGTCGCGCAGCGTGCCGCCCTCGCAGCGCTCACCGGCCCGCAAGACGAAGCCGAGCAGATGCGCCTCGCGTTCGACCGTCGCCGCCGGCTCATCGTCAGCGAACTGGCGAAGATCCCCGGCGTCGAGGTACCGAACCCGCTCGGCGCGTTCTACGTCTACCCCGACGTCACCGGCCTGTTGGGACGCGCCTGGGGCGGCACGCAGGCGAACACGACGCTCGAGCTCGCCGACCTGATCCTCGACCAGGCCGAGGTCGCCGTCGTCCCCGGCGAGGCCTTCGGTCCGTCGGGATACCTGCGCCTGTCGTACGCCCTCGGCGACGAGCAGCTCCTCGAGGGCATCCAGCGCCTCCAGCGCCTGTTCTCCTGACGAGCTCGCCCCTTCTCCTCCGGGCGGGATTCCTCACCGGTGGAGAAGGAGGGCGGGGTCAGAGCTCGACGCCGACCAGGACCGGCTCGGGCTGGAGGATGAGACCGAACTCCGACTGCACGCGCTGCTGGATGAACCGCGCGAGCGCGGCGAGCTCGTCGGCCGTCGCACCGCCGCGGTTGGTGAGAGCGAGCGCGTGCTTGGTCGACAGGCCGGCACGCGACCCCGGCAATGCGAATCCCTTGCCGATGCCGGCATGCTCGATGAGCCAGGCAGCACTGACCTTGACGTCGGGCTCGGCGGCCTCGCCCGTCGGCGAGACGCCGTAGTACTCGCTGAGCGGGATCACCCGATCGGCCACCGGGTCGGGCGCGACCGGCCAGCGCGGGCACGCGTCCGGCAGCGTCCGCGCGAAGGCGGCGGTCACGACCGCGTTCTGGAAGAACGATCCGGCGCTCCACGTGTCGGGGTCGGCGTCGTCGAGCACCATCCCCTTACTCGCTCGCACGGCCAGGACGGTCTCGCGCACCCAGCGCAGCGAGACCGCGGCGGCAGGATCGAGTCCGAGCGCGCCCCGCAGCTGCGGGCCCTGGATCACGAACTCGCCGTGCCCGACCTGCGCGAGTTCGAGCGTGATCGAGAGGATGACGGCCGAACGGACGGCCACCGATCCATGGTGATGCTTGAGCACGGACGTGCGGAACCCGAGTCCGAGATCGGATGCCGGCACGACGCTGACATCGCCGGTCGATTCGTCGAGCAGCTCCACCTCGACGAGGGTCTGCACGACCTCCTGACCGTAGGCGCCGATGTTCTGGACAGGGGCGGCGCCGGCCGTGCCGGGGATGCCCGACATCGCCGCGATCCCGCCGAGGCCCGCGGCGACGGCGTACTCGACGAGGTCGTCCCAGGAGTGTCCCGCCTGCACCTTCAGCCGCGTGTGTCCGGGGTGCGGCGAGGCCAGCTCCTCGATGCCGCTCGTGCGCACGGCGACGACGGTGCCGTCGAACGGCTCGTCGCCCACGAGGAGGTTCGATCCGCCGCCGACGACGAGCCAGGGCTCGCCCGCCGCCCACAGCTCGCGCATCGCCGCGACCAGTTCATCGGCGGAGTACGCCTCGATCATGCGCTCCGGGACGGCGCCCGCGCGCAGCGTCGTCAGCTCCGCGAGAGGCCGCGGCTCGATCTCGGCCACGGTCACTCGCCGGTGCGCACGCGCACCTGCGCCTTGCCGAGCACGACGGTCTCTCCGTGGCTCACGGTCAGGTCGATGCGCGCAGCATCCTCATCGACGGCTCCGACCTTCGCGACCACGGTGAGCGTCGCGCCGGTCTCGGCGTCGACCACGACCGGGCGGGTGAACCGCACGCCGTACTCGATGATGCGGCCGCTGTCGCCGAGCCACTCGACGATCGTCTCGACCGCGAGCCCCATCGTCAGCATCCCGTGGGCGAGCACGCCCGGAAGGCCGACGCGGGTCGCGACGTCGTCGCGGTAATGGATCGGGTTGAAGTCGCCCGAGGCGCCCGCGTACCGCACGAGCGACTCGCGCGAGAGTTCGACGGTGCGCTCGGCGACGACCGTTCCGACAGTGAGATCGTTCATGCGTCCTCGCCCCCGATCAGCAGCACCGAGACGGCGGTCACGACGTGGTCACCGGATGCATCGAGGATCTGCGCTTCGCTGGTGACCATCGCGCCGGCGCCGAACGCGCGGATGCCGGTGACCGAGAGCTGCGCCGTGAGCTCATCGCCCGCGACGATCGGGCGGGTGTAGCGGAAACGCTGCTCGGCGTGAACCGTCCGCTCGAGGGCGATGCCCGAGTCGGGCTCGCCCAGCAGCTGCTGCAGCGTGAGGTCCTGGATCACCATGGCGAAGGTCGGCGGCGCGACGACGTCGGCGTACCCCAGGGCGCGGGCCGCCTCGGGGTCGGTGTGCTGCGGATCAGTGGCGAAGACGGCGCGGGCGAATTCGCGCACCTTCTCTCGACCCACGAGGTACGGGGCGGTCGGCGGGAAGGCGCGTTCGACCAGAGCGGGGTTCACGGACACCGTCCGATTCTACCGTCGGCCCTCCGACGGCAGCGCAGCGCGCTTCGCCGCGCGCGCAGTCCGGTGCGCCTTGACGGCTCGCAGCGCCATCTGCGACGCGATGAACGTCAGGAATGCGGCGAACAGCATGTTCGAGGTGAGCGGGTTCAGCAGCGTCGCGATCAACGCGCCCACGGCGGTCGTGGCGCACGCGGCCAGCCCGACGACCACGGCCGCCACCAGGTCGACGTTGCGCCGTCGGGCGTTGCCCACGGTGCCCGAGATCGCCGTCGGGATCATCATCAGGAGCGAGGTGCCCTTGGCGACCAGGTCGCTCGTGCCGAAGAGGAACATCAGCGCCGGCACGACGATCACGCCCCCGCCCACGCCGAGCAGGCCGGCCATGATGCCCGTGAACAGTCCGAGCCCGGCGAGCCCGATGCCGACGGGCCAGCTCAGCTCGAGCACCGCGTCACGCGAGGGCACGACGATGAAGAGCGTCACGATGACGACGACGAGGAAGGCCACGAACCCCCAGCGCAGGGCGTTCTGCGGGATCTTTGCGAGCAGCCAGCTGCCGATCTGCGCCCCGATGACCGCGCCGGCGGCGAGGATGATCGCCGGGATCCAGGCCACGGAACCGGTCAGCGCATACGAGATGACCCCGACCGAAGCCGTCGGGACGATCGCGGCGAGCGAGGTTCCCGCGGCCAGACGCTGATCGAAGCCGAGGAGCAGCACGAGGAGCGGCACGATGACCGTCCCGCCACCCACACCGAAGAGCCCCGAGAGGAGTCCCGCCGCGAGCCCGACGCCCGCGCATGCCACGTAGAACCGCGCGCTGCGGCGCGCGCCCCGCTCGACCATCACTGCTCGACGTAATCGTCGATGAGCCAACCGGAGCCGTCCGACACCAGCGTGTACAGCGCCGAGAAGGTCGCCGGAACCGGGTTCTCGAGCGGGACACCGGCGGCATCCGCCGTCTGGGTGAAGGTCTCGACCGTCTCGATGTAGATGGTGTCGCCCTCCCGGCTCGTGGAGATGAAGGTGATCTCGTAGTCCTCGACGGAGTTGTTGAACTCGTCGGCCGCCTGCGCGAAGTCGGCGCAGTCCGAGAGTCCGCCGCTCGTGAGGAACTCGGGGGTGAGGATGGCCTGATAGGCGGCGCAGTCCTTCTCGTCCCACGCGTCGTCGTAGGCGTCCACGACGTCTTCGGCGGCGCGGAGGTCCGCGCTCTGGGCCGTGCCGGCGGTCGGGCGGTCAGCGGTCGGATCGAGGATGCCGACGATGAAGCGCGGGATGAACACTGCCGCCAGCACGATCAGGCCGACGAGGACGACGCCGAGGGCGACGAAGACGATCCAGAGCTTCGATCGGCGCGCGGGCGCGGGCGGTGACGCGGGCGCGGAAGGCGACCCTGGCGCGGAGACGGACGCCTCGGTCGCGACCGGCTGCGCCGGCTCGGCCGGGCTGTGGGTGTGCTCGGTCCACTGCGCACCGTCCCACCACCGCAGCGCGCCGTGGCCGTCGTCGTACCAGCCCGGAGGCGTCGAACCGCTCAACTCTGCCTTCTCTCGCGTCGGGCGCGAACGCGCCTCGATCAGACTACCGATCGGCTGAGATCGACCGGTCTGCGCCCTCCTCGTCGAGCGCGTCCGGCACGCCGCCCTCGGCGACGGCATCCGACGGGGCCTGCTCGAACTGCGACCGGTACAGACGCCAGTACGCACCCTGCGCCGCGATGAGCTCGTCGTGCGAGCCCTTCTCGACGATGTCGCCGTGCTCCATGACCAGGATCAGATCGGCGTCGCGGATCGTCGACAGCCGGTGCGCGATGACGAACGAGGTGCGGCCTTCGCGCAGGGCCGACATCGCCTGCTGCAGCAGCAGCTCGGTGCGCGTGTCGACCGAGCTCGTCGCCTCGTCGAGGATGAGCACCGCGGGCTGGGCGACGAAGGCGCGCGCGATCGTGATGAGCTGCTTCTCGCCGGCGGACACGTTCGCCGCATCCTCGTCGAGGACGGTGTCGTACCCGTCCGGCAGCGAGTGCACGAAGCGGTCGACTCGCGTCGCGATCGCCGCCTGCACGATCTCGTCGTCGGTCGCGTCCTCGCGTCCGTAGCGGATGTTCTCGCGGATGGTGCCGGCGAACAGCCACGGGTCCTGCAGCACCATGCCGGTGCGTGAGCGCACGTCGTCGCGCGAGAGCTCGGAGATGTCCTGGCCGTCGAGCAGGATGCGGCCGCCGTCGAGCTCGTAGAAGCGCATCAGCAGGTTCACGAGTGTCGTCTTGCCCGCTCCCGTCGGACCGACGATGGCGACGGTCTGCCCCGGCTCGACCCGGAAGGTCAGGTCGCGGATGAGCGGTTTGTCGGGCGAGTAGGCGAAGCGCACGTGCTCGAACTCGATCACGCCGCGCCCGGTGCGGGCCGCCTCGACCTCGGGGGCATCCGGGTCCTGCTCGTCCTCGTCGAGGAGCTCGAACACGCGCTCGGCCGACGCCGTCCCCGACTGCACGACCGCCGCCATTCCGCCGAGCTCCGACAACGGCTGGGTGAACTGCTGCGAGTACTGGATGAACGCCTGCACGTCGCCGAGTCGAAGCTGACCGGACGCGACCATCAGTCCGCCGAGCACGGCGATGCCGACGTACGTGAGGTTTCCGATGAAGGTCATGCCCGGCATGATCAGGCCCGACAGGAACTGCGCCTTGAACGCCGCTTCGAACAGTTCGTCGTTCTCGGCCTCGAACTTCTCGCGCGCATCCCGCTCGCGTCCGTAGACGCGCACGAGCGCGTGCCCCGAGAACGACTCC
Source organism: Microbacterium arborescens (assembly GCF_049707515.1). Lineage (GTDB taxonomy): Bacteria > Actinomycetota > Actinomycetes > Actinomycetales > Microbacteriaceae > Microbacterium > Microbacterium arborescens_B. The sequence goes on along the minus strand of NZ_JBNAFI010000002.1, from coordinate 13,888 downwards.
TCGACACGGGCGTTCAACCGGCCGACCCTGCGCCACTGCACCGCGAACGCCTTCTGCGACCGCGGACCGATGACCCCGAAGATCACTGCCATGAGCGGCAGCGACACCAGAGCGACGAGAGCGAGCTGCCACGAGATGGAGAACATCATGAACAGCACGCCGACCACCGTCAGCACGCTGGTGAGCGCCGTCGAGAGCGACTGCTGCATCGTCTGGGTGATGTTATCGATGTCGTTCGTCACGCGCGAGATGAGCTCGCCGCGCTGGACGCGGTCGAAGTACGACAGCGGCAAGCGGTTGATCTTCGCCTCGACCGACTCGCGCAGGCGCCACATCGTGCGCACCATGATGATGTTGATCACGAAGCCCTGCAGCCAGGTCAGCAGCGCCGAGCCGACGTAGATCGCGAGCACGGTGACGACGACCCATTTCAGCCGGTCGAAGTCGACGCCCGCCCCGACCTGGAAGTTCTGCATCGCGCCGACGATGTTCGCGACGTCGGTCTGCCCGGCCGCGTTGAGCGCGGCGACGACATCCTCCTGGCTCGTGCCCGAAGGGAACTGCGAACCGAGGTTCGCCGAGACGACGCCCTCGAAGATCAGGTTGGTCGCGTCGCCGAGGACCCGCGGGGCGAGAACGGCCAGCAGAACCCCGATCGCACCGAGCACCGTCATCAGTGCGAACACCGCCGCGTACGGGCGCAGCAGCCCGACCATCCGCAGGAAGCTCGGACCGAACTTGGCCGCCTTGCCGGGGGCGACGCTGTCCCAATCGCCCGAGGTCTGCCGGGCCTGTTCGGCCAGCTCGAGCTCGCGCCGCTCGTCTTCGGTGAGGTTGTCGGCGGTGCTCATGCATCCACTCCCAGCTGCGATTCGACGATCTCGCGATACGTCTCGTTGTCGGCGAGCAGTTCTGCGTGGGTGCCCAGGCCCGCCATGCGGCCGTCGTCGAGCACGAGGATGCGGTCGGCGCCCGTCACCGTCGAGATCCGCTGCGCCACGACGATCTTGGTGACCTCGGGAAGCTCACGCCACAGCGCCTCGCGCAGACGAGCGTCGGTGGTGAGGTCGAGCGCCGAGAACGAGTCGTCGAAGACGAGGACGTCGGGCCGCCGCACGATCGCGCGCGCGATGGCGAGCCGCTGCCGCTGGCCGCCCGACACGTTGGTGCCCCCCTGCGCGATGCGGGCGTCGAGGCCGCCCTCCATCTCTTCGACGAAGTCACGTCCCTGCGCGATCTCGAGCGCCTTCCACAGTTCGTCGTCGGTCGCGTCCTCGCGCCCGAATCGCAGGTTCGACGCGACCGTGCCGGTGAAGAGGAAGGCACGCTGCGGCACGTATCCGATGCCGCTCCAGAGCAGATCGAGGTCGGCTCGCCGCACATCGACGCCCGCGACCTCGACCGATCCGCCCGTCACGTCGAACAGCCGAGGGATGAGCGAGACCAGCGTCGTCTTGCCCGACCCCGTCGAGCCCACCACCGCGACGGTTTCACCGGGCTCGGCGCGGAACGAGATGCCTTCGAGCACCGGCGAATCAGCACCCGGGTAGGTGAACGAAACGTCGTCGAAGACGACCGCTCCGGGCTCGGGGAACTCGCGCACCGGCGAGGCAGGGCGCTCGAGGGCGTCGTGCGAGGAGAGCACCTCGCCGATGCGGTCGGCCGAGACGGCGGCCCGCGGGATCATGATCGTCATGAACGTCGCCATGAGCACGCCCATGAGGATCTGACCGACGTACTGCATGAAGGCGAAGAGCGTGCCGATCTGCACGTTGCCCTGATCGACCTGGATGCCGCCGAACCAGATGACGCCGACGACCGTGACGTTCAGCACGAGCATGGCCAGGGGGAACATGAGCACGAAGAGCGAGCCCACCTTGCGGCCGACGATCATGATGTCGGTGTTCGCGCCACGGAACCGCTGCTCTTCGATGCGCTCGCGCACGAAGGCCCGAACGACGCGGACGCCCGTGAGCTGCTCCCGCATGATGCGGTTGACGTTGTCGAGCCGTGTCTGGAACTGACGGAACAGCGGCACCATGCGGCCGATGATGAGGCCGGCCACGACGAGCAGCAGGGGCACGGCGACGCCGATGAGCCAGCTCAGACCGACATCCTGCTGGAGCGCCATGATGACGCCGCCGATGGCGAGCATCGGCGCGGTGACCAGCATCGTCGCGCCCATCATGGCGAGCATCTGCACCTGCTGCACGTCGTTCGTGTTGCGGGTGATGAGTGTGCCCGGTCCGAAGCGCGAGACCTCCCGCTCGGAGAACCCGCTCACCTTCTCGAAGACGTCGCGTCGGATGTCGCGGCCCGCCGCCATCGCCGCGCGGGCCGCGCACAGCGTCGCGATGACCGAGGCGATGATCTGCCCGAGCGCGATCATCAGCATGATCGCGCCGCGTGACCAGATGTAGGCGGTGTCACCGCGCGCGACGCCGTTGTCGATGATGTCGGCGTTGAGGCGAGGCAGGTAGAGCGAGGCCATCGCCGAGCCGAACTGGAAGACCAGCACGCCCAGAAGCAGCCATCGATAGGTGCGCAGATAGCGGACCAGGAGCTTGCCGAGCATGGGTCTCCCTGAGCGAGTCGATCGGACGGTTCATGGTAGCGCCGGGCTCCGACACGCACCGGTTCGGGGGTTGCGCCTCCGGCGAACGACCGTCGATCCTCACAGCCCGCGCCGATGCCGCCTCGGTACCGTCGATTCCATGACGCCCGGCAGCTCCGTGCCCCCGCTCTCGATCACCGACGGTCTGCAGAACTTCTCACCGCACGAGCTGCGCAGCCTGCGCGACGAGTTCCAGCACTTCCTGCTCGAGTACCGCTTCGGGATGCAGGAGATCGAGACGAAGCTGCAGATCCTGCGAGACGAGTTCCAGCAGCTGCACGACTACAACCCGATCGAGCACCTGTCGAGCCGGCTGAAGTCACCCGACGGCATCGTGGAGAAGGTCGTCCGAAAGGGCGTGGAACCCGATTTCCCCTCGATACGCGAGCACATCACCGATATCGCCGGCGTTCGGGTCACGTGCAGCTTCACGCAGGACGCCTACCGCCTGTTCGACCTGCTGACGGCTCAGGACGACATCGAGGTGCGTACCGTCAAGGACTACATCGCCGAGCCCAAGCCCAACGGGTACAAGAGCCTGCACGCGATCGTCGAGGTGCCCGTCTTCCTGTCGACGGGACGCATCACCGTTCCCGTCGAGGTGCAGTTCCGCACCATCGCGATGGATTTCTGGGCGAGCCTCGAGCACAAGATCTATTACAAGTACGCCGCGAACGTTCCGGCTGAGCTGCTGGTGGAGCTCAAGGACGCCGCGCAGACGGCATCCGAGCTCGACGCGAAGATGGAGCGGCTGCACCGGGAGGTGCGCCACCGTCCCCGCGTCGTGCGCATCTGAGCACACGACGCGGGGACGACGGTTCAGTCCTCCGAGACCGTGATCTCGACGGGGATGTTGCCGCGCGTGGCGTTCGAGTAGGGGCACACCTGGTGCGCGGCGTCGGCGAGCTCCTGCGCGACCTCGCGCTCGACGCCGGGCAGCACGACCTCGAGCACGACCGAGAGCGAGAAGCCGCCGGCCTCCGTCGGGTGGATCTGCACCTGGCCGCCGACGGCGGAGTCGGTCACGTCGACCTTCTTCGACCGCGCCACCATCTGGAGCGCGGAGTGGAAGCAGGCGGCGTATCCGGCCGCGAACAGCTGCTCGGGGTTCGAGCCGTTGCCCGACCCGCCCATCTCCTTCGGAATGGCCATGTCGAGGTCGACGCGGCCGTCCGTGCTGCGGACGTGGCCGTTGCGGCCGGCGCCGGTCGAGAGTGCTTCAGCGGTGTAGAGAGCGCTCATGCGTGCTCCTCCTTCTTCTCGGGGGTGGTCTTCTCAGGGGTGGTCCCGGGGACGCGGGAGGCCGCGCGCACGTCGGCGGCGGTGTCGCGCATCCCGTCGGCGAGGTCGGTGAGAGCGGTGATCAGCTGGCGCGCACCGTCGACGGTGACGCCCATCCCCTCTGCGATGCAGGCGGGAACGTGCGCGAGCTCCGATCGCAGCTCGCGGCCGCGGGCAGTGAGCGAGACGGTCACCAGTCGCTCGTCGGCACTGTCACGAGTTCGCTCGACGAGACCGTCTCGGGTCATCCGCCGAAGCAGCGGCGACAGGGTGCCGGAGTCGAGGTCGAGGGCTTCGCCGAGGTCGCGGACGCTCCGCTCGTCCCGGTTCCAGAGCAGGACGAGCACGAGGTACTGCGGATACGTCAGGCCGTGCGGCTCGAGCAGAGCCGCGTACGCCTTCGTCGTCGCGCGGGACGCCGCGTACAGCGAGAAGCACACCATGTGCTGCGTCGGTTCCATGGTTCGACTGTACACAACTCAGTTGTGCACAACCAGTACCCCCGACGAAAGCGCCGACGATCGAGACCGCCGGCGCTTTCGCTGTCACGCGTCACGCGTCACGGCGTGGGCATGCCACCGTTGACGTTGAGGGTCTCCCCCGCCACGTAGCTCGACTCGGCCGACGCCAGGAAGACGTAGGCCGGAGCGAGCTCGGCGGGCTGTCCCATGCGTCCGAGCGGGGTCTCCTCGCCGAAGCTGTCGATCTTCTCCTGCGGCTGGCCGTCGCTGGGCTGCAGCGGCGTCCAGATCGGGCCGGGTGCCACGGCGTTCACGCGGATGCCCTGCGGTGCGAGCTGCTGCGCGAGAGCCTTCGTGAAGGTGTTGATCGTCGCCTTCGTCGAGGCGTAATCCACGAGGGTCTCCGACGGCGAGTACGCCTGGATCGAGGTCGTGTTGATGATCGAGGCACCGGCCGGAAGGTGGGGCAGCGCGGCCTTGGTGATCCAGAACATCGCGTAGACGTTCGTCTTGAAGGTGTCGTCGAATTGCTCGTCGGTCACGTCGGCCAGGGACTCCTGGAAGATCTGCTTCCCGCCGTTGTTGACGAGGATGTCGATGCCGCCGAGGGCCGACACGGCGTCGGCGACGAGCGAACGGCAGTACTCCGGGTCGCGCAGGTCGCCCGGCAGCTGGGCCACGGTCACACCCGCATCCTTGAGGATGCCGGCGATGCGCTGCGCGTCCTCCTCCTCCTCGGGCAGGTACGAGATCGCGACGTCGGCGCCCTCCCGGGCGAAGGCGATCGCGGTGGCCGCGCCGATACCGGAGTCGCCACCGGTGATGAGCGCCTTCCGGCCGGTGAGGCGACCGGAGCCGCGGTAGCTCTCCTCGCCGAGATCTGCCTTGGGCGTGAGGTCGGCGTCGAGGCCGGGCTCGTCCATGTGCTGCTTCTCGGGCTCGATGGCCGAGTAGAGCTCGGCGGGGTTGACGAAGGTGTATTGGTCGCGGGACATGGTGTCTCCTTCCATCGGTCTTCCTGGGGGTGGTCGTCGGACGGGTCCTTCGATCAGGGGATCGACGGGGACCCGAACGTGTGGATGCCGCGGCCGGTGGATCCCGGCTCGAGCCGGAGGATGCCGCCCGACAGCGGATGCCGCTGCAGCTGTTCCTCCGTGAGGTTCTCTCTCGCCGATCCGACGAGCAGGATGTCGAGGTCGGGGCCGACGAAGGCCACGGACGTGATGTTCGGGACCGGCGTCGCGAACTCGTCGGTGATGTCGCCGTCGGCATCCCAGCGGACGACCGCCCCCTCGCCGTACATACCGTTGAAGAACGAGCCGTCGGAGGCGAGGACGAGGCCGTCGCTCGAGCGGCCGACGAGGAACGGTTCGAGCTCGCCGAGCTCTCCCGCGGGGCCGTACGAGGCGCGGTACACCGTCGAGGTGGCGGTGTCGGTGATGTACATGATGCGACCGTCGCCGGACCATTCCATGCCGTTCACGACGCCGTACCCACCGCCGAGCACCCGGACCTCGCCGTCGAGGCCCACCGACCACACGGTCGCGTCCGGATCGTCGCTCGTCAGCTCCATAGCCCCGACGATGAAGCGGCCGAACGGGTCGACCTTGCCTTCGTTCAGGCGCATCCCGTCATGACGGTGGCGGAGCGTCGCGAGCTCGCGCTCGATGCGGCCGTCGGCGTCGAGCAGCACGACCCGGTCCTTCAATGCCGCGACGTACCCGCCGCCCGGAGCGGGCTGCACGGCAGACAGCGGCGGCGGCAGCTCGACGACGCGGTCGTCGCTGCCGTCGGCGGCCCCGTCGAGTGGCCCGCGGTGCAGCAGGCCCGCGCTGATGTCGACCCACACGACCTCGTCGGTGCGCTCATCCCACCAGATGCTCTCCACGAGCACCGCTCCGGTGTCGCGGAAGACTCCGACCTCACCTGCCACGGAGGGCCTCCTCGGGGACGACGTCGCGGATGGTCAGCACCGTCGCGAGGAACGCGAGGTGGCTGAGCGCCTGCGGAGTGTTGCCCCAGGCGGTGCCGTCGGTCGCGTCGATCATCTCGGCGTAGATGCCGACGTCGTTCGCGTGGGCGACCAGCTGGTCGACGAGGTCGAGCGCCTCGTCGTGCCGCCCGACGCAGGCGAGCGCCTCGGCGCGCCAGAACGCGCAGGCGACGAAGGTCTTCTCCTCATCGGAGACACCGCTGTAGCGGTACATCAGCGGGCCGGCGCCCAGCTCGGCGGTCAGAGCGTCGATCGTGGTCGACATCCGCTCGCCGCGGTCGAAGCCGGTGGGCGCGTGCAGCAGCACGGACGCGTCGAGCTCGTCGCTTCCCGCGTAGAAGACGAACGCCGAGCGCTCCTCCGACCAGCAGTTCTCGTCGATCCAGAGCCGGATGCGCTCGCGCTCGGCCTTCCACCGATCGGAACTGCCCGGTATCGCGCCGCTCTCGGCGAGCGCGACGGCGTCGTCGAGGGCCTTCCAGCAGCCCATCTTCGACGACGTGTAGTGCCGCTGCTCGGGCAGCTCCCACATCCCCGAATCGGGGTTGCGCCACAGATCGCACGTCCGGTCGGCCATGCCTGCGAGCAGACGCGCGGTTCCGATGTCGAGGACGTTCCCGGCGTCGACGTAGGTGCGGCAGATCGCCATGAGGTCGCCGTAGACACCGAGCTGCAGCTGTTCGCGCGCCGGGTTGCCGGTGACGACGGGTCCGATGCCCTGCCAGCCGGGCACGGGGTACTCACGCGCGTCGGGCACGAGCTCGCCATCGAGCGTGTACATGACGTGAAGCTCGGGGCCGTGCTCACGGATCGTCCGCAGCATCCATGACAGCGCCGCGTGCGTCTCTTCCCGCAGGCCGAAACGGACGAGGGCGTGAGCCGTGTACGCGAGATCGCGCACCCAGGCGTAGCGGTAATCCCAGTTCTTCCCGCCCTCGGGGTTCTCCGGCAGCGACGTCGTCGCTGCGGCGGCGATCGCGCCGGTCGGGCTGAAGATCAGGAGCTTGAGGGCGAGGGCGCTGCGCTGGATGCGCTCCTCCCAGGGACCCTCGTAGGAGAACACCTCCGACCAGTGCCGCCAGTTCTCGATCGTGCGGTCGATGCCGACGTCGACGTTGCGCGGGTCGGGAAGATGCAGAGGCTCGTCGTGGGTGGCGGCCAGCGCGATGAGGTGACGCGATCCCGGCGCAGTGGTGAACGATCCGGTCAGCCGCGGGCCGCTCGTGCCGTCGGGGTCGGGTTCGTTCGGTCCGTGCTCGAAGCCGACGACGACGAGCGCCGTCTTGCCGCTGCGGATGATGTCGCCGTGCTGAGTCCGTTCGATCCACGGGGCGGCCGTGTTGAGCGACGTCCCCGGGTGGATGCGCCACGCCATCGGCACGGTGCCCTCGAGTCCGTCGATGCGGCGCGCGAGCTCAGCCCACGGCATCCGTCCGGCGACTCCCGACACCATCGCATCGGTCACCTTCACCGATCCGTCCGCCGTGGTGAAGGTCGTCTCGAGGACGTTCGTGTCGGGGATGTAGCGGCGCGTCGTCTCGAACTCGTCGGTGGGCGCCAGCTCCAGGCATCCGCCCGCGTCGCGATCGAGCAGCCGCGCGAAGACGGGGGTCGAGGTGAGGTCGGGCAGTGGCAGCCAGTCGACGCTTCCGTCGAGTCCGATCAGCGCGACAGTGCGGCCGTCTCCGATCGGGGCATACGACTCGATACCAGCGGTCACATGCCCTCGTCGCTGATGTCGCCCTCGCCGTCCTCGCCGAGCTCGGCGATGAGGGGGTCGTCTCCCTGGGTCTCGGGCTGCGCGGAGTCCGTCGGCAGGTCCTCGGCGGGGATCTGGTCGTCGTCCGAGGGGATGTGCGCGGGGTCGTCGCTCGTCGCGGTCGCGATGTCGATCTCTGCCGGATCGACGCCGGCGTCGAGTGCCTCATCGACGGCGTCGGTGCGATCCCATTCGCGCTGGGCCGGGTCGAGGTCGGGGTCGGCCACGCTGGTCGCATCGCCGTCGCGCAACGGCTGGATGCCGGCATCCTCGGCAGCGGCGGGGCGGGCGAGGTCGTCGTTGAATGCGTTGGACATGCCTACACGATGCGTGCCGTCGATCGATCCGTCGAGGCACTTGCGACAGGCTCGAGTGGGAGGTATCGGACACCCTTACGGGCCACGGTCGGGCCGCTTCGCAGCGCCCCTGGCGGAGCTGCCGGCTAGCACACGTCATCCGCATCCGCCTCCCCCTGCGCGCGCCCGTGGCGACGTGCGAGCGTTGTCGCATGACGTCGTCGCTCACCGCCGCTGCCCGCACGCTGACCGACGACTCGCCCCAGCTGTTGCTGCGCGGATACGGCTTCGGGGAACGCATCTGGAGGCGCGTCCGCGCCGGCGCGCGTTCGGCGCCGATGGGCCTGCTCGGAGACCCGACCATCCTCGTACGCGGAGCCGAAGGCGTCGAGGTCTTCTACGACGAGGACCGGGTGCGCCGCCACGGTGCGATGCCGGGAATCGTGCAGGAGACGCTTTTCGGACACGGCTCGGTGCACAGTCTCGACGGCGACGACCACCGGCACCGCAAGGCCACGTTCCTCGACGTCGCCTACGAAGACGAGCAGGTCGAGCGGCTGCGCCCGCTCCTCGCCGCGCAGTGGCAGAGCGAGCTCGACGAATGGCTCGCGGGAGGCACGCGATCCGCCTACGACGCAGCGGTCGGCGCGTTCGGGCGGGCCATCATGCAGTGGGCCGGCCTGCCCGGAACGCCGGACGCCAAGACTCGCTGGGCGGCGCGTCTGGCCCAGATCGTGGACGGCTTCGGCGTGCCCTACTCGCCGGAGTACGCGCTCGCCTGGCTGAACCGCCGGTGGTCGGACCGCCACGCCCAGCACCTCATCGAGGCGGTGCGTGACGGCGATCTCGGTCCGGAACCGGGGACGGCCTTGCACGAATGGGCCTGGCATCGCGATCGCGCCGGGGTGCTGCTGTCCGCCCGCCTCGCCGGCATCGAGCTGCAGAACAGCATGCGCCCGATGATCGCGGTCGCACGCTTCGTCGCGTTCGCCGCGAAGGAGCTGCACGACCGCCCGGAGTGGCGTGGGCGCATCGCGGCAGAGGCGTCGGAGCGCGGCACGCTCGATGGCGGACCCCTCGCCGTCGCCTTCGCGCAGGAGATCCGGCGCACCGCACCTTTCGTCCCCGTGCTGCCGGGGCGCGCCATCGCCGACATCGAGCTCGACGGGCAGCGCGTCGCAGCCGGCGGCCGTGTCGTGCTCGACATCCTCGGCACCAACCTCGACGAGAGCTCGTGGGAACGCGCGACCGCGTTCGATCCCGAGCGATTCGTCGGCGTCGATGACTACGAGGCTCTGCCCGCCTTCATCCCCCACGGCGGCGCGGATGTCGCGACGGGCCACCGGTGCCCGGGCGAGAAGCTCGCCATCGCCGGTCTCGCCACCGCGGTCACGGCGCTCAGCCACCCGGAAGTCACCATCCTCGGAGAAGGGCTCGAGGTGGACCTGCGCCGCCTCCCGACCAAGCCCGCGTCCGGCGGCCGGGTCCGCGCCGAGGGTTCCGGCGGCCGGGTCCGCGCCGAGGATTCCGGCGGCCGGGTCCGCGCGGAGGGTTCCGGCCGAGGCTGCCCGTTCCACCGTCGCTGACCCCGCCGCCGCCCCGCCCGGGGGGTCTTGTCCCCCGAAGTGCCGACTCGACGGACCAGCCGAGGCCCCGTAGCGTCGGAGTCAGCAGGTCGACGGTCTCCCCCGGATCGTGAAGCGCCCCGCATCCTCGGATGCCGGGGCGCTTTCGCTGTCGCTGGTGGCGCCTCCGTCGCCGGCGGCATCCTCGCGCTTCATCCGATCGGATGAAATCGAGTGGGCAAAATCGGCACGCAGCGACCTCTCGCACATCGGGATCGGGCGGCTCTTTCAGCGGCAGACCGGCTGTTTTCGTCGCCGGCGACCAGGATCCGACCGACATCCGCCTGCTGCCACGGGCGGCATGATCATCACGTCGGGTGCGATCCAGCGCTGGTGGGGAGCAGGGCGGGCCTGCTCGACACCTCGGCCGCGAGCTAGGTCCTCGTCTCGCGCCCGACCTGCGCCCGGGGCTCTGGAGGGGCCCCGGGCGCCACTTCGTCCCGACGAGCCGCCGTCGACTACGCATCACGGCGTGCACTCCACGATCCTTCCGGAGTCGGTCCGTTGCCCCGCTTACGGTGGATGAGTGACCTTCCGCAAGGAGGCGCGACCACTGCCCCTTGGCGCACTCGTTGAGGAGCAGTATCGACATGTCGCGCCGCACGAGCATCCGCTGCTGTGGGCGAGTGATGCCGTCGCGTGGTGTCACTCGAACGGCGGCGACTGGATCCGACGCGTAGACGCGATCGTCGAGTCCCGAGTCACCCGGCTGTAGAAACACGCGAACCTGGCTCGTCATGCCGCCCGGAAGACTGCCAGGCTCCGAGGGCTACTGCCCGCCGTCTCAAAAGTGCACCTCGGCGGGTCTGTGACCGGCCAATGCGATGACCCTGCGACACATTGACCGACACAGCCCTCCCCGCGCCGCGCCGGCCATCACATCGAATACGACAAAACCCCTGGGAACCGCCAGGGGTTTCATCTGTAGGCCCTGTACACGGGTACTCGAATGAATCGACACTCGTACCACCCCCGCTAGGCCGACTCACGCAGCTGGCTGCCCATCAGGCGGTTGATCCCTGCATTTTTCATGCTGTCGGCCATTGCGACCGTCGCCGCAGCGCGCGGTAGTTAGACGCTCTTTCTGCGACTCGCCACGGAGGTTGAAGGACGCCCACATATGGGCACTGGAGATCCGACGCCCGCCGGCCATCTCCTCCACGCATTTCGGGTGCTGGACAAAGACTAGGTCAATGCCATGCCGAGATGGCAGGAGCAGCGATGGCTCAACCCAATGAGCCATCTCCTGCTGGCGGACCTGCGCCCCTTTTTCAACGACTACATCCGTCTAGACGCCGACTTTGCTGCCGCCTCTCACGGCCAGGAGTATCGGATCGGTCTCGTCCAACGCCAACTGCGCGCGAACGGCCAGGGCTATCCCTCAGCAGAGGGCGAATACGTTGGCGAGCGTCGCTGGAAGGGGCGGTCCGCACGCGCCCTTCGCAGAGGAGTCATTGAGGCACGACGGTGGTAGGAGAAGCGACTGGCCATGGACTCGATATCTCGGGGGAAGCGAGTCGTTCGAAGCCATCCTTGTCAGCAATCGAGAACTCCTGTGGAGTTACACCCGTAGTCGCGCACGACGGCGCCAAAACGACCCGTAGCCTTGCCGCATGACGTTCACGGCCATCCACAGAGCCCTCGGAGTGGGGCCACAACCACTCACGGAAGCACTAGTCGATGCCGCCATCCGGGAGCGCGTCGCTGAGATCGATGACCTCGACTGGCGTTTCCGAGGAGAGTGGACATCTCGCCGTACGCGTCGTCAGCGCAGCCGTCCGTGCGAGCGCCTGCCGTTCGAGTGACTCGCCTGATGTCCTTCCAGGTATGACGGATCAAGTGAAAGACGGACCATCTCTGCGTTGAACATGTCCACGGCTTCGCGCACCTCCTCCGGCCCCTGAAAAGCCACGCGACACTTTCTACGTGTTGCAGCATTAGGGAACCGGCCACCTGCTACCGCAGGCCGGACTGTGCTTGTGCGCTGGCGACAATCTGGCCATGCTGCGAGCGGCGTGTCAGCGGGTTGATGAGGACTGTGCGATCGAGTCGCGGATGGTGTCGCGGTGGATGAAGTGATGCTGTCAACGACCCCGTAGATCGTCCACCACCGGCGCCTCTGATCAATGAGGTCTCTCTCACAACGCTTGATCGATCTCTCCTGTCGCCGTTTCATGGAACGAAACCGGACACCGAACTCTTCGAAGGATGCTTCAATGCAAACCGTCGCTCGCTCGATATCCCGTACCCGCTCACTCGCGATCGTGATCGGAGCCTTCGCGCTAACCGCATCGTTCCTGGCCGCACCTGCCGCAGTGGCGGCAGACGTCGCAGATGACAGCGCAGACACGCCTCAGGGCGCTGCCGTCGCTGAAACACCTCCGCCCGTCGTGACGCTCCCTGTAGATGAGAACGGCGACGTGTGGACCTTCAGCGCCGAGCGTCTCTCTCCAGAAGAGGAGGCAGCATTGGCAGCACCGTCGCAGGATGGTCAGGTACTGCCTCTAGCAGTCCCGCCGAATAGCCCTCCGGCATCCAACTGGGCTCCGTGTGGGCTCTTCGACGGAGAAAGCAAGCTGGTCAAGGAGTACACACGGCTCCGTGCCCAACCGCAGATGACCGGAAGTGTGGCCGCAATTCGTTGCGGCACCGAGGGCTACGGCTATCGACACATCCTGAAGAACCACATCACGGACTGGGAGACGATGGCAGCACCGACTGGCATCAACTGGCGTGATATGGCTTCGTGGTCCATCTCGTGGAACCTCTACGACCCCGACAAGGTGAGCTACGACAGCGGGCGCCAGACCTACTGCTACTCCCGCGAGGTCTACCTGTACCGGAACGGCAACCTCACCTACATCTCCACGCCTCGCACAGCCCTCGGAACGACAGCACAACGGATTATCACCGCTTTTCCGAGCTCCTCGCAGTGCCCCGGCACGAATGTGCTGTGACGATGGCGAATTACTAGGCGAAGGAGAGCTGGACAAGTGACTCGAACGTTGCGGCTCGCTGCCGAGTACTTCGCCCACCCGCTCTGGGAAAGAACACCAGGTGAGGCACCAACCGATGTGGACCCTGCGTCGCTTCCGCTGTCGGATGAACTTGTTGAGGGGTTGCGATCCTGGAACGAGGACTTCCAGGACATCGCTCGGACGAAGTACGCGTTCGCCACATCGCACGAGCGGCAACAGTGGGAGGCTCGCGGTCGGGCTCTAGCACAGTCTCTACGAGACGAGCTTGGCGCCGACTACTGCATTGAGTACCAGGACAGATGACCGCGACTACCTCGCACTAACCCAGCGAACGAGGAGAGGGGCGGCGCGGCGCCACCTCTCTCCTCGTTTGTTACTCGGCCTTCACCGACCCGCGCTGAGGGCGACGATGTGACACCGCGAGGACGGGAAGGAGACCCGCTGCCAGCAAGCCTGCACCCACCCATGTCAGCCCCCACCACCGACGGATTACGGGCTCAGTTGGACGGTTACCGCCAGCTCGACGATCACAGCGTCAACGAACAAGCCCGACACGGAAGAGAACCTTTAGGGGCGCTGCCTACCGGCCACGCATCAAGTGCGGTCGTGTGGCCATCGCCAGTTTCAGCTGTGCTCACAACACGAACGTAGAGGCTCTGCTGAGATACCGCAGCCGATCGGGTTTATGGGAGACGGCGCCGGTGATGGGCTCTAACATCGCCGTGTGGCTGCGACGAACGCACCTAAGTGATGCGAGCCGTTGAGTCTCCCACGAGACAATCTGCCGATCATCTGCATCACGAGCGGTGACGTCCCGCTGAGTGGTGGAGTTTCTCGACACCGTGCGGTCAGCTGGGTTTGATTATGCCGCAGCGATTTCG